>DATCSR010000001.1:0-106176 GCA_036568405.1 Roseovarius sp.
CGATGCTGTCGCTGGGCCTCGGGCTGGCGGTGCTGGCCGCCGTAGGCCAGATCGATGGCACCTTGCGCGGCTCTATCTCGAACGATCTGCCGGGGCGCGCGCCGTCGTTCTTCTTCATCGACCTGCAAGCCGATCAACTGCCCGGATTTCTGGAGATGACCGAGGACGATCCCGCTGTGGCCCGCGTCGACAGCGCCCCGATGCTGCGCGGGATCATTACCGCGATCAACGGGCGCGACGCCGCCGAGGTGGCGGGCGATCACTGGGTGCTGAACGGTGACCGGGGTGTGACTTATGCAGCGCGCCCGGATGGCCCGCTGGAGGCCGGCGCATGGTGGCCCGAGGCGTATGACGGCCCGCCGCAAGTCAGCTTTGCCGCCGAGGAGGCCCGCGAAATGGGGCTGGCCCTGGGCGACAATATCACCGTCAACATCCTTGGCCGCGATATCACCGCGACCCTGACCAGCCTGCGCGAGGTCGATTTTTCCACCGCCGGGATCGGGTTCATCATGGTCATGAACCCCGGCGCGCTGGAGGGGGCGCCGCACAGCGCCATCGCCACGGTCTACGCCGAGGAGGAGGCCGAGGCGCGCATCCTGCGCAGCGTCTCGGACGCCTATCCCAACGTCACCGGCATTTCCGTGCGCAGCGCGATCGACCGGGTGGCCGGCCTGCTGGCCGGGCTGGCCGCCGCGACGTCATGGGGCGCGTCCGCCACGCTGCTGACGGGATTTCTGGTGCTGATCGGCGCGGCGGCAGCTGACCAGCGCGCGCGGATCTATGAAGCTGCCGTGCTGAAAACGCTGGGCGCATCGCGCGCGCGCATTCTGGCGAGCCTTGCCATACGCGCGGCGCTGCTGGGCAGTGCGGCGGGTACGGTCGCCATTGGTGCGGGCGCCCTGGGCGGCTGGGCCGTCAGCCATTATGTGCTGGAAGTGAAATATACCGTGCTGTGGCAGCCTGCATTGATGATCGTGGCGGCAGGCGTTCTGGTGACGCTGGTCACTGCGCTGGTATTCGCGCTAAGGCCGCTCGCCGCGCGCCCCGCGCAGGTACTGCGATCAAGGGAGTAAGCGCGGCAAGGCGATCCGATTTCGGGCCGAAACGAAAAAGCGAGCCCGGAGGCCCGCTTTTCCAGATCACTTCGATACTGCGAAAACGCTACTCTGCCGCTTCGGCGTAATCTTCCATCGGCGGGCAGGTGCAGATCAGATACCGGTCGCCATGGACGTTGTCGACCCGGTTCACTGACGGCCAGTATTTGTCCACCCGGAACGCACCGGGGGGGAAGCAACCCTGCTCGCGCGTGTAGGGGCGGTCCCAGTCGCGAACCAGATCCTCCATCGTGTGCGGCGCGTTTTTCAACGGGTTGTTTTCAGCGTCTATCTTGCCCTCTTCGATATCGCGGATTTCCTGCCGGATCGCCAGCATTGCGTCGCAGAACCGGTCCAGCTCGGCCTTTGTCTCGCTCTCTGTCGGCTCGACCATCAGCGTGCCTGCAACGGGCCAGCTCATCGTGGGGGCGTGAAATCCGCAATCGATCAGACGCTTGGCAATATCGTCAACCGTCACATGCGCGCTGTCGGCAAAGGGGCGCGTGTCGAGGATGCACTCATGCGCCACCATTCCGCCTTCGCCCTTGTACAGAACGTCATACGCGCCCTCCAGCCGCTTGGCGATATAGTTCGCGTTCAGGATCGCCACCCGCGTCGCCTGCGTCAGACCCTCGCCGCCCATCATCAGGATATAGGCCCAGCTGATCGGCAGGATCGACGGTGAGCCGTAAGGCGCGCCACTGACCGGGCCTTCTTCCCCGCCAGTGTGGGGATGGCCGGGCAGATGCGAAATGAGATGTGATTTCACCCCGATCGGCCCCATGCCGGGACCGCCGCCACCATGCGGGATGCAGAACGTCTTGTGCAGGTTGAGGTGGCTTACATCGCCGCCCAGATCGCCGGGACGGCTGAGCCCGACCATCGCGTTCATGTTGGCCCCGTCGATATAGACCTGACCACCATGCTCATGCGTAATCTTGCACACGTCGATCACGGTTTCCTCGAACACGCCATGCGTGCTGGGATAGGTGATCATGCAGCCGGCCAGCGCATCGGAGTGCTTTTCGGCCTTGGCGCGGAAATCGTCGACGTCGATATCGCCGCGCGCGTTGCATTTGACGGGCACGACCTTCCAACCGACCATGTTTGCGCTGGCAGGGTTCGTGCCATGCGCGTTCGTCGGGATGAGACAGACGTTGCGATGCCCCTGCCCCTGTTCGCGTTGATAGGCCGCGATGGTCAAGAGCCCCGCATATTCGCCCTGCGCACCCGAGTTGGGCTGCATGGAGATCGCGTCATACCCGGTGATCTGGCACAGCTTTTCGCTCAGATCGTCGATCAGCTCGTGATATCCCTCCGCCTGATCGCGGGGCACGAACGGATGCATCCGCGAGAATTCCCGCCACGTGACCGGCATCATTTCGGCGGCCGAGTTCAGCTTCATCGTGCAGCTGCCCAGCGGGATCATCGCGCGGTCCAGCGCCAGATCGCGGTCGGCCAGGCGGCGCATATAGCGCATCATCTCGGTTTCGGCCCGGTTCATGTGGAACACGGGGTGGGTCATGAAATCGGAGGTGCGGTGCATTTTGTCCGGCACGCGGTACTCAGGCGTGAAATCGTCATCCTCATGCTCGATGCCGAAGGCGCGCCAGACGCTTTCGATGTTTTTCGTCCGGGTACATTCATCCAGCGCAATACCGACGCGGGTTTCGCCGACGCGGCGCAGGTTGATGCCCTCGTCCAGTGCCGATTTCATCACAGCCGCCTGAAGCGGCCCGACATCGACCGTGATCGTGTCAAAGAACGCCTGCGGGTCCACCTGGAACCCGGCCGCTTCCAGCCCCTTAGCTAGCCTCACCGTCTTGCGGTGGATACGCTGGGCGATGGCCTTGAGGCCCTTCGGTCCGTGGAACACCGCATACATCGACGCCATCACAGCCAGCAGCGCCTGCGCTGTGCACACGTTGCTGGTCGCCTTTTCGCGGCGGATATGCTGCTCGCGCGTCTGAAGCGCGAGGCGGTAGGCGCGGTTGCCATGGCTGTCGATGGACACGCCCACGATCCGGCCCGGCATCGCGCGCTTATAGTCGTCGCGGCAGGCCATATAGGCCGCGTGCGGGCCGCCATAACCCAAGGGAACGCCAAACCGCTGGGTGCTGCCCACGGCGATATCGGCATCCATCGCGCCCGGCTCTTTCAGCAGGGTCAAGGCCAGCGGATCGGCCGAGACGATGCCGATGGCGCCGTGTTTGTGCAGGTCCGCGATGTGATCGGTAAAGTCGCGCACATGCCCGTAGGTGCCGGGATACTGGAACAGCGCGCCGAATACCTTGTCCGCCTCCATCTTGTCCGGGTTGCCGACGATCACTTCGATGCCCAAAGGCGCGGCGCGGGTCTGCACCAGTGCGATGTTCTGAGGATGGCAGTCGCGATCAACAAAGAACGCCTTGGCCTTGGATTTGGCCACGCGCTGCGCGGTGGTCATCGCCTCGGCGCAGGCGGTTGATTCGTCCAGCAGGGATGCGTTGGCGATCTCCAGTCCGGTCAGGTCACTGATCATCGTCTGGAAGTTCAGCAGCGCCTCAAGGCGGCCCTGGGAAATCTCGGGCTGATAGGGGGTATAGGCCGTATACCACGCCGGGTTTTCAAAGATGTTTCGCTGGATCGCCGGCGGCGTCACCGTGCCGTGATAGCCTTGGCCGATCAGGGACACCAGAACCTTGTTCTTGCCTGCCACGCGCCGCATGTGATGCAGCAGTTCGCGCTCTGACTTGGCCTTGCCAAAATTCAGCGGCTCTTTCTGCCGGATTGCCTTGGGCACCGTCCGGTCAATCAGAGCATCGAGGCTGTCGGCCCCCAGAACCTTGAGCATCTCGGCCATTTCCTCAGGCGAGGGGCCGATATGGCGTCGGTTGGCGAAATCATAAGGAAGATAGTCGGTGGGCTCGAACGCCATGTCACACTCCATCAGGTTCAGGGACTTGGGCAGGCCGCACCGGCGCCCCGCCCACTTTCAATGTTCCAAAAATACTCCCGCCCGGCGTAATTCCGGCGGCAGGCCAAAGGCATTCAGCCGATGAATTTCTTGTAGGCCGCTTCGTCCATCAGATCGTCCAGTTGGCTCATGTCGTCGGTCTTGATCTTGAACATCCAGCCTTTGCCGATGGCATCGTCGTTGACGGTGCTGGGCGCGTCGGTCAGCACTTCGTTCACTTCGACGATCTCGCCGTCGATCGGGGCCAGGATGTCGCTGGCGGCCTTGACGCTTTCGATGACGACGACGTCGTCGTCCTTGACCACTTCGGTGCCGACTTCGGGCAGTTCGACAAAGACGATGTCGCCCAGTTGTTCGGCGGCGTGTTCGGTGATGCCGACGACGATCAAATCATCTTCGACACGCAGCCATTCGTGTTCTTCGGTATATTTCATGCCTGGGATCTCCGTTGGATATCAGCGTTTGAAGTTTGCAGGTTTAAAGGGCAGCGGCACCACCTTGGCGGGCAGGCGTTTGCCCCTCACCTCACCGTAGACGACTGTTCCCGGCGCGGCCAGATCCGTGGTGACGTATCCCATCGACATCGGCGCCCCGATGCTGGGACCAAAAGCGCCGGAGGTGACGGTGCCGATGGCGGTCTCGGCGGTCTCGTCCGCAAAGAGCGCCGTGCCCTCGCGGATCGGCGCGCGGCCCTCGGGGGACAGCCCGACGCGGCGGCGATCCGCGCCCGATACCAACTGCGGCAGGATCACGTCAGCACCGGGAAAGCCGCCCGCGCGGTCCCCGCCCGAGCGGCGCACCTTCTGGATGGCCCAGCCCAGGTTCGCCTCGACCGGCGTGGTGCTTGCGTCGATGTCGTGACCGTAAAGGCACAGGCCCGATTCCAGCCGCAGGCTGTCGCGCGCGCCCAGACCGATGGGCTCGACAGCGTCATGCGCCAGCAGCGCGCGCGCCAGTTCCTCGGCACGGTCGTCCTTGACCGAAATCTCATAGCCATCCTCGCCGGTATAGCCCGAGCGGGACAGCCACACCTCGCCGAATTCCGACGGCAATACAGCGATATCCATGAACCGCATCGTGGCGGCGCCGGGGACCATCGCCTCCAGCACGCCTTCCGCGTCCGGGCCTTGCAGCGCCAGCAGCGCGCGGTCCGTGACTTCGGTAACTTCGCAGCCTGTCATCGCCTCGGTCATGCGCGGGATATCAGCGTCCTTGCGGCTGGCATTGACCACGACGAACATCTCGTCGCCGCGCCGCGCGATCATGAAATCGTCCTCGATCCCGCCCAGTGCATTGGTGAACATCGCATAGCGCTGGCGCCCATCGGCAAGGCCGAGCACATCGACCGGCACCAATGCCTCCATCGCCGCGGCGATCTCGGCGTAGCCGCCGGGCGCGCGGATGATGACCTGCCCCATGTGACTGACATCGAACAGACCGGCATGCGCGCGGCAGTGAAGATGCTCCTTCATCACGCCCATCGGGTATTGGACGGGCATCTCGTAGCCCGCAAAAGGGACCATTTTGGCCCCCAATTCGCGATGCAGCGCGTTCAGCACCGTCACCTTCAGATCGCTCATACCGGCCTCCTGTCATGGCTGCCGGGTTGATGGGTATCAACGTCGGCATCGCAAAGACGCAAATGTCCGGTCCGGACTGCGCCACGATGCCCCCTCTGTCCTGCTGCCTGAGATCGCTATCCCTTCGGCGGCCCCGCGGGCGGGGCACTCTCCAGAGTCTGATGATTGCAAAGGTCCGTTCGCCTGAGAGTTTCCGGGGCGGTTGCTCCTTCGGCACCGGCGTTTGCCGGTTCTCCCTGTCCAATCACGGTGGACGATAGTATGCCGCGCGGGCAGCGGCAAGTGAAATTGCGCGCGCATCGATGCCGCACTTGAAATCGCACCGGTTCTGCGCGACTCATTGGACCGGACAACGCAAGGTATCTGCCCATGACCGCCCCCGCACATGCCTATTTCTTTGGCTATGGCAGCCTGGTGAACCGCGACACCCACGCCTTCAAGGACGCGCATCCGGCGCGGCTGAAAGGCTGGCGGCGCACATGGCGGCCCACGACCCTGCGCGAGGTGGCGTTCTTGTCGGTGGCGCGGGATGAAGGCGGCTGGATCGACGGCCTCATCGCCCCCGTGCCCGATGCCGACTGGCACGCGCTGGACGTCCGCGAGGGCGCATATGATCGCGTTCCGGCTGAACATATGGTCGAGCATCCCCTGCCCCACCGCCCGCAGATCGCCGTCTATTCGGTGCCGGACGAACGCCGTCACGCGGCCAGTGGCGGCCACCATCTGTTGCTGAGTTATATCGACGTCGTCGTGCAGGGATATTTGCGCGAATTCGGCGCGGGCGGTGCGCAGCATTTCTTTGACACGACCGATGGGTGGGACGCACCGGTTCTGGATGATCGCGCCGATCCACGTTACCCGCGCGCCTGCCGCCTGAACGGCGAAGAGCGCGACATCGTCGATGCCGCGCTCACGCGTCTTGCTGTGACGATGCGCCGCGCCTAGCGGCGGGCGCGGATCACTTGCAGCAGCGGCAGAACCTGCGCCATTTCCGGCCCGTGCGCCTGCCCCGTCAGCGCCTTGCGCAGCGGCATGAACAGCGCCTTGCCCTTCCGTCCGGTCTCTTCCTTGACGGCGGTGGTCCAGGTGCCCCAGCTGGTCTCGTCCAGCTTCCCCTCGGGCAGCAATGTCATCGCCTCGGCAATGAATTCGGCATCCTCGTCGTCGATGACCGGCTCGGCGCCGTCGCGGAACATGGTCCACCATGCCTCCAGATCGCCCAGCGTCGTGATGTTGTCGCGCGTCACCGCCCAGAATTGCGGCGCCAGATCGTCCGGCACGCCCAGCGCGGCGATGTGCGGCGCGACGGCCTCGTAATCCAGCCCTTGCAGGTAGTGCGCGGTCAGCGGAAAAAGGTCCGCCACGTCGAATTTCGTCGGCGCCGCGCCAAAGCGCTCAATGTCGAAGCCCTCTATCAATTCGGCCATGTCGGTGCGCAGCTCGACCGGATCGGCAGAGCCCAGACGCGCCATGAGGCTCAGCAGCGCCGCAGGCTCGACCCCTTGAGCGCGCAGATCGCGCAAGGACAGCGTGCCAAGCCTCTTGGACAGCGATTCGCCCTGCGGGCCGGTCAGCAGCGAGTGGTGCGCGAATTGCGGGACCGTTCCGCCCAGCGCCTCGATGATCTGGATCTGGGTGGCTGTGTTGGTGACGTGGTCCGACCCTCGCACGACATTGGTCACGCCCATTTCGGTGTCATCGACAACCGAGGCCAGCGTATAGAGCACCTGGCCATCGCCGCGGATCAGCACCGGATCGCTGACCGACGCCGCATCTATGCTGATATCGCCCAGTATGCCATCGTTCCATTCGATCCGCTGCTGGTCCAGCTTGAACCGCCAGACACCCGGCCCGCGTTCGGCGCGTAGCTTGTCGCGGGCGGCGTCGTCCAGCGCCAGCGCGGCGCGGTCATAGACCGGCGGGCGGCCCATGTTCAGCTGCTTCTTGCGCTTCAGGTCCAGTTCGGTCGGGGTCTCAAACGCCTCGTAGAACCGGCCCATTTCGCGCAGCTTGTCCGCCGCCTCGTGGTAGCGGTCCAGCCGCTCTGACTGACGTTCGACGCGGTCCCAATGCAGGCCCAGCCACTCCAGATCTTGCTTCAGCGCGTCGACATATTCTTCCTTGCTGCGGACAGGGTCGGTGTCGTCGATGCGCAGGATAAACGTGCCGCCCGCCTTGCGCGCGATGAGGAAATTCATCAGCGCAGTGCGCAGGTTGCCGACATGGATGTAGCCGGTGGGTGATGGTGCGAAGCGGGTAATGGTCATTTGGGCGGACTCCTTGGTCGCGCAGGATGTGTCACAGGGCACGCGTGTTGTCCAGATTGGGGCGGTTTCAGTCCACCCGCCGCACCATCAGCTGATTGCCCTCGCGGCGCGTCTCCAGCACCTTGATCGCGGCGATCAGATCGCTCAGTTTCTTGTGACCATAGCTGCGGGTGTCAAAATCGGGGTGCGCGGCAGTCACCTGCTGGCCCAGGCGGCCCAGCGCGTACCAGTCGCTGTCCTGATCGATGCTGTCCATCGCCTTGAACAGCAGATCGCGCGCCTCGGTCAGGTTCTGGCCGGTGGGTTTGCTGGGCGTATCCTCGGACGTGCCGCCGAGGTTTTCCAGATAGATGAACCGCTTGCAGGCCTGACGGAACGCCTCGGGCGTCTTTTTCGCGCCGATGCCAAAGACTTCGAGCCCCTGCTCGCGGATGCGGGACGCCAGCCGGGTAAAATCGCTGTCGGACGACACCAGCACGAACCCGTCGAAGCGGCCCGAATGCAGCAGGTCCATCGCGTCGATCACCAGCGCGATGTCGGAGGCGTTCTTGCCCACCGTATTGGCGGGCTGGTGATGCGGCACGAGGCCGAACTCGGCCTGCACCTTGTTCCAGCCGCTCATCTGCTGGGATGAGAAATCGCCATAGCAGCGGCGCACGGACGCCTCGCCAATGCCGGCAATCTCGTCAAAGACGGCCTTGGTCCACTTGGGCGAGGTGTTGTCGGCGTCGATAAGGACAGCCAGAAGGGGGGTGCGATCACGATCTGACATGGGGGCGGCTCCTGTATTGTCTGTGAATGCCCTACCGCGTGGCGGGGCGAATGTCACCTGCGCAACGCGGGGCTGGTCCCGGCAGCGCGGCGCGATTAGAACATGGCGCACAGGCAGCGGTAGAGGCGACTATGAGCACGAGACGAGCGATACTTCTGGGCGCGGGCGCGGCGGCACTACTGGCAGGATGCGGCGGCGCGCCGAAAGAGCCGGTGGAGCGCACCGATGTGGCGGGGCTGGAGACGGCACTGCTGGCGCTGGGGCCGGATGTGGACCGGGCCGAAGCGGCGCGCGCGGCCCGCATGGCCTATGCCGTCGCGGACGATCTGCGGCGCGAATACGAAATCGTGGACGGGCCGCTGGTCCATAACGCCAAGGTGAATGTCGGGCTGAAAGAGCGCGGCCTTTGCTATCATTGGGCGCGCGATATCCAGACGCGGATGACGCATGCGCGCTATGCCTCGCTGCAATTCAACCGGCTGGTGGCCAATGCCGAAAACCCGTTCCGGCTGGAGCATTCCACGGCTGTCGTGTTCGCGCGCGGCGATTCGTGGAGAAACGGAATCGTGCTGGACCCGTGGCGCACCGGCGGCTTCCTGCATTGGGACGAAGTGCGCGACGATACCAAATACGGCTGGAAACTGCGGGCCGATGTGCCGGTCCGGCAGCAGGGCGCGGGCGTTCTAGCCGCCCGCGCCGCGCCGTAGGGGCTACTGGCCGCCGATCTTGTCCTGCGTCTGCGTGTCGAAATCCGACGCCGCGTGGCGTTCATGCAGCTGCGTCTCAGGCTCTCCAAAGCTGCGGTTGACCATGCGGCCACGCCGCACGGCGGGGCGCGCGTCGATCGTCTTGGCCCAGCGCATCAGGTTTTCGTAGCTGGCGACGTCAAGGAACGTGGCCGAGTCGTCATATAGCCGCCCCAGCGCCAGTTGCCCGTACCATGGCCAGATCGCGATATCGGCGATGCTGTAGTCGTCACCCGCGATAAAAGCTCGCTCGGCCAAGGCGCGGTCCAAGACGTCCAATTGGCGCTTCGTCTCCATCGCGAAACGGTTGATCGGGTATTCGTATTTCTCCGGCGCATAGGCGTAGAAATGGCCGAAACCCCCGCCCAGATAGGGCGCGCTGCCCATCTGCCAGAACAGCCAGTTCAGAACTTCGGTCCGCTGCGGTCCGGATGCGGGCAGGAAGGCGCCGTATTTTTCCGCCAGATGCAGCAGGATATTGCCCGATTCGAACACCCTAACGGGCGTGTCGCGCGAGCGGTCCATGAGCGCGGGGATCTTGGAATTGGGGTTGATCTCGACGAACCCGCTGCCGAACTGATCGCCCTCTCCGATGTCGATCAGCCAGGCGTCGTATTCGGCGTCATGACCAGCGGCCAGCAATTCCTCGAACATCACTGTCACCTTGACACCGTTGGGCGTGGCCAGCGAATAGAGCTGGAAGGGATGCTTGCCCACGGGCAGTTCCTTGTCATGGGTGGGGCCGGCAATGGGGCGATTGGTGCTGGCGAACTTGCCGCCGCTTTCCTTGTCCCAGGTCCAGATTTCGGGCGGCGTATAGGTGCTGTCGGCCATTCTGATGGCTCCTTTCCGGGTGTGCTTTGGCGGTGAACCTACGGCGCGCAGCGCGCGGCGCAAGGGGGCATCAAACCGCTGGTCGGACGAAAAAGAGCGGCCCGGTGGGGCCGCTCCGCGTTTTGCCTTGAGTTTCGGCTGGTTTAGTAAACCACGACGCTGCGGATCGACTCGCCCGCGTGCATCATGTCAAAGCCCTTGTTGATCTCGTCCAGCTTCAGGATATGCGTGATCATCGGGTCGATCTCGATCTTGCCATCCATGTACCAATCGACGATTTTCGGCACATCGGTGCGTCCGCGCGCGCCGCCGAATGCCGTGCCCTTCCATGTGCGGCCCGTGACCAGCTGGAAGGGGCGCGTCGCGATTTCGGCGCCCGCAGGGGCCACGCCGATGATGATGCTCTCGCCCCAGCCCTT
The DNA here is from genome assembly GCA_036568405.1 of Roseovarius sp. GTDB lineage: Bacteria > Pseudomonadota > Alphaproteobacteria > Rhodobacterales > Rhodobacteraceae > Roseovarius. The sequence continues at coordinate 10,669 of DATCSR010000001.1, forward strand.
GTGCGATGCCTCCAGCGCAGTGCGCATCACGCCCACGTTGCCAGTGGCGTCAAAGGTATAGTCGGCGCCGCCGCGTGTCAGCTCGACCAGATGGCCGACCAGATCGCCTTTGACGTCCTTTGGGTTGACGAAATCGGTCATGCCAAACCGCGTGGCCATTTCCACCTTGCCCGGATCAAGGTCAACGCCGACGATCTGATCAGCGCCCGCGAGGCGCAGGCCCTGAATGACGTTCAGGCCGATGCCGCCGAGGCCAAAGACGATGGCGCGGCTGCCGATTTCCACCTTGGCGGTGTTGATAACGGCGCCGATGCCGGTGGTCACGCCGCAGCCGATATAGCAGATCTTCTCGAACGGCGCGTCCTTGCGAACCTTGGCCAACGCGATTTCGGGCACGACGGTATGATTGGCGAAGGTCGAGCAGCCCATGTAGTGATGGATCGGCGTGCCATCCAGCATCGAAAACCGGCTGGTGCCGTCGGGCATCAGGCCCTTACCCTGGGTCGTGCGGATCGACTGGCAGAGGTTCGTCTTGGGGTTGAGGCAATACTCGCATTCGCGGCATTCCGGCGTATAAAGCGGGATGACATGGTCGCCCACTTCCAGCGATGTCACGCCCTCGCCCACCTCGATCACGACGCCCGCGCCCTCATGACCCAGAATGGCGGGAAAGATCCCTTCGGGATCGTCGCCCGAACGGGTGAATTCGTCGGTATGGCACAGGCCGGTTGCCTTGATTTCGACCAGAACCTCGCCCTTGCGGGGGCCGTCCAGATTGACCTCCATGATTTCCAATGGTTTGCCGGCCTCTACTGCCACCGCTGCTGTCGTGCGCATGATTGGATCCTTTATCTTCGGGTTATCTGTTGTGGCAGACTTTGGGCGAAATGCGGCGCGGATTCAACAAGACAAAGACGGGCGGCTTGCAACCTGCGCGAATAATGGCATCTTGAGATGCAATACATCTGGAGTTTTCAATGTCGCGCTTGTCCCTCGCCGCCTGCCTTGCCATCCCTGCCGCACTGGTGCTGGCGGCCTGCCAGCCGTCCGCTGGCAATGACCCGGTGGCGTCATCATCCGATCGCGATGCCTGCGGCGCGTCCGCCTATTGGGACCGGGTGGGCAAGGATTACACGGCCTATGACTTCGGCGCGCCGGACCGTCCCGTGCGGATTCTCGGGCCGGATACGGCCATGACGATGGATCACCAGACCCAGCGACTGAACGTCGATATCGACAATGCAGGCAAGATCACGCGCATCTGGTGCGGCTGATCAAAGTGCAGTGTAGGGCGGGCGGCCCGCGTCCGGGCAGTTTTCGCGCGATTTCCAGCGCATGGCGGTGACGCGGCCTGCGCTGTTTCAAGGTGACTGCAAAAGTAAACAGAGGACAGGGTGTCAATGCGCCAAGCTACCGTTTCACCGATGCCCGCGCCAAAGCGTTTTAGAGGCTTGATTTACCGGCCCATTGGCGCAACTTTGATCTGATGAGCTATCAGTCCCCCTCCCCCGGCTTTGCCGCGCCCGATCAAGTGGCATTTCACCGGACCGAGCTGGGCGTGATCCTGTCGCTTTATGGGCGCATGGTGGCGGCGGGCGAGTGGCGCGATTACGGTATTTCCAGCCTGCGCGATGTCGCGATTTTTTCGGTGTTTCGCCGCACTGCCGAACACCCCCTCTACCGGATTGAAAAGCGGCCCAAGCTGCGCGGCAAGCAGGGCCAGTATGCGGTGATCGGCATGGACGGGCAGATCCTGAAGCGCGGCGCCGACCTGCGACAGGTGCTGCGGGTGTTGGAGCGCAAACTGATCCGCGCCATCAATTAGGACGCGTCCAAGGAGCGATGCCATGTCTGTTGAGACCTATCTGCTCTACCTCGCCGCCGTTGCCGTTTTCTTTGCGACGCCGCCCGATACCAGCCAGCTTCTGATCCTCTCGAACGCCATCCGGCATGGGCTGCGCCGCAGCCTGTGGACCGTGGCGGGCGACCTTTCGGCCAACGCGATCCAGATGACCGCCGCTGCGTTCGGGCTGGCCGCGATCATCGCCACATCCGCCACGGCCTTTACGGTAATTAAGTGGCTCGGCGTTGCTTATCTGGCGTGGATCGGCCTGCAATTGTTCCTGACAAGGGGCGGCGCCGAGCGTGGGCCGGCGACTGCGAACGGCGCCGCGCGCCTGTTCCGGCAGGGGTTTTTCACCTCGATGGCGAACCCATTTGCAGTGGTGTTCTTTGGCGCGCTATTTCCGCAATTCATCACCCCCGCCGCGCCCATCCTGCCGCAACTGGCCATCCTCGGCGTGACCTATGTCGTGGTCGATGGGACGATCCTGATCCTGTGGGGCTGGCTGGGCACCCGCGCGGCCGGCGCGCTGCGCGGGTCACGCTTTGGGCTCATGAACAGGATCTGCGGCGGCCTGATGATCGCCGCTGCCGCCCTGCTGGCGATGAAGGACATGCGCCCGCAAAGCTGAACGTGCCCGCCCGGCCCCCACCGGGGCCGGACGCGCCGCGCCTTAGACGACGTCCTTATAACTGACCTCGGGCGTATCCTTGCCAGACCGCTCGCGCCGCACGATCAGACGGCTGAGCGCGTGGACATAGGCCTTGGCCGAGGCAACGACCGTGTCGGTATCCGCCGATTGGCCGGTCACGATGCGCCCGCCCTCTTCCATCTTCACGGTGACGGTCGCCTGCGCGTCGGTGCCTTCGGTCACGGCATGCACCTGATAAAGCTGCAAACGCGCCTCATGCGGAAAAAGGTTCTTGACCGCGTTGAAACACGCATCGACCGGGCCATCGCCCGTCGCCTCGGTCTTGTGCACCGTGCCGTCGATTTCCAGCGTCAGGGCCGCCGTCTGCGGGCCTTCGGTGCCACAAACAACGCGCAGGGACTTGATGACAAGGCGGTTTTCCTCCTCCGCCGCGTCGGTGCTGGCCAGTGCAATCAGGTCCTCGTCATAGACCTCCTTCTTGCGGTCGGCCAATTCCTTGAACCGTACGAACACGTCATTCAGCTGATTGTCGGCCAGCTCGTACCCCAATTCCTTGAGCTTGGAGCGCAGCGCGGCGCGGCCCGAATGCTTGCCCATCACCAGATTTGTCTCGGTCAGGCCCACGTCCTCGGGGCGCATGATCTCGAACGTCTCGGCGTTTTTCAGCATGCCGTCCTGATGGATGCCGCTCTCATGCGCAAAGGCGTTCTTGCCCACGATCGCCTTGTTGAATTGCACGGCAAAGCCGGACACGGTGGCGACGCGGCGCGAGATATTCATGATCCTGGTCGTGTCGATGCGGGTGCGGTAAGGCATGATGTCGCCGCGCACCTTCATCGCCATCACCACCTCTTCCAGCGCGGTGTTGCCGGCCCGCTCGCCCAGACCGTTGATGGTGCATTCGATCTGCCGCGCACCGCCCTCGACCGCCGCGAGGGAGTTGGCCGTCGCCATGCCCAGATCGTTGTGGCAATGCGTGGCAAAGATGATCTCATCCGCGCCCGGAACCTCGGCGATCAGTCGGCGGATCAGGTCGGCGGATTCCACCGGGGCCGTATAACCGACCGTGTCGGGGATGTTGACCGTGGTCGCGCCGGCCTTGATGGCGATTTCCACGACGCGGGCCAGGTAATCCCATTCGGTGCGCGTGGCATCCATCGGCGACCATTGCACGTTGTCGCACAGGTTGCGGGCGTGGCTGACCGTCTGGTGAATACGCTCGGCCATCTCATCCCGCGTCAGGTTCGGAATGGCGCGGTGCAGCGGTGATGTGCCGATGAACGTATGGATGCGCGGCTGGCGCGCGTGCTTCACCGCCTCCCAGCAGCGGTCGATATCGCGCAGGTTGGCGCGGGCGAGGCCGCAAATCACGGCCTCTTTGGACAGCTTCGCAATCTCGGAGACGGCGCGGAAATCGCCCTCCGAGGCGATGGGAAACCCCGCCTCGATGATGTCGACGCCCATTTCGTCCAGCAGCCCGGCAATCTCCAGCTTTTCGGCGTGGGTCATGGTTGCGCCAGGGCTTTGTTCGCCGTCGCGCAGCGTGGTGTCGAAAATATAGACTCGGTCTTTGCCCGTTTCGGTGCTTGTATCGGTCATTGTCACTTATCCGTCTGAAAATATTGGTGGATCGCGGCCACATCAATGCGCCGGTGCGGATGTCTTGATGTCATGGCGTTGGTCCTGATGCTGGTTCCGGTATGTCATCCGGCGCGCGATGCACATCCCCCTGAGCGTTCGCGCCGGACCGGCACGCTCAGAGGCGGCTTAGCAGCAGCAGGGCAGCACGCAGCGCACGGCGCGGGCCGTGTGCAAAGGGGGCGATATGCTGCGTCATGGTCATGGACGCTAGGTTACGCAAAGCGCGCCGCGATGAAAAGCCGCTTTTTTACACACCAAGCGTTGAACCGGCGCGCGCGCCTCCTACCCTTTGCGCATGACACATAGATCTCTCATCATCGGCGCCTCGGGCGGTATCGGCAGTGCGATTGCCGCCAAATTGCAGCAAAATGGCAGCGAGGTGACGGCCCTGTCGCGCAGCGCCGATGGGCTCGACATCACCGACGAGGCCAGCGTCAAAGACGTGCTGGGCCGTGTGGAGGGTGAATTTCAGCTGATTTTCGTCGCCACCGGAGCACTGGAGCTGAACGGGAGCGGTCCCGAAAAGGCCCTGAAGGAACTGGATGCGGAGGCCATGGCCGCCCAGTTTGCGATCAATTGCATCGGTCCGTCGCTGGTAATGAAACACGCGCTGCACCGTCTGCCGCGCAGTGGCCCCAGCTGTTTCGCCGCCCTGTCCGCGCGCGTCGGGTCGATCGGCGACAACCAGATGGGCGGCTGGTATTCCTACCGCACGGCCAAGGCCGCGCTGAACCAGATGATCCACTCCGCCGCGATCGAGCTGAAGCGCACCCACCGCGAGGCGGTCTGCGTGGCGCTGCATCCCGGCACGGTGCAGACCGACTTGACCGCGAAATTTTCCGGAAACCACCCGACGGTGACACCGGATGAGGCGGCGCATAACCTTCTGTCGGTGCTGGAGGGGCTGAAGCCCAAGGACAGCGGCCTCTTCTTTGACTGGCAGGGCACGCGCGTCGAATGGTGACGCCGCGTCTGGTTCTGGTGCTGGGCGACCAGCTGAGCGATGACCTCAGCGCGCTTTGTGCCGCCGACAGGGACCGCGACATCGTTGTCATGGCCGAGGTCGCGGGCGAGACGGGCTATGTTCCACACCACCCGAAAAAGATCGCGCTGGTCCTGTCAGCAATGCGCCATTTCGCGGCCAGTCTCGAGGGGGATGGCTGGACCGTCGCCTATACCAAACTGGATGATCCGGACAATTCAGGCTCAATCAGCAGCGAGCTTTTGCGCCGCGCCGAAGCGCATGACGCGAGCGAGGTAATCGCCACACGCCCCGGCGAATGGCGCCTGATCGCGGCGCTGGACGACATGCCCCTGAAGGTGCGCCAACTGCCCGATGATCGGTTTATTGCCTCCCTGCAGGAGTTTGACGCTTGGGCAAAGGGGCGCAAGGAATTGCGGATGGAGTATTTCTATCGCCAGATGCGGCGCAAGACCGGGCTGATGATGGTCGGAGATGAGCCAGCGGGCGGCAAGTGGAACTTCGACCACGACAACCGCAAACCGGCGCAGGCCGACATGCTACGCCGCGCGCCGATGCAGTTTGCTCCCGATGACGTGACCGAGGAGGTGCTGAACCTCGTCGAGGACCGTTTCGCCAGCAATTTTGGCACTCTGCGCCCGTTCCATTTCGCCGTTACGCGCGGTCAGGCCCTGCGAGCGCTGGATCATTTCGTGAAATACCTGCTGGAGGGGTTCGGCGATTATCAGGATGCGATGTTGCAAGACGATGCGTTTCTGCACCACTCCTTGCTGTCGCCGTACATCAATCTGGGCCTCCTTAACCCTTTGGAAGTGTGCCAGCGCGTAGAACACGCGTGGAAGGAGGGAGATGTCCCGATCAACGCCGCCGAAGGGTTCATCCGCCAGATCATCGGCTGGCGCGAGTACGTGCGCGGGATCTACTTCCGCGAGGGGCCGGACTATACGGCGCGCAACGTGCTGGGACACGACCGCGCGCTGCCGACGATGTTTTGGGGCGGCGAGACGCTGATGAACTGCATGGCACATGCTATCGGTCAGACCGAATCCGAAGGCTATGCCCACCACATCCAGCGCCTGATGGTGACCGGAAATTTCGCCCTTCTGGCCGGGATCGCGCCCGGCAAGGTGCATGAATGGTATCTGTCGGTCTATGTCGACGCCTATGAATGGGTCGAGGCACCGAACGTGATCGGGATGAGCCAATGGGCCGACGGCGGCATTATCGCTTCAAAGCCTTATGTCAGTTCGGGCAACTACATCAACAAGATGTCGGACTATTGCGGCGCCTGCGCCTATTCTGTGAAGGAAAAGACGGGGCCGAATTCCTGTCCGTTCAACACGCTCTACTGGCACTTCCTGGACCGTCATCGAGAGCGGTTCGAAGGCAATCACCGGATGGGCATGATCTATCGCAGTTGGGACAAGATGGACGAAGGTAAACGCAAGGACATGCTCGACACGGCGGATGCGATTCTGCGCCGTCTGGACATTGGCAAGTTGGTCTAGCGCGCCAGCCAATCCGCCGCCGCGCGCCCGGCATGCAGGCCGGTAGCAAGGCAGGCGGTGATCAGATAACCGCCCGTCGGCGCCTCCCAGTCCAGCATTTCGCCAACTGCGAATGTGCCGGGGCGATCCTTCAGCATCAGACCCGCATCCAGCGCATCAAGGCGCAGGCCGCCTGCGGTCGAGATTGCCTGATCCATTGGCAGCGGCCCTTGATGCGGGACGGGTAGCGCCTTGATCAACGGTGCCAGATCAATCGGCAGCGGGCGTCCGAATTCCATCAACAGCGCCTGTTTTACGGGCGTCCATTTCAGCGATTTGCGCAAGTGATTCGCCAGACTTTCCTTGCCGCGCGGACGGCCCAGCCGGGCGCGCAGATCCTCCACCGTGCGGTGCGGCATCAGATCCAGCAACAGCGGCGCGCCCTCGCGCATAGTGCGCGACACCTCGTAGATGCCACCCCCCTCTATCCCGGCACGTGAAATCACGATCTCCCCAAGCGACATTTGCGCCCCTGCACGCAACGCGATCCCCTTGACCGGTGCGCCGAAATGCCGCTGCATATGCGGCGACCAGTTCACCGCAAAGCCAACATTTGCGGGCTGAAACGGCGCCACCTGCCCCGGCAGATGCGCCGCCCACGCGCCGTCCGACCCCAGCCGCGCCCAGGATGCGCCACCGCAGGCCAGCACGATCGCACGCGGCGTGAGGCGGCGCAGGCCATCCGGCGTCTGCATCAGCACCGCGTCCCCGTTCCACCCCTGCCAGCGCCAGCGGCGCTGGATGCGCACGCCCAGCCCCTCCAGCCGTGCCAGCCATGCGCGCAGCAGAGGCGACGCCTTCATCGCTTCGGGAAAAACGCGGCCCGTCGAGCCGGTAAATAGCGGCTGGCCCAGCCCGCGCGCCCAGTCCTGCACCGCTTCCGGGCCAAAAGCGCGCAAGGCAGGATGCAGCGGCGCCGCGCCCGGCCCATAGGCCGCCAGAAAGGCATCCATTCCTTCCGCCTTGGTCAGGTTCAGCCCGGATTTTCCGGCCATCAGGAACTTGCGCGCGGGCGACGGCTTGGCCTCGGCCACCGTCGCGACATGGCCTGCGCTGGCCAGCGCCTCGGCCGCCATCAGCCCCGCGGGGCCTGCGCCGATCACCAACACTTCGGGGGAATTTTCCAAGCTGCGCCTCTTGCCTCTGCGGGTTACTGCGCCACCCTCTTGACCATTAGCGCCGCGAGGATCAAGCGATAGACGACGACGCCCCGATATGCCCGATCTGCCAGCGCCCCATTCCGCCGGACGCGCGGCAAAGCCTGCACCACCTGACGCCCAAGCTGAAGGGCGGCAAGGGTGGGCCGGTCGTGCGGGTCCATCAGATCTGCCACAACGAGATCCACGCAACCCTGACCGAGGCTGAACTGGCGCGCGAATACAACACGGCCGAGGCGCTGCGCGCGCATCCCCGGCTGGCCAAATTCATCGCCTGGGTGCGCACAAGGCCGCCCGCTTTTCATTCCAAGACGCCGAAGAAATTGCGCAAACGCAAATAGCGCAGGCAGCCAATTTTCAGGCGCTGCGCACCGTGTCGATCATCATTTGTACATTTTTCGGGTCCGCATCGGGGGTAATGCCGTGCCCAAGGTTGAAGATGTGCGGGCCGCCGCGCAATGCCTGAACGATGCGGCGCGTCTCACTGACCAGCGCAGCGCCGCCCGTAACCATATGGGACGAGGCCAGATTGCCCTGCACGCAGCCGTCGGGCTGGACATGTTCGGCCACCCATTCGGCGGTGACGGAATCGTCCACCGCGACACAATCGGCGCCGGTCGCCTTGGCAAAGCCGATATAGGCATCGCCCGCCTGACGCGGAAAGGCGATGATGGGCGTATCGGGATGCCGCTTTTTCAGCGCCTCGATGATCTGCCGTGTCGGCTCCAACGCGTAGCGCTGAAAGTCGGGGCCCTGGAGCGATCCGGCCCAGCTGTCGAACAGCTTTATCACCTCGGCGCCCGCGTCGATCTGGGCAGACAGATACTCGATCGTCGCCTCGGTGATCAAGGCGATCAGCGCATCAAAAACGGCGGGATGCGTGCCCTTCACCGCGTGCGCCGGACCTTGGTCGGGGGTGCCTTTCCCGGCGATCATATAGGTGGCGACGGTCCAGGGCGCGCCGGCGAAACCGATCAGCGTGGTTTCCTTGGGCAGCGCCGAAGCCAGGTTGCGCACGGTCTGATAGATCGGCGACAGCGTCTCGTGGATGTCCTCGACACCGCGCAACTGGGCAAAATCCGCCTCGCCGGTGATGGTGGACAGGCGCGGCCCCTCGCCGGTGACGAACCACAGATCGGCGCCCAGCGCCTGCGGCACCAGAAGGATGTCGGCAAAGAGGATCGCGGCATCGAAACCAAACCGCCGGATCGGTTGCAACGTCACCTCTGTGGCCAGATCGGGGTTGTAGCACAGCGACAGAAAATCGCCGGCCTCGGCGCGTGTCGCCTTGTATTCCGGCAGGTAGCGGCCGGCCTGGCGCATCATCCAGATGGGCGGTGTCGCTTGCGTCTCGCCCGCCAATGCGCGCAGGATGGTCTTGTCTGATTTCGGATTGGCCATGATGCGTCCTCTCGTTTTGCAGCGGTGGTCGCCCTCCCAGCGCGGGAAGTCAAGCGCGCGCTCTCTTGCCCTGCGCGCCAGTCACAACTAAACCACCGGCATGACATTGCAATTGCCCACACCCATGGCCCCGTTGAAACTGGGCACGCGCGGCTCGCCCCTGGCCCTTGCCCAGGCGAATGAGACACGCGCGCGCCTTGCTGCCGCGTTCGATCTGCCCATCGAGGCGTTCCAGATCGTGGTGATCAAGACCACCGGCGACCGCATCATCGATCGGCCGCTGAAGGAGATCGGCGGCAAGGGTCTGTTCACCCGCGAGATCGAGGATGCGCTGCTATCGGGTGGCATCGACATCGCCGTTCATTCGATGAAGGATATGCCGACGCTCCAGCCCGGCGGCCTGCTGCTGGACACCTATCTGCCGCGCGAGGACGTGCGCGACGGGTTCGTATCGGCTCATCATGTGCGGCTGGCGGATCTGCCCGAAGGGGCGAAAGTGGGCACATCCTCCCTGCGGCGCCGGGCGCAGGTGCTGGTGGCCTATCCGCATCTGGAGGTTGTCGAATTTCGGGGTAACGTGCAGACGCGGTTGAAGAAACTCGAAGACGGCGTCGCCGCCTGCACGTTCCTTGCCATGGCTGGGTTGAAGCGGCTGGACCGCGCCGATGTGGCGCGCAGCGCGCTGGAGCCGTCCGAAATGCTGCCCGCCATCGCGCAGGGCGCCATCGGGATCGAGCGGCGCGAGAATGACAGCCGCGCCGCCGAAATGCTGAGCGCGATTCACCACGCGCCAACAGGCCAGCGGCTGGCAGCCGAGCGGGCGTTTCTGGCCGCGCTCGACGGCTCGTGCGAGACGCCGATTGCGGGGCTGGCAGAGCTGGACGGCGGCACGCTGCATCTGCGCGGCGAAGTGCTGCGGCCGGACGGCTCGCAAACCATCAAGGATGCGCGCAGCGCGCCCATCGCGGACGGCGCGGAACTGGGCCGCGCCATGGCGCGGGACATGCTGAAAGAGGCTGGACCGGGGTTCTTCGTCTGGCGATAGATGCGCGCGGCCCTCAGGCCACGATCATGTACATCTTGCGCAGTTTTTCGGTGATTTCCCACACCGCATACTGGCCCTTGGCGATGTAGAACGTGTCGCCGGGACCAAAGCTTTCGCTGCGCCCGTCCTTGTGGGTCAGCGTCACGGCGCCCGCGACGACCGTCATCATCTCATGCACCGGCCAGGACTCGACCACCTCGCGGCAGGGATCGCATTCCCATGTGCCGATAGAAATGCTCTCATCATCCGTCTCGAAATGAGTGTGGTTGCCCTCGGTGGTGGCAGCGGTGGTGAAAGCCTCCCTAGCCGTCAGTGCAGAGGGCTGCATCGCCGGGTTCGGGTCCATGCGGAAATCGGAGGCGCTCATGCTTGATCTTTTCGCGTTATGTTTGCGTCGTCCGCCCAGTCCCAGGGGCGGGTAAACTGGCCCAGCGTGGTGGCAACGCTGCTATCGTCGTCCTGCCCCCTGCGCTCGATCAGCGCCACAAGGCCGCGTTTCTTGTCATCCACCACTTCGGACACGCGCGCCGAGAGGCCTGCCGCCTCGAGCGCGGCGTCATAGACGCGGGTGATGGCACGCTTGCGCAGGTCCGGTTTGAACACCTTGCCGACAGCGGTTTTCGGCAGCTCGTCCAGAATCTCAATATACTTCGGCACGGCGGCGCGTTCGCGCACGCGCTGACGGCAATGCTCCAAAAGGGCGTCTGACGTGACCTCGCCCCCCTCGACCAGCTCGACATAGGCGCACGGCAACTCGCCCGCGTGGGCATCGGGCTGGCCAATGGCGCCGGCCCCGGCGACGGCGGAATGGGCCATCAACGCCTCTTCGATATCGGCGGGGTCAATGTTGTGGCCGCCGCGAATGATCAGATCCTTGGCGCGGCCCGTGATCCACAGGTAACCGTCCGGGTCGATGCGGCCCAGATCACCGGTTCGCAGGTGGTCGCCGTAGAACAACTCGCGATTGCGGGCGGGGTCGGTATAAGTGTTGCCAACATGGACGCCGGGATTGCTGATGCAGATCTCTCCTACCTCGTCGGGCGGACATTCCACCGGCCCATCCTCGGTCGCGCGATAGATCTTGACGTCCGTGTAGGGCAACGGCACCCCGACTGAACCGACTTTTTTGGCCCCTGCGGGTGGGTTACAGGACACAAGGCAGGTGGCCTCGGTCAGGCCATACCCCTCGATCACGGTCATGCCGGTGGCCGATTCGAACCGCTTGAACAGCTCCAGCGGCATCGGGGCGCTGCCAGAAAAGGCGTTTTTTACGCCCGAGATATCCGCGTCGACCTTGCGCTGCATCAGCGCGGCGACGGCGGTGGGGACGGTGATGACGAAGGTCACACCCCAGCGTTCGCACAGCTTCCAGAAATTGTCGATGACGCCCTCGCCACGATAGCCCGCAGGCGTCGGCAGGATGACATGCGCGCCGGATTTGAGCGCCGACATCAGCACAACATGGCAGGCAAACACGTGAAACAGTGGCAGGGGGCACATCAGCACGTCGGTTTCATCGAACAGCAGCCGGTCGCCCAGCCAGCCGTTATAGACCATTCCCGAATAGCGGTGCTGCGCCATCTTCGGCATGCCCGTCGTGCCGCCGGTGTGGAAATAGGCGGCGACGCGGTCGCGCCCGCCATCGTCGAAGGTCAGGGTGTCGGGCTGGCGCGCCGCCTCGCGCGCCCAATCCAGAACCTCCGCGCGATGCACGCCGGTATCCTTGGGGCGCAGAAACGGAACAAGCCAGCTTTTCGGCGGCCGCAGATAGCGGTTCAGATCCACCTCCAGCACGTTGCGCACCTTTGGCGCGTGACGGACGGCCTCGGCCGTTTTCGCGGCGATGTCGGTCTTGGGAAAGGCTTTCAGCGTGACGACGACGCGCGCGCCGGTCTCGCGCAGCAGGGCGGCGATCTGCTCGGGCTCCAGCAGCGGATTGATCGGCGCGACGATGCCCGCGATCATCGCCCCCAGCGTGGCGCTGGCCGTCTCAAGACAGTTCGGCAGCACCAGCGCGACGGCGTCCTGCTCGCCGATTCTGAGGCTGCGAAACAGGTTTGCCGCGCGGCAGACATCGGCATGAAACTGCTCCCACGTCCGGGTCTGCGCCGGATCGCGCGCACCGGAGGTCAGCTGATAGCTGATGGCCGCGCGTTTGGGATGCGCGCGGGCGGTGGCGCGCAACATCTCATGGATCGTTTCGGGACGCTGGCGCGCCTGCCACGGCATTTCGTCCTGAATATCCAGCGCGTCCTGCCGTACGGCGAATGTCATCGGGTCACCTATTTTCGGGGCGCGTGGCCAATTGCCACACAGAATGGGCGCGTTCGCATATCGGCGCAAGGCCAACCGCGCGGACCTTCGTCAGCCTGCGTCAAATCTTTCTTGACTAATTTTGTCAGAAAGAAGAGTAATGCCCTATCAAATCTGTCGGATATCGTTAGGACACCGCTTATGCTGACCACCTTCACCGCCCGCATCGTGGCCGCCACCAGCCTGATCGCCCTTTCAGGCGTGGCCATGGCCGCCGAGGTCAACGTCTATTCCTCGCGTCACTATGACAGCGACGATGCCCTCTATGAGGCGTTCACCAAAGATACCGGCATCACCGTCAACCGCATTGAAGGCAAGGCGGACGAATTGATCGCCCGTCTGGAGGCCGAGGGCGAAAACAGCCCGGCGGACGTGCTGATCACCGTCGATGCCGGCCGCATGGCCCGCGCCGAGGAGGCCGGCGTGCTTCAGCCCTACACGAGCGATGCGATCGACAACGCCGTGCCGGCCTATCTGCGCCACCCGGACAATCTGTGGTTCGGGGTCAGCCAACGGGCGCGGATCATTTTCTACGCCAAAGATCGCGTCGAAAACCCTCCGCTCACGTATGAGGCGCTGGCCGATCCCGAATTCAAGGGTCAGATCTGCATCCGCTCCTCCTCCAACGTCTATAACCAGTCGCTGCTGGCCTCGATCATCGAGGCGGACGGGACGGACGCGGCCAAGGCATGGGCGCAGGGCGTTGTCGACAATATGGCGCGCGCGCCGCAGGGCGGCGACACCGACCAGCTGCGCGGCATCGTGTCGGGCGAGTGCGATATCGCTGTGGCCAACCACTATTATTTCCTGCGCGGCTATGATTCGGATGTCGAGGGGCTGAGTAACGGCATCGACAACATCGGCTGGGTCTGGCCCAACCAGAGCGGGCGCGGCGCACACCTGAACCTGACCGCCGCCGCGTTGGCAAAATCAGCGCCGAACCCCGAAGAGGCCCAAGCACTGCTGGAATTCCTGACAGGCGAATACGCGCAGTACCACTTTGCCAACCAGAACAACGAATACCCCGCCGTTCCGGGAGTCGGGCTGGACGCGGATACCGCGAAGCTGGGCTTCTTCGTGCCCGACACGGCCACGCCTACCGCTGCCTTCTCGGCCAACGCCAAAGAGGCGCAGGAGATTTTCAACGCAGTAAACTGGCAGTAAGGTCCGGTTTCCAAAGAGGTATCTGAAAGCGGGCCTTCGCGGGCCCGCTTTTATTGTTCGGATGAAGAACCCCTCTCAGACCCGCAAAACCGCTCCCGGATTCATGATCCCTTTGGGGTCCAGTGCCACCTTGATCGCCCTCATCGCGGCCAGCTTGGCGGGGTCGGCATAGCGTTCCAGATCGTCCACCTTGAGCCGTCCGATCCCATGTTCGGCGCTGACCGATCCGTCCATCGCATCCACCAGATCATGGACCGCCCGCTTTATCGCGTCGCGCTGGTGCTCGTGGTCCGTCCGCGTGCGGCCCGGCATGGGGAATACGTTGTAATGCAGGTTGCCGTCGCCCAGATGCCCGAAACAATTGATCCGGAAATCTCCGATCGCGCCGATCACCTCGGCGCCCTTTTCGATGAACTCCGCCACTGCGCCCAGCGGCAGCGACACGTCGTGCGAGCTGACCGCGCCAATATGGCGGTTCGCCTCCGGCACTGATTCCCGCAGGGACCAGAATTCGCCGCGCTGCCCTTCTGACTGCGCGATCAGCCCGTCACGGGCCAGCCCCGCCGCAACGGCATCGCCAAAGAGCGCCTCAAGCGCGCCCGCCGGGTCCAGCCCGCGCGCAAGGCCGACATCGATCAGGACAAACCATTCGGGGCGCTCTGCAAAGGGCTGCCGCACCTGCGGCATCGTCTCGGCCAGGAAATCCAGACATTGGCGGTGCATCAGCTCGAACGCGCTGACGCCCTCGCCCATGTGATCGCGGGCCAGCGCCAGCAGTTTCAGCGCCGCAGCAGGGCTGTCCACGACCATCAGCGCGGTCCCCTCGCCAGCCGGACGCGGCGCCAGCTTCAGCGCGGCGGCGGTAATCAGGCCCAGCGTGCCTTCGGAGCCGATCAGGAGATTACGCAGGTCATATCCGGTGTTATCCTTGCGCAGCCGTTTCAGCCCGTGCCAGATGCTGCCGTCCGGCATCACCACCTCCAGCCCCAGACACAGATCGCGCGCATTACCGTAGCGCAGCACGTTGACGCCGCCCGCATTGGTCGCCAGCAGCCCGCCAATCCGCGCGCTGCCCTTCGCCGCGATGCTGAGCGGGAAGAGGCGCCCCACGGCCTGCGCCGCGTCATGCACATCCGACAGGATCGCACCGGCCTCGACCACCATCACGTTCTCATCGGGATAGATGCTGCGCACCCGCGTCATCCGCTCAAGGCTGATCACCAGCGGCGCGGGTCCGCCATCGGCCACCTGCCCGCCTACCAGCCCGGTGCCGCCGCCGTATGGCACCACCGGGACATCAGCGGCAGCAGCAAGGCGCAGCGCGCTGGCCGCCTCCTCGACCGTTCCGGGCGCGACGATAGCGCAGGCGTGGCCCGTCCAGCGGCCACGCGGCTCTTCCAGATAGTGCGGCGCGATATCGCGCAGCGCGGTCGGGGGGAGTGCGGCCTTCAGGTCATCAAGAAAGCCGGCAGCGGGTGCATCATGTGTCATGTCGCGACCTTATCGCCGTTGCAACGGCGCGTGAACGGGCAAATAGGCACCGCTGAAAATTCCCAGAGTTTCCGGGGGGCTAAAGCCCGGTATCAGCCAGACCCGCATCGCTGCGCCCCCGCCTGTCATGGCGCAGCGCCGCGTATAGGACATGCGTCCGCCAACGCCCGTCGATCTGCAGATAGCTTTGCGCGACGCCCTCATATTTGAAGCCGCATTTTTCCAGCAGCCCGCGCGAAGCGGCATTGGACGGCAGGCACGCAGCTTCGATCCGGCTGATATCCAGCCGGTCGAACGCATAATGCGCAACGGCCTGAATCGCCTCGCGCATGTAGCCCTGACGCGCGTGGCTCTCGCCGATCCAATAGCCCAGCGTACCGGATTGGCTGGGTCCGCGCCGCACATTGTCCAGTGTGATCGCGCCCAACAGCCGATCATCCTCGCGCCGGATCAAAAACAGCGGCAGCGCCGTGCCGCTGTTGATGCTGCGCTGCGCCCAATAGACGCGATTGGTGAACCCCTTGCGCGACAGGTGATCGGGTGCCCAGCTCGGCTCCCATGGGGTGAGGAACTCGGCGCTGGTGCGGCGCAGATGCGCCCAGTCGCGAAAATCGGGCATGGCAGGCTGGCGCAGGGTCAACCGTTCGGTTTCGATACGGACCTTGCGGCGCGGCAGGAACATCAGGCCGCGCGCCGTGTCTGGAGGGCCTCCAGCGTCGGGGCATCCTGAACCGGGCCATAAAGCGCCAGCGCGGCGGGCGCATCCCGAGCGATTTTTTGGGCCAGGCTGCGCACATCGGCCAGCGTGACGGCGTCAATCTTCTCGACCACCTCGTCCAGACCGGGCACGCGGCCCCAGATCTGGATCATCCGCGCCAGCCGCTCGGCCCGGTTGCTGGGGCTCTCCAGCCCCATCAGCAGCCCGGCCTTCATCTGGGCGCGGGCACGCTCGACCTCGTCTTGGCGCATGTCATCTGCGGCGCGCTTCATCTCGTCGATCGTGATCTCGGCAAGGCCGGCCATCGATTCGGCGGAGGTCCCGGCGTAGATCGTCATCATGCCCGTATCGGCATAGGCGCCAGCCTGCGCATAGATCGTATAGCACAAGCCCCGCTTTTCGCGGATTTCCTGAAACAGCCGTGACGACATGCTGCCGCCCAAGGCCGTGGCATAGATCTGGGCGGTGTGAATATCCGGATCAGCATAATTCGGCGAATCGAATGCCAAGGCCATATGCGCCTGCTCAAGCGTCTTGATCTTGCGGCTTTCGCCACCCTGAAACCGGGCGAGTGGCGCAGCAGGCGCGTCCCCGGCAGCCATGTCTCCGAACATCGCCTCGGCGGCCTTGACCAGTGCGCCGTGATCGACAGCCCCCGCCGCAGAGAGCACCATCTGGCCGGGGCGATAATGCTGATCGACAAAGCCGGTCAGGTCCGCGCGGCCAAACCGCGCGACCCCCTCCTGCTGGCCCAGAATGGCACGGCCCAGCGGGTGATCAGGATAGGCCTGCTCCTGCAGCCAGTCAAAGATGATGTCGTCGGGCGTATCCAGCGCCTGCCCGATTTCCTGCAGGATCACCCCACGCTCGACCTCGATCTCTTTGGGATCAAACGTGGAATTTCGCAGGATGTCGCCCACCACATCCAGCGCCAGCGGCACGTCATCCTTTAGCACCCGGGCATAATAGGCGGTCACTTCACGGCTGGTGTAGGCGTTGATATAGCCGCCCACATCCTCGATCGCCTCGGCAATTTGCAAGGCGCTGCGGCCTTGCGTGCCCTTGAATGCCATATGCTCCAGAAAATGCGCGATGCCATTCTGCGCAGTCTGCTCATTACGCGCGCCGGCCAGAACCCAGACACCGATGGCAGCCGATTGCAGGCCCGGCATCGCCTCGGTCACGATGCGAAAGCCGTTGGAAAGTGTGGTCAGGTTTACCGTCAACGCGCGATCCTGTCTTTGATGAGGGTCTCGATGGCCCCGAGGTCATTGGCGACCTCGGTGATCCGTTCGTCCCGCTCATACAGGTCTGCCATATGCGGGGGCAAGGGGGGGTGCTGTCCGCTGGCGTCCTCGACCGCTGCCGGGAATTTGGCGGGATGCGCCGTCGCCAGCGTGATCATCGGGGTGCTAGGCGTCAGATGCGCCTCTGCCACATGCACGCCAATGGCGCTGTGCGGGCAGAGCAGTTCGCCCGTCTCATCCCAGGTTCGGCGGATCGCGGCGCGGGTCTCATCCTCGTCGCAGCGGCCCGAATCGAACGTCTCGCGCAGCGCCTCCAGCGCGCCCTGGCTGACGGTGAACCCGCCGGCCTTCAGCTCGTCCATCAGTTGCGCGGTGGCGGCGGCATCGCGGTCATACGCCTCGAACAAGGCGCGTTCGAAATTGCTTGAGACCTGAATATCCATCGACGGGCTGATCGACGGGATGACGCCATCGGGTGTGTAGTCGCCCCCCGAAAGACAGCGGTGCAGGATGTCGTTCTGGTTGGTCGCCACGACCAGCCGGTCGATGGGCAGGCCCATGCGCTTCGCGATATAACCCGCGAAAACGTCACCGAAATTGCCCGTCGGCACGGTAAAGCTGACCTTGCGATGCGGCGCGCCCAGCGCCACGGCAGAGGTGAAGTAATAGACGACCTGCGCCAGCACGCGCGCCCAGTTGATGCTGTTGACCCCGGCAAGGCCGACCTCATCACGAAACGCGAAATCGTTGAACATATCCTTAACACGGGCCTGACAATCGTCGAAATGGCCGGTCATCGCCAGCGCATGCACGTTGCCCTCCGCCGGGGTGCTCATCTGGCGACGCTGCACTTCGGACACGCGGCCATTGGGGTAGAGGATGAACACATCCACCATCTCAAGCCCCCGGAACGCATCGATCGCGGCCGAGCCTGTGTCGCCGCTGGTCGCGCCGACGATGCATACGCGGCTGCCGCTGCGCTTCAGCGACGCCTCGAACAGCTGGCCGATCAGCTGCATTGCGAAATCCTTGAACGCCAGCGTCGGGCCGTGGAACAGCTCCAGCAAGTGATGCCCCGGCGCCAGCTGCACCAGCGGCGCGCGCGCGGGGTGGGCAAACCCCGCGTAGGCGCGCGCAATGATGTCCTGAAATTCGGTATCGGTGAACGCATCGCCGATGTAGGGGCGCATGATGCGAAACGCCGCCTCCTCATAGCTGACGCCCGCCAGCGCGGCGATATCGGGCTGAGACATTTGAGGGATGGTTTCGGGCAGATAGAGGCCCCCATCGCGGGCAAGGCCGGTCAGCATCGCCTCTTCAAAGCTCAAGGTCGGGGCTTTTCCCCGGGTGGAGATATACTTCATGTCTCAAACCTCACATCATTTTCCCTGCCGGGGCGCCGCATGCGCCAGAGCAGATAACCTGTCATTGCCAGCCAGATAAAGGCCAGTGAGAACCAGGTGATCGCATATTGCAGATGATCGTTGGAAATACCCGCGCTGCCGACTGGCAAGGGCGTGATGCCATCAGCCGCGCCACCCTTCTGCTGGCGCACGACCAGCAACACCGGCTCGGTTCCCAGCGCGGCGGCCATAGCGGGCACGTCGCGGGCAAACCAGATGCCCTTGTCCATATCGGGCGGAGGCGTGTAGCCGTCAATTTCCTGTGGCCAGTGCAGATTGCCGGTCAGGCGCACCGGGCCTAGGTCCCGAGGGCTGTCCTTGGCGTCCAGTGGGATAAATCCACGGTCGACCATGATCCTCCGCGCGCCAATCTCGAGCGGCTGTATCAGGCGGTAGCCCGCGCCCAGATCCTTGGCGCCGACCAATACATGCAATTCTGGCACCGAAAGGCTTCCTGCCACAGCGACGGGGGCGTATTTGTCCCGCTCCGGGTCGATCTGGTCGGGCAGCGCATCCGGCGCGCCTCCGATTCGCGCCTCGATATCGGCCAGAACCGCCTGCTTCCACGCCAAACGTTGCATCTGCCAGACGCCCAGCGATACCAGAATCGCGGCCCCCAGCAAACCAAACAGCAATGGGACCGCAAGCCGCCGCATCAACTCTCACCCGTTCCAAGGCAAAAATGCGGAAGGCT
This sequence comes from Roseovarius sp., assembly GCA_036568405.1. Taxonomy (GTDB): domain Bacteria; phylum Pseudomonadota; class Alphaproteobacteria; order Rhodobacterales; family Rhodobacteraceae; genus Roseovarius. Next base: position 29,967 of record DATCSR010000001.1, read on the forward strand.
CCCCCTCCCGCACTTTCTTCTTGCTGAAAATATCCTCCGCGAAGCGGCAAGATTTTTCGCGAAAAATCTTCAACTGCCCCAGATGTAGATGGAGGCGAACAGGAACAGCCAGACCACATCGACGAAATGCCAGTACCACGCTGCCGCCTCGAACCCGATATGGTTGTCGGGGGTGAAGTGTCCGCGCATCGTGCGCAGCAGGCAGATGAACAAGAAGATCGTGCCGATGACCACGTGGAAGCCGTGAAAGCCGGTCGCCATGAAGAAGTTTGCGCCGTAGATATTGCCGGAGAAACCAAAGGCCGCGTGGCTATATTCATAAAGCTGGAAAGCCGTGAACAGAACGCCAAGACCAACAGCAATAGCCAGACCCTTTTTCATATCTTCGCGGTTGTTCTCATGCACCAGCGCGTGGTGCGCCCATGTCGCGGCCGCGCCCGAGCACAGAAGGATCAGCGTGTTGATCAGCGGCAGATGCCACGGATCGAATGTCTCGATCCCCACGGGCGGCCACACGCCGTCGATACCGGGCGAGTTCTCACCCATCGGGTACATCGCGTGTTTGAAAAAGCTCCAGAACCATGCGGCAAAAAACATGACCTCGGACATGATGAACATGATGAAGCCGTAGCGCAGCCCGATCCGCACAACCGGCGTATGATCGCCTGCCTGGTTTTCGGACACGGTCTCGGACCACCAGCCGAACATCGTATAAAGAACGCCCGCCAGACCCAGCAGGAACACCCAAGGCTGATTGTTCTCGACCTGCGGGGACATCCACAGAACAGCGCCAAACAGCATGACAAACCCAGCAACAGCGCCCAGAAGGGGCCAGAGCGATGGGGGGAGGATGTGGTAGTCGTGATTCTTTTCGTGTGCCATCTGGTGTTCCCTCTTGGACGGGCCTCGAACATATCGCGCAAAACCGTGACGACGGCCAAGCGCGGGATGCTGTGCAACGCTCTTTTGTTTCGCAGCGTCCGGGATTGCCCTGTCTCCGGATCGCCCCGAACGCGTCAGTTTACGTTTCTACCGGTTTCGACGTCCTGCGCAAGTGCCGCCTGTTTTTCAGGCAGGTCGATCTCGTAGAATGTGTAGGACAGGGTGATGACCTTGGTATATTTCGCATCGCGGTCGGTCACGATGGCCGGATCAACGAAGAACGTCACCGGCATGTCCATCCGCTCGCCCGGTTGCAGCACCTGTTCGGTAAAGCAAAAACACTCGATCTTTTCGAAGAAGCCGCCTGCCTCATAGGGTGTGACGTTGTACGAGGCCTGCCCGGCAACCGGACGGTCCGTGGGGTTATAGGCCTCGAAAAAGGCCAGCCCGGTCTCGCCGATGCGCAGCTCCATCTCGCGCACTTCGGGCTTGAATTCCCACGGCATGTCGCGCGACAGGCTGCCGTCGAACCGCACCTTGATCGTCTGGTCCAGTATGACGTCAGATCCGGCCTCGGCCACGCCGGTGATGCCGCCAAAGCCGGTGACGCGGCAGAACCAGTCGTAGAAGGGAACCGAAGCCCACGCCAGCGCACCCATCGTCACCACAACCCCGACAAGGGTCAGCGCCGTGCGACGTGTCTTGTCAGTTTTGGCCATAATTCGCCCCCTTCACCGTGTCTGGAACAGCAAATTCGTCCTGACTGACCTTGGCCACGGTCAGGCCGAAAACCAATGCGACAAATGCGGCCAGCACCAGCCCCAGCCCCATATTGCGGCTGAAGCGGCGGGTATGAATCTCGTGTGGTTTGCGAAAGGACATCAGAAGCTCCCAGAGGCGAATGGCGCGATGTCCATGCCGCGCAGAGTGGCATCAACAAGAATCGCGACAAAGAGCCCGAACAGATAGTAGAGCGAGTGCTTGAACACTTTTTTCTCGGTGGCATAGCCGTCGGCCTCGGCCGCCACCTCATCCCGGCGCCAGATCGTCCAGGCGCCGCGCAGGAAAAGCGCGTTCAGCAGCACGGCAGCAACGATGTAGGTCGGCCCGCCGATCGAGGTGAAGGCCAGCGCGAATGACACCGGCACCAGAAGGATGGTATAGGCCAAGATGTGATTGCGCGTGACGCGGCGGCCATGGGTCGAGGTCAGCATCGGCACGCCCGCCTCGTCATAGTCGGACTTCATGAACAGCGCCAAGGCCCAGAAATGCGGCGGCGTCCACATGAAGATCAGCGTGAACATGAGCACCGATTCGATGGACACGCCACCGGTCGCCGCGGCCCAGCCGATCATCGGGGGGAAGGCGCCGGCCGCGCCACCGATCACGATGTTCTGCGGCGTCCACCGCTTGAGCCACATCGAGTAAACGACCACGTAGAAAAAGATGGTGAACGCCAACAGGCCCGCCGCGACGAAATTAGTCGCAAGACCCAGCATGACGACCGATATTGCCGACAACGCGATGCCAAATCCGAACGCCTCGCCCTCGGTGATGCGTCCCGCGGGGATGGGGCGGCCTTTGGTGCGCTTCATGATGCGGTCGATATCGGCGTCCCACCACATGTTCAGCGCACCCGACGCGCCGCCGCCGATGGCAATGAACAGGATCGCGGTAAACCCGACGACGGGATGCACGGAAACCGGCGCAGCCAGCAGGCCGACAAGCGCTGTAAAGACGACCAGCGACATGACGCGCGGCTTCAGCAGCGCAAAGAAATCACCGAACCCGGCGTCCTTTGGCTGCGCATCGCGTGTCTGTGCCCTACTGGCGTTCAGGCTTGCATCGCTCATGTCTCACTCCGCTTACGGGCGCGTGCCCATGTCAGGTGGTCGGTCTGGGTCGCCTCGAACCGGATGCCGGATAGCGGGATGCGCCCCCGCATGTGCGAAGGCGCCCGCCGTAGGTGCAACCGCGTTATTCTGCGGCAGCTACCTTGTAGCCTTGCGGCGTCTCCAGCCCGGCGTACTCTTCCTTGGCTTCCAGCAGCCAAGCGTCATACGCTTCTTGGCTGACGACCTTGACCGTGATCGGCATATAGGCGTGATCCTTGCCGCACAGCTCGCTGCACTGGCCGAAATAGACGCCTTCACGCTCGGCCTTGAACCACAGCTGCGCCAGACGTCCGGGGACGGCGTCCTGTTTCACGCCAAAGGCAGGGATGGTCCAGCTGTGGATCACATCGGCGCCGGTTACCTGCATGACCACGGTCTTGCCGATGGGCACGACGACGGCCGTATCAGTCGCCAGCTTGAATTCCTCGCGGCCATAGCCTGCCGCTTCCAGCTCGGCGATAACCTCGTCGTTCAGCACCTTGCCTTCGCCGATCATGAAGGATTCGAAGCCGAAATCCTCATCTGTGTACTCATAGCCCCAATACCACTGGTATCCGGTCACCTTGATGTTGATGTCGCCCTCGGGGATTTCCTGCTGCTTGAACAGGACCGGCAACGAAAACGCGCCGATAAAGACCAGAATCACGATCGGCACGATGGTCCACGCCACCTCGATCGGGGAGTTATGGGTGAACTTTGCCGGGGTCGGGTTGGCCTTACGGTTAAACCGGAACATCGCGTAGATCAGCAGCACTGTCACCAACAGCGTGATGCCCGTGATGATTACCAGCACCAGACCGTCCAGCCAGAACAGATCGCTGGCCAACTCGGTCGCCGCGGGCTGGAAGCCCAGGCCACCCGGGGTCGGCGTGCCAACGATTTCAAGATTGTCCTGCGCCATCGCGGGCAGGGCGGTTAGCGCGGCCATTGCCGCCAACAGTTTGGATTTGTATCGCATAAGGCACCCTGATCGGTTGAAGCGGATATGGTCGTCGTTCGGGCATTTGCCGCCCGCTGGGCGGACGTCCCGTTGTATCTGTGGCCGTTAAAACCATATTCTTAGCATACAGACAAGAAAGACGGTTGTGACAATCTCACCTTTGCCCTGATTTAGATCAAAAATCGTCGCGGCAAAGTGCCACCGAATGAAATAATGACCGGCGCACCTTCGGTGCCGCCCGGAATTCCAAAAGCAGGATCTTCCATGCCCGACGCACCCTTTCGCCCGTTCGAGGACAATCTGGACAAGGACGCCGCGCTGGCGCAACTGCGCCTCGCCACAGGCGGCGCCGATGACGGCGAGTTGTTTCTGGAGCGCACCCGAAGCGAGGCGCTGGTCTTTGACGACGGGCGAATCAAGACAGCCAGCTACGACGCAGGCGAGGGATTCGGCCTGCGCGCCGTGCGCGGCGATGCGGTAGGATATGCTCATTCGTCCGATATCAGCGAGGCGGCGCTGACGCGCGCCATCGATACCGCGCGACTTGCGGTCGGGGATGGCGGCGGCACGATGGCCCCGCCGCCGCAAGCCACGAACCGGCGGCTCTATACGGATGACGACCCAATCGCCGCGGCCAGCTTTCCGGTCAAGATCGAGACGCTGCGCGAGATCGACGCCTTTGCGCGCGATCTGGACCCGCGCGTGGTGCAGGTATCTGCCGTCATCTCGGCCTCGCTGCAGGAGGTCGAGATCCTGCGCCCCGATGGTACCCACCTGCGCGACGTGCGCCCGATGACGCGCGTCAACGTGTCGGTCATCGTCGAGGAAAACGGTCGCCGCGAATCCGGCGCTGCCGGCGGCGGCGGGCGCGTCGGGCTTGATGGCTTGCTTGATCCCGGCGATTGGCAGGACAAGGCGCGCGAGGCGCTGCGCATCGCGGTGGTGAACCTCGGCGCCGTCCCTGCCCCGGCGGGCGTGATGGATGTCGTCCTCGGCCCCGGTTGGCCCGGCATCCTGCTGCACGAGGCCATCGGTCACGGGCTGGAGGGCGATTTCAACCGCAAGGGCACGTCGGCCTTCGCCGGATTGATGGGACAGCGCATTGCCGCGAAGGGCGTGACGGTGCTGGACGACGGGACGATCCCGGACCGGCGCGGCTCGCTTACCATCGACGACGAAGGCACACCATCGCGCCGCAACGTGCTGATCGAGGACGGGATTCTGGTCGGCCTCATGCAAGACCGCCAGAACGCCCGCCTGACGGGCGTCGAGGCGACAGGCAACGGGCGCCGCGAAAGTTACGCCCACGTGCCGATGCCGCGCATGACCAACACCTATATGCTGGGCGGCGACGCCGCGCCCGGCGACATCGTGGCCGATCTCAAGGATGGCATCTATGCTGTCGGGTTCGGCGGCGGGCAGGTCGATATCACCAATGGCAAATTCGTGTTTTCCTGCACCGAGGCGTACCGCGTGCAAAACGGCAAGGTCGGCGCACCGGTCAAGGGCGCCACGCTGATCGGCGATGGCGCGACCGCACTTCAGCAGATCCGCGCGTTGGGCAACGACATGGCGCTGGACCCCGGCATGGGCAGTTGCGGCAAGGCGGGCCAGTGGGTGCCCGTCGGCGTCGGCCAGCCGACAGTGATGATCGGCGGGCTGACGGTGGGCGGATCCGGCGGCTGACCGGGGCCGAAGCAATCCCCGGCGCTATCGGAGGATGCGGAATCTGGGTATTTGGGCCAAGAAAAAACACGGGAAGTTCCATTGAAGGACGCTTTTCTGTGGGCTGTCGAAAATCTGTGGGCTGTCGAAAAGACCATTTTTCAGGACGCGCCCGTCATATCACCGTTTTCAGGTCGTGGTTTACCGCCTGTTAACCACCCGTGCGCTACACCTGATTCTGCAAGCAGATGGAGCCACGATGTCCGAGGAAACACATCCTTCCACTCACCCCCCACTCCCACCCACCACGGAAGATGATCGGGTGTCGTGGCTTCGTCTCTTGCGATCGCGGCGTGTTGGCGTCGCGACATTTTATCGCTTGCTGGCAGAACATGGCACAGCGCAGGCGGCGCTGACCGCGCTGCCAGAGGTAGCCAAGGCCGCATGCATCGACGGCTACGCCCCCTGCCCCGAAGGTGTTGTTCTGGCCGAAATGCGTGCAGCGCGGATGGCGCGGGCGCAGATGATCTGCGTGACCGATTCACTTTACCCCGATGCGCTGCGCGACATCCCCGATCCGCCCCCGATTCTTTGGGCCATGGGTGATATCGGCGCGCTCGCCCGGCCCAAGGTTGCCCTGGTCGGCGCGCGCAATGCATCGTCGCTGGGGACGCGCATGGCGCGCGCGCTGGCGACAGAGCTGTCGAAGGCCGGATATGTCATAGTTTCCGGTTTGGCGCGCGGAATTGACACGGCCGCGCACGCAGCGGCGGCAGATGCCGGAACAATCGCGGTGATGGCGGGCGGTGTCGACGTGCTCTACCCCGCCGAGAACGCGAAACTGGCGGACGAGATCCTGCGCTGCGGCGTGCGCCTGTCAGAGATGCCGATGGGCACACAGCCGCAGGCGCGTCATTTCCCGCGCCGCAACCGGATCATAAGCGGACTGGCCGGTGCGGTCGTCGTGGTCGAGGCGGCGGCCAAATCTGGTTCCTTGATTACGGCGCGCAATGCGCTGGATCAGGGCCGCGAAGTGCTGGCCGTGCCGGGACACCCCTTCGATGCACGCGCTGCCGGATGCAACATGCTGATCCGCGACGGCGCGCGCCTGATCCGCAGCGCCGCCGACGTGATCGAGGCGCTGCCGGCAGCCCAGACGCCACAGCCGGATTTGCCGATGCCCATCCCGGACAGTCCGCCCGAGCGCCCCCCCCTGCACGAGGCAGCCGATCTGCACACCCGCATCCTCAGCCGACTTGGCCCCTCACCCCTTGCCGAGGATCAGTTGATCCGCGACCTGGACACGCCGGCCCGCGCCGTCGCCCCGGCGCTGATCGATCTGGAACTGGACGGGCGGATCCGCAGACAGCCGGGGGGCCTGCTGTCGCTGGCGGACTGACCCGGCCCGCCACACAGCGCGAAATGGCATCAATGCCGCCCGCATTGACAATCCCTCTTGCGCCCCCACATGGTGCGCCGCCATAAGTGCCGCCCCGAGTGGAGAGGAATTTCATGCCCGTCGTCGTCGTCGAATCCCCGGCCAAGGCCAAGACAATCAACAAGTATCTCGGCCCGGATTACACGGTGCTGGCATCCTACGGCCATGTGCGTGACCTGCCGCCCAAGGATGGCTCGGTCGATCCTGACAACGGCTTTGACATGAAATGGGAGATCGGCGCCGACAGCCGCAAACACGTCAAGGCAATCGCCGACGCGCTGGCACTCGACAACGCGCTGATCCTCGCGACCGACCCCGACCGCGAGGGAGAGGCGATCAGCTGGCATCTGGAGGAGGCGCTGCGCAAGCGCAAGGCGATCAACAAGGACACGCCGGTCAGCCGCGTCGTCTTTAACGCCATCACCAAGGCCGCCGTGACCGAAGCGATGGCCAACCCCCGGCAGGTCGACGCGCCGCTGGTCGAGGCCTATCTGGCACGCCGCGCGCTGGATTATCTGGTGGGCTTCAACCTCTCCCCCGTACTCTGGCGCAAGTTGCCAGGCGCGAAATCGGCGGGCCGGGTGCAATCTGTCTGCCTGCGCCTGATTGTCGAGCGCGAGATGGAGATCGAGGCGTTCAACCCCCGCGAATACTGGTCCGTCAAGGCGCTTCTGGCCACCCCGCGGGGGCAGGAATACGAGGCGCGGCTGACCACGCTGGCAGGCCAGAAACTGGACAAGTTCGATCTGGCGAACGCCACGCACGCTGAAATGGCCGTGCAGGCGGTCTCCAGCCGCGCGCTGACCGTCACCTCGGTCGAAGCCAAGCCAGCCAGCCGCAACCCCTCGCCCCCCTTCATGACCTCGACACTTCAGCAGGAGGCGAGCCGCAAGTTCGGCATGGGCGCGCGCCAGACGATGAGCGCGGCGCAGCGCCTCTATGAGGCCGGCCACATCACCTACATGCGGACCGACGGCATCGACATGGCCCCCGAGGCCGTGACCGCCGCCCGCGACGCCATCGCCGAGCGGTATGGCAAGGAATATGTGCCGTCCGCGCCGCGCATCTACAAAAACAAGGCGAAGAACGCGCAGGAAGCGCATGAATGTATCCGCCCCACTGAAATGACCCGCGACGCCGCCGCGCTGAAAATCACCGACCGCGATCAGGCACGGCTCTATGATCTGATCTGGAAGCGCACGCTTGCCTGCCAGATGGAGGGCGCGCGTCTGGAACGGACCACGGTCGAGATCGGCAGCGCTGACGGCCAGGTCGGGCTGCGTGCGACCGGTCAGGTCGTACTGTTCGACGGATTTCTGCGAGTTTACGAGGAGGGTCGCGACGACGTGGCCGATGACGGCGACGATGCCCGCCTGCCGCAGATCGCCGAAGGCGACAAGGCGCCGTTTGGTAAATCCGGATTGAAGACCCAATTCGCTAAGGCCGACAAATCTGAAAGCGTGACCGAGGACAGCGCCGAGGGCATGGCCCGTCACGACACCGCCATCCTCTCGGAAAACGCCGCCGTGCTGGGGCTGCAATCGCACACCCAGCCGCCCCCCCGCTATACCGAGGCGACGCTGGTCAAGCGGATGGAAGAGCTGGGCATCGGCCGCCCCTCGACCTATGCCAGCATCGTGACCACGATTCAGGACCGCGAATATGTTCGCAAGGACGGCAATCGCCTGATTCCCGAGGATAAGGGGCGGATCGTCACGATCTTCCTGCTGAATTTCTTCAGGCAATATGTCGGCTACGAATTCACCGCTAACCTCGAGGAAGAGTTGGACCATGTCAGCGCGGGGAAGGCCGACTGGAAGGACATTCTGACCCGGTTCTGGCGCGATTTCTCTGCCGCCATTGCGGAAACCTCCGAATTGCGCATCTCCGAAGTGCTGGATGTGCTGGACGACGCGCTGGCGCCTACGCTCTATCCGCCGCGCGAGGACGGGACCGATCCGCGCATCTGCCCCCTGTGCGGCGAGGGCAAGCTGCACCTGAAAACGTCTAAGTCGGGCGGTTTTGTCGGCTGCGGCAACTATCCCGAATGCCGCTATACGCGCCCCATCGGATCGGACGCCGCCGAAGCGGGCGACCGTGTGCTGGGCGAGGATCAAGGCGACGAGATATCCCTGCGCTCCGGCCGCTTTGGCCCTTATGTCCAGCGCGGCGAGGCGACCGAAGAGAACAAGAAGCCGCCGCGCGCCTCCTTGCCGAAAGGCTGGACGCCCGACGCGATGGATCTGGAAAAGGCACTGACGCTGCTTAGCCTGCCGCGCGAAGTGGGCCCGCATCCCGAGGATGGCGAGATGATCGAGGCCGGGATCGGACGCTACGGCCCGTTCGTGAAGCACGGCAAGCTCTACGCCAATCTCAAGGAAGTGGACGAGGTTTTCACCATCGGCATGAACCGCGCGGTCGAGGTTCTGGCACAGAAGCTTGCCAGCCGGGGCGCGGGCCGGGCGGCGGCCAAACCTTTGAAAGAATTGGGTGAGCATCCTGAAAGCGGTGGCGCAATCAACGTGATGGAAGGGCGGTACGGCCCCTACGTCAAATGGGAAAAGATCAACGCGACCCTGCCCAAAGGAACCGAACCCGGCGATGTGACCCTTCCGATGGCAATGGAGTTGATCACAGAGAAAGCCGCGAAGTCGGGCAAGGCCGGCGCAAAGAAAAAGGCCCCCGCCAAGAAGCCGGCAGCCAAGAAACCGGCGGCAAAGAAGGCAGCACCAAAGAAGCCTGCGGCGAAAAAACCCGCGGCGAAGAAAAAAATCGCTGGCGAATGATGGCGCCGCACCGGTTGGCCGAAGTACCGGGCGCATGGTTCCCATGCGTTCCGGGCTTTTCCGGGTCGCTACACGGCTTTGTTATTGGAACCTATCTCGCCCAATCATCATTAAGATTGTAAGGGTACACCGCTAAGCCCGCTAGAATGAGAGGATTCGCGCGATGACAGATACAAAATTCAACCGCCGCGCCGCACTGGTCGGCGGTGCAGCAGCTTTTGTTACACTGGCCACGCCCGGCATCTTGCGTGCGCAAGCTCTTGAGACGCGCCGCAATGCGTCCAGCTTTGTCACCCAGAACTGGCAGGATCATTTCGATACGCTGGGCTCTGGTGCCATTGTGTGTGACACAACCTCGCGTGCACTGCATTATTGGAATTCGGACGCGACCGATTACCGGGTCTATCCCACATCCGTTCCGATGACAGACGATCTTACACGCACCGGATACAGCAAGATCGTGCGCAAGAAGGTTGGCCCCGACTGGACGCCGACCGCGAACATGAGGGCAGCCAACCCCGATTTGCCAGACTACATGCCGCCCGGCCCTGATAATCCGCTGGGCACGCACGCCATGTATCTGACATGGCCTGCCTATCTGATTCATGGAACACATGACACGCGCAAGATTGGCCGCAAGTCATCTTCGGGCTGCATTGGTCTGTACAATTCGAAGATCGAAGAGTTGTTCGCGGTAACGCCGATCGGCACGCAGGTGCGCATCATCTGATGCACGCTTTGACGTGGTAGGTAGTAACCCTTAGTTTGGCCCATGCGGCGGCGGCGGCATTGACTTCCGCCGCCGCCTTGCCCCACAACTTTGGGCAACATTGCCATACTGGGGGTTTTTCGATGAAGAAAGTATATCCTGACGCCGCCGCTGCGCTGGACGGGGTGTTGTTTGACGGCATGACCATCGCCGCAGGCGGCTTTGGTCTGTGCGGCATCCCCGAGCTGCTGCTGCAGGCGATCAAGGATGCGGGAACGAAGGATCTGACCTTCGCCAGCAACAACGCGGGTGTTGACGATTTCGGTATCGGGATTCTGCTGCAGACGCGGCAGGTTAAAAAGATGCTCAGCTCCTATGTGGGCGAGAACGCCGAGTTCATGCGCCAGTATCTGGCAGGCGAGCTTGAGATCGAATTCAACCCGCAGGGCACCCTGGCCGAGCGGATGCGCGCGGGCGGTGCGGGTATTCCCGGCTTTTACACGAAAACCGGCGTCGGCACTCAGGTGGCCGAAGGCAAGGAGCACAAGGATTTCGATGGCGAGACCTATATCCTTGAGCGCGGGATCGTCGCGGACCTGGCGATCGTCAAGGCGTGGAAGGCCGACGACACCGGCAACCTGATCTTTCGCAAGACCGCCCGCAACTTCAACCCGCCTGCCGCGATGTGCGGCAGGATTTGCGTTGCGGAGGTCGAGGAAATCGTCCCGCGCGGATCGCTGGACCCCGACAACATCCACCTGCCCGGCATCTACGTGCACCGCCTGATCCAGGGCGACCATGAAAAACGGATCGAGCAGCGCACGACTCGCAAGCGGGAGGAAGCATAATGCCCTGGGATCGTAACCAAATGGCCGAACGTGCCGCGCAGGAGCTGGAAGACGGCATGTATGTCAACCTTGGCATCGGCATTCCGACGCTGGTGGCCAACTATGTCGGCGACAAGGAAATCACCCTGCAATCGGAAAACGGCATGCTGGGCATGGGGCCTTTCCCTTACGAGGGCGAGGAAGATCCGGACCTGATCAACGCCGGCAAGCAGACGATTACCGAGCTTAACCGCACCGCTTATTTCGATTCTGCCACCAGCTTTGGCATGATCCGCGGTGGCAAGATCGCGGCAGCAATCCTTGGCGCAATGGAAGTCGCCGAAAACGGTGATCTGGCGAATTGGATGATTCCCGGCAAGCTGGTCAAGGGCATGGGCGGCGCGATGGATCTGGTCGCGGGCGTTGGCAAGGTCATCGTCGTCATGGACCACACCAGCAAGCATGGCGACAGCAAGCTGCTGAAGAAATGCACCCTGCCACTGACCGGCACCGGCGTGGTGGACCGCATCATCACCAATCTGGGCGTTTTGGACGTGGTCGAAGGTGGCTTGAAAATCGTCGAGACCGCCGACGGCGTAACCGAAGAGGAACTGCGCGCCGCGACCGAGGCCACCATCGTCTGATCAGGCGCGGGTCCGGACCTACATATCTGGCAGGAACAGGGGGCGGTGCCATGCGGCGCCGCCCCTTTTATTTGGCCATTGCCATGTTCAGCGCACAGCCGTCTGAAATGAACTCGGGCCGCGTCTTGCACAGGCCGCGCGCCAGATCGTAGGCCGCCAGCACCTTGGGGACGTAATCGCGCGTTTCGGCATAGGGCGGCACGCCCTTGTTTGCCTTGACCGCGTTTTCCCCCGCATTGTAGCCCGCAAGCGCAAGGATGGGATCGCCGCCGAATTCCTTGAGCAGCCAATCCAGGTAGGCGACACCGCCCCTGATGTTCTGCGCCTCCGACATCGCGTCGGTCACGCCGAACCGTGCGGCGGTATCTGGGATCAGCTGCATGATGCCCTGCGCGCCCTTTTCGCTGACCGCGCGGCCACGCCCGCCCGATTCAACCGCGATCACCGCCAGCACCAGCGCAGGCGATACATCGGTGCCGATTGTCGCCTGCAGGATATTCTGGCCCTGCGCCGTCGCGATCGTCTGGATGTCCTGCAGGCGGTAGCGGGGCGCGAGCGCGCCTTGAGGCGGTTTGGCCAGCTTGCCCAGCGCCTCGTCAAAGCGCACGGTGCCCGCGTCCGAATAGCCCGGCGGCACCACATCCCAGAACCAGCCGTATTTCGCGGTGCGCACGGCCGGCACGTCTGGAACCTCGGGGACCGCGCTCTCCACGTCGCGCCGCGGCGTGGACCCGGCCGGGGGCGGCTGGTCGCCCGGCTGGATCTGGACGGTAATGCGCTTGGTCGTCCCTTTTTTGGGCGGCTTGCTCATCTTGAAGGTAAAATCGGCAAAAGGCGCGGGGCTTTCGGCCTGCGCCGCAGTACCGGCGCAAAGTGCAGTTGCCAGAATCGATGTCAGGACAGATCGCACTGCGCGCCTCGCATGCCTCGGATTGTTTTATTTTGTATGAATCATCGCAAATAAAGTGCTGCCACACCAGCCCCAGTGGCCTCCAATGGGCAAAACAGAGCCACCTCAAGCGCTCGAAATGCATCAGATCAGGCCAAATTCGGAATTTTCTGAACTATTATTCCGTTCGCTATCAATGCGTTAATGGTTAACGTCGCGCCGAGACGGGACTGTGCCAAAATCGATCCATTCGCGCCCAATTTGTGCCTTCATTCAGGGGCTATATATATTCATCCGACGCGCTGAGGACCAACAGAGAGAGGCGGCCCAGACCAGCGAGACGGTCAGAAACCTGAGTAAACCTAAGTATCCTTTGGAGGGACACACAATGATCGATTTCATCAAGAATTTCCACGCCGACGAAGACGGCGCCGTGACTGTTGACTGGGTCGTCCTGACCGCAGCCGTTGTTGGCCTGGGCATCGCAGGCGTTGCAGCCGTTCAGACTGGTGTCACTAACTTGGCCGACAGCATCTCATCCGGCGTCGGCGGCATCACCATCACAGCACCCACCACGCTGGGCAACGACGGCACCTAATAACTCGAGGATCCTGATTGGATCGCGACAGATGGGAAAGGGCCGCAAATCCGGCGATTTGCGGCCCTTTCGACATGCCGCCCTACACGCCCCGACCAGCACCATTCACAAAGGGATGAAGTCCCATGAAGCGACCGAGCGTTGTGAGTATCTCCTTTTTACAGGAGGAAGATGGTGCAGTGGCCGTTGACTGGGTGGTTTTGACCGCCGCTGTCACAGGTCTGGCACTTGCCGCCTATTCCGGCGTAAATTCGGGAGTGGTGTCGCTAACCGGATCGATGAATACGGCGCTGACAGAGGCGGAAATCGACCTGCCCTGATTTAGAACCAATCCGCGTGAAATTCGTGGAATTGTCGCTTATCCACCCCCATTTCGACACAATTTCGAGCGATACCTCTCGCAGGCTATCCCGCGCCGATAAATCAGCGCGCGCTGGGATGGCAGTGAAACGTGAAAGGATTTGCCATGCGTTTGGTTTTCGGATTGGTCCTTGTACTTGGGCTTGGCCTAGCTGGCTTTGCCGTCTACATGGCCAAGACCTACATCCAAGGCTATCAGACCGCGCTGGAGCAGGAACGCGGCGCACGCGCGCCCGCCTTCGAGATTGCGCAGGTCTATATCGCGGCCCGCCCGCTGGCCTACGGTGAACGGCTGACCCCAAAAGATGTAAGGCTGGTGGCATATCCCGCCGCCTCCCTGCCCCCCGGTGTTTTTCATGCCGAGGCCGAACTGTTCCCCCGAGGCGTAGAACTGCTGCGCACGGTCACGCGCGCCATGGAGCAAAATGAAACCGTTATGGCCACCAAGGTCACGGAACCGGGCGAGAATGCCGGCATCACCACGCAGCTTGCCCGCGGCATGCGGGCCTTTACCATCCAGGTCGACAGCGTTTCGGGTGTGTCCGGCTTCTTGCGGCCCGGCGACCGGGTCGATGTCTACTGGACCGGCAACATCGGCAATGGAGGAATGCGCACCGAGGGCGACAGTACCGGCGATGTCACCAAACTGATTCAGGCAGGGATCAGGCTGATCGCCGTCGATCAGTCGGCAAATACCGATCGGACCGGAGCCAGCGTCGCGCGGACCGTCACCGTCGCCGCCCCGCCCGAACAGGTCGCGGCGCTGGCGCAGGCGCAATCGACCGGACGGCTGAACCTGTCTCTGGTCGGCGCACTGGATGACACGGTAACAAGCCAGATTGAAGTCGATCAGCGCCAGTTGCTGGGTCTTGCATCTGCCCCTGTCGCTGCCCCCGTCGAGCGCACGAAGGTCTGCACCATCCGCACCCGCCGCGGCGGCGAAGTGATCGAAACGCCGATCCCCTGCACCAACTAGCGTACCCTGCCCGGCAGGTAAGCGCCGGAAATCAAAAGATACAATTGCCGCCCAGACACGGTGGCGCGCCGTCTCATTCCTGCAACTGTTTCCGCATAAATCGACAAAACGCACGCTAAGTGTCATTGATTCTTGAAAAATATTTGAAACTGGCGCAGGGTCTATTCAATCACGGGCACCAAGACCCGTTAAAATGAGGCGTGATCGGAAGGCAGGTCACATGAAATATTGCAAAGTTATTACGGTCGCCCTGATGGGGTTGACCGGGGCAATGGCCACTGCGCCGGTGCCTGTCCACTCTGAAACACTGCAAATCGTCCGCAGGGGCGCCGCGCGTGATCTGGCCGTTGCGATGAACCGCGCCGTCGTGGTTGAAAGCGACGTGCCCTTCGCCGAGCTGAGCATCGCCAACCCGGCGATTGCCGATTTCTCGACGTTGTCGGATCGGACAATCTATGTGCTGGGCAAGTCGCCGGGGCGCACTACGCTGACGCTGCTGGACGAAAACGGGCGACTCATCACCAATGTCGAAGTGACGGTCAGTGCCGATGTTTCGGAGTTCAAGGAACGTCTGCGCCAGATCCTGCCAAACGAGCAGATCGAGGTGCGCACCGCGAATGACGGCATCGTCATGTCCGGCACCGTTTCCAGCACGCCGCGCATGCAGCGCGCGCTGGACCTGGCCGAACGCTACGCTCCCGAGCGGGTATCCAACCTGATGAGCGTTTCGGGCAAGCAGCAGGTCATGCTGAAAGTTCGCTTTGCCGAAATGCAGCGCAACGTTGCCAAAAGCCTGTCGACGTCGCTGGCAATCGACGGGCTGTCGGCGGGCGGTCTAGGCGGAGGCGTTGCGACCAACAATATCGGCGCTTCCAACGTCGCTCCAAGCGGCATCGCGCCCGGCCTGTCCAGTCTGGGCCAATCGAACAACGGCGCCGCCTTCTTTGGCTTCAACGCCGGATCGGCGCAGATCGGTATTCTACTTCAGGCGCTTGAAACAAAAGGCGTCGTCCGCACCTTGGCCGAACCGAATCTAACCGCGCTTTCGGGGCAGGAAGCCAAGTTTCTGGCCGGCGGGGAATACCCTATCCCCGTTAGTACCGATGACGGTGTGGCCATTGAATTCAAGCCCTTCGGCGTCGAGTTGAACTTTGTCCCTCGGGTACTTGATGATGACATCATCAATCTGGAAATGGCTGCGGCCGTGTCGTCGCTGGACCCCAGCGCCAGTATTCAGGCGGGCGGGTTCAACATCAGCGGGTTCAAGCGGCGTGATACTTCGACCACTGTGGCGCTGCGCGACGGTGAAAGCTTTGCCATCGCCGGGCTGCTTCAGGACGATTTCCGCGACACCAACGGGCAAGTTCCATGGTTGGGCGACGTGCCGATCCTCGGCGCGCTGTTCCGCAGCGCCGACTACCAGCGCTCGCAGACCGAGCTGGTGATCATCGTCACCGCCCATCTGGTCACGCCAACGCGCGGCGAGGCACTGGCCCTGCCGACCGACCGGGTCAGACTGCCCTCCGAGGCCGATCTGTTCCTGAACGGCGTGGTGGCGCGTGACATCATGCCGAAAACCGGCGGTGCCGGCGAAGTCGCACGGCAGGATTTCAGTGGCTCTTACGGCTATGTGATGGACTGATGCAGGGAGCGGTGCACATGAAAAGAACTCTTTTTTTGCTGCCGGTCCTGGCGCTCGCTGCTTGCGCCAGTCCGCAGGACGGGGTCTATCAGCACCACTCCGCTGAGGTCGGATCGATTGTCGATGGCGGCAACTTCGGCGGCGCCACCATGAACAACACGCAAGTGATGACCGGCGAGCGCGGCTATGTTTTTGACCTGTCGAACCGCTTTGCCAACGAGGTGCCGACGACGGTTAACTTTGCGTTCAACTCGGACGTTCTGGACGGCGCGGCCCGCGATATCCTTCGCGTACAGGCCGCGTGGATCCGGCAGTTTCCCGAGGTGCGGTTCCGGGTATACGGCCATACCGACGCTGTCGGGTCATCGTCATACAACAAGAATCTCGGCCTGCGCCGCGCCCGCGCCGTGGTGGCATTTTTGTCCACGCAGGGCATCAGCCGCAGCCGACTGGAGGCCGTCGTCTCCTTTGGTGAGACGCAGCCGCTAATCGTGACCCAAGGGCGCGAGCGGCGCAACCGGCGCACCGTGACAGAGGTTTCGGGCTTTGTGCGTTCCCACCCCATCATCATGGATGGAAAATACGCGCAGGTCGTCTATCGCGGCACAATCGCGAGCGCCGCGCCTGCATCAACGATTTCGATGGCTGGCGGTGCCGGCGCCTCGGAATAACGCGCTCCGGCGCATAGGTTTCTCCCTGCCCGGCTTGCCGGGACACCTTCAAGGCCCGCCGCACCGTCGGCGGGTTCTTTCTGGCCCCGGTCAACGCCCCAGCCAGAAATGATCGGCCAATACCGCACAATTACGGTAATCCGGCCCCATTGTTGCCCAGATTTTCCGCGACCTTGCCATGAGCAAAAACCGATCCGCGTCCAATCATGCGGTTCGTGATTCGAGAACTCGTTTCTGCCTGTGCGCAGACCGCCCGGATTCAGGAGGCGCTCACAGGCAGAACGCAAAGATAGGACGATAACGCCATGAGCAGTGCGATGAACCAACCGGATCCAAGCCCGCTTGTCGCTTGCACGATCAGCCGTGATGTCACCAACTTCGATCTTCTGATCGAGGACATGGAGGCAGCCGTCGGAGAATCATGGGGCGACCTGGGATTTCCCGAAGCGCTGGCCTTCATGGGACAACTCGACGCGGAGACGCTGGAATTTGTCGCCATTGCCATCGACGCCGAGGACGAGGACCGGCTGGCGATCATCGGCGAGATCATCGAACTGGCCGGCCGGCTCAGGATCAAGGTGATCCTGATCGCCGACGATGTCAGCCCCTCGGCATTGCACGCGCTGCTGCGTCAGGGCGCCGACGAATTTGTCCCCTACCCGCTTCCCGAGGGCGAGCTTCAGGCCGCGATCGACCGGTTGCGTCAGCCCTCCGTGAGCGCCACCGCCGCTGATGACATCGCTCCCAATGCCGCCGGTCAGGAGGGCGTGCTGCTGGCCGTTCATGGCATGGCGGGCGGGACCGGCGCCACGACGCTTGCCGTGAACCTCGCCTGGGAACTCGCCACGATCAGCAAGGACAAGGCGCCGCGCGTGTGCATCATTGATATGGGTCTGCAGTTCGGCTCGGTCGCGACCTGCCTCGATCTGCCCCGCCGCGAGCCGGTGTTCGAAATGTGGTCGGACACCGAAACGATGGACGAGGATATCTTCAAGCAGGCGCTCATCAGCTACGCGGACCGCCTGTGGGTGTTGTCCGCCCCGCCGGAAATGCTGCCGCTGGACATGATCACCTCGGAAGACGTGAACAAGGTGCTGGACCTGGCCCGCCGCCATTTCGACTATGTCATCGTCGACATGCCGACCACGCTGGTGCAATGGACCGAAGCCGTTCTGAACGCCGCGCAGGTCTATTTCATGACGCTGGAGATGGACATGCGCTCGGCCCAGAATACGCTGCGCCTGAAACGTGCGCTCAAGGCCGAGGATCTACCGATCGAGCGGTTGAGGTTCTGCATGAACCGTGCGCCCAAATTCACTGATCTTAATGGGAAAAGCCGGGTCAAGCGCATGGCTGAAAGTTTGGAGATCGGGATCGAGTTGCAATTGCCCGATGGCGGCAAGGCCGTCAGTCAGGGCGCGGATCACGGCTTGCCGCTCGCGAATTCCGCCCCCAAGAATCCGCTCCGCAAGGAGATTGCAAAGCTCGCAGCATCGCTCCATGCGCTAGGCAAAAGCGACGTCGAGGCCGCGTAATAAGGACCCGAGAAAGGTATCCGCCAGATGTTCTCCCGATACAAGAAGCCAAATCCAGGCCAGTCCCGGCCGGTCGCCGCGACGCCTGAAAAGACGGCCAAGACCGCCGCTTCGATTGTCCCAGCACCCGCACCCAAACCGGCAAGCCTGCGGCGACCGACCGCACCCGCCAAACCCGATGCCGGCCCGCAGGACAAGGAGCGCAAGCGCAAGGAACGCCTGGGCGAGATCAAGGTGGACCTGCACCGCGCGCTTCTGGACAACCTGAACCTGGGCGCTCTGGATACCGCCACCGAACAGGATCTTCGCGCTGAAATCGGCACCATCGCCGCCGAGGTTCTGGAAGAACGCAGCATCGTTCTGAACCGCGAGGATCGCACGACGCTTACGCAGGAGCTCTATGACGAGGTGCGCGGCCTTGGCCCGCTGGAGACGCTGCTGAAGGATGACACCGTCAACGACATCCTCGTGAACGGTCCACACCAGATATTCATCGAACGGGACGGCATTCTGGAATTGAGCGACGTCACCTTCAAGGACGAACGCCACCTCTTGCGCATCATCGACAAGATCGTGTCGGCGGTTGGCCGCCGCGTGGACGAGTCAAATCCCTATGTCGACGCCCGCCTTGCCGATGGATCGCGCTTCAACGCGATGGTACCACCGGTCGCGGTGGACGGCAGCCTTGTTTCCATCCGGAAGTTCAAAAAAGACAAGCTTGGCATCGACGATCTGGTGAATTTTGGCGCTTTCAGCGAGGAAATGGCAGCATATCTGCAAGCCGCCGTGGCCTGCCGCCTGAACATCATCGTCTCGGGCGGCACCGGTTCGGGCAAAACCACCACGCTGAACGCGCTGTCATCCTTCATCGACAACGCCGAACGCATCCTGACAATCGAGGACACCGCCGAACTTCAGCTGCAACAGGTACATGTCGGCCGAATGGAGTCGCGCCCGCCCAACGTCGAGGGCAAGGGAGAGGTCAGCCCCCGCGACTGCCTCAAGAACGCGCTGCGGATGCGCCCCGACCGCATCATCGTCGGCGAGACACGAGGCGAGGAAGTCATCGACATGCTTCAGGCGATGAACACCGGCCACGACGGCTCGATGACCACGATCCACGCCAACAACCCGCGCGACGCGATCAGCCGCCTTGAGAACATGGTGGCGATGGCGGGCATCGAAATGCCGCTGAAAGCGGTGCGCAGCCAGATCGCCTCCGCGGTCCATCTGCTCGTGCAGGCCAGCCGCCTTCAGGACGGTAGCCGGCGCATGACCTCGATCACCGAAGTCACCGGCATGGAGGGCGAAGTGATTTCCATGCAGGAGATTTTCCGCTTCCAGCGTGTCGGCCTGACGCCCGAAAACAAGATCCTCGGCCATTTCACCGCGACCGGCGTGCGCTCGAACTTTTCCGAGCGGTTCCGCCTGTGGGGTTATGATCTGCCCGCCTCGATTTATGAACCTGTGACACCGGAGTAGCCCAGATGACCCTCAGTCCAGAACCGATCATTTACGGCCTCATCTTCTTCGGCGTGCTTGTGCTGGTCGAGGGCATTTACCTGACCGTCTTTGGCAAATCCATCAGCCTCAATAGCCGGGTGAATCGCCGGTTGGAGATGCTGGAAAAAGGTGGCCGCCGCGAGGAGGTCATGGAAAAGCTGCGCAAGGAAATGGAGCAGCATCTGCGCTCGCGCCGCTTCCCACTGTATTCCGTGCTGGCCTCCAAGGCGCAAAAGGCCGCTATCGCGTTTTCGCCCAAGCAACTGATGATGCTGATGGTTCTGCTGGCCTTCGTCGCCTTCCTCGGCCTGTCCATCGCCACGTCCACATCCCTGCCTGTCCGCATCGCTGTCGCCATTGCGATGGGTGTTGGCGGTATCTTCACGTGGATTTCAATGAAAGCAAAAAAGCGGATGGCCCTGCTGGAAGAACAACTGCCGGACGCGATCGAACTGATGGTCCGCTCGCTCAGGGTGGGGCATCCATTCTCATCCGCCGTATCCATCGTCGCAACCGAGGTGGGCGACCCGCTGGCGACCGAATTCGGCATCATCGCGGATGAGGCAGCCTATGGGCGTGACATGGGCGAGGCGCTGAAAGATCTGGCCGAGCGGCTGGACATGCAGGACGTGCGCTTTCTTGCCGTTGCCGTCACGATCCAGCAGCAATCCGGCGGCAATCTGGCCGAGATCCTCGCGGGCCTCGCCAAGGTCATCCGCGCACGGTTCCGCCTTTTCCGGCGGGTCAAGGCAATCACCGCGGAGGCGCAATGGTCAGGCAAGTTCCTGTCCGGTTTCCCCCTTCTGGCGTTGGTCGGCATTCAGATCCTGGATCCGAATTACTACGACAAGGTCATGGACCATCCCTTCTTTATCCCGGCGGCCCTCGTTGTCGGGGCGTTTCTCGTCGTCAATCTGATCGTCATGCGCGCGCTGGTGAATATCAAAGTCTGAAAAGGACACTCCGATGGCTTTTCTGAACGACATCCTGACAGGCGCGCTTGGCCCCTTTGGCCCGATCATCGCGGTCGGGACGCTGGGTGTCCTGTTGATCGCGCTGACGATCGTGCTGATGCTGAACCGCCCCGAGGACCCGCTGGACAAGCTCAAGCGCACCGAGGCAGAGGCCAAGGAAGGCGCACGGGGGGCCCAGCAGCAACGCCTGCGCGCCGGTACGAAAAACGACAAACTGGACAAATACGCCGGGTTTCTGGAGCCGCAGGATGAAAAACAGCTGACCGAGATCCGCAAGAAGCTGATGCAGGCCGGCTATCGCGACCGCGACGCTGTGCGTTATTTCCACTTTGCGCAGTTCGCGCTGGGGATTGGCGGCCTGATTCTGGGCGTGATCTACTACATGGTTTTCAAATCCGGCGGCGAGACCAGCACGACCCAGATCGTGATGTATATCCTTGGCCCTGGCGGCATTGGCTATATCGCCCCGAAATACTGGGTGACAAAACGCCAGCAGCAGCGGCAGGAGGAAATCACCGACGGCTTTCCCGACAGTCTGGACATGATGCTGGTCTGCGTCGAGGCCGGGCAATCGCTGGATCAGGCGATCATCCGCGTCAGCAACGAAATCCGGTCGTCCTTTGCCGCGCTGGCGGACGAATACCTGATGGTCAGCCAGCAGATCAAGGCCGGCCGTGACAAGGCGTCGGTGCTCAACGAAATGGCCGAGCGTTGCGGCGTGCAGGACATCTCGAGCTTTGTCACCGTTCTGGTGCAGTCGCAGACCTTCGGCACGTCCATCGCCGATGCCCTGCGCGTCTATGCCAGCGAAATGCGCGACAAACGCGTGATGCGGGCCGAAGAAAAGGCGAACAAGCTGCCGACAAAGATGACATTGGCCACGATGATGCTTACAGTGCCGCCACTACTGATCATTCTGGTCGGCCCGTCGGTTCTGGGCATCATGGAGCTGACCGCGATGTCGCAATAAGGCCTGCCCGCTTCCCATAGGATGCCATGACGCGCATTTCAGCACTTTTGACGGCTTTTCTGGCCCTTGCGGCCTGCACCGGCGCAACCGCGCCCACCAGCCCCTACGCCCCCGGCGTTGCTGAAAACGGCACGGCTGTCGATGGCGCGACTGTCGGCCACCGCCTGATCCGCGCGGGCGAATATGAACTGGCGATCAAGGCGTTCTCGCGCGCCGCATTGGACCAGGGCATGACGTCCGAAGTTTATCTCGGTCTTGGCAGCGCCTATCTGGGCCTTGGCCGTGTCGGACAGGCCGAAACGCTGCTGCGCGAAGCCATCGAAAAGGATGAAAAATCCGCCGAAGCGTGGAATAATCTTGGCGTGACCCTGATGGAGCAGGGCGAGATTGCCGAGGCCGAACAAGTGTTTCGCCGGGCCTATGCGCTGGACAATGGCGAAAGTGACTCAATTCGCGACAATCTGCGCTTGGCACTCGCAAAACAGGAGGATTCAGTCTATGCTGAAGCCGAAGAGCAAGATTATAAATTGGTGCGACGCGGTAGCAGCGACTATCTGATCCGGTCCATTCCGTGACCGGATACCCCGCAAAGGGGCGCGTATCAAGACGAGGCAAGGCAGTAAAAGGACGCAAAAATGCGCCACCCCATCCTATTTTCGCTGTGCGCGACCGGGATTCTGGCCCTCTCGGCCTGTGGAAAGCCCGACGATGAGGCCGACCGCAAGTTCGAGGCCGTCAACGTCGTGGATGAATCCAATCTCAACGACGTAATGCTGACCGCGGCAGACCCGAACGAATCCGTCGCCTACTTTCAACGCAGCGTCGGCGAAAAGCCGGACCGGATTGATCTGCGGCGCGGGCTGGCCAAAAGCCTGGTGCGCGCTGGCCGCGCGACCGAGGGGGTTGCCGCCTGGAAAAAAGTCGTCGCCCACAAGGACGCCACTGACGAGGACAGCGTCGACATGGCCGACGCGCTGATCCGCAGCAATGAATGGGACCGCGCCGAACAGACGCTGAATGCCGTGCCCCCCACCTACGAGACGTTCAAGCGTTACCGGCTGGAGGCAATGGTCGCCGACAGCAACAAGGACTGGAAGAAGGCAGACAGTTTCTACGAGACGGCCGTGGGCATGACCACCCGCCCCGCCAACGTGATGAACAACTGGGGCTATTCCAAGCTGAGCCGCGGCGATTATGCCGATGCCGAGCGTTTGTTTGCAGACGCGGTCAGGCAGGATAACCGGCTGTTCACCGCCAAGAACAACCTCGTGCTGGCGCGCGGTGCGCAGGGCAATTACGCGCTGCCCGTCATGCCCGTCAGCCAGACTGAACGCGCGCAGCTGCTGTATACGCTGGGCCTGTCGGCGATAAAAAAGGGCGACGTAACCACGGGCAAAGGCCTGCTGCGCGACGCGATAGACACCCATCCGCAGCATTTCGAGGCCGCCGTGCGCAGCCTCGCCGCGCTGGAAAGCAACGTGGCCAACTAGGCCCCTTTTTTGACAGAGGGCGCGGCCCATGCATATTTCAGCCACCGCCGCCATGTGGTTCGCGCCGCTTGTCCTGCCGGTCTGCGCGTGGGTCGCGTGGAGCGATCTGCGCTTCATGAAGATCCCGAACAAGGCGGTGATGACGATGTTCATCATCTACCTGGGCGTTGGCCTGATCGTGCTACCGCTGGATATCTTTGCCTGGCGGCTGGTGCATTTGGTCGTGGTCCTGTCGGCCGGGATCGTGTTGAACGCGGTCGGTGTGGTCGGCGCCGGCGATGCCAAGTTCGCCGCCGCCGCCGCGCCCTTCATTGCTATCGGCGATCTGCAACTGGTGCTGATGATCCTCGCCGGCATGATGATCGCGGGCTACGCGATTCACCGCATTGCCAAGCACACCGCCCTGCGCCGCCTTGCCCCCCATTGGGAAAGCTGGACGCGTGAGGGAAAATACCCGATGGGCCTGTCACTGGGCGGCACCATGGCCGCCTATCTGATGCTGGGTGCAGCCTACGGAATCTGACGTAGGGCGCCGTTGCCGCCATGCCGCCCGCAAGCGGCCTTAATTTGTGCATGATTGGCAGGCAGGGTGTGCAAGACATGTCCCTGACCAGCCGAGGCCGCGCCCCGATGAACATGCAAGTGACCCCGCAGGGCGTGCAGCCCCCGCCGCCGCCGACCACGATCGAAGACATGCGTCTGAGTGTCGTGATGATGCGTGACATCCTGTTGAAAACCATTTTCCGCAAGAACGTCGACATGGTTAGCGAGATCGCCGTTGCCATCTGCCTGCCGCGTACCGTAACGCAAGAGCTGGTGGACCTCGCACGCGACCAGCGCCTGCTGGAGGCGACCGGCACGCTCAGCGCCACGTCTGGCAGCGAGATGGCTTATCAGCTGACCGATGCAGGCAAGGCCCGCGCGCTGGACGCGCTGGCGCAGTCCGAATATTTCGGCCCCATGCCCGTGCCACTGGCTGTCTATGCCGAGCAGGTCAAACGCCAGTCGATCCGCAATATCCAGATCACCCGCGACCAGCTGACCGGCGCGATGGGCCATCTGGTTTTGCCGCCCAGCCTGCTGGACCAGCTTGGCCCCGCCGTCAGCGCCGGCCGCTCGATCCTGATGTATGGCCCTCCGGGCAACGGTAAATCCAGTATTTCCAACGGCATCCGCGACGCGATGGGCGACAGGATCTATGTGCCCATGGCCATCGAATACGCAGGCCAGGTGATCACCGTTTACGACCCGATCGTCCATTCCAAAGCCGAGGCGGAATCGGATGATCCGAACAGCTTGCGCCGCCGCCGCACCTTTGACGCGCGCTATGTGCGCTGCGAGCGGCCTACCGTCATTACCGGGGGCGAATTGACGCTGGACATGCTGGATCTGGTCTACAACCCGACCGCACGCACTTATCAGGCATCCTTGCAGCTGAAATCGACGGGCGGAATTTTCATCGTCGACGACCTTGGCCGTCAGGCCGAACCCCCGCAGAATCTGGTCAACCGCTGGATCGTCCCATTGGAGGAATCCAAGGATATTCTCGCGCTCCAATCGGGCGAAAAGTTCGAGGTGCCTTTTGATACGCTGGCGATCTTCTCGACCAACTTTCACCCCAACAAGATCTTCGATCAGGCCGCCCTGCGCCGGATTTTCTACAAGATCAAGATCGACGGACCCAGTCAGGCCGATTTCCTGAAAATCTTTGCCATGGTCGCGCGCAAGAAACAGATGCCGCTGAACGAGCCCGCATTGGTTCACCTGCTGAAGAAGAAATACCCGGAAATCCACAACGTCTACGCGAACTATCAGCCGGTTTTCCTGATCGACCAGATGATCTCGATCTGCGAATTCGAAGGCATCCCCTACCAGATGACCCCCGAATTGATCGACCGCGCCTGGGCCAACATGTTTGTCGAGGACAGCGAAATCATCAATTGACGCGCGCGACATAAAATTTTTCGCGAAAACTCCGCGCGCGCCCTACATAGGCGGCATGACCACTCTGCCCCCACACTTCACCGACTGGTTCGCCGCGCGCGGCTGGTCGGTGCATCCGCACCAGCAGGCAATGCTGGACCGCAGCCAGGATCCGTCCCTGCTGCTGATCGCCCCCACCGGCGGCGGCAAGACGCTGGCCGGGTTCCTGCCGACGCTGGTCGAACTCAGCGAGGGCGGGCACAATGGCTTGCACACGCTCTATATTTCCCCGCTCAAGGCGCTGGCCAATGACATCCGCCGCAATCTGACCACGCCCGTCACCGAAATGGGCCTGCCCATCCGGATCGAGGATCGCACCGGAGACACGTCCTATACGCAAAAGCGCCGCCAGCGCGCTGATCCGCCCGATATCCTGCTGACAACCCCCGAAAGCCTGGCGCTGTTGACCTCCTACGAGGACGCGCCGCGCATCTTTGCCGGGCTCGAACGCGTGGTGATCGACGAAATCCACGCATTGGCCGAAAGCAAGCGAGGCGATCAGCTGATGCTGGCGCTGTCACGCCTGCAAGCGCTCTGCCCCGATTTGCGGCGCGTCGGCCTCTCGGCCACGGTCGAGGACCCCGCCGCCATCGCGCAGTTTCTGGCACGCCACCCCGATCCGTGCGAGATTATCATGGCCGATCCCGGCCCCGATCCTGATATCCGGATGCTGGAGGTGGCCGAGGCGCCGCCTTGGTCCGGTGGCGGCGCGGCCTACGCAATCCCTGCGGTGCTGGAGCAGATCAAGGCACACAACACGACGCTGGTTTTCCACAACACCCGCGCGCAAGCCGAGATTTTCTTTCGCAATCTATGGCTGGCTAATGACGGCAATCTGGCCATCGGCATCCACCACGGCAGTCTCGACCGCACTCGGCGGCAGCGGGTCGAGGGCGCCATGCAGCGCGGCGAATTGCGCGCCATTGTCTGCACCGGCAGCCTCGATCTGGGCATCGACTGGGGCGATGTGGATCTGGTCATCCAGGTCGGTGCGCCGAAGAACGTCAAGCGTCTGGTGCAGCGGATCGGACGTGCGAACCACCGCTACAATGCTCCGTCCAAGGCGCTTTTGGTGCCTGCCAACCGCTTTGAAGTGGTCGAATGTGTCGCCGCGTTGCAGGCCGTGCGCGAACGCGATCTGGACGGCGATCCGCGCGGGCCCGGCCCGCTGGATGTCTTGTGCCAGCATATCCTGATTGCCGCCTGCGCCGCGCCGTTCGACGCGAATCGCCTCTATGCCGAGGTCACAACAGCCGGTCCCTATGCCGCCCTCGCCCGCGCCGATTTCGACGATTGCCTCGATTTCTGCGCCACCGGCGGCTACGCCCTGCGCGCCTATGATAAATGGCAGCGGCTGGTCCAGCGGGATGGCCTGTGGCGCTTGCGCGATCCGCGCGCCGCCCAGATCATCCGCATGAACATCGGCACGATCCAGGACACCGACCTGCTCAAGGTCCGCATGCAGCGCGCGCGCGGCGGCAAGCCGCTGGGCGAGGTCGAGGAGGCGTTCGCCGCCACCCTCACCCCCGGCGATACGTTCCTGATCGGCGGGCAAATCGTGCGCTACGAATCCCTGCGCGAGATGACCGTCGAAGTCAGCCACTCGGACGGCAAGAAGCCCAAGATTGCCACTTTCGGCGGCACCAAATTCGCCACCTCAACGCAACTCAGCCAGCGCATCCTCGCCATGCTCGCACAGCCCGATTGGCCCGCCCTGCCCGCGCATACGGCGGACTGGCTGCACCTTCAGCGTCGCGTGTCGCGGATGCCGATGGCGGGGCGCCTGCTGATCGAAAGCTTTCCGCATGACGGGCGCGAACATGCCTGTATCTACGGCTTTGCCGGGCGCAATGCGCAGCAGACGCTGGGCCTGCTGATCACCAAGCGGATGGAGGAGTTGGGCCTCGATCCGCTGGGCTTTGTCTCGACCGATTACGCCACGCTGATCTGGGGGTTGGAGCCGCTGATGGATGCGGCCCCGCTGTTTGCGCCCGGCGCGCTACGCCAAGGTCTGGACCAGTGGCTGACCGGCAACGCGGTGATGAAACGCACCTTTCGCGCCTCGGCCACCATTGCCGGGCTGATCAACCGCAACCTTCCGCAGGCGCGAAAATCGGGGCGGCAGGCGACGTTTTCGTCCGATATCCTCTATGACACGCTGGTCAAATACGACCCCGATCACCTGCTGCTGCGCATCACGAGGACCGAGGCGATGCGCGGCCTTGTCGATTTTGGCCGGATCGAGGAGATGATCGCGCGCGTTCAGGGCCGCATCGACCTCATCCGCCTGCCCCGCGTCACCCCACTGGCCGCGCCGCTGTTTCTGGAGGCGGGGCGCACCCCCGTCAGCGGCGCTGGCGAAGAACGCCTGCTGGCGCAGGAGTCCGCCCGGCTGATGCAGGAGGCGGGGCTGGCTCAGGTGCCTTGAATGGATTCCAGATAGGCCAGCAGCGCGGCCAAGGGGCGCGGCGTCGGCGTCATCACGCCGTCCTCGGTCTGCACCGGGACAGTATCGCCTTCGAGCAACGCACCGAATTCCGGCATCTGCTCGCCGGGGATCTGCGTGCGGTGATAACCGTCGATGGTGGACAGCACCCGAGCGCGCGGGAATTTTCCCTGGCTGGACAGCTGGGTCAGATCCGTTGGTGCGGGCGTCATGCCTTCGGCCCACGGTCCGTCGCCCTTGCCCGCAGGGCCATGACATTGAACGCAATTCTCGACATAGAGCCTGCGGCCCTCATCGGCCTCGGGCATGGAATCGGTCTGCATGCAGGCCGCCAGAACGCCAAGCCCGCCCAGCCCGGCCGCCATCATTGCGTATTTCATTGCCGTCTCCTTTGCCTCGGAAATATCACGTCCAGCGGTCTGCGCCGCCTTTGATCAGACGAACTTGCCAGCCAATGCGTCGTTGATCAACTGCACAGTTTCATCGACGCCGTAAAGCGCGATAAACCCGCCGAAGCGCGGCCCTTGCGACGCGCCCAGAAGCACCTCGTAGAGCGCCTTGAACCAGCCCTTCAGCGGATCAAAACGGTCGCGGCCGACGCCGTAGACCACCGATTGCAGCGCCTCGTCATCGCGCGGCCCATCATAGGCAGCCAGCTGGTCGCGCAGATCTGTCAGCGCCTCGCGCTCCAGATCGGTCGGTGCGCGGTACACTTTGGCCGGTTTCACGAAATCGGTGTAATAGCGCAGCGCGTGGCCGACGGCCTGATCCATGTCGGGGTTCGTCTCGGCGCTGGCATCTGGCGCATAGCGCTGAATGAAGCCCCACAGCTGGTCCTTACGCTCGGCCCCGGCGACCGAGGCAAGGTTCAGCAACATCGAGAACGGCACGACCATGCGGCTTTCCGGCACGTCGCCGCCGTGGATGTGCCACACCGGATTATTCAGCCGCGCCGCCGTATCCTGCCCCGCATATGCACGCAGTTGCTGATGATATTCGTCCACCGCCTTGGGGATCACGTCGAAATGCATCCGCTTGGCGGTCTTGGGCTTGAGATACATGAAATAGCTCAGCGACTCGGTCGAGGCATAGGTCAGCCATTCGTCGATGCTGATGCCATTGCCCGAGGATTTCGAGATTTTTTGACCCTTCTCGTCCAGAAACAGCTCGTAGATGAAATGCTCAGGCCGCTTGCCGCCAAGGATCTCGCAGATGCCGTCATAGATCGGCGTGTTGGTGCTGTGATCCTTGCCATACATCTCGAAATCGACGCCCAGCGCAGCCCAGCGGGCGCCAAAATCGGGCTTCCACTGCAATTTCACATTGCCGCCCGTGACCGGCAGCGTCATTTCCTGCCCGTCTTCGGTATCGAACGTGATGGTGCCCTTAGCCGCATCGACATGCTTGATCGGCACATAGAGAACCCGGCCCGTTTCGGGGTGGATCGGCAGGAAGATCGAATAGGTCTGGCGCCGCTCGTCGCGCAAGCTTTTCAGCATGACTTTCATCACGTCGTCATAGCGCCCGGCGGCGCGCAAAAGCACCTCGTCAAACTGGCCGGAGCGGTAGAATTCGGTGGCGGAGATGAATTCGTATTCGAACCCGAATGTGTCCAGAAACCGGCGCAGCATTGCGTTGTTGTGCGCGCCAAAGCTGTCGTGCGTGCCAAACGGATCGGGCACCGATGTCAGCGGCTTTTGCAGATGCTCGGCCAGCGCCTCGCGGTCCGGCACGTTGCCGGGCACCTTGCGCATACCGTCCAGATCGTCGGAAAAACAGATCAGGCGCGTCGGAATATCGCTGATCACCTCGAACGCGCGGCGGATCATCGTGGTGCGCAGCACCTCTCCAAAGGTGCCGATATGCGGCAGGCCAGAGGGGCCATAGCCCGTCTCGAACAGCACGTAACCCTTCTCGGGGGCCTTCTTCTCATACCGTTTCAGCAGCCGGCGCGCTTCTTCGAATGGCCAGGCTTTCGAGGTCATTGCAGCGTCGCGCAGATCGGACATGAGGTGCTCCAGGTTTCGGGCCGCCGCGCGGATACGCGGATGGCATCGCCGCTTCCTATTGCCGAGGGGGGCGAAGGTCAATAATCTGCGCCCGAAGACCACCCATCGCAAAGGAAATCCCAATGAACGACACCGCGACGCACCCGCTGAGCGCGCAGGACTGCCTGGTGGCCGTCATGATCGCGGTTTCCGCCTCGGATGAGCGGATTCAAACCGCCGAACTGGTCAAGATCGAAACTGCGGTGAACAATCTGCCAATTTTCGGCGATTATGACGAAGATCGCGTGAATTTCGTGGCGCAGACGGTGTTCGATCTGTTTTCGGACGAGGACGGGCTGGACGCCCTTTTCGGCCTGATCCGCGACAACCTGCCCGAACGCCTGTTCGAGACGGCTTATGCGCTGGCCTGCGACGTCGCCGCCGCCGACGGCACGCTCGCCGACACCGAACTGCGCCTGCTGGAAGAAATCCGCTACGAGCTGGACCTCGACCGCCTGCATGCCGCCGCGATCGAACGCGGGGCGCGTGCGCGTCACATGAGCCTGTGACAGATCGTAAAAATCAAAAGGATATCCGCCAATGCGTTGCGTTTTCGTAAACATCCGCTGCAAGCCCGGCACCTCCTACAAGGTGGCCGAGGAAATCGCCCTGCGCGAAGTCCATTCCGAGCTGTATTCCACCTCGGGCCCCTTCGATTTGTTGCTGAAACTCTACATCCCGGACAGCGAGGACGTGGGCAAGTTCATCAACGAAAACCTGCTGCATATCCCGAATATCGAGCGCACAGAAACCACCCTTACATTCAAGGCGTTCTAGGCAATGCTGGACAAACTTCGCGATCTCATCGGCGCGGCCAACGTCCTGACCGGCAGCGACATGGACAGCTATGCGCGCGACTGGTCCGGCGCGCCTCAGGGCACGCCGCTGGCCGTCGCCCGCCCCGGATCGACCGCCGAGGTGTCGGCCATCGTCAAGCTGGCGAACCAGACGGGCACGGCCATCGTGCCGATCTCGGGCAATACCGGCCTGACCGGCGCTACATCAGCCGATGGTGCGCTGCTGCTGTCAATGGGCCGCATGTCGAAAATCCGCGAAATCCGCCCCTCCAGCCGCCTCGCCATTGTCGAAGCGGGCGCGATTCTGGCCAGCATCCATGACGCGGTGGCCGAACACGGCCTGATTTTTCCGCTGTTTTTCGGCGCGCGCGGGTCGGCGATGATCGGCGGCGCGCTGTCGACCAACGCGGGCGGCTCGAACGTGCTGCGTTATGGCAACACGCGCGATCTGTGCCTTGGGATCGAGGCGGTGCTGCCCACGGGTGAGGTGATCGACCTGATGCGCCAGCTGCACAAGGACAATTCCGGCTATGACCTGCGCCATCTGCTGATCGGCGCCGAGGGCACGCTGGGCATCATCACCGCCGCGGTGATCAAGCTGTTCCCCGCGCCGCTGGCCAATGCCACCGCGATGGTCGCCGTGCCGCGCGTGGGCGATGCGCTGACCCTTCTGAACCGTTTGCAGCAGGAAACGGGCGGCGCCGTTCAGGCGTTTGAATACATGCCACGCGCGTATATCGAAACCCACCTGAAGCAGTCGCCGGGTGCGCGCGCGCCCTTCGACGACCGCTATGACGTGAATATCATGGTCGAGGTCGGCGCCACCGCGCCGCGCGACGCCGTGCCGGACGAAGACGGGCAGATCCCCATCGCCGCCCATCTGGAAAACGTCCTTGCGGCCTTGTTCGAAGAGGGCGCGATCCTCGATGCCGTGGTCGCCCAGAACGAGGCGCAGCGCCGCGAGATGTGGGCCCGGCGCGAGGCCGCAGCCGAAGTGATGACCTACCAGACGCCGCATGTGGACCGCGACATCGCCGTGCCGGTCGACCGCATGCAAGAGTTTCTGGACCGCGTGGCGGAGATTATCACCGAACTCGACCCTGGCGCGCAGGACGTATCGGTTGCACATCTGGGCGATGGAAACCTGCATCTTGGCGTGTTTCCCACTCGGGATGACGACGATCTTTGTCAGAAGATAGGCGACATGGCCGAGGACGCCGCCGTTGCAATGGGCGGCAGTTTTTCGGCCGAACATGGCATCGGCCTGAAAAAACGCGCCGCGATGGCGCGGCACAAAAACCCGGCCGCCATGGCCGCGATGCGCACGATCAAGGCGGCGCTGGACCCCAAGGGTATTATGAACCCCGGTAAGGTTCTGCCGGATATCTAAGCCTTTCTTAAGTATTTCTGGAACAGTGAAAGGGTTTCAGCCCGTCTAGACTGAGCATTCTTTTGCGGCGGCGCTGACATCTGCGATGCCGCGCCTGCTGATCTGCCGGTACGTGTTGAGCCAATTTCTTCTACCGCGACCGCGCTAGCTTCGTAGAGACTTGTTGGGGTATTTCTCGCATCGGGGTCGGCAGACGGTCGTTATGTGGCGCCGTGTTGAGTCAAGCGCTTGCGCGAGGTTACCGCGCCGCCACCCTCGGCCCTGATCCGGGCGATCGCGGCCTCCAGTTTCTCGATGCTGACGGCCATGTGGTAGGCGTTTGCGTGCAGGATACGGCCCGCATCAAGCACCCAGGCAACATGGCCGCGCCAGAACAGCAGATCGCCGCGGCGCATGTCGGCATCATGGTCCAAGGCGTTGCCCAGCGCCGCCTCTTGCATGTCGCTGTCGCCGGGGCAGGCCACTCCGCAGGCGCGGCAGGCCGCCTGTACAAGCCCCGAACAGTCGATCCCGAAGGCCGAATTGCCGCCCCAGAGGTAGGGAACGCCGATATATCGCTCGGCCACGGCGACGGGATCGGATTCGGCCATCGGCAGGGGGGCAAGGTGCTGCACCGGGATATGGCCCAGCGACGTTTCAGCCCAATTTCCCGTTTGCGACAGGACAGCAATGCGCGACAGGTGGCTGAGCGTCGCGCGTTCGGGCGATTTCAGGTCGGGCGCGGTGTAGCCATGCGTGGCGCGGGCTGCAATCCAATGGGTCGGGGGCGCGCCCTCGTGCAGCGCATCCTCGCGCAAATAGCCGACATAGCCATCCTCGGCCCGCACGAAGGCCCAGCCCTCATGCATCTCGTAGCAGGTGACCGGGGCGCCCGTCAGCAACTGGCGCAATCGCCTGCCATGCGGCGCGTGCAGCAGGTCGGCCACGGGCGCAGACACCTGACGCGCCGCGCCGTCTGTATAGCGGGGGGCCGCGATCTGCCCGCGCAGTGCGGCATCCGCGACACGTGCGTTGGCCGGGGTCAGGCGCGGATCGCTCACAGCGTCAACGCCGCAGGCAGCGCCGCCAGCAAGGCGCGCGCACCCATGCCGACGCCGCCCTTGGGCCTGGCGGGTGCAGCATTGGGGTTCCAGCCGTAGATGTCGAAATGTGCGTAGCGGGTGCCGGCCGAAAAGCGCCGCAGGAACAGCGCGGCGGTGATCGAGCCGGCAAAACCGCCCGATGGGGCATTGTCCAGATCAGCGATGCCAGGCTCAATCAGTGCCTCGTAGGGCGTGTGAAACGGCATGCGCCAGACCGGATCGGCGGCCTCGGCCGCGCCGGCCTCGATCGCGGCGACCAGATCCGCATCGTCTGCATAATAGGGCGCAAGGTCCGGCCCGACGGCGACGCGCGCGGCGCCGGTCAGTGTCGCCATCGAGATCATCAGATCGGGCGCGCCCTCCGCGCCCAAGGTCAGCGCATCGGCCAGCACCAGACGGCCCTCGGCGTCGGTATTGTTGATCTCGATGGTCTTGCCATTGCGCGCAGTCAGGATATCGCCCGGCCGCATGGCATTGGCGCTGACCGCGTTTTCGACGGCCGGGATCAGTACGCGCAGACGCACCTTCAACTCAAGCGCCATGATCATATGCGCAAGGCCCAGAACCGTCGCGGCGCCGCCCATGTCCTTTTTCATCAACCCCATGCTGGTGCCGGTTTTCAGGTTCAGCCCGCCTGTGTCAAAGCAGACGCCCTTGCCCACCAGCGTCAGCGACGGGCCGCGATCCCCCCAGGTCATGTCGATCAGCCGCGGCGCGTTATCCGATGCGCGCCCGACGGCGTGGATCAACGGCAGGTTCTGCGTCAGCAGATCAGCCCCGGCGGTGACGGTAATGGCCGCACCGTGCCGGGCGGCGAGACTTGTGCAGGCGGCCTCCAACGCATCCGGCCCCATGTCATTGGCGGGCGTGTTGATCAGATCGCGGGTCAGCACCTCGCCCGCCGCGATCACCTCCAGCCGGGCGGCATCGACGCCGTCGGGCGCGATCAGCCGGGCGGATGCGCCCTTTTGCGTATGGTAGCGGTCAAAGCTGTAGCCGGCCAAGAGCCAACCCAGCGCCTCCTCCTCTGCGCGGGTGGGATCGAGGCCTTCAAGGCGATAGATCCCCTCGGGCAGCGCCGCCGCGGCGGCGGCCAGATGGAAGCGGCCACGCGCGCGGGTCTCGGCCGTGCCGTATCCGGCGAGCGCCATTTCGGCCGCGCCACCCGCACCCGGCACCATCAGCACCTTGCCCAGCGCGGCGGCAAAGCCGTTCACGCGAACCCAGGTCCGCAGCCCCTTGGGGCGGTCCTTCAGCCAATCCTCCAGCTGATCCGCGTCAATCACATGCAGCGTCAGCGCATCATCCGCATCGGTCGCAAAAGCCGGTGGTTGCGCGGGCGTAAGGAGGCTGGACATCTGGCAGGACCTTTCTGGAGGCGGCGCAGCAGCGCCGACACGTTCAGCCCCAACCTAATAGCCTCGCCCCTGCCTGCAAGCCATCAAATGGTCATGTCCTGCAGATCCCAGATCTCGCTCAGGCTCCGCTCGCCAATGCGCAAGAGCCGCGACAGCGTGGCAGCGGTCGCCACCGGATCACCGCCATCCACGCAGGCCACGACATCGGCCGCGACCCGCGCCAGCATGTGCATGCCGATCGGGTCCGCGATGACCACAAGACTGCGGGCCGATTTCCGCATATCGGCCAGCCGCCCCTCGCGGTGGCACCGCTCGGTATGCGACAGGCGCACGGCCAATTCTTCCAGCGCGCGGCAGACGACATCTTCCGCCCCCGCTTCGCCCATTTGCGAGTACAGCTCTTCCAGGCGGTCCGGATTCAAGCGCACCACCTCTTCTTGTTTCAACATTGTTACCTGTTCCACGGTCTCACCCCGGTTTCATGACAATCCGCCCGGCATTCCCCAGCATGCCCGACCCCTGCAACTTGCGTCACAGACCTTCCCAAATGATTTCGACGAACGCATTTTATCACTCGAATTCGAAGCGAATACGGTCTATTCCAGATTGAGAGATATTCGCCGAGAGGACCGGACCTTGCATCAAGCGCGCGCCCTGCCGCCCTATCTGATACAGCGTTATCACGGATGGAAAGCGACCACTTACACCGAAAACGAAAGCTGGTATCGCACCCTTGCCCAAGAGGGGCAGCATCCGCGCGCGATGATGATTTCGTGCTGTGACAGCCGGGTACACGTCACGTCGATCTTCGGCGCCGATCAGGGTGAATTCTTTATCCACCGAAATATTGCCAACCTCGTGCCGCCCTACACCACGGATGGCGGGCAGCACGGCACCTCGGCGGCGCTGGAATATGCGGTAAGCGTGCTGCACGTGGCACATGTGATCGTAATGGGCCACTCCAACTGCGGCGGGATCAAGGGCTGCGACGAGATGTGTTCAGGCAACGCGCCAGCGCTGGATGAGCCGGGCAGTTTTGTCGGGCGCTGGATTGACATTCTGCGCCCCGGCTACGAGCGTGTGGCTAATATTGCCGACGATACCGACCGTGCCCGCGCGCTGGAAAAGGAAGCCGTGCTGGTTTCGCTGGAAAACCTGACCAGCTTTCCCTTCGTGACCGACGCGATGCAAAGGGGCGTTCTGACCCTGCATGGTCTTTGGCTGGATATCGGCGAAGGCCGGGTCGAGCAATATAATCCCGCCACCAAGGGTTTTGCCCCGCTCTGACGGGATACGCCCGCGACGCGGTAAAAAAGCCCTTGTGCCGAAACAGCGGCGCAAGGGCTTTTCCATGAGTCGCAAAAAGGGCACTGGTTAACGCACAAAAGACCAGACCGGAACGGGCCTGAGGCGTGATCCCCGCATATGCGCAGGCAACCTTGCGCACGGATCGCGGGGCAAAAACACAAACGGAACCGGCCAAAAAAGCCGCCGAAAAAGATCGGCGCTGAATCCGCTTAGAACAGCGGGGCCAACTGCCGCGCGATGGTGCGCGTCACCGGGTCGATCTGAAGGGCGTAGGCCCCCACACGCTCGGCAGTAGAGCGGGACATCATCGCGTCGATCCGCGCCTGATATGCCAGATCACCGATTTGCATCAACACCAGCACCTTGAACCCGAAAAAGGCAGCAATCAGAATGGCCAGACCGCGAAGCGGCAGACGTGGCTTGCGGCGCTTTGGCCGGAACACGATCAAACCGTCGCGCCCCACCTTGGCCTCATAGCCGCGTGCCATGCGAAGATGGTTGCGCTTGACCTTCTTGATACGCGCGTCGAATCCTCTGTCTGACGTCATGGACATGGCAGCTTCCAGTTTCCCGGCCTCCGATAAATCGTTAATAAAAAGTTAAGATCGAATTGTGTTCAGATTGGGGCAACTGCCCCAATCTCGCTATATTTAAGTGCTTTTTTCGACAGTTTTCCGCAATGTGAGCGTTGTCCAATCACCAATCACCTGACGTTCAATCAGACTGTTTCCAGCATCGAGATAAACCCCAAGCACCTCATCGGCCTGCTCATTCAGGATGCCGGACAGAATCACATGACCGCCGGGGGCCAATCGCCGTGTCAGACCCGGTGCGAGGTCGATGAGCGGCCCCTTCAGGATATTGGCAAAGACCAGATCAAAGGGGGCGGCGGTCTCCAGCGCGGGGTGATCCAGACCCGCCGCGATGAGGCAGGACACCCGCCCCTCCAGATCGTTGGCAGCGATGTTGACGCGGGCCACATCCACCGCCACCGGATCAATATCGCTGGCCAGCATGACGTCCGGCCAGATTCGCGCGGCGGCCATCGCCAGCACGGCGGTGCCGCAACCGATATCGACCACGGAACGCGCAGTGACGCCGGAAGTGGCCAGATGGTCCAGCGCGCGCAGGCAGCCCTGCGTCGTGCCGTGATGCCCGGTGCCAAAGGCCATCGCCGCCTCGATCAGCAGCGGCACGGCATCATCCGGCACCTTGTCCGCATCGTGGCTGCCATAGACGAAAAACCGGCCCGCCACGACCGGCGTCAGCTCGCGTTTGACATGGGCGACCCAGTCGGTATCGGGCACTTCGGAGACCGCGAAAGGGCGCGCGCCGTAGATCTTTGCCAGCAGGGCAAGGCCCGCGATATCGGGGCGATCCTCGAAATAGGCGCCGACCTCCCAGGTGCCGCTGCCGTCCTCGACCTCGAACGTGCCGATGCCTGTCGGCTCGGGCGTGACATCGTCCAATGCATCTGCCAACGCCTCGGCGGCGGTCTGGCCCTGCAGGGTCGTGAGGGCGGTGTAGGTGGTCATGCGCGGGCCTTTTCGGTTGGCGCGCCCCTTACTCGGCCAGAACCGGGGTGGAGCGTGACAGGATGGTCTCATAGCCCGGCGCCGGATGGCGCGGGATGAGCATCGCCAATAGCAGCGATATCCCTGCCATGCCAGCGGCCAGCAAAAACACCCCGGCGGGCGACACCAGCCACAGATAGCCCAGCAGCGCGGGCAGGAACACCGCCGCGATATGGTTGATCGTGAACGCGACGGCGGCGGTGGGGGCGATATCGCCGGGATCGGCGATCTTCTGGAAATAGGTTTTCAGCGCCAGCGCCAGCGCGAACAGCAAGTGATCCACGACATAAAGCGTCGCCGCCAGCAGCACGCCCCAGCCGAACATGTAGATGCCGCCATAGGCCAGAAACACGATCATCAGCCCGGCATATTCAAAGATCAGCGTGCTGCGTTCGCCAAACCGGGCGACCGCGCGGCCCATCAGCGGGGCACAGATCATGTTGGCCACAAGGTTGATCATGAACAGCGCCGTTACCTCATGCACGGCAAAGCCGAACTTTTCGACCATCATGAACCCGGCAAAGACGATAAAGATCTGCCGCCGCGCGCCCGCCATGAATTGAAGCAGATAATACAGCCAATAGCGGCGGCGCAGGATCATCTTTTTCAGCTGCGGATTGGGCGCCTCGAACTGCGGATAGGCGATGAGAGCAAAGATTGCGATGGCTGCCGTTGTCCCGCCCGAAAGCATATAGACAATGGTGTAGGTCAGGCCCAAAGGCTCCCACAGGAGCACGATCAGGCCGTAACAGACCAGCGTCGCGCCCGATCCGGCGGCCAGCAACCAGCCCAGCGTTTGGGGCGCGCGGGCGCGGTCGATCCATTGCAGTTGCAGCGATTGGTTGACCGTCTCGTAATAGTGAAACCCGATCGAGCTGAGCATCGTGATCGTCAGAATGCCGCCCATGGTGGGGAAATGCGCGGTCAGGCCGGTGGCGACGCCCAGCAGGATCAGCGACACCAGCGCCAGCACCTGTTCGCGCACGAAGATGATGATCGCGATGACACCGATGGCGAAAAAGCCGGGGATTTCGCGGACGGTGTGCAGCCAGCCAATGTCATGTCCGTCGAACTGCGCCACCTCGATAACGAAATTGTTCAGTAGCGCCGACCATGTGGCAAAGGCGATCGGCATCGCCGCTGCCATCAGGAACAGCAGGGTGCGCGGGCGGCGCCAAAGCGGCATCTGGCGCGCTTCGCCAATGGGAACGGTGCGTGTCATTGCTTTGGTTTACGCCCGGGGGCGTCTTTTGGCGAGGGGAATGTGCCTGCCCCGCGCCGCCGCGCAGGGCGTCATTTCGCGCCGATGCGGCGGCTTCGCCAGAGGATGAATATCCCCGATGCCACGATCAGTCCCGAACCGATCAGCATCGAGGCGCTCAGCCGCTCCCCGAACAGCACAACGCCGAGGGCGATGCCGAACAGCAGCCGCGTGTATCGGAACGGCGTGACCGCCGACACCTCGCCGGTGCGCATCGCCTTCATCAGAAACGCATAGGCGATGGTGCCAGATGCAATCGCCCCGACCAGCCACAGCGACGCCCGGAGGTCCGGGCGCACGAATGCCTCAAGGCTCCATCCGGAATAAAGCACGCCGGCAAGGGCGATCGCCAGAAATCCGTACAGGCCGAGGATCGACGTGCTGATCGCGGCAGGCGCGGCGCGGCTGGCCAGATCGCGCCCGGCAAAGCCGATCATCCCGACAAGCGCCAGTATCGACAGGGGTGAAAAAGCGTCTGCACCGGGCTGGATGATGACGACGACGCCCGCCATGCCGATCAGAATTGCGGTCCATCGCCGCCAGCCCACGCTTTCGCCAAAGACCAGCGCCGCCCCCGCCACGACGACCAGCGGGGTCGCCTGCAGGATCACCGTGGCCGATGACAGCGGCGTCAATGCAATGGCCAGCACGTAAAAGAGCCGGCCCATGATTTCGAACAGCACGCGGATACGCATCGGGCGCGACACGACCTCGCGCTGAAACAGCGGCTGGCCCCGCCCCATCAGCAGGCCCGCAAAGACCAGCGCACCGCCCAGCCCGAAAAGGATCAGGATCTCGCCCACCGGCACGGTGCGCGATGCGGCCTTGACGAAGGCATCCTCGACGGCGAACAGAGCCATTGCGCAGATCATCCAGACGCTGCCCAGTATATTCGCGCGTCTGCCGGCCAGAACAGGGATGCTCATAGGATGTCCATAATCGGCGCCCTTGATGCGCGCGCCCAATGCATGAGGGACCGCGAGCAGCCCGTCAATGGCGGCGTATACGCGGCGGCGTCAGTAAAAACTTTGCGGGTCGATATCGACGCTGAGGCGCAGCGCATTTGGTATCCGTTGCCGTCCGATCCATTCGGCCAGCGCCGGTTGCAGCGCCGCGCCCTTCGGCGCTTTGACCAGCAGCCGCACGCGGTGGCGGCCCCGCACGCGGGCAATAGGCGCGGGCGCCGGGCCATAGACCTGCGCGCCGATCTGGCGCAGGGGGGCGTCTGATCGCGCCAGAGCCGTGCCCAGATCAAAGGTCTGCTGCATATCCGGCCCGCTGAGGATAATGCCCGCCATGCGCCCGAAGGGCGGCACGCCCGCGTGCCTGCGCTCTTCGGCCTCGGCGCGCCAGAAGCCTTCCTCGTCCCCCGACAGGATCGCGCGGATAACGGGGTGTTCGGGCTGAAAGGTCTGCAGCATCGCCGTGCCCGGCTTGTCCGCGCGCCCTGCCCGGCCCGCGACCTGCCGCATCAGCTGAAATGTCCGCTCGGCGGCGCGCAGATCGGAGCCTTGCAGGCCGAGGTCCGCGTCGATCACGCCCACCAGCGTCAGCAGCGGGAAATTGTGCCCCTTCGCCACCAGCTGCGTGCCGATGATGATGTCGGCCTCGCCCTCCGCGATGGCGCGGATCTGCTCCTTCAGCGCGCGGGAACTGGCAAACATATCGGAGCTGAGCGTAGCAACGCGCGCAT
Organism: Roseovarius sp.; assembly: GCA_036568405.1. GTDB lineage: Bacteria > Pseudomonadota > Alphaproteobacteria > Rhodobacterales > Rhodobacteraceae > Roseovarius. Next base: position 70,301 of record DATCSR010000001.1, read on the forward strand.
CGGGAAACAGGGCCGCTGCCTCCTCGCCCAGCCTTTCCACACCGGGGCCGACCGGGGCCAGCTTGCCCTCGACCTCGCAGGCGGGGCATTTGTCGGGCATCGGCTTTGTCTCACCGCATTGGTGGCACATCAGACGCTTTTGAAAGCGGTGCTCGACCATCCGCGCGTCACAATGATCGCAGCCGATCTGATGCCCGCAGGCGCGGCAGATCGTGACAGGGGCATAGCCGCGCCGGTTGATGAAGAGCAGCGACTGTTCGCCCTTTTCAATGCGCTGCGCGACCGCCGATTGCAGCGTGGGGGATATCCAGCGATTTCCGGGCAGGTCTTCGCTGCGCATATCAATAGCGCGGACCTCTGGCATGACCGCGACGCCGAACCGGGCCTTCAGATCGAGCCGCGTGTATTTGCCCGCCTCGGCGTTTACCCATGTCTCAAGGCTGGGCGTGGCCGAAGCCAGCACCACCTGCGCGCCGCAGATAGACGCGCGCAGAACGGCCATGTCGCGGGCATTATAGAGCACGCCGTCCTCTTGTTTATAGGAGGTATCGTGCTCTTCATCGACGACGATCAGCCCCAGATCGCGGAACGGCAGGAACAGGGCGGAGCGCGCCCCGACGACCAGCTGCGCACCGCCCTCGCCCACCATGCGCCAGCAGCGGCGCCGTTCGGTCATGGTGACGCCCGAATGCCACTCAGCCGGTCTTGCGCCGAAACGGGCCTCTACACGGGTCAGGAATTCGGCGGTCAGTGCGATCTCGGGCAGCAGCACCAGCGCCTGTCGACCCATCCGCAGGGTGCTGGCGACGGCCTCCAGATAGACCTCGGTCTTGCCCGATCCGGTGACGCCGCGCAGCAGGGTCGTGCCGTAGGTCCCTGTCCGAATGGCGGTGTCCAGCGTCGCGGCGCAACTGGCCTGATCCTCGGTCAGATCCTTGGACGGAATCGCCGGATCAAGCCGCCGGTAAGGCGTGTCGCGGGGGGTATCAACCTCGTCCACCGCGCCCTGTTTCACCAGCCCCTTGATGACCGAGGATGTGACGCCCGCCTCCTCCGACAGCTCTTTCAGCGTGAACGCCTGATCGCCCTGCCCCTCCAGCACGTCCAGCACGCGCTGGCGCGCATCGGTCACGCGCGACGGCTCGGAATAGCCCAGCCGGTAGACCTTGCGCATCGACGGCGGATCGCCCAGCCCCGGTGCGCGGGTGGCAAGGCGCAGCATCGCGGTCATCGGCGTCAGGGTGTAGGCGGCCGCGCGCTGAAGAAACTCGCGCATTTCCTCTGCCATCGGCGCCACATCCAGCACGCGGATGATGGGGCGCACCTTTGCCAGATCATAGCCCCCCTCACCCGGCCCCCAGACGACGCCCAACACCTTGCGCGGGCCCAGCGGCACCTCGACGAAAGCACCGGGAAAACAGCCGCCCTCGGGCGCGCGGTAGTCCAGCACGCGGTCCAGCGGCTGCGCGGTCAGAACGCCGACCAGCGCACCAGCGTCATAGAATTCGGGGGCAGCGGTCACGCGCGCAGGCTCCTTTCCGGGGTTTCACGGGGATCGCCCATGGGATAGACGATGGCCAAGCAAACTCCAATCCACCAAGAAGGGCTGCCGCCATGAAATTTTTCGTCGACACCGCCGAAGTTGACCAAATCGCCGAGTTGAACGACCTGGGCATGGTCGACGGGGTCACGACCAACCCGTCGCTGATCCTGAAATCGGGCCGCGACATTCTGGAAGTCACCCGCGAAATCGCGGGCATGGTCGATGGCCCCGTCAGCGCCGAAGTGGTCGCGCTGGACGCGGATGCCATGATCGAGGAAGGCCGCAAGCTGGCGCAGATCGCGGGCAACATCGCGGTCAAGGTGCCGCTGACATGGGCGGGCCTCAAGGCATGCAAGGCGCTGACGGATGAGGGCAACATGGTCAACGTGACGCTCTGCTTCTCGGCCAATCAGGCGCTGCTGGCGGCGAAGGCCGGCGCGACCTTCATCAGCCCGTTCATCGGACGGCTGGACGATATCAACCTCGACGGGATGGAGCTGATCTCGGACATCCGCCAGATCTATGACAACTACGGCTACGAGACGCAGATCCTCGCCGCGTCGATCCGCACGGTGAACCACGCCTATCAGGCCGCGCTGATCGGTGCCGACGTGATGACCGCGCCGCCCGCCGTGATCAAGAAGATGGCCGATCACCCGCTGACCGATGCGGGGCTGGACCAGTTCATGAAGGATTGGGCCAAGACTGGGCAGAAGATCGTCTGATTCGAGACGAGCAATCGACCCGGCGCCCGGTGGAGTGATCCGCCGGGCGTTTCCATGACCGTTCGAAGCGTCGCTGCCTAAGTCCATCCGGACTGCTTAGCGTTCAGGCGGCGTCCAATCGCTTTCCATCGCCGCATTGCGCCGTCGCAGCCGCAGGGCAAGACCCAGGAAGACGCCGACACCGATGGCGACGGTCAGATCCGCGAACACGGTCAGCACCAGCGTCAGCACCAGCAGGATCCGGTCCGCCATGCTGGACTGCATATACCCCCGCCACTTGTGCGGCTCGCTCATATTCCAGGCGGTCAGGATAAGAAGCCCCGCAAGCGCAGGCATGGCAAGGTAGCCCGCAAGCGGCGCCGCCAGAAGCATCACCAGCAAAATAGTCACCGCATGAACAACGCCGGCAACCGGGGTTCTCCCACCGGCGCGCACATTGGTGGCCGTGCGGGCGATTGCGCCTGTCGCCGGCAGTCCCCCGAACATAGCCGAACCGATATTGGCAAACCCCTGCGCCAGAACCTCGGCGTTCGGGCGGTGCTGCCCCCCGATCATGCGATCTGCGACCATCGCCGACAACAGCGATTCAATACTGGCGAGGAAAGCGATCACAATCGCCGACGGAAGCAATTCAACGAGGCGCTCAATGCTAACCGCCGGAAGCGCGGGAAACGGCAACGTGCTGGGCAGCGCCCCGAACCGCGAAAAGATCGTGTCGACCGGCAGAACGGCGAAGGCAACAATGGCCGAGGTCACACCAACCGCGACGATCAGCCCCGGAAACTTCGGGGCGAGTCGTCGCAGCCCGATGATCAGCGCCATTGTCCCCAGCCCGATCCCGAGCGCAAAGACGCTGAAGGTATCGCGCGCGTCCCAAAGGGCTTCGACCTTTGCAATGAATTCCGCTGGCACCTGCGCAATCGACAGCCCGAACAGGTCTTTGATCTGGCTGGTCGCAATGATGACGCCAATTCCGATCGTGAATCCGTTGATCACCGGCTCAGGCACATACGCAACAAGGTTACCGGCCCGTAGAAATCCGGCGACCAGCATGATGATACCGGCCATGAAGGTCGCAAGGATCAGCCCATCGTATCCATGCTGCATGATGACGCCGAAGACGACAACGATAAACGCGCCGGTCGGTCCCCCGATCTGCACACGGCTGCCCCCGAGCAGCGAGATGATGAGCCCGGCAACGATTGCGGTCACCACGCCTTTCTCCGGCCCGGCCCCCGAGGCGATGGCAATGGCGAGGCTCAAGGGCAACGCCACCATCGCCACAGTCATTCCTGCAACGAGGTCGCCGGCGAACTGTTGCCGGTCATAGGTTTTGAGGGTCGTCAGTATTTTGGGTTTCATGGCATGATCTACGCCCCTCAAAACGCGGAGTTCAACCACTTAAGACAGAGGCGCCATTTACCGGATTGCCGTCCCTGTCACATTCTGCCCGCTTGGCCGGCGGCAAAGGCGCCACGACAGCCCCGGCAGCCGTCGAAGGCCGGCATTTTTCGCCCCACACCCAAATCAAATGAAGATTTCCCGACAACCCCATGCTATGACGGTCAAAATAAAAAAACGAGCATGAGCATGAGCAGCAGACCTAAAATGGACGACCACCTGCGCGAGCAGATCATCAGCCAGCCCGACGTTATTCTTGAGGATCAGGACCTTATGCACGCCCTCATCGCCGCGAACGAGCGGGCGATCGGCGGCAATATCGTCGATCTGCGCGGCATCGCGATGGACCGGCTGGCGGCGCGGCTGGACCGGCTGGAGGATACGCACCGCTCCGTGATCGCCGCCGCCTATGACAATCTGGCCGGCACAAATCAGGTGCACCGCGCCATCCTGCGGATGCTGGATCCCACTGAATTCGAGGTGTTTCTGCACAATCTGGGCGGCGAGGTCGCTGAGATCCTGCGGGTCGCGTCCGTGCGCCTTATTCTGGAATCCGCGCAGGACGACTCCGATCCGGCGGTGCAGCGGCTGGGCAATGTATTGACCGTGTCCGAGCCGGGATTTGTCGCGCGCTACATCAGAGACGACCGCGGCAGCGACCGGCAGGTGACATTGCGCCAGATCAACGGCGGAGAGGCCACGTTGCATGGTGGCGCATCGGCGCATATCCGTTCCGAGGCATGTCTGCGGCTGGATTTCGGCGACGGGTGCCTGCCGGGCATGCTGGTTCTGGGGGCGGAGGATCCACAACAGTTTACCCCGCAGCAGGGCACGGACCTGCTGACCTTCTTTGCCGGCGTGTTCGAAAGGGCGATGCGCCGCTGGCTGTCATGATCTCGCCCGCCGCGCGGCAGTCGCTGGCGGATTGGCTGGACCAACAGCGCGCGCTGCGCGGCGCGGCGGAAAACACGATCACCGCCTATTGCGCCGATGTCACCGGATTTCTGGCCTTTATCACGCAGCACAAGGGCGGCCTGCAGGGTCTGGGCGCGCTGGCCCGGATCACCACATCCGACATGCGCGCCTGGATGGCGCATACGCGCAGCGACGATGTCGGACCCCGCTCGCTGGCGCGCAAACTGTCGGCGGTGAAATCCTTTTATCGCTGGCTGGCCGAGCGCGAGGGGTTCGAGCCGACCGCCGTGCTGGCCACGCGCAGCCCGAAATTCCAGCGCAAACTGCCCCGCCCCCTCAGCGTCGAGGCCGCGCGCAATGTGATCGACACCGCCGAGTTCCAGTCGCTGACGCCGTGGATCGCCGCGCGTGACCGGGCCGTGATCACCGTGCTTTACGGCTGCGGCCTGCGCATTTCCGAGGCGCTGTCGCTGACCGGCGCCGACGCGCCCCTGCCCGCCACGTTGCGCATTGTCGGCAAGGGCGGCAAGGAGCGGATGGTGCCGGTCCTGCCCGTCGCGCAGCACGCCGTCGACGAATACACCCGCGCGTGCCCCCACCCGATGACCGAGGACGGACCGCTGTTCATGGGCGCGCGCGGCGGCAAACTCGCCCCCCGCGCGGTGCAGAAGGTGATGGAGCAGGTCCGCAGCCAGTTGGGCCTGCCTGCAACAGCGACGCCGCACGCGCTGCGCCACAGCTTTGCCACGCACCTGCTGAATGCGGGCGGCGATTTGCGCGCGATACAGGAATTGCTGGGCCACGCGTCGCTGTCCACCACGCAGGCTTATACCGGCGTCGACACCGCCCGCCTGATGGAAGTCTACGCGCGCGCCCACCCCAAAGCCTGATTGCCCACGCCCGGCTTAGCGCCTATAGGGACGCCATGACACCACAAATCAAAGCCCTATCCGTCCATCTTTTCACTGCGACAGGCGTCGTTTTCGCCATGCTGGCCATGCTCGCCGCCGCGGACGAACAATGGGGGCTGATGTTCGTCTGGCTGGTCGTCGCCTTTGCGGTCGATGGCGCGGACGGGCCGCTGGCGCGCAAATATCACGTTCAGAAATTCGCGCCCCGTTTCGATGGTGTGCTGCTGGACATGATCATTGATTTCATCACTTATGCGTTCATTCCAGCCTTTGCGCTGTTCAAATCGGGGTTGCTTCCGGGCTGGACGGGCTGGGCGGCGATCATCCTGATTACCTTCGCCAGCGCGATGTATTTCTGCGACAAGGGCATGAAAACCGCCGATAAATCCTTCTCGGGCTTTCCAGGCTGCTGGAACATGGTGGTGCTGGTTCTCTTCGCGACCGAGCCGCCCTTCTGGTTCACGCTGACGCTGGTGGCCGCGCTCGCGGTCGCGATGTTCCTGCCGCTGAAGTTCGTTCATCCCGTGCGCACCAAGCGCTGGCGCGCGATATCCCTGCCGATGATCTTTGTCTGGACATTCTTTGCAGGATGGGCCGCCTGGGTCGATTTCCACCCCGAAAGCTGGGCGCATTGGGGGCTGGTGATAACGTCGGTCTACCTCTTGGGTGCCGGGATCGTGCAGCAGATCGTGCCGGAACGGCGGGCGTGGGCGTAGGGCAAGCTTGCTATTCGCGACGGCCAAAATTTCGCCCTAATACGACTTTATCGTGCGCCATATTGAGGTGACGATTGGACTTTGGGTATGATTGCGCAGCGCGTTTCAGTTCTTGTTGATGGCGATAACGTCAGCGCGATTCATTCCGCACAGGTCCTTTCAGAAGCAGCAAAACTCGGCCGGCCAGACGTCTCGCGCGTGTATGCCGCGGCTCACCAACAATCGGATTGGCTAACCACGCCTGGCTACAGATTGATGCACGCAGGTTCAGGCAAGAATTCGGCAGACGTTCTACTGTGTATCGACGCTATGGAACTTGCCTTGAGCGGCGGCATGCAGGCCTTCGTGATAGCGACGTCTGATGGCGACTTCACCCATCTGGCGCACCGATTGCGCGAACATGGTTTGCATGTGCTGGGCTTGGGCGAGGCCAAAGCGCCCAAGTGTTTTCGTATGGCTTGTTCGAAATTCGTTCAGCTCGGAAGCGGTGTGAAGGAAAAGGATACACAATCTGATCCTGATAGCGCTGCATACGATTTTGACCGCAAAATCCGCTTTATGATCCAGCAATACAGCCAAAAAGGATCTGGTATGCGGCTCGTGGAGTTGGCCGGCAAAATGAGCAAGGCGCATGGCACGCGGATCAGTACCTACCCCGAGCGCAACTGGCGCGCTTATTTGGCCAACCGCCCGACCCTCTACGCCTTAGATCCGCGTGGCCCCGAGGCGATGGTCCGATACAAACCCGAAGGGTTTGCAGCGTTGCCCATCTAAATCAACAGCCCGCCCGCGCCCTCGTGCCGCAGCAGCCAAACCTTTGTCTCGACCCCGCCCTTGCCCGAGAACCCGCCCAGACCGCTGGTTCCCAGCACCCTGTGACATGGAATGATGATTGGAATCGGATTGCCGCCGCAGCCAGTCCCAATCGCCTGCGCCGGTACTTTCAGCGCCTTTGCCAAATCGCCGTAGGTCCGCGTTTCGCCATAAGGAATGGCTGCGATCGCATCGCAGACGCTGCGCTGAAACGCGGTGCCGCGCACGCGGACCGGCAGATCGAACTGCTGCAACTCACCCGCAAAGTAGCTCCGCAATTGGTCCAGCGCGCGGCGCAGGAGGGGGGTATCTTCTGGCAGGAACGCGTCATGCCAGTCCAGCGCGGTGATTGCGCCATGCTCTTCGGTGACGCAGATCGGCCCCAGCGGCGTGGGCAGGGACGCGCTGGCCATGTCAGGCCGAATGCGCGCCGTCTGCCAGCCCCTTGACGAATTCCAGCACATCAGCCGGGCTATCGCCGTTTGCGATCTTGCCGACGATGGCGGACCCGACAACGGCGCCGTCCGCCACGCTGGCAATGGCGCGCGATGTTTCCGGCGTGCGGATGCCAAAACCGACGATGACGGGCAGATCAGTCTGCGCCTTGATCCGCGCGACCTCGGGGGCGACATCGCCTGCCTCGGCGGCGGCCGCGCCGGTGATGCCGGTGATCGAAACGTAATAAACGAAACCGGAGGTGTTCTGCATGACCTTCGGCAGGCGTTTGTCATCGGTGGTCGGCGTGGCCAGCCGGATGAAGTTGAGGCCCGCCGCCTGCGCGGGGATGCACAGCTCCTCGTCCTCTTCGGGCGGCAGATCCACGACGATCAGACCGTCGATGCCGGCCTCCTTGGCGTCGATCAGGAACTGCGGAACGCCGTGATTGTAGATCGGGTTGTAATACCCCATCAGCACGATCGGCGTGGTGTCGTCGCCCTTGCGAAACTCGCGGGCCATCTGCAGCGTGCGCTTTAGCGTCATGCCGCCCTTCAGCGCGCGCTGGCCTGCCAGCTGGATCGTCACGCCGTCGGCCATCGGGTCGGTGAAGGGCAGGCCCAACTCGATGATGTCAACGCCCGCATCCGGCAGGCCGCGCACGATTTCCAGCGAGGTGTCGTAATCGGGATCGCCGGCCATTACATAGGCAACGAACGCCTTTTTGCCTGCGGCTTTCAACTGGTCGAATTTGGCGTCGATACGGCTCATGGCGGTCCCCTGTCTGATCGCAACGGGTTTGGCCCAAAGGGGCGCGGAAATCAATGGTCTGCTTGACGCCCGGCGCCCCGGTGCCATAGATGCCCTGACTTTTCACCAAGGAGCGGCGTCATGGGTTTCAAAATGGGTATCGTCGGACTGCCCAATGTCGGCAAGTCCACGCTGTTCAACGCGCTGACGCGCACCGCCGCCGCGCAGGCCGCCAACTTCCCCTTCTGCACGATCGAGCCGAATGTCGGCGATGTCGCCGTGCCCGATGCCCGGCTGGACAAGCTGGCCGCGATCGCGGGCAGCAAGCAGACGATCCCGACACGCATGACATTCGTCGATATCGCCGGGCTGGTCAAAGGCGCCAGCAAGGGCGAGGGGCTGGGCAACCAGTTTCTGGCCAATATCCGCGAGGTTGATGCGATTGCCCATGTGGTCCGCTGCTTTGAGGATGACGACGTGACCCATGTGGAGAACCGCATTGATCCCGTCGCCGACGCCGAAACAATCGAGACCGAGCTGATGCTGGCCGATATCGAAAGCATCGAAAAGCGCCTTGTGAACATCACCCGCAAGGTGCGCGGCGGCGACAAGGAGGCGGTTCAGCAGGAGCGCCTGCTCAAGGCCGCGCTGGCCGTGCTGGAAGAGGGCAAGCCTGCCCGCGTGGTGGACGTCGACGACGAAGACCGCCGCGCGTGGAAGATGCTGCAACTGCTGACGACCAAGCCGGTACTTTATGTCTGCAACGTGGGCGAATCCGACGCCGCGACCGGCAATGCCCTGTCCGCCAAGGTCGGCGAAATGGCCGCTGCCGAGGGAAATTCCCACGTCGTCATCAGCGCGCAGATCGAAGAGGAAATCAGCCAGCTGGACGCCGATGAGGCCGAGATGTTCCTGACCGAAATGGGTCTGGACGAGGCCGGGCTGAACCGCCTGATCAAGGCCGGCTACGAGCTGCTGCATCTGGAAACCTACTTCACCGTTGGCCCCAAGGAGGCGCGCGCCTGGACGATCCGCAGCGGCACATCCGCGCCCAAGGCTGCCGGCGTCATCCACGGCGATTTCGAGCGTGGGTTCATCCGCGCCGAAACCATCGCCTATGATGATTTCGTCAATCTGGGCGGCGAGCAGGCGGCGAAAGAAGCCGGCAAGATGCGGGCCGAGGGAAAATCGTATATCGTCAAGGATGGCGACGTGCTGCACTTCCTCTTCAACACCTGAGGCGCGCCCCGGACCGGAGATCGCATGAGCCCCACCTTCCCTGAAGGCCTGCAAGAGTTCCTGCACGCGCTGGACCGCAACATCCATGCGGAGGGCGACTGGGGCACGCCCGCCTCGTATATTCCGGAACTGGCGGCGGTGGACCCGGCGCAATTCGCCATTTCGGTCGCCATGGCCGACGGGCGCACCCTGTCGGCGGGCGCGCACACCAAGCGCTTCTCGATCCAGAGCGTTAGCAAGGTCTTCACCCTCGCTGCCGCGTTGGGCCGGATCGGCGATGCGCTCTGGGCGCGGGTGGGGCGCGAGCCGTCGGGGACGGCCTTCAACTCCATCGCGCTGCTGGAGCAGGAACAGGGCCGCCCGCGCAATCCCTTCATCAACGCAGGCGCCATCGTGACTACCGATGCGCTGCTGGACGGGCGCAAACCGCGCGAGGCGCTGGCCGAGCTGATCCAATTCATCCGCGCCGCTGCCGAAGATGATGACATCCACATCGACAAACACGTCGCCGCCTCGGAGGAGGCGACAGGCCACCGCAACGCGGCGCTGGCGCATTACCTTTATTCCTTCGACAATCTGGCGAACGAGCCGGACCTGACATTGGGCACCTATATGCACCAATGCGCTATCGCCATGACCACGGACCAATTGGCCCGCTCGGGCCGGATGCTGGCGGGGCTGGAGGGCGCGCCGCGGCTGATTTCCGCGCGCCGCGCACGCCGGATCAACGCGCTGATGATGACCTGCGGGCATTACGACGGCTCGGGCGATTTCGCCTATCGCGTCGGCCTGCCGGGCAAAAGCGGCGTCGGCGGCGGCATCCTGATGATCGCGCCGGGCAAGGCGTCCGTCGCGGTCTGGTCGCCGGGGCTGAACCACTACGGCAATTCGCAGGCCGGAACCGAGGCCGCGCACCGGCTGGCCAACTTCACCGGCTGGTCGGTGTTCGGCAGCTAAAGCGTTTCGCCTTCAACCTGAGACATCGGTTAAAGACGAAACCCGCGCAACGCTGCTATGGTGCGCGCGCTCCACGAAAAGCTGTGATTCAGGTTTTTCGCGGAACGCTCTAGCCCACTTGCACTCGGGGCGCAGGCGCTTAAGGTCGGGCGCGTCCCTGCAAGAGGCCCGACATGACCCAATTCCGCAAATCCGCCGCCCTGTCGCGCATCCAGCCCGCCGCGACCATCGCTATCACGCAAAAGGCGCGCGATCTGCGGGGCATGGGCCATGACATCATATCCCTGTCCATCGGCGAGCCGGATTTCGATACGCCCGACCATGTGAAAACCGCCGCCGCCGAGGCGGTGGCGCATGGCGCGACAAAATACCCGCCCATTCCCGGCATCCCAGAATTGCGACAGGCCATCGCGGACAAATTCGCGCGCGAAAACGGGCTGAATTACGCGCCCTCGCAAACCATCGCCTGCACCGGCGGCAAGCAGGTGATCGCCAACGCCCTGCTGGCCACGCTGGATGCGGGCGACGAGGTGATCATTCCCGCCCCCTACTGGGTCAGCTACACCCAGATGGTCGCCATGACCGGGGCCGTGCCCGTTGTTGTTCAGACAACACCCGAAGACGGTTTCATTCTGACACCCGCCGCGCTGGAGGCAGCGATCACGCCGAAAACCCGGTGGCTAATCCTCAATTCCCCCTCCAATCCGACGGGCGCCGTCTATTCCGCCGCCGACCTCTGCGCGCTGGCAGAGGTGTTGGAACGGCATCCCCATGTCTGGGTATTGTCCGACGACATGTATGAACATCTGATTTACGGCGGCACGCCTTTTGCCACCATGGCCGCCGCCGCGCCCGCAATGAAGGACCGCACGCTGACGATGAACGGCGTCAGCAAGGCCTACGCCATGACCGGCTGGCGCATCGGCTATGCCGCCGGGCCGCAGGCCCTGATTGACGCGATGATACTGGCCCAAGGGCAGTTGACCAGCGGCGCGGCGCAGCCCAGCCAGTGGGCCGCCCTCGCCGCGCTAACCGGACCGCAGGACGCGCTGGAGGTGCAGCGCAACGCGTTCGAGCAGCGCCGCGATCTGGTGGTTGCGCGGCTGAACGCCATCCCCGGCATGGATTGCCCGACCCCGCCGGGCGCCTTCTATGTCTTCCCGTCCTGCGCCGCGTTTCTGGGGCGCAGAACCCCCGCAGGCAAGCGCATCGAGACGGACGAGGATTTCTGCATCGCCCTGATGGAGGAAGGCGGCGTTGCCACCGTCCACGGCGCGGCCTTCGGGCAAAGCCCCTTTTTCCGCGTCAGCTATGCCGCGTCAGAGGCCCAGCTGACCGAAGCGATGAGCCGGATCGAAACCTTCTGCCGTGCGTTGACCTGATGAATCCACATTTCGATATCACCTGACAGAAGGAATAACATCATGAATCTCAAGGACAAGGTCTGCATCATCACCGGCGGCGCCAGCGGCATCGGCTATGGCATCGCCGAACGCTACATCGCGGATGGCGCCAAGGTCGTTATCGCCGATCTGCGGCTGGACGCGGCGCAAGAGGCCGCCGATACGCTGACCGCCAAGGGGCCGGGCAGCGCGATGGCCGTCGAGATGAACGTCACCGACGAGGCGATGGTCGATGCCGGCGTCCAGCAGGTAATCGACGCATGGGGCCAGATCGACGTGCTGGTGTCGAACGCCGGTATCCAGATCGTGCATCCGGTGGTGGATTTCCCGTTCGAGGAATGGAAAAAGATGCTGTCGATCCATCTGGACGGCGCTTTCCTGACCTCCAAGGCCGTGCTGAAACATATGTACAAGGCGGGCAGCGGGTCGATCATCTTCATGGGATCAGTCCACTCCAAGGAGGCGTCGGCGCTGAAATCGGCCTATGTCACGGCGAAACATGGCCTGATGGGGCTGGCCCGCGTCATCTCGAAAGAAGGCGCCAAGCATGGCGTGCGCGCCAACGTGATCTGCCCCGGTTTCGTCAAGACGCCGCTGGTGGAAAAGCAGATCCCCGAGCAGGCGCGCGATCTGGGCATCTCCGAAGAGGAGGTCGTGAACAAGGTCATGCTGGGCAACACCGTCGATCAGGAATTCACCACGATCGAGGATGTCGCCGAGGTCGCGCATGTCTTTGCCGCCTTCCCGACCAATGCGCTGACCGGCCAGTCGCTGGTTGTGAGCCATGGCTGGTACATGAACTAAGCGGGGCAGCGGCAGGCCGCGCCGGAAGGGCTGATCGGATCACATCATGACACACATTCCTTCAAATGCGCCCTGCCCCGCCCATACCGGCGTGCCGGGATGAGCTGGATCGAAACCCACGGCCTGATCGTCCTTCTGGGTCTTGCGCTGGCGGCAAGTGCCGTTGTCATCCTGCAACAGAGGCGCAGCCCGCAATCCACGCTGGCGTGGCTGATGTTTCTGGTGCTGGCGCCCTATCTGGCCGTTCCGGTCTTTCTGGTCATGGGGTTTCGCAAACGGCCGCGTCCCGGCAATCATGCCGACGCCGCCCTCCCGCTGCGCCATGACGCGAACGCGCCCCAGGTCGAGCGGATGCTGCTGCAATATGGCCTGCCAGCCGCGACGGATGGCAACTACTTCGCTCTTCTGCCGGGCGAGGTGGAGGCATGGGAGGCGCTGCTGGACGTGGTACGCAGCGCAAGCGTGTCGCTGGACGTCACGCTCTATGTGCTGGGCAATGACGCGGTGGGGCGCGCGTTTTGCGCCGCTCTGGCCGAGCGGGCGCGGGACGGCGTGGCGGTGCGGGTCATACTGGACAGCATCGGCAGTCTGCGCCGGCCCCGCGCCGCGCTGCGCGATCTGGCAGCGGCGGGGGCTGAGGTGCATCTTTATTCACCGCTCCTGCGCATTACCACGGGCGGGCATCCGAACCTGCGCAACCACCGCAAGATGGTGATCGCGGATGGCGCCCGTGTCTGGGCCGGCGGGCGCAACGTGGCCGAAGAATACATGGGGCCAGAGCCGCAGGAAGGGCGCTGGTGCGATCTGTCCTTTCGCGTGGATGGGCCGGCGGCAGCGGGCTTTGCCGATATCTTTGCATCCGACTGGATCGCGGCGCGCGGCAAGATGCCGGACCCGGCCCCTGTCCGGCCACCGGACACCGGGCGCAGCATCGTGCAACTGGTCCCCGGCGGCCCGGACGTGGCCGAGGATCCGCTGCATGACGCCCTGGTCTATGCCTGTCACGCCGCACATGCGCGCCTGTGGGTCGTCACGCCCTATTTCCTGCCGACGACCGAGTTGTCGCATGCATTGGCCATCGCGGCACGGCGCGGGGTGGATGTGCGCGTGGTCATTCCGCTGAAATCGAACCAGTGGCTGGCCGATCTGGCGCGCGGCGCATGGCTGCGCGACCTTGCGGCGGCGGGCTGCCACGTCCATCTGCATCCCGAAATGATGCATGCCAAGGCGGTGCTGGCCGACGATCTGGGGTTTGCCGGATCAGCCAATTTCGACGCGCGCAGCCTGCTGCTGAATTTCGAGGTGATGGCCCTGCTATCGTGCCCGCACGACATCGCGCCGCTGCGCCGCTGGATGTCGGACTTGTGCGCCGCCGCCCCCGAGGGACTGCCCGATGCCAGCTTTGCCAGGCGCCTGATCGAGGGGCTGTTTCGCCTGACATCACCCATCCTGTGATGCGGCCGGAAAAGACGCGTTTGGAGAGATTCCGAGTTGTATGATCGGGAAAGCTTCGCAATAGTGCGGCGCACTCATGCCGTGCACGGGCGCATTTGTCACCTGACTGCGCCGCACTTGCCCGGAACCTCAACACTTGATCTGGACGGAGCGTCTTTGCCAGTCACAACTCTTGCACCCCCCCCGCCCCTAGGGTAATTCCGGCGGCCGCATTTCATATCCAGAGAATGAAGGACGAACCCTTGAACGCTATTGATGAACGGCTTCAGCCTATCTTAAACACCGTCCTGCACCGCAACGCAGGCGAGCCGGAATTCCATCAGGCAGCGCGCGAGGTCCTTGAAAGCCTCGGCCGGGTAATCACGAAACATACCGAATATTCCGAAGAAGCGCTGATCGAGCGCATCTGCGAGCCCGAGCGGCAGATCATCTTTCGCGTGCCGTGGATCGACGATAAAAACCAGGTCCGCATCAATCGCGGTTTCCGGGTGCAGTTCAACTCGGCGCTTGGCCCCTACAAAGGCGGGATCCGGTTTCACCCGTCGGTCAATGTCGGCATCATCAAGTTTCTGGGGTTCGAGCAGACGTTCAAGAACGCGCTGACCGGCATGCCCATCGGCGGCGGCAAGGGCGGGTCCGATTTCGATCCCAAGGGGCGCTCCGACCGCGAAATCATGCGCTTTTGCCAATCCTTCATGGTCGAATTGCACCGCCATATCGGCGAATATGTCGATGTTCCGGCCGGCGATATTGGCGTCGGGGCGCGCGAAATCGGCTATATGTTCGGAATGTACAAGCGCCTGAACAATCGCTACGAGGCCGGCGTTCTGACGGGCAAGGCCCTGTCCTATGGCGGATCGCGCGCCCGCAAGGAGGCGACCGGTTTCGGCACGGTCTATTTCGTGCGCTCCATGCTGGAACGGCATGGCACCGATTTCGACGGCAAACGCTGTATTGTCTCAGGGTCCGGCAACGTCGCCATCTATGCGATTGAGAAGGTGTTGGCTTTCGGCGGCAAGGTCGTCGCCTGCTCGGATTCCACCGGCTATATCGTCGACGAAAACGGCATTGATCTGGAACTGGTCAAGCAGATCAAGGAAGTGCAGCGCGGCCGCCTGTCCGAATACCCCGCCCTGCGCGGCGCGGGTTGCCATTATGTCGAGGGCGGCTCGATCTGGGATGTACCCTGCGAGATTGCCCTGCCCTGCGCCACCCAGAACGAATTGTCCGAAGCGAACGCAAGGACATTGGTCGAAAACGGTGTGATCGCGGTGGCCGAAGGGGCCAACATGCCCTGCACGCCCAAGGCGGTGCAACTATTTCGCGAGGCAAAGGTGCTGTTCGCACCGGGCAAGGCCGCCAATGCCGGGGGCGTTGCGACATCGGCGCTGGAGATGCAGCAAAACGCCAGCCGCGACAGCTGGAGCTTCCAGAAAACCGAGGACCGGCTGGCCGAGATCATGCACAACATCCACGGCGCCTGCGACGAGACCGCCGAAGAATACGGCGCGCCGGGCGATTATGTCATCGGCGCGAACATCGCCGGGTTCATCCGCGTGGCCGAAGCCATGCGCGCCCTCGGCGTGATCTGAACGCGGGGCCGTTCGGACGGGCCGCGGTTCGCCGGTCCGGTTCGGCGGCGGCCGCGATCACGACAGCTGGCGTCGTTTTCCGGTGCGGCATGGGCTGGCTTTGCCGTTCGGGCGTTGTTGGCCTATGCCGGTCGCGGGAACAGCAAATCCCTGGCAGACTTACAGCGCCGGCGTGTTATTCTGCGCGACGTGCTAAATACTGATTTGTCGCTGAAACTTGACGAAAGCCGCACCCATGAAAGTGCTTCGCCAACTCGCCCTGTCGCTCGCGGTCGTTGCCGCGGGATTATACGTCTGGATCGCCTATGTCCCGGCAGCGTGGCCCCTGCTGGACCGGATCGGTCTGCTGGATGTGCTGGGCATCGACGCACCGGAGGCCGACTCGCAGGACGATTTTTCGGACGAAGGCCCCGCGCGGGTAATCACCGCGACCGTTGGCCAGCAGGCGCTTGCGGATCGTATCCGTGCCATCGGCGATGGCCGCGCGCGCCGTTCTGTCAACGTGCGCTCGAACGCCGTCGGGACCATCATCGACATCGCATTGGCGGCGGGCAGCTATGTCGAGGAAGGCACCGTCATCGTCAGGCTTGAAGACGAGGCCGAGAAGATTGCGCTGGAAAAGGCGCAGATCCAGCTGGAAAATGCGCGCGCCGACGCCGGGCGCGCCAGACGGCTGGCGGCGACGGGCGCCGTTGCCGAGGTGCAGTTGCGGGAATTCGAACTGGCGTTGCGCAGCGCCGAACTGGCGGTTCGGCAGGCCGAATTCGATCTGTCCCAGCGCCATGTCGAGGCCCCGATATCGGGCTGGATCGGGATCATCGACCTGGAAAGAGGCGACCGCGTCAATGCGCAGGATCTTCTGGTCACGATCAGTGATCGCTCGGACATCCTGATTGATTTTCGCGTGCCCGAACGTGTTGTCGGCAAGATCGCGACCGGCCAACGGATCGAAGTATCGCCGCTAGGCGGCGGCAGGCAGGTTCTGATCGGAGAGATTGCCGCGATCGATGCCGTCGTGGACCGCGCCAGCCGAACGTTGCTGGTGCAGGGGCGCGTGCCCAATGAGGGCGATCTGCTCCGCGCCGGCATGGCCTTTTCCGTAAGCCTCAGCTTTCCCGGCGACACGCTGCTGTCGGTCGCGCCGCTCGCCGTGCAATGGTCCAGCGACGGTCCGTTCGTCTGGGCCGTGCGAGATGGTAAAGTGGCGCAGGTGCCCGTGTCGATCGTGCAGCGCGAAAGCGACGCCGTGCTGGTCACGTCGGACGATCTCAAAGCCGGAGAAGCCGTCGTCACCGAAGGCGTGCAGACGCTGCGGGATGGCGCCGAGATCAACGTGATGTCCGGTGACGAGGCCCTGTCCGGCCTCAGCGCCACAGACCCAGAGGCCGCGCTGTGAGCGCGCCCGTCTCCCCCGGAACCGCGCTTTTCGTGCGGCGGCCGATCCTGGCTTTCGTGCTGAACGCGCTGATCGTTCTGGCGGGCGTCGCGGCGCTCTTTGGGGCGGAAATTCGCGAATTGCCCAATGTGGACCGCCCCGTGGTCACGATCACCACCCGCTTTGACGGGGCATCGCCGGAATCGGTCGATCAGGAGCTGACCGGACGGATCGAAGGCGCGGTGGGCCGGGTGACGGGCGTGCGCAGCATTTCGTCCAATTCGCGTTTTGGCCGCAGCCGCGTCACCGTCGAATTCAATGACGATGTCGATATCGACGTGGCCGCAACGGACTTGCGCGATGCGGTGGCGCGGATCGTGAACGAATTGCCCGAGGACGCGGAGCGCCCCGAGATCGTCAAGGCCGACGCGAATGCCCAGCCGGTGATGCGCATCGCCGTGACCTCTGCCGCGCGATCGCCGCAGGAGCTGACTGCCATCGTGCAGGACCGCATCGAAGACCGGCTGATTTCCGTCGCGGGGGTCGCGGACCTGCAGGTCTACGGCGACCGCGAGCCGATCTTTCGGGTGGATATCAACCAGTTGGAACTGGCCAGCCGGGGCCTGACATTGGGCGATGTGCAGCGCACCCTGTCTGACGTCGCGCTTGATACGCCCGCCGGCGATCTGGCCGGCGCGCGCCAGTCTATCAACGTGCGCACCACCGCGAACGTGGTGACGCCGGACGCCTTCGAGGCGCTTGAGATCAAGCCGAACGTCAGGATCGGCGACATCGCGCGCGTGACGCTGGGCCCTGCCCCCGGCGAGACGATCCTGCGGGCCAATGGCCGGCAGGGGGTGGGCATGGGAGTGATCCGGCAGGCCACGTCGAACACGCTGGAAATCTCGGCAGGCGTTCATGCTGTCGTGGCTGAATTGAACCGCACCCTGCCCGAGGATGTCAGCGTCATCGTCACGTCGGACGATGCCAGGTTCATCTCGGGCTCCATCGAAGAGGTGCTGAAAACGCTTGGCTTTGCAATTACCATCGTGGTGGCCGTCATCTTTCTGTTCCTGCGCGACATCCGCGCGACGCTGATCCCGGCGCTGACCTTGCCGGTGGCGCTGATCGGCACGCTGGCAGCGATCTATCTGGTCGGCTTCTCGATCAATATCCTGACGCTGCTGGCGCTGGTTTTGGCGACGGGGATGGTGGTCGACGATGCCATCGTCGTGCTCGAAAACATCGTCCGGCAACGGGCGGCGGGCATGGGGCCGCGGGCGGCGGCGGTGAATGGAACAGCACAGGTTTTCTTTGCCGTGGTCACGACCACCGCGACGCTGGCGGCTGTCTTCGTGCCGCTGTCGTTCCTGCCGGGTCAGGCCGGCGGGCTGTTCCGCGAGTTCGGCTTTACCTTGGCGATGGCGGTCCTCTTGTCCTCGGTCGTGGCGCTCAGCCTCTGTCCGGTCATGGCCAGCCGCCTGCTGACCAAACCGCCGCAGCAGGACGCGCGCGGCCCGATGATCTGGCTGGGGGCCCGGCTGATGCGACTGTACGAGACCACCCTGCGCGGCGCGCTGGCGATGCCGTTTGTCATCGTTCTGATCGCCCTCTTCGTCGCGGTCACGGCGGCGATGATGGCCACCGGCATCCGGCAGGAACTGACCCCGGCTGAGGACCGCGCCGTTGCCCTGCTGCGCGTCACGGCGCCGCAGGGTGTTTCGCTGGAGTACACCCAATCCAAGATGCTGGAAATCGAGGATATTGTCGCGCCCATGCTGAAAAACGGCGAGATGACCAATATCTTTGCCTTCAGCGGCTTTAGCGCCGACAACCGCGGGTTCATGGTGTTCACGCTGGCCAAATGGCAGGACCGCGACCGCAGCCAGCAGGAAATCGTGGACGAACTGAATGACAAGCTGGACAATGTCATCGGCGTGCGCGCCTTTACGATCCAGCCCAATTCGCTTGGCATACGAGGGGCCGGGCGGGGTCTGGCCTTTGCGATCACCGGCGACAGCTATATCCAATTATCGGGCGTGGCCGAGGAAATGGAGGACCGGCTGCGCGGGATCCCCGGCATGGGGCAGGTGCAACTGGAATATGAGCGCACGCAGCCGCAGCTATTCGTGCAGATCGACCGCGCGCTGGCCGCTGATCTGGGCATCGACATCACCGGTCTGGGGCAGGCCTTGCAGGCGGTGCTGGACGGGCGCACGGTTGCTTCGGTGTTCGTTGAGGACAAAAGCTATGACGTGCAGATGCTGTCAACATCGGACCCGATCGACGATCCCGGCGATCTGGAGAACGTCTTTGTCAAGGCCGGCAATGGCCAGATGATTCCGATGGCCAGCTTCGTCACGCTTGAGGAACGCGCCGTCGCGCCAGAGCTGGACCGCGAAGGGCAGAACCGCTCGGTCGAGCTGACCGCCGAGCTGACCCCCGATCTGTCGCTGGGGGATGCGCTGGCGAAGGTGCAGGAAATCGGCGATGAGGTTCTGACCGACGAAAACCGCATCATCCCGCTGGCCGAGGCGGCAGCGCTGGATCAGACCAACGCCGGCCTTTTCGTGACATTCGGGTTCGCCATTCTGGTGGTATTTCTGGTGCTGGCTGCGCAATTCGAAAGCTTCGTTTCTGCCGTCGTCGTCATGGCAACCGTGCCGCTGGGTCTGGCCTGCGCGGTCTTTGCGCTGCTGCTGACCGGGCAAAGCCTGAACGTCTACAGCCAGATCGGTCTGGTCATGCTGATCGGCATCATGGCCAAGAACGGGATTCTGATCGTCGAATTTGCCAATCAGCTGCGCGACAAGGGGGCGGACGTGCATGACGCGATCCTTGACGCCTCCACCATCCGGCTGCGCCCGGTGATGATGACGATGACCTCGACCGTTCTGGGCGGCGTGCCGCTGGTGCTGTCGTCCGGCGCGGGCGCCGAAGCGCGCGAGGCACTGGGCTGGGTGATCGTCGGCGGGCTGGGATTGGCCACGCTCTCGACGCTTTATCTGACGCCGGTGGCTTATCTGTTGCTGGCAGGCTTCTCGACCCCGAAGGCAAAGGAAGAAGCGCGGCTGCAAAAGGAATTGCAAGCCGCGCAGGCACAGGGCGGCTGATCGCGACCCTTGGCTAAACCGCAGCGATCACCTGCAATTGCCATCAGAGGCAGCCTCACATCCACAAAAAACGGGCGCATCTCGCAGATGCGCCCGTTCCATTACTTCAAATTCGTCAAGCACCCAAGAAGTGGGATTTATGCCAGAACGATGTTTGTCGCGCTTTCGCGGCCATCACGACCGGCTTCGATGTCAAAAGTCACCTTCTGATCGTCGTTCAGCCCGGTCAGGCCAGCCTGCTCAACAGCGGAAATGTGCACGAACACATCTTTGCTGCCGCCATCGGGCGCGATAAAGCCGAAGCCTTTAGTTGTGTTGAACCATTTGACGGTGCCAGTAGCCATCGTCGTACTCCTTCAAAAAAACTGCCTGCGTGATGCAGCAGATCGGCCAAGTCAGTGCAAGATCGAATAACTGACTCGGAAGGAGCAGTGATGCCGATAAAGGTAACGTCGCCGGATACAGATGGGCCACCGGTCTGCAAATTGCAAGGCGCAGGATGATTAATACCCGCAGCGATGATCCTGCGACGCGTTACGCGCCAGAATATCGCGATTTTGGGCAGAATCTCGCCATCGCTTGATTTGGCCGCGTGAAATGCATCGTCAGGTTTCGAACCTCACACGACGCAAAAGACCCGCACCCCTGTCAGGGATGCGGGCAAGTCGAGGGAGGTAGGGATAGCTCAGAGATCCTCGCGGCCGATTGTTTCACCACGTGTCTCTTCCGGGCTCATGCGGCGGAATTGACCCGCACCCAGATATGCCCAGCTCAAACCTTCGCTGGTGGCCAGAAACTCGTTCGAGTACTCTGAGGTGATCTCGGCCTGCGGGTAGTTGGGCAGGACCAGCAGCTTCATCAGGATGAGGTAGATCACAAAGCCCAGCGGGAACCCGATGACAAAGGCGTATTGCGAATACCACGCCGCCACCGCGCCCGCGATCAGCCAGGCCAGAAGCCCCGCAAAATTGACGCCGCCGGTATAGCGGAACTGGCCCGTGTGGCTGTAAAGGTCGGGGACGTTGAGGCGCCGTTTCCGCAGCACATAGTAATCCGCGATCATGATACCGCCGATCGCCGACAGGAATGCGCCGTAATATCCAAGGAAAACGAAGAGATTGTCGAGGATCGCCCAAGGAAAGCACAGCGTGCCGACGATTCCGGCCAATGCAACCGCCAGCTTGTAGTTGATATACCGCGGCGCGAGGTTGATGAAGGTCAGCGCCGAGGGGATCAGGTTGGCCGAGTTGTTCGTGGACCATTGCGCCAGAACCACCAAGGTCAGCAGGATCACCAGCGAGAACCCCTGCCCTTCGCCCTGGATTACCTCGATCGGGTTCCAGTTGCCGGTTGCGATGAACGACACGCCACCGATGCCGGCAATCAGCGCCTGCGTGACCGGCAGGGCGATAAGCTGCGCAAGAAAGACGTTGCGGTTGCGGGCAGCAAAGCCTCGCGCGCCGGCTTTCGTCTTGACGAAACGCGTCAGGTTGGGCACGTCGATGGCCATCGTCGACCAGAAGCTGAGATTGGCGATGAACAGCACCATCAACGACATCTCGCCCGCGGCCTCATAGTTCCACAGGTTGATGCCAGCCGTGTCGGCCACGCCTTCCAGCGTGAAGTACATCCAGATCGAGATCGCGATGATCGCGGGCGCCGCCAGCGAGGCCAGCCTTTCAACCGACTTGATGCCCATTGCGGTATTGGCTACCTGCAGGATGCCGAAAATCACATACCAGATGAACCAGTTGTTGAAGCCCAGGAAATATTCGCCGATCCCGTTCAGGGCCAGCGCGCCCAGATAGGTCTGGATGCCAAACCACATGGCCGCGATCAGCCCGCGCGAAACCGCCGGCAGATGCGTTCCGTGGATACCAAAAGGGGCCCGCAGATAGACGGCAAAGGGCAGCCCGTGTTCCGTCCCGATATCGGCCGTCAGCACCATCAAGGCGCCGATGCCGACGTTTGCCAGGAAGATGATCAGGATCACCGTGGACAGCGGCACGCCGCCGCCGACGCCCGCAGCGCCCAGTGAATAGGTCGCGATGATCACGGCGATACCCACCCAGATCCAAGCATAGCCGATCAGGCCGATCGGGCGCTGCCCCAATAATGTCGGCAGGATCGATTCCTCGATCAGGCCGGTGCGTTCATGCTCCGCCTGACGTATTTGGTCTGTTGCTGTCATTTTTATTTTTCCCTGCTGTCAGTTGAATAAGGCCGGCCCGCGATGCGGACCGGCCAATCCGGTTCAGTTCAAACGGCGGCTGCCATCTCTCTGCGGCGCATTTCGGTGGCCGCCAGATCGACCGTCTCGGCGTCCAGATCGAACACCAGGCCATAGACGTCGCGCGCGTGTTCGGGTGAGCAGAACCCGTCCAGCACGTCATCCAGCACCTTTTGCGGCACACGTTCCAACGGGCTGCCATAGCCGCCGCCACACGGGCTGTAATAGGCCATCACGTCATCCTTGCGGACTTCCTTGCCGTGAAACTTGGAGTGCATGACCTCTGCGGGTTCATTGCTTGACACGTTGTAGATATCGCATTTGCCCGCCGCCCCTTCGGTGCCGCCGAAAATGCCCCACGGCACGTTGGAGTGACGCTCGCTTTCATGGGTGATGATGCCGTCGGTCAGCATCCGCTGCGCCTTGACCACGCCGATGCCGCCCCGGTATTTGCCCGCGCCCGGCATCACGTCGTCGCGCAGCTCGTACCGCTCGCAGATCATCGGGATATGCATCGCCAGATCTTCCAGCGGGTTGTTGCGCGTGTTGGCCATCAGGTTGTCGATGGCATCGGGCCCGTCGGATTTGGGCCGTCCGCCATAGGCGCCCTCGTTGACCTCAAGGAACACCCAGTAATCGCCGCTATCGCGCACCCCGGCATAGGAGGCAAAGGAGATAGACGCCGACGATCCGGCGATGATTTCTTCCGGCAGAACCGGCGCCATCGCCTTCATGATCAGGTCGATCATATAGTTGCACTGGGTAAAGCGTGCCTCGGCCGAGGCGGGCGCGATCGGGTTGAAGATCGACCCTTTGGGCGCGATCACCTCGATCGGGCGGAACGATCCCTGATTGGATGGCACCCGCGTGTCCGAGGTCGCCGTATCAAGCAGCAGCTTGCGGAAGGCGGCAAAGGCCGCAACCTTGGTCGAGCCCTCAAAGGGCACGTTATAGGCCGTGGGCGTCTGCGGGGCCGACCCGGTCAGATCGACGGTGATGGAATCGCCGCTGACCCGCACGCACACCTTGACCGGCAGATGCTGGCCGCGATTGCGCCCGTCGTCGTCCAGCCACCCTTCGGCGCGATATTCACCGTCGGGAATATCCGCGATGCGCTGGCGCAGCATCTTTTCGGAATAATCCATCAGCTGGTTGCAGGCCCCGAATACCAGTTCCTTGCCGTATTGATCCAACAGCTCGTTGAACCGCTTGACCCCCAACCGGGCCGAGGCGATCTGTGCCTCGATATCATCCACCAGCTGGCGGGCGGCGCGGCTGTTGTTGCGGATGAAACGCCACATCGTCTCGTTGCGCTTGCCCTTGCGGTAAAGCTTGGTTCCGGCAAACAGCATGCCCTCGGCATAGACATCCGGCACGTCGATGATCAGGCCGGGCGTGGCCGCGCCGATGTCGATATGATGCGCGGTGTTGGCCGAATAGCCGACCAGTTCGCCCTCATGGAAAATCGGGATGACGATCGCCAGATCGGGCGTATGCGATGACCCGTGATAGGGGTGGTTGTGAACGACAACGTCGCCCTCATACCATTCACCATCATCCAGCGTGTCCTGAATTCCGTTCAGATATCCGGGGATCGAGCCGATATGCATCGGCGTCGATTCTGACTCGCAAAGCGTGTTGAACTCCGTGTCGAACAGCCCGGCGCCCAGATCCTCGGATTCCCGGATAATCGAGGAAAAGGACATGCGGAACAGCACGTGGGCCATTTCCTCGGCGATGGTTTCGATGGACCCCCGGATCACCTGAAGCGTGATCGGGTCGATGGTCAATGTGTCTTTTGCCATGTGAATTTCCTCCCTTAAATCTTGGTCAACCGAAGGCTGCCGTAGTCCTGAACCACGGCGCCGTAGCCGGGCGGTACAAGCGTTGTGGAGTTGTGCTGAATGATGATCGCGGGGCCTTCGACGCGGGCGCCCGCGCCCAGCTTGCCACGATCCAGCCGCGGGGTGACATGGCTCTGACCGTCATCAAACACGGTCAGGCGTTCGTACATGAAGGCGTTTTTCACGTCATCGGGGGTGCCCTTGTCCAGCGGAGCCAGCTCCAGATGCCGGACTGTGGCGCGCGCGATGACGCGGACGTTGTAAAGCTCAACCAGCGCATCATCGAAGGAATAGCCGTAATCCTGCTTGTGCGCCGCATGGAAGGCTGTGATCACCTCGGCCTTGTTGTCCAGCGTCAGCCCGCCTTCGGGCATCGGCACGCGCAGCTCGAACCCCTGCCCGTGATAGCGCATTTCGGCGATGACCTCGAAAACCTGCAGATCCTCGGCGATCTCGTCGCCTTCCAGATCCACCCGGCCGGCGCCGGTCAGGTCGGCAACAACGGCATTCACCCTGTCCAGCGCCGCCTGATCGGCGGTGAAGAGGTTGGTGATCACGGACCGCGTGTGCTCATATTGCAGATCAGAGCCAAGCAGGCCCATTGCCGCCGTAATGCCCGGCGCGATCGGCACCAGAATGTCACGCGCAGAAACCAGTTCCGCCAAGGCAACGCCGTGGAACGGGCCCGCACCGCCAAAGGGCATCAGCGAGAATTCCCGAGGATCATAGCCACGCGCGACCGAGTTGGAGCGGATCGTCAGCGCCATGTTGTTGTTGACGATCTTGATGATACCCAGCGCGGCATCGGTCACGCTGATGCCCATCGGATCGGCGATATGCTCCTTGATCGCCTCGTGCGACAGCGCGGAATCCAGCGGCAGGTCGCCGCCCAGAAACTTGTCGGCGTCCATCCGGCCCAGCACCACCTGCGCATCGGTCACGGTCGGCTCAGTGCCGCCGCGACCATAGCAGGCCGGCCCCGGCTCGGACCCCGCCGAGCGCGGCCCGACATTGAAGCCGCCCGCCTCGTCGAGATAGGCGATCGAGCCGCCCCCTGCCCCGATGGTTTCCAGATCAATCATCGGCGCCATCACCGCATGGCCGGAAACCAGCGTGTCGCGCGGGTTCTTGATCCGCAGCTCGCCGCCCGCGATGGTCGAGATATCGGCGGAGGTGCCGCCGATATCGACGGTCAGGATGTTGTCGATCCCGGCCAGCCGGGCCTCGGACAGCGCGCCCAGAACGCCGCCGGCGGGGCCGCTCATCAGGATGCCCACGGGCTTCTTGGCGCAGCCGTCGATAGTCGAGATACCGCCGTTGGACTGGATAACCCGCAGCTTTGCGGGAATGCCGCCATCGCGCACCTTCTGTTCGAGGTTGCGCAGATACATGGCCGATTGCGGGCCGACAAAAGCATTCATCGCGACCGTCGAAAACCGCTCATATTCGCGGATCACGTTTGCCACCTGGGAGGACAGCGACAGATAGACGTCCGGCATCTCCTCCAACACAATTTCGCCCGCGCGTTTTTCATGCACGTCGTTGAGGAACGAGAACATGAACCCCACGCAGACCGATTTGATGCCCCGCTTGCGGAACAGCGCGCAGGCCGCGCGGATTTCGTCCTCGTCCAGCGCGGTCTCGATCTGGCCGGTGGGGGGCAGGATGCGGCCGGTGATGGGGATACGGTTGCGGCGCTTGACCAGCGGATGGCTCTGCCATGGCACATCGAAATGCAGCGAAAAGTTATGCGGTCGTTTGTGGCGACCGATATGCAGGATGTCGCGGAAGCCCCGCGAGGTCAGCATGCCGACCTCGGCGCCGTTATGCTCAATGGTGATGTTGGTCGCCACGGTGGTGCCGTGGTTGATGACCTCGATATCCTCCTTGGCAATTCCGGCGATGTCGCAAATCTGGTGAATGCCATCGACCACCGCGATCGACTGGTCCGTGATCGTGCTGGGAACCTTGTGGAAGTAGGTCCCTTTCGAACATTCCAGCACGAGATCGGTGTTCGTTCCACCGACGTCTACGCCAATTCTTGCCATCTTGATTTTCCCTGTATTTCCGTTTGATGACTGCGGGATCCGTTCGGTCGGCTTTGGCCCGCAGAGGAACGTAAAAGGGCACCCGCTTGGGGTGCCCTTGGTGTCGCTATTCTGCTGCGGCCTTGCCGCCTTTCACGTTGTTGAGGTAGTCGACACAGGTATCGACCGTCTCGACATCGCCGAACTTGGCGTCGATATCAAAGAGGTTCCAGGCCACCGCGCCCGGCACCCGGTCGCCGATCGCCTCTTTGACCGCGATGGTGCGGAAGCCGTCGGCGATGCCGTCGCAGATGGTCTGGCGCACGCAGGCGCAGGCGGTCACGCCGGTCACCAGTATCGTGTCCACGCCATTGGCGCGCAGGATCCCGGCCAGTTCGGTGCCGTGGAACGAGCTGGCGCGCTTTTTCAGCAAGGTGTATTCGCCCTTGACCGGCGCGATGCGGCTGTCGATCGCCCACAGATCCTTGTTGGCCAGATCGACCACGTCGACCGGGATCTTGTCGTGCCACAGACCCATGTCGGTGAAGGGCGCGTTGCGGTCGGTGATCTCATAGGCGGTCGTGACGTGGATCACGGGGTGGCCATTGGCGCGGCATGCCTCCAGCAGACGCTGCATGCCGGGGATGATCTCGTTGTCCATCTTGTCCTGGTCGCAGGTGAACGGATTACCCGGACGCGTCCATGCATTGGCGAGATCGACACTGACCAGCGCCGGTTTCTTGCCAAAACCGACACGACGCTGAAAGCCGCGCTCCTTGTACAGTTCAGATGCTGCTTCGAACGCCTGGCTTAGCATCCGGTCGAGTTCGGCGTTGTCAACTTCAGTCATGTTCTTATGGTCCTCTTGTCTGTTCGCGTCTTCCGGCGATGAGCCGCATGACGATGCTGGCGGTGTTGGTTTCTGTGACTCTTTTTCACAACGCTTAGCTTTTCACCCGCCAGAAGGACAAACAATCGCCGTATTAACCATTATAATTGCATTTTCTGCATCAATAGGATTTAGTCGTTCCAGAAACCTGACTTACGCTGGCGCAAGGCGACGCAGAATGAGCATCTCCCCCCAGACCCGAGACATCGACGCCTTCAAGATGGTGGCCGTGGAGCTGAGTTTCCGCCGTGCGGCCGAAAGGCTGGCCATTGATCAAAGCGCGCTGAGTCGCCGGATCAGGCAGCTTGAGGACATGCTAGGGTACCAGCTGGTCCGGCGCACCACGCGCGAAGTGTCGCTGACCTCCGCGGGGGAGGTCTTCTATGAGCGCACGCGTCTCATCTCGTCACAAATCGAGGCAGCGGTGCAGGCCGGACGGATCGCCGCCGAAGGCAAGAAAGGCATCCTGCGCGTCGGCTACATGTCGTTTTCAGCGCTTGAACTGATGCCGAGAACCGTGCGCGAATACACGCGGCGTTATCCGGACGTTGTGCTTGATCTGAGATATATCCGCACCCAGGGCCAGAAGATCGAACTGTCGCGCAACAACATCGACCTTGGCTTCATGCTGGGTCCGTTTCGTCATCCGCAGATCGAAACGACACAGATGCGGGATGAGCCGTATGTTGCGATCCTGCCGGTCGATCACCGCCTCTCAACCCGCAGCGAAGTTACCTTGGGCGAGATCGCCAGCCATCCCCTGGTTCTGGGCAATATGGAGCAATGGGAAACGTTCCGCCTGATGATAAACGATCTTTTCCTGCGCGGCGGCCACAGTGTCGACGTTCGATATGAGGCGTCCAACGCGCTGGGCATCCTTGGGCTAGTGGGCAACGGCCTTGGACTTTCAGTCTACGCCGAAAGCATCTCGCGATTTCAGCCGCGCAACATCATGACCAAACCTATTGCCGATTGCGACACACGGATTTCGACAGTCCTCGCGTGGAACCGGGCCTATAAGACGCCCGCGCTGATGAACTTCGTCAACGTGGCCAAAGAGATTGCAGACGGAAAGTGACAATGCTTGCGATCCTCAATTCATGGGGCGGCAATCGCAGGCGCTGCGGCAGCCTTCAGGGCAAGCACCGTCAGTCACTTGGGCCGCATCATCGCGGCCTTATGGCTCTTGCGGTCATCCATGCCGCAGCGGCGCTTGCCGCTTGAACGAATGGGCAGCACATTTTCTACGGGCCTGCGCGGTGTCGCTTCGATACACCCCGATATCGGTGAGCATGCTGTCATCCAGCTTTTGCAACGCAGCGGCCATCTTGCGGCGTTGCCATTGCTCGAATGCCGCAAGGAGCCAGCTGCGGACCGACCCGCTATCGTCTTTTGACAGGTTTCCGCGCGCAGCCGGATCCATCATTTGGTTTGCCAGATCAGTGGACATGCAATCCTCCAGTTTCGAGATTACCGACGCCGTGACAATCGTGACCATATTGCGCGGAACGGGGATGCAGGCGGTCGCACATCATTTCCCGTCGGCGATAACGCCCCGGCATATGTCACTTGGATTTTGAGAGATCAGAAAAACCCCAAGGCGTGGACAGGCGCTCTCGCCGTCGCCGCCCGGGGTTACCGGCGGTTCAGTAGCTTTCCCGAGAGAACCGGGAACCTCTTATAAAAGCTGAACATTATCATGGTTCTTATGTGGGCATTGCGGGGCAGGCTTTCAATGGTCCGGTCGCCGACCGCAGCCCATCGGCGCGAATGCGCCTAGTGCCTGGCTGATGCCGGCCGCGTGGCGCGCTGGAAGCCTGATTTGCAATGCAGAACAAGCGGTGAGCAGGCCGCGTGCGCATGGCCTCGATCTGCTGGCGCAGCCCCTGTTGCTCTGGAGTCGAGGCTTAGCATCAATCGTCGCCAAGCGATAAAACAGGTTGGGCGCCACGTCATTCTGGCGCTGGACAACAGAGACGCTGGCCATCTCGCCCAGCGCCTCATCAGCAATTCGCAGCTTCACAGACAACGGTCTGCGACTCCGACGGCGGCTACTGGTAATAATCTCAGTGTCAAACATAAGCACGCGCTTAGGCATTTGCCTGAGTCAGGGTGTGGACGCCCCCGTCCAAACGGCATCGCGCTGTGCAGTTGCGGCCCCTTCCGCCGACGTTGATCCAATTCACTCCACGCCCGATTGCTCGTGATCCAATATCTGCTATCGTCATCCTTTTAAGGCGCAAGACCATGGAAAAATTTGTCCTTCTGCGCGACGGCAATTTCGCGCGGCGGCTCGAGATGGGCAGCCCGTTTGATCCGCTTGCCAATGGCGCTGGTCCGCTGACCCGTGGGACGGCGATATTCGAACAGTTCCCGCCAGAGCCGTTGGTCGAGTTTCACGAGATGAGCAAAGGCGATGTCCGCGACGCCCGTCGCGACCCGTCGGTCATGGGTATTGCCCGCCCGATGCCGCTGCGTCTGATCGAACCTTTCACCTCCACGGCCACGGCCCAAAGCGGTCCGACCTGGGGCGTCGAGGCTGTCGGCGCGACCCGGACCAGTTTCGACGGCGCAGGCGTCAAGGTCGCCGTGCTCGATACAGGCATTGATCCCGATCATACCTCCTTCGCAGGGGTGCAACTGGTGATGAAAAACTTCACCGGCGGCGCGGACACGGACCCCGACAGGCAGGGCCACGGAACCCATTGCGCGGGCACGATCTTTGGCCGCGACGTTGACCAGTCACGGATCGGGGTCGCCCCCGGCATCGGCGCAGCACTCATCGGGAAGGTCCTGGGCGACGACGGCGGCGGAAGCTCCGAGATGCTGTTTGATGGGATGCAATGGGCGCGTCGCGAGGGTGCCAAGGTGATTTCGATGTCGCTGGGCTTTGATCTGCCCGGCGCTGTGGTGGAACTGATCAGACAGGGCTGGCCCGAGAAACTGGCGGCGTCCGTTGCACTCGAAAGCTACCGCGAGAACCTGCGTATATTCGATTCCATCATGGCGATGTTCGACGCGCAGGCGGCGCTGGATGGCGGGCTGATCGTTGTCGCCGCCGCCGGCAACGAATCCGAGCGTCAGATCGATCCGAATTTCGAGGTCAGCGCCTCTCTGCCCGCTGCCGCCGATGAAGTGATCTCGGTCGGGGCGGCCGGGCTGGGCGCGCAGGGCCTGAGCATTGCCGATTTCTCCAACACCAATCCGATCCTGTCCGGACCCGGCGTCGACGTGATCTCGGCTAAACTTGGCGGTGGTCTCATCGCGCTGCAAGGTACTTCGATGGCTTGCCCGCATGTGGCCGGATGTGCCGCACTCTGGTGGCAGGCGCTTTCTGATGGCTCCGTGCCGCTGACGGCAGACGCCGTCACCGCACGCCTGCGCGCCAGTGCCAATGCGGCGGTTTTCGCCGATGATGTGGACATTGCCGATCGTGGGGAAGGGCTGGTGCAGGCACCGCCCACGGCTACATCCTGGAGTCGTTTTTCATGACAGGTTGCCGTTCCTACATCGTGTTGGACTCGATCGCGGGCAAATCGGAATGGTGGGTGAAGGCCCGGTCAGAGCCCAAATTTCAGGATGCTGGCAGCTGATTGGTAAGCGTTTCCTGGCCGACACCTTCCGCAGGATCAACTGACCTGCGATCCCCCGTTTGATGTAGATTGGGCGGGAGTTTCGCGATGGCGACTACTGGGGAGTTTCTCAGGAACTATGGCGTAGATATCAGGGGGAATGGCCAGCGGCGCTGGCCGGACGAGGTTAAGGCGCGGATCGTGGCCGAGAGCTTGAAGCCGGGGGCAACGGTGAATGCAGTTGCTGCGCGGTATGGGCTTCGGGCGAACCATCTTTCGGAATGGCGCGGTCGGGCGCGTGACGGCAGGTTGGTTTTGCCCGCAGCTGAAGATGATGACTTTTGTTTTGCACCGGTTGTGCTGTCGGATGGTGGCGGCGATGCTGCTGTGCCTGCCGTTTCAGAGCATCTGGCCAAATCTGACGATGTGCGCGCTGTGCCCATCGAGATTGCCGTAGGCCAAGTAACAATCCGGCTTGATGGCGGCATAAGGGCTGCCCGAATTGCCGAGATCGTGCGCGCGATCGGGACGCGGCCATGATGTTCCCGTCCAATCGGGTTCGGGTCCTGGTCTCGACGCAGCCTGTAGACTTCAGGAAAGGTCATGATGGCCTGGCAGCGATTGTGTCATCGGTGCTGCGTAAGGACCCGTTCACGGGCACGGTCTTTGTGTTCCACTCACGCCGCGCGGATCGGTTGAAACTTTTGTATTGGGATGGGTCTGGGCTGGTCATGGCCTATAAGCAGCTGGAGGATACGACCTTTAGCTGGCCTGCCATCAAGGACGGGATGATGGCGTTGAACCATGCCCAATTCGAGGCGCTGTTTGCCGGTCTGGACTGGCGCAAGGTGAAGGCTTTGGAAACCCGCCCGCCAACTGCGGCAGAATGAATCAGCCGCCTGGTTCTGCGTTTTTTTACTGGGTTTTGTGATAGAAACGGCCCATGCTAAACGCACCCACACTCGACCTTTCCACCATCCCCGCCGCGCAACGCGCAGCGGTTTTGGCATTGATGGATGAGGTGACGGCGCTCAAGGATATCACCCGGCGGCAAGAGCATCTGATCGCCGAACTGAACCATGCTCTGCATGGCAAGCGGTCGGATAAGCTGTCCGAGGATGAGCGACAACTGGCGTTCGAGGATCTGTCCATCGCGCTGGCCGAGGTCGAGGCAGAAAAGGCAAAGCGCGGCACCAAAGCGGGTGACCGGGCAACCAAACCCGCGCCGAAACGGACCATTGGCAACCTGCCTGCCACGCTGCCGCGCCTCGAGGAGATCATCGAACCCGACAACCTGATCTGCCCTTGCGGCTGCGGCATCATGTACAAGATCGGCGAAGACCGGAGCGAGCGGCTGGACATCGTCCCGGCGCAGTTGCGCGTCATTGTTACCGTGCGCCCGAAATATGCCTGCCGGACCTGCACCGACGGGGTGACCCAGGCCCCGGCGCCCTCCCATCTGATCATGGGTGCCCTCCCGACCGAGGCCACCATCGCCCATGTTCTGGTCAGTAAGTATGCTGATCACCTGCCACTCTACCGCCAGAGCCAGATCCTCGCACGGGCGGGCCTTGATCTGCATCGCGCGGTGCTGGCCGATTGGGTTGGCAAGGCCGCGTTCCATCTGATGCCGGTGGTGGACCGGCTGGCCCAGCATCTGAAGCGATCCGGCAAGCTGTTCATGCCCTCTCGGCAGATTGCTGCGCAATCGCCTGCCGGGTAACAGATGAAACCACTGCCCCGGTGCTGGATCCGGGACGTGGTAAAACCAAAACGGGCTATCTGTGTGCGCTGGCTCGCGATGACCGACCATGGGACGGTAAGGACCCGCCCGGTGTGGTTTACTTCTACGCCCCCGGTCGGGCGGGCGAGAATGCCGAAACCTTCCTGACCGGCTTCAATGGCATCCTGCAGGTCCCCTCTCATGGTTTGCTGGCAAACCATTGCCGGGCAATGGATGGCTATACCGGCTACAACCGGCTGACCAAACCCTCGCGCAAGGGCGGGGCTCCTGTTCATGTGGCCCATTGTTGGGCCCACGCGCGGCGCAAGCTGAAGGAGGTCTTCGACCGTGATGGTTCTGACATTGCTGCCGAAGGCTTGCGTCGCATCGCCGAAATCTATGCCGTCGAGGCTGATATCCGCGGTATAGCCCCCGGCCAGCGATTGTCGGAGCGCAAGACCCGCAGCGCACCGCTGGTGGCGGCCTTTGGCGATTGGCTCCAAGCGCAACGCCGCAAGATCTCCTCCAAGTCCCGGCTGGGCGAAAAGCTCAAATACATCCACAACCACTGGGACGGGCTGCAAACCTTCCTGACCGACGGCCGCGTTGAGATCGACAACAACAGGGTCGAAAACCTAATTCGACCCATCACCGTTGGTTGGTCATTATGCACCCCCTTCATAAGCGCTTGGAAACATTGAAAGCTGGTCCTCGAGTTCAGCGCGACACGGGCGCCCTTTTCGTGCGAGAGCGTTTTTGACCTTATCTGAATGCAAGTCAGCTGTCCGAATTTGGTATGGTGCGCCCTCGACCACCTGTCTTGCAGGCAGAATGCAGCTTGCGGACAACGTGATTGGTCACACCGAGTTCTTCCGCAGTCTCAGTCATGGTGCGCCACGGGCCCTCCTTGTCGGCAGACAGGTATCCGTGAATTTCATTTACACGCCGGATGGATGAAACGCGTTTGGCATTCCAGGTCTTGCCCTGACCGGTTGCCATGCCCATGCGGTTGAGACAGGCAGCGATCGCCTCATCCGACCAGCGTCCTGCCATCTCTCGGATGATCCCCAGAGCCTCTTCACTGGTGCGGGCATTGTGTTCGCCGGACTTCGGTTTCTTGACCCGCAATTCCGTATGACGACCACCCTTCCAGTGAACGACCAAAACGATTTCCCCTGTATCGTCGTCGATATCCGCCACAATGTCTTCGATCAGCGTCCTGAGCAATCGTTGCTTGTCGCGCATGGATGTCGCCGGTGCCGTCCACGCGGCCTCAAGATCCTGCGCCAGCCCCTCCAGGCGCGTGACATCCACGTCCGGGACTGCGGCAGTCTCCGTATGCAGGCGCTGCTCGAAACTTCGAACGCGTCCCAAGGCCTCTTCCCATCTCTTCTCCAGTTCCGCCGCGATGAGGCGGTTATCCGGGTCACAGGCGGCGTAGCGCCGTTCCGCCAGGGATGCGTCGTAGCGGGCCTGCTGCAGCTCCATCTCGAGAACCGATCGCTTGGCTTCCACGGCCTGGCTCACCATGGCGCGCGCCTCGATGGCGGCGTCGATGGCAAATGGCGCCACGGCCTCAAGAACGGCATCGCTGATGAGCTTGTCGGCCCGGAAACCGCCGAAGGTGATACAGCGCTTCTGTCCGAGAAGAAGGTTTGGATTGTCACAGCGGTAAACAGGGCGTGGAGTGCGGCCTGTATAGACCACATGCAACCGCCGCCCGCATCTCGCACAGCAGAGGAGACCGGCCAGGAGCGCGCCGCCGCCGCGACCAGACTTGACTCCGCCGGCGCGTCCAAAAGCGTTCCTGGCCAGCTGTGCCTGATTGCGTTCATATTCCTCCCAATCGATATAGCCGACATGGTGATCCTTGATCACAACATCCCAGTCTTCAGGGGACTTGCGGTTCTTATAGGTGACATGCGCACGGCCATCCCGAATTTTTGCTTGCCGCCCGGTTTTACCATAGGCGTAGACCCCGGCATAAAACATGTTCTTCAACACGCTGATCACGTTGCGATAGCGAATGGGCTGCCATTCGAAACTCGTCAGCCGAATGCCATCGGAGGGCCTGGGA
Organism: Roseovarius sp.; assembly: GCA_036568405.1. GTDB lineage: Bacteria > Pseudomonadota > Alphaproteobacteria > Rhodobacterales > Rhodobacteraceae > Roseovarius. The sequence continues at coordinate 104,810 of DATCSR010000001.1, forward strand.
AAATGAATGCCCTCCCCCGACATGGATAGAAGAACCTGCCGGGCGCTTCCAAGTTCGCGGAACCGGCAAAAGATCTGCTGGACGACCTCCTGGATACGGAGATCGGGATCGAACATCACCCCGGCGTCACGATCCCACAGGTAGCCGATCGGCGGCGTATACCGCAGTTCGCCTCGGCGCGCTTTCGCCCTTGCGGCTTCAACCATGCGCGTGCGCAGGACGCCGAGTTCGAACTCGCTGATGCTGCCCTTCATGCCCAGAAGCAGCCGGTCATTGGGAAGGCGCGGGTCGTAGACGCCGTCATGATCCACGACACGCGCATCTACCAGGCCGCAAAGCTCCAGCATGTGATGCCAGTCGCGCCCGTTGCGGGCCAGGCGCGACACTTCCAGGCAGAAGACCGCACCGACCGACCCCGAACACAGCATGGCGACAAGCCGTTCGAAGCCGGGGCGGGCCTGACAGCCACTTGCTGATACACCAAGATCGTCGTCGATGACATCAATCCCGGCAAATCCATACCCGCGGGCCATCTCAACAAGATCGTATTGCCGACGCTGGCTCTCGAGGTTTGTCATGACCTGGCTCTGTGTCGACTGGCGCACGTAGATCACCGCATGACGCTTGAGCAGCGCCGGTGGAAAGGCGAGGGCCATGTCATTCATCGCTGCGCCCTCCCGGATCGGATTTTGCCGCGGTCAGGAGCACTTGCGCCAGCGCCGTCACGATCGACCGGTATTCTGGTTCCGTCAGCAATGGCGCCGGTGCCAACGGCAGTGGCAACTGGGTTGGTGTCGGGGATCTGTGATGCGTCATTCGGGGCCTCCATGGGTGAGTCGTCACCCTTGAACCCTCGCCGGAAACCGAGGTGCCCGAGAACCAAATGAAGATCGAAAAGCGCATCCGTAGAAACCAAAGGCATACCAAGCTCGAAGCCCTGACAAACCGAGGCGTCCAGAATCCAAGCGGGTGCAAGGATCGCAATACCTGGATCGCGCTCGAGACCGACATGTTGGCCATCACCGCGATTGAGGGTCCGGAAAATCCTCACGTCCGCACCAAAATAGGCATGCCACCGATAATGAACCCGATAGACCTGCCCGACATGGGCAGAATGAACGGGAACTGACCCTCAATCGCAAGAATGCCCTGTTCGCCGGCCATGACGAAGGTGGCATCGCATGGGGTCGCATCGCCTCGCTGATCGAGACCTGTAAGATCAACGGCATCGAGCCCTTCGCCTACCTCAAAGCAACGCTGGCAGCGATCGCCAACGGTCACCCCCAAAGCCGCATCGACGACCTACTGCCGTGGAACTTTGTGCCGTCAAGTTAAGCAGTCGGTGTCCGCCAGCAAACGCTTACGCT
>DATCSR010000002.1:0-35966 GCA_036568405.1 Roseovarius sp.
GAAGCCACGCCGCATGTCCGTCACCCCGGCCGCGAGCCACACCCGTGTATTACTCGGAACCGGGATCATGCCATCAGCCCCTGCACGAGCCCGATAACAGATGACAGCGCCGTCGGCCCTTCGACAACGACCCGTCGTCCAGGCCAACTGTTTTAACTGTCATTGGGTGGCTCCTCTCTCAGCAGTCGATGACAACTGCAGTATGGCGCATTGCGACGCCGGGTGGAGCAGGAGCCATCCACCTCATCCGCTCGGGGCCGCTCATGTCCATCTGGCCGTTGAGCCCGCCAAGATGGTTAGTCACATTTTTGGACGACAGGTATCGTCGTTCAGTTCCCTGACATTTTGTGCATTCGGCCGCATAATATAAATCACGCTGTGTGTGCATCCAGCGGACGTCAACGCGTACTGAGCCTATTCGCGGATGGTAGGTAAGACTTCGGTCGTGTCAGGCTTCCGCAACCAGTTTCGAACCTACACAACACAGTTTTGTAGTTCTTTGGAAATTCCTCCTCAGCGGCCCAATCTCAAGGCGGGCGATCATCAGAGTTCAATGTCCGAAGACGTTCGTATTCGCGAAGGCGTCGCCCCATGCGACGAAGCTTGAGGGCTGGTTGACGCGGTCTTTGAAAACTCCGCATCATAGCAGATCAGCGTGCCGATCTTGATTCCACGATACTCGAAAACAGAGCATCCGTGCCCCGGTGCGAAATGGTCCCTTTCAAAACCCGGCGGCAGGATCAGCTTGCGATGCCCGCCCAGCCGCGTGCCTTCGGGGCCAATACTGGACGGAATATCGCGCGGCCATTAATAACACGGTCAGGCCACATAGCGTCCCGGGCTACCGTGCCTCCAGCGCCGAAGGCCATCGTCCCGATGGACCAGCGGCCAGCCATGCACTAATGATTGACTTGGGCAGCCCGTCGGGGGCGCTCCTCCAGAGCCCCCAATGCTCAAACCGCTCTGACGTCCCAATATTACAACGGACACCCTGATGCCCGATGCCGGTTTCCTTAATGCTCTGCCTGCCGCGATGGATGCGGTCGGCACCCCGCGCTTTGAAAAGCATCTGGCTGACGCGATCGGCGGCGTGCTGGATTACGACTTCATCACAATGGCGCGCTATTCGGTACGGGGCAAACCACGCTTTCTGATCCATTCGCATACTTTTCCGTCTCATATGGCCGAACTTTACCTGTCGCAATTCATTGACGTTGATCCCTACATCGAGCATTGGCGCTCTGCCGAAGAACCGGGCGTCGTCTGGCTTCAGGACATCGCATTTTCGCGCAAGCGGTACCGTAGCTACACCGACGACTTTTTACCCCAAATCGGCGTGCGTGACGAAATTGGTGTCTTCATGCCTGCCGTAGGGCGCGATTCCGTCGCCTTCTTCTACAACAACCGTCGGCGGCTCTTCTCGACCGACGACGTGCTGGAAGCAAGAAGGGTCTTTGATGCGAGCTCGGCGCTCTATCGATTGCATATCCGCGCGCTGCTGGAGCAGGAGGATGCGGCGCGCGAAAGCTCGCCTTCGCTGGGTAGCCCCGCGCGGGTGACAAGTGATACGGGCCCAACGATCTGGTTCACAAATGAGTGGAGCGCGCAGAAGTGGCCCGATTTGGCCCCGGGCGCCGCAGAAGACACAGGGCAGAAGAAGGTCCCCGACAGCTACCGTTCGACAGGGGTGGGGCTGGGCGCCGCATCTGCGACGGCGCGGCTGTGCCGTCGTCAGTGGATTGCCCGGCTCGGCCTTACACCGCGCGAGCGCGATATCGTCGAGGCGGGGCTGAAGGGGCAGGCGAATGCCGACATCGCAGCGGCGTTGAACCTGTCGGTCGGAAACGTCAAGAACCACAAGCGTCGGATATACGCCAAGCTCGACATCACCTCGGAGCGTGACCTGCTGTTGATGTACATCGACGCCATTTCGCCCGGCTATGGCGGATGATGGTGCGATGGCCGCGCTGCCGCATACTATAACTGACGCCGCATCACGGCCTGCAATATCCGGTCCACGATCATCGCCAGCAGCGCCATGCCAAGCCCCGCAACCAGCCCCTCCCCGGCATCGGCCCGTCCCAGCGCCAAAAAGATCGACTGCCCCAGGCCGGTGGTCCCAACCAGCGCAGCGATGACCAGCATCCCCAGCGCATAGAGAACCGTCTGGTTCAGCCCGATCAGAATTTGCGGCATCGCCTGCGGCAGGCGCACCTGCCAGAACAGCTGCCACGGCGAACAGCCGCTTGCGATCCCGGCGTCGATCAGCGTCGGGCGCACCGAGCGCAAGCCAAATTCCGTGTAGCGGATCATCGGGACGATGGCATAGGCGACAATGGCCAGCAGGGCGGTGAAATCACCCACCTGAAACAGCATCAGCGCCGGGATCAGCAGCACAAATTGCGGCAGCGTCTGAAGCATGTCGTTGACCGGCCGGATCGCGCCCGACACCAGCTTGGACGACGCGCCCCAGACGCCCAAGAGCCCGCCAAGGATGATGCAGATCAGCACCGCGACCGAGCAGAGGTAGACCGACAGCATCGCCTGCGGCCAGATGCCGCCCAGCAGCAGAAACGCCGTGCTGCCCCCCACGAACGCCGCCAGCCGCCAGCCGCCCAGGCACCACGCCAGCAGCACCGTGAAGGCCAGCACCGACAGCCAGGGCAGGCCGGTCGCCCCGAAATAAAGGTAGGCCAGCACAACCACCACGGCAATTCCGGCCCGCCATGCGCCGGTGGCGAACCCTGCAAGGCAGATCAGTGCCGCAACCGCCCAATAGGCGACCTTGGCGGCGGGGGTGAAGGTCACGCCCCAGGTGAACGGCACGACCGCGCGCTCCAGCCCGATTTTTACCGGTAGCAGCACATAGTAAAGCGCGCCGTTCTTGAACGCCGCCATCGCGCTGCCATGGCGGATCAGGAATCCATCAACCGCGCGGTTGATATCTTGCGCAGGCGACCAGACCGCCCAATCGGGCCAACGCCACAGACCGGGCAGCGCATATCCGGCGGCGATCGTCAGCGCGACGGTTATGGCAAGAAACGCAAAGAAACGCCCCGTGGGCAGCCCGGTAAAGCTGGCCGTCGGCAGGGCGCGCGCAGCAAAGGCGGCGGTTATCCGGTCCAGCAGGATCGCCATGACCACGATGACAAGGCCGGACATCAGGCTTTGCCCGAACTGCGCCTTGCGCATGCTGGACAGCACTTCCCAGCCGATATCCTCAAAGCCGCCGATGATAGCGGCGATGATGACCATCGACAGCGTCGCCATAGTGGTCTGGTTGATCCCGATCAGCATCTGGCGCCACGCTGATGGCACCTCGGCCCACAGGAACCGCTGCCAGCCAGTGCAGCCGGACATGCGCGCGCTCTCTGATATTGCGGGAGGGATGGACTGGAACCCCAGTATCGTGTTGCGCACCATTGGCGGCGCGGCAAAGATGACGCTGGCCACAAGGCCGACGACAGGCCCAAACCCGAACAGCAGCAGGATCGGGATCAGGTAGGCAAATGCCGGGATGGTCTGCATCAGGTCCAGCGCCGGCATGATCACCCAGCGCGCCCGCGGCGACCGATAGCCCAGATACCCAAAGACAAAGCCAAGCCCCACCGCCAGCGGCAGCGCGACAAAGACCAGCGACAGCGTATTCATCGCCTGAATCCAGTAGCCCGAGATCAGGATATAGATCAGCCCCAGCACAGCGATCAGCGCCAGCTTTCTGCCGCCGCCCTGCCACGCGGCCGCCGCGACAACCGCGCAGACCGTCAGCCACGGCAGCCCGGTCAGCATGTCCTGCATCAGCGAAAATGACGCATCAAGCCCGCGCGCAACGGCGCGAAAGAAGGGCCGCGCACGATCTACGAACCAGTCGGCGGCGATGTTCGTCAACTCGGCCAGCGGTACGGTCCAGCCATCGGGATAGGCGAGTATCGCCGGATTGCCCTGCCGCAGCAGCACCAGAGCAGCGGTCGCCGCGATCAGGGCCAGCCACGGCCATGCCGCGCGGGCAGAGTGCAGGATGCGGGTGGCGGTGCGGCTCATACGTCTGCGACGGCATCGTCGTGAAAAAGCGAGCGGATCACCGCCAGAGGATGCAGCGCCCCGATGATGCGCCCGGCGTCGTCTGTGACGTCAACTGTGGCGGTGTGATCGTCGAACAGCTTGATCGCCTCGTTCAGGATGGCGCGGCGCGGCACTTGCGGGTGGTCATCACCATCGTCATAGGCGGGGCCCATCACATCCTCGGCACGCAGCACGTTGGCCAGCGGCACGTCACCGATGAATTCGCGCACGTAGGCGTCGGCCGGGTTCAGCACGATTTCGGCGGGGGTGCCGATCTGCACGATCTGGCCGTCCTTCATGATGCAGATCCGGTCGGCCAGCTTGAGCGCCTCAAGGAAGTCATGGGTGACAAAAACGATGGTCTTGGACAGCTGTTTTTGCAGGCGCATGAATTCGTCCTGCATCTGGCTGCGGATCAGCGGATCGAGCGCCGAGAACGGCTCGTCCAGAAACCACAGTTCGGGGTTTGCGGCCAGACTGCGGGCGATGCCGACGCGCTGTTGCTGCCCGCCCGACAGCTCGTGCGGATAGGCGCCCTCCTTGCCCTTGAGACCGACCAGCTCGATCATCTCGCGGGCGTGGGCGCGGCGCGCCTCGCGGGGGCGGCGCTGCGCCTTGAGCGGGAAGGCGACGTTCTGCACCACATCCAGATGCGGCAACAGGCCAAAATCCTGAAACACCATGCCGATCTTCTTGCGGCGTAGGTCGATCAGCGCGCGGCTGTTCGCCTTGAGCAGGTCTGCGCCGTCCAGAAAAACCTCGCCCAGCGTCGGCTCCACCAGCCGCGAGATGCAGCGCAGGACGGTGGATTTGCCCGAGCCCGACAGGCCCATGATCACAAAAATCTCGCCTTTGGCGACGTCAAAGCTGACATCGGCGGCAGCGACAAAATGATCGGCGGCGCGCACATGTGCCAGACGTTGCTCCAGCGTCATTGCGTCAAAGTCGCCTGACGTGACGCGGGCCTCATCGGGGCCGTACACCTTCCACAAGCCGCGCACAGACAGCTTCGCCGCCCCGCGCGGAGCCTGTGCTGTGTCAGGGGGGTTGGCCATCACGCGGCTCCGGTTAGGGGGCGGCCCGCAGGGTGCGGGCCGCAAGTGTCGGTCTTCAACTATCGGCCTTACTGTGTAGCCGCTTCGACCCACGGGGTCCAAGTATCTTTCTGCGCGTCCACATAGGCGCTGACGACATCCTCGATCTGTTCGCCGTCCTGATCAATAGCTTTCATCATGCGTTCCTGATCGGGTGTATTCATCTGGAATGCCTCAAGAAACGCATAGGCCGCCGGCCACTTTTCTTCAAATCCGGACCAGGCGACCTTCATTGTCACTGGCTGCTCGACCCCGCAATCGCCGGTGGCGTCCGGGTTCGGGCCCCATGCCGGATCTGTGTCGCAGGCCGGGTCATAGGCGGGCAACTCGACCCAGCCGGCATCCACCTCGGCGAACACCCAATGGGGCGACCAGAACATCATCACCAGCGGCGTCTTTTGCGTCGCTGCCGATTTGAGCTCGGCCACCAGTGCGCCCTCGGACCCGGCAGGCACCGCCTTGTAGTCGATACCCAGCGCCGCGATGATACCGGCCGAGCGAGTGCCCCAGTCGGCGGGATAGGACAGGATGCGCCCTTGGGGGAAAGTTTCGGCGGTGACCAGAATGTCCTTGCAGGTTGTCAACGCATTCCAGTCGGGCAGACCCGGGCACATTTCTTCCATATGCTTGGGATACATCCAGCCCTCGCGTGTATCGAGGCCCAGAGGGCCGATATCGACGGTTTTGCCGGACTCTTTCATCTTGGGGTAGATATCCCCGGCGTTGTTCAGCCAGACTTCGAGCGACGCCGACAGATCGCCGTCCCCCAGCGCGGTGAACTGCGGGTAGTTCCCCGCGGTAATGTATTCTACGTCATAGCCCATACGTTGCAGGATACTGCCTGCGATATGGGTTGTGATATGCTGCCCGGTCCACTCACTGATCGCCAGCTTGATTGGCTCGCCTGTCGCGCCCATTTCGGCGGCGCTTGACATGCCGATGGTGGATGCACCTGCGAGCAATAACGCGGTAAGTGTTTGAATAGGTTTCATCTTGTTCTCCTTGTTGGATCTTTTTTGGTCATGAGGCCTGTATGCGGCCTCTTGCGGTCTGTTGTGAGATGTTTACGGGACGGATCCCCGAACTCCTCTTGCCGTGGTTCTGTGTCGCGAAAGCGCGTGTTTGCTACCTCGTGCGACGGGAATTGCGACTGCCCTGTTTCCGTGTGAACGTATTTTAACGCTCCACTGCGGCACCGTAATAGTGCCCGCAGGCACCGTTACGCCCGGTACTTTCCTGAAATACCCTGTTCCTTGTGCCCGGCAATCGAAATGACTGCAATCATCCCAGCAAAAGGCCGTTGGCCGAGGAATATCCATGCATCCTATCTACGCCCTCTGGTCCCACCCGCGTTCGATGTCGACTGCGATGGAGCGTGTCATGCGTGAGCGCGGCGATCTGGACTGCCATCACGAGCCGTTCATGTATGACTATTACCTGCATCGGAAGGTGCGCGAGATGCCGCATTTCGAGGCCGAAACGGATCGCCCGATTTCCTATGAGGCTGTGCGCACAATGTTACTGGAGCGCGCAGCACGCGGTCCGGTCTTCATCAAGGATATGAGCTATTACGTCATGCCCCGCATCATGGACGATGCCGCGCTGTCGGACGTTCTGGTCAACTGCTTTCTCATCCGCGATCCGGTCGCGTCGATCCCGTCGTATTTCAAACTCGACCCCGATGTCAGCCTTGAGGAAATCGGGCTGGAGGCGCAGGCCCGCCACCACGCGGCGCTGGCCGAGCGGGGGATAAACGCCCCGGTCATCCGGGCCGAGGACGTCCGCCGGGACACGTCTGGCACTGTCAGCGCGCTGTGGCGCGCCATCGGCCTGCCCCTCGCAGACCACGCGTTTTCTTGGCAAGACGAGCAGCCTGAGGACTGGAAACAGGTTGAAGACTGGCACAGCAGTGTGAGCGCTTCGACCGGCATCGCGCCCATAACGGACGCGGAAGTCGCCCAGAAGAAACGCAAGTTCGACGCACTCGTGCGCGAACATCCCCGCGCGCAGGATTACCTGGACCACCATCTGCCGCATTACGAAATGCTCAAGGCTCACGCGCTGAAGGTGTGATGCACCGTCGCCGCCAGCCCAAAGGAAATACGATGCCCGCCCAAATCATGACCCCCATTCCCGAACTCTATGTTAGCCACGAATCCGCGCAGAAGCTGAAGCTGGAGGCGGCAAATCTGGTCAGCCACGATCTGACCCCGCGCCAGATCTGCGATCTGGAATTACTGATGAATGGTGGGTTCAGCCCCCTCAAAGGCTTTATGAGCGAGGCGGATTACGACGGCGTCGTCAGTGACATGCGGCTGAGTGATGGCGCGCTTTGGCCCATGCCGATCACCCTTGATGTCAGCGAAAAGTTTGCCGAAGGGCTGGAGCTGGGCCAGGATATCGCCCTGCGCGATTTGGAGGGCGTGATCCTCGCCACCATGACGATCACCGACCGTTGGACACCTGATAAATCGGTCGAAGCCAAAAAAGTATTCGGAGCCGATGATAGTGCGCATCCGGCCGTCAACTACCTGCACAATACCGCTGGCGCCGTCTATCTCGGCGGCCCAGTGACCGGCATCCAGCAGCCCGTGCACTATGATTTCCGCGCCCGCCGCGATACTCCCAACGAGTTGCGCGCCTATTTTCGAAAGGTCGGTTGGCGCAAGGTAGTTGCCTTCCAGACCCGCAACCCGCTGCACCGCGCCCATCAGGAACTTACTTTCCGTGCCGCCAAGGAGGCGCAGGCGAACCTGCTTCTCCACCCCGTTGTCGGCATGACGAAACCGGGCGACGTCGATCACTTCACCCGCGTGCGCTGCTACGAGGCGGTGCTGGACAAATACCCCAGTTCGACCACCGCGATGAGCCTGCTGAACCTCGCCATGCGCATGGGCGGCCCGCGCGAGGCGGTGTGGCACGGCCTGATCCGCGCCAACCACGGCTGCACGCATTTTATCGTCGGGCGCGATCATGCAGGCCCCGGTAAGAATTCTCAGGGCGAAGATTTCTATGGGCCCTACGACGCGCAGGATATGTTCCGCAAATATCAGGACGAAATCGGCGTCGAGATGGTGGATTTCAAGCATATGGTCTATGTGCAGGAGCGCGCCCAATACGAACCGATGGACGAAATAGCCGATAAGGACGACGTCACAATCCTGAATATTTCAGGCACGGAGTTGCGCCGCCGCCTACAGGAGGGGCTGGAGATCCCCGAGTGGTTCAGCTTTCCCGAAGTTGTCGATGAACTGCGCCGCACCCGTCCGCCGCGTTCGCGCCAAGGCTTTACCGTGTTCTTCACCGGGTATTCGGGTAGTGGAAAATCCACCATCGCCAACGCGCTGATGGTCAAGCTGATGGAAATGGGCGGGCGCCCGGTGACGCTGCTGGACGGCGATATCGTGCGCAAAAACCTCTCTTCCGAACTGGGTTTCTCCAAGGAGCACCGCGATCTGAACATCCGCCGCATCGGCTATGTCGCGAGCGAAATTACCAAGAACGGCGGCATCGCCATCTGCGCGCCCATCGCGCCCTATGCGCACACCCGGCGCGCAGTGCGCGAAGACGTCGAGGCCTTCGGTGCTTTCGTCGAAGTCCATGTCGCGACCTCGCTGGAAGAATGCGAGCGCCGCGACCGCAAGGGCCTGTACAAGCTGGCACGCGCGGGCAAGATCAAGGAGTTCACGGGGATTTCTGACCCCTATGACACTCCCGAGGCCCCCGAACTGCGAGTGGAGACTGAAAACGTCGATGTCGACAACTGTGCCCATCAGGTAATCCTTAAGCTGGAGCAGATGGGCCTGATCGCAGGCTGAATCGAGAATGGCGGCGCTATCGATAGGAGTATCCGATGTCAGACACTCAGACGCACGACAGCTTCCTTGCCAACCGAATCGTCTTTGTCAGTGGCGGTTTGTCGGGCATGGGGCTGGCCATCGCCGCGCGGTTGGCGGCGCATGGCGCGCGTGTCGCCGTCGGGTCGCGCCGCGCAGGGCAGGGGGCGCAGTCGCCGTTCATAACGGTGCCGCTGGACGTGTGCGACGGCGCGAATGTGGCGAGGGCCATCGAGAGTGTCGAGGCCGAACTCGGCCCGGTTGATATTCTGATCAACGCGGCCGGCATCACCGCCGAGCAGGGTGTCGTCGGCCACTCGGACGATTTGTGGCAGCGCGTCATCGACACCAACCTTACCGGCGCTTTTCGCCTGACGCGCGCCGTGCTGCCGGGCATGATCGCGCGCAGATGGGGCCGGATCGTCAACATTGGCTCGACCGCCGCGACTGTGGGCTGGGCCGACAATCCAGCATATTGCGCGTCCAAGGCGGGGCTGCTGGGCCTCACCCGCTGCGTTGCGCTGGAGGGGGCGGCGCATGGCGTCGGCTGCACCATGATCAGCCCGACCTGGGTCGAGACCGACATGCTGCATTCGGACACCGCGGAGATCGCGGCGCGCGAGGGCAGGGGGCGCACCAGCGCTGATCTGGTGCGCGAGATCCGGGAGCAGAACCCGCAGAAGCGCATCATCCAGGCTGGCGAGGTGGCCGCGCTGGCCGCTTTCCTGTGCCGCGATGAGGCGCTGGGCCTGACAATGGACAACATCCAGATCACTGGCGGAGCGCTGTGGTAGCCTCGCGCTATTTTTGCTGCCCCTGAACGATCCGGTCCAGCACCATCGCACACATCAAAATGGCGATCCCCGCCAATATTCCCTGACCCACCGCCGCATATTGGAGCGCCGACAGGACCTCTTCGCCCAAACCCTTGGCGCCGATCAGCGAGGCGATGACGACCATTGACAGGCACATCAAAAGGGTCTGGTTGATCCCCGTCATGATCGAGGGCAAAGCCAGCGGCAGATCGACCTTCAGCAGCAGGAAACGCGGCGTCGCCCCGTAGGCCAGCGCCGCTTCGCGGATGGCAGGTGGCACGCCGGCAATTCCCAGCGCCGTAAGCCGAATGACCGGCGGCATCCCAAAAACCAGCGTGGCGATGATGCCGGGCGGCTTGCCGATGCCGAAAAACGCAATGACCGGTATCAGATAGACAAAGGCGGGCATGGTCTGCATGAAGTCAAGCACGGGGCGCAGCGCGGCATTCACTCTGGGGCGACGCCCGCACAACACGCCAAGTGGCACACCGATGGCTATGCACAAAACCGCCGCCGTACCCAGCAGCGCCACCGTGGCCATGCTTTTTTCCCAGAACCCCAGAAACGCCAGATAGGCCAGTGCGCTACCTGAAAAAATCGCGACGCGGCGTCCGGATATCTGCCAGGCCAGCGTCAGGATCACGGTCATCACGATCGGCCAGGGCGTCACGACCAGAACGGTCTCCATGAGGTTGAGCACCGCGTTTATCGCCCCGGTAATCGCGGCAAAGAACCCCCCGAAGCTGTCGGCGATCCAGCGCACGCCCTGATCAATACCGACCGACAGGGCGTTGCGCAGATCGGTGGCGGCGGGAAAGGTGACCAGCCATATCGGCACGTCGCTGCGCGCAAAGCGATAAACCGCCAATGGATAGCACAGTCCGACCAGCAGCAGGGTGCCGGTGATGCGCGCCAAGGGTAGGGCGCTGGGACGAGAATTGTTGCTGCGCCACTGGCGGAACCGCAGGGCCAGCAGCGCGTTCGCGCCGATCCCGGTCAGAAGCCGCACCAGAGCCAGCAGGGCCGCGCCGATGCCCACGAACATCGCTGCCTGTCCGCGCGAGGCCTCGGCCGCCTCGCGCGCCTTCTGGGCGGCGGTGGCGATGGCCTCGGCAGATTTATGCATACTTTCAGCCAGATTGCTGCCCTCTGCGGCGGCCTTTTGTGCGGCCTCCATCCGCTGCGCTGCCTGTGTGGTCAGCCGGTCCGCGCGGGCGATGTCATCGCTTCCCAGATCGCCGAAAATCCCGATCCCCACCAGCACGACTGCGAATATCTCGACCATGAAAACCACCCAGAACGCCAGCCACAGTGCCCGCGCGCCCAGCCAGAGCGGGCCGAGCAAAAAGGCCACGACGTTGAAGGATGCGTGCCATCCGGTGGTCTGTTCGATGCGTTCGAAAACCTGAGTATAATAGTCCCCGCCGCGCCCGGTGAAACGCTGTACCAGTTCTGTCTGGCTTTCTGCTGGCCGCTCGGTCATCGTATGTCCCCCTTGATCCCGTCCAGCAAGCGCGCCTTGTCGATGATGCCTATCGTCGTGCCGTCGCCGTCGTGCACGGCAATCGGCGCATCGGTCTTGGCGGCGATGTCGATCAGGTCCGAAATGGTCATGTCGGCCCGCGCAGGCGCGAAATCGGTCAGGTCGCCATGTCGAGCGCCATGACGCGCTCGCCATTTGTCGGCGTTTTCCATGATACGGTGCGCATGTACCACATGCAGGCGTGAGATATTGGCGACGAAATCGGCGACATAGTCGTCCATGGGATTGGCGACGATTTCCTCGGCTGTGCCAACTTGCACGATGGCGCCGTCTTTCATGATGGCGATGCGGGTACCGACGCGGATCGCCTCGTCCAGATCGTGGGTGATGAACATCGTCGTCTTGCCCATGTCGCGGCTGAGTTGGATGAACTCGTCCTGCAACTGTCTCCGGATCAGCGGATCGAGCGCCGAGAACGGCTCGTCCAGCAGCAGGATCGGCGGATCGGCGGCCAGCGCGCGAGCGAGGCCGACGCGCTGCTGCATGCCCCCCGACAGTTCCGACGGCAGGCGGTTCCCCCAGCCCGACAGCGCGACGCGTGCCAGGGCCGCCTCGGCGAGCGAATACCGCTGGTTCAGCGATGCGCCTTGAATCTCCAGAGGCAGGGCTACGTTTTCGCGCACCGTGCGATGGGGGATCAGGCCAAAGTTCTGAAACACCATGCCGATGTCGCGCGCCCGCAGACGCCGTAGATCGGCGTTCGATTTCTGCATGATGTCAGCGCCGTTGATTATGACGCGCCCCGCCGTCGGCTCCAGCAGGCGGTTCACATGGCGCACCAGCGTCGATTTTCCCGAACCGGACAGGCCCATGACGCAGAAAATCTCGCGGCGTCGCACGGTGAGGTTGACCCCGGCGACACCCACCACGCAGTCAAACCGGCTGAGGATCTCGGGTTTGGGAATACCCGCCCTTGCGGCGCTCAGCGCCTCGGCCTCGCGCTTGCCGAAAATCTTCCAGACATCTTCGAGAACGATCACGTCGTCTGGCTGCGCAGTGTCCATAGCGGCATTTTTCCCTTGCGTAGTCGGCGCGGCGGAAACACCCCCGCCGCCGCGCTGGGCGCGCCTTATTGGCTCATCCACTTGGCGATCAGGTCGGAATTCGCCTTGGCCCAGTCGCGGCCCAGAATCTCGGGATCTGCGCCGTCGACGATCTGCTTGGCCCACGCGTTCACATCTTCAGCCGACAGTTCGATCCTTTCCAGCAGCGGGACAAGCGCCGGCTGGCGCTCTGCCAGTGAAGCGGACCATGCGTTGTGCACGGTGGTTGCAGCATAGGCCGAGGCAACGTTGGATTTGGCCATCCAGTCGGGATCGTCCGCAGGCTGCACCATCTGGAACTGCTCGGGATCGTGGGGCGGCTCGTCAAGGAAGGTCAGATCGAACATCGCAAAGTTCTGGTGCGGGCTGTAGCAATAGCCGACCCAAGGCCTGTTCGCCTTTGCCGCCTCGGCGAGGCCGGCCGCCGCGATCGCCTCGTCCACGGCCTGCAGCTCAAAGAAATCCGCGAAACCGTAGTCACGCGCGCGCACCTGTTCGATGTTGGTCGATTGCCAGCCTTGCCCACCAATCCAGATCTCGCCCTTGCCGTCGCCGTTGGTGTCGAACAGTTGGGCGTTTTCCGGGTTTGCCAGATCGAAGACGGAGGTGATGCCGTGTTCGGTAGCAGTGACGGTGGTGACGCAGTAACCTTGCCTCGCCTCGAAGAACGGCTCTCCGATGATCACGCGGCCCTCGTCGCGTGCATATTTGTTAACCGGGGCCGATTGGTTGGGCAGCCAGGTCTCGGTCCAGATGTCAATCTCGCCACTGCCGCGCGCCATCGCCTCGAAGATGATGGGGACGGCGGTGGTGGTGAGCATTTCGACCTCAAGGCCCAGCGCCTCTTCGATGATCGCCTTGACGGCGAATGCGGTGGCGCGCCCTGACGCATAGTTTGGATCGGGGATGACGACATCCTGCGCCAGCGCGCCGACAGGCAACATAGCGGTAAGGGCGGCGGGAATCAGTTTTCTGACATGTTTCATTTGATTTCTCCCTATTGATTGCTTGCTGACGACCTCAACTTTGCGCCGCCGTGAAAGCCGCGTCCAGCCCATCGGCCACGTTGTCCACATCCTCCATGGACAGACACATGGGCGGCACCATGCGCAGCACCGACTGGTGCGGCCCGGATTTCGACATGATCAGCCCCGCATCGCGGCATGCCTCGAAGACGGCGGCGGTGGTGTCGCGATCGGGCTCTTTGGTCTTGCGGTCCTTGACCATCTCGATGGCCAGCATCAGGCCGCGCCCGCGCACGTCACCGATGGCCGGGTAACGCCGCTTCAGATCGCGCAGCCGCTCCAGCAGAGCGCCGCCGACATCCTTGGCGTTCTGCTGCACCTTGTCCTTGGCGATCACCTGAAGCACCGCGCGCCCCGCCGCGCAGCTGGTCGGGTTCGCACCATAGGTGTGGAACATGAATTTTTCGGCCATTGGCGCCGCCACCTGCTTGCGGGCGACGACCGCGCCGAGGGGGAAGCCGTTGCCGATGCCCTTGGCCAAGACCACGATATCGGGGATCACGCCATCGGCCTCGAATGCCCACATATGATCGCCGGTGCGCCCAAAGCCCGACTGCACCTCGTCCGCGATGTATAGCCCGCCCGCAGCGCGCACCCGCTCGGCTGCGCCGCTGAGATAGCCGGGGGGCATTTCAACAATGCCGCCATAACCCTGAACGGATTCGATGAAGATACCGGCGATTTGCCCGGTGGTCGCGCTCTGGATCGTGCGTTCGATCTCGTCGAGATAGGGCTGTGTGCCGGGACCGAAGATGCCGCGGTACTGGTTCGGTTCGGGCACGAAGGCGACGTTTCCGGGCATGCCAGGATGGCGCCAGCCAGAGATGCCGGTGATCGACTGCGCTGCCGCCGTCGGTCCGTGATAGGCCGTGCGCAGCGCCAGAAGGTCCAGATTTCCGGTGGCGGTGCGCGCCATCGTCATCGCCAGATCAATCGCCTCGGACCCCGAATTGGTGAAATGGACGACCCATTCGATGTCGCCCTTCGGCCCCTTGGGCATGGTCGCTGCCAGTTCCTCGGCGAAATGCGCGGGAACGGGGTGGTAGAACATGGTCGTGCAGTGCGTCAGTTCTTGTGCCTGCTCCATCGCGGCGGCAACGACGTGCGGGTGGGAATGGCCGACAGAAATGCACACGTTCATGCCGAGTAGGTCAGTATATTTGCGCCCCTCCGCGTCCCAGAGATATTGCATCTGGCCTTTTTTGAAGACCAGCGGCTCGCGGAATGGCACGAATTTCGTCAGCGAGGCCGCGTAGTAGGCATCGCGGCGGGCAGCGGTGGCGTCGGTCGTCCAATCGGTTTTCATCATCGCTCAGCCTTTCAGTCTTGTGTTGTCGGGATCGTAAGGGGGCCGCTCCAGCACATGCGCGGCGCAGGGGCGGCCCAGAATTTCGACGCTCAGTTGATCGCGCGCGCTGCGCTCGCGCAGATAGGCCAGCGCCAGCGCCCGGCCCGTGCGGTGGCCATGCGCGCCGGAGGTCACGATGCCCACGACGCGGCCATCGCGATGCACCGAATGGGCGTAGAACGGATCGAAGCCCTGGGTTTCGATCTCCAACAGGACCATGTCCCAGCGCGCCGGATCTCCCGTGCGGCGCGCCAGCGCCTGTTGTCCGGTGTAGCTGTGGCCGCTTTTGACCATCGCGCCCATACCGCTTTCCTCGGGGGTCCGTTCGGTCGTCAGATCGCCGCCCCAGCTGCGATAGCCCTTCTCGAGCCGCATCGAATTGGCGGCGAAGGCGCCATAATAGCCGATGCCATGGGGCCTGCCTGCTGCCTCCAATGCAAGAAATACGCGGCGCATGTCCCCCGCAGCAATGTGCATCTCCCAGCCCAGCTCGCCAATATAGGATACGCGCAGCGCGCGCGCGGTTCTGCCTGCGAGCTGAATGGTCTGCGCGGTCAGCCACGGGAACGCGTTCAGGTCCGCATCTGTCACCTGCGCCAGCACATCGCGCGATTTCGGCCCCATGAGACCGATGACGCCGAACGTCTCCGTGACGTTGGTCACTACGACATCGTGATTCTCAGAGTGCGCGCGCAGCAGGTCAAGGTCCATCTCCTCCGCGGCAGCGGCCGAGGTGAGGTAGGCGTGATCCTCGGCCAGCATCGTGACGGTGAATTCTGCCTGCGTGCCGCCCGCCGGGGTCAGCGCGTGGGTCAGGCCGATGCGCCCCACCTTTGGCGCGCGGTTTGCGCCCAGCGTATCAACGAAGGCGCGCGCACCCGGGCCGGTGACGTCGAATTTCGAGAACACCGACAGATCGGCCAGCGCGGCGCGGCTGCTGGCCGCCTCGACCTCGCGCGCGACGGCGGGAAACCAGTTGGGCCGACGGAAGCTGTGTGTTGCCACGTCGCCCGGCGCGTCCGAAAACCAGTTGGGTCGCTCCCAGCCGTAGGCGGCGCCCATGACCGCGCCGCGGTCCAGCATCTCGCTGTGCAGCGGCGACAGGCGCTTGCCGCGCGCGGCGGGGCGTTCTTCGAACGGGTAGTGCACGCCGAATTGCAGGCCGAAGCATTCGACCGCCTTTTCAACGCGGTAGTCGCGGTCGGCCCATGTCCCGAAGCGGCGGCTGTCGATGGCCAGCGCGTCCATCGGCGGCGCGCCATGCGTCATCCAGTGGGCCAGAAACCATCCCGCGCCGCCGCCCTCCATCACGCCCATGGACGAGCCTGTCAGCAGCCACGTCCCCGGCAGACTATGCGCGGGGCCGACCAGCGGATTGGCGTCAGGGGTGAAAGTGATCGGGCCGTTCACCACCGATTTGATCCCGCCATTCCCCAGCGCGGGGATGCGCGCCATCGCGGCCTCGATGATGTGTTCCACCCGGTCCAGATCGGGTGGCATGAGGTCGGCGCCGAATTCGGGCGGAACGCCGTCGATCGACCAGGGCTGCGCCGCCTTCTCGTAGGGGCCGAGGATCAGGCCGTCGCGTTCCTGCCGCACATACCAGCTTTCCTCCGGATCGCGAATGATAGGCAATTCGGGGGCACCGGATGCGATGCGGGCGGCGACTTCGGGGATGGTATCCGTCACCAGATATTGATGCAGCATCGGCACGGAGGGGATGTTCAGCCCCATCATATGCCCGATCTCCCAGCCCCACGTGCCTGCGGCGTTGACGATATGGCGCGCGCGGATGGTGTCCCTGGATGTCTCGACCACCCAGAATTCGCCCTCGCGGCGGATCGCCTGCACCGGCTCGTATCGGCGGAAGGTCGCGCCACCACGCGCGGCGACTTGTGCCATCGCGTTCGTTGCCATCGTCGGATCGACATGGCCGTCGTCCGGCTCGTAAATGCCGCCCAGAAGGCCGGCGAGTTCTGCCAGCGGATAGAGTTCCGCGACCCTCTCGGGTGTCATGATCTCCAGCGGGTAGCCGGTGAATTTCGACAGACCCGCGACATGGGCGAATTCGTCCATCCGGTCGGGGTTGCGCGTGATCCGCATCGCGCCCGTGCGGTGAAATCCGACGTCCTGGCCCGTTTCCCGTGGCAGAATATCGCGGTAGAGGCGCACGGACGTGGCGCGCAGTTCCTGCACCGTGGCGTTATGTGCGAAATGCGTGCAAAGCCCCGCCGCGTGCCAGGTAGAGCCGTGGGTAAGGTCGTTTTTCTCGACCAGCACCACATCGTTCCACCCCGCCTTGGTCAAGTGATAGGCCAGCGAGACGCCCATCACGCCGCCGCCGATGATCAGAACCTGCGCGTCGCTCATGCCCGCATCCTTTCGCCTTTGGGATCGAACGGCGGCGCGCGCAGCGCCGTCGCGGAATACATGCGGCCTGCCACCTCGATCCGGAGTTCGCGTTGTGCCGTATCGCTCAGCTTTTCGCCGGGCGAGATGTCGATCATGGCGAAGGCCAGCACTTTTCCCGTGCGCGCCCCTTTGGCACCTGATGTGGTCAGGCCGATCACGCGGCCTGCTTCCCACACCGGTTCGTCGTGCAGTATTAGTGGCCCGCCCTCGACCTGCATCAGCACCATGCGGCGCGTGAGACCTTCGGCGCGCTGCGCTTCAAGCGCCGCTTTGCCGATGAAATCCTTGGACCAGTCGATGGCAAAGCCAAGCCCCGCCTCCAGTGGCGTCACCTCGGGCCCCAGATCGTGGCCCCAATGCTTGAATCCCTTTTCGATGCGGCAGCCGTCCAGCGCATAATGCCCCATTGGTTGCGCCCCGGCGCCATGCAAGGCGTTGAAAGCAGCGGCACCATTCGCGGCGGGGATGCTCAGCTCCCACCCCAGTTCCCCTACAAAACTGACCCGGGTGGCGCGGCAGGGTTCTCCGGCGATGGTTACGCAGCGTGACGTGGAAAAAGGGAAATCGGTGAAGTCATCCGGAGACAGCGCTGCCAAAAGGTCGCGGCTGCCCGCACCCATGACACCGATGACGACCTCGTCCTCGGTCCGGTCGATGATTGTGACATCTTTGTCCGAAGCATGACGGCGCAGATATGCCGCATCGCGGTTGCGCGTTGCAGCGCCAGAGGTGAGGCGGAACGCCTGAGCATCCGTGCGTGTCACCGTCACGTCGCCCTCTATGCCGCCCTTGGCGTTCATCAATGGCGTATAGACGGCGCGCCCTACCGCCACATCCATTTGCGCGGCGGCGATGTGATTGATAAACCCCAAAGCCCCCGGACCCTCAATGTCGAACTTGCTGAAAGGCGAAAGATCCAGTAGCGCGGTGCCCGTCGCCATCACTGCCGCCTCACGCTGCGCGATGCCCTGCCATGGCTGAGTACCGACCGAATAGGGTAAATCCCGCTCACTGGCATCTTGGGCATACCACAGACCACGCTCCCACCCTGCAGTGAGGCCAAAGACTGCGCCGACCTGGGACCACTGATCGTGCAGCGCGGATATGCGCAGGCCGCGCCCGGCCTTTGGTTGTTTGTAGGGCCAGTGTAGGGTGAATAGGTCCGCCACGGCCTCGGTCATGCGCGCCTGCATATGCGCGGGTGCTGCAGTCGCCGGATCGACGCGGGCGATATCGACCTCCCAAAGGTCCATCGGCGCCTCGCCCGTCACCATCCAGTCAGCCAGCAAGCGGCCCACGCCGGCAGAAGACATCACTCCGACCGAGTTCATCCCCGCTGCCACAAACAGCCCATCTACCTGCGGCGTCAGCCCGATCAGCGGGCGCGTGTCATTGGTAAAGCTCTCCGGGCCGTTCATGAAATGTGCGATGCCGGTCGTCTCCAACGCCGGAATCAGCGTCAATGCGGCCTCCATGAAGGGAGTGAACTGGTCCCAATCCTCGGCCAGTTCCAGAAACGGGCGGTCGCCCTCGGGGCCGAAGGCATCCCAGCATTTGGCGTGCGGCTCGAAGCCGCCGATCACCAGCTTGCCGGCGTCGCCCTTGATATAGATGCCGCTGTCCAGATCGCGCACCACAGGGAAGGGCTGCGCAAGGCCCGGCATGGGTTCGGTCACGACATACATATGCTTGACCGGCTGCAAGGGCAGGGCGACACCCGCCGCTTCGGCCAGCCGTTTCGACCAGGCCCCGGCACAGAGCGCGACGCGATCCGCCGCGATCTCGGTCCCATCAGCCAGCCTGACGCCGGTGATTTGAGTGCCGCAGGTCAGCAAGGCAGCCACCGCGACATTCTCGCGAATTTCTACGCCTTTCGCCTTGGCGCCTCGTGCATAAGCCATGCACAGATCGACGGGGTTCACGCTGGCATCCTCGACAACCGACATGGCGCCGACCAATCCCTGGGCGTCCAGATCCGGCATCAGCGCTGCCAATGCTTCGGGGGTGATAATCTCCGGCGTCAGGCCGAAGTGGCGGCCCAGAGACGCGATGCGGTGCAATTCGTCCATTCGCTCGGGCGCGCGGGCCAGCCAATAGCCGCCGGTGCGCCGATAGCCGGTATTCTGTCCGGTGAGGCCCTCCAGTGCCGGAAATAGCTCGCCCGCATACATTGCGAGGCGGGTCATGTTGGGCGTTGCGCGCAGCGGCCCGACAATGCCGGCGGCGTGCCAGCTGGTGCCGGAAGTCAGCGTGTTACGCTCGAGCAGAAGCACGTTCGAAGCGCCGCGCTGGGCCAGATGGTAGGCAAGGCTCAGGCCGATGGCGCCGCCGCCGATGATGATGGTGCGGCTCATATCAGTGGGACGCCCACATCAGAAAAACGCCATATCAGGCTTCTCGGATTTGCGCCGGGCAATATAGGCCTGAATTTCTTCGTCGACGGCCGGGTCGAGGCCGGGATCGACGTAGTTTTCCAACCGGTCTTTCCACAGCATGTTGGCCCGCTGCGCGGAATCGAGGCTGCCATCGACACTCCATTGCTCGAACGAGTTGTTGTCCGGCGTATCGGGGCGAAAAAAAGCGGTCATGAAATTGGCTTGCGTGTGATCAGCTCCGAGGAAATGCTTGCCGGGCCCCGTCTGTGCGATGGCGTCCATCGCCTGTGCATTCTCGCTCAGGTCGATGCCGTCGAAAAAGCGCGCCACCTTGCCGCAGACATCTGCATCCAGCACCGTCTTCTCGAAGCCTGTAACCAACCCGCCCTCCAGCCAGCCTGTCGCGTGGTTGATCACGTTTGCGCCGGCGAACATCGACATCATCAGGCCCCACGTCCCTTCCTGCTGGCTCTGCCCGTCGGGCAGTTTGCTGGCCGAGAGCGTGCCGACCGTATGCAGCGGCACACCCAGACGGCGCGCCAGTTGTCCCGCCGCCAGAACCATTTGCCCGGCTTCGGGCGTCCCAAAAGTGGGCGCGCCGTTCTGCATCGACAGGGTCGACGCGAAACTGCCCATCAGGCAAGGCGCGCCGGGCGCGATTAGCTGCACCAGCGCCAGCGTCGCCAGCGCCTCGGCCAGAACCTGCGCCATGGTCCCGGCGACCGTGCAGGGGCTCATTGCGCCCGAAAGAACCCACGGCGTGCAGGCGACGGGCTGACCAGCGCGGGCATATGTCTTGAGCGCGCCGGACATGTGGCTGTCCATCACCAGCGGCGCGTTGGTGTTCGACACGCAGTACAGCACCGCGTTGTTCGCCACGAAGTCTTCACCGAAAAGGATGCGTGCGATGTCGACGGAATGACCCGCCCGCTCGGCGCCGATGAAAGCGCCCATGAAAGGGCGATCGGACCAGCGGATGTGATTATAGAGCATGTCCAGATGTCGTTTGTTGGCGGGCAAATCGACCGGCTCGCACACGACACCGCCGGAATGGTGCAGATGCGGGATCATCTGGTGCAGCTTCACCAGCCGGGTGAAATCGTCCAGCGTGGCATAACGGCGGCCGCTGTCCAGATCGTGCACGAAGGGCGGACCCCATGACGGGCAAAGAACCGTATTTTGCCCGCCGATGCGCACCGAATTTTCCGCGTTGCGCGCGGCTTGGGTGAACTCCGCGGGGGCGGTTGCCTGAATGGTCCGGCGGCAGAAGCCGGGATCGAAGCGCACGCGGGTATCCTGCACGTCGCAGCCCGCATCGCGGAATATCTGGAGCAACTCGGGATCGTCGTGAAACTCCATGCCCGTATCGCGCAGAATCGCATCGGCGTTATGCTCGATCAGCTCCAGCCCCTCCTGCGACAGGATCTCCATGCAGCCTAACTTGCGACTGATATAGGGGATCCGCGGCACGGCCTCGCCCGCACGGCGGGCGCCGCGCCCTTCACGGCCACCGCTGCGGCGGCGCCGCCCGGTCGGTTCTGCAACTGTCACCGGCAATCCCTCCTTGGCTCGGCTATCAACTGCCGTGTGTCGGGCCATTGCAAATGAATTCACACGGTATCAAGATAACTAATAGTGCAGTGTATTTTCGCCGGGGTGCCGATGTCATTTGACTACAATATCATCAAGTCCATCGAAGTCTTCGTCGCGCTCGTCGAAACCGGTAAAACGACCATCGCGGCCGAGGTCATGGGTCTCAGCCAATCGGCCGTCTCGCAGCATCTGGCGCTGCTGGAGCGCACGTTCGACGTGACCATCTTCGACCGCTCGGTGCGCCCGCTGCAATTGACGCAGGCGGGCATCCTGTTTCACCGCCACGCGCTGCGCATCCTCGGTGGGTTGGAGGATCTGGTTGCCGACATGCGCCATCAGGGCGCGCGGCCGATCAGCAACCTGCGCGTCGGTATTCAGGCGTCGATGGCAACCACGTTGACCCCCGATCTGGTCACGCTGGCCAAGGCCGATTTCGGCGTCGAGGACATGACCATCCACGCTGGCCAGAGCAAGGATCACGAAGGTCTGCTGCGCACACGCAAGGCCGATCTGGTCATCACATCCGACCCGCTCTACGATCTGGATGGACTGGAGCGGCATCCAATCATGACCGAATCGTTCCTGCTGGTCCTGCCGCAAAGCTACAGGGGTCCCACCACCAGCATCGGCCAGTTGCTCCAGCACCTGCCCTTGATCCGTTTTGCCGCCACCACCAATGTCGGACGCCTGACCGAACAACATCTGCGCAGGCTAAAGGTGCGTACGCCCCGCGTCATCCAGGCCGACCGCTCCAGCATGGTCACGGCCTGCGTGGCGCGCGGAATGGGGTTCACCTTTCTCACCCCCAGCCTGCTGATCGACGGCTTCGTCGAGAATATGCCGCTGAATATCCGCCCTCTGCCGATCACCGGTTTTTCGCGGAGCATCACTGTTCTGGCTCGCGACCGCGAGTTGGGCGCACTGCCCACAGCATTCGCCAGGACCACCAAGACCGTGCTGGCCCGACAGGTTTCGCAGCAGATGGGCGATGTGGGCACACACGCGATTCAGTTCGCGCCGGACGAGGATTGAGGCAACTCTAAACCGCATTACGAGCGCCACCTGCATGAAACGCACCAATAATCCTGACATGGAGTTACTTTCGGAGCAAACGTGTATCCGAAATGTTCTGCGAAGCTGACTATGACGGCAGCGCAGAAGTCGCAGAAGGTTAACCGTATCTGACGCTTCTGCAACATGCAGCAGATGCCGGAGGCCCGCCGCCAAGTTGCCATTCGTGCAAAACCATTCTGATGATTGCTTCCAGACCGAGGAGGGCGGTAATGGGATCAATCCTGCGGCAGTTCGAATTCGATTGCAGCGTGGTTGGCCTAACCGGACAAGGGCGTGTTCAGCCCCAGGGCCCATCTCGTCTACGATTCCGAGCATTGCGGACGCCGCTGGCGGACACGGGCTGGTCGTCAGCGCCCGAAGATCGCCCACGAGTTGGGACATGTCCGGAACCACGACACAGCGATCAACTGCCGGGCACGGAGCTTTGCCTCCATCTCCTCCGAACGATAGGTCGCATCTGCCCACAAGCCCGCGCCAGTGTTGCCCCGCGTAAGCAGGTGATCGACCGCCTGGCTGTTGTGGAGGGCCGCATCGCTGACGTGCCAGCTTGTGCTTTCGGTCCACGTTCACGTGGTTCTTGTAACCGTATGCGAGCGCCCGTGCCCTTTCGTCCAGCGGGCATCCACGTCCTTGTGCGAGCGCTTCGCGGGCTTGTCCTTCTAGGCATCCGGCACTTCGCCGCTCTTGATCGTCGCGTTCTCTTCACGCGTGTTGTGGTTGCGCGGCACCGGCACGATGGAGGCGTCCGGGATCTGCCCGCCACGCGCGATGTAGCCTTTCCGCGCCAGATACCGCGTCGAACTGGCTGAACAGCTCCTCCACCTTGACCGCCTGCGCCAGTCCCTCGCGATACAGCCAGACCGTCTTGGCGTCCGGCACACGGTCCTTCAGGTCGAGGCCCAGGCGCTAAACAGCGCAGCTTGATGATCGCCGGGCCGCGTTTTCACAATTGATAACAATCCGTTTCTGCCGGGTCGCGCCACGCGGTTTTTAACGCATCGAAATGAAATGGACAATCGTCCATTTTGTGGTTAGGCTGATCGCAACTAAAGGAGAAGATTGTGTTCAAGATGGCTGATCAACAACGCTCGGATGTCCCGGCTGAGGTTTTCGACGGCGACAATGTCCTGCACCCCTGGACGAACTCTGCCAGCGCCAGGGATCGGGGACGCACGTTCATCGAAGCGGGAAAGGGTATCTGGGTCCATTCCGCAGATGGTGCGCGGCTGCTCGATGGGCCGGGCGGCATGTGGTGCGTGCAGATCGGATATGGCCGCAAGGACATGGCCGATGCGATTGCGCAGCAGGCGATGGAGCTTGGCTATTATTCGTCCTTTAACAATTCCAACACCGTCACCGCCCGTCTGGCGCATGAGATCGCGCAGCGAACGCCCGGCGATCTCAATACCGTGTTCTTCACCACCGGCGGGTCCACGGCCGTGGACAGCGCGCTGCGCTTTGTTCAGTACCGCAACAACGTTCTGGGCCGCCCGAACAAGAAGAAATTCATCTCGCGGCAAAAGGCCTATCACGGCTCCAGCTACCTCGCCGCCAGCGTCAGTGGGAAAGAGCGCGACAAGGGGTGGATGGATACTGCGTCGGAGCTTGTCCATTTCCTGCCCGACGTGAACCCCTACCGGCGCCGCGCGGGCATGTCCGTAGCAGAGTTTCTGGACGAAAGGGTGGCCGATCTGGAAAACGCGATCCTCGCATTGAAGTCCGAGAATGTCGCCGCCTTCATCGCCGAGCCGATCCTGGCCTCGGGCGGCGTGATCGTGCCGCCCGAAGGGTATCACAAGCGCTGCCTCGAGGTCTGCCGCAAGCATGACGTGCTTTATATCTCGGACGAGGTGGTGACGGGGTTCGGGCGGCTGGGCCATTGGTTTGCCTCAAAGGAGGTGTTCGACATCACGCCCGACATCATCATCAGCGCCAAGGGGCTGACATCGGGCTATGTGCCGATGGGGGCCGCGATCATTTCCGACCGGCTGATGGACGAGGTGATCGACAGCGGCAAGGACGCGACCTTTTCCAACGGCTACACCTATTCCGGCCACCCGGTCAGCGCCGCCGCCGCGCTGAAGAATATTGAGATCATCGAAGCCGAAGGCATCCTTGAGCATGTGCGCAAGGTCACGCCGCATTTTCAGCAGCGGCTGCATGCGCTGCGCGATCTGCCCATTGTCGGCGATACGCGCGGGATGGGGCTGGTGGGCTGCGTCGAATGCGTGGCGGACGAGAACAGCCGCGATCCGCTGGCGCTGGATCATGCCGTCGGTGCGCGGATTGATGCGCGCTGTCAGGAGCTGGGCCTTCTGGTGCGCCCCATCGTCAACATGTGCGTGTTTTCCCCGCCGCTGATCATCCAGCCGGGCGAGATCGACCAGATGTTCGACATTCTGGACAAGGGGATCCGGCTGGCAACCGACGATCTGGCGCGCGAGGGGCTTTGGGGCGGCCAGTAGCGCCGCCCGGACGCCTCAGAGCATCGCCAGATAACCGGCGTAAAAACTGCGGATGCCCCACTCCATCGGCGCCAGCGGTCCGGGCTGGAAGAAATGCGAATTCACGCCTTCCTGATTGTGGCGGATGATGCGTTCATCATCCAGCGACGTGACACGCCAGAGCCATGTCAGATCGCCCATGTCGTAATCCGTGCCCTCCTGCGCGTTGCCGTGCACCAGCCAGACCACCTGAATGTCGGTCTGCTGCACGCCGCGCGGGACAAAGCGATAGCCGACCATGTGATCGGAATAGACAAGAAAATTGTTGAGCGGCCCGATCTGCACATCGGTGGCGCCGCCGTCAAATCCTGTCAGGCGGCCAAGTAGCGGCGCCAGCGCCTCGCCGGCTTTGCTGCCGGTCTGGTAGCCGTCATAAAGCGGATAGCGGCGGTAATAGACGTCCGCGCAGGGCGCGTCGGAGCGGCTGAGATCTTCGGCAGGCAGGCCGATCTGCCGTGACCGCTCGCGCAAAGGTTCCAGCAGACCGGCCATTTCCTGCGGCGCCTTCAGGGTGTGCGATCGGGAATATTCCTTGTGCGACGGGGCGCAGTGGTAACATTCCATGTAATTCTCGACGGCCAGTTTCCAGTTGGCCGGCACCGGGTAGGAGGCGCTGTGGACGATCTTGAGGTCCTCAAATCCGAAGGGCGCGGTGAGCGGCGCCAGATCCTCCAGTGCGCTATCAATGGGGGGCGCCTCAGTACTGGCGCAAACAAAGATCAGGCCCTGGAATATGCGCAGCCCGGCCGGGAACAGCCCCCATTTTCCGGGGTCGAAATCCGCGCCCATCTCGCGCCCGGCGCGCAGGTTTCCGCCCAGCTCGAAGGTCCATGCGTGATAGGGGCAGACGAACACGCGCGCGTTTCCCGACCGCTCGGTGCAGACGCGCGAGCCGCGGTGGCGGCACACGTTGAGATGCGCGCGCACTTCGCCACCCTGATCGCGCACGATGATGATGGATTCCGGGCCGTAATCGAACAGGAAATAATCGCCCGGATTCGGGATCTGGCTGACATGGCCGGCCCAGATCCAGCTGCGGTTCCAATAGGCGTTGATGTCGTGGTCGTAAATCTCCGGCGAGGTGTAGAAGCCGCGCGGCAGGGCGCGCCCTTCGACATATTCATCGCGCAGCGCATCCAGTTCTGGGATCTTGCGTGCCATGCTCACTCTCCATCTGCCAGGTCGATCAGCTCGCGCCGGAACCAGTCCTGTTCGGCCAGCTCGGGGGCGCGTTCGAAATTGCGCGCGGCCATGTGGCCGGAATAGACGGCATCGGCGATCAGCCCCGGTCCGGCGGCATCGCCGATCAGTTCCAGATGATCGAGGCCCGCATCCCGCAGCGCATCATGCAGCGCCGTCTCGCGTCTGCGTTCGGTCACCATCAGGGTGGCGGCGCAGGCAACCTGTTCCTCGCGGCCGGTATAGATGCAGGCCAGCCGGGCGTGATCGCGGCCCATATGCGCCAGCATTTTCGCGGTCAGGATTCGCACGCCCATTTCGATCAGCCGGGCCTGAACGCGGGGCTGCTCCAGCGTGTGTTCGGTGAATGGCGACACCATCGTCGCCGGGGTGACAAAGATCACCTCATGGCCCGCACCCGCCAGCAACTCGGCCAGCACGCCGGCCAGATAATTTTGATCGTCGTCATAAATCACCACCGGCCCCGCGTCCGGCATCCGCCCGGCCATCACGTCATCCGGCGTCAGGATCTGCGCGCCCGCCTCTGCCGGTATCCCCAGTGTCGTGCTGCGGCCCCTGCCATCGCGCCGCCAGTCGGCGCCGGTGGCGACAAAGACGTTGGGGATGCCCAGCTCGATTACCTGATCGGCGGTCATCTGGCTTTGCAGGAAAATCTGCGCATTGGCGCGCTGGCTCAGATCGTTGATCCGATAATCGACGACGCGCTTCCAAGCCGCAAGGCCCGGCAGGGCGGCTTCGCGCAAGACGCGTCCGCCCGGCGCATCGCCCGCTTCGGCCAGCGTCACCTCGTAGCCGCGCCGCGCCAGTTGCATGGCGCATTCCAGCCCCGCCGGCCCCGCCCCGATGATCAGCGCGCTGTCTGCACCGCCCTTGGCCGCAATAACCTCGGGGTGCCAGCCGCGCCGCCACTCCTCGCCCATGGTGGGGTTCTGGGTGCAGCGGATCGGCGCCCCCAGATTGTCGGCCGACACGCAGATGTTGCAGCCGATGCATTCGCGGATCTCGTCCGTGCGGCCCTCTTCGATCTTGCGCGGCAGGAAGGGATCGGCAATCGACGGGCGCGCCGCGCCAATCAGGTCCAGCACTCCGCGTTTGATCAGCGACACCATGGCATCGGGCGAGGTCAGCCGCCCGGTGCCGACCACGGGCTTTGATGTCATCTGCTTGACGAATTCGACATATTGCATCTGGTAGCCGTCCTGCGGCTCCAGCCGCGTGGTCACGCTGTCATTGGACCACCCGGCGACGTTGACATCCCAAAGATCGGGCAGCTCGGCCAGCATCTCGACCACCTCGCGGCCCTCCCCGGTGGCCTCCATGCCGCCCGCGCCCAGCATCTCGTCCACGGCAAATCGGAAGGCGACGGCGCAGGTGTCGCCCACCGCGTCATGGGTTTCCTCCAGCAATTCGCGCGTCAGGCGCAGCCGGTTCTCCAGACTGCCGCCATATTCATCGCTGCGGTCATTGTATTGGCGCAAAAGGAAGTGATGCGGCAGCGTCATGCGGTGCCCGGCATAGACGTAGATGATGTCAAACCCGGCCTGCTTGGCGCGCAGCGCGGCATCGCGGTGCCAGCGGCGCAGGGCGCGGATGTCGGCCTTGTCCATGCCGCGCGCCTGGCGCGGGCCGGGGATGTCCACAGACATGTCCATCGGCGCAAGCGGCGTGGCGCGCGTCAGCAGATTCTGCGCGTGATTGCCGTTATGGGCCAGCTCGATCCCGGCAAGGCTGCCGTGCTTGTGGATCGCATCGACCGTCAGGCGCAGCGCGGGCAGATCCCGGTCATCCCAAAGCCGACCTTCGGCATAGGGCGACAGATCAGATGTGGGGTGAATCTCGGTCTCCTGATTGCACACCACGCCCCAGCCGCCCTCGGCCTTGATGCCGCGCATCGCCGCCTCGGCCTGCGGGCGCAGATGGCCCATGCCGTTGCAATGAGGCACTTGATAGAACCGGTTGGGCGCGGTCACGGGGCCGATCCTGACCGGCTCGAACAGGACGGAATAGGGGGATTTGCTGGCCATGGCGCGCTCTTTCCTCAGGTCAGAAGGAGGGAGGCGGCGCGGCCGCCCCCCCGGTTGGTGGGTCAGAATCCGGCCTTGATCCGCTCGAACTCCTGCAGCATCTTCGCCTCCAACTCGGGCTTTACGGCATCGAAGAAAAGGCTTTGCTCGAACAGCGCCTTGGGATCGTCGAAACCGTAGGTCTTGATGATCTCCTGATCGGCGATCTCGAACGCCTCGGCGTTGGAATGCGGATAACCCCAGGCCTCGATGATGTATTTGCCGCTGGCCGCATCGGTCAGCGCGTTCAGCATGTCATAGACCTGCTCGTCGGGCGCGTCGGCATTCGCCATATGCACATAACCGCAGACCCAGGTGGCAATATCCTTGCCCTCGCCGCGCATCATCTTGGCGGGCGCGTCGTTGCCGATCAGGTTCAGCTCGCTCTGGTTCCATGC
Organism: Roseovarius sp.; assembly: GCA_036568405.1. Lineage (GTDB taxonomy): Bacteria > Pseudomonadota > Alphaproteobacteria > Rhodobacterales > Rhodobacteraceae > Roseovarius. Next base: position 28,386 of record DATCSR010000002.1, read on the forward strand.
CCAGCCCATCAGCACCTCGCCGCTGGCAATGGCCTGATCCAGCTGGCCCGCGTCCGTCCAGTAGAACCGCACGTTGGGATGCATCTTGCGCAGGAAATCGGAGGCTTTCTGAAACTCCTCGTCGCTCATGTCGGTATAACTGTCGCCAACACCCGCGCCCAGCGCGGCCATCGCATAGGCCGAGGACGCGGCATCGGGCACCGACACGCGGCCCTGGTATTCCGGCTGCGTCATCAGATCGAGCGACACTTCGTCGTCGGAAATCTCATCGGTGCGGTAGATCAGGCCGGTATTGCCCCACTCGAACGGCACCATCCACGTCTGCCCGTCGAAGGTGATGCCGTCCACTTCCTTGATCTCGGGCAGGAGCGCGTCCCAGTTGTCCAGCTTGGACGTGTCGATCGGCTGGATCAGCCCCGCAGCGGCCCATTTGCGGGTGGCGTCGGTGCAGGGGTGGGCGATATCGGCCTCGAATCCCGATGTCAGCTTGGTAAAGGCTTCCTCGACGCTGCCGAAATAGGAATAGGTCGGCGCGCCGCCGTATTTTTCCACGAAGGCGCCGTAAAATCCCTGATCCTCGTAGCCTGACCAGTCAAACACCGTCAGATCGGGGTCTTGGGCGTTCGCCGTTCCGGCCAGCAGGCAGGCCATCGCGCCCCATTTGAGTGCAGCCCTTTTCATAGTCACTTCCTCCCGTTTTTATTGTTTCGCGTTATCGTTCTGCGCATCCTGGCCGAGATCAATGATGGACGCCCCCTGCGCACCGATCCAGACCGCATCGCCGCGGCTGAAATCGACCGTGTGAAAATAGTTGGGAACGGCCACGGTCAGCGGTGCGGCCACACCATCTGCCTTGACGTGATAGTGTACGCTCTCGCCGTAAAAGGCGATGTCGGTGACATGCGCGCGCAGGGTCGCATCGTAATCCGCAGGTTCATCGCGGGCGATCTCCAGCTGCTCGGGCCGGATGCCGATCAGCAGATCCTTGCCATGCGCGGCGACGTTGGGATTGCGCGCGATCGACATCGCGCCAAAGCCGGCGATATCCACCTTCAGGCTGTCGGGGGTGTTATCCTGCAGCGCGGCAGGCAGGAAATTCATGCCGCCGATGAAGGACGCCACCGCGCGGCTCGCGGGTTTGGCGTAGAGCGTGGTGGGCGCGTCCACCTGTTCCAAACGGCCGTTGAACATCACGCCGATGCGATCCGACATCGTCATCGCCTCATACTGGTCATGCGTGACCATGACGAAGGTGATGCCGATGGATTGCTGAAGGCGGCGTAATTCCAGCTGCATCGTCTCGCGCAGGTTCTTGTCCAGCGCCGACAGCGGCTCGTCCAGCAACAGCACCTTGGGGCGCATCACCAGCGCGCGGGCCAGCGCGACCCGCTGGCGCTGCCCGCCCGACAGCTCGTCCGCCTTGCGGACCTGCAGCCCGTCCAGCTCGACCATCTCGAGCGCTTCGGCGATCCGCTGCTTGCGCTCGGCCCGCGACAGGCCCTGCTTGGCCAGCCCGAAGCCGACATTGTCGCCCACATTCAGATGCGGAAAGATCGCATAGCTCTGGAACACCATGTTCGTCGGGCGCTTGTTTGCCGCGATATCGGCCATGTCCTGCCCGTCGATCCGCACGACGCCCGATGTCGGCTCCTGAAAGCCGGCGATCATGCGCAGCACCGTTGTCTTGCCGCAGCCCGACGGGCCGAGCAGCGAAAAGAATTCGCCCTCGTTCAGGCTCAGCGTCAGATCCTTGACGGCGGTGAAGGTGCCGAAACGCTTTTCGATCCCCGCAAGCTCGATGATGGTGCGTCTGGTCATTCAGAGGTCTCCTCTCACGCCTTGGTTTTGGCGGCGCGGCGGCGGAAATATTCGGCGGTGATCAGCAGCAGCACTGAAAACGCCAGCAGGCACGATCCTAGCGCCAGCGTGTTCGGCAGCTTGGCCGGAAAGCGGATCTGGCTCCAGATATAGACAGGCAGCGTGGGCTGCTGGCCGGACAGGAAGAAGGCGAGGATGAATTCATCGAAGGACACGGTGAAGGTCACCAGCAGGCTGGCCACGATGCCGGGTGCCACGATGGGCAGGGTCACCCGGCGGAAGGTGCCGATCACGCTTTCCCCCAGATCATAGGCCGCCTCCTCGAATGCGGGATCGAATTCGTCGAAAGCCGATTTCATGATCGACGTGGCGAAGGGCACCGTCAGGAACGTGTGGCCGAGGATCACGGCAGTCAGCGACGGCTTCAGCCCGATGAAGATAAACAGCACCAGCATGGACGAGGCGACAATGATCCCCGGAATGACCAGCGGCAGCATCACCAGCCCCTCGGACAGCCCGCGCCCGCGAAAGCGATAGCGCACATAGGCGCGCGCCGCGAACAGCCCCAGCGCGGTGGCCAGAACCGCCGTCACGCCGCCGACGATCAGGCTGTTGACCAGCGAGCTCAGCAGCGTTTCCTGCCCGGCCAGCTGGGCATACCATTTCAGGGTGAGGCCCTTGATCGGAAAGGCCACGATGGTGCCGTCGTTGAAGGAAAACAGCGGTAGCAGCAGGACCGGCAGGTAAAGAAACGCCAGATAGAGCGCCGTATAGGCGCCCAGACCGGGAAGGAAGCGCCGCGCCCGCCTCATCGGATGCGCCTTGCGGCGAGCGTTGCCAGCAGGACAAAGGCCCCCGCCACCAGCCCGACACTGGCCATCGCCATCAGCGACAGCGTTGCCCCCAGCGGCCAGTTGTTTGCCGCGCCGAACTGCACCTGAATGAGGTTGGCGATCATCTTGCCATCCGATCCCCCGACCAGCGCGGGCGTGACGTAATCGCCCACGGTCGGGATGAAGATGATCAGGCAGGACGCGATAATGCCCGGAACCGTCAGCGGCAGGGTGACGCGCAGGAACCGCGCCACCATGGAGCATCCCAGATCCGTGGCCGCCTCCAGAAGGCTGCGGTCGATTTTCTGCAGGGACACGTAGATCGGCAGGATCGCGAAGGGCGCCCAGGCATGGGCCAGCGTCAGGGTGACGGCAAATTCGTTATAGAGCAGAAAGGTCAGCGGCGCATCGGTCAGCCCCAGCGACATCAGCGCGCTGTTCATCACCCCGTTGAAGCCCAGGATCAGCTTCCACGCGAAGACGCGCAGCAGATAACTGCTCCAGAACGGGATGGTGATCAGCAGCAGCCAGAGGGTCTTCTTTTCGGTGCGAAAGGCGATGAAATAGGCAATCGGATAGGCGAACACCACGGTTGCCACGGTGACCAGCCCGGCAATCATGACCGACCGCAGCAACAGGTAGCGCACCAGCGGATCTTGGATGGCAAAGCGGTAGTTTTCCCAGGTAAAACTGCGGTCCAGCGTCACATAGCTTTGCGTCCAGAAGCTGTAGAGCACGAGGATGCCCAAAGGCGCCGCCACCAGCAGGGCGACATAAAGGCTGGCCGGCGCGGCAAGCGCCATACCTTTGGCGGCTTCTGATTTTAGTGCGCGCATGTCTGTTCAGGCCAGCTCTCTTTGTAAGATTCAGGTGTAAATGGACGACTGTCCATTTACAGTGGCCCCAATCCCCGTTTCAAGTCAACCCTTTTGCCCAAGGTCGACTTATGCGTATGCAATACCACCATCATGCAGCGCCTGCGCCAGGATGACATTGCCAGAGAAGGACGGCTTGTGATGACACAGAACAAACGCGACATATCGCGCGAACGCAACCGCATGGCCCTGATCGAAGCGGCGCTGGATTGCGTGGCCGAACTGGGCATGGCCAACACGTCGGTCAGCGAGATCATCGGCCGGTCCGGGCTGTCGCGCGGCATGATACATCTGCATTTCAACGGCAAGGCCAAGCTAATGGAAGCGGCAATCGCGCATTCCAGCGATCTGTATTACGAAGCTCTGGACAGGCTGTTGGAGCAAGCCGGATCCGATGCCAGCCCGCAGGCCCGTATCGAGGCGATTGTCCGCAGCGATCTGAGCGCGGAGGTGCTGAACACGCGCAGCGTGCGCATCTGGTATGCGTTCCGCGGCGAGGCGCATAACCATGAAATCATCCGCCTCTACAGCGATACGCGCCACGACCGCCTGCGCAAATTGATCTATCAGCCCTTTTTGGCAATCTTCCGCGAAGTCGGAGCGGATGACCCTGCGGGGGTCGCGCGCGACGTCACCCACGGCACGCTGGCCCTGATGGAGGGCATGTGGACAGATTTCCTGCTGCATCCCGATTCCTTCGACCGGGACGCGGCATGCCGGATCGTCTTCCGCTTTCTCGCCGCGCTCTGCCCGCAGCATTTCGACCTGCCCGGCGCGCGCGAGGACGGCTGAGCTTGCCTTTGCCCAGGAGGCGAGACGCAATGAACATCGCCGCAAGGATCCTCCGGCAGGCTGCTGCTACGCGTCCCTCAACGGCGAAGTATTCTACACGCTACGCGAAGCTCAGATTTTGATCGAACGATGGCGCCGCCACTTCGATACAGTCAGGCCGCATAGTGCACTGGGTTACCGTCCACCGGCCCCGAAAAGCATCATGCCAATAGACCAGAGGCCAACCATGCACTAACATTCAAATTGGACCACCCCATGGGGGCACTCCAATTCGGCCTTCCGTTCCTGATCTAAGCGCTGCGCTATCGCGACGCAACTGAAGGAATGGTTCCGAACGACCTTGCACATCACGCTCCAGCTGAAAAGGTCGCTGAGTGTGTCGCAGTGATTTGTTGAACTCTGCTCCGAATGTGACTGCTTTGGGTATCAGCAGTCAATGGTTGGTAATTGACGGTGGTTGTATGCTCCCGCAACCAAAAATAGCAATAAATACCAAAGTGTTACAATCCGCCCCTCAGGGTGGCTTTTGGCGTTCCAACCCCGTGTGGAAGCACTGTGGAAGTCGCTGGAGCGTGAAACCTCGTGTGGCGATCAAGCAACGCTAGCGCCAATGGCGGCATAGTCGTTCCCCGATCAATACACCGGCAACGTCTCGACCAACGGGCAAACGACAACTTCCAATCCTTCGATCATAGCTACGTTCGCCAGTAAGGTCGCAGTTGACGCGCTGCCCTGAAACCAATGCCTTCATGCGCCGCGTCGCGGCGACCCCGGCAACACTGCCACTCTCGGTTCAGCCAATGAAAGCGCACCTTACACCCTCGACATGCTGGGCATCCCGCGCGCGACCAACTACCGTTGGTATGATCGTTATGTCGGCGGCGGGTTTGATGCCCTGGCGGACCGCGCACCCCGTCCTGGTTCTGTCTGGAACCGAATACCACTGGATCGACGCGATGATCTGATCAAATTTGCGCTGGAATTTGAGGCCCTGACGACACGGGAGCTGGCGGTAAAATACACCGACGAGACGCGGTATTTTATATCTTAATCATCAGCTTATCCGCTGCCCGGCAGGGTATTGCGCTGCAACATCCCGAGAGGGGCATTCTGAAGGAAGCTGACCTGATCACGCCGCCCGCGCATGTGGTGATCAAGGCGGCTGAAAAGTTCACCGACAAAACCACCGCCATCAACCAGATGTGGCAGACAGATTTCACCTACCTCAAGATCATCGGTTTGGGCTGGTTCTATCTCAGCACGATCCTGGATGACTACAGCCGCTAGATCATTGGTTGGAAACTCTGCACAAACATGCGGGCCGAGGATGTGACTGCGAAGATCGGGCTGGCTCTGACAGCATCAGGGTGCGATCAAGCCGTCGTGCGGCACATGCCACGCCTGCTGAGCGACGATGGGTCCTGTTACATCTCCGGTGATTTGGCCGATTGGCTGGAAGATCATAAAATGGATCACGTTCGCGGCGCACCGTTCCACCCGCAAACCCAAGGCAAGATCCCCCCTCATTGATACTGCGTATCAACTGCCGGGCAGCGGAACGCTGGCATCAGACCATGAAGAACCGGGTTCTGCTGGAAAACCACTATCTGTCCGGCGATCTTGAGCGCCAGATCGGGACCTTCATCGAGCATTTCAACAACCAACGATACCACGAGAGTCTAAACAACTGAAGTGGTCCCAGAAAACTGGACAGTTGGCTAAGGTGTATCCCAAACTTTGGAAGGGATACGACCATGGCAAAACGCCGGAACTTTGCAGACCAGTTTAAGGCCAAGGTGGCGTTGGAAGTGCTGCGTGGTGACAAGGCGGTTCAGGAGATTGCAGCGAAGCATCAACTGCATCCAAATCAGGTTAGCACGTGGAAACGGCAAGCCATCGACGGCATGGCGGACGTGTTTTCTAGTGGCGGCAAACAAAACGGCCCGACGGAAGCAGAGGTCAAGGACTTGCATGCCAAGATCGGGAGGCTGGCCGTCGAGAATGATTTTTTGTCCGAAGGGCTGAAGCGATGAGCCCGGGTAAGAAACGCGCCATGATCAAGCGGGATCATCCCAAGCTGAGCATCAGTCAGCAATGCAAGCTGGTGCATCTCAGCCGGTCAGCATTCTACTACACGCCGGTCGGAATTGATCCCGACACGCTGGCGATCATGAAGGAGATTGATCGCGTGTTCACGAAGTGTCCGTTCTTTGGGTCGCGTCAGATCGCAGCCTATCTGCGTCGGGAAGGCATTCTCGTGGGCCGCCATCGGGTCCGGCGACCGATGGCGAGGATGGGGCTGGAGGCGACCTGCAGACGCCCCAGAACCAGCCGGCCTCATCCGCAACATCCGGTCTATCCGTATCTGCCGAGAAAGATGGTCATAGACCGCCCGAACCAGGTCTGGTGCGCTGACATCACCTTCGTGCCGGTTAAGAACGGCTTTCTCTATCTCGTGGCCATCATGGTCTGGGCGACAAGGAAAGTGCTGGGTTGGCGCCTCAGCACCACGATGCACGCTGGCTTCTGTGTTGAGGCGCTGAACAAGGCCATCGACAAGCGCGGCCCGCCCGAAATCATGAATACGGATCAGGGCAGTCAGTTCATGGGGTCGGCTTGGATCACGATGTTGACTGAAGCCGGAGTGCGCATCTCAATGGACGGTCGCGGGCGATACCTGGACAACATCTTCATTGAACGTCTGTGGCGACCCATGAAACAGGAGGCAATCTATCTTGAGGAAATCCAAGACGGCTTCCAGGCCCGGAGGGTGATCAAAGACTGGATGGCCTTCTACAATACCGAACGCCCCCCATTCCGCGCTTGATCGGCAGGCGCCCGACGACGCATATTGGGCTGGTTCACAGCAACGAAACGCAGCATGAAACTCAAACACGATACACCTTAGAAACGTTGCAAACCTGTCCGAAAAGATGAGACCACGTCAAGGGGCAAGGTTGCACATGGGTCATTTCTCAATGACAATTCTGACCTCCACCGGGCCAGTTCTCAGTGACAACAACAACTTTCTCGACATGGCGCTGCGAAATTTCCTGTTCTTGCGCTTTCAGAGTTGTGTCAGAGGGTAGTGCTGTCGGGGCATTAAGGTGTGTGGTCCGCGTGTGTGAATCGGCATGCGAAGTTGACCCACTTGGGTGGGTTATGAGCGAGTAAAATTGACCCACCTGCCACGTTAGCATCCGCGCCGAATAGCGCGGAGGAAAGAGCAGGTGATATTGATGGAAAGTGTATCGAAGATCAGA
>DATCSR010000003.1:0-3543 GCA_036568405.1 Roseovarius sp.
CCGCATCAATGTCGCGCCCGCCGTTGATGACGCGAAAGCGATCCGCGAATTCCTCGGCCAGTGCCAGAAAGCCCTGCCGCATCGCGGCCTGCAAATCATTGCCGAATGCCTCAAAGCGGTCCTCGCCGCCGCCACGTTCCAACGCGCGGGACAGGCCCGCGCCCGCCTCCATGTCGATCAGCAGGGTCAGGTCCGGCTCCTGCCCGATCATCAGATCATGCAGCGCCTCGACGCGGCGGCGCAGGTCCGGACCGCGCAAACCCTGATACATCCGCGTGCTGTCGGCATAGCGGTCGCAAATCACGATGCGCCCGGCGGCCAGCGCGGGCCAGATGGTCCGCTCCAGATGGTCGCGGCGCGCGGCGGTGAACAGCAGCAGTTCCGTCTCGGGCGACCAGCGGTCGACGTCGCCGCTCAGAAGCAGCGCGCGGATCTGTTCGGCGCCGGGGCTGCCGCCCGGCTCGCGCGTCAAGATCGCGTCATGGCCCTGCGATGTCAGATGCTCAAACAGCAGCCGTGCCTGCGTGGATTTGCCGGACCCGTCGATCCCCTCGAAGCTGACGAACAGGCCGCGCGCCCCGGTATCCGCTGCGCTCACAAGGCCCCCTCGGGCCCCTGTCGCAGCCGGTTCAGCAGGATGCCCGAAACCGTTTTCAGACGTACGGCAAAACCGCCCCGCGCCACGTTATTAGCGGCCAGAAGCGGCACGCGCGTTTCGGGCATACCCTCGGGCGTGATAACCAGTTCGGCCAGCCGGTCACCTTCGGCGATCGGCGCCTGCAGCGGGCCGTCATAGATCACCTCTGCGGGTATCTTGTCTCCGCCCAGCACGGGCAGCAGCATGGTGACATCCTCGGCTGTGACCAGACCTACGCGGGTTGTCTCGCCCATCCAGACATCGGCCTGCGCCACGTCATTGCCGGCCCTGACCAGCGTGTTTTCGGCGAACTGGCGGAAGGCCCAGTTGACGATCGCTTCGGCCTCTTCGGCGCGCGCCTGCGTGCTTTGCAGCCCTGACAGCACAAAGACGATGCGCCTGTCGCCCTGCTTGGCCGAACCGACCAGACCATAACCCGCCGCCTGCGTGTGCCCGGTTTTCAAGCCATCCGCGCCGATGCCAAGGTTCAACAACGGATTGCGGTTCTGCGTGTTCTGCGGGGCGCGCCCGTCAAAGGCATAGTCGGTCTCGGCGAACATCGGATAGAAATCGGGGAAATCGGTGATGATCAGACGCGCAAGCAGCGCCAGATCGCGCATGCTCATCTTTTGGCTGGGCGCGGGCCAGCCGTTGGAATTGGCAAAGGTCGAGTTGGTCAGCCCCATCTTCTGCGCCCGCTGGGTCATGAACCGGGCAAAGCCCGCCTCGGTCCCGTCGGGGCTGAGCGCCTCGGCGATGACAACGCAGGCATCGTTGCCCGACAGCACGATGATGCCGCGCAGCAGATCGGCAACCGTGACCCGGTCCGTCGTGTCCAGAAACATCGTGGAGCCGCCATAGCTCATCGCGTGCTGCGACACGGGCAGTTTTTCGTCCATCGACAGGCGCCCGTCGCGGATCGCCTCAAAGGCGACGTAAAGCGTCATCAGCTTGGACATCGACGCGGGCGGCAACGGCTCATCCGCGTTCTTGTTCAGCAGCACGGTGCCTGTGCCCAGATCCACCACATACGCCGCCTTGGCCGCCGTATCGAAAGCGGCGGCAGGCAATGTGGCACACCCAAGGGCGAAGACGGTCAGGACGGTTCTGAAAAAGCTGATCATTGGGTAATTCCGGGTTTCATGTCTGGTGGTCAGATGGATGGCGCATGCCCTAGGATAGCGCCTCAGTTCGTGACGGCATAGGCGTCATCGAAACCGATGGCCTTGACCTTTGACAATAGCGTATCGCGCCCGGATGCAGAAGTCGCGGGGCCAACAATCACCCGCCAAAATGCCTTGCCCTGGCTTTCCTGTTTGAGGACGGTGGGCACCATTCCGGCCTGCCGCACGGCGGTGGCGGTATTCTCGGCGTTTTCCTCGACACTGAATATGCCGATCTGCAGATAGGGCCGGTCCAGATCGGAGGCAGCCTGCACAGGTCTGGGGGTCAGCGCCGGGGCCGCCGCGCTCTGCGCCGACAGCGCAGGCTCTGCTGGTTCGGCTGGTTCGGCTGCGTCGATGGCGGCAGAGGCGACATCCGCCACCGGATCAAGGCTGCTTATCTCGACGCTATCGGGCTCCAGCGTGCCGGCGGCGGCGCCCGCTTCAGGCGCCTCTTCCCGGCGCAGGGCGGTGACATTCAGCGCCGCCGGGGCGCCGGCCAACATGCCCAGCGCAGCAGCCGCATCAGAGGAGACCTGGAATGCCGGGCCGGGATTGGACCGCTCGCGGCGGAACAGCGCACCGATGACAAATTTGGAATTGGCGGTATTGCGGATGATGACGCGCTCCGGCTCTGTCACGTCGGGATGTGCGACCCAGACGCCGCCCAATGACGGACGCCCGTCCCACAGCCCCTTGTCGGTGATCTGGAACACCTCGGGCGCCTCGACGTCCCGCTCGACCAACCGGACCGAGGAGGCATCGCCGCTGACGGAGGCGGGTTCTGCCTTGGCCTTGAACGGGTTCGCGGCCTGAAGCCCGTCGCACCCCGCCAGCACCAAACAAACCATTCCGCCGCATGCCGCCTTGCGCCACCCGGTCCTGCCGCCTGCATCCATTAAACCCATGCCCTGCCCCTTGCCTGTTACGCTCCGGACTTTTCGTCCTGACCCTGCCCCGCCGTGACCCTTGCCGGATCAGACGGGCGCACACCTGCCACCACGGTCTATGCCGCGTGCGCGCAGCATAACCAGTCCGGCAGGCCAAGAAAAGCATGCTATGCGGGTTCGGCGGAATTCCCCAGAGGAAAGGCAAGCGCATTTGAAAGCAAAGAGGCACTTTCAGAATCGCAAACAGCCGATTAGACAGACCCGGTCGGAGGAGTGGCAGAGTGGTCGAATGCACCGGTCTTGAAAACCGACGAGGGTGTAAGTCCTCCGTGGGTTCGAATCCCACCTCCTCCGCCAACTCCCCTCTTTTGTTTAAAATCAAATAGTTAATGGTCATCATTGACCAACATTGACCACCCTTATTGACCAATTTTTTCTTACTGTGATCAGGTCTTCCCGCCTGTTTGATGGAAAGTAGACCATCAGCGCAGGCCGTTACCGCGTGAACAGTTAACTGATTCACCAAACCTCTATCACCTGTACAAGGCGTGTGTGGCCACTTAGGCTCTGAACAATCAACGAATTCTCAATTTTCAGGCGGCGCACGTGTCTCAATCAACAAACAACCTTGCGACCTACATATGGTCGCTGGCCGACCTCCTTCGCGGTGACTTCAAGCAAAGCCAATACGGGCGCATCATCCTGCCCTTTACTGTCAATGAGCGTTCAAAACTGACCCGGTTTCAGCGTTTGATTTTGACCCGCCTATCGGATGGCAAAGCTCCCAGGCGGGCCGCCCTCATATAGCGAGTCCGTCTGGGGGCTTTGTCTGCGTCGCGGTTATTTTTCTGTG
>DATCSR010000004.1:0-36948 GCA_036568405.1 Roseovarius sp.
TCTGATCTTCGATACACTTTCCATCAATATCACCTGCTCTTTCCTCCGCGCTATTCTGCGCGGATGCTAACGTGGCAGGTGGGTCAATTTTACTCGCTCATAACCCACCCAAGTGGGTCAACTTCGCATGCCGATTCACAGCCGGGCCTTGCGTCTTTTGCATGATCGCCTCGGCGGCGCTGCGGAGCTTCGGCGTCAGGGATTCGATGGGGAATGCGGCACTCGGCGGCTTCGCTTGGAGGAGCGGCGTCGGCTCCTGGTGCGGCGGTATTGCCTCGCCGGCCGGGACTGAAAAATTCGGCTTTGACCGCTTTTCGGTCTTCCTGCCGACGATGGACTTGATGCGTGCAATCATTCCTGATCTCCATTTCTACTTGGTGAGATGAGGATGTCGGTCCAGTGATTTCGCGGCGGAAATCCGAAACAGCAGTTTTTATCGGCGACATAAGGAAATACCGGATTCACAATTGCTTGCATCGGCAGTTGGCATCGTCGCCGTTCCGGACCCGGGTCTTCAGTCTGAGACCCGGGCCGGAGCGGCAGCCGAGGAAGATGCGCGGGGCGAAGCAATGGATGGACGGCCGAGCCTGAACACCGGTCTGAGCAACGCGATCTGGTTCTATGGGCCTCGCTTGTCAGACATAGGCACTCGCCTGCTGCGGGCTGCGGGAGGCGGTGACGGATGCTGATTAGATGCTGATCGATGCCGACCACTTATTTGCAGCCGGTTTAAACCCGTCAATTTTTTTCTTCCGGATCGTCCCGGTCGAACAAATGTCCTGATTGCTACCGGTGATCGGTCGCAAGCAAACCTGAAACCAAAGCCCGAAATCAAAACACGCATGTCACGCAACTTCGCTTTTGCCCCACGATTGATGCCCGAACAAGCTGCGGCGCATTACCTCGGTTTTTCGCCGAGCAAGCTGCGCCAGCAAGGCATTCCTCGTCGCGTCAGCGTTGGCAATCGCCTTTATGACATCCGTGATCTCGATGCTTGGGCTGATAATCTTCCCATGGAAGGAGAACAAGAATGTCTGGAGCAGACTCTGGCGGACCGAGCATTCGGGATCGCAGCCGAATGAAATTGAAGGGCCTCAAGCGCTATGAGCGTCGCGGAAAGCTTTATATCTACGATCGCGCCAGTGGAACGCCGTTACCGGCTGATATCTCAGAAGATCACCCAAAATTTCTGGAGGCTTACCTGGCCGCAGAAAACGCCGACAAACCCGCTCCGAAACTCGAGACGGTCTTGGCGAACAGTGTCGCAGACATCTGCCGGCGGTTCATGTCATCGCAAAGGTACAAATCTCTCAGCGAAGATTATCGGGATGTGCTTCGCCGGGATATGAATAATATTTGCACTGAAAATGATGCCGCGATCGCCAAGCTGCCGTTTTCGACGATCCGGCGGCCGCACATTATCTCACAGATGGATTCGCGGGAAAGAAATCCGGCAAATCAGCGGTTGAAGACATGGCGCTATTTGACCGAGTTCGCGTCGCAACGAGGTATCGTGGAAACCCGCGCAACCGATGGTGTGAAAGTTAACCCCGAAGCGAAAACCGGCGGATACATTCCCTGGACCTTGGCCGAAATCGAACAGTATCGCAATTATTGGGGCTACGGATCCATGGAGAGGCTGGCCTTTGAACTGCAGTATTGGGCAGGTGCGCGTATTAGTGACACATGCCGACTCGGCCCCGGGAATGTCGACGACCAAGGATGGCTGAACTTCATTCAGCAGAAAACCGGCTCCGAAGTTTCTGTTCCAATGTACCGTGATCTGCCCGGTTTTGCCGAACCTGCGGATCTCGAGCATCTGATCATGGCGCTGGGCGCTATGGCGATCCAGGAATCGGTCTGGCTGGCGACGAAAGCGGGTAATACCCGGTCAAAAAAGAGCGCATCACAGTGGTTTTCCGGCAAAGCCCGGGATGCAGGTCTGCGGCCTGGTCGGACGTCCCACGGGCTTCGCAAAAGCAGAATGATCCTGCATGCGGAAAATGGCGCGAGTAGCAAACAGATCGCGGCTTGGAGTGGTCATGAAACGCTCAAGGAGATCGAACGGTATGTTCGTGGTGCCGACCGACGGCGACTTTTGACCCCATCTGTGCTCGTGACAGGAGAATTTCTGTAACTGGTCCGGTCCTATTGAACCGCCTCATTGTGAGGCGGTTTTTTCTTTCCGGGAAGCAGCCTTCATCTTCGTACTTCGCTGGCTGCGAGGCAACCCGACGCTGCGTAAACATCACGTCGAAAGAAAAAATACCTCCGCCAAATACCCCGCTATCAGGCATGCGCCGAGAGGTGAGGTTCGCAACATTGTCTAACACCCGCATCCGATTAGACAAAAATTGTCTCAACTACTTGATTTATATGGTGTAATTGAAGAGTGGTGGCGGACCGAGGAGGATTCGAACCCCCGACCCCCTGATTCGTAGTCAGGTACTCTATCCAGCTGAGCTATCGGTCCACGCGGCAGGGATTACCGGCTGCGATTGGGCTTTGCAAGAGGGGATCGGCAGAAATAGTGGCGCTAGCCCAGATCGCCTTTGGGCAGGACGATCAGAAACGACGTGCCGCTCTCTCCGGTGTGTTCAAGCGTCAGCGTGCCCCCGTGACCGCGGACAAGTTCAGACGAGATGGTCAGGCCCAGGCCCGATCCGCCTTTGCTCGCGCCGCCTTGGAACGGGGTGAACAGATGCTCGCGCGCCTTGAGTGGCAGGCCCGGGCCGGTGTCGCTGACGCGGATCAGCACGGCATCGTCCGTGTCCTCAGCCTGCACGGCGATTTCGCCGGGTTTGCCGCTGGTCACGATGGCCTGTCGGGCGTTGCGCACCAGATTGGCGATGACGCGGTAGAGCTGTTCGGGGTCGGCGCGCAGCTGAAATCCCGCGCTCACATCTACGGAAAAACTGATATCGGCATCCCCGGCAGACAGCCGTTCGCTGTCGATCAAATCCGTGACGATATCCAGTAAGGCAAAGCGCGACAGGCGCGGGGCCGGCTCTTCGGCCTTGCCGTAGGCCAGCGTCGATTCGCACAGGTTGACGGCGCGGGTAATGGAATTGACCAGCTTGGGAGCCATGCGTTTGACCATCGGATCCTCGGACGCCTCCAGCCGGTCGGTGAACAGCTGCGCGCTGGTCAGGATGTTGCGCAAATCATGGCTGACCTTGGCCACGGCGCCGCCCAGACCGGCCAAGCGCTCTTTCTGGCGCAGGGCGCTGATCAGCTGGTGCTGCATCAGGGCCAGCGTTTCCTCGGCTTCGCGCAGTTCGGTTATCGACGAGCCGGGCACCATCACGCCGCGCACGTCTTCGGGGGCACCGGCATAGGCCTTCATCGACGTGACAACCCGGCTGATGGGCCGCACGAGGAATACGCGCACTGCGAGAAACAGCAGAACGGCGGTGATGACGGAAATGACAGCAGACAGGACCAGAATACGCAAACCATAGTCAATCATCGCCGTGCGCAGAGTGCCCGTTTCCAAGGTGACCTCGATCAGCATGCCGGCACTGCGCACGGGCGAGCCGATCACGCGCACCACCTCTTCGCCGGGACGCCACAGCCGCAGCAGCGCATCGCGGATCAGGGTTAGCGCCCCGGCATCGCGCAGATCGTACGTCGCCGCGATCGCTGAGGGCAGCGGCGATGACAGCACCAACTGGCGGGCATCATTGCGGCGCAGCACCACGTTGTAGACGCCGGCATTGGCCAGCAGTTCTTCTTCCAACTCGGGGCTGATGTCGTCGCCGGCCAGCCGGGCAAGCGATGCGATCTGCGCGCGCTCCAGCTTGGACAGCAGGAAATCCTCGCGAAAGCGGGCGATGGACGGTACAAAGATCAATACCTCGGCCAGCATTACGAAGATCGCCGTGAGGATCAGAAACCGGCCGGAGAGTGTGTTCATCTGCCGCCCCGTCCTTACCTATGGCAGCCAACGCTGGACGCCGCGCACTGCGCGCTTGACCCATATGTTATCAAACAGGCGCGGGCTGAAATAGGTTCCAGCGGCACGCTTGTTCACTTCGCCGAGTGTCGGATAGGGCGCGACCATACCTGCAATCTGGCTCATCTTCATGTCGTTTGCCAGCGCCAAAGCCCAAAGCCCGATCAACTCGCCCGCCTGCGCCCCCACGATGGACGCACCAACGGGGCGTCCGCGGACCACCATCAGCTTGATCAGGCCGACTGTCTTGCGCTCGGCAATGGCGCGGTCGTTGTGGGTGTATTCATGCCGGACCACCTCCAGCCGGGCGCCGTGCCTTTCGCGCGCCTCGGCCTCGGTCAGGCCGACCTGCGCCAGTTCGGGCGCCGTGTAAGTGGTCCATGGGATATGCGCGGTCTTCGCCTTGGCAGGCAGGCCCAGCACAGCCGAGCGGATCACGATCCCCGCATGATATCCGGCGACATGGGTGAATTGCAGGCCGCCCGCGACATCACCGATGGCATAGACGCGGCTGTTGGTGGTCTTCAGGCGGTCGTCCACCTTGATGCCGCGGTTTGTTGTCTCGACACGTGCGGCCTTCAGGTTCAGCCGCTCCACATTGCTCTTGCGGCCCACCGCCATCAACAGGTGCGAGCCCTTGAACACGCGCCCGTCCCGGGCTGCGACCTCAATGGCACCTGCCGTGCCGCGAACCTGCGAGGCCAATGCGTCCTCCGCAATTTCGATCCCCTCACCGCGCAGCGTATCCAGCACAATGGCAGCGGTTTCCGGGTCGTCATTTGCCAGCGCCTTGGCGCCCTCGATCACTGTCACATCGCAGCCCAGCCGCCGATGTGCCTGAGCCATTTCCATGCCGATGGGCCCGCCGCCGACGATCAGCAGATGTCCCGGGCGCTCCCGCAGATCGAACAGCGTCTCGTTGGTCAGATAGGGTACCGCGTCCAGTCCCGGAATAGGCGGCACCAGCGGGCTGGACCCTGTCGCGATGACAATCCGCCGGGCGGTGATGACAGTGTCGCCGGCCCTTACCTCGGTCTCGGAGATAAATTCGCCGTATTCCTGAATCACCTGCACCCCCAGCCCCTCGAACCGCTCGACACTGTCGACCGGGGCGATGGTGGCAATAACATCCTGCACATGCGCCATGGCGGCGGCATAGTCGACGTCCGGCACCACATCGGCCACGCCAAATTGGCTTGCGTGCGCTTGCGCATATGCCGCCTTGCCCGATGCAATCAGCGCCTTGGAGGGCACGCAGCCGTAATTCAGGCAGTCGCCGCCCATCTTGTGGCCTTCCAGCAGCACGACACGCGCGCCCATCTGCGCCGCGCCTGCGGCGACCGACAGGCCGCCCGATCCAGCGCCGATCACCAGAATATCCGTCTTCAGATTTTTCATCGGCTCAAATACCCTTCTTCTGGCGAAACGCCTTCAACACGATCGGCAGTGCGGCCAAAGCGCAAAGGCCCAGAAGGGGGCCGATCACCTGCGGCTCCCACAGCAGGCTCAGATCCGGGCGATCACCCCTGTCGAACACTTCGCCCAGCCCGACGCCGATCCAGGTAAAGACCAGCGCACCCGGGATGATCCCCAACACGGTCGTAAAGACGAAATTGCGGAATTTAACGCCTACCAGAGCGGGCAGCAGGTTGGCCGCGAAAAATGGCACCGCCGGCACCAGCCGCAGCAGGAACAGAACGCTGATCTCATTCTTGGCCAGCCCCTTCTTGATGCGCTTCAACGTGCCGTTGCTCGCCTCCATCTTCGCGGCCAGCGCCCGGCCCAGCCCCATCCGCGCGGCCTGAAATATTGCAACCGCGCCAATCGAGGCTGCCACGACGTTGAAGGTGGTGCCCCATGCGATCCCGAAGAGAAACCCTCCGGTGACCGATGCAACCGCCGCGCCGGGCAGCGAAAAGGCGACAATCAGAACGTAGACCCCGATGAAAACCGCCACCATCATCGCGAAATGCGCATCCCGATATGCCAGCAGCGCCCCGCGGTTTTCGCGCAGCGTCTCAAAGCTGAGATAATCGCGCAAGGTGAACGCACCAATGGCCGCGATTACCACGATCAGCGCCAGCGGGGCGTGACGCAACACCGGATGCTTGCGGCTCTGGCCGGCCTTTTTTTGCATGGGAATTTCCTTCATGATGCGCCTGCACCTCCTAGATGACCGCATCCCGGCCCGCTGGATAGTCATATCACGCGGCATTGATCGCCTGTGACCAAGGCTGTACATCATTGGGACATGCAATAGCCGCTCTGTGACTTCACGGCGACGCAGCCGATGATTTTGTTTCAATAATCGGCGGGCCGGGGTTTGACTTGGTGAAATGCGCCCACTATAGACCGGGCTTCGGATATACCCGGATGTCGCGCGATTCCTCGGACAGGCGCCCATCCGCACAAAGTTTGGAGACGGAGCGATGAAACGCACCTTTCAACCCTCGAACCTGGTTCGCAAGCGGCGCCACGGCTTTCGTTCGCGCATGGCCACCAAAGCGGGCCGCAAGATCCTGAACGCGCGCCGCGCCCGTGGCCGCAAGTCGCTGAGCGCATAAGCGCCAGCCGACTGGACGACGAGATGACACCGCCGGAGGCCCCCGATCAGACGACCGGGTGCGATTCCCCGGCGGTTTTGTCATGCGCCGATGCCGCCGATCAGGTGGCAGATCAGGCGCAAACTTCGCTGACCGTGCTGAAAACGCGCAAGGATTTCCTGCGCGCCGCGCGCGCTGGCCGGCAGGGCACCCCCTCCATGATGGTTCAGGCCCGCCGCCGCCCCGCGAGCGAGGCGGCAGACGGCATTCGCGTTGGTTTTACCTGTTCGAAAAAGGTGGGCAACGCGGTGGCGCGCAACCGTGCCAAGCGCCGCCTGCGCGAGGCGGCCCGCGCCGTTTTGCCCGAAATGGGCCAACCGGGCTGGGATTACGTATTGATCGGCCGCGCCAATGCGACAGCCGCCCGGCCGTTTGACGCGCTCAAGGGCGATCTGGCCCAAGCCCTGCGCAAATTGCACCGATCCGAGCCATGACCCCGCTGGCGTGGTGCCTTGCGTTGCCGGTGCGCGGCTATCGGCTGGTTTTCAGCCCATGGGTGGGCCATGGATGCCGCTACCATCCGACGTGCAGTGCCTACGCGCTTGAGGCGCTTGAGCGGCATGGCGGCCTCAAGGGTGGCTGGCTGACGCTGCGCCGAATCGCCCGCTGCCACCCTTGGGGCGGATCGGGGATCGACAACGTCCCCGACTGATACGCCTGCGGTCTGCGCGCTACTTGGTCTGCGTGATCACACCGCATGCCACACGGTCGCCGGCCTCGGCCTCTGCCGCGTAGGTATCGGCATTTTCATGGATCACGATGGCCGACCCATCCTCGTCCATCATGAGCTCCGCGCCGTCCGCCACGGTCAGACGGCTGCTGTAGAATTCCGCCATGGCGACGCCGTCCTCCCCGACATGGATGTTGGGCAGGTCGCCGGCATGTGCCCCGCCTTCGGCCAGCAACCCATGACCGTTGCCACCCGGCGCATAATGGCCGCCCGCGGCGGCAAAACCATCGTCGCAAGAGCCGACCTCATGCACATGAAAGCTGTGCCAGCCGGGGGCGAGGCCCGATAATTCAGCATGAAACAGCGTGCCACCGGGCCCTTGGGTCATGGTGACATGGCCAGCATCCTGTCCATCTTCTAACTTGAGCATCGCCATCGCGCCGGGCTGGGCGTGCGCGGCGCCGCCAATCATAGCTGCTATGGCCGTCGCGATCATCAATCCTGAGCGGGTCATGGGCTGTCCTTTCATGATATATGTATGCCGACAACGCGCGCTGCCCGCCAGCGTTCCACCCTTGTTTGGCCGCCATGAGTGGATTACAGCCTAGTCATGCTTGATGATGCCGACGACATTCACCCGCTCTTTTACGGCGCGCCGCGCAGCACGGAATTCCGCAAGCTGCGCAAACGCATCGTGAGCCTGGTGCGCGAAGCCGTCGACCAATACGGTATGGTCGACCGCGAGGGTCCGCGCGCGCGCTGGCTGGTGTGCCTGTCGGGCGGCAAGGACAGCTATACATTGCTGGCCGTCCTGCATGAGCTGCAATGGCGCGGCCTTCTTCCTGTCGATCTGTTGGCCTGCAATCTCGATCAGGGACAGCCCGGATTTCCCGCGACCGTTCTGCCTGAATTCCTTGAGAAAATGCAGGTGGAGCACCGGATCGAGTATCGGAACACCTATTCCATAGTCGTCGACAAGGTGCCGCAGGGGCGGACGTATTGCGCGCTCTGCTCGCGGCTGCGGCGCGGCAATCTTTACCGGATCGCGCGCGAAGAAGGCTGTAGCGCCGTGGTGCTTGGTCATCACCGGGACGACATCTTGGAAACCTTTCTGATGAACCTCTTTCACGGCGGGCGGCTTGCGACGATGCCGCCGAAGCTTGTGAATGAAGAGGGCGATCTTTTCGTGTTCCGTCCGCTTGCTCATGTCGCCGAGCAGGATTGCGAGCGGTTCGCGCGGGGGATGAAGTATCCGATCATCCCGTGCGATCTGTGCGGAAGCCAGGACGGGTTGCAACGCCAGCAGGTCAAGCAGATCCTCGACGGCTGGGAAAAGAACAGCCCCGGACGCCGTCAGGTGATGTTCCGGGCGCTGATGAACGCGCGCCCTTCGCACTTGCTTGACCCCACGTTATGGGATTTCGCGGGGCTTGCGCTGAATGACCGGACCCTGCCGGAGCGCAGCGCTGTGCCGGATCTGTCAAGCCTCGGGATCGGCGGCGATGGCGCGGACGGGTAAGTGCCGCGCTGTGCGAAACGAAAGGTAGCGATTGGCAATTCTGATGTACGATCTGGGCCAGGCCAATGTTGAACAACAATTTTCCTGACAACCTGAAGCTACTGTGCAGCTATGCGAAATCCATCACTCAGGTTTGCGAGCAGTTGGCCATCAACCGGCAGCAGTTTCATCGCTACCTGAATGGCACAAGCCGCCCGTCGCTGACCAATATGCAAGCAATATGCGATTATTTCGGCGTGGAGGAACACGAGATCCTGATGGATCAGAGTGCCTTTCGCCAGCTTGTCGCGCTTCGCAAGCCGAAGGGTCCCGAGGTCGATCCGTTTGGCGAGTACATATCCAAGCTGCATCGGATCAACCCATCCGCATCCCGTGATATGGCCGAGTATATCGGGTATTACAGATGCTATTACCGACCGGTCGAATTCCCCGGAAAAATTCAATGCTCATTGATGCGGCTCTTTTCCGAGCGCGGGTTCACTTACCTCAAAAATATTGAGAATTACGCATTGGCCAAGCGCCGCGCGCGGCGGATGCTGAAATACACCGGGGTCGCCTTTCACACCGGCGAACGGATTTTCGTGCATGAGCGCGAGCAGAAGGCGGGGCAGATGATGTGGACGACCATCCTCTATCCCGCGCGAATGGATCAGGTTGCAGTTCTGACCGGGCTCAGCCTTGGCATCAGCAGTGCCACAAGCCGTGACATCGCCTGCTACCGGGTAGTGTGGGAAGCGTTGGGGCAGGATATCGACCTGCGCGCGACACTGTCGGCATGTGGATTATTCGACACTGATGACCCGTTGATACCCGATGATATTCGCGCCGCCACCGCCAACGAGGTTTCGCCCGGTGACGGTGGATTCATAGGGCATCCATGGCAGGTGTTCTGAAACAGCGGCAGTGCGATAGTCGCTATCTGTATACTTTTTAGGTGCGAATGGCGACTTTATTGTGCGGCTGACTCTCTGCATCATTGTCTGAGTATCACGGCGCGTCGTCAGGCGGGGTGGGGCGCAGACCGGCGAGGGATCAACTGACCTTCGCTGCCCGCCGCTTCCGGAGCGCAGCCCAACAAAGACAGGGAGAGACATGATGAAACCACAGAAATCCGCAGGCCTGGCACTTATGGCCATGGTGCTATCCGGCTTGGCCGCGCCGGCCCTCGCCGTTGATCGGACCGACCCGATCGTGGTGCCGCTGGTCAGCGACACATCATCCGACGTGATCGCCAAGATCCTCGGCAGCACGCTGGCCGAGGCGGGCTATCGTGTCGATTATGTGCAGGCCGACTACACCGCCAGCTTTTCCGGCATCCAGACCGGCGATCTGCACTACACGATCTGCTGGCAGTCGACGTGGGAGCTTTGCGAAGGCTCCACCGAGGGCGGCAAGGCGGAAAATGTCGGCTCCACCGGGATCAGTTCCGCCGAAGGCTGGTGGTACCCGCTCAGCCTGAAGGAGCAGTGCCCCGGCCTGCCGGACTGGAAAGCGCTGAAGGAGCCCGCCTGCATCGAGGCGCTGGCCACCGCGGAAACCGCGCCCAAGGCGCGGTTTGTCGAAGGCCCGGCCGACTGGGTGATGCCGGTGTCCGAAATGGCCGCAGCGTTTGATATCAATGTCGAGCCGATCCCCTCGGGCAGCGCCGCCGCGCTGGTTGCGACGATTTCCGCAGCGGCGCGCCGCGGCGAGCCTGTGATCGGCTGGGGCTACACGCCGCACTGGTATTTCATGAGCGACGAGGGCGAATTCGTTCAGTTCCCCGAGTTCGAGGAGGAATGCTATACCGATCCCGCATGGGGCACGAACCCCGACGCCACGCATGATTGCGGCGTCAAGGTTGGCTCGCTCTGGGTCTACGCAAACTCCGAGTTGCTGGCCGAGGAGCCGGACGCCAAGGCGATCATGGGCGCCTTCGAGCTGAGCGACAGCCAAATTGCTGATGTATTCCGCAGCATCGATGTGGACGGCACCCCCCTGGATGAAGCCGTCGAGACCTGGATGACCGGGAACGAGGCGGTCTGGTCCGTCTGGATCAACTGACCGGGGATCTCGGTCTCAATGCCAATCCTGACGCTGACCCGGTCCCATACAGGGCAACCGGGTCAGTATTCTGCACGCCGGCGCCCGGCACAGCGCCTATCCGCAAGACGAGGTTTCACGAAGTGACGCAAGAAGATAAAAAGCCCTCGGGCGAGGTGCTGATCAGTTGCCGGTCAGTCTGGAAGCTCTACGGTGCGCAAGCGGATGCGGTCGCCGCAAAGCACGGCCAGAACATCAGTGACGCCATCATTGCCGAAAACGGGCTGATACCGGCCACGCGTGACGTCAGCTTTGATGTCCGCAAGGGCGAGATATTCGTGATCATGGGGCTGTCCGGGTCGGGCAAATCGACCATCCTGCGCTGCATGACGGGCCTGATCGAGCCGACCATGGGCCAGTTGCTGGTGTCGGGCACGGACCTCAAGACAGCCTCGCGGCAAGAGCTGATCGCGCTTCGGCGCAACGTGATGGGCATGGTATTTCAGGATTTCGCCCTGCTGCCGCATCTGACCGTTCTGGACAACGTGGCCTTTCCCCTGAAGGTGCAGGGCAAATCACGCGCCGAACGCCACGCAAAGGCGCGCGAGATGGTCGAACTGGTCGGGCTGGAGGGGCGCGAGGCCTATCTGCCGCACGAATTGTCCGGCGGCCAGCAGCAGCGGGTCGCCATTGCCCGCAGCCTGACCACCGAGCCGGAAATCTGGTTCCTGGACGAGCCGTTTTCGGCGCTCGACCCGCTTATCCGGGCCGAAATGCAGGACGAGTTTATACGCCTCCAGAACCTGCTGCACAAATCCATCGTTTTCGTCACGCATGACTTTGACGAGGCGATCCGGCTGGCCGACCGTATTGCGATCATGGCGGACGGCAGGGTCGTGCAGATCGGCACGCCGGAGGAGTTGATCACCAATCCGGCGGATGACTATGTGGCGAAATTCACAGAAAAAGTCCCGCGCAGCAAGGTCGTGACAGTGAGGTCCGTCATGGGGCCGGTCCGCGCCGGCCTCAGCGGCCCGCCGATCAACGCGGGCGCCCTCGTTGGTGATGTGGCCGAGCAGGCCATGGCAAGCGCCGATGCGCTTCCGGTGGCGGGTGCGAATGGGGAGGTGATCGGCGCGCTCGACCGCGCGGCCGTGACGGCCGTTCTTTTGAACCGGAGCGTGGGCGCATGACTGTGCGCGCTCTGACCCAATCGGGAAGCGGCGGCTGGATCGGCCTGAAGTCCGGTCTGATCCTTGCCGCGATCCTCCTGAACGTCGTCCTGCTGATGACAGGCGAAAGCTTTGCGTGGCTGCGCGAATACCCCGAGGCTTGGGTCTGGGGCATCGCCGGGGCGACCACGACGGCGGTCAAATATATCGTGAACGACATGGCCGTCGGCAGCATCACCGTCGCGGAGATGACGCGCGGATTTGCCAACCTGATTAAAGTCCCCATGGAGGTGCTCCAAGGGGTCCTTTCGGAAGGGTTCGAATTCTATGGCGAGGGCGGCGGCGCCACGGTCTATCGCGGTTTGCCGTGGCCCGCGGTGATCATCGGCCTTACCGCGTTTTCATGGTGGGCCGCGGGGCGTGGCGTTGCGATCTTCTCGCTTGTGTCACTGGTCTATTTCCTCGTCTTCGACCTGTGGCAATCCTCGATGCTGACCCTGTCGTCGGTGGTCGTCGCCGTGTTCGTCAGCTTTGTGCTGGGCATTTTGCTGGGCGTTCTCGGGTATCGAAATGCCCGCGCAAATGCGATCCTCATGCCGATCTACGACGTGATGCAGACCATTCCTACGTTTTCCTATCTGGTGCCTGTCCTGCTGCTCTTCGGGTTCAATCCGGTTGCCGCGATGATTGCGACGGTCATCTACGCGATGCCGCCAATGGCGCGGGTGACAACGCTGGCGCTGCAGCGCGTGCCGCCCAACATCGCCGATTTCGGCGACATGGCGGGCTGTACGAGGCGGCAGAAGATGTGGCAGGTGATGCTGCCTGCGGCGCGCCAGAACCTGCTGATCGGCCTCAATCAGGTGATCATGCTGACCTTCGCGATGGTGATCATCGCGTCCGTGATCGGCGCCGGCGGGCTGGGCGGCGAGGTGTATCAGGGCCTCAAGGCACTGCGGATCGGCAATGCGGTCGAGGCCGGGATCGCCATCACGCTGATGGCGATCATGCTGGACCGGATTTCACGGGCCATCGCCCTCAGCCGTCCGGATCATGTGGAGGCAACGCCCGATTCAGTCTGGCAAAGGCACCCGCTGATCTTCGGATGGATCGGGATCACGCTCTTGCTCATTCTGCTGGGTCAGTTTTTTCCGGCGCTTTACGCCTACCCCGAGGCGGCCACAATCTCGACCGGGTCGTTCTGGAACGATACGATCACATGGATCGGCGATACGTATTACAGCCAGATCAAGGCGCTGCGCGATAGCGCGATCACCTACGTCATGCGCCCGACGAAATCCTTCTTGCTGGACGTGCCGTGGATCGGCTTTGTCGCGGTCATCGCCGCGATCTCTTACGCGATTGGCGGGCGGCGTCTGGCGATCATGAGCTCGTCGTTGCTCGGCTTCATCGCCGTGACCGGCTATTGGGACGGGGCGATGGTGTCGCTGTATCTTGTGCTGCTTTCGGTGATCGTGGCGCTGATCATCGCTCTGCCGGTCGGCATCTGGGCCGGGCTGAACCCGCGCGTCGATCATGTGGTTACGGCCATTATCGACACGCTGCAGACATTGCCCAGCTTCGTTTACCTGATCCCGGTCGTGATGCTGTTCAGCGTCGGCGAATTCGCCGGGCTGGTCGCCATCGTCGCCTATTCCCTGCCGCCGGGCGTGCGCTATACCAAACAAGGCATTCAGAATGTCGCAAGGTCCAGTATCGAGGCTGGCGATATGGCCGGCTGCACGCGCTGGCAGAAGCTGACGAACGTGCAACTGCCGCTCGCCATTCCCGATATCATGCTGGGAATCAACCAGACCATCATGTTTGCCTTCGGGATGCTGGTCATCACCGCCCTGGTCGGCACGCGCGGTCTGGAGCACGATACGCTGGTCGCTATCTCCAAGGTGCAGCCGGGCGAGGGTATCGTCGCGGGGCTTGGTATTGCCTTCCTGTCGATCATCACCGACCGGCTGATCAGTCAGGGCAGCCGCAACATGCAGCGCCGGTCCGGGCTGATCCGGCAATGATGCTGCACAGGCCCGATCAGACCGAGGGTGCCGACCTGTGCTATCTCAGCGCAACCGAGGCGCTGCAGATGTTTCGCAAACGGACGTTGTCGCCGGTCGAGCTTCTCAAGGCGCAGATTGCGCGGGCAGAGCGGGTCGAGCCCGAGATCAACGCCTTTACCGAGACGTTCCATGACACGGCCATGGCCGAGGCCAAAGCGGCCGAAGCGCGGTACATGTCCGGAGCCTGCGACTTGCGCCCGCTTGAGGGGCTGACCGTCACGATCAAGGATGTGCTGGATCAGCAAGGCGCCTGCACCTCGCGCGGCAGCCTGATATTCAAGGACCACCGCGCGAGCAGCGATCATCCGGTCGTGGAGCGTGTGAAGCAGGCCGGCGGGATCATTCACGCCCGCACGACAACCTCGGAATTCGCCTTCGGATGGATCACCGCCACACGGCTCTGGGGTGTGACGCGCAACCCCTGGAATCCGGATCGCACGCCGGGTGGCTCATCCGGTGGCGCTGCGGCCAGCCTCGCCGCGGGGACCAGCACGCTGGCGATCGGCGCGGATAGCGCCGGGTCGATCCGCGTTCCTGCCGCGCTCTGCGGTGTTGTTGGATACAAGCCACCGCACGGCAGGGTGCCCGACCCGGTAGAAGGCTTTGACCCCTACAGCGTCATCGGGCCGATGGCGCGCAGCGTGGCCGACTGTGCGCTGCTACAGAATGTCATCAGCGGCGTGCATCCCGCCGACATCGCCTCCCTGCGCGAGAATGTCGTGCTGCCAACCACGGGATCTGCGGCCAAAGGCCTGCGGCTTGCGGTCTCATTTAATCTTGGCAAGGCCCTGCCGGACCCCGGTATCGTTGCAGCGATCCGGGGCATCCTTGCCAAGCTGCAAAGACATGGCATCGAAGTCGAAGAACCCGCCATCGATTGGCCCGCTGACATTGGCGATGCCGCGCTGCGTCACTCGGCCTGTCTGTTTGCACCCTGGTTCAGCGATGTCGTCGATGCGCATGGGGACCTGCTTTGCGATTATACCAAATGGACCGCCGAGCTGATGAAGTCCTGTTCGCTGCGCGATCTGATGGGCAGCTTTGATGCCGCCAAGCGGCTCTACCGCGAAGTGCAGCCCGTTCTGGACGCCTTTGACGCGCTGATTTGTCCGGTAGTGCTGACGAACGCTGTCGGCGCGGAACAAATGCCTTGGACGGCGATGCAGGTAAACGGCGCTTGCCTGAACTCCGACTACGATTGGGTCGCAACTGCGCATTTCAACATGCTGGGGGAATTGCCGGTGCTGACGGTTCCCATAGGGTTGGATGCGGGTGGGATGCCTGTCGGATTGCAGGTGATCGCGCGATCCTTCGATGACGCGAAGGCGTTCAAGGTCGCCGCCGCGATAGAGGGCATTGTTGGAAATGGCTGGCGGTCGCGTTAACGGGCGTCGGCCTTTGCCTCCTCGCTCAGCACGCGTTTTGCGGTGCTGGACGCGTCATCGACGTGGGAATGGACGGCCGCACGTGCCGCGTTCGCGTCATGGCTGAGGATCGCGTCATGGATGGCTGTCATGTGGTCGATGCCGGGACGCTCGCGGTCCTTGGCCGACAGCGTCAGGGCGCGCAACCTGCTGATCCGGCCATTCAGGCGCTGCACGATTTCCCATGCGACGGTGTGGCCTGCCTCATTGAAAATAAGCTCGTAGAACCGGGTGCTGGCCTGCAAAAGGTCCGTCCATGTGGTGTCGTCCATCGTCGCCGCAAGGGCGCGCAGCGCGTCGCTCAGACGATCCGCGAATTCGGCGCTGTGGGCCTCGGCGCAGGCTGCGGCGGCGGAGGCTTCCAGTTGACGCCGTATGTCGTAGATCTGCTTGGCCTGATTCCAATCGAACGTCGCGACGATGGGGCCGCGATTGGGGATGATCTCGACCAGACCTTCCGCTTCGAGAAAGCGGATCGTCTCGCGGATGACAGTGCGGCTGACACCCAATTGATCGCACAGGGGCCGCTCGATCAGCCTTTCGCCGGGGGCAAAATGACCTTCGATAATCGCGCTGCGCATCCGCTCCTGCACCATTTCGCGCAATGTTTGCGGGGCTTTGTCGATCTTTTGCAGGGCAATTTTTTCAGATGTCATGCGGGTTTACTTAGCAGCAGGCCGTTTGGGCGACAAGGACGATTGACTAATGGTATGATGGTATACCATAAGTTCAAGTGACATGTTTGCCAAAGGAATACGCCAATGCCCGCCGAAATCAGAAAAACCCTGCTGCACGTCGAAACCACCCTGATCGAGGGTGGCAAGGCCGCGCAGACCCCTCTGAAAATGATCGCCGCGATGGCGGTGATACGGAACCCCTGGGCCGGCCAGGGATTTGTCGAGGATTTGTCCCCGATGATCCGCGATTGCGCACCGGGGCTGGGCGCCTTGCTGACCGAAATGGTGCTGGACGCGGCAGGAGGCGGCGACAAGGTCGAAGGGTATGGCAAATCCGCTATCGTGGGCCTGAATGGCGAGGTCGAGCATGCCTCGGCGCTGATCCATACGCTTCGGTTCGGCAATCATTACCGCAATGCTGTCGGGGCGAAATCATATCTGTCGTTCTGCAATACGCGCGGCCCGGCCAATGCGCCGCTGATGATTCCGCTGATGGACAAGAACGATGGCGGCAGACGCTCGCACTACCTGACGATCCAGACCTCGGTCGCGGATGCGCCCGGCGCGGACGAGATTCTGATCGCGCTGGGCGCGTCGATCGGGGGCCGCCCGCATCACCGGATTGGCGATCGCTATCAAGACCTCAAGGAACTGGGCCATGACGCTGAAAACCCTGCAGCTGTATGATTCAGAACTGACGGTCGCTTACCGCGACAGCGGCACTGGCGAGCCGTTGGTGCTGATCCACGGTGTCGGCATGCAATCGGCCGCCTGGGAGCCGCAGACTGCGGCCCTTGCCGGCACCTACCGCGTCATCGCGCTGGACATGCCGGGCCACGGCGGCAGCGATCCCTTGCCCGAAGGCAGCGAGCTGCCTGATTTCGTCGCATGGTGCCACGCGGTGATTCAGGCGCTGGATCTGGGTCCGGTCAATCTGGCGGGACATTCCATGGGGGCCCTGATCGCTGCCGGTTTCGCCGCAAGTTTTCCAGACATGACGCTCCGGGTGGCGCTGCTCAACGGCGTCTATCGCCGGGATGCCGCGTCCCGCCGCGCCGTTCTGGCACGGGCGGGCGAGATCCGGACCGGTCAGATTGATCTGGACACGCCCCTTGCCCGCTGGTTCGGGGATACGCCCGCGGAAATCACGACCAAGGCGCAGGTGGCGGAATGGCTGAGCAAGGTTGATCTGGCCGGCTACGCCACTGCCTACACCGCCTTTGCAAATGGCGATGCGACCTATGCGGACCGCCTGTCCCGGATCGCCTGTCCGCTTCTGGCGATGACGGGGGACGGCGATCCGAACTCTACCCCGGCGATGTCCGCCGCGATGGCCACGCTGGCGCAGCAGGGCACGGCTGTCACGATCAAGGGCCACCGCCACATGATCAACCTGACCGCCGCGCCCGAGGTCAACGCGCATCTTCTTACTTGGCTGAAGCAGCCGACGACACAAAAGGAACTGCAATGAGACCGCTTGATTCGCGCATGCTCCGGAATGCTTTTGGCACCTTTGTCACCGGGGTGACGGTCGTGACGGCATATGATCGCGAGGGCGCGCCGCTTGGCTTTACAGCGAACTCGTTCACCTCCGTGTCGCTGGACCCGCCACTGGTACTGGTCTGTCTGGCGAATTCATCGCGAAACTACGACGCGTTGATCAACGCGGGCGGCTTTGCCATCAATATCCTGGCCGAAACGCAGATCGAGATTTCCAACACCTTCGCCCGCCCTGTCGAGGACCGGTTTGCGATGGTCGATTGGCACGATGGGCCCCACGGATCGCCGATTCTGGAGGGCGCCTGCGGCTGGTTCGATTGCAGCACGCACCAGACGGTCGAGGCCGGGGATCATGTGATCCTCATCGGCCGGGTCGAGGCATTCGGCAGCACTGCCGAGCCCGGTCTGGGATATGCGCGCGGGGCCTATGTCACGGCGTCGACGGCCACGCATGCCTTGGCGCAAAGCAGCAATCTGATCGTGTCCGCGCTGATCGAGAAAGACGGCCATGTCTTGCTGGTGGACGACGGCAACGGCGGTCTGACCCTGCCGGAACGCGCCGCCGTGGATGAAGGGGCGTCTACCGCCGTCAAGAAGCTTATCGCATCGACGGGGCTGCATGCGCAGCCCGGCTTTGTCTATTCGGTGTTCGAGGATGTGGACCGCAAGCGCCAGCATATCTCGTTCCTGTGCCAGACCGCAGACGGCGCGCCAAACAGGGGCGCTTTCGTTCCCATGACCGGATCCACGCTGGCCAGGGTGTCCGACCCGGCGATCCTCACGATGCTGAGGCGGTTCGCAACTGAATCCGCGCTGGGCCACTACGGCATCTACTATGGCGATCAAAAAAGCGGCGAAGTCCGCCCAGTTGTTTAAGGGAGTTCACCACATGCGGTTTTCGCTTTTCGTCCATATGGAACGGATATCCCCGGATCAGGACCAAAAACAACTGTACGCCGATTTCATCGCGCTGTCCAAAATCGCCGATGAGGGCGGGATGCATGCCGTCTGGACCGGCGAGCATCACGGCATGGATTTCACCATCGCGCCGAACCCGTTTCTGAACCTGATCGACCTCGCCCGGCAGACGAAAAACGTGCGGCTCGGCACCGGCACGGTGATCGCTCCTTTCTGGCATCCGATCCGCTTGGCGGGCGAGGCGGCGATGACGGATATGATCGTTGATGGACGCCTTGACCTTGGCATCGCGCGCGGCGCCTACAGCTATGAATACGAGCGGATGATGCCGGGCATGGACGCCTGGGATGCAGGCCAGCGCATGCGCGAGTTGGTGCCCGCGCTGCAAGGCCTGTGGAAAGGCGATTACGCTCAGGAGGGCACCTACCATTCCTTCCCGGCCACGACCTCATCCCCGAAGCCGGTTCAGAAGAACGGCCCGCCGATCTGGGTCGCCGCGCGCGATCCCAACAGCCACGAATTCGCGGTCTCGAACGGCTGCCACGTGCAGGTCACACCGCTCTGGCAAGGGGATGCGGAAATCACCAAGCTGATGGAGACGTTCAACGCCGCCTGTGCCAAGTTTCCCGATACGCCCCGCCCCGAGATCATGCTGCTCAACCATACCTATATCGCCTCAGACGCAGACGATGCCCGGCAGGCGGCAGAGGAAATCAACCGTTTCTACTGCTATTTCGGCGCGTGGTTCAAAAACGAACGCCCCGTGTCGCAAGGGCTGATCGAACGGTTGAGTGACGAGGAGATCGCAAACCATCCGTTCTATTCCGCCGACGCGATGCTGCGCGACAACGTCATCGCCACGCCGGGCGATGCGATTGACCGGATCAGGACTTACGCCGACATGGGATATGATGAATATTCATTCTGGATCGACAGCGGTATGAGCTTCGCGCGCAAGAAGGCGTCATTAGAACGGTTCATCAAAGACGTTATGCCGGCGTTTGTCTGAAGGAGTGACCATGCAGCAGTTTCAGCAGTATATCGGCGGGGCGTTCTCGCACGGGTGCGCCCAATTCGAAAGCCGCGATCCCGCGACGGGCCGTGTCTGGGCGCTGATGCCCGAGGCCCGCAAGGATGACGTCAACGCGGCTGTCGATGCCGCAGAGGCCGCGTTTCACGCCCCTGAATGGGCCGGAATGACAGCCTCGGCGCGTGGAAAACTGTTGCTGCGGCTTGCCGATCTGATTGCTGAAAACGCGCAGGCTCTGGCCGCGCTGGAGACGCGCGATACCGGCAAGATCATCCGTGAAACCTCGGCGCAGATTGCCTATGTGGCCGAGTATTATCGCTATTACGCCGGTCTGGCCGACAAGATCGAAGGCGCGCATCTGCCGATCGACAAGCCCGACATGGAGGTTTGGCTGCGCCGCGAGCCGATCGGCGTCGTCGCGGCAATCGTTCCCTGGAACTCGCAATTGTTCCTGTCCGCCGTCAAGATCGGCCCGGCACTGGCGGCGGGGTGCACCGTGGTTTTGAAGGCGTCCGAAGATGGCCCGGCGCCGATGCTGGAATTCGCGCGGATATTCGATCAGGCCGGGTTCCCGCCCGGCGTGCTGAATGTGATCACCGGCTTTGGCCCGGAATGTGGCGCGGTTCTGACCAGCCACCCAAAGGTGGCCCATGTCGCGTTTACCGGCGGGCCTGAAACGGCGCGCCACATCGTCCGCAATTCGGCCGAAAACCTTGCGTCGACGTCGCTGGAGCTGGGCGGCAAATCCCCGTTCATCGTTTTCGAGGACGCAGATATCGAAAGCGCGGTCAACGCGCAGGTGTCCGGCATTTTTGCGGCGACGGGGCAAAGCTGTGTGGCCGGGTCGCGGTTGGTGATCTCCAACAAGATCAAGGACGCCTTCCTTTCGCGGCTCAAGGAGAAAGCCGAGGCCGTGGTCATCGGCGCGCCCGATGAGGTGGCGACCGAGGTCGGGCCGCTCTGCACGGCGGGGCAGATTGAAACCGCCGTCGATCTGATCGAAAGGTCCAAGGCGGCAGGCGCGACCGTCATCACCGGCGGCGCGCCATTGGCGCGGGACGGCAACTATTTCCCGCCCACCATCATCGATTGCACGGGCGCGCCGGATGCGCCCTGCCTGACGAACGAGTTTTTCGGCCCGGTCCTGTCGGTCCTTGGCTTCGACACCGAGCAAGAGGCGCTGCAGATTGCCAATGACACTGCGTTCGGCCTCGCCTCCGGCGTCTTTACGAAGGATCTGACCCGCGCGCATCGCATGATCCGTGGCCTGCGTGCGGGCATTGTCTGGGTGAATACATATCGCGCGGTCAGCCCCATTGCCCCGTTCGGCGGCCATGGCCTGAGCGGCCACGGGCGCGAAGGCGGGATACAGGCGGCGCTGGATTACACCAAGACCAAGGCCGTCTGGCTGCGCACAAGCGATGAGCCGATCCCGGATCCCTTTGTGATGCGCTGACGCCGGATAGTCAGCGCTCGTAAAAGACGCTGAACCGGTTTCAGGCTGCAATACCGGCTGGTTTTCTCGCAACGATATAAGGGTTCTGGCGATATTCGCCGAACTGACGCTCATCGACAATCTCGAAACCCGCATCAAGAATGGCCTGACGCAGCCCGGCCGCGCTGAGCGATGCGGCGGCGGGGAACAGGCCAAAAGCCTGCAGCACACGGAAAAGCGCTCGCAGCGACAGCTTCATGTCAGCAAAGCACCACGTCTTGCTGATCAGCAGGCCACCCGGTTTCAAGTGATCATGGATGCGGGCCAGCATACCGGGCAGATTATCGACAAGATGCAGCACGTTGAATGCACAAATCGCATCGAACGGCCCGCCGTCGAAGGCATGTGACGCGTCCGATACGGCGAACACCACATTTCCCTCCGCCGGCTTGGCCTGTGCGATTTTCACCATCTCGGTGGAAAAATCGGTCGCTGTCCACTGCGCGACCTTCGGGGCAAGCCGGATCGCGGTTCCGCCGGTGCCGCACCCGATTTCCAGCACGTTGTCCGTCCTGTTCAGGCGCGACGCCACGTCTGCCAGCATCGCCTCGTAGGCGGGCAGGTTTTTCAGGGGGCGCGCGGCATAGCGCTGCGCAATCTTGTTCCAGAACCTTTGGTTCTTGAGGTGCGTCATCTCTGCCTCGTCCTTCGTCGCGTTATTTCTGCATGACATCAGCGCCGCGGCGCGATATCAGGTCCTGCGGGGCGGCGCCTGCTTTGACCCGGACTCACAATGGCCAGACAACCAGCAGCAACGGCAAGCTGATCGCGACCACAAGCACCTCAAGCGGCAGGCCGAGTTTCCAGTAGTCCCCAAAGCGGAAGCCGCCGGGCCCCAAGATCAAGGTGTTGTTCTGGTGCCCGATCGGGGTCAGAAACGCGCAGGAGGCACCGATCGCGACCGCCATCAGAAAGCTGTCGGGATTGACACCCAACGTCGCCGATATGCCCAGCGCGATGGGGCACAAGACGGCGGCGGTGGCGGCGTTGTTCATCACGTCCGACAGGAACATCGTGGTCACCAGAACCACCGCCAGCGCCACAATTGGATTTCCCTGCGCGACGATGTTGACCAGAAACCGTGCCAGCAGATCGGCTGCGCCGGTGCTTTGCATCGCGCCCGCGACGGGGATCAATGCGGCCAGCAATACGATTACCGGCCAGTCGATCGACGTATAGATCTGTCGCGGCGGAACGGTTCGCAGCACCATCGACGCAAGCGCACCCAGCGCAAAAGCAGGGGCCGCCGGAAGCAGTCCAAGTGTGACGATGCCAATGGCGACCAGCATGATGGCACCGGCGATGATCGCCATGCGCTTGTCGGGGATGCGCAGTTTGCGCTCGCCCAGGGGCACGCAGCCTGTATCGTTAATGAATTCACTGACGGCGTCCGAGGCCCCCTGCACCAGCAAAAGATCGCCCGATTTCAGCTTTAGCGTTCTAAGCCTCGCGCGGGGTGGCTGCCCTTCGCGCGACACGGCCAGAAGGTTGATCCCGTAGCGCGTGCGCAAATGCAAATCCTTGGCCGACCGCGAGACAATGGTCGCGCCCGGCAGGACGGCCAGTTCGCGCAGCACGATCTCTTCGCTGCGATCGCGGCTTTTTTCATCGTCGTCGGCCTGCCTGCCGTCACCGGCGCCGGACAGTCCTGCCTGTGCGGCGGAAGTTTCCGGCGCTTTCGCCTCTGGCGGGACGACCACTTGCTCTTCCAGCTTGGTGTCAAAGACCGACAGCACTTCGGCCAGCGCACCGACATCGGCCTGCAGGACCAGAATGTCACCCCCGCGAATGCGCCGCCCCCCATGCGGCGCGATCATGCGCACTTCGTTGCGAACCAGCCCGACGATCTGCGAGTCGCTGTCTTCGATCTTGCTCTCGAATTCGCGCAAGGTCAGTCCGACGGCCTTGCCGCCCTCTGGCACGCGCAGCTCCGTGAAATAGGCTCCGGTGTCGAAGCCATCACTAGAGGCCGACTTGCGCGCGGGCACCACTCGCCAGCCGGCGATGGCGATGAATATCACCCCGGCCACTGCCACGGCCACGCCGACGGGGGCAAAATCGAACAAGGCGAAATGCCCAAGCCCGGCCTCGAACCGGAACCCCGAGACAATCAGATTGGGCGGCGTGCCGATGACCGTGGTCATCCCGCCCAGGATGGTCGCAAAGGCCAGCGGCATAAGCACCTGCCCATGCGTCAGGTCAAGCCGGTCCGAAAGCTGCACCGCGATCGGCATCAGCAGCGCCATCGCCCCGACGTTGTTCATGAATCCCGACAGGGCCGCGCCCAATCCCATCAGCGCGACCATGCTGGTCAGCCGCCCCGCATCGCGCGGCAGAACGCTGCGTGCCAGCCAGTCCACCGCGCCGGTATTCTGCAACCCTTGGCTAAGGACCAGCACGCAGGCCACGGTGATGACTGCCGGGTGGCCAAAGCCCGCAAAGGCATCCGCCCCCGGAACCAACCCGGCAATCACGCAGGCCATAAGCGCGGCCAATGCCACGACGTCATGGCGAAACCGTCCCCATAAAAACAGGCCCAGCGTGGCCGCAAGTATGGAAAAGATCAGCCATTGAGGTGTGGTCATGACCTCGATCCTTCGGGATCTGTCGCGGGTGTCAACGCCTTGAAAGCTTGCCGAATTCGCTGTCCAGCAGGGCGCGGATCTTCTTGGCGGCGCCGCGCAGGGCGGCGTCGACGGTCGCGTCGGCGTGGGTAACGGTTTGCGGCTGCATCCCCTCGGGACGCGCCTCGATGGTGCAGTGGATGTCATCGGCCCCGCCCTTGGCAGCGTTCACATCCGCAAGATGCACCTCGGTCCGCGTCAGGCGGCTGGAAAGATGACCCAGTGACGCCGCAACTATAGTTTCGGCAACCTCGGCCAAGCGATCGTCACCCTGAATGTTCGCATCTGTGTTGAGTTGGAATTGCATGTCGGTCCCTTTCCAAGGTTGGTACGAGTATTCCGGCGCTAACCCTTAGCTGATTTCGTAATTCGCCAGCGGCGAGATCAGCAGGCTACACCATTTCATTGCAGACGACACCGCATATGCAAGCCATCCACCAGACACCTCTAGATAATCAGCAATTCCCGGAAGTTAAGCCCCGCGACATCGAAGTTTCACGAGGCGCACGCTAGCGCGACAAATGGCCTGCCAATCGTTGACTGACCCGTGCCGGAGGCGACAACCGCATGTTTCGGCAAATCGCGCCCGCCCCGCCGCATCAGGCGGGGCAGGGGGCGGACTTGGATCGACCTGACAAAGTTCGTGGCGGCGCGAGTTTCGCGCGGCAGCCTCGGGCCCAGCGAATATGCCGAACAATGCTGCCGTTAGGTCAGGGTGACTTTTCCTGCCCCGCCTATGGCTTTTGCTGCGATGCAGCATTACCTCGTGATCGGGAGGTTAACTTGGCATCGACGCAGTCCGGTGTCGCCAAGGAGCCTGAGGTTATGAAGAATTATCCATGTCACGCAACGCCAGAAGTTCGCAAACTCTGGAAAAGCGATTTACCTGAAATTACCCAGCATCTGCTGCGCCTCGACCGCGAAACACGGCGTTTGCGGTTCGGCGGGTTCGTCAACGATACCTTTATCGAAACCTACGCCAAGGGCGTCATTGACGTCGATACATTGGTCTACGGTGCATTTCTGGACGGCCAACTGTGCGCGATCGGGGAATTGCGCGGTCTGGTCCACACATGGCCCCACGATGCGGAGCTTGCCTTGTCGGTCGAACCCGATTGGCAGGACAAGGGAATCGGCAGCCTGCTGTTCTCCCGTCTGGTGATGGTGGCCCAAAACCGCGGAATCAAAACGCTGCACGTCATCTTTTCGAACCAGAACAGGAACATGCAGAGCATCGCGGCAAAGCATCATCCGAAAATTGTTCACAGCAGGGGTCAGATCGAAGCTAGATTCAGCCCGTCCTGGGCCACCCCTTTGTCTTTCGCCCGCGAGATAGCGCAAGACGCCAGCGCCCTTTTCAAGCAGGTCTTTCGACTGGCCGCGTGACACCGGCGTGCTGAAAGGCTTCAAGTCCGCAACCGCGGCCGGCATCATTGTGTCCCGGCGGATTACGTCATCGCGTGTCAGGGCCGTGCCGGCCAAGCGGTGAAAAAACCTTGCACCAATGCGATGACGCCGCCATGCAGGCTGTTGTGACACATTTGACAGATCCAGCATCATCCCCGTTAGCCGCCCTCGGGTGGTCGGCGTTTTTTGCCGACCAGATCGCCCCTGACGAGGCGGGGTTGGCACCGATGCGCATTGCGACCGTCCACCGGTCCAGATTGACGGCCGAATCCGGCACCGGTCCGGTGCGGCTGAACCTTGCGGCGTATGCCAAAACGACGGATTTTGCTGTCGGGGATTGGGTATTGGTGGAGCCTGACACGCACCTGCTTGTCCGGCGGCTGGACAGACAGGCCCTGCTGCAGCGCCGGACCGAAGGGGGGCGGCCCCGGCAATTGATTGCGGCGAATGTAGACACGCTTTTCATCGTCACGTCATGCAATGACGACTTCAACCCGGCAAGGCTGGAGCGGTATCTGGCCCTCGCCAATGAGGCCGGAACGAAACCGGTGATCGTCCTGACGAAGGTCGATCAGACGCCGGATGCCGCGCCCTATGCGGCGCAGGCGGCAGCGCTTCAGCGCGGGCTGGACGTCGTTACGGTGAACGCGAAAACACTGGACGCGGCGCAGACCTTGGCGCCGTGGTGCGGCCCCGGCCAGACCGTTGCCCTTGTCGGGTCGTCC
This sequence comes from Roseovarius sp., assembly GCA_036568405.1. Taxonomy (GTDB): domain Bacteria; phylum Pseudomonadota; class Alphaproteobacteria; order Rhodobacterales; family Rhodobacteraceae; genus Roseovarius. The sequence goes on from DATCSR010000004.1 coordinate 25,811, forward strand.
GGGGTGGGGAAATCGACGCTTTTGAACACGCTGACGTCCAAGCAGGCCGAGGATGCGCAGCCGACAGGAAGCGTTCGCGAGGATGATGCCAAGGGGCGCCACACGACCACGTCGCGCTCGCTCCACGCGATCCGGGGCGGCGGTTTGGTGATCGACACGCCCGGAATGCGGACCCTGCATGTCAGCAACATTTCGGACGGACTCGACATGGTGTTTGCGGAAATCGCCGAGCTTGCGCCGCAATGCCGTTTCAGCGATTGCACCCATGATCACGAGCCGGGCTGTGCGATACAGGCCGCGATTGAAGAGGGGACCGTCGATCCGGCGCGTCTTGAGCGGTGGCGCAAACTGGTGGAGGAAAACCGCAGCAACACCCCTGTTCAGACCGGTCCTCGCGGCAACAAGATCTTGAAACCACGCGGTAAACGACGCTGAGCTGAATATTCGACCGAGCGGTGACAACCCTCGCGATCTGTGCGGCGACGGCATGCGATTACACGCCGTCGCCTTGATGCGTCAGGCCAGTTCGGCCAAGGCTGCGGGATCAAAGTCGCGCAGATCCTTGCGATTTCCGCCTGCAATCTTTTCGACCCAGTCCGGGTCGCTCAAAAGAGCGCGGCCAACGGCGATCAGATCAAATTCCTCACGCTCCATCCGCTCAACCAGCCGGTCGAGACCGACCGTTTCCGATGCCTCGCCGCCGAACGCACCGAGAAAGTCGCCGCTCAGCCCGACCGAGCCGACGCTGATCGTGGCCGCGCCCGTCAGTTTCTTTGCCCATCCGGCGAAGTTCAGGCCACCCTCACCATCGAGTTCGGGGAATTCAGCCTCCCAGAACCGGCGCTGCGAGCAGTGCAGGATGTCCGCGCCCGCCTCGACCAGTGGCACAAGCCAGTCGGCCATTTCACCCGGCGTTTCGGCAAGGCGGGCCTTGTAGTCCTGCTGTTTCCACTGGCTGACGCGCAGGATGACGGGGAAGTCCGGGCCGACGGCCTGGCGCACCGCCTTGACAACCTCGGCCGCGAAACGCGAGCGCTCGCGGATCGTCGCGCCGCCCCACACATCGTCGCGGGTATTCGTGCCGCCCCAGAGAAACTGGTCGATCAGATAGCCATGTGCGCCGTGGATCTCGACCGTGTCAAATCCGAGCCGCTTGGCATCGGCGGCGGCGCGGGCAAAGGCGGCGATCGTGTCCGCGATGGCTTCGTCCGTCATGACCTCGCCGCGGGGCGTGCCGGGGTCCAGAAGCCCCGAGGGGCTTTCCACCGGGGCATCCGGCTCCCAATCGCCGCTGCGCGTCGAGCCGGTATGCCAGATTTGCGGCCCCATCCGGCCGCCGGCCCCGTGAACCGCGTCGATTACGCCCTTCCATCCGCCCAAGGCAGCCTCGCCGTGGAAATAGGGGATCTGTGGAAGATTGCGCGAGGCGGGGCGGTCGATCACCGTGCCCTCGGACAGAATCAGGCCCACCTGGCCGGCTGCGCGGCGCCGGTAATATTCGGCAATGTCAGAGCCGGGCACACCCTCGGGCGCGAAATTCCGGGTCATAGGCGCCATGACGATCCGGTTGGGCAGATCAAGCGATTTCAGGCTGAAGGGGCGAAAGAGTGTATCGACGGTCGTCATTGCGGATGTCCTTTGTATTTGATTGCGGACAGGTATACCTTGGATACTTGGGTTCAAGGCCGCACTTTAAGTGCCCCAGGTATACCGGAGGGAACCGCCATGGAAGATTGCCACATCCGCCGCTTTGCCGCCGAATGCCCCAGCCGCCAGTTGCTCGACCAGATCGCGGATAAATGGTCGATGATGGTGCTGACGATCCTGGACGAGAAGCCGCATCGGTTCAACGCCATCAAGCGTCGCCTCGAAGGGGTCAGCCAGAAGGCCCTGACGCAATGCCTGCGCCGTCTTGAGCGGAACGGTCTGGTGCTGCGCATCGTCATTCCGGCCTCGCCCGTTGCGGTGGAATACCGCATCACGCCTTTGGGGCGGTCGCTGAAATCACCGTTCGAGGCGCTTTATGATTGGGCATTGGCCAACATGGACGATGTGCAGCGGTCCCGAGAGGTGTTCGACGCGAAGGCCGAAAAGACATGATTTTTGCGCAATCTGTGCCGGTCAAGGGTTGGCGCAAGCGGCTGAGCATTGCAATCGTCTCAGCCCAGATCAGGCGAAATCTCCGCGATCACCGATTCAAAATAAGCCCAACTGACGACCGCCTTGTTTCCTGCGTAGTCCTCATAATGCGAGTTTCCCGTAGAATTTGGCAATCCGGCCCATATCTTCGCCAGATTATTCATGAACGCCGTCCGCTCAAGGGCGCCCGCGCGAAACTGGTTCAACCCGGCTTCGACCAACAGAACATCCGCCAGTTGGTCCTGTAGCGAGGGGCTGAAACGCTGGGACATGTGCGCCCCGGTCTTGGAAACCAACCTGCGCAAGGTCTGCGGTATGAACTGGTAGCGTCCGATGGCATGCGGCTGCCCCGGCGTTTCCTCGATCCATGCAAACACCTCCGCCAAGGTCATCTGCGTCGGCTTTTTGGCGGGTTTGATCCGCGCGCCGAACTGGACGGCATCATAGCCGTCCTTCAGCGATTCCGCTTCCTGTATCAGCGCGCGGATCATCTGCACGTCAGATCCGCGTAATTGGCCGGCCAGCGCATCTGTGAAAACCGGAACATGGGCGGGACGGTCCGCAAACAACCCTCCTGCCGCCCTGCCGATGAATAATCCCGCCGAAGTGGCCTGCACGTCTTGCATGGTTGACGCAAACAAGCTGCCCCGTACCGCTTCGGCTTGGGCAGCGTGGGCGGACAGGATCAGGACTAAAAGGCGCAAGATGAAAGACATCAACCCTCCGGCGGCATCGCATTACCGCAGAAGTTGCCATGAAAAGATTGCGAATCCGTTCATGTCCGAAAACAAGAGTGCTTTTTGAAGTTCAGGTGTCGCGGAACCGCTTGATCGCCGAGGAAAGGCCGCGCAGCGCGGCGCGAAACCCGTTCAGGCCGCAAACCTGTGGCAGCCGATTGGCCCAGAAGTCGCCGCTGTCACGCGCCTGGCGCGACGGGCCTAGCTCTGCGGGTCATCCAGCGATCCGTGGATCGCGAATTGCTCAAGCCCCGCGGCCTGCGCTTCGATCACGCGGTAGGTTTCCCTGACGCCGGCTTCGGTCAGATCACGCGCGACGGTCAGCAGGGTGTTGGGATCATGTTCGTCGCAAAGATCCGACATTTGTGACAACTCCTCCAATGCGACATTGCGGGCGAGCTTCAGCGAGGGCGCGCCGTAGATCTCGACGAAATGCTGCGCCAGAATGCCTGCCAGCGCATCCCGCTCGGCCGGTTCGATCTGCGTCACGGCGACGAAACTGACGCGACCAAAGGTTTCGCACCCCATCCAGCCATTGGCAAACGCCTGTCGGGCCTTGCCGGTCAGATCGGCCTCGGACCAGTTGGAAAACTCGAACCCGCCGGAAATGCACCATTCGCCGGTTCTGGCCGGGTTGTGGAAAACGCGGGTGTCGCTTTCGTCGAAATGGATCGCGCGGGCAAGTTTCATGCGGGCTCCGTCAGCAGGGCGGTGAGGGGGATCAGGCGGGTGGCCTTCTTGGTTTTCAACAGCAGGCCGAGGCGTTCGTCAACTCCGATGAAGGTGCCCTTGTCTCCGCCAGCCACCATTTCGCTATTCAGGCCATGTGCCACGGCCGGCCAATCGCGGTGCAGTCGCGCCGGCCCGCCATCATCCCAAGCGTTGATCTGAAGCAATGTGTGCCGCACCCATGCCTCCAGCAGGGTCGTCGGGTTGATATCGCCGCAGCCTTCGGCATAGAGGGCCGTTGCGTCAGGCATCAGGCCGGTGTCCTGCGAGGGAGGCCACAGGTCCAGCGTCAGGCCGACGACCAGCCAGTCGGGGATGGCGTCGGGGTCAGCCGTGGCGGCGGCGATCTGCATCGCGCCGCAGCGCCCGCCGTTCAGGTAAACCTCACCACCCCAGCCCAGATGCACGGCGACCTCCGGCGGGGCGAGCGCGCCCAGCGCATTCTGCAAACCGACCCCGCAGAGAGGGAGCATGCAGGCGGCATCGCGCAGCGGCACCTCGGGCGCAAACACCATCGCCGCGCGCAGCCGGTCATTGCCCAGATCATGGCAGACCAGTCCGGCGTCGCATACCTCTGCTGCCTTGGCGCAGGCCAGCGCGAAGGGGTCCGCCCGCTCCGCATCAAGCCCGGTGAATAGCGGGGGGAAAACCGGCGGCGTCATGCGTGGCCAAGTGCGATCAGTTGCTGCGCGACATCGCGGAACCCGGCAGCCTGCGCCGAGTCAGGTTTGGATACCACGATTGGCGCACCGCCATCCGCCGCCAGCCGGATATCCAGATGCAGCGGTATTTCGGCCAGCAGGGGCACGTCCAGCTTCGACGCCTCGGCGGCCACGCCGCCATGGCCGAACATGTGTTCCTCATGGCCGCATTGCGAACAGATATGTGTCGACATGTTCTCGATCATTCCGAGGATCGGCGTGCCGAGCTGGTTGAACATGTCGATCCCCTTGCGGGCATCCAGCAGCGCCACGTCCTGCGGGGTCGAGACGATGATCGCGCCGTTCAGCTGCGCCTTTTGTGCCAGCGTCATCTGCACGTCGCCGGTGCCGGGCGGCAGATCGACGATCAGCACATCCAGCGCGCCCCATTGCACCTGTGTCAGCATCTGCTGCAAGGCGCCCATCAGCATCGGCCCACGCCAGACCACCGCCTGATCGTCATTCGTCATCAACCCGATGGACATCATCGTCACGCCAAAGTTGCGCATCGGCAGGATGGTCTTGCCATCGGGCGAGGATGGCCGCCCCGACACGCCCAGCATACGCGGCTGCGACGGGCCGTAGACATCGGCATCCAGCAGCCCGACACGCCGCCCCGCCGCGGCCAATGCGCAGGCGAGGTTGGCGGCGACTGTGGATTTGCCCACGCCGCCCTTGCCAGAGGCGATGGCGATGATCCGGTCCACGCCGGGCACTTTTTGCGGCCCTGCCGGTTCGGCCGGGCGGTTCAGCTTCAGATCGGGGGGCGCCGCCGGGGCGCTATGGGCGGTCATGACGACAGACAGCTTTTCGACGCCGGGCAGGGCGTTCAGCTTGACCTCGACCTCATCCTTGACCTTGCCATAGGCCGCCGCGTGTTTGCCGCTGACCTCCAGCACAAAGCGCACGGCGCCGTCCTGAACCGTCAGCGCCTTGACCAGGCCAGCATCGACCAGCGACGCGCCGCTGACCGGATCGGTCAGCGTTTTCAGCGCGGCCAGCACATCCTCGCGGGCGAGCGTCATGCCCGCCTCAACCCTTGATCGTGCCGGTTACCACATGTTCCAGATCCACGCCATCGATGGTCAGGACCATGCGCGCCTCGAACTGCTTGCCTTCGGTGCCTTCGGTCTTGCGGAACGCTTTTTCGATTTCCTGTTGCGAGGTCACGCCGACCTGCTTGAGGAACTTGCGCATCGACATGTTGAAATCTTCGCTCATCTTCGTCTCCTTTTCGGGGTTTTATAGGGCCTTGATTACTAATGATCCTTGCGCTTGGACAGATAGTCCTCGCTCGTGCGGACCTTCGGACGTTCCTTGCCTGCAAACGGATTGTCCTGCGAATGGAACTGCGCCTGAACGCGGCAGTTGTCGCACATCTGGATCATGCGCGCAGCGGCAGGACTGGCAAACATCGCGTGATTGCCTGCCAGCTTTTCCATGATCCGCTCGACCGTGGATTTGACGCCGAACAGGCTGCCACATTCGACGCAGGCAAAGGGTTCTTCCTCGTTCAACACCACCTGGCTCAGGGCCGCGTCGGTCAGATCGATCTGCGGGCGCAGGGTAATCGCGTCCTCGGGGCAGACATTGGCGCAGAGGCCGCATTGCAGGCAGGCGTCCTCCTGAAAGCGCAGCTGCGGCATGTCGGGATTGTCCATCAGCGCGCCGGACGGGCAAAGCGATACGCACGCAAGGCAGAGCGTGCAGGCATCGGTATCGACGATCACCGCGCCGTAGGGCGCGCCAGCGGGCAGGGGGAGGACCTCTGCCTCGGGCGACAGCGCCTTGGCGGCGAGACGCGCGATCTGGCGGCGCGAGCCTTGCGGCAGGATCGGGGTAATGGCTGGGTGCGGCGCTGTTTCGCGGTCGAACAGAAGATCGGACAGCGCGTCGGGGTCCGCGATATCCAGCAGCGCCGCAGCCTCGCCCGCGCCCATCGCTGCGGCCAGTTCCGCCTGAGCCTGCAACACATCGCGGTCGCTTTTGGGGGCCAGCAGGATATCGACAGAGGCAAATCCGCTGGCCAGCGCAGCCAGCATTTCAGCATGGCCGAACATCGCCAGCGCGTCGATCTCCAGCGGGATCACATGCGCGGGCAGGCCCCTGCCATAGCGCGCGGCAAGGCGGATCATCTCGGCCCCGTGGTCATCATGCACCAGCAGCGCGCCCGACTGGCCGCCCGCCTTGCGGTAGGCCGAGGCCAACGTGCCAATGCGGCGGAACACATGATCGACGGGGGGCGCGTCATAGCTGATCGCGCCCGAGGGGCAGACCGCCGAGCACGCGCCGCACCCGGCGCAAATCAGAGGATCAATGCTCACATGCTCGCCCGCGGGCAGGATGGCGCCGGTCGGGCAGACATTCAGGCAGTTCGAGCAGGCGGGCTGTTCGGCGCGCGAATGGGCGCAAAGCGACGGCTCCAGCCGGATATGCAGCGGCTTTTCAAACGTGCCGATCATCTGGCTGGCCGCAAGGATGGCATCGGCCACGGCGGGCAGGCTGCCGGGATCGGCGCGCAGGTATCCGTCGCGCTTGTCCGGGGCGGGAAACAGCGGCGTGCCGCCTGTCAGATCAAGGATCAGATCGCATTCCGATTGCGCGTCATCGCGCGGATCGGTCAGCACCGGCGTGCCGCGCCCGCCCGGCAGGACCTGCTGGAATGCGTCGATCGAAATCTTGAACTGGCCCAGTGTCCCCGAGACCATGCGCAACTGCCCGGCGCAGCAGTCAAACCGGCTGGTCACAGGCAGGACCGCCCCGTTCGGCACCAGCACCGTCACTGCCAGAATATCGGCCAACTTCTCGGCAGCGGCAATCGTAACCTCCGCTGCGCCGATGATCAGGCAGACCCCGTTCGAGACGACGTCGATTGTCTTGGCCGATTGCTGCGGCAGTGCGGCGTCGGCTACCAAAGCGGCCATTTTCGCGGTGGTGCCTGCGGTATCCGCCGTCCATCCCGCGCGGTCGCGGATATCGACGAATGTAGGCTCGGGGGCGCCGTTATCCTCGGCCAGATCGCGGAAACGGTCCGCCTCCTGCTGGCAGGCGATCATCACTTCGCCGCCCTCCATCGCCTTGGCGGCGAGGGCGATCTGGGATTGGCACAGCGCGGTGTGCAGCCGCGAACACTTCAGCCCCGTCGCCGCACTCAAGGCGGCTGCGTCGATGCTCTGAGTGCCGAGGCAATCACAAATCAGCAGGGTTTTTTTCATTTCGCCTCCTTGCGCAACGCAAGGTAGGACGGAAAGCCAGCAGATGAAAGGTGATCCCGCATGTTTCGGTGACTGTCACCGAAGCTGACGTAGCGGCAGGGAGACAAGTCTCAACCTGACATGACGGGACAAACGGACGCAGATCAAGACTCCGCTTTAATTTCTACTATAAATCAGTACACTGAACCAAACTTCTCTCAGTGTTTCAGCCAGCGGGTGCCAGCTTGACCTTCGTCTTTCCCAAGTCCCAGTCCATCCCCCTCGGGGTCGTGGTGCGGAAGTCGCCGGGCGTGACGCGCTGGGCGAAATGGGCGTGGCGGGCGGTTGGTATTCTGCCCGGCGCGGGGCCGGCGGAGTGGACCGTTCTGCGCAGCGAAGGTGGCGTGACCGAATTTCACGCCGCGACGCTACCGCTGAAGCTGTATGTGTCCGATACCGAGGCGTATGTTCACGAGCTGCAGACCCGGGAGCCCTCGGTTTATGTTGTGCTCAGCCCGGACGCGTCATCGCGGGACATCCCGTGGAAAGTGACGCTGGTGACGGCCTCGCCCTATGAGGCGCAGGATTATTGCGATTCTGCCGAGGTTCTGGTGGAAAAGGTGGCGATGCCGGAGGGCATGCAGGCCTGGATCGCGGATTTCCTGACCCGCCACCACGAGGAAGAGGCGTTCGTCAAGCGCAAGCGCCGCAATTGGCGCGCCGAAGACCACGAGGACGGCATTGGCGATGCGCGTATCGCGCAGGACAGCGACGTCTACAGCCCCCCGCGGCGCCGCATGGGGGCGTTGAAATGACCGAAACTGCCAGCTTCTGGGCGCGCCGCCGCGCCGCCGTCAAGGCCGAGGAAGAGGCCGTTGCCGCCGCCGAGCAGGCCGCAGGCGAAATGCGGCAGCAGCAGGAGCTTGCTGAAAAAAGCGACGAGGAAATTCTGGCGGAACTGAACCTGCCTGACCCCGAAACGCTGACCAGGGGGGATGATTTCGCCGCGTTCATGTCCAAGGCCGTGCCAGAACATCTGCGCAAACGCGCGCTGCGCAAGCTGTGGCGCAGCAATCCGGTTCTGGCTTGTGTCGATGGGCTGAATGATTACGACGACGACTACCTGACCGGCAGCTACGGAAATGCGCCGTTGCAGACCAGCTATCAGGTTGGCAAGGGGCTGCTGGCGCATGTGCTGGAGATGGCGCATCAGGAAGAGTTGAACGCCGATGATGCCACACCACTCGACAACGAGGAAAATTCGGAAGAAGATGATAGTCAAGACGCGGTCGTAGCGGGCGATATGCCTGCGCCGGACGGTGCGCCCGAAACGGAGCCTGCGCCGCAAGACATCGAAGGCCACAGGCCGCGCCGGATGGTTTTTCACTTTGACGGGAATACCGCATGACTTTGGCACACGCCCTTCCGCAGATTGACGAAGAGGATCGCCTGCGCGCCGATCTTTACAATTATCTCGGCGTCCTGCTGGCAGGTCCGCCGGACGAATTGCTGCTGGCGCAGACCGCAGGGCTGACCGGGGATGCGTCGCCGCTGGGGCAGGCGATCGAGGGGCTCGCGCGCGTTGCCAAAGTGACGAAGCCGAAATCGGCCCTGACGGAATACAATGCTCTGTTCATCGGCCTTGGGCGCGGCGAGCTGTTGCCCTATGCCAGCTATTACATGACCGGGTTTCTCAACGAAAAGCCGCTGGCGAACCTGCGCGCCGACATGGCGGCGCTGGGAATGACACGCGCGGAAAACACGTTCGAGCCGGAGGACAACATCGCCTCGCTGATGGAGATGATGGGCGGCATGATCGTGGGGCGCTTTGGCAGCGCGGCGCCGCTGGCGCGCCAGAAGGAATTCTACAGCAAGCATCTCGGCCCATGGGCCCCGCATTTCTTTGCGGACCTGCAGGGGGCCAAGGCATCGGTTCTATATGCCTCGGTCGGGGCCGTGGGCGCCGAGTTTCTGAATGTCGAACAAGAGGCATTTCGCATGATGGCTGGCTGATGGCCGCCAATCAATCGGCGGCAGGGGCCGCCATGATGACAGCAGGGGAGGACGCATAAAATGGCTGACACGAAACAGGGCACGACCCGCCGGAATTTCCTGAAGATCGCCGGCACCGCCGTGCCGGGTGTGGTGGCGGTTGCCGCAGGCAGCGAGGCGCAGGCCGCACCGGCCGAAGTGGACCTGTCATCGCAGGTGATGCAGGATACGGAACACACACGCGCTTATCTGGAGAGCGCCCGCTTTTAAGCCCGTGCAGCCCGCCTGACAAATGCAGGGCTGGGGCAAATTATAGGTACCAAAACTGCGGGCAACGCAGATGTAGGGAGAAAGACCATGCTCAGGAAAAAGACAAACGGAAGCGCACGCCGGGCTGCAAGAACGCCTGCTGCAAGCGCCGCCTCCACCGGCGTTGACCGCCGCACATTCCTGCGCGGCTCGGGCCTTGCCATTGGCGGGCTGGCCGCTGTTGCAGCAACCGGCGGCACCGTGTCGCGCGCCACCGCGCAGACTGCGGCGGCGCGGGCGATCGAGAGCAAGAAATCCGTCTGCACGCACTGTTCGGTCGGATGCACGGTGATTGCCGAGGTCGATAACGGCGTCTGGATCGGGCAGGAGCCCGGCTTTGACAGCCCGTTCAACCTTGGGGCGCATTGTGCCAAGGGCGCGTCGGTGCGCGAACATGCGCACGGCGAGCGGCGCCTGAAATACCCGATGAAGAAAGAAAACGGCGAATGGGTCCGCCTTAGCTGGGAACAGGCGATCAACGAGATCGGCGATGGCATGATGAAGATCCGCGACGAAAGCGGCCCGGATTCCGTCTATTGGCTGGGCTCTGCCAAGCATAGCAACGAACAGGCGTATCTCTTCCGCAAATTCGCCGCCTATTGGGGCACCAACAACGTCGACCACCAGGCGCGGATCTGCCACTCGACCACCGTGGCCGGCGTGGCAAATACATGGGGCTACGGCGCCATGACGAACAGCTACAACGACATCCACAACTCCAAGGCAATGTTCCTGATCGGCAGCAACCCGGCCGAGGCGCATCCGGTTTCCCTGCTGCATATCCTGAAGGCGAAAGAGGAAAACAACGCCCCGCTGATCGTCTGCGATCCGCGTTTCACGCGCACCGCCGCGCATGCGGATGAATATGTCCGGTTCCGGCCCGGCAGCGACGTGGCGCTGGTCTGGGGAATCCTGTGGCACATTTTCGAGAACAGCTGGGAGGACAAGGAGTTCATCCGCACCCGTGTCTGGGGCATGGACCAGATCCGCGACGAGGTAAAAAGCTGGACCCCCGAAGAGGTCGAGCGCGTCACCGGCGCCCCCGGCGAGCAGCTCGAGCGTGTCGCACGCACGCTGGTCAACAACCGCCCCGGCACCGTGATCTGGTGCATGGGCGGCACGCAGCACACCAACGGTAACGACAACACGCGTGCCTACTGCGTGCTGCAGCTGGCGCTCGGCAACATGGGCGTTGCCGGCGGCGGCACCAACATCTTCCGTGGCCATGACAACGTGCAGGGCGCGACCGATCTGGGCGTGCTGATGGACACGCTGCCTGGCTACTACGGCCTGGCGGCCGGCGCCTGGAAGCACTGGGCTCGCGTCTGGGAAACCGA
>DATCSR010000005.1:0-84732 GCA_036568405.1 Roseovarius sp.
CCGTCAGGCACGAATGGCTGGACCAATACATCATCAAGAGCATCGAGGAGGCCCAACACTTTGCCACACAGTGGTTATGGACATACAACAACGACCGCCCAAATATGGGCATCGGCGGTATTACCCCTGCAATGAAACTGAAAATGGCTGCGTAAGTTCTACGATCTCGTCCCGTTAAAAATGGGAGGATTACCCGTCTCATCTATCCGAATGGCAGGAGATGTTTTCAGGGCATAGAAGAAAATTCGTAACGCGTCCGTCTCGCTGATGGCCTATCCTGCACTCTGCTGCTATTTGAGTGACCGTGAAAACCTCATAGTTCGTTCAATTTCATCTAGGCGGTGCAGATTGCAAGTTTGGAGGGCATGCGTGCGGACCGCTGTCGAAGCAGAGTTAATAATATGACGGAGCGTTTGAATACATGATCCCCTTTCTCGATCTCGGTGCCGCCTACCGCGAGTTGAAGACCGACATCGACGCGGCAGTGATGCGCGTCATGGAAAGCGGTTGGTATGTCCTTGGCCCCGAAGTGGAGGCGTTTGAGGCCGAATGGGCTGAATGGTGCGGCGCAAACCACGCTGTCGGGCTTGCCAATGGACTGGATGCGTTGACGCTGGCGCTGCGAGCCTTGGAGATCGGGCCGGGGGACGAGGTGATCGTGCCGTCCAACACCTATATCGCCACCTGGCTTGCAGTTTCGGCCGTGGGCGCGCGCCCCGTCCCGGTCGAGCCCGACCCCGCGACCTATAATATTGATCCGTCGCGTATCGAGGCGGCACTGAGCGAGCGCACGCGCGCCATCATCCCGGTGCATCTCTATGGTCAGCCTGCGGACATGGACCCGATCCTGGCTCTGGCCAAAGCGCGCGGTCTGGCCGTGATAGAGGACGCAGCCCAAGCGCATGGCGCCCGCTACAAGGGGCAGCGGATCGGGGCGCATGGCGATGTGGTTTGCTGGAGTTTTTACCCCGGCAAGAACCTGGGCGCTATGGGCGATGGCGGCGCGGTGACAACCAACCGCGCCGATCTGGCCGAACGTATCCGGATTTTGCGCAATTACGGCTCACGTGAGAAATACGTGAACGAAAATCTGGGCGTAAATTCCAGGCTTGATCCGATCCAGGCCGCCGTGCTTCGCGTAAAATTACGCGCTTTGGGAGAATGGACGGACCGACGTCGTGCAATCGCAAAACGCTACAATGCAGAGCTGGCCGAGAGTAACGTTACTCTGCCTTACGTTCCCGACTGGGCGGATCCAGCGTGGCACCTCTACGTCATCCGCACAACGGCGCGCGATCAGCTTCAGGCACAACTGGCCCAAGCCGAAATCGGGACGCTCATCCATTACCCCATCCCGCCTCACATGCAACAGGCCTATAGCGGAATGGGACTTGCCCCAGACGCGCTGCCTGTTGCCCGGCTTCTGGCTGGCGAGGTGCTGAGCTTGCCCATGGGGCCGCATCTCTCGAACAGCGCCCTGGATCAAGTCATAGAAGGTCTGCTCGCCGTTGCCTGAAAGATTTTTCAATACTACTCAGATCACGAGCACGGCTGTTTCGTACAGACGCTGATCGTCGTTTAAACAAGCGCCGCCTACCGGAATTTCGCATCCTGACATATGAAAGCTTCAAGTACCGCATGAAAATTTCATGACATTTCGCATGACACGAAAATAAACAATTATTATTTATCAATGACTTGCTTGAATGTCGCCATATTGGAGAATCCTCCTCGGTCCGCCGCCATCACGCTTATATCCGCTTGAATGGGTCGCCTCTGGCGGCCTTTTCCATTTGTTTGTCTAGCCTTGACGCGAACTTTGGCTCGCCTTGCACGAGGCCCATCGCCAAGGGCTGTTTCATGGCGTCTGCGGGAATCCCTCCGGGCGCCCATCAGGTCTCGGGCCATGGAACGTCCAGCCAGACGACCTCGTCCGAGGTGTCGCCCGCCCGGCTTAACACCAGGCTGTCCGGCTTAGCCGCCGTATTGTCGCGGCGGTACACCAGCCGAAGACGGTAAGACCCTTCCGGCAGCGGCGCTCCAGCAAAGATCGCGAGGCCGGTGCCGTCCGCGTTGCGCAGTACCGTTGCTCCGCCCATCGCCGCATATGCCCCGTTTTCGAGGAAGCGCCGGGCATGCACGGTCTCCCGCTTTGCATCGCGCAGCCGCACGTCCAGCGCCCGCATCGAGGGCAGGCGCCTGCGGCCCGGGTCCGGCGCCTTGGCGATGAAGTGCCGCGCCACGCCCGGCACCGGCGGCGCTGTCCAGTCCATGGCGTTCCCGGAATGCACCACGACCCTTGTGCCCGCCGCGCGGCGCGGCTCGTCGCTGGCAAAGCGGTGATGCGTTATCCAGTCCGCGGCGGTCACCCGCACCGAATGGAACACGGCGCCGGTATTGGCCCAGACATACAGCCCCACGGTGCCCGTCTCATGGCTGTCGTCGCTGACCGAGAACAGCACCGCCCCGTCAAGGTAGCCGACCAGCGTGTCGCCGATGGCGTCCAGCGTCAGCAGGTAGTCGCGGCCCAGCGTGTAGGCCTGGGTGTCGCCCCACAGCTCGGTCACCGTGCCGTTCACCGACCGTACCAGCCGCCGGTAGCCACGCTGCCGGTCCATCGAGAAGCGGTACCAGTTGTCGGCATCGCGATAGCGGACCACAACTCCGATCGCGTCGTCATCTCCGGAGCGCAGCCGGACCGTGACCCGGTAATCCGACCAGTCCGCAGAGCCTCCGACCAGCCCGGCATCGTCCAGCGACAGCTCGCGGGTATATAGCGCGATGCTGCCCGGCTTGCCCAACTCGGCGAAATTGTCGATCCCGCCCCAGACATTGCTGGTCTGGCGCAATTCACCATTTGCCACGTCCCAGACCGCCGGGCCCAATTGCGTGCCCGCGGTCACAACCGACCACGGCTCTGTCGAGGCTTGCGCGAAATCCTCGTCCAGCAGATCGGCGGTGGCCAGTCGGCCCGGACCGAACACGCGCACGTTGGAGAACCGCGCATCCGTATGCGCCCAGACATAAAGGCCGATCCGTCCGGCGGCGTGCGTGGCATCCTCGACTTCGACCAGCGGGATGCCATCCAGCCAAATCGTGTGCCGCGCCCCGATGGAGGCGATGGTGAAACTGTAGCGCCGGCCAGTTTCGTAACTCCCGCCATCCTGCCATAGCGTCGTGAACACGCCGGCCTCGCAGCGCACCAGTCTTCGGTAGGTGCGTTCGCGGTCCATGGAGAAGCGGTAATAATCGTTTGGTCCCGCCACACGGAACATGACCCCGATGGCGTCGTCATCCCCGGCCTGAAGGTCTGCGGTCCAGACCACGTCGCCCCACGCAACGTTCCCGGCGACCGCGAACGCGCCAGGTTTTGGCACGTCCGCCGGGTCCACCGGAAGGCTGTGGATGTTGCTGGTCTGGCGCAATTCTCCGGCGACGATGCTCCATGCCGACGGCGCGGATTGGGTGCCCTGGTCGACAAAGCTCCATGCCGACATGTCGCCCGCCGCGAAACGGTCGCGGAACAGCGCATAAGCGTCGAGCGGCGGGCGCGTAACCTCGACCCGTTCGAACCGGGCGCCGGGGTTTTGCCAGGCATAGAGACCCACGGCGCCGGTCGCATGGCTGGCATCGGTCAGCCGGAACAGCGGCAGCCCGCCCATCTCCGCCGACAGGCGGTCGCCCACCGCGTCGATCCTGAGCGCAAAGCTGGCCCCGGTCGCTGGCGGGTGCGCGTCCTCCCACAGCACACTCTGCACGCCGCCCAGGCAGCGCACCAGCCGCCGGAAGCCGCGTTGCGCGTCCAGCGCCAGCCGGTACCAGTTGTCCGGGTCGCGGTAGCGGAACACCACGCCGATGGCATCGGGGGCGTCGGACCGCCCGCGCACGGTCATGCGCACGTCGTCCCAACTGGTTTGACCCGCAAGCGCCAGCGCGCCGCGTGCCCCGGCCACGGGGCCGCCCAGTGCCGCGGTCTGCCGCAGCGATCCGCCCCCCGCCCGCCAGCGCGACGGCGCCGGGCTGGCGATCTCGTCGACCAGACGCCACGCGCCGACGCGGCGCACAGGGTCGCAGACCGAGACGGCCGCGAATGTCACGCCCGCGTTGCCGCAGCTGTAGAAGCCGACCCGCCCGCCGGCAATCGCCGCGTCCGTGAGGTCGAAAAGCGGCGCGCCGTTCATCCAGCCCCGCAGCCTGCGGCCCTCGGCGCGGATGGTGACGGCGTTTGCCTGACCCATCACGTAGGGAGTGGCGTCCTGCCAGAGCACCGTCACGGCGCCCCCGACACTGGCCACGAGCCGCCGATAGCCGTGCTGCCGGCTCATCGAGAAGCGGTACCACGTATCGGGATCCACATGGCGGAACACCACGCCCACCGCATCGTCATCGGCAGAGGTGATCGTGACCGACAGGTCAAGATCCGCGAAACCGGGCGCCAGCAGCGCCATGGTGCCGGGCGCCTCTATGCCGCCCCACGTGCCGCCCCAGATGTTGCTGGTCTGGCTGACCACGCCCGCCACCGCATCCCAAGCCGAAGGTGCGCTAAAGGTGCCGGTATCCAGCACCTCCAGTTCCCCGGCATCCTCCAGCGGTGGCTGAAACAACAGCGGATCGGTCTCCAGCGCCTCGACGCGCAGCGTGTCGAACCGTGCGCCGATATTGGCCCAGCAATAGAGTCCCACCTGGCCCGCGCGGATGGAATCGTCCACCACCCGGAACAGCGGGTGGTTGTCGAGATACCCGGCCAGCACATCGTCCACGGCGTCTATCCGCAACTCGTACCGGCGATTGGTGTCGTAGATCGCGTTGTCCTGCCAGAGAACCGTCGCGGTGCCGTCCACGACCTTCACCAGCCGCCGATAGCTGCGCTCGCGGTCCATCGAGAAGCGGTAGTAGTTGCGGTCGTCCTCTACGCGGAACACGGCACCGATGGCATCGTCGTCGGTCGACGTCATGCCCACGGTCAGCCGGATGTTGCGCCTCGGCAGACCGGTCAGGGCCATGGTCCCGTGGCGCGCCACCGTCGTTCCAAAAGACGGACCGGAATGGATGTTCGCAGTTTGCACGATCTCGCCCCCGGTCACCGCCCATTGCGAGGGCCCGGAAATGGCAAGGCCCGCATCGACGATGCGGTAGGTATCCAGCGCCCCGGCGTCAAAGCCCTCCTCGAACAGCACACCGCCGTCCCTGTCGAAATCATCCTCCAGAAGCAGATCCGGCGCGGCGTCCCGCAGCGGGCCGGGGATGCCGTAGGTTTCGATCACGTGGCCAGCAAGGCTTTGCCGCCGCCGCGCCAGCACAGTGACGCTTTCGTCATTGGCATCGTCGCCGCCGACTGTCAGTTCGGTCACTTTCAGGTCGCCCGGTGCCGCAGGCACCCGCAGGTCGCGTGCGGCGCGCTCAACGCTGAAAGACGTGCGCGACCAGTCCAGCGGTTCGGGACTGCGCAGCAGCAGCCCGATATCACCGCCATTGGCGGCGATCCGGTGCACCTCGACCCGCTCCGGTTCCGTCTGGGCGGCTGCGCCCAGCACCTTGGCCTCGAACGCGTCGAAGGCCCGGGTCTCATCCTCTGTCACGACGCTGCCCGGCGCCACGGCCGCGCCGATCTCTGCCGCCAGGGCGCCGTCCTGCGCATCTGTCGCCCAGAGCCGGTCGTCGAAGCTGTGCAGGTGATGATAGACGTCGGCATAATCCGACGTCACGAACGGGAACCGGTAGACCACCGGCGCGGTAATGCTCAGGTCGTCGACGCGCAGATCGGCGAAGCGCGCGCCCTGGTTGGCCCAGCAATAGAATCCGACGCGCCCGCCGCCATGGGTGCCGTCGGTCACGTCGAAGACCGGCGCACCATCCTGATAGACCCGCAGATCTTCGCCCAGCGCCTCGATGGTGATCAGGTAGTCGCTGTCGCTCTGATAGACAAAGTCGTCTTCGGCCAATGTGGTTGCGGCACCGCCCGAGAAACGCACCAGCCGTCTGTAGCCGCGCTCGCGGTCCATCGAGAACCGGTAGAAATCGCCCGCGCCGGAATAGCGCAGCACGACACCGAAAGCGTCATCATCCGCCGACCGCATCAGCACACTGAGCCGGTAATCCGTCCAGCCCGGATCGCCACCGATCAGCATTGTACCGGGTTTGGCCGCGGACGCTGCTGCGGTGCTGCCGCCCCAGATGTTCGAGGTCTGAACCACCGCGCCCCAGCCGGGCACTTCCCATGCGGAGGTACCCGAAGACAGCACCGGATTGCCGTCCAGCGTCAGCGTCTTGGCCACGTTATCGACCGCTATGATGCGGTAGGTCTTGCTCTGCCGCGCCGTGTCGGTGGCAAGGATAACGCTGTCCGTCGCAGGGTCGAGCGCCGACAGATCGCCCGCGCCGGCCAGTGTCACCACTGGCCCTGCGGCCACCGTGCCCGTGCCCTCCAGCGCCGGGTGGCCCAGCGTGTCCCAGCCGGACGGCGTCTGGTTGCCGCCCGAATCCACGATGGTCCAATCGCCCAGCCCGTCGCGGAAATCCTCGTGCAGGAGCAGCGGGACCAGACGCGCTTCGTAGGCGGCGTCGGGTTCCAGCACCTGCCCCATGTCGACCGAAAACAGGGTCTTCTGGTGCGGGATGATCTCGGGATCGGTCGCCACGCAGGTCGCCGCGTCGATCACCGAGAGATAACGGATCGTGCTTTCGCTCAGCAGGATATCCGCAGTGCGGCCCCAGAGGTTCGGCGCCACGATCAGCCGCCCCTCTGCATCGCGCACCAGTTCGTTGTTGGCGTCGTACAGATACAGCGACAGGTCGCGATGGGCGAGCCGGTACATCAGGTCGACGTAATCCTCGTTGAAAGCCACACCCACGTCATAGGCGCGGTAGACCGGGCGCGGCCGCAGCGGCTGCTGGCCCGGCACCGGCACCGTCGGCGGCACCGTCTGCCGCACATAACGCGTCAGATCCTCCAGACCGGAATCGAAGGGTTCCTCGGGGGGATGGTTCACCGGCGAGGACAGGGCAGTCAGGCCCGGGGGGCCCTGCGTGCGGAAATAGCCCGCCTGCGTCACGTTCAGCGTCTTGGTAACCCCGTTGAGTGCGCCCTCGCCTATCGCGTCGACCTCGGTCGCGACCACGATGCGGTAGTCGCTGTCGGGGTGAAGAACCTCTCCCTCGTCGCCCCACAGCGCCATGGAATCCAGCAGGTTCTGCTGCATTTCCTGCGCGGCGGCCACGGCGGCGGCGTCCGGCGGGTAGGTGACGCAGACACGGATCAGGCAGGCCCGTTCGCGCACGTCGATGCGGACCGCCCGAAGGTCGGGCACGGGCACCGTCACCAGACCGCCCGAAGGCAGGAACGGCCCGAAGGTGCCGCCCCCGTCATCGATGGCCGTCACGCTGACGCCGGGTTCTCCGCTGGCAACGCAATCGGTGCAGATCTCGATCAGGGTGGTTTCGTCCTGCGGCGCGTCGATCACGATGCGCACGATGTCGGCGCCCTGAAGTAGGACCGTGACAACGCCCTGCTGATCCGGCCCTTCGGTCACGGCCACGACCGACCCGTCCGCATCCAGACCCGCGATCTTGACCGGCGACGCCGACTGGATCAGCGTGACGCTGACCCGCGCGGTGGCGCAGGGTAATTCTACCTCGGCCTTCCATCCCATGTCGAAGCCGAAACGGTTCGAATCGAACACCCCAAGCGTCCGCTGGCCGATCGCCCTGCCGGTCCTGTCAAAGATCCTCACCGTGGTCTTGTTCACCGTCAGCGGGAATTGCAGCAGCGTTCCGGTTTCGCGCCCGACCGTGAAGCACAGCCGCCGCACGACCGGATCGCGCTGCGCGAAAAGCAGCGTCATGCGCCGCGCGGCCGGGCCGCTCAGCACGATGCCGAATGACCCGCCCTGCACCGGCACCGTCGTGGACGGCACCTTGGGCGGCGCGCTCCAGCAGAAGGCGTGCCGGTGGCCGTCGATCTCGGCCGGAAGCGCCGTGACCTGACCTTCTAGACGGCCGACATAGACGATTTCGCTGTGCTCGTAACAGGTCATCGGCAGGGTCAGCTGCGTCCCCTCCGGGATGTCGTCGAAATCGCAGCAGATCGTGCGCTCCGGCACCGGCGGGATGCAGGGGTACTGGTCGAACACGTCGGTGAACCATTCGTCCCACGCGCTGCCGCCATGCACGCTGTGATCGAAGGGTGATTTCGACCAGAGCCAGAGCTTGGAGTTCGACACCGGCGGGTCGCTGCCCGGCAGGACCGAGCCCGAGGGCAGTTGCGGCATGGGCGCCCACGAACCGAACAGCGCCTTCGCGTCCGGTTCCGCCGGGATTGCGGGCTTGCGCGCTTCGGTCCGCCACGCGCTGCCGTCCCAGCGCGCCAGCACGACTTCCTTGACCGCGTAGCGCACGCGCATCGGACCCTCGTTCTGTTCGGGGTCGCCGATGCGTTCGTATCCCGGCGGCACCGCGCCGGGCCATGCCGGCTGCGCGTTGGTCCCCACCAGCGCATCGTCGTGCACGGTGCGCCCGAAGGTGATCCGCGGGCGTGCATCCATCGGCACCACCGGCGCGTTGGCGGGCGGCGGCGCGCCCAGGTTGGCGGCGGGCACGGGTTCGGTCAGGAACCCCTCGGCGTCGGCCACCACGGGCAGCATCAGGTCGCCCTGCGGAAGCGGCCAGCTTGCGGTGGACTTGAAATGCTCGACCGCGATTTCCTTCAGCGGCATCGGCAGCGGCGGCTGGTCTGGCGTCGGGCCCCATTCCAGCGTGATGTCGACATCGAAATCCGGCAGCGGCCAGGGCAGGTTGATGCCGACGCTCAGCTCGGCCTTGACGTGGAACGGGTCGAACACATCGCAGGAGAACCGGGCATCCGCGTGCAGGCCCAGCCCGAAGCCGAACACCTTCAGCTCGACCTTGCCGTGCAGCCATATCTCGCCGTGGAAATAGACCGGTTTCCAGCTGACCGCGACGCCGCCTTCGATCCACGCCTCGATCGTCACGCTGAGCGGGCCGAAGGACCAGCGCTTGTCATAGCCGGTCCAGGCGCCCGTCTGCAGCATCTGCGGGTCGATCATGAAGTATGAGTTCGACTCGAACAGGCTGAGGATCTGCGCCCTGAGGCGCCGTTCGCGCGGGTCCTTGCGGCCCAGATACAGATGCCAGCGGTTCGCGTCGTTGAAGTCGAAGAACGCCTCGGCGCTGCCGCCGATCTCGATCAGCTCGCCGCCATCGCCGACCTTGTATTTCGCATCCAGCCCGAACAGCATCTCTCCGGCGCGGAAATCCAGCACCACAAGTGCACGGAACAGCGGATCGTCGCTCAGCGCCGAGCGCTGCTTGAGCATGTTGGCCTTGCCCTCCAGCAGGATCACCGGGCCGGGGAAGGAGATCACCAGAAGCAGGCTGCCGTTGAAGGTGAAACCGTTGTCGGGCAGCGTGCCGATGGTCACCCCGCCGCCAAGCGCGAAGCCTCCGGGTTCCGGGTCCCACTTGCTGCGCAGGTCGGTGACGCCGCGGGTCGGGCGCTTGTACCAGCCGTCCGAGCCGTCGAAATTCTCGTACCATTCCTCGTCGGTCCGGCTGGCGGGGTGCAGCGGGTTGGGGGCCGCGCCCTTGTTCGGCGCCATGTTGATCGCGATCAGCCCGGCCACGCCGTAAAGCCCCAGCCCCGTCGCCCAAAGCGGGATGCCCGCCGGCAGTTCGACCCCGATATAAAGCGCAAAGAACGTGTAGGTCTGCCCGCCGGCATCGGTATCGGTGCCGATCACGATCTTGCCGTCGATCCGCAGATCCAGCGCCAGAAGTTCCAGCGTGATGTCGCCGTCAAAGCGGTGCTGCGGGCCGGGTAGCTCGTTGTAGCTGACCGATCCTTTGAAGCGCAGGACCTCGGGGATTTCCAGTTCCACCCCCACGCCGGACAGCGTCAGCTTGGGGTCGCGCCCGTCATCGTACCAGGTCAGCTTCAGCCCGTCGACGGAACCGCCGATGCTTAGCCCGTCGACCAGCTTGATGCTCCCCGAGAAGCCGATCCACTTGCCGCCATCCTCGGTGCTGCCCATGCCCAGCTGGGTGATGCTGACGAAAAAGCCGTGGAAATCCAGCGTGTATTGGTCGGGCAGGTTCAGCCAGCCGCCGTCCAGCTTTACGTTGCCGCGCGAGTCGACGGACAGTTCCTGAATGGTGAAACCGGGCCAGTCCAGCCCGCCGATCAGCGGCGTCAGCGTGCCCGAAATGCCGACGAGGAACACGTCGTCCTCGCGGGCAAAGCGGATGCCGTCCACCGACAGATCCAACAGGCCCGGCTTGTTCAGCGTGACAAGACCGCTGTCCGCCGCGACCGAGACAGTGAAATTGCCGTCCAGATCAAAGCCCGCGACCACGTCCAGCGCCTCGTCGAAGAACGACAGCGTCAGCTGGCCCTCGATCTCTGCGCTGGTCAGACAGTTCTGGACCAGCTCCACTTCCAGCCGCGTGGGGCGGAACGGGAACCCGGCGATGGCACCGCCGCTGGGTGTGCCGTTCAGCGCGATGGAGCCGCTGACGCCGCCCGACCCGATATGGAAGTTCGTGAATTGCAGGTTGGCCACCGGCACCGCTTCGGTGACGTCATCCGGCAGGTGCAGGATGAGCGAGCGGAAGACCACGCCTTTCCAGCTTGGCGGCAGCCCCAGCGCCGCGCTTTCCGGCAGCGCCCGCGTCTCGGAGAAATCCAGCGCCACCTCGCCCTCGATGACGAGGCCCGAGTCCGCGATCATTGCCGGCTCCAGCGTGAACGCGTTCGAGCCGTCGAAATCCACGTCCCAGTTGTTGTCCACGATGATCCCCGCGGAGATCCCGAGCTCGGCATAGTCGCGCGACGGATCGTCGACCCAAGCGTCGCCTTCGCGCTTTACCGGTTTCAGCACGTTGCGCGGGAACCGCAGCCGCGCGCCGGCGCCCAGCATCACCTCCCAGCCGTCGGGCCTGTAAGTCACGCCAAAGCGCAGCGTCGTCGCACCCGCACCGCCAAGCACGATGGCAAAGCCGTCCAGCCCCACGATGTCGAAAACCGCCTCGTCCTCGACCGTCAGCCCGACCTCGAACCGCCCGCCCGGTCCCGGAGACAGCTGTTCCTGCTCGTATTCGGTGACCAGGATCTTCGACAGGACTTCGACCAGATCGCCGCCCGGATCCAGCCGATCCAGCGGAAAGATGTCGGATTTGAAGGCCTTGAGCAGTGGCAGTCCGGTCGCTTCGGTCATAACATTCCCTCGCTAAGGCGCCCGCCGCCGACCATATCGGGCAGCGTCGTCATCTGATCCCCGCCGGTCCGGCATAGGGGTCGACCACGGTTCTCATGGTCGTCGAATGGGTGAGCGGCGGCGCGTTGGACCCTGCGACCGCCGGAAAAACCGACAGGGGATCGACCGGGTATGGCCTCAGGTGGCCGCCGCTGGCCGCGGTGTCGGCTTTCCAGTGTGTGAACGCTGTGGGGAACGGATCGAGCGTGCCCGCAGGGCGCCCGGTATGTTCGGCCCATAGCGTCTTGCGCAGATCCTTGGCGAACAGGTCGTTATCGTCCACCACGCCGATATGCAGTTCGCCATCATGGGTCATGCTGCGCTGGCCCACATTGGTCGATCCGATCAGCACGAACTCGTCGTCCACGATCATCAGCTTGGAATGGACATAGACATCCGTCCCGCCATTCTGCAGTGACGACACGACCACCTCGCCCGGTGATCCGCCCGCCCGCACGGCGTTGAGGAAATTGACCCCCACGTCGCGCTGGTATTTCTGGAACATGTGGGTCGCGTCTTCGTCGTTGCTGGGGGTCAGGACGATGACATGGACCCCGCGCCTCATCGCCTCGCCCAACTGGAACACGATATCTGTGTCCCGCGCCGCGCCGGTCCGCGAAAAGCAGGGCGGCCAGTCGAAGGGCAGGAAATACTGGTCCTCGATGTAGATGTAGGTCGAGGCGCGCTTGATCGCGTTCAGGTACGAGGCCCAGACCGTGAACTCTCCGGTGGCGTGCCACGAGTAGCCGAACAGCCGGTTGGTGATGCCGTAAGTGCGCAGCACCTGCACCGAATGCGGTCCGACGCTCGCCGGCGCCGCGATGGGCGACGTGATCAGCGGCTGGCGCGGTAGGAGTGGCTGCATCCCGGTGCTGCGGGTCGTGTCGTTCCAGCGCTCGCGGAAACAGCGTTCGATGTCGCCCACCGCCGGACCTTCGACAAAGGCGCCGGTGTCATGGGTCTGCTTGCCGTGGGTGGGGTGCCAGTCGGGGTTGGCGGGGGCGTGAACCGGCGTATCCCACCGCGAGAAGGACAGGTCGATCGATCCCAGCTGTGCCGAGGCCGCCGCAACGTCCTTGTGCAGGGCGAATTTCTGGTGGTTGCTGCCGCCCGCGGGAAACCGCGCGTCCATGCAGGTGGTCGAGACACCGGCCCCGCGCAGCCAGCTGGTCGTGGGCCGGTTGAACGGCTGCATCAGCAAGTTGCGACAGATCAGCACCCATGTGTCGCTGCCCGCGCTGTTGGAATCGCGCACCTCTTCGAGCGCGTTCTTGGTCGCAGCGGTCTCGCCGTCGGGCTTGACCTCTTCAAAGCGCCAGCCGCCATGCATGAACTCGCCGGACCCGCCCAGTGCCACAAGCCGGTCGCGCCAGCGCTGCATGTAGGTCTCGCCGTCGATCAGCGGGGTGACAAGGTTGCCGTCGGTCGAGACGCTCAGCGTGTTCGGCCCGGCATCCGCGGAATGCCTGCGCTGCGGCACGCCGTCCGGGTTGTTGCCGGTCATCGGGAGGAACCACTTGTTCTTCAGATCGGTCAGCGTTGGCATCGGCTGTTTCCTTCAGGAACCGCCACACCCGCCTCAGGCGGGGGGCGGCAATGTCGTCGGATGGAACACGGTATTGACGTTGCCCGCCGCGCTTTGCGTCTTCAGGCGGTAGGTCAAGGCTTCGAAATTGCGGTCGGTGTGGTGCAGGAAGCTGGTCGTGCCCGGCTCCAGCCAGCCGGAGGCGGCGGAAAAGCCGCCGTCGAACTCGCTCATGCTCTGGACGATCAGCCGCGTGTCTGCGGCGCCTGCGGGCCATTCCAGCCGGACCGCAGGGGTGCGCACCTGTCCGGCAGGCACCGGATCCGTCCACGCGTGGGGCGCGCCGGTTTGGTCGACCCGCACCCATTCGGCAGTGCTGAATACTGGGGCATCGGGCGGGGTCTGGTCAAATGCGCGACCCCGCATCGCCGCCGACGGAGCCGAGACATTGCCGCCGCCGCCCTTCGGGTCCGGGTCCACCCGGTCCACCGCCACCACGCGGTACCAGACATCGCGCAGCCCGGGCACCGGCGTATCGGTCCAGCCGACGGTTTTCGGCCGCGCTGCCGGATCGCCCTGGGGCACGGCGACGGAATGTACTTGATTCATCAGCCGGATGTCCTGCGATGCCGCGCGGTCGAAAGCCCGGTAGACGCGGTATTCTGCAAGGTCGGGTTCGCGGTTCGAGGCCCATTCGACCGTGACCTGCCGGTCGCCCGACACCAGCCGGGCAATCCGCGGTGCCACCGGCGCGGCGACATCGGGCAGCCACACCGGAGAGCTGGAAAGCCCCAGCGCGCCCACGTTCTGCACTTCGTCAACATAGGCGCAGCGATAGAAATAGCGGTTGCTTGCCTTGCCATCCAGCGTGTCCACATAGGCCCGCTCTGCCGCTGTCAGCGCATTTTGCGCCACGTCCGGTCCAACCCGGCGCCACCTCAGCCCGCCGGGCGCACCGGATTCGGGCGCGTCGGGGTCCAGCGGCAGATGGGTCAGCTGGACAAAGGCGCGCTCGGTCCCCGGTAGCCCCGCGAGCACCCGCAGCCCGTCATTGGACAGCGCGCCATAGGCCGCACGCACCGCGACGGGATCGCTGGCATCGACGGCGTTGAGCGCGTTGAGTTCCGCCGCCACCTGCTGGCGCTTCAGCGCGTCCCATGCCGGCTCGCTCGCCTCATCGGGAAAATGCGCGAGGTCGGCAGGTTGCAGGGCGGGGCGGGGCCGCTGGGCCATGTCCGCCTTGACCACCGCGTCGTCCATGGCGCGGTAGACAAAGGTCTTCAGCAGTGGCACGGGCAGCCAGCGGAAAGTGTAGTAGGAACGCCCGTGATAATCCGCCTTGCTGGCCCAAACCTTGCCACTGTCGGGCGGCATCACCGGTGCGGGCGGTTTGTCACGCAACACCCGGAACACGGTCGCCGGCCCGCCGACGCGGCTTTCGTTGCCAAACCGCGCCGGATCGCCGCGCGTATCGGGTGTGTGGGGCCGGTCATCCGCCGCCGTCACACCGACCAGCCCCGCCGACATCGGCTCGGCCAGCGACACCGGCAGCGTCAGCCCGCTGCGGTCAGCGCTGCCCGCCACCGGCAGCAACACCTCGTAGACGCGGTCGGTGCCGTTTGCGGTAACATGCTCTGCGAATCCGACGGTCAGGGCGCGCTCCGCCCAGGCGGGCGCGTTGACATAGTCCCGGAACAGGGCCGACGCGGTCGGCAGCGACAGCGTGCAGCGGGTGCGCGACGCCGGGCGCACATTGTCGGTCGGCCCGATATTCTTCACCCTGAACCGCAGCGGAGAGGCCGCCCCGCTGGACAGAATCCGAAAGGATTTCGCGCCGATCCGCACCGATATCCCGGCAAACGCGTTGGCCCCCTCGCCATGGGCAATATCGGTGACGACATCGCTTTCGGTCGCGCCCGCCGCAGTCACCGCAGTTACCCGCCCGCGCAGGGCATTGGCCGGGGCCGGATTTATATAGATTCGGAACTCGCGCGTGTCCGGTGCCTGCCGCTGCTGCGCCAGGTCCCAACGCCAGCGGACCCGCAGCCCGATCACGTCGTCGCGCTCCGCCGGGCTGAGACTGTCGCGCCAGGCCTGCCAGGCCGCGTCCTTCAGCACCGTGGGATCGTCCGGATCCAGTGCGAAGGCCTCGACCCCCGGTGGCGGTGGCGGCGGGATCTTGTCCAGCAGCCGGATCTTTGCCGGGTCCCGAACCGGACCCGCCGGAGGGTCGCGGTAATACCAGGGCCTTGGCACCGGCTGCGGCGTCCATTGCCGCCAGTCCGCTGGCGGGCTGAACGCCGAATGCCGGCCGAACAGGTCGACCCCGTTCACCTGATACGCGTACCAGCCATCCGCCAAGGCCCGGTCGATGTAGTTGATCGCGAATGGCGGCCATTCGTCCGGTTGCGGCGGGATCTGCGGCGGATTGAGCGCCACACGTCCCACCGGCAACGGCGAGTCCTTGGTCAGCGGCGAGAAATCCCCGGCATCCGGCGGGGGCGGCGCCTCGGCATTGCCGAGGTCCGCGCGCCAGACATGATAGAGCACCGGCGCGCCCTCTGCCAGAATGCCGAACGCCAGCTTCTGATCCCATGCCAACCCGGAATTATTGGTCGCGTCGATCACCGGCCCGCCCGCATCCGGCGCAACGGTGGAGCCGGGCAGCGCATAGGCGCTCAGTCCCTGAGGCGGCGCCAGCGGCGGCGCCCCCGTCACCTGCCGGTCATATGCGATGAAGCCATCGTTCTCTGAGAAGTCCGAAGGCCCGTTGACCCAGTTCAACCCGCTTGCCGCGCTGCCGCCGAGCTGACCGTTATGGTCCGCCACCAGCAGATAATCGTAGGACTCGCCAGGCAGCGCCGACTTGTCGTACCAGTACAGCCCCAGCATCTGCGCCACAGGTGGCTGCAGGGTGCCGAGAAGCAGAAGGTCCAGTGGTTTCTGCTGCTGCTGGACAATGACGCCGCCGGCCTCGGGCGAAGGCGCCGGAGAGCCAGCCACCGGATCCGCGCGCAGATGCATCGGATCGCCGCCGGCGCTGGGCGGTCCCCCCACGACCAGCCGGTTCAGCTGGTCGCGGATCTCGTCCGTAGGTGCCCCGGCCCAGGGCGCCGAGGGGCCATAGACTATGCGCGACAAGCCCAGAGCTTCGGCGGCGGCATCGTTGGCGGGCTTGCCCGGACAGGGGTAGTCCGCATGGGCCGCCGGCAGGCACAGCGGGTAATCGAAACCCTCCAGCGTCTCCCATTTGCCCTGCCGCAATCCAGCGCTCACGACCTTGACGCAAAGGTCGATCAGGACCGCCGGGCCGTGGCCGATCTCGATCCGGTCCATGGCGTCTGCGTTCAGTTGCACCTTCACCACGTCGCCGGGCGCACCCACCACGATTTCCGAGGCCATCAGCCCGGCGCCGTAGAAACCTTCGACCGTGATCTCGGCCTTCTCGCCCGGCTGCTGATCCCCCCTGCAACTCCAGCACACCCGCAGCACGGCGGTTTCGTTCTGCGGCGCGGTGATCCGGAGCGAGGCGATCCCCGGCCCGGTCAGCGTCACCACCTCCGGCCCGGCGCCGGTCGCGCCCACCGCGTCGATCCCGTTACCGTCGCGGTCCAGCGCCTCAAGCTTTGGCGGGGTTGCCCCGTTCACCAGTATCACCGAGACGCTTTCCGCCTCGCAGGGCAGGTCGATCAGGCCCTGCGCGAGCACCTCCCATCCGGTGTGCCCCGAAATTGTGGTGATCCGGCCCTGAGCTGCGGGCGCGCCGCCAGACGCGATCGCGGTAAAGCGCGCGCCCATCCGCTCGAACGGGTTGGGGAGTGGTCCGGGCCGGTCCTGACGAAAATCGACGCAGGTATTCTCGCCGCCGGTCCGCTTGGGGAATCCGATGGTCGCCTCGGCCCAATAGGCCAGTTCGGGCGACGGGGGGCGGAAGCGCAGCCAGGACCGGTCTTCCAGGTCGATCTCGGGTACACCCGCCGCAGGAAAGGCGTCGACCAGACTGATCGGCGTGTCGCTCTCCAGCGTGCCGAAGATCAGGTTCGTGCCGCTGGGAAGGATGGCTCCGGGCCTTTGCTGCTGCAAATCGCGGCTGATGCAGTGTCTGCGTTTTTCCTTGGGCTGGGCGGGGCGGCGGAACAGGTAGTAACCGTACCACGGGAAGCCTTTTTCCGGCCTGAAACTCCACCGCAGATGCATACCGTCCGGAAGGGCGTGCTGCAGGCCATTCACCGCCACGTCGCCCAGCGAGCCGAGTGTCAACATCCACAAATCACGGGTCTGCAATGCCATGAGGCCACCCCGGAAATTATTGCCGCCGGAAAGCGCCGACTTTAAATCAAGATCTGATGGGGATTGCCGCCGATGTGCATGGGGCCGATACCCTATCAACTTGTGCAGATCATACTAAGGTAGAATCGCTGTTCCTCAAAACACGTTCTTTCGTTTGCAATTCGGTGTCTGACGCCTGCAGCGGAAAATGGCCCTGATCCACCGGACCCATTCGCGATCCGGCGCAAATGCGTAGTCCGGTGCGATCACCACAGACCGGACCCGCAGGTTCGATTGCGCAGGCGCTCCCCGCTCAGCCCCCCAGCGGGGGCCAGTCCGCTTGCCAATCGGACCGCATTCAGAAAAGGTAGCGGGAAAGCGAGCAGGCGAGGACGGGCGTAGTGGACTTCAAAAGACCGGAAGACGTGCGGTACGTTCCATTTCTAAAGCGACTGCACGCGCGCCTTCTGTTCGATTGGTATATGGAAATCGGCTGCCGCACCGGGCGCAGTTTCGCGGATGTGCGCGGAAAGACAATCGCTGTTGACCCGTATTTTCGGATTAAAAGCAACGTCATCGGTGTCAAACCGGCACTTCATATATTCCAGCAAACGAGCGACGATTTCTTCGCCTCTGGCGTGTTGTCGGCATTGAACGTGCGACTGGGCTTCAGCTTCCTCGACGGAATGCACCTAGTGGAATACCTTCTTCGGGATTTCATGCATACGGAGAAACATTGTCATCCGGACGGCGTCATCGCGCTGCATGATTGCTGCCCATATTCGTTCGAGATGACGACGCGTGATGTCGATGACGCCCCAAAAGACGCTTGGACCGGCGACGTCTGGAAGCTGATCCCGATTCTGCAGAATTATCGACCCGATCTGAAATTGACGGTGATTGGGTGCCGACCGACCGGGCTTGTACTGGTAAGCGGGCTTGACCCGGACAACCGAACGCTCGACGCTAACTACGACGCGATCACACGCGAATGGGCAGATGTTTCGCTGGAGAACTTCGGCGCCGGGCGGTTCTACGGGCTTTTCGACTATACGCCATGTGCCCAGATCGAGGCTGGCGATTACGCCCTGTTCGACGGGGTGCGCAAGACCGACGAGCTTCAGGACGTACCGCTTTTCGTTTCGCCCTGAGCCGCAGCCTGTGCGCTGCTCCAGTCCGCACCGGACCGAATCGCGGAGAGGAACACCCGCCGCCCTCTATGATCGAGCATCTTCTGACCGGGTTCCAGCCCGGCATTCAATGAGTCGCGTTCCTGCGAGTATGTGGGGGCCACCCAACGCGCGTCGGCGCGTATCATATTCGCGGCAACCAGCTCCTCCCTCAATCGGTCGAAATCCAGGAGGGCCACCGACAGGTGATCGCTTCGCCGCGGCGGCCAGTACAGCTCCTTGAGTACGTGGATCGCCTTTATCTGTCGACCAGGCCGAGCGGCCAATTGGGTCTTGATCAATTTTGGCAAGGTATCGCGGCGTTGGATGACCACGACCCTTTGGTCGGCTCGGCGGACCATCGCGTAAAGATGAAGCGCCGAACCCTCGGCAAAGATCAGGCGCTCCGCGCGCTGAAAGAGCGATAGCTGAGTTTTCAGCTCGTGCTGTTCCGGCGCGAAGACCTCGTAGCCCTGCGCGATCAACAGTTGCTCCAGGTGTTCTTCTGCAGCGAAACGTCCAAACTTTGCGCCGAGGCGAGAGCGCGTGACATAGATTTTGCGCCCGCGCTCCACCGGTCCCGGCGCGGGCCATTTCCGGTCGAGCCAGTCAAAAAAGCGCTCCGCTCCGAGGCCGCCAAACCGTTCGCCGAACAGGTCCGTCGCGAGATACACCTCTTCAAAGGCAAACGGACCCTTGCTGAGAAAAAATTCGTTCCCGATTCCCAGCGAGTCGAGAACTGGACGCAGATGCGGGTAGTGTTTTCGCGCCGCTCGGCGTTTGGGCATGAATAACAGCCGCGTATCTTTTGGAAGCTGTTCGAGCGCCCACAGTCGGCCCAGCGAATTCAAAAGGACGTGGCCAAACTGTTCCAGAACAAGACCGGCGAACAACACCGACCCGCGTATCAGTTTCGCGTCGTCCGGGATTTGGACCCGGTCAGCGGGCACGGTTGTCAGCTCGTCGGACACGATATCGCAATATGGAAGGGGCTGCCCCGCGCTGTCATAGAGTCCCGCCTCGCGAAGGCGTCTGGACTGCGCGGCGCCTGTCAGCAAAACGCCCGCATGCGGGCCCGACACGTCAGGAGACGGGGAATTAGGTTTGGCGTCGATCGACATTACATTCCCACCATTTTCTCGTAGTTTTTCAATCTATGCTTGCATTGCGTGGCGTGGCGAAACTTTAATAACGCCATGAACATCCGTGTTATCTATGAGCATAAACAATATGACCAGCAGTTGTTTAGTCCTGCTGACGCGCGGGACTCGGCCGTCTTGCTGGTGGGGCATGCGAACTCGGTCACGACCAACGATCTTGAGCTCTTTCCGCGGAGATACCTTCGCTGTCGCCTTGCGCGCCGATGGCGGCACTTTCAGCAGAATCCATATGCGCGGTCGCCTTGCCCTCCTTGTACTGCGCCTCGATCACCTCAGCCGCCGTCTCGCCCAAACCGATAGCCGCGTCAATCGCGCCGGATGTTCCCGGGAAGTTCCTGCGCGAAAGGCCAGGTTGAGGCGGATCTGATTTCTTGGTCATGGGAGCTTCCGACCGGTTTCATTGTCTGAAAACCGTCGGGTCGTGCGTGGAAACCCCTGAAGGCGAACCGGACCGAGTTAGGATAGATTCGAACTTTGAGCGTTCGACAGACGATCCATCAAGGTCATCTGCCCTTTCCTCCGCGCTGTTCCGTGCGGATGCCGGCGTGGCAGGTGGGTCGGCTTCACTCGCTCACTACCCGCCTAAACTGGCCGATTCTGGATGCCGATTTACATCCATATCATTGATTAACCTTCCTGCGGAGTTCAAAAAAGCGGCGAAAATTTGAATGATCTTCTGCGGCTGCGTTAAGTAGCTGTTGATGGAGCGTTCGTAGGGTGGCCGGGCAATCTGAAAAGGCACCGCCCGATGTTCCTGCAATCCCGACCATCACTGACCGCCCTGCGCGCCCGCCTCCGCAAAGTCCCGCCGGGCCTTGCGATCCTCGCGTTCTTGCCCGCGCTTGTACTGTGCGGATTCTGGCTGGGCGGCGAAGACATGCTGATCATGATCGCACTGGGCTTTCCCGTATGCCTCACCCTTTTGGGCTTTCTATGGCCGGTGCTTGCGCGCCCGGCAGGACAGTCCGATCCTGATATGGACGAAGACGGCTTTGATCAGGCGATTGATGCGGCGGTCCGCGGGGCGGTGGAAACGTCACGCCGCACGGGCTGCATCCTGCTGGAGCTGGACGACTACAGCGCCTTGCGGGACAGGTTTGGCGGCGACACGACCGACACGATCATGACACGCCTAACCGACCGCCTGCGCTCGGCCCTGCGCAGCCGCGATGCGGTCTGCCGGATCGAGGAAAACCTCTTCGCCGTCTGCGTCGCACCTGTGCGGCAACTGGACCTCGGGGACATGCTGCACATGGCCAGCCGCCTGCAATCCACGTTGGAGGATCCTATCGCCATCGACCGCGCGACCGCCCATGTCACCGCCTCCGTTGGTCTGGCGATTGACACCGGCCTCAAGGGCGCAGGCACGCAGGACCGGACCGGCCCCGCGCTGCTGAATTCGGCCACCATCGCCCTGGGCGAGGCGCGCCGGCACGGACCATCAGCCACGCGCGCCTACAGCCGCGCCATGGCGCAACCATTGATCGCCTGCGATTCAGATCTGGTGCGGGAGGCTTCCGAGGCGCTGGAAAACGGTCAGATCCAGCCATGGTATCAACCCCAGATCTCGACAGATACCGGACATGTCAGTGGATTCGAGGCGCTTGCGCGCTGGACCCATCCGGTGCGCGGCCTCATCGCTCCGGCCGAATTCCTCCCCGCCCTCCGGCAGGGGGACAAGATGGAAAGATTGGGCGAAGTGATGCTGTACAATGCGCTGGCGGCGCTGAAATCGTGGGATGCAGCTGGATTGGACGTACCGCATGTCGGCGTCAACTTCTCGCCCGAAGAGCTGCGCAATCCGGGTCTTGTCAAGAAAATCGAATGGGAACTGGATCGCTTCGGTCTGGATGCCGGACGGCTGGCCGTCGAAATCCTGGAGACTGTCGTTGCGTCCTCGCCCGATGACACGGTCGTGCGAAATATCGCCGGGTTGTCGCGGCTCGGTTGCCAGATTGACCTGGACGATTTCGGCACTGGACATGCCTCGATCTCGTCGATCCGGCGGTTCGATGTCCAGCGTCTGAAAATCGACCGATCCTTCGTAGTGAAGGTCGACCGTGATCCCGAACAGCAGCGCATGGTTTCTGCGATCCTGACCATGGCCGAGCAGCTGGGCCTTGCCACGTTGGCCGAAGGCGTCGAGACGTCCGGCGAACATGCGATGCTGGCGCAACTGGGCTGCGGCCACGTGCAAGGCTATGGTATCGGACGCCCGATGCCGCTGGACGGGACGGCGGACTGGGTTCATGCGCATCTGGCCAAGCTTACCGAAGTGCCGCCGATTGGCCGCCGGATCGGCTGATATTGCGGGCAAACCCCGTGCCGGATGGACGCTTTGCCCGGAATCCCCTTGACCTTTGGGGCCGCACTCTGTTGAACCACCGGTGACTTCCCAACAGATGAGTGGCTTCCAGGAATGGACGATCAGAACAAGAACCTAATCCTCGCCACCGCGCTGAGCTTCCTCGTGATCATGCTGTGGTTCGTGCTGTTTCCCGCCCCTGAAGCGCCTCCGGAGGATGTCAGCGCGCCTGCGACAGCCAGCCGCCCGATCGACGGCGCGGCAACCGAGCCTGGCATCGCTGCCGCGCCCAGTGTCGCAGATGGCACTACCGGAACTACACCCGGAACGGACAGCGCCGAGCCGCAGGTAGCCGATGCGCCGCGCTTCGAAATCGACACGCCCAGCCTGAAAGGCAGCATTTCGCTGCAAGGTGGCCGCATTGATCAACTGTCGCTGAAAAACTACCGCGATACGATTGAGCCTGACTCGAAAATCGTCGAACTTCTGTCACCCATCGGCAGTGCCGCGCCCTATTACGCCCTCTTCGGCTGGGCACCGGGAACCGGGCTGGCCCGGGATCTCGTGCCGGGCGCAAATACGCTCTGGCAGGTCGAAGACGGCGCAAAATTGACGCCGGAAACGCCCGTCACACTGACTTGGGATAATGGCGCAGGTCTGGAATTCACCCGCACGATCTCGGTCGACGACAAGTTCATGTTCGATGTTCAGCAATCGGCACGCAACACCAGCGATGACACCGTGTCTTTGGCGCCATACGGCATACTGGCCCGTCACGGACTGCCCGAAGATCTGAAGAATTTCTTCATCCTGCATGAAGGCGGCGTCCGCATGGCCGACGGCGAGCTGACGGAGACCGATTACGATGATTTCGACCCGGCCAACAATGTCAGCACCATCGCGGTCGAGCAGAACGGCTGGACCGGGATCACCGATCAATACTGGATGACCACACTGATTCCGCGCGACACTGGCGGCTTCAACGTGACCACGCTGCACGACGCAAGGCGCGATATCTACCAGACCACAACACGCATGCCGACCCAGACGCTCGCCCCCGGCGAAAGCGCCAGTACCCGGCTCCAGGTCTTTGCCGGCGCGAAGGAATGGGAAACGATTCGCGAATATCAAAACGATCAGGGTGTCGACCGCTTCCTCGATTCCATCGACTGGGGCTGGTTCTTCTTCCTGACCAAGCCTATTTTTGCCGTGCTGCACTATCTCAATCAGGTGATCGGCAACATGGGCTGGGCCATCATCGGCCTGACGCTGATGATCAAGGCGCTTCTGCTGCCGCTGGCCTACAAATCATACGTGTCCATGGCACGCATGAAAGAGCTTCAGCCGAAGATGGAAAAGCTCAAGGAAGAGGCCGGCGACGACAAGCAGAAGATGCAGAAGTCGATGATGGAACTCTACAAGAAGGAAAAGGTGAACCCGGCATCGGGCTGCCTGCCGATCCTGCTGCAGATTCCGATCTTCTTCTCCCTCTACAAGGTGATCTTTGTCACGCTGGAGTTGCGCCATGCACCGTGGCTTGGCTGGATCCGGGACCTCAGCGCGCCGGATCCCTCGTCGATCCTGAACCTGTTCGGTCTGTTGCCATACGCCGCGCCAAGTGCCGACTCTCCGCTGGCGATCATTTCCTTGGGTGTATTGCCGATCCTTCTGGGGGTCTCAATGTGGCTTCAGCAAAAGCTGAACCCGACACCGAATGACGCCACGCAAAAGATGATCTTTGCCTGGATGCCGTGGGTGTTCATGTTCATGCTGGGCCAGTTCGCCAGCGGATTGGTCCTGTACTGGATTGCGAACAACATGATCACCTTTACGCAGCAATATGCGATCATGCGCAGTCAGGGCTACAAGCCGGACGTGTTTGGCAACATCCGCGAAGGGTTCAAGCGCAAGCCAAAGGGTGAGGCGCCCGAAAAGGTGACCAAAGGGGACAAATGACAGCGCGCGTAGGCGCGATCTGGCGGCATCCTATCAAGGCGCATGGCCGCGAGCCACTGGAGCGCATCGC
Organism: Roseovarius sp.; assembly: GCA_036568405.1. Classification (GTDB taxonomy): domain Bacteria; phylum Pseudomonadota; class Alphaproteobacteria; order Rhodobacterales; family Rhodobacteraceae; genus Roseovarius. The sequence continues at coordinate 23,722 of DATCSR010000005.1, forward strand.
TTTGACGGAAGGGGACACGATCCCGTGGGATCGCAGCTGGGCTGTCGCCCATGAAGAGTCAGGCGCCTGCGACACGGGCTGGGCGCCGTGCCAGAACTTCACCCGCGCCGCCAAGGCGCCGCAACTGATGGCGATCAACGCCGCGTTGGATGAGGCAACCGGCACTGTCACACTGCGCCACCCTGGCCGCCCTGCCCTGACGTTTCGTCCCGGCCGCGATACGCAGGCGTTCTTGGATTGGGTCCGCCCCCTGATGCCCGAAAACCGGGCCGCACCAGCCCGCATCGTGCAGGCAACGGAGCGCGGCATCACGGACACCGATTTCGCCTCCATCAGCATCGTCAACAGCGCCTCGAATCATGACCTGTCGGAAAAAATGGGGCAGGATCTGGACGTATTGCGCTGGCGCGGCAATATCGTGCTGGATGGGCTATCGCCTTGGGTCGAGCGGAACTGGATCGGCAAGACGTTGCAGATCGGCGATGCCAAACTCGAGGTCCGCGAGCATATCGTTCGCTGCCGGGCCACCACCGCGAACCCCGCGACGGGCGAGCGGGACGCCGATACGCTGGGCGCCCTCGAAACGCATCGGGGCGATCAGGAATTTGGCGTTTACGCCGTCGTAACGCAGGGCGGCAATATCGCCGTCGGCGACAAAACAGAGGTGCTTTGATGGAAACGCTCCCCTTCCCCATTGCCGAGCCACCCGATTCGGACGCCGCCGAGCGGGGCCGCCTGCTGTTTGCGGGCGAGACAGATTTCCTGAAGGGCGTCGTCGCCATGTCGGGCCTGCCCGAGGCTGACCGGATCGAGGTTTGCTTTGCCGGGCGCTCGAACGTGGGCAAATCCACGTTGATCAACGCGCTGACCGGTCGCAAGGCGCTGGCGCGCGCGTCGAACACACCGGGCCGCACGCAGGAGGTGAACTTTTTCACCCTTGCAGACAGCCACTACCTCGTCGATCTGCCCGGCTATGGCTATGCCAACGCGCCGTTGCCGGTGGTCGAAAAATGGCAAGCGCTGCTGAAACGCTACCTTTCGGGGCGGCAGAACCTGCGCCGCGCCTTCGTGCTGATCGACACGCGTCACGGCGTGAAACCTGTCGATCACGAGATCATGTCGCTGCTCGACAGCGCGGCGGTCACGTTTCAGGTGGTGCTGACCAAGGCGGACAAGCTGCGCGGCACCGCGCTGGAAGATATTCTCGCCCAAGTGCGCGGTGAGATTGCCCGCCATCCCGCCGCCTTCCCCGAGATGATCCTGACCTCCAGCGAAAAGGGCGAGGGCATCGCGACGCTGCGCGCCACCATCGCCGATCTGGTCTGACTTGCGCAGCGCGCCGCGAGTGGGGATAACGGGCCGAGGATGGATCAAACGATGAAGAAGCGTGACATGAACCGTGACTGGATTTCCACCGCTCGCACCCTGAGCGAGGCGCTGCCCTATCTGCAACGCTATGACGAGGCGATTGTCGTCATCAAGTTCGGCGGCCACGCGATGGGCGACGACGCGGCGATGGAGACATTCGCCCGCGATGTCGTGCTGATGCGGCAGGTCGGCGTGAACCCGGTGATCGTGCATGGCGGCGGCCCGATGATCAACGAGATGCTGGAAAAGCTGGCGATCAAATCCGACTTCGTGAACGGCAAGCGGGTGACGGATGCGGCCACGATGGAAGTGGTCGAAATGGTGCTGTCGGGCCGCGTGAACAAGCGGATCGTGCAGGCGATCAATGCGCAAGGCGGGCGCGCTGTGGGACTCTCGGGCAAGGACGCGCATCTGGTCACTTGCGATCCCGCCGATCCGGCACTGGGGCTGGTGGGTGTGCCCAGCCAGATTGATACGGGTATCCTGCACACGCTGTTCCGCGACGATGCAATCCCGGTGATCGCGCCCCTTGGCGCGGGCCGAAATGGCGAGACTTACAACATCAACGGCGACACGATGGCCGGCGCGATTGCCGCCGCGCTCAAGGCCGACCGTTTGCTGCTGCTGACGGATGTGGCCGGCGTGCGCGATGCGCATGGCAACGTGATCACCGACCTCAAGGCGGATCAGGTGCGCGCGATGACCGAAAATGGCACGATCTCGGGCGGGATGATCCCCAAGACGGAAACGGCGCTGCACGCGATCGACGGCGGCGTGCGGGCGGTTGTGATCCTGGATGGCCGCGTGCCTAACGCGCCGCTGCTGGAACTGTTCACCGACCACGGCGCAGGCTCGATGATCCGCGCATGAGCGCGCCGAATTATGATGGCGTTGTCCGCGCCGCTGCCGGGCATTGCCTTGATATCATGGGCGGCGTGCAGGAGGACGGCGGCACTGTCCTTCTTCTTGGGCCTTCGTCCGGCTTCTGGCCGATGATGAAGGCCGCCCCGGAAATGCAGGATGGCGCCCCCGATCCTATCGACCGCTGGTCGCGGCGGGTGATCGGCGATCTGGCCGCAAGTCTTGATGCAGAGGCGCTGTTTCCCTTTGGCGGCCCGCCATATCTGCCGTTTCTACGCTGGGCGATTGCGTCGGGCCGCGCATGGCAAAGCCCGGCAGGGATGCTGGTGCATGACACGGCTGGGCTGATGGTGTCCTATCGCGGCGCGCTGCGATTCGCGCAGGACATCGCACTGCCTGAACCGCCGGGCGCATCGCCCTGCGAGACCTGCGCGGATAAGCCCTGCATGAGCGCCTGCCCGGTGGACGCGCTCAGCGCCGCGCGTGGCTATGACGTAGCAGCCTGCCATCGGTTTCTGGATACGCCGGCAGGGCAGGACTGCCTGACCCTAGGCTGCAAGGCCCGCCGCGCCTGTCCGGTGTCGCAAGCGTTTGGGCGCGACCCCGAACAATCGGCGTTTCACATGGGATATTTCCACCGCTGAGCGATGTGCCGCGCTTCAATGGCCCAAAATCTGGCTCAGGAACAGCTTCGTGCGCTCGGACTTGGGGTTGTTAAAGAACTCCTCCGGCTCGTTCTGCTCGACGATCTGGCCCTCATCCATGAAGATCACCCGATTCGCCACCTGCCGGGCAAAGCCCATCTCATGCGTGACGCAGATCATCGTCATGCCCTCCTCGGCGAGCTCGATCATGGTGTCGAGGACTTCCTTGATCATTTCGGGATCCAGCGCCGATGTCGGCTCATCAAAAAGCATGATGCGGGGCTTCATGCACAGGCTGCGCGCGATGGCGACCCGCTGCTGCTGGCCACCGGACAGCTGGCCGGGATACTTGTGCGCCTGATCGGGAATCTTGACCTTCTCAAGGAAATGCATCGCCGTTTCCTCGGCCTCGCGTTTGGTTATCTTGCGCACCCAGATCGGCGCCAGCGTGCAATTCTCAAGAATGGTCAGATGCGGGAACAGGTTGAAATGCTGAAAGCACATGCCGACCTCGCGCCGGATCTTGTCGATGTTCTTGATGTCGGACGACAGCTTGATTCCATCCACCTCGATTGTGCCTGTCTGGTGCTCCTCCAGCGCGTTGATGCAGCGGATCAGCGTCGATTTCCCCGACCCGGACGGGCCGCAGATCACGATCCGCTCGCCCCGGTTTACCGTCAGGTCGATGTCACGCAGGACGTGGAACGAGCCATACCATTTGTTCATCTTGCGGATCGAAATGGCGACCTCGTCCGAGACCTTCATTTGTGCTTCGGCCATGGTGAAATCCCTTCTAACGGTGCCCGGTTGACAGCTGACGCTCCAACCATTGCGAATATTGCGAAATGCCGTAGCAGACGACGAAAAACAGCAGCGCGGCGAAGCCGAACAGCTCCCAATAGACGCCGTTCCATTCGCTGGATGCCAGGATCGGGCCACGGATCATGCCGACCAGATCGAACATCGAGATTACGGAAACCAGCGTCGTATCCTTGAACAGCCCCACGGCGATATTGACGATGCCGGGGATCGAGATCTTCAACGCCTGCGGCAGGATGATCAGCCGCATCGCCTGCGGATAATCCAGGCCTAGACTATCGCCGGCCTCATACTGCCCCTTTGGCAGCGCAGCGAGGCCGCCGCGAATCACCTCGGCAATATAGGCGGAGCTGAACATCGTGATCATGATGATGACGCGCAGGATCAGATCAAAGCTGGTGCCGGGCGGCAGGAAATAGGCCAGCACGACATTGGCGACGAACAGCAGCGTGATCAGCGGCACGCCCCGGATGAATTCGATAAAGACCACACAGGTCCACTTGATCAACGGCAGGTTCGACTGCCGCCCCAACGCCAGAAGGATGCCCAGCGGGATCGACAGCGAAACACAGGTGACGCCCAGAATCATGTTCAGCATGAAGCCGCCCATGTCGCGCGATGGCACCTCCTCCAGCCAGGGCCGGGCGGGGGCGACGGCCTCGGCGATCATCCCGCCGATCCACCAGGTCAGCGCCGCAGCGGCGATGGCCGCAAAAAATCCGGCGGCGAAATTCTGTTTTACCAATCGCGCGTATCCCAGATAACCGGCGACAAAGCCCAAAAGCGCCACGAGCGGCGTCAGGATCGTGCCGCCCCAGATCAGATAATAGGCAATGAACGGGTAAAGCGCGGTGATGATCAGCAATTTGCGCGGCAGTTTGAAGAACATGACAGGCGCCGCCGCTGCAAACAGCAGCAGAAAGGCAATGCCGGGCCGCCAGTATTGATCACTGGGGTATTTGAACCCGAACAGCAGCTGGTTCCAGCGTTCGGTCAGAACCGAAAAACACGCCCCGACCTGGCCCTGCAGCACCTCGCGGCAGGCGGTCAGGCTGGTCGTCGTCCAGACACCGTTGACCAGCCACGGCAGAACCGCGACCGCGACCAGGTAGATCACATACAGTGCGGCGATCGTCAGCAGCGCATTGGCCCAACTGCTAAACAGGTTCTCGCGCAGCCATTTTACCGCCCCTCTCTGCGTGGCCGGGGGCGGCGATGGCGGGATTTCGGTGCCGCGTACGAAGGCGACGGATTGGGCGTGTGTGTCAGACATATTACCGCTCCTTCAGCTTGACCGAGTTGTTGTAGAGGTTCATCAGCGCCGAAATAGCCAGCGAGATGGCCAGGTAGAACAGCATCAGCAGCAGGACACATTCGATTGCGCGCCCCGTCTGGTTCAGGGTGATGCCGCCGAGCGTGGCGGTAATGTCGGCATAGCCAACGGCGATGGCCAGCGAGGAATTCTTGGTCAGGTTCAGATATTGCGAGATCAGCGGCGGGATGATGACCCGCATCGCCTGCGGCAAAACCACAAGGTTCATGATCCGGCGCGGGCGCAGCCCAAGCGCCGCCGCGGCCTCGGTCTGGCCATGGGAGACAGCCTGAATACCGGCGCGGACGTTCTCCGCGATAAAGGCGCCCGTATAGATCGACAGCGCGAACCACAGCGCGATCAGCGGCGCGCCGATCTTGATCCCGCCGCGGAAATTGAAGCCTCTGAGTTCCGGGAGTTCCAGCCCGATGGGCCGGCCAAGCACGAAAAAGATCACGATCGTCGGCACCAGCAGGATCACCAGCGACGGCCAGCCCATCGGCAACAGACGGCCCGTATCGAACAGCAGTTTCTTCGCGTAGATCCGGTAGCCGATCATCGCCACGACGGACAGCAGGAAAACCGCCACCACGAGCATCGAGCCTGCGTTCCACACCGGCGCCGGCACATAAACGCCCCGGTTGGTAAACGCGAACAGCCCAAGCAGCATCGTGCTGTCCGGGTTTTCACCGCGAAAGGCGTTGGGTGCGGGCAGCGACACGGTCATGATCGCATAGATGATCAGGATCCAGATCAGCACCGGCACGTTGCGGAACGCCTCGACATAGGCGGCCATCAGACGCGAGACGATCCAGTTCTTGCTCAGGCGCAGAACGCCGGCGGTGACGCCGAACAGCGTGGCCGTGACACAGCCCAGAAAGGCGACCAGCAGCGTGTTGAGGATGCCGACCTTGGCCGCCTGCCAGTTCGACGACTGACTGGTGTAGGGGATCAGCGCCTGCCCGACATCGTATCCGGCCGCATCGTCAAGAAAGCCGAACGATATGTCCAGACCGGCAGCGCGAAGGTTGCTCAGAAGGTTGCCGCCCAGATAATATATGACGCCAAACAGCAAGAGCGCCGCGATGACCTGAAACGTGATAGCGCGATAACGCGTGTCGCTCAGCAGTTGCGATACGTGAAATCCACCCTTTTCGGGGTCCGTTGTGGCTGTCATCAAAACTTCCCTGTGTTTTCCGAACGCTCTGATGTGGAGATGGTTCATCCATCCCTCACGAGGCCCGAAATTATTCTTGGTCGCCTTTCAAGGCGTATCTTTGTTCCCAAAGATCGAAGGGCGCGGCCATTGCCGCGCCCTTCGGGTCGTTCTGTTTAGCGGAAGGGCGGCGAATACAGCAGGCCACCATCCGTCCATTGCGCGTTCAGACCGCGCGCCAGCCCGATGGGAGAAGCTTCGCCGATGTTCTTCTCGAAGATCTCGCCATAGTTGCCGCCAGCCATGATCGCGTTCTTGGCCCAGTCGGCGCTCAGCCCCAACTGTTCGCCCAGATTGCCCTCAGTGCCGAGAATCCGGTTGATCTCGGGCGCGTCGCCGGGCTGCGCCGACAACTCGCCGATATTGGCGCTGCTGATGCCGAGTTCTTCGGCGGCGATCAGCGCGTTCAGCGTCCAGCGAACGACATCCGCCCACTCGCTGTCGCCATGGCGCACCAGCGGTGCAAGCGGCTCTTTCGAGATGATTTCAGGCAGCAGCACATGATCGCCCGGCGTCTCGAACGTGGCGCGGGTGGAGGCCAGGCCCGACATGTCCGTTGTATAGGCATCGCACGCACCGGCCAGGTATTGCTGCTGGCCTTCGGCATTCGTCTCGATCGGGACCGGATCGTAGCTGATGTTGTTCTTGCGGTAATAGTCGGCAAGGTTCAGTTCGGTCGTGGTGCCGGTCTGCACGCAGACGGTCGCGCCATCCAGATCCTTGGCGGACGTCACGCCCAGCGCCTTGGGCACCATGAAGCCCTGACCGTCGTAATAGTTGGTCCCAACAAATTCGAACTTCAGATCCACGTCGCGGCTGAACGTCCAGGTCGTGTTGCGCGCCAGCAGGTCAATCTCGCCCGAGGACAGCGCGGTAAAGCGTGTCTTGCCGGTGGTCGGTATGAATTCTACGGCATTCTCATCGCCGAACACGGCGGCAGCCAACGCACGGCAAAGCGCCACGTCAAAACCTTGCCAGTCGCCATTTGCGTCCGGAGCGGCAAAGCCGACCAGACCGGTGGTCACGCCGCAGTTCAGCTTTCCCCTTGCCTTCACGTCGTCCAGCGTCCCGGCCGCAGCGACACCGGCGGACACACCAGCCAGCGCGAGTGCTCCAAGAAATACGGATTTGTTCATGTTAACCTCTTCCTGATTGTCCATCCTTAGAACCGGATGGTTCATTCGGCCCGATACGGACCAAAGCAAAACTCTAAGGAAATTACCCTCAGTGGCGCCAAGTTTGGCGGAAATCATTCCAGAAGGTCAAGTGCCCCATTCGGGAAAATGGTTGCCTTGCCGCAGGTTGCCCCAAGGTAAAAGTGGCCATTTACCGGTCTTTTTCACTCAGAAGCAGGAAAAATTCCTTAGAGTGCACAAAAGCAGCGCGTTTGACGGCGGCCATTTCCTCGGCTTCTTCGTCGGCGCCCCACAGTTCGGACTGCCATGCCTCGTCAAGACGCGAGATCTGCCAGAGCGTTCCGATGTCCTGCGCGTTGTGCATTGCCGCCAATCCGATGATCAGCGATCCCGACAGCGCGACCAGATCGTGCAATGCGGCAAGTTCAAAAGCGTCATGCGCATGGACCCGCCTGCGCAGGGTTTCCAGCGCCGCCGGGTCCTGCGGCTCGGGCATCACGCCCGCAACCGGGCGCAAGCGCACACCAAGGGCCGACTCTGCCCAATCCAGCAGCGGATCCCATTCCTCGGACTGGCGCAGCACCAGTTCCTGCGGGCTGGTGGCGCGGTAGCACAGCAGATCCGTCTGCCCATAGGCGGCGATCATGTCGGCCACTTCGGCGTGCTGATGCGCGACCTTGTCGATGGCGGAATTGGCCGTGCGGGTCATCGGCATGGAGCGGGGGTCAATTTTTCCGTCCACGGCGTCCCATTCGGCGGCGATGGCGGCGGCCAGCGCGCGGGTCGGCAAAGCCAGCGGTGCCTTGGCCGGTGTCTGCACCGCGCGCCCGTCCAACGCGATGCCATAGCCTGCGTCGCCTTCGGTGACGGTCGCGTTTTTCCAGAAACGCTTGGCCGCCCATTCGGTCATGCCGATACCTCCCACATCTGCGCAAGGCAGCCCGGCAGATCGGCCCAGCCGGTCAGCATGTGGTCAGCCCGCAGATCGGTAGCCGGGTGGTATCCCCATTCCACGCCAATGCTGCGCAGACCCGCTGCGCGCGCCATGTCCATGTCATAGGTCGTATCCCCGATCATCACCGCATTGCGCGGATCTGTCCCCGTCTCGGCCAGCGCGCTGTGCAGCATGGCGGGGTGCGGTTTTGACGGGTGATGATCGGCCACCTGCTGCGTGACGAACATGCCGTTCAGCCCATGCCCCTCCAGCAGCTTGTCCAGCCCGCGCCGCGACTTGCCGGTGGCAACGCCCAGCAGCAGATCGTCGCGTGCCGCCAGCGCCTCCAGCATGTCCCGCGTGCCGGGGTAGAGCGGCGAGGATTGCGCGGCGCCGGCCTGCGCGCGCAAGCTCATGTAGCTGCGTTTGTATCCATCGACGAGAGCATCGTGTGCAGAGGTTTCAAGATCCGGCGCAAGGCGCGACATCGCGACATCCAGCGACAGCCCGATGATGCCAATGATCGCGGCGCGGTCCGGCACCGGCGCGCCAAATTCGCCAAAGGCGTGGTGCATCGACGCGACGATATCGCCTTGGCTATCGACCAGCGTGCCGTCCACGTCAAAGATGATCAGGCGCAGCGGTGCCGTCATTCCAGCTCCTCAAACGGGTCGGCAGGCACGTCGGCTGGCGACCATTGGAAGGTGTCCCAGGTGTGCTGCATATGGGGCGGCAGCGGCGCGGTCAGATGCAGCATCGCGCGGGTAACGGGATGTTCTATCTTCAGCGACCGCGCGTGCAGATGCAGCTTCTTGCTGATGTCGCCGCCCAGTTGCGCGCCCCAGCCATCGCCAAGGTTCTCCTGCCCCGAGCCGCCGTATTTGCCGTCGCCAACCACCGGATGCCCCAGCTCGGCCATGTGCGCGCGCAATTGATGCGTGCGGCCCGTGACGGGGACCAGCGCGCACCAGGACGCGCGCGCGCCCACGGCCTCAAGCACCGCGTAATCGGTGGTGGCATGTTTCGCGCCGGGGGTATCCTCCACCTCGCGGGGGTGGATGGCGTGCATCTTCTCACCCTCGCCCTTGGCGCCGTGGCCGGGGGCCTTGACCAGACCGAACTTGATCGTGCCCATGCGCGGGGTCGGCACGCCGGCAACGGCGGCCCAGTAGAGCTTGCGCGTGTTGCGGTGGCGGAACGCGGCGGTCAGCCCCTTGGCCGCCTCGCGCGTGCGCGCCAGCATCAGCACACCGGAAGTATCCTTGTCCAGCCGGTGCACCAGCCGCGGCTTTTCCTCCATGCCAAAGCGCAGCGCCTCGGCCAGACCATCGACATGGCGCGTCTGTTTCGAGCCGCCCTGTACCGGCAACCCCGGCGGCTTGTTCAGCGCGATCACATGGTCATCGCGGTAGATCACGCAGGCGCGGATCATCGCGGCATCCGCATCGGTGACATGGGCGCGCGCCCGTGCGCGCGCCTCGGTGGCGTCGGGCAGCGGCGGGATGCGCACGGCCTGCCCCACCTCCAGCCGCGTCGCGGCCTTTACCCGGCCCCCATCGACGCGCAGATCACCCTTGCGGCACATCTTTTCGATGCCGCCCTGCTGAAGATGCGGAAACTGGCGGCGCAGCCACCGGTCCAGCCGCTGATCCGCGTCGTCCTTTGATACATAGATCGTCTGAACGCCGCTCATGCCATCACCCCCCGCATTATCCAAAATCCCAGCGCCAACGCGCCAATCGAAAGCCCGACCGACAGGACAATATACAGCAGCGCCGCCGCAACATGTCCCCCTTCGATCAGGTTCATCGCCTCCAGCGAGAACGCCGAAAAGGTGGTGAATCCGCCCAACAGCCCCGTCATGACAAACGGATTCAGCACCTCATGTCCGCGCGCCAGCGACCAGATGGCAAACGCGCCCATCAGGAACGATCCGACGATGTTTACCGACATCATAGCCCATGGCAGGCCCGGCAGGGCCATGCGCGCCACCCACAGACCGGCGGCAAAGCGCAGGCTGGCGCCGATCGCGCCACCGACAGCCACGTGAAGAAAGGTCATGAACATGGCCGCTCTGTCGCGCGGCCCCCGGCATTTGTCAAGCGGTGCAGGTGCGGGCGGGCCTGCACAAACCCCTTGTCTGCCCGGCTATGTGATCGCTAACATGGCGCGCGTGACACAAGTAAAGAGGCTGCCCCCGTGACCGATGATTCCGCAAAGCTCCTGCGCCGCCTGTTCGACCGCGCGGTCGAGGTCGCCGACCCGATGCAAAGCCTGGCCGCGTCCCTGCCGCCCCGCCCCGAAGGCCGCGTTCTGGTCATCGGCGCGGGCAAGGCGTCGGCCCGCATGGCCGAGGCGGTCGAGGCCGAATGGGGCCCTTGCGAGGGGCTGGTCATCACGCGCTACGGCTATGGCCGGCCCTGCAAGGACGTGCGCATCGTCGAGGCGGCCCATCCCGTGCCGGACGCCGCCGGGCTGGCGGCAACAGCCGAGATGCTGACGCTGGTGGACGGCGCCCGCGAGGGTGATTTCGTGCTGGCGCTGATCTCCGGCGGGGCGTCGGCGCTGCTGGTGGCGCCCGCAGGCACCATCACGCTGGAAGAAAAGCAGGCGGTCAATCAGGCGCTTTTATCCTCGGGCGCGCCCATCGGGCAGATGAACATGGTGCGCAAGCATCTGAGCCGCGTCAAAGGCGGGCGGCTGGCCGCCGCTGCCTATCCTGCGCAAATGCTGGCGCTGATGATATCGGACGTGCCGGGCGATGATCCGGCGATGATCGGATCTGGCCCCACGGTGGGCGAAGGCAGCACGCCACAGGACGCGCTGGCGATCCTTGAGCGATACGATATCGACATGCCCGCATCCGTGCGCGCCACACTGTCGGGGCCGGGTGACGTGGTTCCTCCGGGCGACGACCGGCTGTCAAACGTCCGGAACGTGATCTACGCCGCCCCGTCACAATCGCTGGCCGCCGCCGCCGATCTGGCCCGCAGCGAAGGGTTCGACACAAGCATCGTCGCCAGCGATCTGGAAGGCGAGGCGCGCGAAGTCGCCGCCCTTCATGCGCGGCAGGCGCTGGACGCCCAGTCGCGCATGGCGCCGGGAGACGCGCCCATCCTGCTGCTGTCCGGGGGCGAGCTGACAGTGACGCGGCGCGGCAATGGCATCGGCGGGCCGAACGCGGAATATGCGTTGGCGCTGGCCATCGCATTGAACGCCGCGCCAAACATTCACGCCATCGCCTGCGATACCGACGGCGTCGATGGCGCTGCCGAAGTCGCGGGCGCGCAGATCGGGCCGGACACCCTGCGGATCGCTGCACAGCGCGGCGTCGATCCCGCCGAGGCGTTGGCCCAAAACGATGCCCACAGCTTTTTCGGCGCGCTGGATGCGCAGGTGGTGACCGGTCCGACGCTGACAAATGTCAACGATTTCCGCGCCATCCTGATCCATCCGGGCGGTTCCGGGACAACTTGAAATTGCGGCGCGCTGCGCTATGTTGCTTCAGTCCTGCCAATCGGGGCAAACCGACAGGCGAGCTGAAAGGTTGGCCAGGACCGCAGACAAAAGGACATCACTGCCATGAGACGTCGTTTTTTCCTTAACCTTCTGGCGTGCTGCGCCTTCGCGCTCGGCGGTTCCGCCGCCTCTGTCCTTGCCCAGGAAACACGGATGAGCGCGGAGGAGATTTCGCGTTTGCTCTCAGGCAATACCGCCGAAGGGCAGTGGGAGGGAAAGGCTTACAAATCCTACTTTGCCGCCGACGGAACCACCATCTTCGCCCCCGGCAATGCCGATGCCCTCATCGGCAAATGGCGGGTCAATTCAGACAGTCAGGAGCTTGAAAGCTTCTTCGACGCGGTCGGATGGACAGGCTACGCCGTGGTGCGAACCGATACGGGTTTTGCCTGGATGAAGGATGGCGAGGCCTATCCGTTTCTCGTTTTCGAGGGGCGCGACCCGTCCCTGTGATCCGAACGCGAGCGCCACGGCGCCCTATTGCGTCCAATCCAGCAGCGAAATCCGGGTATCGCCATAATGGCGCTGGTCCCGCAGGGTGCAGCCCGGCGGCGGAGTGATCGCCGCGCTTTCCTCCCACACGATCAGGGCACCGGGCGCCAGCCAGCCACCGGCAATCGCGGCGTTCAAGCCCGCCTCCCCCAAGCCGCGGCCATAGGGCGGGTCGATGAACACCAGCGTCGCAGGCGCGCCCGTCGCAGGCCCGATGCGCCGGACATCGCGGCGCAGCACCTGGGTGCGGCCTTCCATGCCCGTCAGGCTTATGTTCTGGTCCAGCAGCTTCAGCGCTGTGCGACCGCTCTCGACAAAACAGGCCGATGCCGCGCCGCGCGACAATGCCTCCAGCCCCAGCGCGCCGGTGCCGGCAAAAAGATCCAGCACCTCCGCATCCTCGACCACGCCAAGGCCGGTCAGAACGCTGAACAGGCTTTCGCGAACGCGGTCGGACGTGGGGCGCAGCTGCGCGGCAGCGTCCCCCTTGCCCAGCGCGGCCAGACGGCGGCCGCGCGCCTCTCCGGCGATGATCCTCACTTCAGCAGGGATTTCAGATCGGTTTCAGGATCCGCCACCGCCACGGGCGATGGCGATTTGCCCGCATCGATCAGCCGTTTGCCCACCATGTAGGCGCGCGGCTCGTTCATGGCATCGACGGCCAGCAGGCGGTCGCCGGAATAATACCAGAACGACGCCGACCCCACGCTGCTGCCGGGCCGTGTGATGATACGGTCATAACCCACGTTCAGCCCTGCAATCTGCAACTTGACGTCATACTGATCCGACCAGAACCACGGCTGCGGCACATAGGCCTTGCCCGCGCCCATGATATTGTCGGCCACGCATTCGGCCATGTCGATGGCGTTCGGCACGCTCTCCAGCCGCATCCGCCCGTCGCCAAGCGGGAAAGACGCGCAATCGCCCGCCGCCCAGATCGCCGGATCGCTGGTGCGCCCCAGTGCATCCACCTTGATGCCGTTGTCGGTCTCCAATCCCGCCGCTTCGGCAAGCGCTGTGCCCGGCGCGATACCCACGCCGACGATAACGAAATCCGCCTCGATCTCGGTCCCGTCGGTCAGGCGCGCGCCGGTGACGCGGCCCTCGCCCAGCAGCCGGTCCAGCCCCACGCCCTCGCGGATATCGACGCCGTGCTCCTTATGAAGCGCGCGAAAGAAATCCGACGTCTCCGGCGCGGCGACCCGTTGCAGAATACGCTCCGCCATCTCGACCAGCGTGACGTCCAGACCCTTCTTGGCCGCCACCGCAGCCGCCTCCAGCCCGATATACCCGCCGCCGACGATCAGAACCTTCGCACCGGGTTTGAACCGCGGCTCCATCGCGTCGACATCGGCCAGATCGCGGACCACATGCACGCCCTCAAGATCGCCGCCAATGGCCGCAGGCAAGCGCCGGGGGGTCGAACCCGTGGTCAGCACAAGCGTGCCGTAAGGCACGACCTCATCCCCGATATGCACCTGCCGCGTCGCAGGATCGATCCGGTCGACGCGCGTGCCCAGCCGCAGGTCAATCTGCGCCTCCTCGTAAAAACTGGCCGGACGCAGATACAGCCGCTCCAGCTCCATGTCGCCCAGCAAATACGCCTTGGACAGCGGCGGGCGCTGATAGGGGGGGGCCGCCTCTTCGCCGATCAGCGTGATCGCCCCCTCGAACCCGTTCTTGCGCAGGCGCGCGACCAGCGACGCACCCGCCTGCCCCGCGCCAATGACCACGATATCCGACATGTCCCGCTCCTGTCCGCCCGGGGGGTTCAGTGTTTTTGATTGGCCCCGACAGCGCTTAACCTATATCCGTTCAGCATATCAGTGCAATCAACAGTCAGGATGCGATCATGTCCATTTCCAAAGGCGACAAACTGCCCGCCGCCACCCTCACCCATCTGGGCGCAGACGGCCCCGAGTCCATCGATCTGGCGGCCAAGACTGCAGGCCGCAAGCTCGTGATCTTTGCTGTTCCCGGCGCCTATACTGGCGTGTGCACCACCGCGCATGTCCCCAGCTTCGTGCGCACCGCAGACCAGTTCGCCGCCAAGGGCGTGGACGAGATTATCTGCATCTCGGTCAATGACCCCTTCGTCATGGGCGCCTGGGGCGAGGCGACCGGCGCCACCGCCGCCGGCATCACCATGCTGGGCGACGCCGAAAGCACCTTTACCAAGGCGATGGGCATGGATTTCAGCGCCCCTCCAGCGGGGCTGATCGACCGCTCCAAACGCTACGCGATGGTGGTCGAGGATGGCACCATCACCCTGCTCCACGAGGAAGAAAACCCCGGCCAGTGCAATATCTCGGCGGGCGAAGCCCTTCTGGACGCGATGTAAGCTCCCAAGCTTCTTCTTGCTAAAAATATCCTGGGGAGGAGCCGCATCGCGGCGGAGGGGCAACGCCCCTCTGTCTTCCCTAGCGGAGGCGACGGCGCAGCAAACCCGCGCCGTCGCCTCGCGCTGCGCGATCAACCTGCCAGAATGTCCATCTTGCGCGCCAATTTGGCGTCAAGCGCGCTCAGCCCATCGACGTCATGCGTCGCCAACGTCACCGTCACCTTGTTATAGACGTTGCTCCACTCGGGATGATGGTTCCACTTTTCGGCCCAGACACCGGCGCGCACCATCCAGCCCAGCGCGTCGGCGAAATCCGCGAACTTGAAGCTTTTGGTGATCGCGTCGCGCCCCTCCACCATGCTCCAGCCGTCGCTCAATAACGGGTCGATCATCGTTGTGCGCGCGGTATCGCTTAGCTTCTCGGTCATTGGTGGTCCTCCTTCGGGGTTTTCCTGAACGGCCCATAGGACGTCAGTATTTCTATATCCTGCTCCACGGCAGCGCTCTCGGCGCGCAGGTATTGCGCCACAGCCTCGGCAAAGCCCGCATCGCGGATCCAGTGCAGCGAGTGGGTGGCGACGGGCAGGTATCCTCGGGCCAGCTTGTGCTCGCCCTGCGCCCCGGCTTCGACACGGGACAGGCCGCGCGCCAAAGCGTACTCAATCGCCTGATAGTAGCATAGCTCGAAATGCAGGCACGGGTGATCCTCAATGCAGCCCCAATAGCGGCCATATAATGCCGACGCGCCGATGAAATTCACCGCACCCGCCACCGGCTCGCCGTCCCGCATGGCAAAGATCAGCAGGATATCATCCCGCAGCGTCTGATGCGCGATGTCGAAAAACGCGCGCGTCAGATACGGCGTGCCCCATTTGCGCGCGCCGGTGTCCTGATAGAACTCCCAGACGGCATCCCAATGCGCAGGCTCGATCGCGTCCCCCGTCAGATGCACGATCTGCCCGCCGAAATCCTGCGCGACGCGCCGCTCCTTGCGGATATTCTTGCGTTTGCGGGCACTTAGCGCGGCTAGGTAGGCGTCGAAATCGCCGTATCCCTCGTTTACCCAGTGGAACTGCTGACCGGTGCGCCGCATCAGGCCCATATCGGCGCCGGCCTTGGCCTCGGCCTCGGTGCAAAAGGTGATATGCAGCGACGACAGCGCGTTGCCCTCGGCAAGCTGCACGGCGCCTTGGATCAGCGCGGCGCGGCCCATATCCTCGAACCCCGGACGGGTCAGGAGACGGCGGCCCGTGACCGGCGTGAAGGGCACCGCCATCTGGAGTTTCGGGTAATAGCGGCCACCGGCCCGCTGGTAGGCATCGCCCCAGGCATGGTCAAAGACGTATTCGCCCTGGCTGTGCGATTTGGCATAAAGCGGCGCGCAGGCGATGATCTGCCCGCCCGCCTCGGCGGTCAGATATTGCGCCTGCCAGCCGGTTCCCGGCCCGACAGATCCACTATCCTCCAGCGCCTTGAGGAACCGATGGGTGGTAAAGGGATCGGCAGCGCGCCCGCCGCCTGCCGCCTCGGGACAGGCGCAGGCGTCCCACTCTGGCGCGGGAATTGCGCCAAGGTCGCCGTGCGCGCGGATAGTGATTTCGCTGCCGGTTGTCATGATGCGCCTGCCTCGCTGCCCGGCCTCAACCTGTGCCTTCGGGCGCGCGATTCAAGGCGCCAGTTCCGGCAGATACCGCTCGAACGTGATATTGGCGGCCACACGGCGCGCGGCGGCTTCTGCATCGGGGCTGCGGATTGTCCAGCAAAGGATCGCGGCGCCCTCTGCGGCCAGTTCGGCGACGCGGGGGCGATCCAGATCATCCCATTCATGGCTGATGAAGCACGCGCCCGCCTCCGCGTAGCCCGGGATGGCGCGCAGCCGGGCGCGCAGGTCTTCGGGCAATTCGGGGCAGTCCTCGGGGGTGTAGGCGCAGGTGACGATGCCGCGCGGCACGTCCGGTGCGGCATCCTTCAGCGCGATAACCGAATGGGGGTTGAACGACATCACCGCGACGGGGCCGCGATAGCCCGCCAGATCGCGCGCGACCGCCCGCTCCAGCACGCCGTCCACCGGCCCCATCTGGCCGTGCTGGTCCTTCACCTCGATCAGCAGCGGCACGCGGCCTGCGACCAGCGCCAGCACTTCGGCCAGTGTCGGGATGCCCTCATCCGTGCCCTTCAGCGGGATACCGGCCAGCCCGGCCGCGCTGCGCGCGCGGACCGGACCGGTGGCCTCCGTCAGCCGGTCCAGATCGTAGTCATGGAACACAATGGCGACCCCGTCCGACGACACCTGCACGTCGATCTCGATGCCATAGCCTGCATCCACCGCCGCACGGATTGCCGAGCACGAGTTTTCAGGCCGTCCTGCCGCCAGATCATGCAGGCCGCGATGGGCCAGCGGCAGCCGCAGAAAGGCTGGGTCGAGCGCCGTCATGCGATCTGAAAGACACCTTCGATTTCGACCGCAACGCCCAGCGGCAGCGAGGCGGCGGAGACGGCAGCGCGCGCATGCTTGCCCGCATCGCCCAGCGCCTCGGCCAGGAAATCGGACGCGCCGTTGATGACCTGTGGCTGCTGGGTAAATTCGGGGGTGGAATTCACAAAGCCGCCCAGCTTCACCACCCGCACCAGCCGGTCCAGATCGCCGCCGCACGCCGCCTTGACCTGCGCCAGCAGCGAGATCGCGCAGGCGCGCGCCGCAGCGGCGCCGGCAGCCACATCGACGTCATCGCCCAGCTTGCCGGTCAGCAGGCCGGATGCGTCCTGCGAGATCTGGCCGGACACATAAACAATGTCTCCCACCTGAACATACGGCACATAATTGGCCGCAGGGGCCGGTGCGTCCGGCAGGGTGACACCCATTTCGGCCAGTTTTGTTTCGAATTTTCCCATGTGCCATGCTCCTAGGATAGGGGTTGATGCAGATCGTTCCGGGCCGGACGCTAACGCCTGAGACGGCAGATGAAAACGGCAAAATCAGAGGGTGCGCAATGCGGCCGGGCATTGCCCAGACTTGCGCGCTGGGCCGGAAAACGATAATTCGCGAAGGTGGTGGATGCGTAACGTTACGCCTGCGGGCAAGCCCTGCGCACGATATCCATTCGTCCAGTCGCGGCACCACCCCGGTCCGGTGTCTTATTTTCGGATGATCGCGCCCCTGCTTTGGCGACGGTTCCAGTTTGACCAAAGGTGATTTCTTGACAGGACTTTACGATTTTTCCGCGTCTTATGCCCCTCGGGCGATCCTTTGCGCAGCGGCTCTGGCGCTGCTCGGCGCCTGCGCGGCGCCCGACCCGGCACTTACCCGCGGCGCGCCGTACGATCCCTATGAGGAATCGAATCGCATCAATCATGAGCGCAACAAGAGGGTAGACCGCGCCGTTCTGCGCCCCGTGGCTGCGGGTTATAGTGCCTTCATGCCCGACGATCTTGAAAACGGGATCAGCAATTTCGCAACCAACCTGTCACTGCCCGGTGCCATGGTAAACAATGCGTTGCAGGGCAACGGCGTGGGCATGACCTCGGATTTCTACCGATTCCTCATCAACTCGACGCTGGGTATCGGGGGTCTGATCGACGTTGCGACGCGCCTTGACATGCCTGCGGCGACCGATGCGGATTTCGGGAAGACGCTTTATACATGGGGCGTGCACGAGGGCCCCTATGTCGAATTGGCGTTGCTGGGTCCGTCGACGAGCCGGGCGGCGGCCGGGCGTGTGGTGGACATATTCCTCAACCCGCTTGCCTATGTGATCGAGGATCCCGAGGTGTATTACGTGGCCGGGGCGCGCGTCTCCCGCGCGCTCAGCGGGCGTGCGCGCTATGGCGACTCCATCGACTCGGTTCTATATGACAGCGCCGACAGCTATGCTGCAACGCGTTCACTTTATCTTCAGAACCGCCGCTTCAAAGTTGGAAATGGCGGAAGCGACGCGTATCTCGATCCGTACGACACAGTTGAGGGCAGTGCGGCCAGACAGACCGTGCGTCCAGCCGTCAGCGCCGATTTTGAGGACCCTTATGATCAGTAATCTGACCCGCCGCAGAATGATGACCGCAGGTCTTGGCGCCGTGTGCGTCGCAACCTTGCCGCGCGGCGCGTTTGCCCTGACCGAAGCGGGCGCACGCGCCCTTGTCGATAATCTGGTCCGCGAGATTAACCGCGTGATCGCCTCGGGCGGATCGCTGGGCGCCATGACCGCCGGATTCGAAGGGATCTTCCGCAAGTACGCGGATGTGGATCTGATTGCGCGCAGCACGCTGGGCGCCGATGCCAACCGGGCAAGCCCGGCACAGATGCGGGCCTATACCGAAGCGTTCCGCGGCTATATCGCGCGCAAATACGGCAAGCGGTTCAATGAATTCATCGGCGGCCGGATCGAAGTGCTGGGCGTGCGTCCGGTAAAATCCTGGTACGAGGTGCAAAGCCGTGTGCTGCTGCGCGGCGAGGCCCCCTTTGACGTCCGGTTCCTGATATCGGACCGGTCGGGGCGCGATCTGTTCTTTGACATGGTGATGGAGGGCATCAGCCTGCGCCTGAGCGAGCGGACCGAAATCGGCTCGATGCTGGATCGCCGTCGGGGCAGTATCGACGCGCTGATCGCGGATTTGCGCCGGGCGGGATAACTGCTCAGAGTTATGGGAGTTCCGATGCGCGGCCTTGGCAGGGCCGCGCATCTTTTGGGCGGAGTCGCTCTATATGAGCTGCCCGATCAGCCGCCGAACAGCTGGCGCAGGATGCTTGTGATCGGACCCTCGCGGGTCTGCTGGGGGCGCGGGGCGGTCTGGCGGCCCTGGTTGCCCTGCCAGCCCTGATTGCCCTGCCCCTGCGGTTGCTGGGCAACCTGCGGCTGAACGGGCTGCACGCGGGGGCGGTCCATCGGCAGGGGCGTGGCCGGCATCCCTTCCTGCACGCGCACCATCACTTCGCGCCAGATTTCGGCCGGCAGGCCACCGCCGGTAACGCCGGTCAGAGGCGTGTTATCGTCATAGCCCATCCAGACGCCCGCCACGTAATCGGCGGTGAATCCCAGAAACCACGCATCGCGCGCCGCCTGCGTCGTGCCTGTCTTGCCCGCCGCCTCGCGGTCCGGCAACTTGGCCCGCGATCCGGTGCCGCCATCGACGACGCGGCTCATCATCCAGGTCAACTCGCGCGCGGCATCCTCGCGGATGACCCGCTCGCCGATACCGCCGCCCGCGCCCATGACGGGCTGGTCCGACCCCAGCAGCTTCAGTTCGATCAGGCCGTAGGGTGTCACCGACGAGCCGCCGTTGAGGATACCGGCAAAGGCGCCGGTCATCTCCAGCAGGGTGCTTTCCGATGCACCCAGCGCCAGCGCCGGGCCGGCGGCCAGATCGCTTTCGATACCGAAATCGCTGGCAACCTTGCGCACAAGGTCAAGGCCTACTTCTTCCGCGACCTTCACGGCGGGGATATTGTAGGAATACTTCAGCGAATCGGCCAGCGTGACACGGCCATGATAGCGCCTGTCATAGTTCTCGGGGCACCACCGGCCCGATCCGGGAATGTTCATGCAGTAGGGTTCATCAACCACCGTGGCCTGGCTGGAGTGACCCAGTTCCAGCGCAGCGGCATAGACGAACGGCTTGAAACTGCTGCCGGTTTGCCGTTTGGCCTGCGTGGCACGGTTGAACGCCCCCGATACCTTGGTCTGGCGCCCGCCGATCATCGCACGCACGGCCCCGTCCGAGGACATGACCACCACGGCCGCCTGCGCCTTGGACCCGTCGCGCAGCTTTTCGTCGAACACCGCGTGCAGCCCATCCTCCGCGGCGCGCTGGATGCGCTGGTCCAGCGTGGTGCGGATGATCACGTCCTCGGTCGTGTCGCGGGTGAAAAATTCCGGCCCCGACGACATCACCCAGTCTGCGAAATAGCCCCCCGCCTGCCGCTCGGCGGCCTGCGACAGCTCGGCAGGGTTGGCCAGCGCCAGCGCCGCCTCCGACTCGGACAAGAAACCCTGATTGCGCATCAGGCGAACCACGACCGACGCACGGTTCTGGCTCCGCTCGATATTGCTGGTCGGGGCCAGCGTCGAGGGCGCGGTCAACAGCCCCGCCAGCATCGCGCCCTCTGCCGGGTTCAGCTGCGCCGCATGTTTGCCGAAATAACGCTGCGCCGCCGCCTCGGCGCCGTAGGCACCGCCGCCCATGTAGGCGCGGTTGAGGTAGATCGACAGGATTTCTTCCTTGGAATATTTCGCTTCCATGGCCAGCGCATAGAGCGCCTCCTTGGCCTTGCGCCCCAGCGATCCACGGCGGCAATCGGCGATATATTCCGCCTCGCTCTCCCAATCGGCCTCGACATATTCTGTGCCGAGGCATAGCAGCTTGGCGGTCTGCTGGGTCAGGGTCGATCCCCCATGGCCCGACAACGGCCCGCGCCCCTCGCTGAGGTTGATGCGGATGGCGCTGGCGATCCCGATGGGATCGACGCCGGGATGCATGTAGAATCGCCGGTCCTCGGTCGCGATCACCGCATTGCGCAGATGTTTCGACACCGCCTGCGCATTCACCGCCCCGCCGAACTGATCGCCGCGCCACGCAAACACGTCACTGTCACGGTCCAGCAGCGTCACCGATCCGCGTGCCCGCCCGTCCAGCAAGGCCGAGGCTTCGGGCAGCGTTGTGTAATAATAACCGACCCCGCCACCGAGAAGCAGCAGCGCCACGACGGTCAGCCGCCAGCCGACACCCCAGACGATGCGCCAGATCCAGTGCAGCAGGCCAAAGATCCCACGCGTCAGGAAATTGCCGCCGCGCCGTTTGGCCACCGCGCGTTTGCGCGGCTTGCGGGGGCTGCGCGGCTTGGCCGGCGGCTTGGGTTTCGTCTTGGGTTTGCGCTTGTCCGCCACCAGGGGTGGGTTGCGCCGTCCTGAATTGCTCATCTGTGCCCTGCTCGGCCGGTTGCGGGGTTCGCCCCCTGATTGGGGCAAGCCTAAAGGTCTTTACCCCGAATGTGGAGGGCGCACAGCCCCGCATACCATTTTTTGATGACCGGCAGCCGTATGTCGCCACCACGCAATCCGGTGGCCGAATCAAATGCCGGTATGCTAGGTCTTGTGGCATGACGCATCACGCCCCCCATATCGGCCAGCCTGGCCCAGTGATTCGCCAGTTGGACGATGCCGCGATCAACCGCATCGCTGCCGGCGAAGTGGTCGAGCGCCCTGCTTCGGCGGTCAAGGAGCTGGTCGAGAACGCCCTAGATGCAGGCGCGCGGCGGATTTCCGTCGATATCGCGGACGGCGGCAAGACGCTGATCCGCGTCACCGATGATGGCTGCGGCATGGCGCCGGCCGATTTGCCGCTGGCGCTGGCCCGCCACGCCACGTCCAAGATCGACGGCAGCGATCTGCTTAACATCCACAGCTTCGGCTTTCGCGGCGAGGCTCTGGCGTCCCTAGGGGCCGTGGGGCGGCTGACCGTGACATCCCGCGCCGCCGGGCATGAGGGCGCCGAGATTTCCGTGACAGGTGGCAAGGTGGGGAATGTCCGCCCCGCCGCGCTGAACGGCGGCACTGTCATCACGCTGCGCGATCTGTTCCATGCCACGCCCGCGCGGCTGAAATTCATGCGCACCGACCGCGCCGAGGCGCAGGCCATCGGCGACGTGATCAAACGGCTGGCGATGGCCGAGCCGCAGGTCAGCTTTACCCTCCGCGATGTATCGGGCGGGGGCGACGGGAAGCAGACATTCCGCGCCGATGCGGAAACCGGCGATCTTTTCGATGCGCTGCACGCGCGGCTGGCGCGCGTCATTGGCCGCGATTTCGAGGGCAATTCGATGCGCATCGACTCCGATCGGGACGGGTTTCACATGACCGGCTGCGCGGGCCTGCCGACCTATTCGCGCGGCGCCGCTGTCGCCCAGTATCTGTTCGTCAATGGCCGCCCGGTGCGTGACCGCATGCTGATCGGCGCCCTGCGCGCGGGCTATATGGACGTGCTCAGCCGTGACCGGCATCCGGTGGCGGCGCTGTTCATTGATTGCGAACCGCAGCTGGTGGACGTCAACGTGCATCCGGCCAAATCCGAGGTGCGGTTCCGCGATCCCGGCACCGTGCGCGGCCTGATCGTATCCGGCCTGCGCCATGCGCTGGCGGGCGCCGGGCATCGCGCCTCCTCCACCGTCGCGGCGGGCACGCTGGGCGCGTTCACGCCCGAACCCAGCGCCCCGCGCGTCTACCAGATGGACCGTCCCTCGGCGCAGGCCCGCGCCGCCAGCTATTCGGCGCAGGCGCCCGGTTTTGCCGATATGCATGGCAACTACAGCGCCCGCGCCGAGCCTGCGCCGGACACCCCGCAAGAGGCGGCGGAATCCGCGCCGCTGGGCGCCGCCCGCGCGCAGGTTCATGAGAATTACATCATCGCCCAGACCGCCGAGGGCATCGTCATCGTCGATCAGCATGCCGCGCATGAACGGCTGGTCTACGAGCGCCTCAAACGCCAGATGGACGGGCATGGCATTGCCGCGCAGGCGCTTCTGATTCCCGAAATCATCGACCTGTCAGAGGCCGATTGCGCCACCCTGACGGATGCCGCGCCCGACCTTGCCCCCCTCGGCCTGACCATCGAGCCGTTCGGCGGCGGCGCCATCGCCGTGCGCGAAACGCCCGCCATTCTGGGCAATGTGGACGCGCGCGCGCTGATCCTCGACGTTCTGGACGAGCTGAGCGACCAGGGCGGCAGCGACACGCTGCGCGCCCGCATCGACGCGATCCTCAGCCGGATGTCCTGCCACGGCTCGATCCGGTCCGGGCGGCGCATGCAGGCCGACGAGATGAACGCCCTGCTGCGCGAGATGGAGGCGACGCCGCTATCAGGCCAGTGCAACCACGGCCGCCCCACCTATGTCTCGCTGAAACTCAGCGATATCGAGCGGCTGTTCGGGCGCAGCTAGCGCATTTAGCAGGTTGCAGCCCCGCAGAATTTGACGGCACCTGGCGCAAGATTTCACCGATGAGGACCGGCATATGCAGCAGTATCTGGATCTGACCCTGCCTCAGTGGCAGGCCGCCTGCGCCGGCTTTGCCGGTCTGGCGCTGCTCCTGGCGATCATCGCCATGCTGTTCGCCCGCCGTGCCCGCCGGCACGAGGCCGAGGCGAACGCCCTGCACCGGCATCTGGCCGGTCTCCAGCCCCTCGCAGGCCGGGTCCCGGCGCTGGAGGATCGCATCGAGGACCTGCGCGCGGAGCTTCTGGATGAGCAGGTTCAAACCGCCACTTTGGCGCAACGTCTGGAGAGCCTTCAGGAAACCCATCAACAGCGTCTGGCCGACATGGCCGATATGAAAAAGCAGCTCGAGGACCGGTTCCATTCGCTGGCCTCGGGCGCGCTGTCGGCCAATTCCGAGAAATTCCTGTCGCTGGTGTCCGAGCGTTTCAAGACGCACAAGCAATCCGCCGACGAGGATCTGAACCGCCGCCATGCCGCGATCCGCGATCTGGTGAAACCGCTGGACGACCGCCTCGGCAAGTTCGACCTGCGCATGGGCGAGATCGAAAAGGCCCGCAACGAGGCCTACGGCACGATCAAGCAGCAGGTCCTGTCGCTAACCGAAGGGCAGGCCAATCTGGGCCAGGAAACCCGCCGTCTGGTGCAGGCGCTGCGCGCGCCCAAGACGCGCGGGCGCTGGGGGGAAATGCAGCTGCGGCAGGTGTTCGAGATGGCCGGCATGACCGAGCGGGTCGATTTCGACCTTGAGAAAAGCTTTGACACCGACGACGGTCAGCGGCGCCCCGATGCCATCGTGCATATCCCCGGCGGCAAGAGCATCGTCATCGACGCCAAGACGCCGCTGTCGGCCTACCTCGACGCGCTGGAGGCGGGCACCCCCGAATTGCAGAGCCAGTTCATCAAGCAGCACGCGGTTCAGGTCCGCAAGCATGTGAACGATCTGTCGTCGAAATCCTATCAGGATAACCTTAGCTCGACCCCCGATTTCGTGGTCATGTTCATCCCCGGCGAGACGTTCGTCTCGGCGGCCGCCGAGGCCGACCCGAACCTGATCGAATACGCGTTCGAGCGGAAGGTTCTGATCGCCACGCCCACCACCCTGATGGCGCTGGTCAAGGCGATCGCCTATGGCTGGCAGCAGGACAAGATGGCCGAGAACGCCGAGGAAGTGCAGAAAACGGCCAAGGAAATCTACGACCGGCTGCGCGTCTTTGCCGAGCATCTGGGCAAGGTCGGCCGCTCGCTGGGGCAGTCGGTCGATCATTACAACCGGGCGCTGGGATCATTGGAGGGGCGCGTTCTGCCGTCGGCCCGCAAGTTCGAGGAGCTGGGCGTCGTGGCTCCCACATCGCAACTGATTGAAAAACCGGCGCACATAGAGCCTGCACCGCGCGGCCTGACCGCGCATGAATTCAACGGCCCCAGCGAATTGACCGAGGACAGCTGAACCGGCTCAGGACGTTTCCAGACAATGGCGCCGAAACGCGCGTTTCAGCATGTCCAGCTCCGCCCGCAGCAGCGCCATTTCGGCCCGGATATCATAGCCCAGCGCGTCGCCCGACATCAGTGCGAAACTGTCCAGCGTCACGCCGGTGCGCCTGTCGCGGATCAGGAAAGTCTGGACGCCATCGGCGATCACCTCAGCCGGGATCGGCACGCGGAGCGTCCAGAACCTGCCGGCTTCGTCTTCGATGATACCGACGCCGGGAATGGGCCTCTCCAGATGCGTCACCTCGATATCGGGTGGGGTGTTGCCGTCCCGGCCTTGGGTCAACTGGCCTTCCCAAACGCCTTCGAACAGGCGGGTCTTGGTCAGTGTCAGATTGCTCATCCGGGGGCCTCCTTTATCAAAGTTCCGCGCGTGGGCGGCGGCTGAAGGTCAAATCCCGCAGGACAACCTGGCTCATCTCGGGGTTCTCGAAAATCAGATCTACCCAGATACGCTCGATCCGTTTTTCATTCACGCCGGTATAGGCCAGATCGAATTCGACGACGATCTCGCCGTCGTCCAGCGGCAGTTCGCGCACGATCTGTTCGGTGTTCGGCCCGTGTTTGATGTTGATCCGGGCAAATATCTCCAGCGGTTTTTCCAGCTCGATAATGGTCGTCATGCGCAGCAGATGGCGTTTTTTCAGCCCCTCGACGGCACCCTGAGGCAGGTCCACCACCGCCGACAGGAACGAGCCATCGAAGGCAAAGACGTCCATCCGCAAGCCGTAGGGTGCCAGATCGGAATCGCGCGTGTTGCGCACCTGCCGCAATGTCAGCTCGGATCGGGCGCAATCGTGGAACAACGTCAGCTCTTCGCCCAGCCTCGATTTATTAGGGGCCGCCGAAATCCCCGGGCTGGCCAGCGGCAGGGTCCACAAGGCCGGGCGCCATGCCCAATCGGTGCCAGGGGGTTTCGGAAAAGCGTTCGAGCCGATCATCGGCAGCGCCAGTCTGTTATCGGCAATGGCGACCACTTCGTTCAGCACATAGAGCAGATTGCGCGCCTTGGTGCGTTCGCGCCGCAGTTCGGCAAGGGGCATCTCATGGGCGCGGCGCGCCGCATGGGCCCAGCGGCGCAGCCCGCGCCGATGCACGATCCAGTCCACCAGAGCGCCGCGCCGCTGCATATATCGTAACCCCCTGCCTGTCCGCTTAGGTTCTAACTTGCCCCGGCGACAGCTTCCATAAAATTAAGCTGGCTTGCGGAACTATCCGGGTATCTAACCGTCCTGCTGCGGCGCGCGCCTTGGATTGGCAGCCAGCATCGCCTTGGCGGTATCGACCAATAGCATCCTGCCCGCATCACCGGCCAGATTCGCGCCAGGATCGCCGTAAATGGCAAGTCCGATCATATGTCCGTTGACCAACATCGCGCCGCGCCAATGGCGCGGATCCCCCGCAGGCAGCAGGGTGTTGCCGCCCCGTGCGACCTGGATCAGGGCGATGCCGTCTGCGTCGATCTGCTCTGTCACGCCGACATCCCCCCACGGTCCGGCCAGCTGTACCGCTGTCGGCATTTGCGCGTCCGGATCGCGCGGCAGGACAGAGGCCGTGATCACGGCGGGCGGAACATAGCCGCTGGCAGCGGCGCTCAGATGTCCGCAGCTGGCCATGAGGGCGAAGCCGCTGCCGGCCCTGCGCTGAACGCTTTTGGGATCGACGCAATAGCCCGGCGGGCCGGTCACGATCACATCACCGCGAAAGAACGCGGCGCTGCGTTGGCCGGTCTCCGTCTTGGCAGCGGGACCAGTCGCTCCCCCGCCGCCAAGGCAGGCAGCGAGGGGCAGGATCAGCGCCGCAACCATAGCGGCGCGCAGGATCCGAACGGGGCGCATCCGGCGCGCCTCAGATATCCATATAGATGTGACGCTCGGCCTCGGCGCCGGGATGTGTGACGGCGCCCTTGTAGGTGGCGCCCACCAGCTGGGCGAATTTCCAGATCGCACCCGAGGCATACATCGTCTCGCGCGGGCCGGGCCATGCGGCCTTGCGCTGCGCCAGTTCGTCATCGCTCAGATCGACGCTGAGCACGCCCTTGATCGCGTCGATGGTGATCATGTCGCCGTCTTTCAGCAGTGCAATCGGCCCGCCATAGGCGGATTCGGGGCCGACATGACCCACGCAGAAGCCGCGCGTCGCGCCCGAGAAACGCCCGTCGGTGATCAGCGCCACCTTCTTGCCCATACCCTGACCCGACAGGGCGGCGGTGGTCGACAGCATCTCGCGCATGCCGGGGCCGCCTGCGGGGCCCTCGTTGCGGATAACGATCACGTCGCCTTCGGAATAGCCGCGATTCTGCACGGCCTCGAACGCGTCCTCTTCGCTCTCGAACACGCGCGCGGGACCGGTGAAGACCTGATTTTCGGGCGCAATGCCCGCGACTTTCACAATCGCACCTTCGGGGGCCAGATTCCCCTTGAGGCCGACAACGCCGCCGGTCTTGGTGATGGGCGTCTCGATGGAGTAGATCACCTTGCCGTCCGCCTCGCGGCTGATCAGGTCCAGTTCCTCGCCGATGGAGCGGCCCGAGGCGGTGATGCAATCCTCATGGATCAGGCCCGCCTTGCGCAGCTCCTTCATCACGACGGGGATGCCACCGACATCATAGAGATCCTTGGCCACATAGGCGCCGCCCGGTTTCAGATCGACGAAATAGGGCGTGTCGCGGAAGATGTCGCAAACGTCCTCAAGGAAGAAATCGATGCCCGCCTCATGCGCAATCGCGGGCAGGTGCAGGCCCGCATTGGTCGACCCGCCGGTGCAGGCGACGACACGCGCGGCGTTCTGCAGCGATTTCAACGTCACCACATCGCGGGCGCGGATGTTTTTCTCCAGCAGGGTCATCACGGCGCGGCCCGATGCCTCACCATACTGATCGCGGCTCTCGTAGGGTGCGGGCATGCCCGAGCTGTTCATCAGCGCAAGGCCGATCGCCTCGGACACGCAGGCCATGGTGTTGGCGGTGAACTGACCGCCGCAGGCGCCGGCGCTGGGGCAGGCGACGCGTTCCAGCATATCAAGGGCTGCGTCCGACATGGTGCCGTTCTGGTGGCGGCCCACCGCCTCGAACATGTCCTGCACGGTCAGATCGCGGGTGCGGAAATCCTCGGGGATCTCCTCGACCTGCGGCGCGCGGCCGGGTAGGATCGAGCCGCCGTAGATGAAGACCGACGGCGTGTTCAGCCGCACCATCGCCATCATCATCCCCGGCAACGATTTATCGCAGCCCGCAAGCCCGACAAGCGCATCATAGGCATGGCCGCGCATGGTCAGCTCGACCGTGTCGGCAATCGCCTCGCGGCTGGCGAGCGAGCTGCGCATGCCCTCATGGCCCATCGCGATGCCGTCGGTGACGGTGATGGTGGTAAATTCGCGCGGCGTGCCGGACGCCGCCTTGACCCCCATCTTGACCGCCTGTGCCTGACGCGACAGCGCGATGTTG
The DNA here is from genome assembly GCA_036568405.1 of Roseovarius sp. Lineage (GTDB taxonomy): Bacteria > Pseudomonadota > Alphaproteobacteria > Rhodobacterales > Rhodobacteraceae > Roseovarius. The sequence goes on from DATCSR010000005.1 coordinate 52,280, forward strand.
CACGGCGCGGCCTCGTTCCAGCAGGTCGCGACGCCAACGAGGGGCTGGTGAATTTCCTCCTCGCTCAGGCCCATCGCATACATATACGAGCGATGCGGCGCCTTCGCCGGGCCTTCGGTGACATAGCGGCTGGGCAGTTTGGACTTGTCGAACTTGGTCATGTTGGCCTCGCGAGGAACTGGGCTGAAAATATGCTGCCTTCGGAATAAGCGAGCCGCGCGCAGGGCGCAAGCGGGGTGCGCCATGCGCAATTGCGTCCGAAGGCCGGCACGGGTAGCGTCGCGCCCATGCGCTACCATGCCCACCACCGCCTGACGGCCCCTGCCCTGACCTCGGCCGCCCTCTGGCGGCTGTTGGCGGGATGTGCTCTGACGGCTGTGATATTCGTTGCCCTGACGGCGGGGTATGCCGTGCTGTGCGATACCCTGCTGCCTGCCGCCGCATGGGGCCCGGACGGCAACGGGCTGGTGGAGGCGACGACAGCCTGGGGTGTTCTGGTCAATCTATTCCTCTTTGCCCTGCTGATTGCTGCGCTGGGGATGGTGTTGCCAATCGTGCACCACCGCCGTCTGCCCAGCCTTTTGGGCCCCGGCGCGCTGGCGTGGCGGCAGGCGCGGCGCGCAGGCGGCTACGTTCTGGGCATCTATGTCGTGGTTTCCCTGCTGCCTCTGCCCGACGGCTTTGCCATACACCCCAAGCTGCCGCTGGACACATGGCTGATGCTTCTGCCTGCGACATTGGCAGGTCTGCTGATACAGGTCAGCGCCGAAGAGATCCTGTTTCGCGGCTATATCCAAAGCCAGCTTGCCGCCCGGTTTTCCCACCCTGCGGTTTGGATCGTCTTGCCCTCCGTCCTGTTCGGCCTGCTGCATTATCAGCCCGGCGTCATGGGCGATGCGACTTGGCTGATCGTGATCTGGGCGATGCTTTTTGGCCTTGCCGCAGCCGATCTGACCGCGCGCACCGGCACGCTGGGCCCGGCGATCGCGCTGCATCTCATCAACAATCTAAGCGCCATTGCGCTGGTCGCGCCGCAGGGCAATTTCGACGGGCTGGCGCTATATACCTACCCGTTTGGCCCCGAAGATTCAGCGATGCTGATGCGTTGGCTGCCCGTCGATCTGCTGGTGCTGCTGTGTTCATGGCTGGCAGCGCGGCTGGCCCTTCGGGTCTGATTGCATTTCCCGCCCGCACGGCTTATTTCAGGGCCACCCCGCAACGTCCCAAGGCCAAGCCCCATGAACTGGATCACCAACTATATGCGTCCGCGCATCAACTCGATCTTCTCGCGCCGCGAGATGCCCGAGAACCTGTGGACGAAATGCGACGATTGCGGCACGATGCTGTTCCACCGCGAGCTGAGCCAGAACCTGAACGTGTGCACCTCCTGCGGGCACCACATGAACATCACGCCGCGCGCGCGGTTTCAGACGCTGTTCGATGGTGGCACGTTCTCCGACGTGCCAGTAGACGCGCCCAAGGCCGATCCGCTGCATTTCCGCGATCAGAAGAAATATCCCGACCGCCTGAGGGCCGCGCAAAAGGCCACCGGCGAGAAGGAGGCGATGCTGGTCGCCACCGGCGAGATCGGGCGCACGCCGATCGTGGCCGCCGCGCAGGATTTTTCCTTCATGGCAGGCTCGATGGGCATGTATGTCGGCAATGCGATCATTGCAGCCGCGCAAACGGCGGTAAAGTTGAAGCGCCCGCTGATCCTGTTCTCTGCCGCCGGGGGCGCGCGGATGCAGGAGGGGATCCTGTCGCTGATGCAGATGCCGCGCACGACCGTCGCGATCCAGATGCTCAAAGAGGCCGGGCTGCCCTATATCGTGGTTCTGACACATCCCACCACGGGCGGCGTCACGGCCTCCTACGCGATGCTGGGCGACGTGCAGATTGCCGAACCCAATGCGCTGATCTGCTTTGCCGGGCCGCGCGTGATCGAGCAGACGATCCGTGAAAAGCTGCCCGAAGGGTTCCAGCGCGCCGAATACCTGCTGGACCACGGCATGCTGGACCGCGTCACGCCCCGCCCCCAGATGCGGGACGAGCTGATCACGATTACCCGGATGCTGCTGGGCTTGACGCCTGCCATCGCCGGCGATCTGCCGCCCCCGACCCTGACCGAAAACGAACCGGCGGGGCCCGAGAAGGAGCCGCAGGATGCGGCGCCAACCGATGCCAAACCGCAAGCAGAGGCGCAGGCCCGGAAATGAGCGCGCAAGGCTCGGACGTCATCCTGGACAGGATGATGGCGCTGCACCCCAAGATCATCGATCTGACACTGGACCGGGTCTGGCGCCTGCTGGAAGCGCTTGGCAATCCGCAGGAGGCGCTGCCGCCCGTCATCCATCTTGCCGGCACCAACGGCAAGGGCAGCACGCAGGCCATGCTGCGGGCAGGGCTTGAGGCGGCGGGACGGCGCGTGCATGCCTATACCTCGCCGCATCTGGCGCGGTTTCACGAACGGATCCGGCTGGCGGGCGACCTGATATCCGAGGAGGCGCTGACCGAAGTGCTGGACGAATGTTACCGCGCCAATGGCTCAGGCAGCATCACCTATTTCGAGATTACGACCTGCGCCGCGCTGCTGGCGATGTCGCGCACGCCCGCCGACTATACCTTGCTTGAGGTCGGGCTGGGCGGGCGGCTGGACGCCACCAATGTCGTGGCGAATCCGGCGCTGACGATCATCACGCCGATCAGCATCGACCACGAACAATACCTGGGCGACACGCTGGCCAAGATCGCGTTTGAGAAGGCCGGCATCATCAAGCGCGGCGTGCCCTGCGTCGTCGGCCCCCAACCGGACGAAGCGATAGCGGTGATCGAAGACGTCGCCGCGCGTCATGGCGCGCCCCTGCTGGCGCACGGACAGCATTGGCATGTGGGGATTGAGGCCGGGCGCATGGTCTATCAGGACGAAAACGGCCTGCTGGACCTGCCCCTGCCCAGCCTGCCCGGCGCGCACCAGATCGAGAACGCCGGCGCCGCGCTGGCCGCCCTGCGCCATCTGGCCATGGACGAGGTCGCGGCCGAGGCGGCCGTCACGCGCGCGGTCTGGCCGGCGCGGATGCAGCGGCTGGACAGCGGCCCGTTGGCGGCAGCGGCTCCCGACGCCGAATTGTGGCTGGACGGCGGGCACAATGCCTCGGCCGGTCAGGCGTTGGCCCGCCACTTGGCCAGCTTGCCCAAACGTCCGACGCATCTGATCTGCGGCATGCTGAACACCAAGGATATCGGCGGCTATCTGCGCCCGCTCGCCACGGAGGCTGGCAGCCTGATCGCGGTGTCGATCCCGGGCGAGGCCAACACATTGCCCGCCGACGTCACGGCCGAGGCCGCACGCGCAGCGGGCATGGTGTCGGGCACGGCGCCGGACATCCGTGCCGCCCTCGCCCGGATTATCGCAGAAACGCCGCAGGCGCGCATCCTGATCTGCGGATCTCTCTACCTGGCTGGGCACGTTCTGCGGGAAAACGTCTGACACGTGAAAAAAAGTTGCCGGGCCCAAGCGCCCGTATCGATTCGGTTTTTCCCGCCAAAGGGGTCGGCAATCCTTGTTGACGGGATTTTTCAGCGTTTTCGGTCATTGACCGATTCGCAAATTTGCCTCTATATCTTGCGTGGGTATCAATATGTAAGGCTACGGCGGGTGTTTCACCCCATACCGTAGCGGGCGAAGGAACGACGGACGACAGGCAGACCAAGACGGAACGATCGCAGCAGAAATGACTGAGGGGCCGGTTCAACGGCCCCCTTTCATTTGGTTACCCCAAGTTCACTCCCCAGAATATTCCGCAGCCGGTGCAGGGTGACGTGCTCCGATGTCCGGCACCTCGCGGGGCACGAAAAAGCCCGGTGCGATCAAACGCACCGGGCCTCTTTCTTCGGGCAAATGCCCTTCAATCAGTGCAGCTTGGCCGCGACTTTTTCGATACCGCTGTCGATCAGCTTGTTCGCCTCGGTTGCTGTCATCTGCTTGGCGATGACGTCACGCGCGGCGGCGATGGCGATGCTGACGGCCCGGTCGCGCACTTCGCGGATGGCGTCAGCCTCGGCCGATGCAATGCGGTCCTCGGCAGCCTGCAGGCGGCGGGCAATGGACTTTTTCAGATCCTCGCGCGCCTGCTCGGCCACGGCGGTCGCTTCGGATTTGGCCTGAGCGACAATACGGTCGGCTTGCGACTGCACGTCCTTTTGCTTGCGCTCATAGCTGGCCAGCAATGCCTGCGCCTCTTCGCGCAGGGCGCGGGCCTCGTCCAGTTCGGACTTGATGCCCTCTGCCCGCTTGTCCAGCATCTCGCCGATCTTGCCTGGCACCTTCATGTAGATCAGGAAGCCGACGAACAGAACGAAAGCGATGGTGACCACGAAATTCGTGTTCGACAGCGAGATGAACGGACCACTGGCGGCCAGCGCGGGGCTGGCGGCAAGAGCGGCGATCAAGGTTGCGATCATGCGCATGGCGTTACCCTTTCATCTGCGAGGTGACGGCGGCATTGACGGTCTTGGCATCGGCCTGCCCGCCCATGGCCACGACGATTTCGCGGGCCGTATCCTTGGCTACTTCCTTGACGCTTTCCAGCGCACCGGCACGAATTTCGGCAATCGCCTTTTCGCCTTCGGCGGTTTTCGCAGCGATCTCCGCATCGGCATGGGCCATGGCGGCATCGAGGTCTGCTTTGATCTCGGCCTTGGTCTGGGCGATGATGTTCTGCGCGTCGCTGCGCGCGTCGGCCAGCGCCTTGTCGTAGGCGGCTTCGGCCTCGCTTGCCTTGACCTTCAGGTCTTCGGCGGCGGCAATATCATTGGTGATGGAGCCTTGGCGTTCCGCCAGAATGGCAGCGATGCGCGGCAGCGCGATACGCGACAGCACAAAGAAGATCACGGCCAGCGAAACCACCAGCCAGAAAATCTGATTGCCCATCCAGTCGGGGCAAAGCTGCGGCAGGCCGATCGCCCCGCCTGCAGAGTCGACGCAGATGCCGGCCTCTTCGAGGGCGATGGGGCTGACTTGCCCGCCTGTCGCGGCAGCGGTCTCGGTAGCCATGTGGGACGTCCTTTCTCAGAGAACCTGTCAGTCAGAGAGGGTGAAAGGCACCTGGCCCTTCACCCATCCCGTAAGGATAGTCTTTGCTGTGTTCTTAGACAGCGAACATCAGCAGAAGTGCGACGAGGAACGAGAAAATCCCCAGCGCTTCGGCGAACGCGATGCCGATGAACATCGTGGCAGTCTGGCCAGCGGCAGCCGAGGGGTTGCGCAGGGCGCCGGACAGGAAATTGCCGACAACATTGCCCACACCGACGGCTGCGCCGCCCATGCCGACGGATGCCAGACCTGCGCCGATATATGCGCCCATTGTTGCGATATCGCCTTCCATGAGATGTCTCCTTACTTTGGAATTTGCGGTATGTCGTTTGGTCGTACGGCGGGGGATCCCGCCGCTGTTGTTCGGTATCCTGGCCTGCGGATCAGTGCGCCGGGTGCAGCGCGTCCTTGAGGTAGACGCAGGTCAGAATGGTAAAGACGTAGGCCTGAATGAAGGCCACGAGGATTTCCAGCGCATAGATCGCGGCGATAGCCAGGATCGACAGCGGCGTGACGACAAGGCCGATACCCGTCGAGATGATGATCATCGGCGCGAAGGCCGCGAAAACCTTCATCACCGCGTGACCGGCCATCATGTTGCCTGCCAGACGAATGGAGTGGCTGACGGGGCGCACGAAGTAGGAAATCACCTCGATCAGGGCCAGAATGGGCCGCAGCGGCAGCGGCGCGGCGCTGATCCAGAACAGGCTGAGGAAACCGGCGCCATGCTTGATGAAGCCGATCATCGTGACGGAGATAAACACCAGCATCGCCAGCACGGCAGTCACGCCGATATGGCTGGTCGAGGTGAACGCCCCCGGCAGCAGGCCGACAAAGTTCGCCATGACGACGAACATGAAGATCGTCATGATATAGGGGAAATACGGCAGTGCATCGCGGCCTGCAACGTCTTCGACCATCTTGCGGATGAACCCGTAGGCCAGTTCGGCAATCGACTGCATCCGCGTCGGGATCGTTGCGCGGCCCGAAGACCCCAGCACCAGCAGCGCGACGGTCGCCAGCACGGTGATCGCCATCCACAGGGTGATGTTGGTCACGGTAAAGACACCAACGGCGCCGTCACCGAACAGCGGCTTGATGATGAACTGGTCCATCGGGTGGAATACCAGCCCGCCGGACTGCTCTGCGGCCCCATTCACATCAGTCGCCATCTTTCACCCTCACGTCTGAGCCACCGGGCGGCGGCTTGCCTGCGGCCTCTTCGGCCTCTTTTGTCAGCTGGATCTCCTGCGCGCTGCGGATCATGACCTTGATCCCTGCGGCGAGGCCCAGCAATGTAAACAGCACCAGGAAGATCGGCATCGTCCCCAAAAGGTGATCCAGCCCGTATCCGATACCAAAGCCGATCAACAGACCGGCCACCAATTCAATCACCATTCGCCAGGCCAGATGCGCCTGAGAATAATGTTCGTCCGTGTGGGCCTTGACCTCTTTCGGGGCCTTCAATGCGTTGATCCGGTCTTCGAGATCGCGAAGTTTGGCGCGCTCATCGGGGTCTGTCACAACATTCGCCCTCACCCGTAACGGTTGGCGCATTGCTAAGCGGCAAGGCGCAATGAGTCAAGCGCGCGCAGGGGCGCGAGCCGTCGTGCGCAAGGCGCTGAATTCAAACGTATTTTTGGAATTCAAATAGTGTTCTGAAATTACCGGTGCGGCCACGCTACCCCGAAAACATGGCCCGGCGTTATTCAACCGAATGGTTCAGTCAGCGCCGCCGCCCGGATCACCGAACCACGAAAACCGAGCATCTGGCATGACGCGCGATATAGCCGCCATGGGAGTTGAAGATATGCTCCATGATGCCCGGCTGGTGCGATGCCATGATGACCAGATCCGCACCGATATCGTCGATCGCATCCAGAAGGCGGCGCGTCGTGTCAACCGCGGGGTCATTGGACAGGACCGGGTGCGCCTCCACATCAACGCCGTATTTTTCCTTCAACTCGGCGGCGAAGGCGTTCAGCGCCTCGATCTTCTGTGCCGGGGTGTGTCCAAGCGGGCCAGGCACGTCGCCGGTGACGGTCACAACGTGAACCGGCGCCGAATAATGCCGGGCCAGATCGCCTGCCACATCAATCGCCTTTTCCAACTTGTCCTTGTGGACCAGATCGACGGGAACCATGATATGGTTGTACATGCGCTTTCCTTTCGGTGTGTGTGTGCAAGCCGCCCGGAACGCCCGAAACCCCGGGCGCTACAGGCGCACCCGGGGAGAGCTCGATGTGACCGAACGGCTTGATTTGACATTTGCGGCCCTGGCAGACCCGACCCGCCGCGCCATCCTGTCGATGTTGCTGGAGGACGACATGGCCGTAACCGATGTGGCCCAGCCTTTCGACATGAGCCTGACTGCGATATCCAAACATCTTGGCATCCTCGCCCGTGCCGGGCTGATCAGTCAAGAGCGGCGGGGCCGCGTCAAGTGGTGCAAGCTGGAACCCGGCGCATTGCGCGCCGCGTCTGTCTGGATGCAGAGCTTTGGCCAGTTCGAGCCGGTGGACCTGGAAGCGTTCGAGACGTTTCTGGCCGCCGAACTGCCAAGCCTGCCGCCGCTGGCGTTACAGAACGAAGCTGACGATAGCCAGAACGATGACGACGAGACCGACAAGATAAATGATACTACGCATTGAGCCCTCTTTCCTTTTGTTTACCGGGGCCTAACGCCGGTCTGCGAAATTGGTTCCATGCCAATACGCTATCATTCGTTTTTTAGCAGCAGCGCCAGCGCCAGAACGGTCATCGCAACGCCAGCCAGCACCAGCGGTCCCGGCATCGGGTAGCCTAGCGCCGCTTGCCAGCACAGCACCCAGCTGGGCGTCAGGTAGGTATAGGCCATCACCTTGGAACTGGGCAGCCGAAGAGAGGCGTATTGCAGCAGAACGAATGTGACCGCGCTGGCAAAAACGGTGACATAGGCCAGCGTGATCCACACAATCACCGGCAGCGCCGCCCAGTTTGTCGCCACCAGATCCGGCCCGCCGACAGCCAGCAGGATCACCGCCGCAGCCGCCATAGTGCCAAAGGAAAAGACCAGCGCCGATTCGCCCCGGTTCAGCCGCCGCACCAGCGGGGTATAGATGGCATGCGCCACGCAGCCCCAGAAATAGATTACCTCGCCCCGGCCCACCTCGAACCGCATCAGTGCGGGCAAGTCCGCGCGAAAGATCACCCACAGTGCTCCGGCCGCCCCCACCGCCAAGGCCAGCGCGATGCGCCGCGTCGCGATCTGGCGCAGCATGAAATATCCCGCGATGCCTGACAGGATCGGAGACAGCGTAAAGACAGCCGCTGCCGAGACGGGCGGCGCGGTTTTCAGCCCCTCGAACATCAGCACGAAATAAACACCCATCAGCCCGCCAAGGATGCCGTAACGCCACGGCGCCGCAAAATCGCTGCGCCGCAGGCCGGTCGTGGCCAGCGCCGCCACGCCGACCAGCACCGATGCCATGGCAAAGCGCAGCGCATTCAGCGCCGTCGGCGCGATATGCGGCGCCGCCAGCGACCCGAGCGCAAACGATCCGGCGATCAGCCCCGAAAAGGCCAGCATCGCCAGATGGCCGCGCACGGCGTCTGTCATGCCGCCGCCCCGCTCGCGCAGCGTGGTCTTTCCCGAAGTCTCCATGGGCACCCTTCCCAGCAATGAAACGCCGCAAGCAAGGGCAGCGGCGCCAAGCTTGACACAGGCGCATGTGCTGCGTAAACAGCGCCGCAACACCCGGAAGCGTCATGCCTTCCGGTCCCATGGCCATTGGCCGGGATCGCCCTCCGTCAGCGCGTCTGCGCCCACGGGGGCGTTACTGGTTTGGCCCTTCGCGTGGTCCGGTTCGGGCCATTACATATAGTGAGCGGCGCAAGGAGCCCGGCAGATGTTTGAAAATCTATCCGAACGCCTCTCCGGTGTCTTCGACCGTTTGACCAAACAGGGCGCGCTAAGCGAAGAGGACGTGAAAACCGCCCTGCGCGAGGTCCGCGTCGCCCTGCTTGAGGCGGACGTATCGCTGCCCGTCGCACGCGATTTCGTCAAGAAGGTGCAGGAGCAGGCAACCGGCCAGTCGGTCCTGAAATCCATCACCCCCGGCCAGCAGGTCGTCAAGATCGTGCATGACGCGCTGATCGACATCCTGCGCGGCGATGGCGATCCCGGCGCGCTGAAGATCGACAACCCCCCCGCACCCATCCTGATGGTCGGCCTGCAAGGCTCGGGCAAGACAACAACCACCGCGAAACTCGCCAAACGCCTGACCGAGCGCGAGGGCAAGCGCGTGCTGATGGCCTCGCTCGACGTCAACCGCCCGGCGGCGATGGAGCAGCTGGCGATCCTCGGCGTCCAGATCGGCGTCGACACGCTGCCCATCGTCAAGGGCGAAGACCCCGTTGCCATCGCCAGACGCGCGAAAACGCAGGCGTCCCTGGGCGGTTACGACGTCTATATGCTGGATACCGCCGGCCGCCTTCACATCGACGCCGAACTGATCGCGCAGGCAGCCGCTGTCCGCGATGTGACCAAGCCGCGCGAAACGCTGCTGGTGGTCGACGGACTCACCGGGCAGGACGCCGTCAACGTCGCCACCGAATTTGATGACAAGATCGGCGTGACGGGCGTGGTGCTGACCCGCATGGATGGCGACGGACGCGGCGGCGCGGCCCTGTCGATGCGCGCCGTCACCGGCAAGCCGATCCGCTTTGTCGGCCTTGGCGAAAAGATGGACGCGATCGAGACGTTCGAGGCCGAGCGGATCGCGGGCCGCATCCTTGGCATGGGCGATATCGTCAGCCTTGTCGAAAAGGCGCAGCAAACCATCGAGGCCGAGCAGGCCGAGCGCATGATGAAGCGCTTCCAGAAGGGTCAGTTCAATATGAACGACCTGCGGATGCAGCTGGAACAGATGCAAAAGATGGGCGGCATGGAGTCGGTCATGGGCATGATGCCCGGCATGGGCAAGATGGCCAAACAGGTGCAGGAGGCCGGCTTCGATGACAAGATCATCGCCCGCCAGATCGCGCTGATCCAGTCGATGACGAAGAAAGAGCGCGCCAACCCGCAGATCCTTCAGGCCAGCCGCAAGAAGCGCATCGCCAAGGGCGCAGGGCTGGAAGTCAGCCAGCTGAACCAGTTGCTGAAGATGCACCGCCAGATGGCTGACATGATGAAAAAGATGGGCAAGGGTGGTATGCTGAAACAGGCCATGAAGGGCATGTTCGGCAAGGGTGGCGGCCCGTCCCCCGAAGAATTGGCAGCCATGGACCCCAAGGCGCTGGAACAGGCCGCCAAGAAGATGGGCGGCAAGCTGCCCGGCGGTCTGGGTGGCCTCGGCGGGATGGGCGGCAGCGCCCTGCCCCCCGGCCTTTCAGGCTTCGGCAAGAAGAAGTAACGCCATGCTTTCATCTTTCCCCCAATACTCCCGCCGGAGGTATCCCCGGCCGAGGCTCGCTCAGGCAACCGAGGTGGCGCGATGACCCTCGACATCCCCCGCCTTGAAACCGACCGCCTGATCCTGCGCGGCCCGGCGCCTGCCGATTTCGCGCCAGTGGCCGACTTCCTGATGGACCCTGTCCGCGCCCACGGTTTTGGCGTCGAGCCTGATCGCTCCCGCGCATGGCGCTGGTTCGCGATGAACATCGGCCATTGGGCGCTGCGCGGCTGCGGCTATTTCATCATCGAGGACAAGGACAGCGGAACGGCCTGCGGCCTGACCGGCATCTGGTGCCCCGAAGGCTGGCCCGAGCCCGAGCTGGGCTATGCGGTCTTTGCCGGGTTCGAGAGGCGCGGCATCGCCCATGAGGCAGCCACGCGCGCCCGCGAATGGGCCTATACCGATTTCGGCCTTACCACTCTGGGATCGCATATCGTGCCGGGCAACGCCCGCTCGATCGCGCTGGCCGAGCGGATGGGCGCCACCTACGAGCGCACCTACAAGAACCCCTACATGGGCGAGGACATGATTTACCGTCACCCCTCCCCCGCCGATCTGGGCCTTGCCGTAAAAGGAAGCGCGGCATGACAAACACCGCCGCAAAGGCCGCACAGCTTCTGAAGGAGCACCGCGACAGCATCGACCGGCTCGACGCGATCCTTGTCTATACGCTGGGCGAGCGGTTCAAGCACACCCAATCCGTCGGCCGCCTCAAGGCCGAGCACGACCTTCCCCCGTCCGATCCCGCGCGCGAAGCCGCGCAGATCGCACGATTGGAGGATTTGGCGCATCAGGCCGATCTGGACCCTGAATTCGCCAAGAAGTTCCTGAACTTCATCATCGCTGAAGTCATTCAGCACCATAAGCAGCACCAATCGTAAACAACCCCCTTAGGAGATACCCCCATGGCCATGAAAATTCGTCTCGCCCGCGGCGGCAGCAAGAAGCGCCCGCATTATTCCATCGTCGCCGCCGACGCCCGCATGCCGCGCGACGGCCGCTTTATCGAAAAGCTGGGCACCTATAACCCCCTCCTGCCGAAAGACAGCGAAGAGCGCGTCAAGATGGATATCGAGCGCATTCAGGCATGGCTCGACAAGGGCGCGCAGCCGACTGACCGGATCGCCCGCATGCTGGAAGCCGCTGGCGTTCTGGCGAAAAAGGACCGCGCCAACCTGAAAAAGGGCACGCCCGGCAAGAAGGCAACGGACCGCGCGGAAGAGCGCGCAGCCAAGGCCGCTGCAGCAGTCGAAGCCGCCAACGCCCCCGCCGAGGAAGCGCCCGCCGAGGAAGCCCCGGCAGAAGCCGCCGTAGAAGAGTAAGTCAGGGCGCGCTGGAATGTCCGCATTTTCACCAGACTTCCAGTCGCAACTGGCCGATCTGATGCGCTGGCGGCGCGACGTGCGCCGCTTTCGAACGGGTCCCATTGACGAGGCAGCGCTGACGCGCTGCCTCGATACGTTTGGCATGGCCCCCTCGGTGGGGCTGAGCGAGCCTTGGCGGCTGATGCGCGTGGAGAGCAGCGCGGCGCGCGCCGCAGCACTGGCGAATTTCGAGGCGGCTAATGCCGATGCGCTGGCCGGGTATGACGGCGAGCGGGCGGCGCTTTATGCCGGGCTGAAGCTGTCGGGCATGCGCGATGCGCCGGTTCAACTGGCGATCTGGTGCGACGACAGCACCGAAAAGGGCGCGGGCCTAGGCGCCGCGACCATGCCCGAGATGCGCCGCTACTCCGTCGTGGCCGCCATCACCCAGTTCTGGCTGGCGGCACGCGCGCAGGGCCTTGGCGTCGGCTGGGTGTCGATCCTCGACCCCGCGCAGATGGCCCGCGATCTGGACGCGCCCCCGGAATGGCGCCTGATCGCCTATCTCTGCGTCGGCTGGCCCGAGGCGGACAGCACGGTGCCCGAGTTGGAAACAGCCGGCTGGGAGACGCGCGCGCACTCCCTGCCCGTCGTGAGGCGCTAGACAGATGTTGCGCAGGCTCATCTTTTGGGGTGTCCTTTTCCTTGCCGGTTGGGGATACGCGAAGCATCAACATTCCGAGCGCTGCACGGCAGCGGGCGGTCAGGTTGTCCAAGGCCTGTGCAAAGGAGAAACGCGATGACGCAAGGCAGCGATCTTATCTGTATCGGGGCAATTGCCGGATCCTTTGGCGTGCGCGGCGAAGTTCGCCTGAAAAGCTTTGCCGCCCAGCCCGAGGATATCGGCGCCTACGGGGCACTGGCGACCGAAGATGGCACGCGTAGCTATGACGTCACCCTCACAGGCCAGACCAAAAACGGCTTTACCGCACGCCTGACCGGCATCGCGACCAAGGAAGAGGCCGACGCCCTGCGCGGGGTTCAGCTGTTCGTGCCGCGCGCCGTTCTGCCCGGCCTGCCCGATGATGAATACTACCACGCCGATCTGGTCGGGCTTGAGGTGGTCGACACCGGCGGCGCGGCTTTGGGCGTGGTCAAGGCCGTGTTGAACCACGGCGCGGCCGATCTGCTGGAGCTGTCCGTGCCCGGCACCGCCGAGACGGTCCTGTTGCCCTTCACCAAGGCCGCCGTGCCCACGGTCGACCTGCGCGCGCGGCGTATCGTGGCCGATCCGCCCGAGGGCCTTTTTGCCGGCGATGACGCTGCGGAACTCAAACCCCGCTAGCGGGTTGAATCTGCTCAGGCGGGTGCATGACGCCTCGCGCGCCTCATTGAAGGATATATCCCATGATCAAGTGGATTCTCATCTTACTGGCCATTGCCGCAATCGCCGCAATTTTAGGGTTTGGCCGATTGTCAGGTGCTGCGCTAACGGGCGCCAAAATTCTGATCGCAATCGTCCTTATTTTCTTCCTGCTTTTTCTGTTCGGTGTCTTCGCGATCGCGTGACGTTTCGGCGGCAGTCGAATTCGCCTGTCGCCCCGCCCGCAATCTGCGCTAAGACAGGCGCATGTCCGATCCTGATACACCCGCCCGGTCGCTGGGCCGCAAATCCGTCACGCTCAGCGCGCAGCCGCGCGACCTGATGGGCGCGCCGGAACGGATGGCGAACGCGTGGCATGTGCAGGTCATCACGCTGCTTCCGCAGGCGTTTCCCGGTGTTCTGGGCCATAGCCTGACAGGCCGCGCACTGGCTGAGGGTCTTTGGTCGCTGGGTACAACAGATCTGCGCGACCATGGCATCGGCAAGCATCGCAATGTCGACGACACGCCAGCCGGCGGCGGGGCCGGCATGGTCCTGCGCGCCGATGTTATGGGCGCCGCAATTGAGGCCGCTCAAGCCGCCGCTGCGCCGGGCAGCCCGCTGATCTATCTCAGCCCGCGGGGCCGCCCCTTCGATCAGGCGATGGCGCAGGATCTGGCGCAGGCCCCCGGCATGACCCTGATTTGCGGGCGGTTCGAAGGGCTGGACGAGCGCGTGATCGAGCATTACGGCGCGGCCGAGGTCTCCTTGGGCGATTTTGTCATGACCGGCGGCGAGATCGCGGCGCAGGCGATTATCGACGCGGCCCTGCGCCTGCGGCCCGGTATTCTGGGCAATGCCCAAAGCGCTGTGGACGAAAGCCATTCCAGCGGCCTGCTGGAGCATCCGCAATATACGCGGCCCGCCGAATGGCAGGGGCGCCCCATCCCCGATGTTCTGATGTCCGGCAACCATGGCGAAATCGCCAAATGGCGCCAGGCGCAGGCCGAACGCATCACGCAAGAGCGGCGGCCCGATCTGTGGGCAAAGCGCCAGAAGTAACACCCGCCATTCTGCGGCATCGGCGCACCGCGACGCTTGCAATATCTCCCCATCTGTCCTAAGCCCCGCGCATCCCGCCCGGCATTGCCCGAGTCGGGAGCCATAAGGCGTGCCACCCTGCCGGATGATCTTTGCATCCGTTACCCGGCGCGCCCCCGGCACAACGTAGATATAGGACGATCCGATCTGGGGCGGACTTCGGGCATTGCGCTTGGGGGATCCGGTTAAAGACCACCAGCTCTCGGGACGCGAAAACCTTTGCGGACAAAAACCGCAAGCAACCCAGGAGACCAGCGATGAACCTAATCGCTCAGATCGAAGCGGAACAGATTGCCGAGCTTGGCAAATCCATTCCCGATTTCAAGGCCGGCGACACCGTGCGCGTCGGCTACAAGGTGACCGAAGGCACGCGCACCCGCGTGCAGAACTTTGAAGGTGTCTGCATCAGCCGCAAGAATGGCGCAGGCATTGCCGGATCGTTCACCGTCCGCAAGATTTCCTTTGGCGAAGGGGTGGAGCGTATGTTCCCGCTCTATTCGACCAATATCGACAGCATCGAGGTCGTGCGCCGTGGCCGCGTCCGCCGCGCCAAGCTGTACTATCTGCGCTCGCGCCGCGGTAAATCGGCCCGTATCGCCGAAGACACCACCTACAAGCCCAAGAAAGCGTAAGGACCGGTCCGATGAAAAAAGACATCCACCCCGATTATCACGAGATCAACGTCAAGATGACCGACGGCACGATGCTCAAGATGCGCTCGACCTATGGCAAGGAAGGCGATCAGCTGTCGCTGGACATTGACCCCACCGTGCACCCGGCATGGACCGGCGCCTCGGGACGCCTGATGGATTCCGGCGGCCGCGTCACGAAGTTCAAGAAGAAATACGAAGGCCTCGGCTTCTGAGCCACGCAGCCTTCTGGATCAGACAAACGCCGCTCCTTCGGGGGCGGCGTTTTTGTTTGCGCGGGCCCGGTTCCGCACGCAGGCTTGCAAGCAAAGGGGATGCGCGGTAATTCGCAGGTCACACCAGACCGAGGATGCCCCGATGGACGATCTGCGCGATAAATACATCCGTCTCATAGCCGATGCCGAGGCCGAGGCCACGCTGGAGGACCTGCGCGTGCAGGCCGTCGGCAAGAAGGGCGAGATCAGCCTGGCCATGCGCGAGCTGGGCAAGATGACGCCCGAGGAACGCCAGATCGCCGGACCGAAACTGAACGCGCTGAAGGATGAGATCACCAGCGCGCTGGCCGCCAAGAAAGAGGCACTGGGCGATGCCGCGCTGGACGAGCGTCTGCGCGGCGAATGGCTGGACGTCACGCTGCCGGTGCGCGCGCGGCGACAGGGCACGATCCACCCGATCAGCCAGGTGACCGAGGAGGTCACCGCGATCTTTGCCGACATGGGCTTTGCCGTGGCCGAAGGGCCGCAGATCGAAAGCGACTGGTATAATTTCGACGCGCTGAACATCCCCGGCCACCACCCCGCGCGGGCCGAGATGGACACGTTCTACACCCATCGCGGCGAGGGGGACGAGCGCCCGCCGCACGTGCTGCGCACCCATACCAGCCCCGTGCAGATCCGCACGATGCAGGAAGAGGGCGCTCCAATCCGCATCATCGCGCCGGGCCGCGTTTACCGCGCCGATTACGACATGACGCACACGCCGATGTTCCACCAGATCGAGGGCCTCGCCATCGACAAGGACATCTCGATGGCGAATTTGAAATGGGTGCTGGAGGAGTTCGTCAAGGCGTTCTTCGAGGTCGACGACGTCGAACTGCGCTTCCGCGCCTCGCATTTCCCGTTCACCGAACCGTCCGCCGAGGTCGACATCCGCTGCTCATGGGAGGGTGGCACGTTGAAGGTGGGGACCGGCGATGACTGGCTGGAGATTTTGGGCTCCGGCATGGTGCATCCCAAGGTTCTGGAGGCGAGCAATATCGACCCGACCGCATGGCAGGGCTTTGCCTTCGGCATGGGGATAGACCGGATCGCGATGCTGAAATACGGGATTCCCGATTTGCGGGCTTTCTTTGACAGCGATTTGCGCTGGTTGAGGCATTATGGGTTTGCGGCTCTGGATGTGCCGACGTTGCGGGGTGGGTTGAGTAGGTAGGCCGGAAGCGGGACATTCTAATATGCTTTTCAAAAATGCATCGCCCTTGATTGGCTCGGATAATCTAGACGTAGAGTCTAATAGAATAGCATGGGTACGGGCCGGGGCGATATTTACTGCTGTATTCTCTCTAATAGAAGCAGGTCTGCTGTTAGGGCTGCTTAGAGTGGCGATTTCGAGCCTAGAATATTACGGGTTGTGGGTGTTTTTCGGATGCGCCTACCTCGCAACAGGTATCTATGTGGTGACCGGGAGCAACTATCTCCTCGCGCTCATGTATGATCATTTTCAATGGCGTAATGACAGAAAGCTAGTGAAGTTTACTTTTAAGACCGCAACCGCCGTCTGTGCTCTTGCAATCCCATATTTTATAGACGGCTTGTCATCCAAACTCCTTGTAGAAGCACTGAGATAAACCATCCGGCAGTCCAAGCCGGGCGGGCGCCTGCCCGTGGGGTGGCGCTGCAACGATCATGAGGCGCGCTTTATGCCAGCCAAGCCCCTCCACCCCATCAGCAATGCGCCACGCATCCAAAGCGCCAGCCCGCCAGAACGGGCAGGCGCTCGTCCGGCGGCTTCGCCTTGATTCCGGACGAAGGGGCGCCGCATCCGCCGCCTGCGCCCTTCCCCCGCCGCGCCTTCTGCGGTATGCGGGGCCAACCCATAATGACCTGCGGATGACGGCACATGAAATTCACGCTTTCCTGGCTCAAGGACCATCTCGACACCACGGCCTCGGTCGATGAGATCACCTATGCGCTGACCGATCTGGGCCTTGAGGTCGAGGGCGTCGCCAACCCCGCCGCGCGGCTGGCTGACTTCACTCTTGGCCGCGTCATCCACGCCGAACCGCACCCCGACGCCGACCGCCTGCGCGTCTGCCGCGTCGCCACCGGCGAGGGCGAACTTCAGATCATCTGCGGCGCGCCCAACGCGCGCGAGGGGATCACCGTGGTTGTCGCCAAGCCGGGCGTTTATGTGCCGGGCATCGACACCACCATCGGCGTGGGCAAGATCCGCGGGATCGAGAGCTACGGCATGATGTGCTCGGAGCGCGAGATGGAACTGTCGGAGGAGCATGACGGCATTATCGAGCTGCCCTCCGGCGAAGTCGGCGAACGCTATATCGACTGGCTGGCACAAAATGACCCGGCCAAGGTCGACCCGGTGATCGAGATCGCCATCACCCCCAACCGCCCCGATGCGCTGGGCGTGCGCGGCATCGCCCGCGATCTGGCCGCAAGAGGTCTGGGCGAGCTGAAAGACGCCACCACCACCCATGTCGAGGGCGAGTTCCCCTGCCCGATCAACGTCACCATCGACGAAGACACTCAAGCGAACGGCTGCGAGGTTTTCGCCGGGCGCCTCATTCGCGGCGTCAAGAATGGCCCCAGCCCCGAATGGCTGCAGGACCGCCTGCGCGCCATCGGGCTGCGCCCGCGCTCGGCGCTGGTCGATGTGACGAACTTCTTCACCTATGACCGCAACCGCCCGCTGCATGTCTTTGACGCGGGCAAGGTGCAGGGCGATCTGCGCATCCACCGCACCAAGGGCGGCGAGACGCTGACGGGGCTGGATGAAAAGGACTATACGTTTCAGCCCGGTCAGGTGGTGATTTCCGATGACAATGGCATTGAAAGCATCGGCGGCATCATGGGCGGCCTTGCAACGGGCTGCACCGAGGAGACGACCGATGTGTTCCTTGAGGCCGCCGTTTGGGACCATGTCCAGATCGCCAGCACGGGGCGCGCGCTGAAAATCAACTCCGATGCGCGCTATCGCAATGAACGGGGGATCGATCCGGCCTTCAATATGGAGGCGGTCGATCTGGCGACGCAGATGATCATGGATCTTTGCGGCGGCACCCCCTCGAATGTGGTGAAAGCAGGCAAGGTGCCGGACACCACCCGCGCCTACAAGCTGGTCCCGGCACGCGTGCAATCACTGGTCGGAATGGACATTCCCGAGGCCGAGCAGCGCCAGACGCTGACCGCCCTCGGCTTCCGCCTCGATGGCGACATGGCCACGGTGCCCAGCTGGCGCCCCGATGTGCAGGGCGAGGCGGATCTGGTCGAAGAGGTGGCGCGCATCGCGTCGCTGACCAAGCTGGTCGGCCGCCCCCTGCCCCGCGCGCAGGCCGGCGTGCCCGCGCCCATTCTGTCGCCCATGCAAAAGCGCGAGCAGATCGCGCGGCGCACGGCGGCAATGCTGGGGTATAATGAATGCGTCACCTACAGCTTCATTGATCATGCGTCGGCCACGCTGTTCGGCGGCGGCGATGATGCCACCATGCTGGCCAACCCGATCAGCAGCGAGATGAGCCATATGCGCCCCGCCCTGCTGCCCGGTCTGCTGCAAGCGGCGGCGCGCAATCAGGCGCGCGGGATCGCGGATATGGCCCTCTTCGAGGTCGGCCATGCCTTCCACGGCGGCGAGCCGGGCGAGCAGCATTTGCAGGTCGCGGGCATCCTGATGGGGCGGACCGGGCCAAAGGACGTGCATGGCTCCGACCGCGCCATCGATCTCTATGACGCCAAGGCCGACGCCGAGGCGATCCTGTCCGCCATCGGCGCGCCCGCCAAGGTGCAGATCCTGCGCGGCGCGGACGCTTGGTGGCATCCGGGCCGTCATGGTATGATCTGCCTAGGGCCGAAAAAGGTGCTGGGCGTGTTCGGCGAGCTCCACCCCAGAACGCTGCGCGCGATGGGCATCAAGGGCAGTGCCGTCGCCTTCACCCTCTGGCCCGCCGAAATCCCGCTGCCGCGCAACGTCACCGCCAATCGCGGCGCCGCGCAGATGCGCGACCTGCAAGCGGTCGAGCGTGATTTTGCCTTTGTCGTCGATGCAGAGATCGAGGCGCAGGCGCTGGTCAACGCCGCCGCCGGTGCCGACAAGACCCTGATCGAGGATGTGCGCGTCTTTGACCAATTCATCGGCGGATCGCTGGGCGAGGGCAAGAAATCACTGGCCGTCACCGTGCGGCTGCAACCGACCGAGACGACGCTGAAGGACAAGGATATCGAGGCCGTCTCGGCCAGGATCGTCGAAAAGGTCGCCAAGGCGACCGGCGGCGTCCTGCGCGGCTAAATGAGGGAGAACAAGATGTTGAATGTCTACTTGAGCGGCGAAATTCACACCGACTGGCGCGACCAGATTCAGGACGGGGCGAAGGATCTGGACATCACCTTCACGTCCCCCGTCACCGATCACGCCGCCAGCGACGATTGCGGCGTGGCGATCCTGGGCCCCGAGCCGGACAAGTTCTGGCACGATCACAAAGGTGCCAAGCTGAACGCGATCCGCACCCGCCAGATGATCGAGGAGGCCGACATCGTCGTCGTCCGCTTCGGCGACAAGTACAAGCAGTGGAACGCCGCCTTTGACGCAGGCTATGCCGCCGCGTTGGGAACGTCGCTGATCATCCTGCAACCGCCCGAGCATGACCACGCGCTGAAAGAGGTCGACGCCGCCGCACTTGCCGTCGCCCGCACGCCGCAGCAGGTGGTGCAGATGCTGCGCTATGTGCTGGACGGGACGCTGCCGCAATAACGCCAAATCGGATGGGTTGCGCCATTAGCGCGGCGCAGCACGCTTTCAGACGTCCACATACCTTTTCAGAATAGCTGTGTGTTGTGATAGCCTTACAAACGGGTACAGTTGAAAAACGCGAATAACTAACAACGAGGGACATCTGTGATAAACGAGTTCAAGGACTTCATCGCCAAGGGCAATGTCATGGACATGGCCGTGGGCATCATCATCGGCGCGGCTTTTACCGCGATCGTCACCTCGATGGTGGGGGATCTGATCAACCCGATCATTGGCCTCTTTACCGGCGGGGTGGATTTCACCAACAACTACGCTGTTCTGGCCGGCGAGGTCCCTGCCGGCGCGTCGCTGGAGCAGGCCCGCGAGTCGGGCGCATCGGTCTTTGCCTACGGATCCTTCCTGATGGCCGTGATCAATTTCTTCATCATCGCCTTCGTCGTCTTCATGCTGGTGCGCTACGTCAACAAGGTGAAATCGCTGGCGGAAAAGCCCGACGAGGTCGCGCCCGACGTGCATACAGGCCCGTCGGAAAAGGACATCCTGATCGAAATTCGCGACGCGCTCAAAACCCGCTGATTGCGCCGCTTTGAGCCTTTGGGCAAAGGCCTCGGACATTCCGGGGCCTTTTTCTATTCTAGAAGTGCCGTTATACGCCCCGCAACCTGAAATTTACTTTTGCGATTTAGAGGACAAACATGGAAAATGTGATCGACGAACTGGGCGCCTATACGCCGCTGATCATCGCTGCCGTCAAGGCGCTGGTCGTGCTGATCGTCGGCTGGACGCTCGCAGGCTTTGTTGGCAGTTTCGTGCGCCGGCAGGTCAACAAGCACAAGCGCATCGACAAGACACTGGGCAATTTCGCCGCCACGATCGCCACTTGGGCGATCCGCATCATGGTTCTGCTGGCGGTACTGAACCTGTTCGGTATTGAGGCGACCAGCGTGGTCGCCGTGCTGGGCGCTGCGACACTGGCGGTTGGCCTTGCGCTGCAGGGCACTCTGGCGGATCTGGCGGCGGGGATCATGCTGGTCATCTTCCGCCCTTACCGTCTGGGCCAATATGTCGATATCGGCGGCACCAGCGGTACGGTAACCGAGATCGCGCTGTTCTTTACCGAGCTTACGACGCCGCAGAACGTGCAGGTCATCGTGCCGAACGGGCAGGCGTGGGGGTCGATCATCACCAATTATTCGGCCCATGACACGCGGCGGCTGGATCTGGTGTTCGGCATCGATTACGCGGACAGCGCCGATACCGCGATGCAGATCATCCTCGACAATGCCCGCGCCGATCCCCGCGTGATGAGCGAGCCCGAGCCGTGGGCGCGCGTGACGAATCTGGGTGACAGCGCGGTCGACGTTACCGCGCGGCTGTGGACCTCGACCGGTGATTTCTGGAACGTGAAGTTCGAACTGACCAAGGCGATCAAGGAGGATTTCGATGCCAAGGGCATTTCCATTCCCTTCCCCCATCAGGTGAATGTGGAGCCGAAGAAAGCCGGATGATGCCACCACGGGGCGGGCTTGGACCCGCTCGCCCGTGCCTAATCGACTACGCGGCAGGTCAGGTTGATCCGCCCGCCCTTGGGCAGCAAGGTCGAGGAGCCGAACCTGATGCGGTCGACACCGTGATAGGTCAGCCGCGCAGCGCCGGCCATCACCACCACATCGCCCGAGCGCAGCCAGTGCGACACCGTGCTGCCGCCGCGCGCCTTGTTGCCGATGCGCAGCAATCCCTCGTCGCCCAAAGAGATCGACAGCACCGGCCAGCTGAAATCAGCCTCATCGCGGTCCTGATGCAGCCCCATGCGCGCGCCCTCGCCATAGTAGTTCAGCAGGCAACAATCGGGATCGCGCGCCGCACTGATCAGATCGCGCCAGAGGCCCAGCACGAGGTCGGGGATCGCCGGCCACGCCTGCCCTTGCGGATGCACCTCAGCGTAACGATAGCCGGATCTGTCCGACACCCAACCATAGCGCCCGGCCGATGTCATGCGCACGCTCATCGCTTTGCCGGACGGAGTCACGGGCGAAAATAACGGCGCTTGGGCCACAATATCCCGCAGCGCGGCCACCAGCGCCGCCTGCGCGTCGGCGTTCAGATGGCCGGGCAGAATGCGAAAGCCGCGCAGCTCAAACTCGGTCATGGCGCTCCTCCGGTAAAAATTTAGCGCTAAACTGCGAAACCCAACGCCTCGCACCGCTTGCAGGGTCCTGAACCGCTCCCTATATACGCCCAGAAGCACGGTCAGCAAACGCGGGCCGCGCTGACACTTTAACCGGGGCCGGGATGCCGTAACGGGTCGCGCTCTGTCATATCGCCTAAGAGAAAGGGATGAAAACATGTCCAAAGTCATTGGTATTGACCTCGGAACAACGAATAGCTGCGTCGCCATCATGGATGGCAAGACCGCACGCGTGATCGAAAACTCCGAGGGCGCCCGCACGACACCGTCGATCGTCGCCTTCACCGAGAACGAGCGTCTCGTCGGCCAGCCGGCCAAGCGTCAGGCGGTCACCAACCCCGAAAACACCGTCTTTGGCGTCAAGCGCCTGATCGGCCGCCGCGCCGACGATGCCCATCTGGCCAAGGACAAGAAGAACATGCCCTTCACCGTCATCGACGGCGGCAATGGCGACGCATGGGTTCAGGCGCGCGGCGAGAAGTATTCGCCCAGCCAGATCAGCGCGTTCATTCTGGGCAAGATGAAGGAAACCGCCGAAAGCTATCTGGGCGAGAGTGTGACGCAGGCCGTCATCACCGTTCCGGCCTATTTCAACGACGCCCAGCGTCAGGCGACCAAGGACGCGGGCAAGATTGCCGGCCTCGAAGTGCTGCGCATCATCAACGAGCCGACGGCGGCCGCGCTGGCCTATGGCCTCGACAAGCAGGACGCGCACACGATCGCGGTCTATGACCTTGGCGGCGGTACGTTCGACGTGACCATCCTGGAGATCGAGGACGGTCTATTCGAAGTCAAGGCGACCAATGGTGATACGTTCCTTGGCGGCGAAGACTTCGACATGCGGATCGTCAACTATCTGGCGGGCGAGTTCAAGAAAGAGCATCAGGTCGATCTGACCCAGGACAAGATGGCGCTGCAGCGTCTGAAAGAGGCGGCCGAGAAGGCCAAGATCGAACTGTCCAGTTCCAGCCAGACGGAAATCAACCAGCCGTTCATCTCGATGTCGTCCAATGGCCAGCCGCTGCACATGGTCATGAAGCTGACCCGTGCCAAGCTGGAAAGCCTTGTGGGCGACCTGATCAAGGCGTCGCTCAAGCCGTGCCAGGCCGCGCTGAAGGATGCGGGCCTGTCCGCCTCCGACATCGACGAAGTCGTACTGGTCGGCGGTATGACCCGCATGCCCAAGGTGATCGAGGAGGTGACCAAACTCTTCGGCAAGGAGCCGAACAAGGGTGTGAACCCCGACGAGGTCGTCGCCATGGGCGCCGCCATTCAGGCCGCTGTTCTGCAAGGCGACATCAAGGACGTCGTCCTTCTGGACGTCACGCCCCTTTCCTTGGGCATTGAGACGCTGGGCGGCGTGTTCACCCGCCTGATCGACCGCAACACGACGATCCCGACCAACAAGTCTCAGGTTTTCTCGACCGCCGAGGACAACCAGAACGCCGTGACGATCCGGGTGTTCCAGGGCGAGCGTGAGATGGCTGCCGACAACAAGATGCTGGGCCAGTTCAATCTGGAAAACATCCCCCCCGCACCGCGCGGCATGCCCCAGATCGAAGTGACGTTCGACATCGACACCAACGGCATCGTCTCTGTTTCTGCCAAGGACAAGGGCACGAACAAGGAACAGAAGATCACCATCCAGGCGTCCGGCGGTCTGACCGACGAGGACATCGAAAAAATGGTCAAAGACGCCGAGGAGAACGCCGAATCCGACAAGGCGCGCCGCGAACTGGTCGAGGCGAAAAACCAGGCCGAAAGCCTGATCGACTCGACCGAGAAATCGATGGAAGAACATGCCGACAAGGTGGATCCCACCACCGTTGAGGCCATCGAACTGGCGATTTCCGCACTCAAGGACGATCTCGAAAAGGACGACGCGGCCAAGATCAAATCGGGTATCCAGAACGTCACCGAGGCAGCCATGAAACTGGGCGAGGCGATCTACAAAGCGGCGCAGGAAGATGACGACAGCGGCCCGACAGCCACTGACGAGGGTGCAGGCCCGGGCGATGACGACATCGTCGACGCCGATTTCGAGGACCTCGACGACAGCAAGCGCGGCTGATGCGCCCCTAAGAAACCTTCGGGCCGGTCCTGTATCAGGCCGGCCCGTTTGGTTTCAGGTTAAGGAGTTCTGGAATGGCCAAACGCGATTATTACGAAGTTCTGGGCGTCGCGCGCGGGGCCTCGGCGGAAGAAATCAAGAAAGCCTATCGCCAAAAGGCGAAATCGCTGCACCCCGACAGCAACAAGGACAACCCCAACGCCGAGAAGCAGTTCAAGGAAGCGGGCGAGGCCTATGACGTTCTCAAGGACGCCGAGAAAAAGGCCGCCTACGACCGTTTCGGCCATGCCGCGTTCGAGGGCGGTATGGGCGGTGGCGGGCAGCGTCCCGGCGGCCATGGCCAGGGCGATTTCGCCAGCGCCTTTTCCGACGTTTTCGACGATCTTTTCGGCGATTTCATGGGCGCCCGCGGCGGCGGCGGGCGGCAGCGGGCCGCGCGCGGATCTGACCTGCGTTACAATATGCGCATCACTTTGGAAGATGCGTTCAAGGGGCTGCAAAAGACCATCAACGTCCCCACCTCTGTGCAGTGCACCTCTTGCGGCGGATCGGGCGCCGAGGGCGGCGCCGAGCCCACGACGTGCCCCACATGCTCCGGCATGGGCAAGGTGCGGGCGCAGCAAGGGTTCTTTACGGTCGAGCGGACCTGCCCGACCTGTTCGGGAATGGGTCAGATCGTGCAGAACCCCTGCAAGGGCTGCGGCGGTCAGGGCCGCGTCGAAAAGGACCGGGCGCTCAGCGTCAACATCCCCGCGGGGGTCGAGACCGGAACGCGGATCCGTCTGTCCGGCGAAGGCGAGGCCGGCATGCGCGGCGGCCCTCCGGGCGATCTGTACATCTTTATCGAGGTGACCAAGCACAAGCTGTTCGAGCGTGAGGAAAACAACCTTTTCTGCAAGGTGCCCGTGTCGATGATCACTGCCGCGATCGGCGGCGATATCGAGGTGCCCACCATTGATGGCGGTCGCAGCAAGGTGAAAATCCCCGCCGGCAGCCAATCGGGCCGCCAGATGCGGTTGCGCGGAAAGGGCATGCCAGCCCTGCGCGGCGGCTCTGCGGGCGACATGTTCATCGAAATGGCGGTCGAGACGCCGGTGAACCTGACGTCCAGGCAAAAGGAACTGCTGCGCGAATTCGAAGCGCTGTCAGAGGATAACAACCCGGAAAGCAAAAGCTTCTTTCGGTCGGTCAAATCCTTCTGGGACAGCATGAAGGGCTGAAATCCGCGATATCGATAGCATTGCAGAGCGGCCCGGCCTTTGGTCGCTCTTGTACGCTCGGGGGTGCAGAGTGGCTCAAATGCCATAGCTAACCCGGCGTTCCGCCTGCCCTTTCCTATTCCCGGACCGCGCGATACTATGCAAAAAACGCCCCGAGCCGAGGGCGTGGGGCAAGGGATCTTGGGACATGGCGCATATTATCGTCGTCGGAAACGAAAAGGGCGGCGCGGGCAAATCGACTGTGTCGATGCATGTTGCGACCGCACTGGCACGCATGGGCAAAACGGTCAGCGCGCTGGATCTGGACCTGCGGCAAAAGACGTTCGGACGCTATTCGGAAAACCGCAAGGCGTTCACGGTCAAGTCGGGCATCGACTTGCCCAGCCCGTATTATCACGACCTGCCCGAGGTCGATCAGGCCGTCCTCAGCCCCGGTGAAAACGTCTATGATCGCCGCCTGTCCGAGGCCGTCGCATCGCTGGAGCCGGACAGCGATTTCATCGTCATCGACTGCCCCGGCTCGCATACCCGGCTAAGCCAGGTGGCGCATAGCCTGGCCGATACATTGATCACACCGCTCAACGACAGCTTTGTCGATTTCGACTTGCTGGCGCATGTCGACGAGGACGGGCGCAAGATCCTGCGCCCTTCGGTCTATTCGGAAATGGTCTGGAACGCGCGCCAGTTGCGGGCGCAGGCCGGGCTGAAGCCCATCGACTGGATCGTCGTACGCAACCGCGTCGGCGCCCAAGCCATGGTCAACAAGGAGAAAATGGGCGCCGCATTGGATAAACTGGCCAAGCGGATCGGATTTCGCGTCGCCTCCGGATTTAACGAACGGGTAATTTTCCGTGAATTGTTCCCGCGCGGTTTGACTTTGCTGGATCTCAAGGACGTTGGGGTCAAGCAACTCAATATCTCGAATATTGCCGCAAGGCAGGAGTTGCGTGACCTTATTTCAGCGTTGAAACTGCCGGGGATCGACGCGAATTTCTGATCTGGCCACGCCGCAGCGCGATCAGATTCGAGACGAACAACGCACCGATCACGACAGCGCCGCCCACTATCGCCCATGGTCCCGGATCCTCGCCGATAACGCTCCAGACCAGCAGCGGCGCCAGCACGGATTCCAGCAATATCAGCAGCGACACCTCGGCAGAGGCCAGATAGCGCGGCCCAAGCGTCAGAAGGCAGGTGGATACGGCAATAAATCCACCATGACCCAGCACCAGCGGCCATTGTGACGGCATCGCCTGCCCCGGCGTGGCCCAGATCAGCATGATCAAAGCCGACAGGAAATACGATATCGGGATGGCAGGGATCATCGAGGTTGCCCGCACCTTGCGCACCGTGGTCAGCGCCGCCGCAAAACTGGCGGACACGGCCAGCGCGATCAAATCGCCGCGCCAGTCTGCGATCGCATTCTCGGCGCTGCCATACGCGATGATACCAAGGCCGGGCAGCACGGCGGCCATGGTCAACACCATGCGCAGGCTGAATGGCTCGCCCAGGAAAATGCGGCTGAAAATCGCGGCAAATATCGGGATCGACGCAAAGATGAAGACCACGTTTGCCACACTGGTCAGCGCGATCGCCATGACGAAACCCGGCGCCGTCGTGGACATCAACAGAATATAGAGCGCGCCTGGCCAGCCCGTTTTCAGCACGGCGCGAAACCCGTTCAGCCCCTGAAATAGCAGCGATCCTGCTGAAATCAGGCTGCCCGCAATGGCTGCCCGCCAGAATATGATCGTCGCCGGATCCGCCTCGATCAGGCGCACAAAAAGGGAGTCGGGCACCACCATCAACACGCCAAACGCGGTGATCAGAAGGCCCTTCATATGTTCGGTCATCTTAGCAAGACGTTCATGCGAATCGGTCCAATGTGAAGCGGCCACAGCAGGGCTGCACGTCAGGGTGCTGATGAACCCACGGGAGGATCGCATCCCCGGCGCGGCTGGTAGAAAGGTGTAAGGATGGCAGATTCACCGCCACATTGGCAGGCCAAATGATCCCATTGGTTCAATCTCTCTGGCTGGCGATATCCTCGGTTCTGTTCGTGCTGTGGATCTGGTGCATGTTCAGCGGGCTTTTCGCGCTGTCCCGCGCCGCCCGGCAAGCCGCCGAGACGCGCGGCAGGGCCTGGCCAACGATAAGCGACCAGCTGGCAGAGTTTCGACGGTTTGTCCGGGATCCGGGTCATAGCCGCACGCGCTGGCGTTTAGCATCGCTGACGGTGGGCCTTTTGGCGATGAACCTGCTCGGATTGTTGATCTGGGGCACCGGACCACCCTGATTTTGCGGCCCGCAATGACCAGATGACGCCACGCGCTGCTTTTAACCGGCCCGCCGCTCTGTCATAATTGTCGGAACTCAAAAACAAAGAGCAGCGCACCCCATGTCTGACCTTCTGACCGCCGCCACATCTTCGGGCGACTATGATGCATCGTCCATTCAGGTCCTTGAGGACATGGAGCATGTGCGCCTGCGCCCAGGCATGTATATCGGCGGCAAGGACGACCGCGCGCTGCACCACATGGTGGCGGAAATCATCGACAACTCGATGGACGAGGCGGTCGCCGGTCACGCAACCTGGATTGAGGTCGAGCTGCACGAAAATGGCCACGTGTCCGTTCGCGATAACGGACGTGGCATTCCCACCGGCCCGCATCCCAAGGATCCGTCGAAATCGGCGCTGGAGATCATTTTTTGCACCCTTAATGCTGGGGGAAAATTTTCCGGCGATAGCTATCAGACGTCAGGCGGTCTGCACGGCGTTGGCAGCTCGGTAGTGAATGCCCTGTCCGATCACCTGCGCGTCGAGGTGGCCCGCAACAAGGAACTTTTTGCGATGGAATTCTCGCGCGGGCTGCCAGTGGCCCCGCTGGAGAAAATCGGCGCGGCCCCCAACCGGCGCGGCACGGCGGTCACGTTCCACCCTGACCCTGACATCTTCGGCACGCTGAAGCTGAAACCCGCCCGCCTGTTCAAGATGGCCCGTTCCAAAGCCTACCTCTTCTCGGGCGTCGAAATCCGCTGGAAAACGGGTATCGACGATGGCGAAACCCCGCGCGAGGCCAAGTTTCACTTCCCCGGCGGTCTGTCCGACTACCTGACCGAGGCGATGGACGGCGCGACCACCTACGCCGATACGCCCTTCGCCGGCTCCGTCAGCTTTGAGAAGTTCAAGGTACCGGGCAAGGTCGAATGGGCGATCAACTGGACGCCTGCGCGCGACGGTTTCATCCAGTCCTATTGCAACACCGTCCCCACCCCCGAGGGCGGCACGCATGAGGCCGGGTTCTGGGCCGCGATCCTCAAGGGCATCAAGGCCTATGGCGAGCTGGTGAACGTCAAGAAGGCCGCGACCATCACTCGCGAAGATCTGATGACCGGCGCCGGCGCATTGGTGTCCTGCTTTATCCGCGAGCCGGAATTCGTCGGCCAGACCAAGGACCGGCTGGCCACCGTCGATGCGCAGCGGATGGTCGAAAATGCCGTCCGGGATCATTTCGACAACTGGCTGGCCGCCGACACGAAATCGGCGGGCGCCATCCTCGATTTTCTGGTCCTGCGTGCCGAAGAGCGTCTGCGCCGCCGCCAGGAAAAAGAGACCCAGCGCAAGACGGCCACCAAGAAGCTGCGCCTGCCCGGCAAGCTGGTGGATTGCTCGTCCAATACCCGCGACGGAACGGAGCTGTTCATCGTCGAGGGGGATTCGGCCGGCGGTTCGGCCAAGATGGCGCGCGACCGCAAGATTCAGGCGCTGCTGCCCCTGCGCGGCAAGATCCTGAACGTTCTGGGCGCCGCCAGTTCAAAACTGGGCAGCAACCAGGAAATCAGCGATCTGACGCAGGCGCTGGGGGTTGGTCTCGGCTCGAAATTCAACCTCGACGATCTGCGCTATGACAAGATCATCATCATGACCGATGCTGACGTCGACGGCGCGCATATCGCGGCGCTCTTGATGACGTTTTTCTTTACCCAAATGCGCCCGATGATCGACGCGGGCCACCTCTACCTTGCCTGCCCGCCGCTATACCGTCTCAGCCAGGGCGCGCGCCGCGTTTATTGCATTGACGAGGCCGAGCGGGATTTGTGGCTGGCCAAGGGTCTGGGCGGCAAGGGAAAAATCGACGTCAGCCGCTTCAAGGGCTTGGGCGAGATGGACGCGAAGGATCTGAAAGAAACGACAATGGACGTCAAGTCACGCAAGCTGATCCGCGTGACCATCGACGAGGACGAGCCGGGCGAAACCGGCGATCTGGTCGAACGCCTGATGGGGAAAAAGCCGGAATTGCGGTTCCAGTACATTCAGGAAAATGCGCGGTTTGTGGAAGAGCTGGATGTTTGAGAGCATGTGTTAAAGATGCCGGTTCCTGATTATCAAACCTTGATGCTGCCGGTCTTGAGGCTGTTCGCGGATGGCAAGACAAGCGTCGCTGACTGCGTTCCTGATCTCAAAGCTGAGTTCAATATCAGCGAAGAAGACGCCTCTGAGCTTTTGCCCAGTGGCCGAATGACCCGTCTCTACAGCCGGGCTCACTGGGCAAGAACATATCTCGGCAAGGCGGGATTACTTACTTCGCCCAAGCGTGGTTTCCACGAAGTAACTGCGCTCGGACGCGAGTTGCTTGCGACAAATCCAGCGAAAATCGATAATTCGATGCTTGCGAAATACGATGATTTTGCCGAATGGAAGCGCCAATCCGCCAATGAAAAGACGACATCGCCGCAGTTCGGTCACATCGAACGAATTGACGATGACCAAACGCCGGAAGACGCGATCATCACCGCAGATCGTTTGCTGAACGCCGCATTGAGAGAGGAACTGATCGCTGCATTGCTTCAGGTCTCTCCGGTGCGGTTCGAAAAACTGATCCTTGATCTGCTGAGCGCAATGAACTTTGGACGCGGGAATGTTGGATATGGCAGACTGACCGCTATCAGTGGCGATGGCGGCATCGACGGGATCATCAATGAAGACGCTCTGGGATTGGATGCCGTCTACATTCAGGCCAAGAGATATTCGCCGGACAACAAGGTTGGCCGCCCCGACATCCAGCGTTTCGTCGGATCACTTACCGGTGAGAGCGCAACCAAGGGCGTTTTTGTTACTACGTCGTCATTCTCTAGGGAGGCGCGCGACTATATTGATCGCGTCCAACAAAGAATCGTGCTGATCGATGGAAACAAGCTGGCGCAACTCATGATCGCGCATGAAGTCGGTGTAAGAACGCGCTCTACGTATTTTATCAAAAGTCTCGATGAAGATTATTTCGCGGACATCTGAGCAGGTTTTCGGCAAAAGTATGACCACCCACCCTTTCACGCTCGCTGGCGTTCGCCTCATTGCGCTGCCCACGGGTGCGCTTTACTGGCCGGACGAAGATCTGCTTTGCGTCTCGGACCTGCACTTGGGAAAATCCGAGCGACGCCTGCGTCTTGGCACCGGTGCGCTGCCGCCTTATGAGACGCGCGACACGCTTGCCCGGCTTGAAACGGACCTGCGCCTGACCGGCGCCAAGACTGTCGTCTGCCTTGGCGACAGCTTCGACGACAGCGCTGCGGCCAACGCGATCTCAGGCGATGACAAACTCTGGATCACGACCCTGCAATCGGGCCGCCGCTGGATCTGGATCGAGGGCAACCACGATCCCGGCCCTATCGATATGGGCGGAACGCACCTGACCGAGCTGCCGATCCCCCCGCTCACCTTCCGCCACATTGCGCGGTCCGGCGCCAGTGGCGAGGTGTCGGGCCACTACCACCCCAAGGCAAGCGTGAAGACGCGGACCCGCAATCTCAGCCGACCCGTTTTCCTGATCGACACTGACCGCACCATCCTGCCGGCCTATGGCACCTATACCGGCGGCCTGCGCAGTGATGCCTGCGTCCTCACCACCCTGATGCGGGCCGAGGCGATAGCGGTTCTGACAGGCAGCGCAACCTACGCCATTCCCATGCCGCGGTGACGGAAAAGGCCACTCCCGATCAAGGGAATGGCCCAACCATACGCTCAATATCTTACCGTTCTGTTAAACGGTCAGGCCCTCTGGCTCTTCCAGACCGTTCGCGCGGCAGGCAGCCGTCAGCGTATTGGCAAGCAGGCACGCAATCGTCATTGGCCCCACACCGCCCGGCACCGGCGTGATCGCCCCGGCGCGCTCGGCGCAACTGGCAAAATCGACATCGCCGACCAGCTTGGTCTTGCCGTCGTCCTTCTCGATCCGGTTGATGCCGACGTCGATGACGGTCGCACCCTCCTTGATCCAGTCGCCCGGCACCATCTCGGGGCGGCCCACAGCGGCGACGACAATATCTGCACGGCGCACGACGTCCGCCAGATCCTTGGTCCGCGAATGTGCGATCGTCACGGTGCAGCTGTCGCCCAAAAGCAGCTGCGCCATTGGCTTGCCCACGATATTACTGCGCCCGATCACGACCGCATCCATGCCGGACAGCGATCCGTGATGCTCGCGCAGCATCATCAGGCAGCCCAGAGGCGTGCAGGGCACCATGCTTTTCTGACCGGTGCCCAGAAGTCCGACGTTCGAGATGTGAAACCCGTCCACGTCCTTGGCCGGGTCGAGCGAATTGATCACCAGATCCTCATTCAGATGCTTGGGCAGCGGTAGCTGCACCAGAATGCCGTGAATGCTGTCATCGTTGTTCAACTGGTCGATCAGCGCCAGCAGGTCCGCCTCGGAGGTGTCTGCGTCCAGCTTGTGCTCGACGCTTTTCATGCCGACCTCGGTCGTCTGCTTGCCTTTCGAGCGCACATAGACCTGGCTCGCTGGATCCTCACCCACCAGCACCACGGCGAGG
This sequence comes from Roseovarius sp., assembly GCA_036568405.1. Classification (GTDB taxonomy): domain Bacteria; phylum Pseudomonadota; class Alphaproteobacteria; order Rhodobacterales; family Rhodobacteraceae; genus Roseovarius. The sequence continues at coordinate 84,512 of DATCSR010000005.1, forward strand.
CCGGGCACCAGATCGTGCTTTTCCTTCAGGCGCGCCACATGTTCCGCCACCTTGCCACGTACTTTGGCCGCAAAGGCCTTGCCGTCAATTACCTGAGCCGTCATCGAGTGACCTCCTGCAGCGAGGGCCCAAGACCCTGCTTTCTTCTTGCTGAAAATATCCCCGCGCGGAGCGCAGGAGCCGCCCAACGGGCGGTGACCGGATCGCCGGGGGCTCAAATG
>DATCSR010000006.1:0-73177 GCA_036568405.1 Roseovarius sp.
AACACTTTGCCACACAGTGGTTATGGACATACAACAACGACCGCCCAAATATGGGCATCGGCGGTATTACCCCTGCAATGAAACTGAAAATGGCTGCGTAAGTTCTACGATCTCGTCCCGTTAAAAATGGGAGGATTACCGATACACCGTAGCACTCCGGTCATTTCGGGCTCGAAGCCGACCTCGGATGCAGCGCAGCATTTTGTGATACTGTGCAATGTCAACGTCCGGTTGTGGATGTGGGAGGGCACGGCGGATTGGGGGGGATCTGTCATGCCGATACCAAACTTGCCTACCATCCGGGCGCCCTCGCCCCGCTTGGACCAAGGGTCGGACCGTCGGTCAGAAACGACCGCTGATTCCCAAAGCACGTCTGGGCAATTCGCGTGCGTCTCGAACTCGCGGAGAACCATCGCGATCTTGCGCTGTTCAACATGGCCATCGATAGCAAGTTGCGAGGCTGCGATCTGGTCAAGATGAAGATGGCCGACGTTATGGCGTCTGGTCAGATCAAAGAACGGGCCTCCGTCCTTCAGAGCAAGCCGCATGAACCAGTCTGTTTTGAAGTTTCAGAAGGCACGCGGGCCTCGGTTGCGAAGTGGATGGAGGACCTGCTGATGATTGGCTCCGCGTATCTCTGGCCGGGACGGTTCCATGAGCGCCTGAACATGTCGACGCGCCAATACGCCCGGATTCTGCGGGACTGGGTCTCGTCAATCGGGTTGGAAGTCTCCGACTACGGCACCCATTCAATGCGGCGGACGAAGGTCACCCAGATTTACAAGAAGACGGGCAATCTGCGTGCAGTTCAGCTCCTGCTGGGGCACACGAAGATGGACAGCACCGTGCGGTATTTGGGCGTTGAACTCGAGGATGCTCTGGCGATTGCGGAGGCTATTGAAATTTAAGATCTTGGGCCGTTCGACATGGAACGGCCCGAAGCAGCCGTTGGAAGAATACCGAAGCCGCCGCACTGCAGCACATCATTCAAAACGTTCATCTTCTATGGAGAAGTCCGATATAGTCGGGCAGTGCGATGCTGTGTATGGTTAAGTCCAACCAACAGCTTTTAGAGTATAGGATCATTTTCATGATCAAGATGAGAGATTTGAACTCCGGCTTTGCATATCGGTCGGCGTGGACCGGATACGCCAAGGGCCGTGGCCTTGATATCAATAACGCACCGGTACTGCACAGCGCGCGCATTGAAGACAACCAAGTCTATGAGGATCCTTTCAAGGGGCCGCGCCACGGTTTCTCAAAAAAGTACGAGCAGTTCATAGAGGCTCTTAAAACAACGAATACGCCATCATTCGACATGGCGGAAAAGATGAAAACCAAGAACTATTTGGGTCGGGCAGACTGATAGCCGTTTACGAGGTTGTTTCCCACAAAATTGACGAAAGCGGCGGCGTTAAGATTCAACTTGGGAAGCGGGTTGCAATTTAGATCGGACTTTTGCGTGAATGGCTCCATGCGTAGCTTCATCGTCCTGTAGCCCTTTCGTGGCAGTAACGAACGGCCCATTGCGGTCATTGACCTTGGCAAACCACTGCCGCGCTGCGGCCCATCGTTGCAGACTTTCGCTGCAACGGCAAAATCAGGCAGCAATCGAATTCTGGTATTGCGCGACGGTGCCTCCGTTACCGATGTCTCCTATCGACGGTCTTCAGCGGATATATCTCGATCCGCGTGCAGATGGGGCAGTTCCGGGCCAATCGGCACGATGCCCGACGGGTTCAAAGCCTTGATCGAATAATAGCCGCGCTTGATATGGTCGATACTGACGGTCTCGGAGACGCCGGGAATGGCCAGAATACGGGCCTGATAGGCGCTGAGGCCGGGGTAATCGGCGATGCGTTTGCGGTTGGTCTTGAACAGGCCGTGATAGGCAACATCGAAGCGGACCAGCGTCACGAAAAGCCGGATATCGGCCTCGGTGAAACGGTCGCCCAGCAGAAAGTCACGCCGGTCGCCAAGCTGCGATTCCAGCGCCTCCAGCATGTCGAAGACCTCCGCGCACGCCTCATCATAGGCCTGCTGCGTGGTCGCGAAGCCTGCCCGGTAAACGCCGTTGTTCAGCGCCGGATAGATGCGGGCATTCAGCGCGTCGATTTCCGCGGCAAGGTGAGCGGGATAAAAATCAACCGATGGGTCGGCCAGATCGCCGAAGCCCGCGTTCAGCATGCGCAGGATGTCGGCGGATTCGTTGCAGGCGATGGTGCCCCGCTGCCTGTCCCACAAGACCGGCACGGTTGCCCTGCCGCTGAACACGGGGTCGGCGCTTGTATAGATCTCGTGCATGTAGGTGGCACCGTTCAGTTCATCCCGGTCCGCGCCGGGATAGTCGCCGAAGCGCCAGCCCTGTTCGGTGAGCGCGGGCTCGACCACCGAGACCGAGATGACGTCTTCGAGCTTCTTGAGTTTGCGCCCGATCAGGGTGCGCGACGCCCAGGGGCAGATCAGCGCGACGTAGAGGTGATAGCGTCCGGCTTCAGCCTTGAAACCGCCTTCGCCGGTCGGACCTGCGCTGCCATCGGGCGTGACCCAGTTCCGGAAGCTCGAGGTCTGGCGGACAAAGCCGCCCTTTTCGTCCTTGGCCTGAACCGGCTGCCAGTCGGTCGTCCATTTTCCATCTACAAGCACGGTCGTCTCCTCAAGCATTCAGCGTGATTGCAGTGCCCCAGGGGTCGTGCAGGGTGATGCCGTTGATGTCTCTGGTGATTGCAACGCCAGCCCCTTCAGCACGCCCCGCGATCTGCGCCAGATTCTCGGAGGCGCCCAGGATGATCTCGACCGCCTCAAGGCCTGCCACGCCGTCGGGGCGCGGTCCGGCGTGGCGGCTGTTCCAGATGTTGCCGGCAAGCTGGTGGTGATAGCCGCCGCTGCCATAGAAGCTGGCGCCGGGATAGGTCGCGGTGATGGCGAAGCCGAGTACGTCACGATAGAACCGATCCGCGGCCTTGGTATCGCCCACCTGCAAATGCACATGACCGATACTGCCATCCTCCGGGAAACCCGACCACTGCCTGTCGCCAGCCGCGCGCAGCAGGGCCTGCAGGTCGAGCGGATCGGTGGCCATCCGGATCTCGCCGTCCGCGCCGCACCAATCGGCAACCGGGTGGTCGACATAGACCTCGATGCCGTTGCCCTCGGGGTCGGCGAGGTAGATCGCCTCGCTGACGATGTGGTCGGACGCGCCTTGCAGCGGCACGTTGGTCGCCATCGCATGGGCAAGCCAGCGGGCGAGATCGGCGCGCGTCGGCATCAGGAAGGCGGTGTGAAACAGACCGGCCTGACGTGGGTCATGGCGCGCAAGCGCAGGATCACCCAGCAATTCAAGAAGCACCGTCGCACGCGTGCCAAGGGTAACCCGACGGTCGTCGGACTGGATCACATCGAGGCCGAGAACAGACTTATAAAAGGCGGAGACCGCGTTGAGGTCGCGCACCTTCAGACGCACCTTTCCGATCTGCATCGGCGCGGTCTTCATGTCAAAATATTCGGCTACAGCTGTCATGGCGAAACTCCTTGGAATGGGCGCGACCGCGGGACGAGGCCCCGCGGTGCGATCTGACAGGTCAGGTGTCGGCGCGCTTCAGGGCATAGGCGCCGTCACCAAGAAGGGCCTGCACGACAAGGGTCACCGCCCAGAATGCCGGGAATTCCCAGCCGCCGCCTTCGTTCGAAAAGAAGAAGCCCGCAGCACCGTGGGGCACATAGATCGAGCCCAGCAGGATCGGCACCAGCGCCAGCGACACCCAGCGGCTGTAGACGCCGAGGATCAGGGCGATGCCGCCCAGCAGTTCCGCCGCGATGACGAGATAGGCCAGCGGTCCGGGCAGGCCGAGGCTGGCAAAATAGCCTGCCGTGCCAGCCGGGGTGAAAACAAAAAGCTTCAGTCCGGCATGCGCGAGAAACAGCACACCCATCGCGACGCGCAGCAGCGTCGCGGCAAGATCGGCATTGGTGACACGGGCGTCAGGTTCGGTCCGGCTGGAGGTCTGAAGGGTTGCGTCGGTCATGGTCATTCTCCTTGTGGGGGACGCAGGCTTGCGTCTTCGCGAACAACATGGCGCAAATCGGCACTGGCGATAATCCAGCCAATGGGAAGATGATTACTTCTATTACGGAAGTAATCTTACCAGCCAGCTTCCCATCCGGGCCGTCCCCGGTAGCGCTCGGCCAACATGTCGACGAGCAGCCGCACCTTTGTCGAGAGGTGCCGGGAAGGCGGATAGAGGACATGAACGTCATAGGGCTCCGGTTCAAAAGCCTGCAAAACCGGCGTGACCCGACCAGCGCGGATCGCCTCGCCCGCCACGAAGCCCGGAACGCAGGCCAGGCCCAGCCCCGCCTCGGCGGCCACAAGACAGGCCTCGGCATTGGAAAACCGGAAACGGCCTTGAACGCGCGCGCCCCCCGCCTGGCCGGTTGCAGACCGGAAGGGCCATTTGCCAGGTTCGGCGAAGTTGGTGTCGATGATGCAACTGTGGTGCCCCAGGTCGTCGGGGGCCTCTGGTGTGCCGTGCCGCTCCAGATACCCGGGCGCGGCGACAACCACGAGGCGGACGGCGCAGAGTTTGCGCATAACAAGGCTGGAATCCCCTGGCCGACCGATCCGAACTGCCATGTCAAAGCCCTCGTCCACTACATGCGCGACCCGATCGGAAAAGCTCACATCAAGCTCGATATCGGGATACAGGGCGGCAAACTCGGTCAGCGCCGGCGCAAGTTCCACGATCCCGAAGGTGAGCGGCGCGGTGATGCGCAGTCGTCCGCGCGGCGATTGCGCGATATTGCGAATGTCGAGATCGAGCGCCTCAAGCTCATCAATCAAGGGCCGCAGCCGCTCGTAATAGGCCCTCCCTGCCTCGGTGGGCGAGACCGAGCGCGTCGTGCGCTTCAACAGTTGCACGCCAAGATCGCTCTCCAGCCGCGATACCAGCTTGGAAGCCTGACCCGAACTGGTCTTCAACTGATCGGCAGCCCCGACAAAGCTGCTCGTCTCGACGACGGCAATGAACATCCGATCACACTCAAGCCGGTCCATTTTTCCTCCGGTGGGGTCTTCCATGAGCGCGGATGCTCGGTTTCTACGGCACTATCCCGTGCCAATGTAGCGTTCGACTGAAGATCGTCATAGAAGGAGATTGTCGCCCGCACGCAGGATGTCACGAACCGGCCCCGAGCGGATGAGGTGGATGGCGAGATTTCGGCATAAGGGAAATTTTCACTCTCTTGTTGCAGGGGAGTACCCTTTTAGCGCAAGTTTGACGCCCGTCCGCGCCGAATCTGTGGTATAATTTCTACTAATCTCACGATCTATTTCTAGATTGACGCTCAACGCAGGAGTTTGAAATGACTTGCGTGACTCAGCTATTAATTCAGGTTGTCGATCATGAAGGCAGCCCGCTGAAAGAGGCGAAAGTGGGCCTCAAACCCGTGTCGGGGCGGGGGAAAACCATTCATTCCGATTATGATCAGGGCGCCAGCGGCTACGTTTTCGACGGGCTCACCACAGGCCGTTACCGCATCGAGGTCGCCTCGCGCGGGCTTGAGTCGCAGACCCGCGAGGTGGAAGTAACGAAACCGGAGGAGCGCGCGCGCTTCCATCTCGGCAAGAAGGGGATGCTGTACTATTTCCGCGGTCAGGTGCGCATCCCGATCGATCCGCCCGAGGGGCTCATCGCGGTGAGCGTGCGGCCGGACATTGACGAAAAGGGCGAAGAGGCACTCTATAAGGTCGCCGCGGAACTGGGGCTGGAGGTGGTCGAGATCGGCGCGCCTATCCGCGACGAGTTCGTCCGCGTCTTCCAGGCGCCCAAGGCGCTCTTGGACGAACAAGGGCCAAAGATCCTCGCGCGGCTCTCGGACAACGACCTCGTGCGCCGGGCGGGGTTTGTCCTCAGCCTGTCAGAAGAAAGCGTTACGTTCTTCACCGACGAGATCTGCGTCCAGTTCGCCGAGGAAAGCGCGAAGAAGACGACCGAAGCCAGAGCAAAGGACGATGGTTACGAGTTGCTCCGCTGGCTGCCCTATTCGCCACGCACGGCCGTGTTCCGCGTCCCCGGCGGGGCCGATTTCGAGGTGCTCGAGGTATGCGAGCGCTTCGCCGCCCGCGATGACGTGGTTTTCGCAGAACCCAATCTTGTAATCACCGCCGTTCCGGATGTTACGCCGGATGATTTCCTGTTCGCCAACCAGCCAAATCACGGGATTATTCAGACGGAGGAGGCCTGGGATGTAACGTTCGGCTCCGAGGACATCATCATTGCGGTGGTCGATACCGGCTGCGATGTGGATCATCCCGATTTCGTCACGCCGGATTTCACCAAGATCTATCAGCCCTTCGATTTCACCGGCGTCGACACAAACGTCTTCAACAACGCCAGCAGCCACGGCACGCAGAGTTGCGGCATCGCCTCGGCCCTGGCGGACAATGCCGAAGGCGTTGCGGGTGTGGCGCCGGGATGTCGGCTCATGCCGATCCGCTGGCCATCGGGCGGGACGGACACTGATTTCGCCGATATGTATGTGTGGATCGCCGGTCTGGATCCGGCGAGCGCGACGCCCGGTTTCCCGGCTGTCATCAGCCCCGGCGCCGATGTCATCAGCAACAGCTTCGGTCTTGGCCAAGCCGCAATCTCGGGCACGATGTCAAACGCCCTGGACACGATCACCGACGACGGTCGGGGCGGTCTTGGCTGCGTGGTGGTTTTCTCGGTTGGCAACAACAACGTGGATTTCACCGTTGGCAGTGGGAGGCGCTGGGCGGAATACGATCGTACGATAGCCGTCGCCTCGTCGCGCAACAGCCCACCGGATGCGGCTGAAGTCAAGGTCAGCACCAGCAGTTTCGGCCCTGCGCTCGACGTCTGCGCGCCGGGCGGAGGGCCAGGTGGCGGGACGGAAACCCGGGTCATGAGCACGGTGAACGTGGGTGCCGGTACCACCGCTGGTTCGGGGACAGCGGCCAGCAACGACTACGCGACGTTCGGTCAGACCTCCTGCGCCTGTCCGCAAGTTTCAGGCGTCGCCGCGCTGGTGCTTTCGGTTCGCCCGGATCTGGCATGGGACGAAGTTCGCGACATCATCCGCGAGACTGCCGACCGGATCGATGTCGACAACGTCGATCCCGTGGGTCAGTGGGTCGACAACGATGCCGACGGCTTTGCCGAATTCAGCCAATGGTACGGTTTTGGCCGCATCAATGCCGCGGCGGCGGTGCTCGAGGCGAGGCGGTCGCTGCCGATCATCGCCGTAAACCTCGAACAGGGAATGGAGTTCGGTGTCGTGTGCGACGGACCGGCGTATCTGACCCTCCAGGTTTTCAATGTGGGCTTGGAAGAGCTTGTCATCAGCGACGTCTCAATCGTCGGTGGCGGCACGGTCTTTGAGGTCGATCCCCTTCCGGACACGCCGCTGGTTATTGATCCGGGCAGCGAGGTGGATTTCACCGTCCGCTACACGCCTTCAGCGCAAGGTGCATCGGACAGTGCCGTCCTGCGAATAGAGAGTAACGATCCGATAACACCGGAGCTGGACCTTGATGTATCGGGCGAGGGCGGCATCGCGACCGCAGCGCTTGCCGTCGCGGATTCAGGTGATTTCGGCAGGGTCTGTGATGGCCGGTTCGTCGATCGGGATCTGCTCGTCAACAATTCCGGGACATGCCCGCTGATCGTGACGGCGATCACCTCGACCGACCCGGCCTTCTTCGTCCCCATGGTCATCGATTTCCCGCTGGTGATTGCTGCGGGCGACACGATCGACCTGCCTGTCAGGTTCCAGCCGGCAGCGTCCGGTTCGGCCGCGTCCACGATCCGCGTTGTCAGCAACGATCCCAACAGCCCGGCGGAGATCGAGGTATCGGGCACACGCGGAGAGCCGCGGCTCGTACTTTCCTTTGCCGATGACGGTGATTTCTGGGCAACATGCGTCGGCGATATCACTGACAAGCCGCTGCTGCTCTCGAACAGCGGTGACTGCGATCTGCGGATCGACAGCATTGTCTCTTCGGATGCGGAGTTTGTTGTACCGGCAATCATTGCCTTTCCGATGGTCATCGGTGCTGGCGCCTCGGCCAGCGTATCGCTGCGGTTTCAGCCGATCTCCTTCGGTGCGAAATCAGCGACGATCACGATCACCTCGAACGATCCGGCGAGCCCGGCTGTGCTTGATGTGAGCGGTACCGCGCCAAGCGGCAAGTTGACGCTCACTGGCACGACGCAATTCTGCGAGGTTGAGCTTGGTGACTGCGCGCGCGAAACTCTTTCGGTCTGCAACACGGGCCACTGCGATCTTCATGTCAAGAGCGTCGCGTTCAAAGAGCCGGATCCGTGCGCCGCCTTCATGTATGGCAATTGCGATTGCGGGGGTTGTTCCTGCGGCTGCGACGAACCCGAAAAACCGAAGAACCGGCCGGTTTGCGATCAGAAATGTCTGGATCTCAAAATCCTCGCAAATCCGTTCCCGGCGGTCGTTAAACCCGGGTCCTGCCTTGGTGTGACGATCCAGTACCGGCCCAATTGCGACGGTGCCTCGTGCTGCCAGTTGGTGATCGAAAGCGATGATCCGGACATGCCGGAAAAGACAGTATTCGTGACCGGCCGGCTCAAGCGCACGCTCTATTCGGCACTCAAATGCTGGGCCGGGCAGGAGCTCGCCGATGCGTTGAGAGGCAAGCATAAGTGTTGAGCGGTGCCGATGCGTCTGCGGACCATTGCAGTTCCTGCTTGGGAAGCAGTCCTAGAACATTTCGCATCACGGATCAGGGTTCACGAAAACCGCTCGATACATTGTGAACCCCAGAAAGAAGCGAAGGTTTTGGAGGTCCCGGATTATGCAGGTATCTTTGGTGTAGCGCTGGATATGCTTGGGCGTGCCGCACTTACCCGAAGAGCAATGTCGGCTCAACGGCTTCGCAATGGTGCCGTTGCGATCACGCTCTTCTGCCCGTTCCCCTTTCGGGTGGCAGACACCATGCTGTACTTTGGCAAGGATATTCTCTGGGACGGCACGAGCTATCGCTTCAATCTGATCATTTCCAAGACCCGGCGGCCATTCACAGCGCCCATCCTTCCAATCTTTGGATGGTTTATTGATCAGTTGATCTTGCAGGGTAAGGGGCCGGAGCATCTGGATGACCTTCGGGCCTCATGCGTCGCTCGGAACCGGGCTCTTTTCGTCAAACACGATGATACCGAACCGCACGAACGGTTTCTCAGCTACATGTGGCAGCAGTTCCTGGGGACCGGCAACCATGCCGCCAGAACGCATTTGCATGACAGCTACGGACACATGGGTTCGCGCGGTGTGGAGTTGGCCATGCGGGCCCGTAGGCATCGGTCCTAGAAGGCGGCCGAGGCCTACCGCACCGTGCATTCGAGCGATTGGCGCTCGAGCGAATCGATCAAGATATTGCAGCAAAGCTTCTGGATGAGGAATGGGAACAGTTTTTTTGGGAAGGCCGCGTCGCTCTGATAAACCTTGGTTGCCGAAGGAGCGGCATCAAACTGCGACAGGTCCAGAATGGGCCGAGGCTGTTAAGAAACACGGTCGCGCAACACTGAGGTCTGATGCCGGAGGGGGCAGAATCCTACGTTAAGGCGTGGTCTGGGCCGATTTTCACTGTAGAGTTGAAATCGCCAAACTCCATCTGGACCATACCCCTTAATGATCACCTGAGATTTCACCCTTAACGGCGCAGAAATTACACTAGGTCCATGGACGCTCCCTCAAGATGGGTCTCAACCGGTGTTCGATATGAAAGGCGAGGGCCATATCCCGCAGATGCCGCATCGAAGATCATAAAATACTGTTTTGCACATTCACGGTTCGTTTCCGTTATGTCCTGCGAAACATGGGATTTAACCTACCGATAACAATGTACATTCGTCCGATTTAGGTTCTGGCGCCTTTGGCGTGGGGGTTCGAGGCCCCTCACCCGCACGATATCATCCCCCTGAGGTCACAGAGCCGAGCAAAAAAACTTGCAACGGCGACACCATGGTCCGGCTTAAGCCGAAGCCATATTGCCCAATTGCGCAGCCGCAGTCTGGCAAGTGAATTCAATGCCGCATTTCAGTGGAAATCGCGCGACTTGGGGATGACTCTGACGTCGCGCGGATGGCCTGCGAGGCTCACTTGGCCGGGGATGGGATGTGTCGGATGATCTCCGCGCGTGTTGATTTCGGGCATGGGCGTATCTGAAAGCCCCGCCAGCCTGTCACTGCGATCTTGCAGATCGTCAGCCACGACATGAATCACGCGGCCATCCGTCTGCACCCTGCCATGCACGACCATCAGGCGGGCGGACATGATTATAGGGCGGTAGGATTTGAACATCCTGGGCCAGATCACCAGATTGGCGACGCCCGTTTCATCCTCGAGCGTTATGAAGCACACGCCTTTTGCGCTGCCCGGTTTCTGGCGGATCAGAACCAGCCCGGCGAGCGAAACCTGTTGCCCATGTCGCATCGAAGGCAAGTCCGAGGCGGCGCTATAGCCCTGGGCGCGCAGGCTGGAGCGGTAGAAGGACATCGGATGCGCCTTCAGTGACAAACGCAAGGTCTGGTAGTCAGCGACGACATGTTCCGCTCTGGGCATTTGGGGCAGGGCGACTTCGGGGTCGGGGCCGTGGGCGCGGGTGTTCGCATGATCGAAGATCGGCAAGGCGGGCGCATCCTTGAGCGCCTGAGCCTGCCAAAGAGCCTGCCTGCGGTCTATGCCCATGCTTCTCATACTGTCCGCCGCCGCGAGATTGCGCATCGCCTTGACGTCCAGTGCCGCACGCGATTTCAGGTCCTGAACATCTGCATAAGGCACATCACGCTGCTCCATGATCCGCAGCGCAGCGGTCTGCTGCATCCCATCCACCAGCCGCATCCCCAGGCGCAGCGCAAAGCCCGCGCCGCAAGGCTCCAGCGTGCAGTTCCAGTCGGAATAGTTCACATCCACGGGCCGCACCTCGACGCCGTGATCGCGCGCGTCACGCACGATCTGGGCGGGTGCGTAAAATCCCATCGGCTGGGAATTGAGCAAGGCGCAGGCGAAAGCCGCCGGATAGTGGCACTTCATCCAGCTTGAGACATAGACCAGCTTGGCAAAGCTGGCGGCGTGGCTTTCGGGAAAACCGTATTCGCCGAATCCCTTGATCTGGTCAAAGCACCGCTGTGCAAACACCGGGTCATAGCCACGCATCGTCATGCGTCCGACCATCTTTTCCTGCAACTTCTCGATCGTCCCGCGTGACCTGAAGGTCGCCATGGCCTTGCGCAATTCATTCGCCTCAAGGGGTGAAAAACGCGCCGCGTCGATAGAGATCTTCATCGCCTGTTCCTGAAAGATCGGCACGCCCAGGGTTCGGTTGAGAATGTTGAACAATTCGTCCTGCGGATGGTCTGGCCCGGGGGCGGGGTATGCGACCGTCTCAAGCCCCTGCCTGCGCCGCAGATAGGGATGCACCATGTCGCCCTGAATGGGACCGGGCCGCACGATGGCGACCTCTATCACCAGATCATAGAACACGCGCGGACGCAGCTTTGGCAGCATCGCCATCTGGGCGCGGCTTTCGACCTGAAAGACGCCCAGACTGTCGCCGCGGCACAGCATGTCATAGGTGGCGGTGTCGTCTGGCGGGACGGTCGCCAGCTCTTTCACGTCGCCATGATGGGCCTCCATCAGATCAAAGCATTTGGCGATGCAGGTCAGCATTCCAAGCGCCAGAATATCGACCTTGAAGATCTGCAGCGCGTCGATATCGTCCTTGTCCCACTCGATGAAACTGCGCTCTGGCATGGCGCCGTTGCCGATGGGGACCATTTCCGTCAGCGGCCGCTCGGTCAGGATGAAGCCGCCCACATGTTGCGACAGATGGCGCGGCATGCCGATCATCTGCCTGGCCAGCGTGAGGACCATCCGCAGATATGGATCGGACAGGTCCAGCCCCGCCTCCTTGACGCGGGCGTCGTCCACCTGTCCTTCAAAACTGCCCCAGATGGTGCCCGCAAGTTTCGAGGTTACATCCTCGGACAGCCCCATCGCCTTGCCGACCTCCCGAATGGCAGAGCGGGGGCGATAGTGGATCACTGTCGCGCAGAGGCCCGCACGGTGGCGGCCATATTTGCGGTACATGTATTGAATGACCTCTTCGCGCCGCTCGTGTTCGAAATCGACGTCGATATCCGGCGGCTCGTCGCGCTCTTCGCTGAGGAAGCGCTCGAACAGGACGTCATGTTCGTTCGGGTCAACGGACGTGATGCCAAGGCAGAAACAGACGGCGGAATTGGCGGCAGAGCCGCGCCCCTGACACAGGATCGGCGGCTTGGCTTCTTCGCGGGCGAACCGCACGATGTCGTGGATCGTCAGGAAATAGCGGGCGATCTTTTTCTTTTCGATCAGGGCAAATTCCTTGTGGATGATCTTTGTCACATGATCGGGAATCCCAGCCGGATACCGCGCTGCGGCCCCGTCCCATGTCAGGCGCGCCAGATCCTGCATCGGGGTCTGACCCTTCGGCACGATCTCATGCGGGTATTCATATTGCAGATCGGTCAGCCTGAATTGGATCCTGTCGGCCAGCGCCCGCGTTGCGGCGATGGCCTGGGGCCAGTCGGCGAACAGGCGGCACATCTCGGCGGGGGATTTCAGGTGGCGTTCGGCATTGGCTTCCAGCAGAAACCCTGCCTTGGGGACGGTGACGGCTTCGCGGATTGCCACCATCACGTCCTGCAGGGGCCGGCGGTCCGGCGCATGATAAAGCACGTCATTTGTTGCGAAGATCGACAGGTTGTGCGCGCGCGCCATCGCATCCAGCCGGTTTATCCTCCCGCGATCATCCCCGCTATAGAGAAACGTCGCCCCGACATGGCGCAGCCCCGGCAACGCCTTGGTCAGGCGCGGCAATCCGGCCTCAAACAGATCCAGATTTTCCGGCGGCATCACAATAAGATGCAGACCGTCCGCATATGCGCTCAGCATTTCCAAGGTCAGATGCGTTTCGCCTTTGTCCTGCCATGCGCCATCTGCCGTCTGCATCTTTCCCTTGGACAGCAGCGTCGACAGGCGGGCGTATGCGGCGCGATCCTGCGGATAGGCCAGCACTTCGGTGCCGCACATCAGCGCCAGCCGCGCGCCGATCAAAGGATGCACGCAGGCTTTGGCGGCTTCGGTATGCATCCGCACGACACCGGCCAGAGTGTTGCGGTCGGCGATACCGATACGGTCATACCCCAGCAGATTTGCCGTCACCGTCAGATCGACCGCGTCCGAGGCGGCGCGCAGGAAGGAAAAGCAGCTTGCCAGCCCGAATTCCACGTAGGCGGATTTCGGGTGCCAGATGAATGCGTTATCGTCGCTCAATGTGCGGCGCTTATGCCCATCGTGCTGGGGCATCAGGCAAAAAGCCCATGCAGGAACCAACGCGGCGCGTCCCCGCGCCCGTCATGCAGCAGACCCTCACGATAGAGCCAGAAACGGCGCCCGTCCTGCACTTCGACCTTGTAATAATCGCGCAAACGCGAGCCGGGGCGATCCACCCACCACTCGGGCGCGATCCTTTCCGGCCCCGCGTGACGGACCGTCTGATACGCCACGCGCCGCCAGCGAAATTTCGACGGCGGGCCTTCGGGCACGGCATAGATCACGCGAATTTCCTCGGCTGGCTTGAGAAGGCGAAGGGGACGTTCGCGGATCAATGCGGGCGACGGGGAGGGGCTGCCGGTCAGGGCCGAAACCTGGCCCTCAACGCGCTCGGGCTTGTGGGAGGCGGTCCATGTCGACCAGGTAACCTTGTCCCTGCCCAGCCGCGCCGTCAGCCTGTCCAGCAGCCCCGCCACATCGGCACTTGCATCGCGCTGCCCGTCGAGGCGGTCCTGCATCATGCAGACAGGTTCCGTGCCTGTTGCCTCAAGCGTCAACAGATCAAATCCGAAACCGGGGTCGATATTGTCCAGCTTGCCGTTGAACAGGCGCAGAAGATGCGCCGGATCGCGGTTCGCACGCGCGGTGGCAAACTGGACGGTGCGATATTCGCCATCAATGCGGTAGATCGTCAGCCTCAGTCTTCTTGCGCCCAGATCTGCTGTTGTCAGCGTTGCGCACAGGTCATCGACCAAACCTTTCAGGTGGGGAACCGGGTCAATCACAGGTTCAGGCAGGCAGGCGCGGGCCATGATCCGGCGGTGATCGGGCGGCGCGTTCAGAGGGTCCGAGACATGTCCCAAGGCCCTGTCCAACAGGATCAGAGGGTTATGATCCGCCGCCATATTGGCAAAGCGCCGCATCAGGGCAATGCGCGGGACGTTTGCCAATGTGCCGATGGTTTTCAGACCCAGCCGGTCCAGCAGGCGGGCCGTCTGCGCGTCCAGCCGCAGCGCCACCGCAGGCAAGGGGGCCAGCGCCGCCGCGACGTCCTGAAAGGTGCATATGGTGCGGGAGGCGCCAAATCTGGCCAATGCCTGCGCAGCGCCGCGTGTGGGGGCCATCGCGACCCGCGCCGTCAGCCCCTGCATGGCAAGCCGCTGGCAAATGTCGCGCAGCAGCGCCGCCTCACCTCCGAACAGATGAGCGGAGCCCGTCACATCCAGAACAAGCCCGTGATCCACATCCTGCGCGGTCCATGGACACCATCGCCGCGCCCAATGCACAAGACGCCGCATCAAGGCATTGTCGCCCTCTGTATCGGCCGCTTCGACATGCAGATCAGGATGGATGGCCTGCACGTCGACCACCCGGCTGCCGATATGAATACCGCGCGCAAGGGCTGCCTCATTCAGGCTATGAGCGACGGGGCCATGTGCGCCATCGCGCCACAGGACCACCGGCACGTCAATGCCCGGTGAGTTTCGATATTGACTGATCAGGCGCATCCACCTCTCGATCGGGAGCGCGGGAAACCAGACCGAGACGATCCGCTGTTCTTTTTGCGTCCGGGTCATAGCGAGCCACCCAGCGTCCGGGGGGATGGCCGCGCGCACGAAACAAATCCACATCCCACTGCGCCCGTCCGGGCGATCCCGGATCGTAGGGGTGCGGCAGGGATGGCAACGCCTCGATTCGCCAGCGCATCCGCGCCGCACTCAGCCCGCCCGGATCGCCGCTGCGGATCAGGTAAAGAGGCACGCCAGAGGCGTCGGCCCGCATCGCAAGCCGTTTCGTCGCCGTGAAGTCCAGCACGGCAGGGCCGCCGTGAATTTCGCCTACGACGGCAGACAGGCTGGCGCAGGAGGCGCCTTCCTCCATCGCCCAGAGCGCGTCGCGCGGGTGGTTTGCCGTGACCTGCAAAACCGCCTGATCCGCGCCCAGAGCTTTCAGGCTGGGGGTATATAAATGCCCGCTTTCCCGCCGTGACATGTAATCCTGCACCCACAATATCGGCCCCGTCGCCGCGTGCAGCAAAGCCAGCACAAAGCCTGTGGCAGATGCGTCGGCTGGCCTCGCGCAAAGCAGGTCGGTCAGGGCGGGCCGCAAGGCCGAAACATCCATGTTTCGCCGTGTCGACGCCCCGCGCCCCGGCAGGAGGATGACCTGCCCATATGAAGAATCGCTTTCCATGCACGATCCATTATGTTCATATTTTGTTCCTGCTTG
Organism: Roseovarius sp.; assembly: GCA_036568405.1. Lineage (GTDB taxonomy): Bacteria > Pseudomonadota > Alphaproteobacteria > Rhodobacterales > Rhodobacteraceae > Roseovarius. The sequence goes on from DATCSR010000006.1 coordinate 15,595, forward strand.
GAATAGGGTATTTCGCCTGTCTGGGAGCAAAGATGAGGCGCAGGCGTGGACCCGGAATTTCCCCCCAAAACCCTCCGGGATCTCCGATGTCATTTGGCTTTCAGGCCAAACGCAAAGACCTGCCGCGTATCATGCGGCAGGTCTTGTTTTTCGGTGCCTTCCGGCGGCTCTGAACCGCAGGTTTACGCCAGCGAGCCGTCGATGCCCTTGCATGCCTCGACCAGACCTTTGACGGCGCTGACCGATTTGTCGAACATTGCCTGTTCGTCCTTGTTCATCTTGATCTCGATGACCTTCTCGATGCCGCCCGCACCGATCACCGTCGGCACGCCGACGTAAAAACCGTTCAGGCCGTAGGCACCGTCGACATGCGCCGCGCAGGGCAGGACGCGCTTTTGATCCTTCAGGTAGGCTTCGGCCATTTCGATAGCAGAGGTTGCCGGCGCATAGAACGCGCTGCCGGTTTTCAGCAGGCCGACGATCTCGGCGCCGCCGTCGCGGGTGCGCTGAACGATCGCATCCAGTTTTTCCTGCGTGGTCCAGCCCATGTCGACCAGATCGGGCAGGGGGATGCCGCCGACGGTGGAGTAGCGCACCAGCGGCACCATCGTGTCGCCATGCCCGCCCAGCACAAAGGCCGTCACGTCGCGCATCGACACGCCGAATTCCAGGCTCAGGAAGTGGCGGAAGCGGGCCGAATCCAGAACGCCCGCCATGCCGCAGACCTTTTCATGCGGCAGACCGGAAAATTCGCGCAAGGCCCAGACCATCGCGTCCAGCGGGTTGGTGATGCAGATGACGAACGCGTTCGGGGCGTGGGCGGCAATGCCTTCGCCAACCGATTTCATGACCTTGAGGTTGATGCCCAGCAGGTCATCGCGGCTCATCCCCGGCTTGCGCGGCACGCCTGCGGTGACGATGCAGACGTCTGCGCCCGAGATGTCGGCGTAGGACTGCGTGCCCTTCAGCGCGGCGTCAAAGCCGGCAGCTGGGCCGGATTCGGCGAGGTCCAGCGCCTTGCCCTCTGGGATGCCTTCGGAGATGTCGAACAGGACGATATCGCCCAATTCCTTGATGGCGGCGAGATGCGCGAGCGTGCCGCCGATCTGTCCGGCGCCGATCAGCGCGATCTTGGGTCTGGCCATGGGTTGTTACCTCCGATTGGCAAAGAATTTCCGCCGATGGAATATTCCCATTCGGCCCCGCGCGCAAGGGTTCTGCGTTGCGGCAATGGCCGCGCGCAACCTGCGGATACGCCACCATTCTGCACTGCGGCGAGAAAAGCCTTGAATAAACGCGCCCTAAAATGGCATCCCTGCAAGGCAATGTTGCAGCCCGAGCAGGAGATAGCCATGGACTCTGCCATACGTCCTTTACGGTCCGTCCTTTACATCCCCGCCTCAAAAGAGCGCGCGCTGGAAAAGGCGCGCGATCTGCCATGCGACGCGATCATATTCGATCTGGAAGATGCAGTCGCGCCCGACGCCAAGGCGACCGCCCGCCGTACGCTGGTGCAGGCGCTGAGCGATGGCGGATATGGCCGCCGGGCCAAGATCGTGCGCATCAATGCGCTGACCACCGAATGGGGGCTGGAGGACGTGCGCGCGCTGAAGGATGCAGGCGCCGATGCGATCCTGCTGCCCAAGGTCAACACCCGCTCGGACATTGACAATCTGGTCGATCTGCTGCCCGAGACCATGCCGATCTGGGTGATGATGGAAACGCCGGTCAGCGTGTTCAACGCCCGCGACATCGCCGGGCATGGCGCGGTCAAGGGGCTGGTGACGGGCACCAACGATCTGCTCAAGGAGCTGGGCGGCCGCACCCGCACCGACCGTCTGCCGCTGATGATGGCGCTGCAAAGCATTGTCATGGCCGCCCGCGCCGCGCGCGTCGTCGCCATAGACGGGGTTTATAACCGGTTCCGTGATGGCGACGGTCTGTTGACGGAATGCGAGCAGGGCCGCGATCTGGGCTTTGACGGCAAGACGCTGATCCATCCCTCGCAGATCGAGGGGGCAAACCGCGCCTTTGCACCGACGGCCTCCGAGATTGACCTTGCCCGCCGCCATATTGCGGCGCATGAGGCCAGTCAGGCCTCGGGCGAGGGCGTGGCCGTGGTCGATGGCACGATCGTGGAAAATCTGCATGTGGTTGCCGCCCGCAGGATACTGGCCAAGGCACAGGTGCTGGCCGAAATGGAGACGACATGATGGGCATTGCGATTCTGATACTGGGGCTTGCCCTGTGGTGCGGCGGGCATTTCTTCAAACGCGCTGCGCCGGGTGCGCGGGCGCGGATGGGCGACAAGGGTAAGGGCCTGATCGCATTGGCGCTGCTGGCCGGGGTGATCCTGATGGTCATCGGCTACCGCATGTCCGACGGCGCCTATTTCTGGGGCCGCCACCCGGCGACCGTGGGCATCAACAATCTGCTGATGCTGCTGTCGATCTACCTGTTTGCCGCCGCTGGCATGAAAACCGCGCTGGCGCGCAAGATGCGCCACCCGATGCTGGCGGGCGTCAAATTCTGGGCGTTGGGGCATCTGCTGGTCAACGGCGATGTCGCGTCCTTTATCCTTTTCGGCGGGCTGCTGGCCTGGGCGGTCGCCGAGATGATCGTGATCAACCGCGCCGAGCCGAACTGGACCCCGCCGCCCCCCGCGCCGCGGCGCAAGGAGGTGATTGCAGTGGTGGCCAGCGTGGTGCTCTATGCCGTTATTTCGGTCGTGCATTATGCGCTGGGCTACCCCGTATTCGGCTAAGCCTATTATTTTGATGAGGATGTCATGAAACTTTACCGCTTTCTCAGTGCCGACGACACGCCCGAGTTCTGCCACAAGGTGACGGACGCGCTGAACAAGGGTTGGGAGCTGTATGGCAGCCCGACCCAGGCCTTTGACGCCGCCAACGGGGTGATGCGCTGCGGCCAGGCCGTGATCAAGGACGCGCCGGGCGTCTACACCCCGGGCACGAAACTGGGCGAGCAGTAGACATGACCAAGACCAAGACAAATCCGGGCCGTTTTTTCGAGGATTACACGGTTGGCCAAGTGATCGAACACGCCGTGCCGCGCACCGTGTCGGGGGGCGAGCGGGCGCTTTATCATGCGCTCTACCCGGCGCGGCATGCGCTGTATTCGTCGGATGAATTCGCGCGGTCCTGCGGGCTGGAGGCTGCGCCGCTGGACGATCTGGCAGCGTTCCACGTCGTATTCGGCAAAACGGTGCCGGACATTTCACTGAACGCGCTGGCCAATCTGGGCTATGCCGAGGGGCGCTGGCTGCGCACCGTTCATGCGGGCGACACGCTGCGCTCGGTCTCCGAAGTGATCGGGCTGAAGCAGAACTCCAACGGCAAATCGGGCGTCGTGTGGGTGCGCACGAAAGGGTTCAATCAGCGCGATGAGGCTGTGCTGGATTATGTCCGCTGGGTGATGGTGAAAAAGCGCGACATGGAAGCGCCTGCGCCTGAAACCGTGATCCCCGAGCTGGCGTCCGCGCTGAGTGCCGACCAGCTGGTGATACCGGAGGGTCTGGACTTCGCGACCTACGATTTCACACAGGCCGGCGAGCCGCATCGCTGGGGCGATTACGAGGTGGGCGAGGTCATCGACCATGTCGATGGCGTAACGATCGAGGAAGCCGAGCATATGCTGGCCACGCGCCTGTGGCAGAACACCGCCAAGGTGCATTTCGACACGACCGCGCGCGAGGGCGGGCGGCTGATCTATGGTGGGCATGTCATCTCGATGGCGCGTGCGCTGAGCTTCAACGGGCTGGCGAACGCGCAGATCATTGTGGGGCTCAATGGCGGCGCGCATGCCAATCCGTGCCATGCCGGTGATACGGTACGCGCATGGAGCGAGGTTCTGGACCGCGCCGAGACTGCGGCGCCGGGCGTCGGTGCGTTGCGCCTGCGGCTGGTCGCGACCAAGGGCGGCACGGCCGGCAAGTTGAAGGGCGAGGATGGCAGGTATCTGCCGGACGTTCTGCTGGACCTGGATTACTGGGCGCTGGTGCCGATGTAGCCAAGCGTCTGGGCGCTATGCTTTGATCGTCGGTGCGTGTGGCGGACCGGGGATTTTGAGTATTTCTGGAACATTGAAAGGGCAGGCCGATGGTGACGGTAACGCTATGCTGGGACGATGGTGCGGACCGAAATCTGGGGCTGCCCGTCTATGCCAGCCAGGGCGCGGCCGGGGCGGATCTGCGCGCGAATTTTCCCGGTGGCGCGGGCGTGGTTCTGGAGCCCGGCGCGCGGGCGCTGGTGCCGACAGGGCTGCGGCTGGCGATCCCCGAGGGGTATGAGGTGCAGCTGCGGCCACGCTCGGGGCTGGCGCTCAAGCATGGCGTGACGCTGGCCAATGCGCCGGGCACCATCGACAGCGATTATCGCGGGCCGCTGGGGGTGATCCTGATCAATCTGGGCGATGCGCCTTTCGAGGTGGCGCACGGCGCGCGGATTGCGCAGATGGTCGTCGCGCCTGTGGTCGTGGCGGAATTTGCGCTGACCGAGACGCTGGAGGACACGGCACGCGGCGCGGGCGGCTTTGGCTCGACCGGGGTGGGCTGATGCTGCTGGTTCTCATACTTGCGGTTGCGCTTTGGGGTCTTGGGGCACTTTTGGGCGCGCCCAGGCGATTGCGCTGGGGGATGATCGGATGCCTGTGGGGCGGTGTGGTGCTGCTGCATCTGCTGCTGCCTGCGGCCTCGCCCCTGCGTGTCGCGACCGGCGGGAGTGCGGCACTTTGGCTTCTGCTGGGCGGGTTTGCGGCGCTGGTGCTGGTCTACAGCGCCGGGCTGCGCCGGGTGCGCGCGCGCGCTGAGGCGGGCGCGGCGCCGATCGAGCGCAGCGGCGCGTTTTCGGATGCCGAGCTGGAGCGCTACGCGCGTCATATCATCCTGCGCGAGGTTGGTGGTCCGGGCCAGAAGGCGTTGAAAAACGCCAGCGTTCTGGTGATCGGCGCGGGCGGTCTGGGATCGCCGGTGATGAGCTATCTGGGCGCGGCGGGTGTCGGCACCATCGGCGTGATCGACGACGATGTTGTCGATCTGTCGAACCTTCAGCGGCAGGTTATCCACCGCGACGCGGATATCGGTGTGCCCAAGGTTCATTCCGCCGCTGCCGCCGTACGCGCGCTGAACCCGCATGTGACGGTGCGCCCCTACGCGCGCCGGCTGACCGAAGACATCGCCGCCGATCTGTTTGCCGAATATGACATGATCCTCGACGGCACCGACAATTTTGCCACCCGTCATCTGGTCAACCGCACCGCCGTCGCCACGGCCAAGCCGCTGATTTCCGGCGCGCTAACCCAATGGGAGGGGCAGCTGAGCGTGTTTGATCCCGCAAATGACGCGCCCTGTTACGCCTGCATTTTCCCCGACATTCCGGCCGAGGGGTTGGCCCCGTCCTGCGCCGAAGCCGGCGTCATGGGACCGCTGCCGGGCGTCATTGGCGCGATGATGGCGGGCGAGGCGATCAAGCTGATTACCGGCGCGGGCGCGACGCTGCGCGGCACGCTGCTGATCTATGACGCGCTTTATGCAGATGTGCGCCGCATTCAAATCAAACGCCGCGCGGATTGCGCCGTCTGCGGCACCAAGGAGGCCACATGACCAATCCGCTTCTGGGCGCATGGGATACCCCCTTTGCCCTCGCCCCGTTCGACCGCATCACTGACGCCGATTTCGCGCCCGCGCTGGAGACGGCCTTGACGCTGGCCCGCGCCGAGATTGGAGCAATTGCCGCAGGGCCCGAGGCGCCGACATTTGCCAACACGATCGAGACGCTGGAGGCGTCGGGCAAGGCGCTGGACAAGGTGCTGAGCGTCTTTTTCACCGTCGCCGGGGCGGACAGCAATCCGGCGCGCCAGGCGCTTCAGCGGGACTTTGCGCCCAAGCTGGCGGCGTATTCCTCGTGGATCTACGCGCAAAAGCCGCTTTTTGCCCGGATCGAGGCGCTGTGGGAGCAGCGCGAAACGCTGGAGTTGAATGATGAGCAGGCCCGCCTGCTGATGCTGACCCATCGCAGTTTCGTGCGTCATGGCGCAGCCCTCAGCGGCGCCGAAGAGGCCCGGATGCAGGCCGTCATGGCGCGGCTGGCCGAGCTGGGCACAGCCTTCACACAGAACCTGCTGGCCGATGAGGCGGGCTGGCATATGGAACTGGCCGAGGGCGATCTGGAAGGGTTGCCAGACTTTCTGGTGCGAAATGCGCGCGCGGCGGGCGCTGAGCAGGGGCTGAACGGGGCAATTATTACCCTGTCGCGGTCGCTGATCGTGCCTTTCCTGCAATTCTCACCGCGCCGCGATCTGCGTGAAAAAGCATTCAAAGCATGGACCTTGCGCGGCGCAAACGGAGGCGAGACCGATAACCGCGGAAACGCGGCTGAAACGCTGGCGCTGCGCCATGAACGCGCGCAGCTGCTGGGCTATGACAGCTTTGCCGCGTTCAAGCTGGAAACGGAGATGGCTAAGACGCCGGGCGCCGTGCGCGACCTCTTGATGCAGGTCTGGGAACCGGCGAAGGCACAGGCAGACCGCGATGCGGAGGTGCTGACCGGGATGATGCGTGAGGATGGTATCAACGCCGATCTGTCGCCGTGGGATTGGCGGTATTATGCGGAAAAGCGCAGGCAGGCCGAGCATGATCTGGATGAGGCCGAGCTGAAGCCCTACCTGCAACTGGACCGCATGATCGAGGCGGCGTTCGCCTGCGCGCACCGCCTGTTCGGGCTGGAATTCAAGCCAGTGCAGATCCCGCTCTACCACCCCGATTGCCGGGCATGGGAGGTGACGCGCGGCGGCGAACATGTTGCCGTCTTCATAGGCGATTATTTCGCGCGCGCCTCCAAACGGTCCGGGGCGTGGTGCAGTGCGATGCGCGGGCAGGCGAAGTTTCCCGAAAAACAGGGACCGGTCGTCATTAACGTGTGCAACTTTGCCACGGGTGATCCCGCGCTGCTGAGCTATGACGACGCCCGCACGCTGTTCCATGAATTCGGCCATGCACTGCACCAGATGCTGTCGGATGTGACCTACGAGTCGGTCAGCGGCACGTCGGTCGCGCGTGATTTCGTGGAACTGCCCAGCCAGCTTTATGAGCATTGGCTGGAAGTGCCCGAAGTGCTGGGCGAATTTGCCACCCATGCGGAAACGGGCGACGCGATGCCGCAGGCGCTGCTGCAAAAGGTGCTGGATGCCGCGACCTTCGACATGGGGTTCCAGACGGTGGAATATGTAGCTTCGGCACTGGTGGATCTGAGTTTTCACGAGGGAACCGCGCCGGTTGATCCGATGGCACGGCAGGCCGAGGTGCTGGCGGAAATCGGCATGCCCGAGGCGATCACGATGCGCCACGCAACGCCGCAATTTGCGCATGTATTCGCAGGCGACGGCTATAGCTCGGCCTATTACAGCTACATGTGGTCCGAGGTGATGGACGCCGACGCCTTTGCCTCGTTCGAGGAAGCAGGCGGCGCATTCGATCCGGAGCGCGCGAGCGCGCTGGAGGAGCATATCCTGTCGCGCGGTGGATCGGCCGATCCCGAGGCTCTGTATCTGGCGTTTCGCGGACAGTTGCCGGGTGTCGAGGCGCTGTTGAAAGGGCGCGGGCTGGTCGCCTGATCTTGCACGGGGGCGCGGGCGGTGGCATGCTCGCGCAGACCCCTGGGGAGAGTGTGATGCGTAAATTCATGGTGGTGCTGGACGACAGCCGCGAATGCCTGAACGCCATGCGCTTTGCCGCGATGCGCGCCGCCAATACCCAAGGCGGCGTGACGATTCTATCGATCATACCGCCCGAGGACTTCAACCACTGGATCGGCGTCGGTGACATCATGCGCGAGGAGCAGCGCGAGCGGATCGAGGCACATTTCGAGGTTTTTGCCAAGTGGATGCGCGACAAACAGGGGATCGACCCCGAACTGGTCATCCGCGAGGGCGAGGTCGTGGCCGAGATCATCGCGCAGATCGCCGAAGATCCCGATGTGGGCGTTCTGGTGCTGGGCGCATCGGCGGACAGGGGCGGGCCCGGTCCGCTGGTCAGCCAGCTCAGCCGGACGGCCGGCAGCCTGCCCGTGCCGATCACCATCGTTCCGGGCGATCTGAGCAAAGACCGGCTGGAGATGATTACCTGACAATGAAGGGCGCGCCTTCCAGCATCGGCGATGCGGCCATGCACAAAATCGTGCGCATACAGTTTAGAATGATTCCAAACCTTGACTCTGTCGGCGGCGAGGCGCATATGCTGTATCAAGCAATTCAGGGGGTGCCCCATGTTCATTCAGACCGAATCCACGCCGAACCCGGCGACGCTCAAATTCCTGCCGGGCCAGACTGTTCTGCCCGCAGGCACCGCCGATTTTCCGTCCCCCGAAAATGCCGGTGCATCGCCGCTGGCCACGCGCATCTTTGCTGTGGATGGCGTCACCGGCGTCTTCTTTGGCAATGACTTCGTGACCGTGACAAAAGGCGAGGCGATAGAGTGGGACCATATCAAACCCGCCATTCTGGGCGCGATCATGGAGCATTTCCAGTCCGGTCTTCCGGTGATGAAGGACGGTGGCACGGCCCAGTCCGGCCATTCCGAACACACCGGAGAAGATAGTGAGATCGTCAACCAGATCAAGGAGTTGCTTGATACCCGCGTGCGTCCAGCCGTGGCTCAGGACGGCGGCGACATCACGTTCCACGGGTTTGATCGCGGCATCGTCTATCTGCACATGCAGGGGGCCTGCGCCGGTTGCCCATCCTCGACCATCACGCTGAAGATGGGGATCGAGAACCTGCTGCGTCATTACATCCCCGAGGTAACCGAGGTGCGCCCCGTTGGTGTCTGACACTTACATCTTGGGATTCGATACATCGGCCGCGCATTGCGCGGCCGCTTTGCTGTGCGGCCCCCGCGTGGTCGCGAAGCGCAGCGAAGAGATGACCCGCGGTCAGGCCGAGCGCCTGATGCCGCTGCTGGAGGAGGTGCTGGCCGAGGCCGGGATCGTCTGGGGCGATCTGGCGCGGATCGGCGTCGGTGTGGGACCGGGCAATTTCACCGGCATCCGTATAGGCGTATCGGCGGCACGCGGGCTGGCGCTGGCGCTGGAGATCCCGGCGATTGGCGTCACCGGCTTTCAGGCGATATCTTTGGACGCGAGCCCGCCGCATGTCGCCGCGATTCCAGCGCCGCGCGATCATGTTTATGTTCAGACGCCGGATGGCACGCAGGCGCTGATGTCCGTGGCCGAGGCCGAGGGTATCGGCGCACCGCTGCGATATCTGCCTGCCGCGGATGAAATGGCCTGCAGCATTGCGCGGCTGGCCGCCGTTGCGCCGCCGGGTCCCGCGCCTGCGCCGCTGTACCTGCGCGCGGCAGATGCGGCGCCGGCGCGCGACGCGCCACCGGTGATGCTTGATGAGCGCAGCTGAGGATCTGGCCCGGCTGCACGGACGCGCCTTTGCCGGGCAGGGCCGGGGGTGGAGCGCGGAAGAATTTGCGGATTTGCTGGCCTCTCCGCTAACATGCCTTTCCGCGGCGCCGCACGGCTTTGCCCTGTCGCGTGTGATCGCGGATGAGGCCGAATTGTTGACGCTGGCGACAGATCCAGACCATCGGCGGCAAGGCGTGGCGACCGCGCTCCTGATCGCGATTGAGGCAGAGGTGGCAGCGCGCGGTGCCGCGCGGCATTTTCTGGAGGTCGCGGCCGACAATGGCGGCGCACATGCGCTTTATGCCCGCGCCGGATATGTCCAGACCGGACGCCGCGCCGGATACTATGCGCGCCCGAATGGCACATCTGTCGACGCATTGCTGATGGAGAAGGCGCTGCGCGGCCAGAGTTGAGCATGACCGCACTGCTGACACGGTGCGCGCGCGCCGCAAAAGTGATGCAGGCGGGGGCGTTGGCGCCTTGGGGCGCTTGCCAAGCCGCTGGATTGGGGGCTACCAAAGGTGATGCAGATTTATCTTCCCATCGCCGAAGTGTCGGTCAACGCCTTTCTCTTGCTGGGACTTGGTGGGCTGGTCGGTGTGCTGTCGGGTATGTTCGGCGTCGGTGGAGGGTTTCTGATGACGCCGCTGCTGTTCTTTGTCGGCATTCCGCCACCTGTCGCCGTGGCCACGGGCGCGAACCAGATTGTCGCGTCGTCCTTCTCCGCCGTGCTGGCGCATTTCCGGCGCCGCGCCGTGGATCTGCGCATGGGAACTGTGCTGTTGATCGGGGGTCTGTTTGGCGCCGCGCTGGGCGTCATGCTGTTCAATTACCTCAAGGCTTTGGGGCAGGTCGATCTGCTGGTCACGCTATTCTACGTGGTTTTTCTGGGCATCATCGGCGGCCTGATGTTTTTCGAGAGCCTGCGCGCCATTCGCCGCGCGCGCGGCGGCAAGGTGGCGACAAAGCGCAAAAAACACACCTGGATCCAGAAGCTGCCGCTAAAGATGCGGTTTCGCACCTCGGGTCTTTATATCAGCATTATCCCGCCCCTTCTGGTCGGTCTGGCGGTGGGCGTGCTGGCCGCGATCATGGGCGTCGGCGGCGGTTTCATCATGGTGCCGGCGATGATTTACCTCTTGGGCATGCCGACCAAGGTGGTGGTCGGCACGTCACTGTTTCAGATCATTTTCGTCGCGGCCTTCACCACGATGCTGCACGCTGTCAGCAGCCAGATCGTCGATGTGGTGCTGGCCGTGCTGCTGCTGGTCGGCGGCGTGATCGGGGCGCAGTTCGGAACGCGGATCGGCAGCCGCATGAAGGCCGAACAGCTGCGCATCCTGCTGGCTATTCTGGTGCTGGCCGTCTGTTTCAAGCTGGGTCTGGATCTGCTGATCGAGCCGCGTGAGACCTTTTCGATCAGCAATGCGGGCACGCCATGATGCTGCGGCTGGTAATAGCGTTTCTGGCGCTGGCCGCCCTGCCGGCGCGGGGCGAGGAGGTGGTGCTTGGGCTGAGCCAGAACAGCATTTCCATCGACACGACGTTCAGCGGTTCGCAGATTCTGCTGTTTGGCGCGATCAAACGCGAGGTTCCGATCCCGCCTGATGAACTGGGCGTCGTGGTCACTATCGCCGGTCCCAGTCAACCCTTGGATGTGCGCCGCAAGGAGCGCCGCTTTGGCATCTGGGTCAATGTCGACGCGGTCGAGGTTGACTCCGCCCCCAGCTTTTACGCGGTCGCAACCAGCGGGCCGTGGACCCATGTGCTGACCCAGGTCGAGGATCTGCGTCACAAGATATCGATCCCGCGCGCAATCCGGTCGGTCGGGGCGCCCAGCAATGTGCAGAATGCGCAGGATTTCACCGATGCGGTGATCCGGATCCGCACCCGCAGCGGCGCCTACCAGATACGCGAGGGTGCGGTTGAGTTATCCGAACAGACGCTGTTTCGGACCTCTGTCGATTTGCCGTCAAACCTGGCAGAGGGCGCGTATCTCACCCGCATTTTCCTGACCCGCAGCGGCAATGTGGTGTCGAAATACGAGACCATCATCGACGTGCGCAAGGTCGGCATGGAGCGGTGGCTGTTCGAGCTGTCGCGCGAAAATGCGGTGATCTACGGCCTGATGTCGCTGACCATCGCGATTGCCGCCGGGTGGGGCGCATCGACGGCATTCCGGTTGCTGCGGCGCGGGTAGCGCGGCCAGATTGCGCGCGCCCTATTCCTCGCCGGTTTCCAGCATCAGGGCGACGGGTTTTGTGCGCAGATCATCCACCCGCAAGGCGTGTTCCGGTTTTGACAGCCGGTTGCGCACGACCCAGTGCAGACGCTCTTCGGCGCGGGTAATTGCGACATAGGCGAGGCGTTTCCACAGCGGCTGGCCTGCCTCGCTGCGGCCCATCCGGGCGGCGGCATAGAGGTCGGGGGCGAAGACCTGCACATCCTGCCATTGCGATCCTTGCGCCTTGTGGATGGTGACGGCGGCGCCGTGCAGGAAGGTGGCGCCCATGTTGGCGGCGAAGGGGATGAAAGGTTCCTCCTCGCCGGGTTTCTCGATCTTGACGATGCTGGCGGCGCTGATTTGCGGGTCTTCGGCGCCCATGACATGCAGGCGCGAAAAGCCGGGTTTGCGGCCCGGTCCGAGATAGATCACCTGCGCGCCCTTGATCAGCCCGCGCGCCTCGAGATCGAGGCGTTTCTTGCGGTGCTTCAGCGGCAGCTCGATGCCGTCGCAGATCAGCGGTTCGCCTTCCAGCAGGGCATCTTCGGGGGCGCTGTGGACGGCGCGAAAGGCATTGATCAGGCGGATGCGCGTGGCGTTGCGCCACACGAGGACCGGGCTGCGCGCCATCAGATCGACCTGCACACGCTGCGCCCATTGTACGCGGTCGTCGCGTTTTGCGGCGTCTTCTATCATCCGCTCGAAATCGTGAAATTCCAGCGCGGGATCGGCCAAAGCGTGCGCCAGATCAAGGATCGGGTTGTCTGCGTCCTGACGGTGGATCCGGTGCAGGACCAGCTTTGAGGGCTCCGGCAGGGTTTCGAACACCATGCCGCCGGTGCTGTTGACCGGGGCCAGCTGCGCCGGGTCGCCAAACAGCAGAAGAGTTGGAAATATCTCTTTCAGATCATCCATCTGGCGGGTGTCCAGCATGCTGGCCTCATCGACAAAGCCGATGTCCAGCGGCTCGTCCCGGCGCTTCCATCCAGTGATGAAATCGCTGCCCTTCAGGCCCGCGGCGGCCAGCGCGCCGGGGATGGATTTGTTCGTCTGGTAGAACGCGAAGGCGCGGTCGAGCGCGGTTTCCGACAGTTCTTCTATCTCAGGGCGCTCGCCATTGCCCGCCAGCCACTCGGCGATCTTCTCATATTGCGGATCATAGACCGGGGTATAGAGGATTCGGTGGATCGTGGTTGCCGGCACGCCGTGCATGCGCAGGACCGACGCGGCCTTGTTCGTGGGGGCGAGAATGGCAAGCGTGCGGCCGTCCTTGCGTTTTTTACCTTCGTAGTCGCCCGACACGATGTCGACGCCCGCCTCCTCCAGCGCGCGGTAGAGCGCGGCCAGAAGCAGGGTCTTGCCCGATCCGGCCTTGCCGATAACGGCCATGACGCTGCTGTCGCCCTCGCGCGGGGGGGTGGTTGTGCCATTGTCCAGATCGACACCGGCAGTGCGCAGGGCGGCGGTGATGCGGTCGTGCGCTTCGGCCTGATCGGGGGAGTATGTGAGGGCGGTTTCTGTCATGGCCGGACACTACAGGCGGGCCGCCAGGGGTGCCAGCGAAAGACGCGCCCGGCTTGGCTGAACGCCGGGCGCCGTCTGGGGTCAGATCGTCTGATCGTAGTCGCCGACCGACGGTTCGGTGCGGATCACCGCGTCGATATCCGCGAATATGCTGCGCATTTCAGCATCGCTCTCGCTGCTCTCGCAAACGACGACCAGATTGGGCGTGTTGGAGGAGGCGCGCACCAGTCCCCAGCTGCCGTTATCAAGGATCACGCGCGCACCGTTGACGGTGACGACCTGCGCGATCTTGCGGCCTGCCAGAGGCTTGCCTGCCTCGTGATGGGCGACCAGCCTGGCGACCAGACGCTCCAGCACGTCGTATTTTTCGAGGTCGGCGCAGTAGGGCGACATGGTGGGGGTCGCGTAGGTGACGGGCAGCGCGCGGCGCAGATCGGCCATGGATTTGTCCGGGTTGCGGTCCATCAGCTTGCAGATCTCAACCGCGACGCGCATGCCGCAATCGTAGCCGCGCCCGATCGGTTCGGCCAGAAAGTAGTGGCCGGATTTTTCGAACCCCGCCAGCGCGCCCAATTCCTTGACGCGGCGCTTCATGTGGCTGTGGCCGGTTTTCCAGTAATCCGCCTTGGCGCCATGGGCCTGCAATTCGGGGTCCGACGCAAACAGCCCGGTCGATTTCACGTCCGCGACAAAAGTGCTGCCGGGATAGAGGCGCGCAAAATCGCGGGCCATGATCACGCCCATCTTGTCGGCGAAAATCTCCTCGCCCTCATTGTCGACCACGCCGCAGCGGTCGCCGTCCCCGTCAAAGCCCAGCGCGAAATCGGCGCCGGAGGCGCGCACGCTGGCCGACATGTCGTGCAGCATTTCCATCGCTTCTGGGTTCGGGTTGTAGTGGGGGAAGGTATAGTCCAGCTCGTTATGCGACGGGACCACCTCGACCCCCATGCGTGCGAACAGCTCGGGCGCGAAGGCGGATGCGGTGCCGTTGCCGGTGGCGCAGACCACCTTGAGCGGGCGCGTCATTTTGAACTCGCCGACCAGATCGTCAAGATACGCCTCGCGCACGCCGTCGACGAATTCATAGCTGCCGCCGGGGCGGGGCTGGCCGCGGCCCTCCAGCACGATCTGCTTCAGTTCGCTCATCTCATCGGGGCCGTGGGTCAGCGGCCGTTCGAACCCCATCTTGACGCCAGTCCAGCCGTTGGGGTTGTGCGAGGCCGTCACCATCGCGACAGCAGGCGCATCCAGATGAAACTGCGCGAAATAGGCCATCGGGCTGAGCGCGGGGCCAATATCCAGCACCTTGATTCCGGCCTGCATCAGGCCCAGCATCAGCGCGTTCTTGATCGTCAGCGAATAGTCGCGATAGTCGTTGCCGACCGCGATCACCGGATCGATCCCGCGCGCGATCATCTGCGTGCCAAGGCCAAGGCCCAGGGCCGTCATGCCGGGCAGGTTGATTTCCTCGGGGTATTTCCAGCGCGCGTCATACTCGCGGAATCCCGTGGGCGCGATCATCGGATCGCGCAGGAATTCCCAGGTGTTCGGGGTGACGGTAGGGGCGGGTTTGGTCACGGGCGGGTCTCACTTCATGAAATGATGGCGGCGATACCGGGCAAGCGACCTGCCCGGACGGATATTGAGTTGCCCCAAGGCGATGCCAGATCAGGCGCGTAAACTCAATTCAAGATGAGACCTGTTCGCGCAGGATCGACGCGGTGAGCGATATCATCAGGTATATCCCGGCAAAGACGAGGAAGGCCAAAATCGTGTTCTCGAACGCGCGGGGATAGGACGCATCCTGCGAGGCGACGGGATTGACGCTGACGGTCAGGTAGCGGACCTGCTTGTTCGCCTCGCTCGCGCTCATGCGCTGCGCCTCCAGCGCGGCCTGCAGGACCATGTCGGCAGTCAGCAGATCAGCCTGCGCCATCTGGATGTCGGCGGTCTGCGAGGCGAGCGATGTATTGCCTTCGGTCGCGTCGGTCAGCCGCGCACGCTGTTTGATCAATTCGGTCTGGAGAACGAGGATTTCGCTGGCCAGCGCCTCGACCCTGGCGCTGTTGGGGCGGGCGTTGTTCATCTGCGTGTTCAGCGCCAGTTGCTTTTCCTGAAGCCGCAGTTCGACATTGCCGATGAGCGAACGGATATTCGCGATCTCGCCCTCGGGGTCCAGCACGGTCCCTTCCTGCATGAGCACAAGCTGGCGCTGCGCCTCGCGCCGCTCTGCCTTGGCCTCGGCCAGGCTGGCGGTCGAGGATTCGACGGCATCCTCGCGCTTGCGTCTGGACAGATCGTCAACGCGTTCTTCGGCATAGGTGATCAGCTTGCGCGAGAATTCGGCGCTGACCTCAGGATCGGCGGTCGACACTTCCATGCGCAGCACGCCCTCGGTCGGATCATAGCCGATCTTCATGTATTTCCTGTAAAGCTTATAGGCCTCTTCATTGCTGGCATTGGGCTTCAGGCGCTGGACCGGGTCGATCCATGGCTGGCTGAAATGGTCGCGAAAGCCGACGTCGCGGTCCAGTCGCAGCATCGCATCCTTGGACAGCAGGTAGGATTGAGTGGCGATCGCGTCCTGCCCGGTTGCAAACTGGCTGGGCAATTGGAAGCCGCCCATGCCACCGCCGCCACCACCATCGGCGGACAGGATCAGAAATTCGGATTTCGTCGAATACATCGGCGTTGCGACGGCGTAATAATAATAGCCCGCCAGCAGTGTCGGCAGAAACACGAACGCCGCCAGCCGGGACAGCAGCAGCAGCAGCTTGCGGCGACGGCGTTTGCCGATATCGCGCTGAATGCGCATGATTTCTGCGCTGCGCCGGTCCGCCGGGCTAAGCTGCGTCGTCGGCAGGGTGTTTTGCGTCGGGACCGTCTGGGGCAGGTGCACGCGCAGGGTATCGACGTCGCTGCCCGTGGTCGGGGCCAGATCGCCGCTATCCGCCGCGGTCTTGCCGGTTTTCACCAGCTCCAGGATCGAGGCCCGCTGGAAGGGGTCGATCCCCTTGGCGCGCAACAGGCGTACGGCGTCGAAATCCGATGCCGCCGCCAAGCCATGCCTTTGCGCCAGGCGGCGCGCCATGCGCAACTGGCGGCCTGTCAGGCCCTCGTTGCGGATATCTTCGATGGTTTCCGGTGTGCCCGCATCGCGCGCGCTGCCGGTTTTTTCGACGGGCGGGGCGTCGCCCTGATGCGGTGGCTGGCGCACCGTGCCCGGGTTCGCGTCATTTGCGGGCGCGGCACTTTGACGGCCATCCACCTGCCCATCTGCATCGACGGCGCGGCGGATGCGGAATTTCCTAGCCTTGGGTTTCGTAGTCATAAAGCTGTTTTGCCTCTTCCAAGGTGTCGAACATATAGAGCTGACCACCCATCAGCACGGCGGCGGAGGTCGCGAATTTCTCTAGCGTCGCTGGCGAATGTGACACGATGATGACGGTCGTCGTTTCCAGTCGCTCGCGCAGTATTTCGCCGGCCTTGCGATTGAATTCAACGTCGGTCGAACTGGGCATGCCCTCATCTATCAGGTAGATGTCAAAGTCCAGCGCCAGCATCAGCGCAAAGGTAAACCGCGATTTCATCCCGGCGCTATACGTGCCCAGCGGCTGGTCGAAATATTCGCCCAGATTGCACATCCAGCGGCAGAACGCCTCGACATAATCGGGGTCGAGGCCATAGAGCCGCGCGATGTAGCGGCTGTTTTCCATCGCGGAAATCTTGGTGATGACCCCGCCCATGAACCCCAGGGGGAAGCTGATGCGGCACTCGCGCCGGATCTCGCCCTCGTCGGGTTTTTCAAGGCCGGCCATCATGTTGATCAGCGTCGTCTTGCCCGTCCCGTTCGGCGCCAGAATACCCATGGAGCGACCGACTTCGACCCGAAAAGATACCTTTTCAAGGATCACCTTGCGCTGGGTGCCCGTCCAGAAGGACTTGCTGACATCGTCGAATTCGAGCATTCGCTCTCCGAAAACTGCTCTGCAGCCCTCTTGCCGCACGGGGCTTTGCGGGACCGCCTGCCCCAGTATGGGGGATTGGCGTCACGATATACAGAAATTCAAGGCAGAATTATGCCGAACTGGTAAATTAATCCTTCAGATGGTGGCGGTTTTTTGCCGCATCGGGAAACAATGACGCGTTGCGGCAGGGGGGTTGGCATTTTGGCACCTGCGCCCCTATCTGCCCCTTATGTCCGATCTTGCCGCCCGTATCAGCCAATGCCGCCTGTGTGCCGGTCGCTTTGCCGCGACGGCGAGCGCGCACAGCCCGCGCCCGGTGGCGTGGTTCGCGCCGGAGGCACGGCTGCTGATCGCGGGGCAGGCGCCCGGCGCGCGGGTGCATGGCTCGGGCGTGCCCTTCGACGATGCGTCGGGCGACCGGCTGCGCGACTGGCTGGGGCTGGAGCGGGCGGCGTTTTACGACCGCTCCCGCGTGGCGATCGTGCCGATGGCGTTCTGCTTTCCCGGCTATGACGCCAAGGGCAGCGATCTGCCCCCGCCCGCCATCTGCCGCGAGACGTGGCATGATGCGGTGATGGAGGAGGTGGCCCCGATCCGTCTGCACGTGCTGGTCGGCGCCCACGCGCACCGCTATCATCTGGGCGTGCGCGGCAGCGTGACGCAGACTGTGGCGAACTGGCGCGCGCACGCGCCCGAGGTTTTCGCCTTGCCGCACCCGTCCTGGCGCAATACCGGATGGCTCAGGAAAAATCCGTGGTTCGAGGCGCAGGTTCTGCCCGCGCTGCGCGCCCAAGTCGCAAAGGTGATGCAGGATGGCTGAAACGGAACTGGACCGCACCCACGCCGTGATGGAGGCCGGGGCCGAGGATGGCGCGGCGCGTCTGGGGTTCTACCACGCGCTGGCCGATGCGCAGCTTTTCCTGCTGCTGACGGTCGAGCCTGCGGGCGATGACATCTCGCCTCAGACCTATGATTTCGAGGGCGTGCCCCATGCGCTGGCCTTCGACACCGAGGAACGGCTGGCCGAATTCACCGGTGCCGCTGTGCCCTATGCCGCGTTGCCGGGCCGGGTTCTGGCGGGGATGCTGGCGGGCGCGGGGGCGGGGCTGGGGCTCAATCTGGGTGTTGCGCCCTCATCCATTCTGCTGCCGCCCGAGGCATTGGCGTGGCTGAAAGAGACATTGGGGCAGGGCGGCGCCGCCGAGGGCGGTGCGCGCCCCGATGCGCTGACATCGCCGGGGAATGTGCCGCAGGCGGTGCTGGGTGCGCTGGATGCCAAGCTGGCCCGCGCGGGCGGGCTGGCCAGCCATGCGTGCCTCACCGGAACGCGCTATGCGGGAGGCGAGACGGGGCATCTGCTGGTGTTCATCGGCGCGGTGCCGGGCAGCGAGGCGGCATTGACGCGCGCGGTGTCCGAGGCGCTGACGTTTTCCGGGGTCGAGGCCGGCACGCTGGATGTCGGCTTTACCGATGCAGGTAGCGTATTGGCACAGCGTGTGGAGCGTGTCGGCCTGCGCTTCGATCTGCCCAAAGCCGAGGCGCCAGAGGCAAGGCCGGTGCCCGGGTCGGACCCGTCGAAGCCGCCAAAGCTGCGCTAGAGGCCCCGCTCAATATCCCAGATCGCGGTCCACCAGATGCAGCAGCGGCTCGCCCGCCTCGCTGCGGCGGATATTTTCGGCGATGACCTCGCTCGCCGTATCCTCGCGTGTTTCGGACGCAACATGGGGCGTTACCGTCACCGACGGATGCGCCCAATAGGGATGTTCGGGCGGCAGCGGCTCGATGCGGAATACGTCCAGCGTGGCGTGGGCGATATGGCCGCTATCCAGCGCTTCCAGCAGGGCGTCGTCGTCGATAAGCGGTCCGCGTCCGGGATTGATGATGACAGCGCCTTGCGGCAAAAGCGCCAGCCGCGCGGCGTTCATCAGATCCTCGGTCTCGGGCGTCTTTGGCAACAGCAGCACCAGAATCTGCGCGGTTTCCAGCGCCGCGCCCAGCCCCGCATCGCCGTTCAGGCAGCGCACGCCCGGCACATCCTTGGGCGACCGGCTCCACCCGGTGACGTCGAAACCCAGTGATACCAGCGCCTTAGCGCAGGCGGTCCCCAGCGCGCCGAGGCCCAAAATGGTGACGGGGCGATCCTGGGCAAGCGGCGGCGTGTCCTTGCGCCAGATGCCGTCCTGACCGGTGATATGCGCGTCGATGCCCAGATGATGGCGCAGCACATGCGCGGTGACCCATTCCACCATGCCCTGCGTCAGCCCATGATCCACCATCCGCGTCAGCGGCTGCGTCAGGGTGGGGTTGCCCACCACATCCTCGACCCCGGCCCAGAGGTTCAGCACCGCCTTGCAGCGGCTATAGGGGGTGAAATCCTGCACCGGGCCGCTCGGCGACAGCACGATGTAATCCACGTCCTGCGGCGCGATGTCGGTGGACAGGTTGAAATCCTGCAACCCGGCGGCGTTCAGCGCCTTGGTCAAAGGGGCCTCGTACCGGGGCCAGCTCTCCGCCTTGGCCGCGAAAAGGATATTGATCGTCATGAGTTACCTCGGCTTGTGGACATGTGCGCTCTGGACCATGCCGAACCCCAGCATGAGGATCAACATGGCAGAGCCGCCATAGCTGACCAGCGGCAGCGGCACACCCACGACCGGCGCAAGGCCCATCACCATCGACATGTTGACCGCGAAGAACAGGAAAAACGTCGCCGCGATGCCCAGCGTCAGCAGGGATGAAAACCGGTCGCGGTTCGTCATCGCAGTGCTGATGCAAAACACGATGATCAGCGCATACAGCCCCAGCAGCGAGATTGCCCCGACAAAGCCGAATTCCTCGGCGAGGGTGGTAAAGATGAAGTCGGTGTGCTTTTCCGGCAGGAAGTTCAGCCGCGACTGCGTGCCCTGCATGAAGCCCCGCCCGGTCCAGCCGCCCGATCCCAGCGCGATCTTGGACTGGGTGATGTGATAGCCCGCGCCAAGCGGGTCCTGGCTGGGGTCCAGAAAGGTGTCGATCCGGCGAAACTGGTAATCGGCCAGCAGTTGCCAGTCGGTGCCGCGGCTCTGGAATACGGTCGTGACCAGCCCGATCCCCGCGGCAGCGACCGCGGCGAAATAGGCCCAGTGGACCCCCGCCAGAAACATGATGCCGCCCCCCGCCGCGATCAGCAGGATCGACGTGCCGAGGTCGGGCTGCACCAGCACCAGATAGACCGGCACAAGGATCATGATGACAGGGATCAACACCCAGAACGGACGCGATGTTTTCTGCATCGGCAGCCAGTCGTAATAGGCGGCCAGCGCCATGACGAGGGTGATTTTCATCAACTCCGAGGGCTGCAGGCGCATGAAGCCCAGATCAATCCAGCGCTGTGCGCCCATGCCGATGGTGCCGAACAGCTCGACCGCGACCAGCAGCGCCAGCGATATGACATAGGCCAGCCCGGCGATGTTGCGCCAGAACCAGATCGGCACCATCGCCACCGCCAGCATCAGGCCGAATCCGACGCCAAAGCGCTTCATCTGCGGGTCCATCCACGGCTCGGCCGATCCGCCGGCCACGGAATAGAGCATCAGGAACCCGACGCAGGCTACCGCCGCCAGCAGCAGCGCCAGCGGCCAGTTGACATAGAGGATCTTGCGCAGGCCTGTCGGCACGCTTTTGACGGAGTATTCCAGATAGCTCATGCGCGGTCGCTCGGGGCTTGGCCGTGATGGGGGCGGGCGTCGCGCAGGCGCTCCTGCTGGGTGCGGATGCGGTCACGATCAGCAGTCGGATAGGCCTCAAGCGGCGGATCGCCCTTGTAGAGCGCCTGAAGCGTCACGTCCCGCGCGATGGGAGCCGCCGCAGAGGAGCCGCCCCCGCCATGTTCCACCACCACTGCGACGGCCACTTTTGGGTTAATGGCGGGTGCATAATCGACGAACAGCGCATGATCGCGCCGCTCCCACGGCAAATCTTCGTTGCGGCGCACGCCCTGGGCGCGTTCGGCGGCGGTGATGTTGCGCACTTGGCTGGTGCCGGTCTTGCCGGCCATTTCCATGCCCTCGGCCACGATGCGGCTGCGATAGGCGGTGCCGCGCTTGTTGTTGGACACGTCGTACATGGCGCGGCGGATGTTGCGCAGGTTGTTCTGGTTCAGGCCCAGATCCTCGCCATGGCCGGTCGGTTCCTCGACCCCGTCGACGGATTTGATCAGGCGCGGCGTTACCGCCCGCCCGGTGGCGATGCGCGCGGTCATCACCGCCAGTTGCAGCGGCGAGGTCAGCACGAAACCCTGCCCGATGGACGAGTTCACGCTGTCGCCGATCACCCAGTTCGCGCCGCGCGAGGCGCGTTTCCAGTCCTTGGTGGGGATCAGCCCCTCGGCCACGCTGGTCATCGGCAGATCATGCGCGACGCCCAGCCCCAGCCGGCGCGCCATTTCGCTGATCCGTTCGATACCGACCCGCAGGGCCATCTCGTAGAAATAGACGTCGCAGCTTTCGCGCAGGGCGCGGTTGAGGTCGACATTGCCGTGGCCCGCCCGTTTCCAGCAGTGAAACCGCCGCCCGGCGACTTCCAGATGGCCGGGGCAATAGACGGTATCGTCCGCCGTCGATTTACCGTCCTCCAGCGCGGCGAGGGCAGTGACCATCTTGAAGGTCGAGCCGGGGGGATAGACGCCCTGAACCGCCTTGTTCGGCAGCGGGCGGTATTTGTTGTTCAGCAGCGCATTGTAATCGGGAACCGAAATGCCGCGCACGAAGAGGTTGCTGTCAAAGCCGGGGGTCGACACGGTGGCCAGAATATCGCCGCTTTCGCAATCCATCACCACGGCGGCGGCGCTTTCGCCCTCCAGCCGGGCATGGATGTACGATTGCAGGTTGCTGTCGGTGGTGATCTGGATGTCCTTGCCGGCCTCGCCCTCGCGGCGGTCCAGCTCGCGCATGACGCGGCCCGCGGCGTTCTGTTCGATCCGCTTCGTGCCGGCGGTGCCGCGCAGCAAATCCTCGCGCTGGGCTTCCAGCCCGATCTTGCCGATCTGGAACCGCGGGATCAGCAGCAACTGGTCGGGCGCGTCGATCTTTTCCAGATCGTAATCACTGACCGGGCCGACGTAGCCCAGCACGTGGGCGTATTCCTGATCCATCGGGTAGCGGCGCGACAGGCCGACCT
The DNA here is from genome assembly GCA_036568405.1 of Roseovarius sp. GTDB lineage: Bacteria > Pseudomonadota > Alphaproteobacteria > Rhodobacterales > Rhodobacteraceae > Roseovarius. The sequence goes on from DATCSR010000006.1 coordinate 37,896, forward strand.
CGGGGCGCACGCCGGGCAGGGCGGGAGCGTTGACGGCAACGCGGCTGAGCTCCTCCCAGCTGATGCGGTCCGCGATGGTGACGGGGTGGATGCGCGAGCGGCGCATCTCCTCGCGGGCACGCTCAAGCTCTTCGGGGTCGAGGGCGATCAACTGGCCGAGGCGCGCGATGGTATCCTCGACATCGCCCGCCTCTTCGCGCTCCAGAATGATGCGGTAGCTGGGCACGTTTTCCGCGACGACCAGCCCGTTGCGGTCGAATATCTGCCCGCGTGCGGGGGGGATCAGCCGGATCTTGATCCGGTTTTCCTCGGCCAGCAGGCGGAACTGATCGGCCTGATCGACCTGAAGATGCCGCATGCGCCATGCCAGCAGCCCAAGGAAGCCGGCCTGCCCCGCGCCCAGCAGTAAGCCGCGCCGCGTGATGGCTTTCTGGCTGAGTGCAGTGTCGCGCTTGTGGCGCTTCATGTGCCGAACCTCCTGCTGCCGGCGACCGATTCGCCGGGCTTGGCCTTGCGCACGCCAAAGATAAACGCGGACGCCATGACCACCAAAGGATAACATAGGACCGTCATCGCCATCTGCATCAGGCTAAGCCCGAGGGGCGCCTGCGGCACCACCAGAACGGCAAGGGTCAGCCGATACCCCACGATAATCGCCGCGACAACCATCGCCACGGCCAGCCATTCGGCGCCAAAGGCCCGGTCGCGCAGGCCGGGTGCGCGCGATTTCAGCGCCTCGCAGCCCAGCACCACCAGCGCAGCCCACAGGCCCGGCGGGCGTTGGAACATCAGATCGGCTAGCAGGACCACGGCGGCAATCAGCAACGCGGGCGCGTATTCCGGCCGCCGCAAGACCCACGCAAAGCTGAGCGCGGCGATCAGGTCGGGCCCCGCCCAGCCGCGCGGCACGGTGCTGAGCGGCAGGATGCGCCAGAATATGACGAAAAGGCACAGCGCCGCAAAGAGCGTGCGCATCGCCAAAAGATGCAGGCGCGACGCGTCAGCCATCGGCGGCCTCATCGGTCTGTGCGGGCTCGGGGGAATTCAGCGGGGCCAGCCGGGTTTGCGGTCCTCGTGGCGGCCCTCCCTGCGGGACGATTAGATCGCCGGGTGTGTCGATGCCGGGGCTGGCATGGTCGCGCAGCACACGCAGAAACTCCAGCCGCTCGTAATCGGCGGCAAGGCGCAGGCGCAGGCGCCCGCCGGGGTCAGCCGCGACGCGGCCCACCAGCAGGCCGGCCGGAAACACGCCGCCATCGCCCGAGGTGATGACGCGGTCGCCGGGGCGCACCTTGCCCGCATCCTCCAGAAAGTCGATGGGCGGCGCGACGGTGTTATCGCCCAGTATCAGCGCCCGCTGGCCCGAGGGCTGCACGGTGACTGGGATGCGGCTGGAAGTATCGGTCAGCAGGATCACGCGCGCCGAATTTTCCCCGACGCCGGAAATCCGCCCCACCAGCCCCAGCCCGTCCATCGCCGCCCAGCCATCGACGATACCGTCGCGCGCGCCCACATTCAGCAGCACGGACTGGCGAAAGGGCGAGCCTGAGTCCGCGCTGACGACGCCGGTGACATAGGTCAGGCGCGAATCCAGTCGCACGTTGTTCAGATCCAGCAAGCGGGCATTTTCCTGTTCAAGCTGCAGCGCGGCCTCCTTCCACGATTGCATCTGCTGCAATTCGCGGCGAAGCTCCTGATTCTGCTTGTAGATGCGCTGATAGCTCTGGAAGTCGCGCAGCAGGTTGACGGTGCCAGTCACCGGCGCCATTGCCCAGTCAAGATTGGGCACGACCCTGTCGATCACGGCGGCGCGGAACCGCTCGACCCGCGGGCTGTCGATGCGCCATAGCAGGAACAGACCCAGCAGGCAGATGATCAGGACACCCAATAGCAGCCGCTTGAGCGGACCGGCATAGGTATCGGTCTGTTTGCGGTCTTTTGCCAAGTGAGGCTTCCCTCGCAAAAGGTTGGATAAGGGACCACCATATCGGCCCACGGCGCGCGGCGCATGTCACAATCGCGCGCGCCCGGGCGGGATGGCAGGGTCAGCTCTCGTAATCTATCGCGTGACGCAGCTGTTTTTCGAATTCGAGCGCCTTGCCGGTGCCAAGGGCCACGCAATTCAGACATTCGTCCGCAATGCTGACGGCAAGGCCGGTCTGCTCGCGCAGCGCCAGATCCAGATCCCCCAGAAGCGCGCCGCCCCCGGTCAGCATCACGCCGCGATCGACGATATCGGCGGCCAGATCGGGTGGTGTGGCTTCCAGCGCGGTCATCACCGCCTCGCAGATTTGCTGGACGGTTTCGGACAATGCCTCGGCCACCTGCGCCTGTGAAATCTCGGTTTCCTTCGGGACGCCGTTCAGCAGGTCGCGGCCGCGCACCTTCATCGTCTCGCCGCGCCCGTCGTCGGGCATGCGGGCGGTGCCGATGCTGGTCTTGATCCGCTCGGCGGTGGCGTCGCCGATCAGCAGGTTCTGCTGACGGCGCAGGTAGTTGATGATCGCCTCGTCCATGCGGTCGCCGCCGACGCGCACAGAGCGCGCGTAGACAATATCGCCGAGGCTGAGAACTGCCACCTCGGTCGTGCCGCCGCCGATATCGACCACCATGTTGCCCGTGGGGTCGGTGATCGGCATGCCGGCGCCGATGGCGGCCGCAATGGGCTCCGCGATCAGGCCCGCGCGCCGGGCGCCGGCCGACAGGACGGACTGGCGGATGGCGCGTTTCTCAACGGGAGTCGCGCCGTGGGGGACGCAGACAATGATCTTGGGCTTGGAGAATGTGGTGCGCTTGTGAACCTTGCGGATGAAATGCTTGATCATCGCTTCGGCTGTGTCGAAATCGGCGATGACACCTTCGCGCATCGGGCGAATCGCCTCGATACTGCCGGGGGTGCGGCCCAGCATCAGCTTGGCGTCCTCGCCCACGGCCAGCACCTTTCGCACGCCGTCCTTGACGTGGTAGGCGACAACGGATGGCTCCGACAGGATGATGCCGCGACCCTTGACGTAGACCAGCGTATTCGCTGTTCCAAGGTCGATGGCCATGTCCGACGTGAACATCCCGGGAATTCTGCTCAATATGGACATTTAGGGCGGTGTCCTGTCTTTGGGTGCAAATGGGCGCGGACGACTCCGCCGCGCTGGCTGTCGCCCTTATAGAGACGCCCCCGATGCGGTTAAAGGGGCTGTTTTGATGATATCAGCATCAAGTCGCCGGTTTGCCGCTGATTTGCCGGCCTTTCGGAGTGCCGGGGGCGGCGCCTTGATACGATCGCTTGTAGAGCCGTTCGGGCGGCGTGTCGGGTAAATAACGAAGGGACACGAGATGGTGATCGTGGTCGGGCTGATCGTGGCCTTTGTGCTGCTGCTGATCTTTTCGGATCGCAAGACGCGCAGCTGCCGCTGGCGCGAGGATCGTACGCTGAATGCAGGCGGCGGGCGGGCCTATCGCTGCATGACCTGCGGCGCGGTGGACCGCACCACCACCGGCAAGCCGCCGAAAGATTGCAAGGCAGGTGGCAAAGCGCTTTAGTGGCGGGGAATGGTAATTTTTATGCACGCGAGGCCCCGATGATTGAACCTCAGGATGCCGCCGCACGCCGCGCCGTGCCGCCGGTGATCTGCTATCCCAACGACACGCTGCCGCAGCCCGATCTGGCGCTATATGCGGCGGCGCGGGCCGGTGCGGTCAAGACGGCGGAGGTGCGGGTGGAGCCGCGCGATGCCGCCTGCTTTCATGTCCCTGCGGGCCAGTTCTTTCGCATCAGTTCGGTAGACGGGTCGCAGGTGGGCGATCTGAACCTGTGGAATGCGGATGATCTGACCGAGCGGTTCTATTCCGGCAAGACGCGCGCGCTGCATGGCACGCATATCAGCTGCGGCGAGCGGATGTGGTCTTCCCTGCCATCCTTGCGCCCCATGGCGACCATCACCGAGGATACGCTGGGCTGGTACGGCATCGACGGATTTGGCGGATCGGTGCATGATGTGATCGGCACGCGCTGCGATCCCTATACCGGCAATCTGCTGGCGGGCGCGCAGTATCATCACTGCTGCCACTCCAACCTGACGCGCGCCCTCGCCGATAAGACGGGCCTGCCACTGCATGAGGCCGAGCGTCATGTGCATGACGTGCTGAACGTGTTCATGTGCACCGGGTTCACCCGCGACACCGGCCAGTATTTCATGAAGGCCAGCCCGGTGCGCCCCGGTGATTATCTGGAGTTCTTCGCCGAGATCGACCTGCTCGGAGCGCTGTCTGCCTGTCCGGGCGGCGATTGTTCGGCGCAGCACTCCAGCGACACGGCGCCGTGCTATCCGCTGCTGGTCGAGGTCTTTGCCCCCGCCCCCGGCGCACTACAGGGGTGGAGCAGCCCCGCGCTGAATGGTTATGACCGCACCCACGGGCGCGGCCCGGTTGCGGGGCGTTCAGGATGATCGGCTATGCCCCCGGTTGCGACGTCGGCCCGTTGGAGGAATGGCCCCTGGAGGGCCCGGCCAGCAATTACGTGATCTTGCGCGGCGCGCCCCGCACCTATGGCCGCCTTGATGCGGGCGGGCCGGGGCATCCTACCCGGTTCGGCATCTGGCGCTGCACGCCGGGCGCGTTCGAATGCACCGAGCAGGGCGACGAGCTGATGACCATCCTCGCCGGACGCTGCCGCCTGACGGAACATAGGACTGGTGAGGTGCGCGATCTGGCGGTGAGTGACTGCCTGTTCGTACAGGGCGGCAGCCGCGTGACGTGGGACGTGTCCGAGGAGGTGACAAAGGTGTTTTTCGGGTGGAAGGAAGCTGGGTATTAAGGGCATTTCGTCCAAGCGAATCAACTGAGCTGGGCGGACCACTTAATACGCAGCCGTGGTGATTACGAACCGCGATGCCAGATGGCAGCTATGCGGACAAGGACGAAACCGCTCTCGCGGTATTGGCGCTTGTGGCTGGTGATGTGCTCTGATGCGAGGGGCGTGGATTTTGCGAACTGACGAACCTGTTGGACGATTGGGACCTTCTCAATCTGCTGACAGGAGGTTTCGATGTCAGACCAATATGTACCGGCGCTGCGCCGGCGTTTTCTTGAAGATATGCGGATCAATGGGCTGCAGCCCAAGACGCAAACGATGTATCTGCGGTCGATGCGGGAGTTCACGCGATTTCTGGGGCATTCACCGGACACGGCGACAGCTGAGGATCTGCGCGCCTTTCAACTCGATATGAAGGAGAAGGGCGTCGGCGCACCTACCTTCAACAACCGGCTGAGCGTCCTCGGCTTCTTCTTCTCGGTGACGTGCGCGCGTGCGGAGATGAAGCGCCACATGCGTTATCAGCGGGCGGCGAGAAAGATCCCGGTCGTGCTGAGTGCCGAGGAGGTCACCCGCATTCTCGAAGTCGCCCCTGGGCCCGGCCTCAAGTACCGGGCCGCCTTCAGCGTGGCCTATGGCGGCGGCCTTCGAGCCAGCGAAGTGACCCATCTCCGTGTGCCCGATATCGACAGCGACCGGATGCTGATCCGCGTCGATCAGGGAAAGAGCCGCAAGGACCGGCAGGTGATGCTGTCGCCCAGCCTGCTGCAGCTCTTGCGCGACTATTATCGCGAAGCCCGTCCCGCAGGCTGGCTCTTTCCCGCTCGCAACCGGGTCGACCCGATCTCGACCCGGCAGTTCAACCGCGCGTTTGGGGCGGCTTGCGACTTCGCCGAGATCAAAAAGAAGGTGTCACCCCACACCCTGCGGCACAGCTTTGCCACTCACCTGCTGGAGGGCGGGACCGACATCCGCGTCATCCAGGTTCTGTTGGGTCATGCCAAGCTGGAAACCACAACGGTCTACACGAAGGTGGCAACCAAGACGATCCAGGATGTAACCAGTCCGCTTGATCTGCTGGTACGCCGGGAGACCGGTCCCGGTTAAGCGCGGCTTTTGTGCCTCGCCCCAGGCTGGAGGTCGCGGACATCTTCCGCGCCCATGGACCTGCCTATCGCCGGGATCATGCAGGGCATCTGAACCTGCCGCAGTTGAAGGTGATGTCCGCGATCGAGAATTGCCGGACCGCCACCCTTGGCGGGCATGTCGCGGCGTGCACCAAATGCGGCCACCAGCACATTGCCTACAACTCATGCTGCAATCGGCATTGCCCGACGTGTCAGGGCATCGCGTCCCGGGATTGGATGCAGGCACGCATCGAGGACCTTCTGCCGGTCGAGTATTTCCACGTCGTCTTCACCCTGCCGACCCAGGTCGCGGACATCGCGTATCAGAACAAGGCGGCGGTCTATGGTCTGCTTTTCAAGGCCTCGGCCCAGACGCTCCTGACCATCGCCGCCGATCCAAAACACCTTGGCGCAAAGATCGGCATGACCAGCGTGTTGCATACTTGGGGATCAGCGATGACGCATCACCCGCACGTTCACATCATCGTGCCGGGCGGTGGACTGTCCCGCACCAGCGCACGGTGGATCGCCTGCCGCAACGGGTTCCTCCTGTCGGTGAAGGTCCTGTCACGACTGTTCCGCCGCCTGTTTCTCGAAGGGTTGGCCAGACTGCACAAGGCGGACAAGTTGGCGTTCTTCGGCAACCTGTCAGAGTTGGCCGAACCCGATACCTTCGCAGCCCATCTCGCGACGCTCCGCAAGACCGACTGGGTCGTCTACGCCAAGCCGCCTTTCGGCGGGCCGGAAGCCGTGCTGGCGTACCTGAGCCGATATACGCACCGCGTGGCAATCTCGAACCAGCGCCTGATCAGCGCAGATGCCGACATGGTGGCTTTCCGGTGGAAAGACTATCGCATCAAACGCGGCGATCGGATGAAGGTCATGCGCCTACCCACGCACGAATTCATCCGCCGCTTCCTGACCTATGTCCTGCCCTCCGGCTTCCACCGCATCCGCCACGCAGGCTTCCTTGCACATGGCATTCGTCGCGACAGGATCCAAAAGATCAGATATTTGCTTGGTGTGATCCCGGAGCCGGATGATGCTGCACGTGGCGAACCCAACGAGCCAGACGCGCATCTGACATGCCCTGAATGCGGCGGCGCGATGATCGTCATCGAAACCTTCACCAGGGGCCAAACCCCAAAATCCCGCTCCCCACCATGGGAGGCCGCCGCATGATCCAGCAATCGCACCCGGCCTCGCGATCCGTAGATGCGGGACCACTCGGTGCGGCCAGCTTCCTGAAACTGAGGCCAACACGGGCCATCGCAGATGAAAAGCGCAGTCAATCGGCGAAATCGGGCCCCGAAAACCAACTGGCCTACACTTCTCAAGGCCGCAGTGTCTGCCGTTCGGTTCATCGACCGCCGCAGCCGTAACGCGCAATCCCCATAGCAACGAAGTCAGCCCGCGCTTTCCTCCTTGTCAGATTTGTCGCCGCTGCATCTCGCGGTGACAGCAGCCAAAAACCTTAGACTTAGCGGTCATTCGACTGCGTCCCCTTTAAGAACTGTCCTCTAACAATCCATAGTGGATTGCCAAGGTCTCCGGCTGTCCGGTGGGGTTCCCTTGTACGACAATAGAGTATGACGGCTAAGAACACCTCCGTAGAAGGGGCAAATTGCATCATCAGAAAAAGTGGGTCAGAAGTTGCACATGAAACCGTTCATTTTTATTGTTGCTTATCTTGCAGCAGTAGCGCTCCCGCTGGTCTTGTCTTGGAGTTTGGGTTTGCCGCCGCGCCCAGTTCAGGCGGAACTCGCCGCGGGCTTTGGCATTCTCGCATTTTCGATGATTCTCGTGGAATTCGTCCTGTCTGGTCGCTTCAACACTGTTTCGAACAGCATCGGCATGGATGTGACGATGCGGTTTCATCAGATAATGGCACGCACTGCGGTGGTTTTTGCGCTGCTGCACCCTTTGCTCTATCGCGGCACGCTGTCAGGTGGACCGCGCCCCTGGGACCCCACCCGCCAACTGACGATTGCAACTGATTTTTCTGAACTCTCCACTGGCATTGCGGCCTATCTAATTCTGCCAAGCCTTGTTCTCCTCGCAATCGGGCGAAAGCAGTTGGATTACAAATACGAGACATGGCGTCTGTTACATGGGATCGGCGCACTCCTGATTGCGCTACTTCTGTTGCATCACACCGTCTATGCAGGACGCTATGGATCCCACCCGTCTATGACTTGGCTATGGGTTGCGATGATGGGAGTCGCGATAGGGTCGCTGTTGTATGTGTACTTGCTCGTGCCCATTCTCGACAAAGCGCAAAAATGGCGCGTCACCTCTGTCATCCAATTAACCTCCAAGCAATGGGAAGTGACCGTGAAACCCGACGGTCATTCAGGACTGGATTACAAAGCTGGGCAATTTGTCTGGTTGAACGTGGGGCACAGTTCGTTTTCCATGAAAGAGAATCCGTTCTCTATTTGCTCAGCGCCAGCTGCCGGACCGCAAATATCATTTATGATTAAAGAACTCGGTGACTTCACTCGGACAATTGGTCAGATAAAACCGGGGACCGTCGCATATCTTGATGGGCCCCATGGTAGCTTGTCTGTCGAAGGCCGCCGCGAACCGGGGGTTGCTCTGATCGCCGGCGGTGTGGGGCTGGCACCTTTGCTGGGTATTCTCAGACAAATGCGTCTCACTGACGATCCCCGCAAAGTGAAGCTTATTTACGGAAATAGGACGGTTGATCAAATAGCCTATCGTGACGAACTGGCCGCGGCAGATGTGACTTATGTGCTGTCTGAGCCAACAGAAGCTTGGCAAGGGGAGACAGGCTTCATTGGTCCAGCGTTCATAGATCGCGTTCTTTCGCCGGATGCCTTCAAAGAATGGGTCTTTGTGATGTGCGGACCGGCGATAATGATGGATGTCGTTGAAGACCATCTGATAAAGCAGGGAACACCGTCACATCGCATTCTTTCGGAGCGTTTCGATTATGATTAACCCACTCAGACGTATGAGTTTGCGACGGCGGGTTACTCTCGCGATCTGCATCCTGAACATTGCGCTATGTCTGACAATACTGGCTTTTGCAGTTCGTTGAATCACGAAGAACTGCGGCGTTGCCCATCCAATTAGGTCATCTGTCGCCCAGCAAGATATGTCATAGATGGGCTCGGGCACTAAATCGCTTCGCGATAGGGGCGCGTGCGGCGGAGGCTGCGCTGAGCCCGGGATTGTTTCGCGTTTTGTGGTGTTGGGTGTGTGCTGTTGATCGAGGTGATCTTGCCTCGGTTAGCAGAGGATTTTCCAATGAATGTTCAGCATTCCACACCGATGACGCCCCTTCGCGCGCGTATGATTGCGGATATGACAGCCCGCACTCTTGGTCCGGCATCTCAGACCAGCCACCTGCGCGCCTGCAAGCGGTTTGCGGCCTGGCTGGGGCGCTCGCCGGAAACGGCGACGCCGGACAATGTGAGGGACTTTCAGCAGCATCTCGTCGAAACGGGCACCAGCATCTGCACGCGCAACCAGACCATGACAGGGGTGAAGTTCCTGTTCCGCGTGACGCTGCGGCGACACGATCTGGTGGCGGAGGTTTTCAGCCTCAAGGAGCCAGTAAAGATACCGCTGGTGCTGAGCCGCAACGAGGTCAAGCGCATCCTGCTCATGGCACCGAGCCTGAAGGCGCGGGTGATGCTGTCGCTGGCCTATGGCTGCGGTATGCGTGCGGGCGAGGTTGTCCGGCTTCGGGTCGGCGACATCGATGGGGAACAGAAGATCATCCGCATCGTGCAATCCAAGGGCCGCAAGGATCGGAATGTGATGCTGCCTGCGGACATTCTGGGCCTGTTGCGGGACTGGTGGACGGAACGTCCCACCAGTCAGGACGCAGGCGTGCCGGGACCTGAGAGGGTCATTTTCCCCGGCTATCGCGGCAAGCACCTGTCTCCCCGTCAGATTTCGCGGCTGTTCAAGCAGGCGGCGCTGGCGGCGGGCATCACCAAGCCGGTGACGTTGCACACATTGCGCCATTCGTTTGCGACGCATCTTCTGGAGCGCGGGGTGGACATCCGTGTCATTCAGGCACTGCTTGGGCATACAAAACTGACGACAACGGCCCGCTATGCCAGTGTTGCGACCGGGATGATCGCGGCGGTTGACAGCCCGCTGGACGATTTGACCGCAGCGAAGCGCAAGAAGAGCAAGAAGAGCAAGAAAGGCGCTTCGTAGCCCGCCTTGCCCCAGTCACGGCTTGAGGTTGCGGATATCTTCCGCACCCATGGCGCTGCCTGGCGGGCGGCCAATGCGGGCCATATCAGTCTTGATCAGCTAAAGGTGATGAGCGCCATCGAGCGCTGCCGTACGGTGGTGCTTGGCGGTCATGTCGCGCGGTGCGAAGACTGTGGGCATGACCACATTTCCTACAATTCCTGCCGCAATCGCCATTGCCCCAAATGCCAGGCGGGTGCGGCAAAGGCATGGCTGGCGGCGCGGGAGGCCGAACTGCTGCCTGTGCGGTATTTCCATCTGGTCTTCACGCTGCCAAGGCAGATCTCCGACATTGCACATCAGAACAAGCGGGAACTCTGCAATCTGCTGATGCGGGCGAGCGCAGACACGGTGATCCGGATCGCAGCCGATCCAAAGCATCTTGGGGCTCGGGTCGGCATCACGTCCGTGCTCCACACCTGGGGCTCCGCGATGACCCATCATCCGCATGTCCACATGATCGTTCCGGGCGGTGGCCTGTCTGCGGACAGCACCAAGTGGATCGCGTGCCGCAGGAACTTCTTCCTCTCCGTCCGGGTGCTGTCCTGCCTCTACCGGCGCCTCATTCTCGACGGCCTGGCCAAGCTGCACAAAGCCGGAAAGCTGCACTTCTTCGGCGATCAGGCCGGGCTTGTCGATCGTGCGGCCTTCGACGCTTTCTTGGAACCGCTGCGCAGGATCGACTGGGTCGTGTATGCCAAAGAGCCCTTCGCCGGACCCAAAGCCGTGCTGGCCTATCTGTCGCGCTACACCCACCGCGTCGCGATCTCCAACAGCCGCCTGATCCGCATGGACGGCCAAGGCGTCACCTTCCGCGTCAACGATTACCGCGTCACCGGTCCTGGGCGACACACCACCATGACCCTGAAGACAGACGAGTTCATCCGCCGGTTCCTCATCCATGTGCTGCCAAAGGGCCAGCACCGCATCCGCTACTACGGCCTCTTCGGAAACGGCACCCGAGCCGCTAATATCGCCAGGATCAGGGCGCTGCTCGGCGCCGAAACACCGGTTCCGGGTCTCGCTCGCGATGACACGATCGAGAAAGCCGATGCGCCCGCCCGCGTTCTCGCGATGCCATGTCCCTGCTGCGGTGGGCGGTTGATCATCGCCGAAACGATCGCCCCGGAACGACATCCCAGAGCGCCGCCAGGAGCAGCGAGGGCCGCTGCATGACACGCGCGCCAAGGACCAAAATTCCAATCTCAGCCGCACTCGAAACCGCTTGCGACCCGACTGCCGTGACCGCAACCTCCATGGTGGCGGCGCGCAATGTCTCGGTATCCGGCAAGACACAACACAGGTTCATCGAAGCTCACAAAACCCACGCCGAGGCTGCCTGCAAGAGTGCAGCCGTTGCCGCTTGCCCGTCAGGAATCACGCCACTAAACCGCTTCAAATCCCCATAGACCCAACAGCCGCGAAATCCCCCCCCGCGATTTCCCGCTTGAGCGCTTCTCCGACGCCAGGCAACGCCAGGCGCCACTCAAACGTCGCGCACGGCGTCCGAGAAACCTGCATCCAAGCAGACATCTGTTCCGAACTAAAAAAGGCCCCGGATCACTCCGGGGCCTTCCCTTGACTCAAACCAACCAGCGCCTAGTGCGCGTGGCCCTTGTCCCAGTCTTCGCGCTTGGGAAGCTGCTCGAACGTGTGCTCGGGCGGGGGACTGGGCAGGGTCCATTCCAGCGTGTCGGCGTATTCGTTCCACGGGTTCGCTTGCGGGCTGGCGCGGCCGCGCAGCAGCGACCAGGCGATGACGCCAAAGAAGAACACGAAGCTGGCGAAAGACAGGAACGCGCCCATTGACGACCACCAGTTCCACGGCGCGAACGCCTCGGGGTAGTCGATATAGCGGCGCGGCATGCCCTGACGGCCCAGAAAGTGCTGCGGGAAGAACGTCAGGTTGGCCCCGATGAACATCGTGTAGAAGTGCAGCTTGCCCGCCCATTCGGGATACATCTTGCCGGTCATTTTGGGGAAGTAGAAATAGACCCCCGCAAAGATGGCAAATACGGCGCCAAGGCTCATCACGTAGTGGAAATGCGCCACGACATAGTAGGTGTCATGATATGCGCGGTCGATGCCGGCCTGTGCCAGCACCACGCCGGTCACACCGCCCACGGTGAACAGGAACAGGAACCCGAACGCCCAGAGCATCGGCGTCTTGAACTCGATCGAGCCGCCCCACATCGTCGCGATCCAACTGAACACCTTCACACCGGTTGGCACCGCGATCACCATGGTCGCCAGCATGAAGTAGCTCTGCTGCGTCAGCGACATCCCCACGGTGTACATGTGGTGCGCCCAGACGACGAAGCCCAGCGCGCCGATGGCGATCAGCGCCCAGACCATCGGCAAGTAGCCGAAAATGGGCTTGCGGCTGAACGTGGCGATGACGTGGCTGATGATGCCGAACCCGGGCAGGATGATGATATACACCTCCGGGTGGCCAAAGAACCACAGGATATGCTGGTAGAGGATCGGATCGCCCCCGCCCGCCGGATCGAAGAAGGTCGTGCCGAAGTTACGGTCGGTCAGCAGCATCGTGATGGCGCCCGCCAGAACCGGCAGCGCCAGCAGAATCATCCACGCGGTGACAAAGATCGACCATGCGAACAGGGGCACCTTGAACAGGGTCATCCCAGGCGCGCGCATGTTCAGGAACGTCGTGATCATGTTGATCGCGCCCAGGATCGAGCTGGCACCTGACACGTGCACCGCAAAGATCGCGAGATCCATCGACAGACCCGTTTCGGTGGTCGAGAGCGGCGGATACAGCACCCAGCCCACGCCCGAGCCGGTCTGACCGTTGCCCCCCGGCGCCAGGAGCGATGCAACGCCCAGCGAGGTACCGGCCACGTAAAGCCAGAAAGACAGGTTGTTCATCCGCGGGAACGCCATGTCCGGCGCGCCGATCTGCAGCGGCATGAAGTAGTTGCCGAAACCGCCGAAGAGGGCCGGAATGACGACAAAGAACATCATCAGAACGCCATGATAGGTGATCATCACGTTCCACAGGTGCCCGTTGGGCGTGCAGGCCGCGCCGCTGTCGGCAATGAAACGCGCGCCTTCGAGGCACATGTACTGAACGCCCGGCTCCATGAGTTCGAGCCGCATGTAGACGGTAAATAGGACAGATATCAGGCCGACAAATGCCGACACGACAAGGTAAAGGATACCGATATCCTTGTGGTTCGTGGACATGAACCACCGGGTAAAGAACCCTCGTTCGTCGTGGTGGTCGTGGCCATGAATGGCTGCATCTGCCATTGGGCGCCTCCTGCTGGTATGGGTCCATGCGCCTGTCACCGGGAAATTGCGCGCGCATTGGATGTCTAATCCTGCGTTTTAGTATGCCCGCCCCCATCGGGCAACGTCAGAGTGCCATATTACTGAAATAAAATTGTCGCACCCCGTTCCCCCGCGCAGGCCGTTTCATGCGGTTGAGGAGCGTGCCGCCGCTCTCGCGCAGAGGTGGTGTTGGGGCGTGCGGTCCTTTGCGGCCCGCCTTGGCGGTAGCAAAAAAATATCCCTCTCGCGGAACCAATCGAAGAGGCGCGGTGTTGATGCCCCGAACGACGCGCCGGACCTGCACAGCACGATGGCCGTCATTTGAAACCTGGAGGAATACATGACTAATTTTCGTAAACTGACCACCGCCACCGCAGCCTTGGGCGTCAGCGCTCTGATGTCGACAGCCGCTTTTGCCGAAGCAAGCGATATGACTTGCGGCGACTTCATGAAGCTTGACGCGGATGGCCAGAAAGAAGCCGTCATGCAGATCCCCAACGCCGGTCCCGAAGCCGAGCGCGAAGCCGAAGCAGCAGCGGTCGACAGTGAACAGACCGCCGACTCGGGCGTCGATCCGCTTGATTCCGGCAAGGACGCGCAACAGCGTGAAGGCCGCGGTGCGGATGAGATGATCGCAGCGGCAGTCGAGTATTGCGCGGGTGGCGACGACTTGCGGGTCGCGGATACTCCCAGCCCCGCTCAGGACGCAATGGTCGAATAATTCGGCTACGATCAAACGCGTTTCGCCCTGAAACCGAGCCACTCGCTCACGGCGGAACGCATCAACGCTGTATCGATCTGCCAGCCGCCATTCCCGTCCCTTCTGAATGACGGTGAGCCGGTCAAAGCGTTAAGGCCCGCACTCCTTGTAAAGGATTGCGGGCCGATTTATTTGCGACGGCAATTTTTCCGATACCGCGCCCTGTCAGTCCGCAGTTGCAAACACGTCGTCAAAGCGGCGGCGCAGCGCGACATCGACATCGTCTGTCGTGACGGGCAGGCCCAGATCGACCAGACTTGTCACGCCATGTTCGGCAATGCCGCAGGGCACGATGCCGCTGAAATGCTCCAGGTCCGGCTCCACATTGATCGAAATCCCGTGATAGCTGATCCATTTGCGCAGGCGGATACCTATGGCCGCGATCTTTTCCTCGGGCGGCAGACCCGCTCGCGTCAGCGGTTTGTCATGGCGCTGAACCCAGACACCGACGCGGCCCTTGCGCAGCTCTCCGGTGACATTGAATTCGTCCAGCACCGCGATCACCCAGGTCTCCAGCTGCTCAACGAACCTGCGCACGTCGCGCCCGCGGCGCCCCACATCCAGCATGACATAAACGACGCGCTGCCCCGGCCCGTGGTAGGTGTATTGCCCGCCGCGCCGCGCCTCGTGCACCGGAAAGCGGTGCGGATCGGTCAGATCCTCGGGCCGCGCCGAAGTGCCAGAGGTGTAAAGCGGCGGATGCTCCAGCAGCCAGATCGCCTCGGCGGCCTCGCCGGCGGCGATTCGTTCTACCCGTTCTTCCATCGCGGCCACAGCGGGCGGATATTGCACCAACCCTTCCGAGCGATGCCATTCCACGCCGTTTTCATCAATTGCAAAGGGTATTGTGAGGGACAAGGCTCGACTCTTTACGAATTTGGGGGGAAATTGTGCTATATTTCGACAAAGACGTGCTGCGCCTGACTGGGGGGAGCTGCACCTGATTAGGGGAGATCAAGGATGTTTACAAAACGATTTATCATAGGCGCGGTCGCGGCCAGCATGGTTGCGATGCCGGGCACGCGTGCGGCGGCGGATTTCGCCGATGGTCTGGTGGGCGGTATCGTCGGCGGCGCGGTGAGCGGTATCATCGTCAACGAAAGTGCCAAGTCGCGGGAGCGCAACAGGGCAACCACGACGAGGCGGGCAGCACCGCGCAAGACATATCGCGCCCCGGTCAATACGGTCGCGCGTCAACATATTCGCGAAGAGCAGACTTCGCTCAACTATTTCGGCTTCCCGGCCGGCACGCCCGATGGGGTGCGCGGGCGCAATACGCGCAACGCTGCGTCCCAGTTTCAGGCCCTCATGGGCTATCCGGTGACCGGTTATCTGGCCGACTACGAGCGCCAGTTCCTGATCAGCTCGTACTACCGCGCGCAAAGCGGTGGCGCCGCCACGTCGCAACTGATTGCGCAGCGCGGGCAGGGCACGCGCGGGTTGCTGCTTGCTTACCGCGACGAGGCGGTGGGCGCGCCGCAGACCTTTGCCGCGACACCTGCACCAGCCGCCGCGGACCAGTCGCCTGTCATGGCGGCAATCCCGAAAGAGGCACAGGTGCCGGAGCCTGACGTCGGCATGGCAGCGCTACCTAATCTGATGGCCTCGGGCGGTGATGGCCCGTCGCTGGCCTCGCACTGCAATCAGATCAGCCTGCTGACCAACTCCAACGGCGGCTTTGTGACGGAGGCGTCGCTGACCGATGCGCGCTTTGCGCTGAACGAGCAATTCTGCCTCGCGCGGACCTACGCAATTGCCGAGGGCGAGACGATGGCCTCGAACCTCAAGGGGGTGACCTCTGCGCAGCTGGAGGAGCAATGCCGTGCCTTTGGCCCGGCGATGCGCGACTACGTGGCGGCACTTTCGCTCAGCCCCAAGGATGAGGTCGTCGGCGATGTGCGCGATTTCGTGCTCGAGTCGGGGCAGTCGCCCGGGCAACTGGCGGGCACGGCCAAGATCTGCCTGTCGGTCGGCTACCGGATCGACGATATGGATGTCGCGCTTGGTTCTGCGTTGCTGCTGACGGCGCTGGGCGAGGAAGTCTATGGCGAAATGATGGGCCACCACCTGAACGAAGGATTTGGCACGACGCGCCGCCCGGACCTTGCGCTTGCGTGGTATAAAGGAGCGGTCGAGGCAGTCGAGCGGGGCGCCGAGCCGGTCTTTGCCCCCGGAAATGCCGGGCGCACCAGCCTTATCCGCAAGGCGGCATTCCCCTCTCAGGGCGCAAACACCAAGGATGGCGCAGGGACGGCTCAGCCCGCCTCGACCCTTCCGACCTTTGCGATCGAGTGACCCTGCGAGATTTGGCATGCGAAACCGAAGGGGCGATGTGTTTTGCCCCTTCACAAGCCGCGCCGGTTTGAATATACGGCGCAAACCTACCTGATCATGTGCGGTCGTGGCGGAATGGTAGACGCGCAGCGTTGAGGTCGCTGTGGGGTTAAACCCGTGGAAGTTCGAGTCTTCTCGACCGCACCATATCAGACCCCTGAGGTCGATGTTTTTCAAATATTCCAGGCATCTCTTGCGTTCCTCTCGGGACACCTTCGGTGGTGGTCGTGGTGAAGCTGAAGTACGCGGATGCCCTCGGGGGGCAGAGCACGACCATCTCGGCTGGCAGCGCCACCCGTCAGGGTACCCCGAAAGATCACCGAAGTGGGCGCTGAACAGTTCCCTGATGGCTCATCTCTATCATCCTCTCTCGCATACAACTTAATGCAAGAGGTGGCGGACGGGATGAGAAAATAGCCCCTGACGCGGTCGATCTGGCCCAGCGCGTTCCCTGCGCAAACTTCTTTCAGTGTCCGGTGAGATTCCACTTTCAGATGCCCTCGCGGTGCCAGATTTGAACGTCGTTTATGCTCAAACGATACTGTTGAATTCATGTCACACTCCGCCACGCCTCGGCGCGTTACGTCCAGAATATCCAAGGTTTTGGTGGTGGCCCGAGGTAAGGATAACGCATAGTAAATAGTCAGGTAATCCTATGTACAAGTTTCTTCTGTCTGTCGTCGCGGTGATCAGCGCCGCCCCCGTCTTTGCAGAACCGATAGACAAGCCTCTTGAATTCAGCTTCCGTGGCGGTGTTTCAGCCTCGGGCTCGGATTATCCTTACGCGTTGGCGTCGACCGGTTTCGTTAGTGTGGGTAGTATCCTGACATCGGATTTCGGCTACGGCGGATTTGCCGCAGTTGCGCTGACCCATGACAGCCTTTTTGGCCAATTTGGCGGCGAGATCGGCCTGTCTTATCTACAGGTCGAGGGAGATGAGGCCTACTCTATAGACTCAGGCCTCGGCGATTGTAATCTCGGTAGTCCCGGCGTCTTCGATGTCATAACGCTGTCACATCGAGAATGCATGGATGGCGCAGATACGGACAGCAAGACGACGTTGACCCAGATGAGGGCGGTTCTGACCCACGCCTATGCGGACAGCAGCCTGCAGGTCTTGGCAGGTCTTGGATATTTCGACTTCTCGTCCAATAGCACGGGACAGATGTACTACCCGGGCGAGACGTCGTCGCAACAACGCAACGCCTCGTTCGAGGGGATGGGGGTCGTAATCGGCGCGCGCAAGGAGCTTGACCAACCGTTCGGCTCCTACAGGTTGAAGTTGGAGGGCCTCGCGGGCGCCTATTGGGGGGATCGCGATCTGCGGATCGTGGACGAATACGTTGGCATCAACGGGTTTCTGGATTCCAGCCGGGGCGGCACGGCCTACACAATTGAGGTCACGGCGAGCTTCCTGAAAGATACCGCCTGGCCCGGCCCGGAGTCACAGTTCGAATGGGGCGCGACCTATGTTCATGCCTTTGACGTGATGGACACGGCGAACCGCAACGCCGTTGTCATCGATAGGTTCGGTGCGCCGGCGCAAAGCGGCTCGACCAAGGATGATTTCGGGGCGCTGTCCCTCTTTGCGGGCCTGAAAGTGCGGTTCTGATAGGGGCAATCGAACCAAGCGGTGCATTATGATGCCAAGGACAGGGCGCTGAAAGTATAAGAGAAAAAGGCGATCGGCCACTCCCGGCTGGCCATTGGCGCTATGGCAAGCGGTCGCCATGTCGCAGGTAGCAGAGTGCTTTCGGCTTGCGAGATCACGAATTGTTGTATCAAAGAGTGCCATGTTGTCTCGGTTGCGTATATCGATCCTTTTGAATGCTGTTTGCAGTGTTCTGCTGTCGGCTCTGTTGGCGGTGCAGGTTGCGGCAGCGTTCCTGCCGATATCCTCGGGCAGCAGCAAGGCCGACGCGGTCCTTACCTTCACCATCTGCTCGGCAAATGGCACTTACACGATGGCGCTGCCAGAAGCGCCGGGCGCAGAGCACTCATCCGAGCATACGTCGCTGCACGGTCATTGCCCGCTTTGCGTGCTGGCCGCAGATCTGCCGACCTGCGCAAATCACGGTGTCGCCGTGGCGCAGGTCGAGACGCGGCTGCGGGCGCGCGCTGCGGCGGCATCGCAGACACCCGTCCAGTTTGGGGGCCGCCCCGACGCCATACGCGCGCCGCCCAATACCGGCTGATCTGAACTGAAACGCGATCCTTTGGGGCGCCGGGCGCCTTTGCCTCCGGCCATCGTGATGCGTGATCGCAGATTCCCTACAGAATAGACGGTATTATGACATGACACTTCGCAAACCTATGTGCCTTGGCACATCTGCCCTGTTGCTTTGCTCGATCTCCCAAGCCGCGATGGCGCAAGCCACCGATGAGACCATCATCGCGCTGGACCCCATTCTGGTCGAGGGCGCGGCACCTGCCGACGGCCCGATGTCCACCATTCTCGATCCGCAGAAGACGAGCATGCCGCCCGCCAGGGATGGCGCCGAAATGCTGCGCGCGGCCCCCGGCGTGACCTCGGGGCGCATGGGCGGGCATGGCCTGGAACTGGTCATTCGCGGCCAGCAACAAAACCAGATCAACGTGATCGACGCAGGCTCGTTCACCTATGGCGCCTGCCCCAACCGGATGGACCCGCCGACCGCGATGGCAACGTTCAACCGCGCCGATGAGATCATCATCGAAAAGGGCTATTCCACCGTCACCAACGGCCCCGGCGGATCGGGTGGGGCCGTGATCCTCAAGCGCAATCCGCCCGAACTGGAGCAGGAGGCGCTGTTCAGCGGCAACGTCAGCGCGGGCGTTTCCAGCAATGGCGGCGGCCGGGATGTGGCGGGACGTTTCACCTATGATCTGGGGCGCGGAATGTATCTTCAGGGCGGGGCCGAGGTGAAGTCAGCAGACAATTACGAGGACGGGTCAGGCCGCGAGGTCCGCAGCTCGTTCGATCAGCGCAGCGCCGGTGTGACGCTGGGCTATGCCGGCAGCGGTGTCGATCTGGCGTTCGATCTGGAGTATGATCTGGCCGAGGATATCCTGTTCCCCGGCGCCGGAATGGACAGCCCGTTTGATGAAACCTACACCTACCGCCTGCGCGGCGGCGTGGATGTGGCGATGGGCGCCCTGAACCGGATCGAGGGCGTGCTGTATTATTCAGCTGTCGATCACGTGATGGACAACTACTCGCTGCGCCCTGTTGGCGCCATGGCGATGCGCACGCCCGCCACCTCGGACACGGTCGGCGGCAAGCTGGAGGCGCAGCTGAGCTTTGGCGGGACCAAGGCCCGGATCGGCGTCGACCATCAGTCGAACAACCGCGAAGCCACCGCGTTTGCCGGCATGCCCGGCATGATCCCGTTGCTGGAGGCCGAGGACCCCGCACGCGCGCGGTTCCTGATCTGGCCCGACGTGACGATCGCCCAGACGGGCCTGTATGTTGAGACCGAAACCGCCCTGTCGACGGCAACGACGCTGATCGCGGGGCTGCGCTATGACTATGTGAACGCCAAGTCAGGAACCGCTGCCGCTGTTCCGGCGCTGGGCGCGGCGCCCAACACCTACTACACGGCGCAATATGGCACGGATTTCAATTCCTCGCGGGATGAGCATAACATCGGCGGCCTGCTGCGGCTGGAGCATGACCTGACCGACGCCACCATGTTGTTCGCGGCGCTGTCGCGGTCGGTGCGCACGGCGGACGCGACCGAACGCGCCATCGCGCGGCCCAACTGGGTCGGCAACCCCGATATCGACCCTGAAAAGCACCATCAGCTGGATCTGGGCGTGCAGATCGATAAGGGCGCGTGGTATCTTGATGCCAACGCCTATGTCGATTGGGTCGATGATTACATCCTGCGCGACCAGTTCAGTGTGGCCGGCGTGACCACCTATCGCAACGTTGATGCCCGTCTCGCCGGGGTCGAAATCGCGGCCGGGTGGGAAACGGGCGGCTGGGAAGTCTGGGGCGATGCCACCTATACTTACGGCGAAAACACCTCGGACAACCGGGCGCTGGCGCAGATCCCGCCGCTGCAGGGGCAGATCTCGGTCGCGTATGGGCGTGACGCATGGCGCGGCGGGGCGCGTGTGAACTGGGCGACCGAGCAGGACCGCATTGATCCGGCGCGCGATCCCGGCACCACGTCGGGCTATGCCACGCTGGACCTGTTCGGCAGCTATGCGCTATCGCAGAAGGCGACCTTGCTGGCCGGTATCGACAACGTTACGGATGAGACTTACGCAAACCATCTGAGCCGTTCGAACATATTCGATCCGACGCTGACGCAAGTGAACGAGCCCGGGAGGACGATTTATGTCAAAGTTGAAGCGCGGTTCTGATCGTTTGGAAACCATGTGCCGTCGGTCGCTGCATATTGCAGCGGCCTTCGCCTTCACGCTTGCGGGCGCCGCATCAGCCCAGCAGGCGGATACCGGGCCCGGGCCGGTCCAGATCCAGACCGAGGCTCCCGCAGCACCGCTCGTTCCCAGCCCCGAGACCCAAGATCACTCGGCTCATGGTGGCATGGCTGACATGTCCGAAGCGGATGCCCCTGCGGCGCCCGTGGATGGCGCGGTTGATCCGCTCGACCTGCCTGCGCCAACTGTGGCCTTGGCGCCGGCAGGGCCGCTTGGCCAGGCGATGACGTTCCTTCAGCGGGGCGGGCCGGCTATCTGGGCGATATCGCTGCTGTCGGTCGTGGCGCTGGCCTTGATCTTGTGGAAAATCTGGCGGCTGGCAATGATGGGCGCGTGGAACGGCGGCCGCCGGGCCCAAGGGGCAGTTGCACTGTGGGCGACGGGCCGCGAGCAGGACGCGCTGGACCACTTGCAGGGACGCCGCACATGCCGCGCCATTCTGGTCCGCTCCGCAATGGCCGCGCGGCGCGACGGCACGCTGGATGACGACGGCGCGCGGGCGGAAACCGAGCGCGTGGCGCGCAACCTGATCGCGCGCGCCCGGAGCGGGCTGCGCCCGCTGGAGCTGATTTCGACGATTGCGCCGCTCTTGGGCCTTCTGGGGACGGTCATGGGCATGATCGCCGCCTTTCAGGCGCTGCAAGAGGCTGGAAGCCGCGCCGATCCGGCAATATTGGCCGGGGGGATATGGGAGGCATTGCTGACCACGGCGGCGGGTATGGCGGTCGCCATTCCAGCCTCGATGGCGCTGACCTGGTTTGAAAGCGTGGTGGACCGGCTGCGGCAAGAAATGGAGGATGCGGCAACGCGGATTTTCCTGCGCCCCCTCGCGCAGGATGCATCCCAAACACTGACACGCGCGGCTGAATGACATGTTTGCCTTCGACACTCCCAGACAGCCGCGCCGGCCCAGCCTGACCCCGATGATCGACGTGGTGTTCCTGCTGCTGGTGTTCTTCATGCTGGCCTCGCGGTTTGGAATGGACATGTCCCTGCCGCTGAATGTGGCGGGGCAGAGCGCGGGGCAGGCCTATTCCGGGCCGCCGCGCCTGATTGACATTCTGCCCGGCGGGCTGCGCCTGAACGGGCAAGCGGTGAGTCCGTCGGACCTTGTGCCCGGCATCACCGCGCTGACGGACGCACCGACCGACACGATCATTCTGCGTGCGCAGAATGGCGCCGAGTTGCAGCGCGTCGTTGATGTGATGGAGCGTCTGACGCGGGCAGGATTCACCGCGCTTGTGCTGGTGGAATAGCCTATGCAGTTTTCCGATCCGCCCCGCCGCAAGCCCGAAGGCAGCATCGTTCCGATGATCAACGTCGTGTTCCTGCTGCTGATCTTTTTCCTGATGACCGCGCAGATCGCCCCGCCTGTCCCGTTCGAGGTCACCCCCCCGAATGTCGAGGGGCAGGGCGATCCGGCAGAGGCGGAATTCACGCTCTATCTGGGGGCGGACGGCGAACTCGCTTATGATCAGACCCAAGGGCCAACCGCGCTGGACGCACTGCAACAGGCGCTAAGCGATACCTGCGCAGGCGGCGCCTGCTTCGATGCCTCGCCGCCGCTGATCGTGCGCGCCGATGGGGCGGTCGAGGGCGCAGCGCTCGCCCGGCTGATGGCGCAGCTTGCCCAAACGGGGTTTTCGCAAGTCCAGCTTGTCACGGTGCCGAAATGAGGGGCGCGGCAGAGTTCGGCCTGTTTCTGGCCTTGGCCGCTGGGCTGCATCTGGCGATCGCGGCCTTTGGTCCGCAGGCCGACGGCGCGGAATCGGCGGGGCAGGGCGGGGGCGCGGCCGTGTCGCTTCAGGCTGCATCGGCCGAGGTCAGCGCGCTGGTCGCGCGGTGGGACACCCCGCCCGAAGCTGCGGATCAGGCGCCGCCCGGGGCCATGCCGGAACCCGCGCCCGAACTGCAAGATCCGCCCCCGGCACCCGCCGCGGTGGTCGAGGCGGCCCCGGTTTCCGTGCGTCCGGGTCTTGGCCTTCAGGTGCCGCAATCGGACAGTTTGCCGGACCGGACGGATACGGCGCCAGCGGTCGAACCTTCGCCGGAGCAGATCCGCATGTCGGAAATCCGCCCGCAGGCACGGCCCCCGGAGCCGCTCCGCAAACCGGCCACCGCCAAACGCGAGGCGCAACCGAAGAAACAAAACAGCGCGCCGGTCTCGCGCTCCAGCGCCGCGCAGCGCGCCAGCGGGGCAGGCGGTGGCACCAATGCGGGGGCCGCACAGGACAGGGGCGCCGCCACGCTCAGCGCGGGCCAGCGGCAGAGCCTCTTTGCCCAGTGGGGCGCCCAGGTGCGGCGCAAGATCGAAAGCGGCAAGCGGTACCCGTCCTCGGCGCGCGGCGCCTCCGGCACGGTGCAGATCAGGATCACGGTCGGTCGCGACGGCGCCCTGCGCGCGGTGTCGGTGGCGGGGTCATCCGGCCATGCGGCGCTGGACGATGCCGCCTTGCGCGCCGTCAAATCCGCCCGCCGGTTTCCGCAGGCGCCGCGTCAACTGACCGATCCGACGTATACCTTCACGCTTGCGATGCAGTTCAGCACCTGATGCCTCAGGGCCGCGCGCACCATTCAGTGGCCTTGATCCCGACCATGCGGGCGAACCGGTTCAGCTCGGCCTCCAGGCGTGCAAACCGGCCTGCGCCCCAGCGCGTACCAGGTTCGGGCCAGAACCCGGAAACGCGCAGCCAGCCCTGCGCGCGGTCCGCCTTCAACTCGATCCGCCCGACAAAGCGGTCGCCTTCCAGCAGCGGATAGACGTAATATCCCCAGCGGCGGCGGCCGGCGGGCACGAACATCTCGTTCACATATTCAAACCCGAAAAGCCGCCTCAGCCGCGCGCGGTCGCGTATTGCCGGATCGAACGGGTTGAGGATGCGCAGCCGCCCGGCGGGCGCAGTCAGCGCGGCAAGCCGCGCGTCCAGATCCGGCGCGGCCAGCACGGTGCGGACCTGGCCATCGGCGTCTGTCACGCGCACCTGCTGAGGCGTGCGCCGCGCCATCCAGCCGCGCGCCTCGGTCGCATCCATCGCGCCCCAGAACCGCTGAACCTCGCCGCAACTGGCCGTGCCCAGCCGGTCCAGCGCCAGATCGCACAGCGCATCCATCTGCGCGGTATTGTCCATGCCGGGTTGGTCCCCAGGGGGAAAGACACGTTCGCCCAGATCGTAGAATTTCACGAAATTCTCGCGACGGCAGGTCGCCAGTTCGCCTGCGTACCACATCTGGTCCAGCGCCTTCTTGTGGGGCGGGCGGGCCCACATCTCGCGGCTGGACGCCTTGGTGTCGAAGGCGTGGGTGGATAGCGGGCCCTCAATGACGATCCGGGCGCGAATGGCCGCAATCTCGGCCTGTCCAAGGCCCGACTGATACCACTCACCGCGCGCGGCGCGCGCGCCCAGCCGGGCAAATTGCCGCTGCCAGAGCGGCAGGATCTGCATCGGGATCAGGGAGGCATCATGCGTGAAATGTTCAAACAGATGCTGGCCCAGCAGCGGCCACAGCATCCCCTCGCGGTAATTGGGATTGCGCGACCACAGGATGTGGTTATGCGCGCGGGTCACGTTGCGGATGGTGTCGATCTGCAGAAAACCGATCTGCCGGATCAGCGCCATGACATCGGGCGCCCCCGTTTCCACCCGGCTCAGGCCGTTCGACTGCAGCCACAGATGCCGCGCCGTCCGGTTGTCCAGAACAGGTGTCACGGCAGGCTGAGCTGTATCAGGGCCTCCTGCAGGTCGCGTCCCTCAAGCGTCAGGACCGCTGCGATGAACAACCGCCCGGCGCGGCAGGCGCGGGTGTTGTTCACGGTGCCCAGCCGGGCAAAGCTGTCCATCACCTGCGCGGCGTCCGGTTCGGCCACGATGTGGCGGGTCAAGGCGGAGAAAATCAGCGCCTCGGCCGCGGCCGCGCGCTTTGCCGTGGTGGTCAATGGCCCGCGCTGTGCACCGAGCTGCGCCGCGCGCAGTTGAATGCGGTAATAATTGCGCAGTCCTTCCGTGTTCAGCCGCGCGGCGGCGCGCGCCGTCGCCTCGGCCATGCGATCCGGCGACAGCGTGCCGCGCACGGCCTGGCCGCAGATATGCGTCGGCATGGCGCCGAGGACAGCCTGTTCAACCAGATAATAATACCGCAAATCCTGCCGTGGCAGATGGGGCAACCCCTGATCAATCACGCCCCACAGAAGGCCCTGCGCGCGGGCAATCGGAACAGGCTCACCGGCCTGTACGGCCAGCACGCGGTCGGCGATATAGCCCGCGATGATCGGGTCGCGCAGCATATTTGCCGCGTGCTGCGTCGCCAGCTCCAGGTTCTCCCCCTTGAAGCCCAGTTTGCGCAGATCGGCGCGCACGTTTTCTTCCTCGTGCATGCGGCCCAGCAGGCGGATCAGGTCGGCGCGGCTGACCTCGGCGGTGGCTTGCGCAGTGGCCGGTTCAGGCCACGGCGCGGCCAGTGGAATGGCAACGAGGAAGGCGCGAAAGACCACGGAAAAGACCGCCGGGAGGAACGTTTGAAAGATCACTGGGATGTGCCGCAAAATCGGGCCTCCTTGATTGCGCCGCCGCGCGCTGTATCGACATGATATAAGCTTTGCGCCGCATCAGACCACCCCTAGCGGTTTGCGCGCGCCGCGCAAGCACGTCGCGCGGATCGCCGCCGCCCCGCTTGGCAAGTCAACAGTGGAAGTCGGGCCAAAACCTTGCTACCCATCGCGGCAACGTAGCAACTACGAGGCCCGCAAGATGAGCGCCACAGCCCGCCAGACCGCCCCGCTTCCTGCCGACATCCTTGCGATGAAGGGCGGTGCGCCCATTGTCAGCCTGACGGCCTATACCACGCCGATGGCGCGCATGATGGACGCGCATTGCGACGTCGTGCTGGTTGGCGACAGTGTCGGCATGGTGCTGCATGGCATGTCCTCTACCTTGGGCGTGACGATGGACATGATGGTGATGCACGGTCAGGCCGTCGCGCGCGGGCTGGACAAGGCGATGCTGGTCATCGACATGCCCTTCGGCAGCTACGAGGAGGATCCACGCCAGGCCATGCGTAACGCATCCCGCATGATGCGCGAGACGGGCGCGGCGGCGGTCAAGCTGGAGGGTGGCGCGCATATGGCCGAAACGATTCGCTTCCTGACAGCGCGCGGCGTGCCGGTGATGGCCCATATCGGCCTGACGCCGCAGGCGATCAACACGCTGGGCGGCTACAAGGTGCAGGGCCGCGGCGCCGGCGCCAAACACCTCAGCGAAGACGCGCAGGCGGTGGCCGATGCCGGCGCCTTTGCCGTCGTTCTGGAAAAGGTGCCCGCGGGTCTGGCTGACCGGATCACGGCGGAGATCGCCATTCCCACCATCGGCATCGGCGCATCGGCGGGATGCGATGGGCAGGTTCTGGTCGTGGATGACATGCTGGGCCTCTTCACGGCGTTCAAGCCGAAATTCGTCAAGCGCTATGCCCAGCTGGGCGCCGATGGCGAGGCCGCGATCGCCGCCTATGCCGCCGAGGTGCGCGCGCGCACGTTCCCCGCGCCCGAACACACCTTCGCGGACGAGGCGCCTGCATCGGCTTCGGGCAAGGCAAGCGGCGCATGACCGCGCCGATCTTGCGCAATCTGCCCGATCTGCGTGCCGCGACCGCCTCTTGGCAGAGGGCCGGGGAGCGAATCGGCATCGTTCCGACAATGGGCGCGCTGCATGACGGCCATTTGTCCCTGGTTGCGGCCGCCAAGGAGGCGTGCGAGCGCGTCATCGTCACGATCTTCGTCAACCCGCGCCAGTTCAGTTCGCCCGAGGATCTGGCCAGCTATCCGCGCACCGAACATGCCGACGCGGCAAAACTGGCCCGCTTCGACGTCGATGCAATCTATGTGCCCGATGGCGATCAGATGTACCCCGGCGGATTTGCCACCACCGTCACCGTCTCGGGCCTGACCGACGTCATGGACGGCATCCACCGGCCCGGTCATTTTCAGGGTGTGGCCACCGTCGTCGCCAAGCTGTTCGCGCAGACCTCGGCCACGGACGCATTTTTCGGAGAGAAAGATTACCAGCAGCTTCAGGTCGTCCGCCGCATGGCGCGCGATCTGGACATCCCGGTCACCGTCCACGGCTGCCCCACAATCCGCGAGATCGACGGGCTTGCCATGTCCTCGCGCAACCTGCTGCTGTCAGACCGTGCGCGCACCACCGCGCCGGTCCTGATCGAGCAGATGGAGGCGATGTCCGAAGCCATCACCGATGGTCAGGATTTTGCCGCCGCCCAATCAGCCGCAGTCGCCGCGTTGATGCAGGCTGGATTCACCAGTGTCGATTATCTCGAAATGCGCGCGGACGATGACCTGTCGCTTCTGACCGCCCCCACCCGGCCCGCCCGTCTGTTCGCCGCCGCATGGCTGGCTGGCGTGCGTCTGATCGACAATATCGCCGTTCAGCCTTAGGGTGTCTCCGCCTGGTTTCCTCTTGCTTTAAAAATATCCCCGCCGGAGGCTCCTGCGATTTGCCGCAGAACGCCTCCGGCGGGGGTATTTTCTGGAAAGATGAAACTCCCTGCGCGCGTTATTCGATATCGAATTGCAGCGGCTTGATTTGCACGAAACGGCCCGTCTCTCGCAACGCATCTATCGCTTTTTGCGGCACCGGGGCATCGACGTAGAGCAGCGCGATCGCCTCGCCGCCCGCGCTGGCGCGGCCGAGGGTGAAGTTGGCGATGTTCACGCCGTTATCCCCCATCGTCTGTCCAAGCGTGCCTATGATCCCCGGCTGGTCGTTGTTGGTGACATAGAGCATATGCGCGCCGATCTCGGCGTCGATATTGATACCCTTGATCTGGATGAAACGCGGCTTGCCGTCGGAA
This sequence comes from Roseovarius sp., assembly GCA_036568405.1. Lineage (GTDB taxonomy): Bacteria > Pseudomonadota > Alphaproteobacteria > Rhodobacterales > Rhodobacteraceae > Roseovarius. Next base: position 65,740 of record DATCSR010000006.1, read on the forward strand.
AAGATCGTGCCGCCGATTGACCGCTCGCGCTTGTCGGTGACGACAGTCAGCTTGATGTAGCCTTCGAAGACGCCCGACTGGTCCTGATGCGTGGTGCTGATCTTGATGCCGCGGTCCTTGGCCACCACGGGGGCGCTGACCATGTTCACTTCGGGGTTGACCGCCTTCATGATGCCCGCGACGCTGGCAGATGTCAGGGCGGGCAGGTTCATCTGGCTGACGACGCCGTCATAGAGGATGTTGATCGCCTTGATCGGCTCTTCCGACATCTGTCCGATGAAGGCGCCCAGATGCCTCGCCAGTTTGATCCAGGGCCCCATCACCTTCGCCTCTTCGGCGGAGACCGAGGGCATGTTGAGCGCATTGGTCACCGCGCCGGTCAGCAGGTAGTCCGACATCTGCTCGGCCACCTGCAGGGCGACGTTTTCCTGCGCTTCGGTTGTGGCTGCGCCCAGATGGGGCGTGCAGACGACGTTGGGCAGGCCGAAAAGCGGGCTGTCCGTCGCAGGCTCCACCTCGAACACATCGAAGGCCGCGCCGGCGATATGGCCCGATTTCAGCAGATCGGCCACCGCCGTCTCATCCACCAGACCGCCACGGGCGCAGTTGATGATGCGCACGCCCTTCTTGGTTTTCTCAAGGTTTTCGCGGCTGAGGATGTTGCGGGTCTGGTCCGTCAGCGGCACATGCAGGGTGATGAAATCGGCGCGCGCCAGCAGATCGTCCAATTCGACCTTTTCGACGCCCATCTTGTCGGCCTTCGCCTCGCTGAGGAAGGGATCATAGGCGATTACCTTCATCTTGAGGCCGCGCGCGCGGTCGCAGACGATGCCGCCGATATTGCCCGCGCCGATCACGCCCAGCGTCTTGGCCGTCAGTTCGGTGCCCATGAAGCGGGATTTTTCCCACTTGCCGGCATGGGTGGAGGCGCTGGCCTCGGGGATCTGCCGCGCGACGGCGAACATCAGGGCGATGGCATGTTCGGCGGTCGTGATCATGTTGCCAAAGGGGGTGTTCATCACGATCACGCCCTTTTTGCTGGCCGCGACCTTGTCGATATTGTCGGTGCCGATCCCGGCGCGCGCGATGACCTTGAGCTTATGCGCGTTCGCAAGGATTTTCTCGGTGACCTTGGTGGCCGAGCGGATGGCGAGGCCGTCATAATCGCCGATCACTTCGGCCAGACGGTCCTTGTCCTTGCCCAGATCGGGCTGGAAATCCACGTCGATGCCGCGATCGCGAAAGATCTGCACGGCGGTTTCAGACAGCTTGTCGGAGACGAGTACTTTGGGAGCCATTTTCAGCGTCCTTATGGAATATGGGGGAGGGGCAGGCCGCGCCGGGCCTGCCGAAAATCGCTCAGCCCTGCGCGGCCCGTTCGGCATGATACGCCCAAGCGAGCCAGGGCATCAGCGCCTGCAGATCGGACGTCTCGACCGTGCCGCCGCACCAGATCCGGAGGCCGGGAGGCGCGTCGCGATAGGCGCCGATATCATAGGCGACGCCCTCGGCCTCCAGCCGTTTTGCGACCGCCTTGGCAAACGCGGCGCCGTCGGTGATCGCCGCGTCTGTGAAGCGCAGGCAGACCGATGTGTTCGAACGTGTCGCCGGGTCCTGTGCCAGGTTCGCGATCCAGTCGTTTTCGGCGCAGAAATCCGTGACGACGCCTGCGTTGGCGTCTGCGCGTTCGATCAGGCCGGGCAGGCCGCCGACGCATTGCGCCCAATCCAGCGCCAGCAGGTAATCCTCGACCGCCAGCATGGAGGGGGTGTTGATCGTCTCGCCCCTGAAAATCCCCTCGATCAGCTTGCCACCCTTGGTGAGGCGGAAAATCTTGGGCAGCGGCCATGGCGGCGTGTACGATTCCAGCCGCTCCACGGCGCGCGGCGACAGCACGATCATGCCATGCGCGGCCTCGCCGCCCAGCACCTTTTGCCAGCTGAAGGTGGTCACATCCAGCTTGTCCCACGGCAATTCCTGCGCGAAGGCGGCAGAGGTGGCGTCGCAGATTGTCAAGCCCTTGCGATTGGCGTCGATCCAGTCGCCATTTACGACCCGCACACCGGACGTCGTGCCATTCCAGGTGAAAACCACGTCATTATCGGTGTTCACGCCGCTCAGGTCCACGATCTCGCCGTAGTCTGCTGTCTTGACCTCGGCATCCAGTTTAAGCTGCTTCACCGCATCCGTGACCCAGCCTGCGCCGAAGCTTTCCCACGCCAGCATTTCCACCTTGCGCGGGCCCAGCAGGGACCACATCGCCATTTCGACCGCACCGGTGTCGGAGGCGGGCACGATGCCGATGCGATAATCCTCGGGAATGCCCAGAACGGCGCGGGTGCCGTCAATCGCGGCCTTCAGCCGCTCTTTGCCCACGGCTGCACGGTGGCTGCGGCCCAAGGGCGCGGCAGACAGTTTTTCAAGTGCGAATACAGGGGGTTTGGCACAGGGGCCGGAGGAGAAACGCGGGTTTGCAGGCCGCACGTCAGGTTTGCGCACGGCAACGCGCGCGAGGTCTTCAATAGCCATTTAGCTATCCTTCCAGATAAGCGCCCTTCGTTGGGGAAGGGTGTCCCACCACAATAGCTATTCGGCGCCGGGTCCTTTCGCAAGTGAATAAATGGGGCTATAGCGCCGCTTCAGGAATTATTTGCGACGCATTTCATCTGTAGCGGGAGCCTTGCCTGATGTTCACAGCCACCCTGATCGCCCGCCCCGGCGGGCTGGAGCCGAGCCTGACCGAAAGCCTGCGCAACGCGTGGGGCGGCGGCGATGTGCAATGGCTGTCCCCGGACGAGGCGGCAGAATTCACGCTGGCACAGCGGCCCGGAAACCTGTGGGATGTCTGGCAGGATCTACAGGGCCTGGGCGTCGATTTGGCGGTGCAGGCCACAAGCGGGCGGCGCAAGCGGATGCTGCTGGCGGACATGGACAGCACGATGATCCAGCAGGAATGCATCGACGAACTGGCCGAGGTCGCCGGCGTCGGCGACCATGTCCGCAGCATCACCGCCCGCGCGATGAACGGCGAGCTGGATTTCGAGGGCGCGCTGCTGGAGCGTATGGCCCTGCTCAAGGGTCTGCCCGAGGCGGTGATCGGCGATGTGCTGCAAACCCGCATCACCCATGCGCCGGGCGGGCGCACGCTGGTTGCGACGATGCGCGCCAATGGTGCGCATACAGCGCTGGTGTCGGGAGGATTCACCGCCTTTACCGGGCCGGTTGCCGCGGGCATGGGCTTTGACGAGCATCGCGCGAATGTGCTGAGCATCGAGGACGGCGTGCTGACCGGCGATGTCGCCCGGCCCATTCTGGGGCGGCAGGCCAAGATCGACGCGCTGGATGACATCACGGCGCGGCTGGGCATGGGCGCCGAGGACGTGCTGGCCGTGGGCGACGGGGCCAATGATCTGGGCATGCTTGGGCGCGCGGGCGCGGGCGTTGCGCTGCACGCCAAGCCGGCCGTGGCGGCCCAGTGCGATCTGCGGATCAACCACGGCGATCTGACGGCGCTGCTGTATTTGCAAGGGTACGCGCGGACGGACTTCGCGGGCGAGTGACTAAAGAGGCGATTTAGGCTATACTTCCCGCAGACTTCATCCTTTCAGGAGCGTCAGCCATGTCCAGCACATTTCTTTTTGTCTACCACGGCGGTGGCAAGCCGGAAACGCCTGAAGAAGGCGAAGCGGCAATGGCCGCATGGCGCGAGTGGATGGATGGGATCGGCGATGCGTTCGTCGATAACGGCAACCCCGTCGGCATGTCCAAGACGGTTGGCGTAGATGGTGTTACCGACAACGGCGGCGCAAATCCCGTCTCCGGATACTCCATCGTGCGCGCCGACAGCATCGAGGCCGCCTGCGATCTGGCCAAGGGCTGCCCTATCTTCGACGGGGGCAAGGGCAGCATTGAAGTTGCCGAAATCATCCAGATGTAGGCATTCTGCTACCCAGCATCGCCCGGCTTGGGGCTATGCCAGCAGCCCCGGCGCCGGTTTGATCATTCCGGTCTCGATCCCGCGCCAGTTCCGCATCACCTTGTTCATGAATTTGCGTGCGCCCGGATGTTCGGGGTCCAGCACGCCCAGCCGCACCAGAAGCGCGGCAATGGCGCATTCCGCTGCGCGATCGGCGCCATCGGCGACCTTGAGCGCGATGCCCAGACCGCGCCCGGGGATGATGGCGATGAAAAACGCCTCGGCCCCTGTTTTCAGCGCCACGGGCTGGTTGCAGGCGCGCATCAGTTCGGTGCAGGCGCGCCCCTCGCCGGCCACCAGATCCGGATGCGCGATCATCGCGTCGCGCAGGCGTGCGGCGGCACTCTGGCGCGTATCCGCGCCCTCGCGGGCGGTGGCAAAGAACGCCATCGCGCGGGCCATGGCATGCAGGGTGGTCAGGAAATTCGGGGCCGAACAGCCGTCGATGCCGTAGCCGGGGCTGGACTGCCCTGTCACCTCCTCGAACGCGCGCAGGCAGGCCTGCTGCACCGGATGATCGAACAGCTCATAATCCGCACCGCCGCCCAAATGCTGGTTCAGCGTCAGAAATCCCGCATGTTTGCCCGAGCAGTTGTTGTGCAACTGGCAGGGGGCCTCATAGGCGCGGATCAGGGCGTGCGCGGCCTCCTCGTCCTTGGGCATGTGGCTGCCGCAACGGAAATCCGGCTCGGCGAGGCCCAGACTCTCGACCCATTTCGCCACGCGCGCCGTATGGATCGCCGCGCCGTTGTGCGACGCGCAGGCCAGCGCCAGATGCTCGGGGCGCAGACCTGCGGCATCGGCGGCCCCGCTTTCCACCAGCGGCAGCGCTTGCAGCATCTTGCACGACGATCGCGGGTAAACCTGCACGTTCGGATCGCCCCATGCCTCAATGATTTCGCCATCCGGTCCGCAGATGACGGCATGGCCCAGATGCAGGCTTTCGGCCATCGGGCCGCGCCAGATTTCGGTAAGCGGAACAGGGGGAAGGGGGGCAATTGTCATGGTCTGGCTCCTTGGCGAGTCAATGTGCGGGTTTTCGCCAATTCATTCTTTCGTTTCTGGCGCGTTTTGGGCTATTGATGCAGTGTCGAGAAGAACCAAGCGCTTGCCAAGCGGAAAACCCCGGCAAGAGGGGGCACCCTGCGGGCGCGACTGAACTGAGGCTCATGACAGCTTGGAGGCTGCACAAGATATGGCATCACCTGTGACGCGCGGCGCGCTGTGCGCGGCAATTTCCGCATTTTCATTCATCGGTTTTGGTGCGGCAACTCCCGCGTTGGCCCAATCCGAAAGCACCAACCAGGTCGCCGCCAAAACGGCCTGGAGCGTTTTTACCGAAGATTCCCCGCGTGAATGCTGGACAGTCTCCGCGCCCACGGAAACCGTCAATACCCGCGGCGGCAACGTCGTGGCCGTGCGCCGGGGCGAGATATTGCTCATGACGTTCTTCCGCCCCGATGCGGGTGTGCGGGGGCAGGTCGCCTTTACCGGCGGATACCCCTTTGCCGAAGGCTCGACCGTGGATGTGGATGTCAGCGGTGAGAAATTCCAACTCTACACCGAAAAGGAATGGGCCTGGCCCGCCAGCGCCGATGACGACGCGAAAATCATCGCCGCGATGAAGCGCGGGTCCGATGCGGTGCTCACAGCGCGGTCCGAACGCGGAACCCAGACCAAGGACACATTTTCGCTGATCGGCTATACCGCCGCGATGGAAGAGGCGCAGAAGCGCTGCAAGTAATTCAGCGGTCTGGTTAGGGGGGCGGTCCGGCTGTAATGCCCTCGCCGAATTTATTGCCGCGCCGGGCAGCCATACTGACAATATTGGACAAGAGCGGTTCGTGGCACTCTGAGACATCTGCGAGTGTGTCGCATGTCAGCGACGCGCGACTTTGTTGCTGTTGGCGGCAATAGCCTGAGTATCCGCTTGGGCCACCGGCCGTGTCGCAACCTCAAGTGCGTATTTTAAAAAACCACTTCACTTAAACGATGTCCCAAGAACTCCACTGCTCAGGCGTTTAAGAGGAATCCTTCTCAGCCAGACGATTCAAAGCTGCTGCCACACGCGGCAGAGCGCCGGCGAACTCATTCTCATCCAGATCAGGCCCACCAAGATTCCCAGCAACGATTTTCTTGCGTTTCATCGGTTTGCCTTGCCGCATCTCATGCGCGAGCAATGGCACATCGAGAAGCGAAAGGTAGCTGTCGAAACCGCTTTCGAATCGCGATACATCAAACGTATCAGGTTCAGCCAATGCCGCCTCAAACACATCCCGGCCCTGCAAGATCAGCCAACATCTAAAAGCGGCGAAATCATCGTCGGAGCACCCGTCGTTCAGAAGATAGGCCAAGGCCCAGATATCGGTACGGTAGGCGCGGGCTTCCATCTCGTGCAACATTGCATCGAATGCCTTGATGGCCGTCGCCTTGAACCGCGCCAGCCGATCAGGCAGCGTCTCGATCTGCGCAGCGGTGCTTCGCTCGCAAGGGTGACCAATCACTTCCCAGAACACATTCGCGTCCATCGCGCGCGGGTCAGGTTTGCCCGCAGGTTTCTGGCGTTTTTCGGCCTTCACCTCCGCCCGTTCTGCAGCCAGCCGCGCCAGTTGCGCATCGCTCGCGCCGATGTATTCAAAGAAGACTGCCGCTGCTTCCATCATAGCCAGAAGTTCGGATTTATATCTCGGAATGGCCGCGATCAATTCCTCATGGTTGGCGCGTTGGGCGGCTTCGCTTGCATGCCAGGTCTCTGATAACTCAAACCCTCTGTTGCGAGTATTGATCCTTTCCCAGTAGACAGGCTTGATCTGGCTTAGATGGGTGCGCAAAATTCGGATCGCGCGTTGCGCTTGTCCGGCTGCGACCAGCCGTTCCATCGCTTGTACCTTGCCTGTCTCGGGCCAGCCAAATGGCGGGGAATTATCGAAATGAGTCTCAATTTCCGCATAGAGACCACGCGCAAAGTATGCATCGATCAGGCGAAGGTCGGCCCGCCCCCCATATAGATCGTGAAGCGATTTTCCCTTCTCTCTTTGAAGGTGTCCTTGATCGGCCAATGCGATGATGTGCTCCATCAGTCGATCACTGTCATTGTGAATACTGTCAAAGCGCGGGCGAAAATGCTGCATATCGTTAATCTGAATCTCGTCGGTCATCTTGTCTCCACGATCACTGCTACAATCATAGTTCGGGATTGGGAGCAGAGGTGCAAGAAAGAGTGCGTGATCAAATCAAAGAAGGAATAGATCCATCGCAGGCGTCACGTTGGTCGTCCGCGGGGCGGTGGTTTTCTTAGCAAAACCGACCCCCTTTGCGAGACGCCGAATGTGGCTTTTGGCCCGAAGCGATCATTTCCAGCTTGGAGCAGCAGCCCCGTTTTACCTGCGAATGTCACCAAGACTGAACGGCGGCTGTCTGAGCGAATCCAAACCCTCCAAGCCAAACAAAAAAGCGCGGTGG
>DATCSR010000007.1:0-40840 GCA_036568405.1 Roseovarius sp.
CCCGCAGTATCGGCGCGGGCCTGCGCGAAATCATGGCCTCGCGCGTGGCGGTCGGGCATACGGTGGCGCTGGGGCTGATATTTGGCGTCTTCCTGAGCTATCTCAGCACGGCGCAGCAGATCTTTCAGGTGGCCTATGACACCGGCGCCCTCTTCGCGCTTTATTTCGGCATGGCAGCGCTGACCATTGGCGGCGCGTCGGTCGTCAATTCCCTGCTGGTGATGCGTATGGGCATGCGGCATCTGACGCGGCTGGCGCTGAGCGGGCTGTCGGGGCTGGCCCTGTTATTCCTGATCCCGACATACCTTTGGGACGGCACACCCCCGCTGGCTCTGTTCATGGTGTGGCTGATGGCATCGTTCTTCTGCGTCGGCATCCTGTTTGGCAATCTGAACGCGATCGCGATGGAGCCTTTGGGCCATATCGCGGGCCTTGGCGCCGCGCTGATCGGATCGCTGTCGAACTTCATCGCGCTGCCGATTTCCTACTTTATCGGTCATCAGTTCAACGGCACCGTCGTGCCGCTGGTGCTGGGCTTTGGCACGGTGGGCATCCTTGCGCTGTACGCGGTCAACTGGGCGGGGCGCGCCCGCACTACACCCAGCCCGCAAACTGGTGCATAAGACTGGCAAGCGAACCGATTCACCTGCGCCACAAGGACACCAGCCATGCATGACATCCGTGCGATCCGCGAAAACCCCGCCGCTTTCGACGCCGCCCTGACACGGCGCGGGGGGGATGCCGCCGCCGCCACCATTCTGGCGTTGGACGAGGCGCGCCGCGCCCGCATTTCCGCCGCCGAAACAGCGCAGGCCGAGCAGAACAAGGCCTCCAAGGATGTCGGCGCTGCCAAGGCCGCAGGCAATGATGCCGAATTCGAGCGTCTGCGCGCGCTGGTCGGCGAGAAAAAGGCCGAGATAGCCGCCATGACAGCCGAAGCCAAGGCGCTGGACGCCGAGCTGACCGATATGCTGCTGGGCCTGCCCAACCTGCCGATGGACGACGTGCCGGACGGCGCGGACGAGGCCGACAACGTCGAGCTGCGCCGCTGGGGCACGCCTGCCACCTATGATTTCACCCCCAAAGAGCATTACGAGATCACCGGCGTCATCCCCGGAATGGATTTCGAGGCGGGCGCGAAACTCAGCGGCACGCGCTTTGTCGTGCTGTCGGGGGCTGTCGCGCGGATCCACCGCGCGCTGGCGCAGTTCATGCTGGACACCCATGTGGATGAAAACGGCCTCCTGGAGACATGGACACCCGTTCTGGTGCGCGAGGAAATGATGGTCGGCACCGGCCAGTTGCCCAAATTCGGCGAGGACAGCTATCAGACCACCGATGGCTGGTGGCTGGTGCCGACCGCCGAGGTGCCGGTGACGAACCTCGTCAACGGCGAGGTCGTGGAGGAGGCGAGCCTGCCCCGCCGCCATGTTGCGCACACCCAATGCTTCCGCTCCGAAGCGGGCAGCGCGGGGCGCGACACGTCAGGCATGCTGCGCCAGCACCAGTTCGAAAAGGTCGAGATGGTCAGCATCACCCACCCGGGCACCAGCCGGGCCGAGCTGGACCGCATGACCGCCTGCGCCGAAGGCATCCTTGAAAAACTGGGCATTCCCTATCGCACCATCGTGCTGTGCACCGGCGACATGGGCTTTGGCGCGCGGCGCACCCATGACATCGAGGTATGGCTGCCCGGGCAGGATACCTACCGCGAGATTAGTTCCGTGTCGGTCTGCGGCGATTTTCAGGCGCGGCGCATGAATGCGCGGTTCAAACCCGCCGATGGCGGCAAGCCGCAATTCGTGCACACGCTGAACGGCTCGGGGCTGGCTGTCGGGCGCTGCCTGATCGCGGTTCTGGAAAACGGCCAGCAAGCTGACGGCGCCGTGCGCCTGCCCGAAGCGCTGCACCCTTATCTGGGCGGCAAATCGGTGCTGAGCGCGGATGGCGTGCTGGTCTGACGGCCTCGTGCCCGCTTGACCCCTGAAATGGCGCGCTAAGTCGCATGTCGGGCAGCATTCAATCGCCCGCATAGAAGGATGCCGCCATGCCTGTGATCGTGATGCCTGTTCTCGTCCTGCTTGCCGCCCTCGCCTTTGCCCTTTCGCCGCTTCTGGCGCCGGGCTTCGGCGGGTTTGAGGCAAACCAGTTTCCCGTCCCGCAGGTCGATCCGCCTGTGCAGCCCGCCGGATATGCCTTCGGTATCTGGGGGGTGATCTATCTGTGGCTGATCATCGGGGCGGCTTATGGCGTCTGGAAAACGTCCGGCGACACGCGATGGGCGCCGATGCGCCTGCCGCTGATCCTGTCGCTGGCGGTCGGCGCAACATGGCTGCCCATCGCGCAGACCAGCGCCGTCTGGGCGACGATCCTGATCTGGGTGATGCTTGGATTTGCCGCGCTTGCGGTGCTGCGCGCGCCGGGGGGCCGGGGCGCTAATGCGTGGCTGGGCCGCGCGCCCGTCGCACTTTATGCCGGGTGGCTGACGGCGGCCTCGTCCGTGTCGCTGGGGCTGATGGCCGCCGGATACGGCGTGATGGGCCAGATCCCCGCGGCGATTCTGGCGCTATTGCTGGCGCTGGTGCTGGCCGTGGTGATCGCCCGCAAACGGCCCGATGCCTTCGGCTATCTGGCGGGCGTGATCTGGGCGCTGGTCGGGGTTTGCGTGCAGAACTGGCAGGGCGGCGCGATGGCGGTGTTGATCCTGGCGGCGCTCGGGGCGGCATTGCTGAGCGTTCAGGCCATTCGCAACATCAATCGCGCCTGACGCCGCATTTGCACGCTATTTCGTCGATTTGCCCAGATGCTTGCGCAGGCTGGACGGGCCGGCCTTCTTCTTGGCCTTGTACGGGTTCTTGTCCGACTGGCTGCGCATATGCAGCCGGATCGGGGTTCCCGGCATGTCGAAATCGACGCGCAGGCCATTGACCAGATAGCGCGTATAGCTTTCAGGCAGCAGATCGGGATGGCTGCACATCACGACGAACCCGGGCGGACGCGTCTTGACCTGGGTCATGTAGCGCATCTTGATCCGCCTGCCGCCGGGCGCCGGGGGCGGGTGTGCCTCCAGCATGCCCGTCAGCCAGCGGTTCAGTTGCGCCGTCGTGATGCGGCGGTTCCAGACGTCATACGCCTTTTCCACCGCGGCGCGCAGCCGGTCCAGCCCCCTGCCCGTCACGGCCGAAACCGTGACCATCGGCGCGCCGCGCAGCTGGGGCAACAGCCGCTCGAACGATTCGCGCAGATCGCGCAGTTTCTGCTGCTTTTCCGGCTCCAGATCCCATTTGTTGACGGCAATGACCACGGCCCGGCCCTCGCGTTCGGCCAGATCGGCGATGCGCAGATCCTGCTGCTCGAACGGGATGGCGGCATCCAGAAGGACGATCACGACTTCGGCGAATTTCACGGCGCGCAAGCCATCGCCCACGCTGAGCTTTTCCAGCTTTTCCTGCACGCGCGCCTTCTTGCGCATGCCTGCGGTGTCGAAAATGCGTGTATGCAGCCCCTCCCACTCGATCTGAAGCGATATCGCGTCGCGAGTGATCCCCGCCTCAGGGCCGGTCAGCAGTCGCTCTTCGCCAAGTATCTTGTTGATCAGGGTTGATTTTCCGGCGTTGGGACGGCCTACGACTGCGATCTGAAGCGGCTTCTTCGCGGTTGGCACGCGCGGCGCGTCAGGATCGCCGTCCTCGACCGCGACATCCACCTCGGGCGCGTCGTTTTTCGCACGCTCCTCGAACCCGTCGGCCAGCGGCATCAGGATCGAATAGAGATCGTTCAGCCCCTCGCCATGCTCGGCGGACAGGCGGATCGGCTCACCCAGACCCAGACCGTAGGCCTCGATCAGGCCCGCATCGGCGGCGGAGCCTTCGGCCTTGTTCGCGGCCAGAATGATATGTTTGGACCGCTTGCGCAGGATTTCGGCGAACACCTCGTCGGTGGGCGTGACGCCAGTGCGCGCGTCGATCATGAAGAGGCAGATATCGGCCATGTCGACCGCCCGCTCGGTCAGCTTGCGCATGCGCCCTTGCAACGATTCGTCCGTCGCCTCCTCCAGACCGGCGGTGTCGATCACGGTGAACCGCAGATCGCCCAGACGCGCCGCGCCCTCGCGCAGATCGCGCGTGACGCCGGGCTGGTCGTCGACCAACGCGATGCGTTTGCCGACAAGGCGGTTGAACAGCGTGGATTTGCCCACATTGGGGCGCCCCACGATAGCGAGGCTGAAAGTCATTTTGGCGCTCCGAGACGGATCAAGCCGCCTTCTTAGGGCAATATGCGGTCAGCGGAAAGCGTGCAGTTGGCCTTTTGTGCCCACGACATAGAGAACGCCGCCCGCAACGACGGGATTGGTCGTGGCCCCGCCCGGAACCGCGACACTGCGGCGCAGCGCCCCCGATGCCGGATCGAAGAACCGCAGGTAGCCGTCATTGGACGCGACCACCAGCTGGCCACCCGCCATGACAGGGCCGTAATGGGCAAAGACCTCGGCCTGACGCTTGGGCTTGGATTTGACGAAGAAGGGCAGTTTCGTGCCCCAGACACGGCTGCCGTCGGCGGCGCGCAGGCGCACCAGCTCGTTCTTGTCCGAGACCAGGAAGATCGAATCATTCGTGGGCCAGACCGGATTCATCGGCCCCTCGGTCGCGGTCCAGATCCGCTCACCATTGGCCAGTTGCAGTGCCGCGATGCGGCCCGCCTGATTGCCCACATAAACGCGGTCGCCGTAGATCACCGGATCGCCCGCAATGCTTGGCGATCGGCTCTGGGCCAGACCGCTGCGCCGCCCGGCGATGGTGGCATCCCACATCCGCAGACCGCCCTGACGGAAGGCGCCCTGCACCTCGCCCGAGCCGAAAGCGAAAATGGCGTATTTGTCCGACAGGGCCGGCGCGGGGCCGCCCAACACGTTGTTGATGCTGGGCGTGGCCACCAGCCGCCATTCGATGCGGCCGGTATCGGTGTTCAGCGCCCATGCCGTCTCGTCGCCCGCGACGATGTAGACCAGTTTCCCCATGACGGTCGGCGTCGCCGTGCCCGTCTCCAGCAGTTCCTGCTGCCAGATGGTGCGTCCCGTCGCCGGGTCCAGCGCGGTGATGCGGCCAAAACCGGTCGAGGCGAACAGCTTGCCATCGCCATACGCCAGACCGCCGCCGCTGCCCTCCTTGGGCGAATCGTAGGCCGGCACAAGGCTGGAGGTCCATAGCGTCGCGCCGCTGGTGCTGTGCGCGCTGACAAGCGCATTGGCGTCCATGGCAAAGATGCGCCCGCCTGCGACCACCGGATCGGCGGTAATGCGGCGGCGCGTGCCGTCGCCCGCGCCGATCGAGGCAGACCAGATCAGATTTGGCGCCGCGCTGAGCGCGGGATGCGCCGGGCGCGTGGCGGGCGTGCCGATCCGCTGGGTCCAGTTGGCATTCAGCGCCGCGCCGGGCAGGCGCACAGCCTCGACCACGTTGGGACCGGCGGCACCGACGGCCTCACTGGACGCGGCTTCGGCCTGATCGCCGGTCAGGACTTCGCGCAGACCCTCACGTTTGCCGGGCAAGATCACATCTTTTTCGGCGCAGGCGGCCAGAAACATCGCAGACGCGACGAGGCCAATGATCGTTCCGTTACGTGTCACCGCGTCCATCCCTTTTTCCGTCTTTTTTTCCAAGACGCATTGTTTGCGCCCTACCCTGTCACCTTGACCCGCGAGCCGGTCTAATTGCCGGCTGCGGTGCTGTCCTCAGCGGCGGCGTCATCGCCGGCGTCCTCCGCTGCAGCCTCTGCCGCATCCGCGCCCATCACGGCTGCATCAATGTCACCGCCCAGCGCCACAATCACTTGTGTCGCGCGGCGGCGCAAGCCCGGCGTTGCTTCGGCGTCGCTTGCGATACCGAGCAGACGCTCTGTTGCCGCATCCTTATCGCCCGCCTCGATATCGAGATAGGCCAGCTGTTCCTCGGCCAGAAGGCGCATGATGCCCCCGCCCAGTGCCAGACCGTCCAGCGCCGCGCGCCGTGCCTCCGCATCCATGCCGCCGCCGGAAATCATCACCGCCTTGAGCGTGGCGATCTGGCGATAGATCGGCGCGACGTCCGGATCCTCGGCGATGCGCAGCAGGCGCTGCTGCGCGCCCTCGGGATCATCCTCCAGCGCTTCGGCGGCGGCCATCATGTCGATCACCGCGCGGCTGCCGGGCCCGGCAGCGGACACATCGTCCAGCGCCGCGGCGCGCGCGCTGCGGTCCTCGATCTCCATTGCGGCCATCATGGCATCGCCCAGCGCCTCGGCCTGCGCGCGGTCCTGCGCCTTGCGCCATTCGTTCCAGGCGGCACCGCCGACCAGAATGACAACGGCCAGGATCGCGATCCAGCCATACCGGCGCATAAGGCCGAACAGGCGGTCGCGGCGGACCTCTTCGCTGACCTCTTCGATGAAACTGTCGCTGTCACTCACTGGGGGCGCCTGCCTTGCCTTGCTGCGGTTTTGCCCCTCTTAGCGTGTCATGCGGGGCCTGCCAAGGGCTGCGCACCCTCCTGCGGTCCGGCCTCTTTTCGCGCAGCGCGGCAAAACTGCGATCCGGTAGGTGCCGATGGCCGTAGAACATAGTAAGAATCCTGTGACCATGCGCACTATTTGCGCTATCAGCGCGGGGACAATGTAAAAGGTAATCCATGCGTTTGTTTTCGATCCTTGCCGCAATCGCCGTTTCGCTGGTGATCTACGCGTTTGTATTCGAGCGGCCACGTCTGATGGCCGCCCTGGGAACGGGCGGCAGCGACGCCGCTGCAACAGAGGAGGCGGGCGACACGGCTGATGCAGGCACCACGCCGGGCGCTATCGGCGTTGTCGCCATCCACAGCCGCGCGCAGGATATCGACAGCGCCGTGGTGCTGCGCGGCCAGACGCAGGCCGACCGCCAGGTCGAAGTACGCGCCGAGACGTCCGGCAAGGTGACCAGCGAGCCACTGCGCAAGGGCAGCTTTGTCGAGACGGGGCAAACGCTTTGCCGCCTTGCCCCCGGCACGCGCGAGGCCGCATTGGCCGAGGCCCGCGCCCGCCGCGCGGAGGCCGAAACCCGCGTGCCCGAAGCGCAGGCACGGCTGGCCGAAGCCGAGGCGCGGCTGGCGGAGGCGAAGCTGAACGAGACCGCTGCCGCCACACTGGGCCAGAGCGGCTTTGCCTCGGACACCCGGATCGCATCGGCGCGCGCCGCGCTCAGCTCGGCCGAGGCGGCGGTTCAGGCGGCGAAATCGGGGCTGGACGCCGCACGCACCGGCATCCAGAGCGCCGAGGCCGCCATCGCCGCCGCCGAAGAAGAGCTCACCCGCCTCGACATCACCGCGCCCTTCGCCGGGCTGCTGGAAACCGACACCGCCGAGCTGGGCAGCCTGCTGCAACCCGGCGCGCTTTGCGCAACGGTGATCCAGCTGGACCCGATCAAGCTGGTCGGCTTCATCTCCGAGGCGGAGGTCGCGCGCGTCAGGCTGGGCGCCGCGGCGCAGGCGCGGCTGGTCGACGGACAGCAGGTGACGGGCGCCGTGACCTTCGTGGCCCGCTCCGCCGATCCCGAAACGCGCACCTTCCGCGTCGAAGTGGCCGTGCCCAACCCCGATCTGGCGCTGCGCGATGGCCAGACCGTCGAAATGATCATCGCCTCCGACGGCACGCCTGCGCATCTGCTGCCGCAATCGGCGCTGACGCTGAACGACGAAGGCGCCTTGGGCGTACGCATCGTGACGCCTGAAAACGCCGCCGATTTCATCCCCGTCACCCTCATCCGCGACACGGCCGAGGGCATCTGGGTCGCGGGCCTGCCGGATGTCGCCAATGTGATCGTGATCGGACAGGAATATGTCGTCGCGGGTGTGCCGGTGGCGGCCAGCTATGAGGAGCCGGAACAATGACCGGCATCGTCGACTGGGCCGCGCGCCGCGCGCGCATGGTGCTGGCCTTCATCGTGCTCAGCCTGCTGGCCGGCACGCTGGCCTATGTCGGCCTGCCCAAGGAGGGCGAGCCGGATATCGAAATCCCCGCCCTCTTCGTGTCGGTCATCTTCCCCGGCATTTCCGCCGAGGACAGTGAAAAGCTGCTGGTCAAGGTCATGGAGACCGAGCTGAGCGATTTGGACGGGCTGAAGGACATGACCGGTACCGCCGCCGAAGGCTATGCCGGGGTCGCGCTGGAATTCGAATTCGGCTGGGACAAGACCCGCGTCATGGCCGATGTGCGCGACGCGATGAGCGCCGCCGAGGCCAAGTTTCCCGACGGGGCCGAGAAATATTCGCTGAACGAGATCAACTTCAGCGAATTTCCCATCCTCATCGTCAATCTCACCGGCAACGTGCCCGAACGCACCATGGTGCGCGTCGCCAATGATCTGCAGGACCGCCTTGAAGCACTGGAGCCGGTGCTGGAGGCCGGTATCGCAGGCAACCGCGACGAGCTGGTCGAGGTGGTGATCGACCCGCTGCGCCTTGAATCCTATGACATCACGGCGGGCGAGCTGATCGATACCGTGCGCAACAACAACCTGCTGGTGGCTGCGGGCGAGCTGCGCAGCGATGGCGGCTCCTTCGCGGTCAAGATCCCCTCCTCCTTCGAGGGCACGCGCGACATCTACAACCTGCCGGTCAAGACCAATGGCGACCGCATCGTGACGCTGGGCGATCTGGCGCAGATCAATCTGACGTTCGAGGACCGCGCCGGCACCGCGCGCTTCAACGGGCAGACGACCGTCGCGTTGCAGGTGGTCAAGCGCAAGGGGTTCAACATAATCGACACCGCCGCACAGGTGCGCGCCAGCGTGGCCGAGGCGCAGGCCGCGTGGCCCGAGGGGCTGAAGGCCGCCGTGACCGTGGGCACTTCGAACGATCAGTCGCGCATCGTCGGCTCGATGGTGCGGCAGTTGGAGGGATCGGTGCTGACGGCCATCGCACTGGTGATGATCGTGATGCTGGCGACCCTGGGCATCCGCCCGGCGCTGCTGGTGGGATTTGCCATTCCGACGTCGTTCCTGCTGTGCTTTGCGCTGATGGCCGTGATGGGCATCACCATCTCGAACATCGTCATGTTCGGCCTGATCTTGGCCGTCGGCATGCTGGTGGATGGCGCAATCGTCGTGGTCGAATACGCCGACCGGCGGATGAACGAGGGCTCCGGCCCGATGACGGCCTATGTCGAGGCCGCAAAGCGCATGTTCTGGCCCATCGTCAGTTCGACCGCGACGACGCTGTGTGCGTTCCTGCCCATGCTGTTCTGGCCGGGTGTGCCGGGGCAGTTCATGGGGATGCTGCCGGTCACGCTGATCTTCGTTCTGTCGGCGTCCTTGCTGGTGGCGCTGGTCTATCTGCCGGTGCTGGGCGGCGTCACCGGGCGGCTGGAGAACTGGTTCAACGCGCGCACCGCGCAGATCGCGGGCGGCTGGTGGCCGTGGCATCTGGCGCTGTTTCCACTTGCGGCGCTGACCGTAGCCGCCTCCGGGGCCGCCGCGCCTGCCCTGCTGGCGCTGGTGCAATCCACCTTTGCGGCGATGGATACCTCCGCGATCCTGGGATCGGTCATACCATCGCTCGCCGCCGCCTTTGCCCTGCTGGCACTCGTGGCCGTGCTGGGCGCGTTGGCGGTGGCTGGCGTCATCGCGATCCTGCTGGGCCTCATGGCGGGATGGCGGCGGATCGCGGGCGGCGCGCGACGTCTGGGACTGCGCGTCCTGCCGCGCCGCCGCGAAGCTGTGCGCGCGGGCTATCGCCGCACGCCGTTTGGCCGGGTGATCCACGCGATTGTCGGCAATCCGGTGATGCCGCTGGTCGCCTTCGGCGCCGTCTTCGTCATCGTTGGAACCACGTTGATCTTCTATATGAACAACAATAACGGCACCGAATTCTTCGTCGAATCCGAACCCGAGCAGGCGATCGTTTATGTCCGCGCACGCGGCAACCTGTCGCTGGAGCAAAAGGACGCTCTGGTGCGGCAGGTCGAGCAGGTCGTTCTGGCCGAGCGCGGCGTCGAATCGGCGTTCGCCTTTGCCGGGGATGGCGGATTGACCAACAACACCGGCGGCGCGCAACCGCCGCTGGACACCATCGGCCAGGTCCAGTTTGAAACAACCCCGTGGGAGGACCGCCCCACCGTTACCGAGCCATGGCTTTGGGGCCTGTGGGACCGCAAGATCAGCGATCCGGCAGTCGACGGGGATCTGATCATCGCCGATCTCACCACCAAGCTGGAGCAGATCCCCGGCATCAAGATCGAGATCCTGGGCCAGACCGGCGGCCCCGCCTCGGCCAAGCCGGTGCATCTGCGCCTCAAGGGTGACGATTGGGCCGCGCTGATGGAAGCGACCGAAATCGCGCGCGCAAAATTCGAGGAAACCAAGGGCCTGAAGCTGATCGAAGACACTCTGCCCCTGCCCGGCATCGACTGGCAGATCGACGTCGACGTCGAAAAGGCCGGCCGCTTCGGCGCAGACGTGGCCACCGTGGGCGGCATGGTTCAACTAGTCACGCGCGGGCTGTTTCTGGACACAATGCGCGTGCCCTCCTCGGACGAGGAGATCGACATCCGCGCGCGCGTGCCCGAAAAGGACCGCGTTCTCAGCACGCTCGATACGCTCAAGGTGCGCACCGATCAGGGGCTGGTGCCGCTGAGCAACTTCATCACCCGCCAGCCGGTCGAGAAGCTGGCCCAGATCGACCGGATTGACCAGACCCGGTTCTTCGACGTCAAGGCGGCCATCACCTCCGGCCTGACCGTCACCACCACCGGCCCGGATGGCGCCGAGACAACGCAGCCGCTAACCGCGAACGAACGGATCGCCCACCTGACCGAGTGGCTGGAGAGCGGCGCCCTGCCCGCTAGTGTCAGCTATGAATGGACCGGCGATCAGGAGGATCAGGAGGAATCCGGCGCCTTCCTGCAAAAGGCGTTTCTGGGCGCATTGGGGCTGATGTTCATCATCCTGCTGGCGCAGTTCAACAGCATCTACAACGCTGTGCTGGTGCTGCTGGCGGTGGTTCTGTCAACGACCGGCGTGCTGATCGGCATGCTGGTGATGGGGCAGACGTTTTCGATCATCATGACCGGCACGGGGATCGTCGCATTGGCCGGAATCGTGGTGAACAACAACATCGTTCTCATTGATACCTATCAGGAGTTCAGCCGCTACATGCCCCGGATCGAGGCTATCACAAGGACCGCCGAGGCGCGCATCAGGCCCGTCTTGCTGACCACGATCACCACCATGGCGGGCCTCGCGCCGATGATGTTCGGGCTGAGCCTGGACTTCGTGAATGGCGGCTACAGCTTCAACAGCCCCACTGCGCTGTGGTGGAAACAGCTGGCAACGGCGGTGGTCTTCGGGCTTGGCACCGCCACGATGCTGACGCTGGTTTTCACGCCGTCGATGCTGGCGCTGCGGGTCTGGCTGGGGACCTACGCAGAATGGATTGCCCGTGCGGCGGCGGCGCTGTCGATGGGCCGCACCAGCCGCGCCGCGCGTGACTGGGCGCTGCAATCTGCAGCACGCGCCAAACGCGCACCCGAAATTATCTGGGATGACGGCAGCGCCGCAGCAAGCCCGCCGCCGAATTACATGGCGGTACATGGCGAGGATCTGGATCTGGACGACTTCAAGCGCATCCTCAAGGTGCGCAGCCTGCCCGACGGCGACACAAGCAAGACGGATCAGCCCACGTCTGACCATCCCAAGGGGCCCCTACGCGCCGCCGAATAACCCGGCTGCAGCTACCGGCACCCGCCGCCACGCGCGACGAAGTTGCGGCCATCAGCCGTCCGGGGACGCCTCTTTGGCGGCATCAGGCAGCCTCGTCCGATTGCTGGCGTCGCCACAGCCCCGCATAGCGCCCGCCAGAGTCCAGCAGATCCGTGTGGGTGCCATCCTCGACGATGCGCCCGTCATCCAGCACGACGATCCGGTCGGCATCGGCCACGGTGCTGAGCCGATGCGCGATGATCAGGACGGTCCGCCCCTGCCCGGCGCGGGCCAGCGCCCCCTGAATGTCACGCTCGGTCGCGGTGTCCAGCGCACTGGTCGCCTCGTCCAGAAGCAGAATCGGTGGGTCCTTCAGCAGGGTGCGCGCGATGCCGACGCGCTGTTTTTCGCCGCCCGATAATTTCAACCCGCGCTCACCCACGGTGGTGTCATAGCCGTTCGGCAGCGAGGCGATGAAATCATGGATCGATGCGGCACGCGCAGCCTCGATCACCTCGTCCTGCGTCGCGCCCTCGCGGCCATAGGCGATGTTATAGCCGATGGTGTCGTTGAACAGGACCGTGTCCTGCGGCACGACGCCGATCGCGCGGTGCAGGCTGTGCTGGCTGACGCCGCGCACGTCCTGCCCGTCGATCAGCAGCGCCCCCTGCGAGACGTCATAGAACCGGAACAAAAGCCGCCCGATGGTGGATTTGCCCGATCCTGTCGGCCCCACGATGGCCACGGTCTGTCCCGGCTCGGCAGTGAGGGAAATACCCTTGAGGATTTCGCGGTCCGCGTCATAGCCGAAATGCACATCGCGGAGCTCGACCTTGCCGCCCGTGACTTTGAGCGGCGCCGCGTCCTCGGCGTCGGCCACGTCCGGCGCCTGATCCAGCAGGCCGAACATCTCGCCCATGTCCACAAGGCTCTGGCGGATTTCGCGGTAGACCGTGCCAAGGAAGTTCAACGGCATGGTGATCTGGATCATGTAGGCGTTGACCATCACGAAATCGCCCACCGTCAGCGTACCGTTCTGCACACCGATGGCGGCCATGACCATGACAATCACAAGGCCCGTCGTGATCAACAGCGACTGGCCGAAATTGAGGAACGACAGCGAGTAGGAGGTCCGCACTGCAGCGCGCTCATATCCCGCCATGGCGACGTCATAGCGCGCCGCCTCGCGATCCTCAGCACCGAAATACTTGACCGTCTCGTAGTTCAGCAGGCTGTCTATCGCCTTCTGGTTCGCGTCCGTGTCCTGATCGTTCATCTCGCGGCGCAGCTTTACCCGCCATTCCGTCACCTTGAAAGTGAACGCGACATAAAGCGCGATGACGACCACCACGACGACCAGATACCAGAAATCGAACGCGGCCCAAAGCACCATGCCGACCAGCACCAGTTCGAGAATCAGCGGAAAGATCGAGAAGATCAGGAAGCGCAGCAGGAAATCGACGCCCTTCACCCCCCGTTCGATGA
The DNA here is from genome assembly GCA_036568405.1 of Roseovarius sp. Classification (GTDB taxonomy): domain Bacteria; phylum Pseudomonadota; class Alphaproteobacteria; order Rhodobacterales; family Rhodobacteraceae; genus Roseovarius. The sequence goes on from DATCSR010000007.1 coordinate 13,187, forward strand.
TACGGCTCAGCCCGCCGGTCTTGCGGCTGATATGGTAGCGCATCGACATCGCGTGGATATGCCGGAACGTGCGCAGCGCCACCTTGCGCAGGGCGTGTTGGCCCACGGGAGCGAAAAGCGCGTCACGCAGCTGTTGCAGGCCCACATTCATCAGCCGTGCCACACCATAGGCGACAGTCAGCCCGATGGCCCCCGCACCCAGCGTCCAGGCGGCGTCAGCGCTGCCCTCGCCCGACAGCGTATCGACCGCCGCCTTGTAGAAAAACGGTGTCGCAACAGCAATCAGCTTGGCCGTGACAAGCGCGATCAGTGCCAGCACGACACGGCGCTTGATCCAGGTGCCGCCAACCTTGGGCCACAGATAAGGCGACACCCGCATGATCGTGGCCCAGCCGGAGGCGGGCATCTGGGTCTCTGTGTCCGAGGAATGTGCGGAAGGGTGGCGCATGACGGCTCTTTACTCTGGTGCAAGTGTCACCAGATAGGCCGTGGCGGCGCGGATATCCAGCCGAAGCGCGCTCCGTTCTCGGAATTTGCGGATGTGGCCGTTGGAAAGTGAGTATTTTCGGAAAGATGAAAGTGCTTACGCGCTTTGAGAAAAAGCTGAGACGCTGCTTTTCTCGGAACGCTTCAGTCGGGCAGTGTGAACACCTGTCCGGGGTAGATCAGGTCGGGGTCGCGGATACGCTCTGCGTTGGCTTCGAACACGCGGACATAGAGCAGGCCCTCACCATAGGTTTCGCGCGAGATCGCCCAGAGTGTATTGCCCGGCTGCACCGTTACAACGCGGATCGCAGGAGGGGCGCCTGGCGGATCTTTGGTCGCGGACCCCTCCTGCCCGGCGGCGGCGGGGTCCTGCAATTCGGCCAGCAGCGCGCGGTCCTCGCGTTTGAAGGGTGTCTCGATCCGGCTGGTGACGGTGCCGCTGCCGGTCACCTCGTCGATGCGTAGCGTGTAGATGCCGGTATCGACCTGCGGAAGGGCCGTGCGCCATGTGCCGTCGGCCGCGATGCGCGACGTGGCTATTGGGCGGTTGTCCAGATAGACGCGCACGGTTCCCTGGCCGGCCGCGCGCCCGGCAAGCTGGACATCGCCGTCCTCGGAATAGCTGATCGTATCTAGCGCCACATTCGAAAGCACCTGCGGGGCGGCGGTGTCGGGGGATTGCAGGACGCGCGCGCCATCCGCGTCGGTCATCAGTACGATCTGCGGCGGGTCTGCTGGCTCCGCCGGGGCCGGCGTTTCGCCGGCGCCGGTAACAGCGGTGCCAGCCGGTGGCGGCGTGGCGGGAACGGTGGCTTCGGCATCTACCGATGGCGCAGGCTCGGCCAAGGCCGTGACGGCAGGCTCCGCTTTCGAGGCGATGGACGCGGGCGCCACAATGATCTGCTGCGTGCCATCAATCGGGGTGCCGCCTTCTGAATCGACCATCCGCAGCGATAACAGACGCGGATCGGCCGCCGGAGGCAGACTTAGAAAGACCGCAAATCTGCCGTCGCTGGCCGGCTCTGCAATGGTCTGCACCACCCCGTCCAGAAGGATCTGCACAGTCGAGCCGGGCACGCCCTGCCCCGCGATCAGCGCCTCGCCATCGGGCTGCAGGCGAAAGATATCGATCTGCGGCGCCAGCGTGGCGGCGCTGGTCTGCGCTGCAGACTCTTGCGGCGGCGGCGCAGGCTGGCGCGCGGCATCGGTGGCGGGTTGCGGCGCGTCCACGTTGCCTGCGGGCTCTGGCGTGGGTCCGATGACGCCGGCGAGGTAGAGCGCGACCAGCGCCAGAACCGCCACACCCGCACCGATGACGCCTGCCCCTCGCACTCCCGACAGCTTCTTCATGGCCCCGGCCCCCGATCCCTGCCGTGCGGCGCACCGGATGCGCGCCTGTTGCCCGAGCCTAGCAACAGCAGTATCACGGGTCAAAACAACCCGCATCAAAAGGCAGATCCGACATGCGCACCCCGTCCATATGTGTCTTTTGCGGCGCACGCGAGGGCGCGCGCGAGATCTATGGCGCAGCGGCGGACGATCTGGGGATCGCACTGGCGCAGGAAGGCTGGCGGCTGGTCTATGGCGCGGGCGATGTCGGGTTGATGGGACGCTGCGCGCGGGCCGCGATCAAGGCAGGCGGCGCGACACTGGGGGTCATCCCCCAGCACCTGGTCGGGCGCGAGGCCAAAGAGGGCGCGCACCACGTCGTCACCGAGACGATGCACGAGCGCAAGAAGGTCATGTTCATGAATGCCGACGCTTTCCTGCTGCTGCCGGGAGGGGCCGGATCGCTGGACGAACTGTTCGAGGTGCTGACATGGCGCCAGTTGGGCCTGCATGAAAAACCGGTGATCCTGATCGATATCGACGGCTATTGGCGCCCGCTGACCGCCTTGCTGGAGCATGTGATCACCGAAGGCTTTGCCGGAACGGACCTGTCGGGTGGCTATATGACCGTGCCGGACATACCTGCCGCCCTTGCCGCCTTGCGCGCGGCCCTGCCCCGGCGCAGCGACGACGCGGTATAGATCGCCAGCGCCGTCCAGATCATCGCAAAGGCGATGGCATGCCACAGCGTGAACGCCTCGCGGAAGATCAGCGTCGCCACCAGAAATTGCAGCGTCGGGTTGAGGTATTGCACAAGCCCGACCGTCGCCAGCGACACCCGGCGCGTGGCGTAGGAAAACAGGATCAACGGGATCGCCGTCAGGATACCCGCAAAGGCCAGCATCAGCGACGTCACCAGATCGGTGCCGAAATGCCCGTCACCGCGCGCGTGAGTCATCGCCAGCCAGCCCAGTGCGAAGGGGGTTAGCATAGCGACTTCGGCGGTGACCGATACGACGGGGCCGGTCGACAGGCTTTTCTTGATGACGCCATACATGCCAAATGACACCGCAAGCACCAGCGCCACCCAGGGCGTAACCTGCAAGCCGACCGACAGGACCACCACCGCACATGTCGCCAACCCGACCGAGATCAGCTGCGCGCGATTCAGCTTTTCACGGTAGAAAATCGCGCCCAGCAGGACAGCGGCAAGCGGAAAGATGTAGTAGCCCAGCGATGCGTCCGTCGCGTGGCCCAGTTGGATCGACGAGATGAACACGAACCAGTTGAGCGAGATGACAAAGGCCGCAAGGACGATGATGGCAAAGGACCGCCGCGTCGCCATCGCAGCCGGCAGCAATGGCAAGCGGCCCTGATACAGCAATACGCAGATGAAGAAAAACAGCCCCCAGAATGTTCGGTGGCAGAGAATCTCGATCGCCGGAACATGGTCGAGCTGCTTGTAATAAATACCCGACAGCCCCCAGATGGTGCAGGCCCCGATCATGGCAAGGACGCCCTTGGCCTCGTCCGTCATGTTGCTCCCACCCCTGAAATTTCCCTGCACCTGCGGCGCTGCTTATCCCAGCGGCGCGGGCTTAGGAAGGGCGGCGAGCCAGGCTACATGTTCGCGAGGTGTTTTTTGACCATCTGCTCAACCTCGTCGAGCGGGTGATTGGTCAGATCCTTGTCAATCTCGGCAATGACCTTGTCCGTGACTTCCTTGTGCAATTCGCCGCGCAAGGCGCCCAGCGTCCGGGCCGCCGCGACGATGACGATATGGTCGTACGCCCCGCGATGCGCCTGCTTGTAAAGCCGGTCCGCCAGATCACTGGCAAAGCGCTCCTTGGCCAGCTCGTGCCAGTCGGTGTCATCAAAGGCGGACCGATGCCCCGGCCCCTTGTCTGCCATCCGTCCCGGCCGATTTGCTGACTGGTCGATATCCTTCGGGTTGTTCTGCTCATCAATGCGCACGACATTCAGATCCGGCGCCTGCGCGTCGCCATCGTTGCGCAGAAACAGCGCCTTTTCTCCGTCGCAGACCAGCACCCATGTGCCCGGTTTCAATTGGACCATTATTTGTCCTCCTGTTGTCTCGTGTATCAGATGAAAAACGATGTGTCCCTTATATGGGGTTCCACTCAGCCATGAAAAAGCCCCCGGTGGAGCGCTCCACCGGGGGCCAATGTCAGACCTGAGCGCAGATCACATGCGGCTGGCGACGTTTTCCCAATTCACCAGCGCATTCAGGAAGTTGTCCAGATAGGCGGGGCGCTTGTTTCGGAAGTCGATGTAGTAGGAGTGCTCCCACACATCGCAGCCCAGCAGTGCCGTCTGGCCAAAGCAGACCGGGTTCACGCCGTTTTCGGTCTTGGTGACCTTGAGGCTGCCGTCCGTGTCCTTGACCAGCCATGCCCAGCCCGAGCCGAACTGACCGGCACCCGCGGCGGCAAATTCCTTCTTGAAGTCGTCGACGCTGCCAAAGCTGTCCTTGAGCGCGGATTCAACCTCGGAGGGCATTTTGGATTTGCCAGGGCTCATCATTTCCCAGAACTGGTTGTGGTTCCACAGCTGGCTGATGTTGTTGAAGATGCCGGACTGGGCAACCGCATTCTTATCATAGGTGCCCTTGATGATCTCTTCTAGGGACTTGTCCTCCCACTCGGTGCCGGCAATCGCCTTGTTGCCGTTGTCGACATACGCCTTGTGGTGGATGTCGTGGTGGTATTCCAGCGTCTCCTTGCTCATGCCGTTACCGGCCAGAGCGTCGTGCGCGTAGGGAAGATCAGGAAGTTCGAATGGCATGAGTTAGCCCCCTTATGGTGGAAATTCAGATGGCCCCTAGATGGTAGCCTTATTGTCGTAACGTCAAGGGGATCGGTTAGGTTCCGGTCAGTTCCGACAATGAGGGGTTCCGGCCTGCGCAGCAGCCGAACGAAAATCCCCCGCGCCGCCATGCGACGCGGGGGACCAATCCGTCACCGATGCGGTTTACTGCGCCAGATATCGCACTTCGCTGCCCGGCGCCGTGGCGCCTTTCAGCAGATCGAACACATACTGCGCGACCGAGCGGAAGCAGACGATACGTGCCTCGCCGTCCCCGGCCATCCAGATCGCTGCCGGCACCTGCGCCATCCGCGAGCGGCGGAACTGGCCCACCTTGAACGCGGCGGGCGACAGATCGACCGGCATCAGCTTGGCCAATGCCTCGCGCACCAGCGCATCGTCGCCGCTAAGGGCGAACATGCAGCGCGCGTCCGAGACGTTGACCGCCATATGATGCGCGTCGCCCAGCCCCTTGGTGATCTCGGCCAGCTTGGCTTCGGCGTCGGCATAGGGCACGACGATCAACAACTCGTCCGGTGACATCCATGCGGCAGAGCCCGTGTCGCTCAGGCTGATGTGGCCCGCGGTCGGCATGTCGCCGCCTGCCGCGGCCTTCACGGCATTCTTGATCGCGGCCGCTGACAGATCGCCCCGCAGGGTGATCATGCCTTGCAGGCCCATGTCGCGGACCGTTGCGAACCCTTTTGCGCTGGCGCCATTCAAGGCACTGACTGAATTAGACATTCTGCTTCTCCCCGTCCTTGTCAAAGAACACCGCATCGACGATTTTCGCGCGCATTACCGTGCCGTCAAGGCGCGGGAACTCCAGCACCTCGCCCATCCGATCCGGCCCGTTCAGCACCAGACCCATCGCGATGCCCCGCTCCAGCGTGGGCGAATGATATGTCGATGTGACCCGCCCTTGGGTTTCGCGCTGGCCATTGGCATTGGTACCCTCGGCGGTGGCGTAGGCGCCATCCGGCAGCACGCCGCCATCGACGGTCTCCAGCCCCACCAGCTTCCACCGCTTGGGATCGGTCATGTGGCTGCGGGCTTGCGCACGCTTGCCGATATAGTCCTCTTTCTTCTTGGAAATCGCCCAGTCCAGCCCCAGATCCTGCGGGATCACGGTGCCGTCGGTTTCGTCTCCCATCATGATAAAGCCCTTTTCGGCCCGCATGATGTGCAGCGCCTCGGTGCCATAGACCGTGATGTTCGCCGACGACCCCGCCGCCAGCAGCGCATCCCAGAGCGCGCGGCCCTCGGACGCCTTGACCGCAATCTCATAGCTCAACTCGCCCGAAAACGAGATGCGATAGGCGCGTGCCGGTATCCCGCCCAGGGTGATGTCCTTCCACGCCATGAACGGCAGCGCCTCGCCGCTGATGTCGTCGCCGGTCAGCTTTTCCAGCGTTTCGCGGGCCCGCGGGCCTACGACGGCGATCTGGGCATATTGCTCGGTCAGGTTGGCGACGTAGACGTCCCAATCCCACCATTCGGTTTGCAGCCATTCCTCCATGTGACCATGGATCGACTCGGCCCCTCCGGTTGTAGTGTGGCACAGGAACGTGTCGTCGTCGATCCGGGCAACCACGCCGTCGTCGATGAGAAACCCGTTCTCGCTGCACATCAGGCCATAGCGGCAACGCCCCGGTTTCAGCGTGCTCATCATGTTGGTGTAGAGCATGTCGAGGAACTTGCCCGCGTCCTTGCCCTTGACCACCAGCTTGCCCAGTGTCGAGGCGTCCAGCATGCCGAGGCTGGCGCGCGTCGCCTTGACCTCGCGGCTGACCGCCTGTTCGATGGTCTCACCCGATTTCTGGTAGGTATAGGGGCGGCGCCACTGGCCGACCGGTTCGAAATACGCGCCGTTTTCCACGTGCCAGTCATACATCGGCGTCTGGCGGATCGGCATGAACCGCTCGTCGCGCGCCTCGCCGGTGATGGAGGCCATCGAGATTGGCGTGTAGGGCGGGCGGAACGTGGTCGTGCCGGTCTGCGGAATAGGTTGACCCAAAGCATCAGAAAGGATCGCCAGACCATTGATATTGCTCAGCTTACCCTGATCCGTCGCCATGCCGAGCGTCGTATATCGCTTGGCATGTTCGACCGACTCGTAGCCTTCCTGCGCGGCCAGTTGGATGTCCGACACTTTGACGTCGTTCTGATAATCCAGCCACGCCTTCTGACGCTTCTTGATACCCGCACCTTGCGGCATCATCCAGACGGCGGCCATCGGCGCCTCGTCGATCTTCTCCACCTCGGGGGCCGATACAGCGCCGCTGGTATGGCCAGCGGCCTTCGCTGCGGACGCGCCCGCAGAGGTTGCATCAGACAGCACGTCGCCCAGCAACAGCGCGCCGTTGGCCGCGCCGGCGGGGATCACGAAGGCCTCTCCCTTGGCGCCGGTCGGCGCCTTGTCCACATCCGGGCGGAACGCGGATGTCGCCTCGTCCCAGATCAACTTGCCGCCGCAATGCGACCACAGATGCACCACCGGCGACCAGCCGCCGGACATGGCGACCGCGTCGCAAGAGATCTCTTCCAGTACGGCGCCTTCGCCGGCCTGCGAGCAGACGCCCACACCCGTGACACGCTTGCCGCCCTGAACCGAGGAAATGCCGTGGCCCATGAGGACACGGATGCCCAGCGCCTTGGCCTCGGCCATCAGCGGGCTGTCCTGCGTCGGCACGCGTGCGTCCAGGATCGCAGGCACGTTTAGGCCGTTCTTCTTAAGGGTAATCGCGGTGCGATACGCGTCGTCGTTGTTGGTGACGACAACCGTGCGGTCGCCGATGGAGACCCCGTAATCAACCACATAGTCGCGCACGGCGGACGCTAGCATGACACCCGGAATGTCATTCCCGGCAAAGCTGAGCGGGCGTTCAATGGCCCCAGTCGCGGTCACGATCTGCGCGGCGCGGATGCGCCACAGGCGATGGCGCGGGCCCTTGGCTGCGGGCTGATGATCGCCGACACGCTCGTAGCCCAGCGCATAACCGTGATCGTAGACGCCCGCGCCCATGGTGCGGTTGCGCATGGTGACATTATCCATCGCGGCCAGCTCGGCCACGATTTCGTCCACAAACTTATCCACAGGCTGGCCGCCCACAGTGCCGCCATCGACCGGCGCACGGCCGCCCCAATGGGCGGTCTGCTCAATCAGCAGAACCTTGGCGCCGGTGGCACCCGCCGCGCGGGCCGCTTGCAGGCCAGCGACGCCGCCGCCAATGACCAGCACGTCACAGAAAGCATAGAAATGCTCGTAGGTGTCGGTGTCACGCTGATCGGGCGCGCGGCCGAGGCCCGCGGATTTGCGGATGATCGGCTCGTACACGTGCTTCCAGAAGGGGCGCGGGTAGATGAACATCTTGTAATAGAAACCGGCGGGCAGGAAGCGCGACAGCTTGGTGTTGATCGCGCCGACGTCGAAATCAAGCGACGGCCAGTGGTTCTGGCTGGTGCAGCTCAGCCCGTCGAAGAGCTCGGTCGTGGTGACGCGCTGGTTCGGCTCGAAATCCGCGCCGGTGCCCATGCCGACCAGACCGTTCGGTTCCTCGGCGCCCGAGGCAACCACGCCGCGCGGACGGTGGTATTTGAACGAGCGGCCGACCATCATCTGATCGTTGGCCAGCAGCGCCGAGGCGATTGTGTCGCCCTCAAAACCGCGCATGCGCTTGCCGTTGAAAGTGAAATCGATCTTGCGGCCCTTGTCCAGAAGGCGGCCGCCATTTGCCAGACGTGTGCTCATGCCGATGCCTCCGTGCAAAGCGATATGATGGAATTTTGAGTATTTTTAGGAAGATGAAAGATCATGCGAATTCCCTCCACGACCAGCCGGGACGTTTTGCCGATATCGCGTCCTTGATGGATTGCGGCGGCTCGAAGGTCTGGGCGGGATAGGTGCCGTAGACTTCCAGCGTGACGGTGTCGCGCGCGGCATGGAACCACTTGCCGCAGCCGTTGTTGTGGCGCCAGCGTTCGAGGTGGACGCCCTTGGGGTTCACCTTGGAAAAGAGGTAGTCGTGAAACGACTCGTCGGTGGAGCCGGGGCCGAAGCGCTTCAGATGCGCTTCGCCGCCGCCGTGAAATTCGGTTTCCTCGCCAGTCACGCCGCAGCACGGGCAGGTCAGGATCAGCATGGGACAATCTCCGTGATGTTAGGATCGCCCTGAGGGGCGACAAACGCAAAAAGGGCGCGCACCGGATTGTGCCGCCCTTCTCGCGAATTCGTGGAATGGGACGTGTTATTCGCCGTTGACGACGCCTTCGACAGCATCGACAGCGTCGCCGCCGCCTTCGATAGATATGTTGAGGTCATTGCTGTCTTCGGCGCTGCTGTAGAACAGCCAGCCGAGGACGACGACAGCGACCAGTAGGCCACCGACGACGAAGGCGAGGAAGCTGTTGTTTGAATTCGGGTTTTGCTGATCGGACACGGAGTATCTCCCAATTGATGGTGTTCAACCCGCTCAACGGTCCGCGCTGGCATAAAGTTCCGCATCAGTGCGCCACCCCTGCCGCGACGCTCTCATCGATGAAGCGCCCTTCGTAGAAGCGGTTCAGGCCGTATGCCTCGGTCAGCGGCGAGTGGCCCTTGGCCATCAGCTCGGCAAAGCCCCAGCCGGAGCCGGGAAGCGCCTTGACCCCGCCGGTGCCCCAGCCGCAATTGACGAACATGCCGTCCACGGGGGTTTTCGACAGGATGGGCGAGCGGTCGCCGGTGACGTCGACGATGCCGCCCCACTGGCGCAGCATTTTCAGGCGCGCGACCATCGGGAAGGTTTCGACGAGGGCGCGCACGGTTTCCTCGATATGGTGGAAGGCGCCGCGCTGGGTGTAGTTGTTATACCCGTCGGTGCCGCCGCCAATGACCATTTCGCCCTTGTCGGACTGGCTCATGTAGCCGTGGACGGTATTGGCCATCACGACCACGTCCATGCAGGGTTTGATCGGCTCGGATACCAGCGCCTGAAGCGAGACGGACTCGATCGGCAGGCGGAAGCCGGCCATGTCTGCCAGGTGGCCGGAATGGCCCGCGACGACGACGCCCAGTTTGTCACAGCCGATGGTGCCGCGCGTGGTGTTGACGCCGGTCACCTTGCCTCCGGACTGCTCGATCCCGGTGACTTCGCATTTCTGGATGATGTGCATGCCCATATCTGAACAAGCACGCGCATAGCCCCAGGCGACCGCATCATGACGTGCCGTGCCCGCACGGGCCTGCCAGATCGCGCCCAGCACCGGGTAGCGGGGGCCGTCGATGTTGATGATCGGCACCAACTGCTTGACCCGCTGGGGGCCGATATATTCGGTTTTCACGCCCTGCAGCGCGTTGGCATGCGCCGTGCGCTCGTATCCGCGCACCTCCGCTTGCGTCTGGGCCAGCATCATGACGCCGCGCGGGCTGAACATGATGTTGTAGTTCAGGTCCTGGCTAAGCGTCTCGTACAGGCTGCGGGCCTTTTCGTAGATCGCGGCGGACGGGTCCTGAAGATAGTTCGAGCGGATGATGGTGGTGTTCCGGCCGGTATTACCGCCGCCCAGCCAGCCCTTTTCCAGAACCGCGACATTGGTGATGCCGAAATTCTTGCCCAGATAATAGGCGGTCGCCAGACCATGGCCACCGGCGCCAACGATGATCACATCGTATTTCTTCTTTGGCTCGGGCGAGGCCCAGGCCCGCTCCCACCCTGTATGGTTACGAAGCGCCTCACGGGCGACGGCGAAGGCAGAATAACGTTTCATGCGCGGTCTCACTTTTGCGATGGATTCGCGGGTGGCGACGGGAATGGTACCTGTATGCGGTCTATACCACAAAACCACTATACATGGTGCGGCGCGTGATGTGCAATTTGCGACGGCTGCGGCGCAGTGCCGCCAGCCGCGACATTTGGCACCAGATTGGACTACCGGGCGCATCGCCCCTTTCACAGGGCGGCGCGCGCCGCTATGTGGGCGTCATAGCAGGAGGTACGCCATGATGTTCTGGATCATAGCCGCCATATTGGCATTGGGATGCAGCGGTCTGATAGCCGTCACGTTGCTGCGGGGACGCAGCGATGCGGTGCCGCATGCCGCGTATGATCTGGACGTGTACCGCGTGCAGCTGAAAGACGTCGACAAGGATCTGGCCCGCGGCGTCATCACCGCAGCCGAGGCCGAGCGTCTGCGTACCGAAGTGTCGCGGCGTATCCTGTCGGCCGATGCGCAGTTGCGCAAGGCCGGCGGCAGCATCACGCAGCCGGGCGGCGGCGCGGCGATCCTCGCCGGTGTGCTGGCGCTGGTGGTGACGGCAGGCGCGCTGGTGGGCTATTCCATGCTGGGCGCCCCGGGGTATTCGGACATGCCGCGCAATGAACGGCGGGCCGCGTCGGATGCGGCGCGCGCCGACAGGTTGGCGCAGGCAGAGGCCGTCGCGAGCTTTGGCGTGCCTGAGACGCCGCTTACCCCCCGCGAGGATTTTGCGCAGCTGATGGAGCAATTGCGCGCAGCGGTCGAAAAGCGGCCCGACGACGTGCGCGGCCTGGCGTTGCTGGCCCGTAACGAGGCCGGTCTGGGCAATACATCCGCCGCCATCGACGCGCAGTCCCGTCTGATTGACGTCCGGGGTGATGAGGCCGCTGCCGGCGATCATGCCTTCCTTGCCGATCTGTTGATCACGGCCGCTGGGGGCTATGTCTCGCGCGAGGCGGAGGCGGCGCTGCGTACCGCGCTGTCCAAGGATCCGCAGCACCCCGAGGCGCGCTATTACCTTGGCATGTATTACGATCAGGTGGACCGGGCCGACGCCGCGTTTCGCACGTGGGAGCAGCTTTTGCGCGACAGCCCGCCCGATGCGGTCTGGATCCCGCAATTGCGCGACATGATCGCGAGCGCAGCGGACCGCGCCGGTATTCGCTATTCGCTACCGCCCGAAACCGCCGCCCCCGGCCCCAGCGCCGAGGACGTCGAGGCCGCAGGCGACATGACCGACGCAGAGCGCCAGCAGATGATTCGCGGCATGGTGGACGGGCTGATGTCGCGTCTTGCAGAACAGGGCGGCCCGCCCGAAGAGTGGGCGCGGCTGATCTCATCGCTCGGCATCCTGGGCGAAACCGAGCGCGCGGCAGCGATCCAGAGCGAGGCGCTGGTGATCTTCAAGGACAGCCCAGACGCGATCGAGACAATCCGCGCCGCTGCCCAAAGTGCCGGGATAGACCCCGGTGAGACGGCGCAGTGATCTACGACGACATCACAGAGTATGTCGCCGCCCTGCCCCCGGTGCGGGCGCTGATGGGCCTCGATCTGGGGGAGAAGACGATCGGGGTGGCCATATCGGACCCGCTCTGGTCGGTTGCCAGCCCGTTCGAGACCGTGCGGCGGCGCAAGTTCGGTCTGGACGCTGCCCGCCTGCTGGAGATCGCCGCATCCCGCAGCATCGGCGGCATCATCCTCGGCCTGCCGCGCAATATGGACGGCAGCGAGGGGCCGCGTTGCCAGTCGACACGCGCTTTTGCGCGCAATCTCAGCCGCCTGACCGACCTGCCCATCGGCTATTGGGACGAACGTTTGTCGACTGTCGCCGCCGAACGTGCCCTATTGGAGGCGGATACGTCTCGAAAGCGTCGCGCAGAGGTGATCGACAACATCGCCGCGTCGTATATCCTGCAAGGGGTGCTGGACCGGATCGGGCATATGAGGAGCGCATATTGATGGACGGCAAGACCAATACGGCAAGCGAGCCCCCTGTCTGGACACGCGACGAAGTGCAATCGCCCTGCATCCAGATCTGCGTGGTCCATCCCGAAGCGCGGATCTGCACCGGCTGCCTGCGCAGCATTGATGAGATCACCCGCTGGTCCCGGATGTCGAATGAAGAGCGGGCCGCGATCATGGACGGCCTGCCGATGCGCGCTGTCCTGCTGCGGCAGCGTCGCGGCGGGCGCGCCGCCCGGTTGGGGCGCGCCACCTGAGGCGTCCCGGCAAAATGTTGTAGTCCCGGCTTTATTCGCGAAGCGCGCTAAGGTGCAGTTGCCGGCGCGGCGTATGCGGACGATGCGGCGCCTGCCCCTCTCGGGTTCGCCCGGCTCAGCCTTTGCTCTTTTCGGCGGACATGTCCGTGCAAGTCACCGCATCGGCGCCTGACGTCCCGTCGCGCAACGTCCCCTCCGGACCCTTGGTCCACCATTCGCGCGCACCCGAGACATAACGCGCCCCGGACCCCGAGATGACGTTGACGAAAATCAGATCCTGCCCGGCCAGCCGCATGACCGCCAGCGCATTGGCCCCGCTGCTGATGTATTGCACATTCAATTCGGTTCCGTCCGCGCAGGAATAGCCGATCGAACGAACGCCGTCCTTCGGACCCATTTCCAGCGACAAGGACAGCGGCGCCCCCGCCAGCGCAGGCGCGGTCCCCAAGGCCATCGCGGCCGCGATCCCCCAGCCGGCCAATGCCGCAGGCAGGCGTCTACGGAGCGTTCCGGGAAGAGAGCCAAGCGTCGCCATGAATGCGTCCTTTCCTGTGTCAAAGAAGGGGTGCTTCACCCCGAAGATATTGTGCGCCGCACATTATCGGCGCCCTGAATGATCGGCAAGGGCGTCTGACGCCTGTGCCCCGACGTCAACGGCAGGGCACGTCAACGTCAGGGCGCCGATAGCCAATCGGTTGCTTTGCCGGGGAATTCCGGGCGGAAATAGGCAATCATCCGCCCCTCTGCAGGCGCCTCTGCGCCTTGAGTCCACGGCGCGACACCGTGCACCGCCAGCCTGTGCACAAGCGTCGCCTCGCCCGGCCTTGCAGGCAGCTCCACCCGCCTGCAACTGGCAAAGACGTCGCGCCGCGCCGCCGTATAGATATCGGTCAGATCGACCTCGCCCCACTGCTCCGGCGGCACCCCTTCCAGCGCGGCGGCAAAGGCGGCGCGCATCACCTCGTGACTGCCCTCCCACACCACCAGCGGGCTGGCGCCCTCTGCCGCATCTGCCAGCGGCAGACCGAGGATATAGGCGTGGCGTTCCTTCAACATGCGCGCGCGGCCCGCGCCGACGGCCAGCAACCCATCCACATGCGCCGCATCCCGGCGCTGGCGATAGCGAAACGCCGCCTCGCTCTCGCCCGCACGCGGGCGCGGATAGCCCGGATAGATCACCGACACCTGCCCCGCATGCAGCGGCAGATCGCCATATATCGCACGCGCCTCGGCATATCCCGGCCCGGTCAGCGGCGCACCGCCCGCGACCGCACCACGGGCATCATTGGGGAGCGTATCCACCCCGACGAACCACGTCCCGCCGCATTGCAGCCATTCGGCCCGATGCGCAGGATCGGCCATGCGCGCCAACGCTGCCGCGCGCGCCGCGCCCGCCCATTCAGCCAGCGCCGGATCATAGCCGAACCGGGCCCATCCAGTATTCAGAAACCCGCTTGCCACTCTGCCCCCTTGTACAGCACGTCAACATCACAAGGCGCAGCAACCGACCATCAGGCCGCGCGCGACGCCATCATCCCGGCCAATGCCGCCTCGATCAATTCGGGGCCCGCGCCGGGACGATGCGCGCCCTCCGACAACATGCGCCGCCACGTCCGCGCGCCTGGGCGACCGGCAAAAAGGCCCAGCATATGCCGGGTAATCTGGTTCAGCCGCCCGCCCGCGGCCAGATGCGCCTCGATATAGGGCAGCATCAACTGCACAGCATCCTCGGCAGTGGTATCAGGCGTCGCCGCGCCAAAGATCACCCTGTCTGCGGCACACAGGATATCGGCAGGCTGGTGATAGGCCGCCCGCCCGATCATCACCCCGTCCAGCCCCGCATCCAGAAAACCGCGCGCCTGTTCCAACGACGCAACGCCCCCGTTGACCGACAGGTGCAGATCCGGAAACTCGGCTTTCATGCGGTGCACCAACGCGTAATCCAGCGGCGGGATATCGCGGTTTTCCTTCGGGCTCAGGCCGTCCAGCCACGCCATGCGCGCATGGATGGCAAACCGCGTGACTCCAGCCGCCGCCACCCGTGCCAGGAAATCCGGTAGCACATCTTCGGGCACCTGATCGTCCACCCCGATGCGGCATTTGACGGTGACCGGCACCGACACGGCAGCGATCATCGCGGCGCAGCATTCGGCCACGAGATCCGGCGATTTCATCAGCACCGCGCCGAACGTACCCGACTGCACCCGGTCGCTGGGGCAACCAACGTTCAGGTTGATCTCGTCATAACCCGCCGCCGCGCCCAGTCGCGCAGCCTGCGCCAGCTCTGCCGGATCCGCCCCGCCCAGTTGCAACGCGACCGGATGCTCGGCCGCATCGAACTCGAGCAGATGTACCGCCCCGCCCCGTACCAGCGCCGGCGCCGTCACCATTTCCGTGTATAGAAGAGCATGCCGCGACAGTTGCCGGTGCAGGTAGCGGCAATGGCGGTCCGTCCAATCCATCATAGGGGCACAGGATAATCTAGCGTGTTGATTTATTTGCATTTTTTGTGTATCTTCAAACTGTTGGCGGCGGATGCTGCTACGCTGGAATACGCCCCAATATCCCCGAATTTGCCCCTCTAAGACGACTCATTGCACACACAGCGCACACGAAAATGGCCTCCATCACCAAGCTCCCCTCCGGTGCATACCGGGTCCAGATCAGACGAAAGGGCCGCTACGCGAGCGAGACGTTCCTCCGCCGCGACGACGCCCATCTTTGGGCCCGCCAAGCGGAGACCCGGGTCGATCAGGGGCTGGCGCCGAACAAGTCGTCCGTTTCCCGCCTCCAGACCTTTGGCGACCTCATCGACCTTCATATAACCGATATGTGCGAGGTAGGGAAACCGCCGCGTCGCAGCAAGGCCGCCACGCTCAAGACGCTCAAGCGCGATCTGGGCAAGGAGAAGATCGGGCACCTCGATCGGCAGAAGCTGATCGACTACGGCAAGATGCGCGCCGAGCAAGGCGCGGGACCGGTGACTCTCGGGATCGATATCGGCGTGATCAAGATGATCATCACCCATGCAGCAGCCGTGCACGGGCTCGATATCTCTCCGGAACCCGTCGATCTGGCGCGCGTCGCACTCAAGCGGCTCGGCCTCATCGGCAAAGGCACCGAGCGGGACCGCCGCCCCACCACGGACGAGCTGAACCGCCTCTTCCGTTGCTTCGATGACAACGAACGCCTGACCCTGCCGATGACACGGATCGTGAAGTTCGCAGTGGCCACGGCCATGCGGCTCGATGAGATCTGCCGCGTCGCATGGACCGATCTCGACGTCGACCGCCGGATGCTCATGATCCGCGATAGGAAGGACCCGCGCAACAAGACCGGGAACGACCAGCGGATCCCACTCTTCGGCGCCACGGGGTTCGATGCCTGGGCATTGATCACCGAACAGGCCAAGGAACTCGGGCACGCAAGGGGCCGGATTTTTCCCTACAACTCGAAATCGGTCGGAACGGCCTTCCGGCGCGCCTGCGTCGAGGTCAGCGTGAAGGACCTGCATTTCCACGATCTACGCCATGAGGGCACAAGCCGCCTGTTCGAGGCTGGCTTCGCCATTGAACAGGTCTCGCTGGTCACTGGCCACAAGGATTGGAAAATGCTGCGCCGGTACACGCATATCCGCCCGGAAACGCTGCACCGGCTTGCCGCGTCGCGCGCCCCTTCCCCGCTCGAGACCCGCGCAGCCGAGTGACCGGAGAGTCAGAGGGGTGCCGTCCCGGCCCGTGACGGGTTTGGAGGTCGAGAGAGAGGCTTTCGGCCGCCCGTCGCGGGAGAAAACCCATGAATACCGAAATCATCGATGCAGGGCGTGACACCTGCGGCGGCTACAAAGTGGATGTGTCGCGCGGAACGAATGTAGACCGCGTGTCGTCGGAGTGGTTCTCGCGGCCGGATGACGAGCGGTATCTGTCGCTCGACGATCTCTTTTCATCCGTAAAAGGCCGGGCGGAGCGGAGCCGGACGCGCACGGTCGAGAGTGCGGCGATCCGGGTCGAGGCGCATCGCGACAACCCGGAGAAGCTTGGCCTTGTCCTGCCCGGCGGGGATGAACCCAGCGCGCCGACGCATTGGTCCTTCGGCCAGCTCTCCAGCCTGGTCGGCGCACCGGCCGCCTATCTGCGGCAACTGCCGGCGCCGCTGGCGGGCATTAACCTGCAATACGGGCTGACCAACCACCGCGCCGAGCAGATCAAGACCATGGAGGTCGCGAACGGCCGCACCGAACTGCGCGCCGTGACCGGCCCCGACTACGGCCGTATCTACGACCATGAACTGGTCTCCGCCGTCCAGCGCATCGCGGGCAACGGCACCGGCGACACGCGCTGGAAGGTGCCGGGCGTGCTCGACTGGTCGACCGGCATCTACAACCCGCGCGTGGATGTGACGAAGGAGACGACGACGCTTTACGCCTCCGACCGCGACGTGTTCCTGTTCCTCGTCGACGACCTCAATCCCATCGAGGCGGGGCTGCTTCCCGACGGCTCGCCCGACCTATATTTCCGGGGGTTCTACTGCTGGAATTCCGAGGTGGGCGCCAAGACGCTCGGCATCGCCAGCTTCTACCTGCGCGCGGTCTGCCAGAACCGCAACCTCTGGGGCGTCGAGGATTTCCAGGAGATCACGATCCGGCACTCGAAATACGCAGCCTCTCGCTTCGCCCACGAGGCCGCGCCTGCGCTGAGCCGCTTCGCCGAGTCCTCGCCCGCGCCCTTCATCGACGGCATCCGGGCGTCGCGTAAAAAGATCGTTGCGAGGACGGACGAGGACCGGCAGGACTTCCTGCGCAAACGCGGGTTCTCGAAGGCAGAGACGGGGCGGATCGTCGAGACGATGCTGGCCGAGGAAGGCCGCCCGCCCGAGAGCGTCTTCGACTTCGTGCAGGGGATCACGGCGGTGGCCCGGTCGAAGCCGCAGCAGGATGCGCGGCTGGTGATGGAGGGGAAGGCGAAGGTGTTGCTGGAAAAAGTGTGATTGCGTTGAATATGAATTCGGATCAACGACCTATCGAGATAAACTCAAGAACTGAATGAAGATTTCGAGGGGCGCTATAGCCCCTCGACTGTGAACTCGGGCGCACCTTGCCAGACCAGCTTCCAGCTCGCGCCGGGGCGGACATTCTGGATGATCCCCGGATCGAAGGCGACGAAGCATCGCCCACCCGGGTGGCGCACCGAGGGGTAGATCAGCCCGCGATGCCCCTCTGATCTCAGATCCGCGGCAAGGCGCTGCCCGGCCGGGTAGCCCCGCTCGGGGGCCGGATCGAGCGCGGGATGCGCCTCCCCGTGCAGATCCGGGAAGTCCCCGATGAAATCCGCCAGCAATTCCACGTAACGGGCCTCGTCCTCGTAGCGGTCGATGAAGCCCAGTTCGCGGGTCCGGTGAAACCCGACCTCTTGCGCGCTCGTCAGCATGTCCCAGGCGCAGTACCACGCACCGCGGTCGCCGGTGTTGAACCGGTTGCCAGAAGGTCGCGTGTAGGTGAAGGCCGCGTTGATATGGCTCTGACCGTAAAGGGACAGGTCATGCGACCGCCGAGCGAAGGCGAGTTCGCGACGGTCAAGCGCGGGACTGCCCTGCGCTTCGGCGATCAGGCGGGCGCTGGTCTCGCCTTCGATCTCGGCGAGAATCGCGGCCTCCTCGTCGCTGTCGACCAGCCCTCGCAGCACCGGGGGCTTGTGATGGGTCTCGGAAATCAGCCGGACAAGGGCGCGGTCGTTGACGGAGGCGACCCTCAAACCCCGCCCCGCAGCGCATCGACATATCCCCGCACGCGCAGGATCTTGGGCAATCCCCCTTCGATCATCGCGTCCACGGGCCGCGCGCCGTCGAACTCCGGACCTCGGTTCGGCAGCTTCACCCACTCCCGCGAGATCGGCTCGTTGAAATAGAGCTCGAGCGACTTGTAGAGGCCGATCAGCGCGGAAAGCCGCAGCATCTGGTCCCGCGTCAGATCTCCTGCAAATTCAGGCTTCTTCGCCCGCTTCCAGGTCGAGTCCGACATGTCCGCCAGCGCCGCCGCCTCCCGCAAGGTGAGCGACCAGGCGTCCGTGATCCGAGCGAAGGCCTTGAGCGCGACCCCCTGCCGATCCGGTGCAGGACGTTCCAGAACAACGTTTTCCATGTGTTGGCGCTCCTTCCTAGCTTGACTGATGATATAAGGCCATATGAATTAATTTGCAAGTTCATATGGCCTATTTGGTGCCTCCAGAGTAAGAGGGGTGCCGGGTTTTCCGTGACGGGTTTGGAGGTCGGGAGAGAGGCTCCCGGCTGGCCCGTCGCGGAGATATCCCGATGACAAAGCAACAGAAGATCACCCTCAGCGCCTCGCGCGACATCCCCTTCAACAAGCTGATGCTCAGCCAGTCGAACGTGCGCCACGTCAAGGCGGGCGTGTCGATCGAGGAACTGGCCGAGGACATCGCGCGGCGGACGCTGCTCAGCTCCATCACCGTGCGGCCCGTGCTGGACGACAGCGGCGCCGAGACCGGCATGTACACGATCCCCGCCGGCGGACGGCGGTTCCGGGCGCTGGAACTGCTCGTCAAGCAGAAGCGCATGAACAAGACCGCGCTGGTGCCCTGCATCTTGCGCACAGACGGGCTCGCCGAGGAGGACAGCCTCGCCGAGAACGTCCAGCGCGCGCCGCTGCATCCGCTCGACCAGTTCCGCGCCTTCCAGGCGATGCGCGAGAAAGGCCGCACGGAGGAAGAGATCGCCGCGGCCTTCTTCGTCTCGACCAGCGTGGTCAAACAGCGGCTGAAGCTCGCCGCCGTCGCGCCCTCGCTGCTCGACGCCTATGCCGAGGAGGAGATGACGCTCGACCAGCTCATGGCCTTCACGGTCAACCCCGATCACGCGCGGCAAAGCCAAGTCTGGGAGGCGCTGCAGCGGCACTATTCCCGGCAGCCCTACGAGATCCGCCGCATGCTGACCGAGGGTGCCGTGCGAGCTTCGGACAAGCGCGCGCAGTTCGTCGGCCTCGACGATTACGTCGAGGCCGGGGGCGAAATCCTGCGCGACCTGTTCCAGCAGGACGACGGCGGCTGGCTGCAGGATGCCGCCCTTCTCGACGTCATGGTGCGCGAGAAACTGGCCGAAGAGGCCGATGGGGTGCGGGCCGAGGGCTGGAAATGGGTCGAGGTCGATACCGAATTCCCCTATGGCCACACCTTCGGGATGCGCCGGATCCATGGCGAGGCGGTGCCGATGAGCGACGAAGAAGCCGCCAGCTACCAGGCGCTGAAGGCCGAATACGACGCGCTAGAGGCCGAGCATGCGGAGGCCGACGAGTTGCCCGACGACGTCGATACCCGGCTGGGCGAGATCGAGGCGGCGATGGAGACGCTCGAGGCGCGCCCGATCCGCTACGAGGCAGAAGACCTCGCGCTGGCCGGAGCTTTCGTCAGCATCGACAGTTCCGGGCGGCTGCGGGTCGAGCGCGGCTACGTGCGGCCCGAGGATGAGCCGGTCGAGGAGGTGGCGGACACCGGCGAGGTCGTACCGGAAGCGGCGCTGGACGAGGACATCGACGCCACCGTCACGTCCGCCACGGACGAGGAGGAAGAGGACGACGGCCTCAAACCGCTCTCCGACCGCCTCGTCATGGAACTGACGGCCCATCGCACGCTTGCCCTGCGCAATGCGCTGGCCCAGGACCCGCAGGTCGCCTTCCTCGCGGCCCTGCACGCGATGGTCCTGCGGCTCTTCTACCGCTACGCCATCGACAGCTGCGTCGAGATCGAACCGCGCAATGCGGGTTTCGGATCGCAGGTGCCGGGCCTCGGCGACATGGCCTACGCGCAGGCCATCGACCAGCGTCACGAGACCTGGGCACGGAACCTGCCGAAAGCGCCAGAAGGCCTCTGGGAGGCGCTGACCGAGTTCGACAGCTGCAGCCGCGACGCGCTCTTCGCCCACTGCGTGGGGATGAGCGTGAATGCCGTCCACGATCCCTACCAGCGCCGTCCGCGCGCCATCGCGCATGCGGATGTTCTGGCCGGGACCGTCGGGCTCGACATGGCCAAGGCGGGCTGGACAGCCACGGGTGACAGCTACCTCGGCCGCGTGACCAAGGCGCGCATCCTCGAGGCCGTCTGCGAGGCGAAGGGCAAGGACGCCGCTGACCGGATCGCCGGGCTGAAGAAGGCCGAAATGGTGACGGCCGCCGAGGACCTGCTTGTGGGCACCGGCTGGCTGCCGGACCCGCTGCGCACGCCGCCTCTGCCGGAAGAGGACGCGCCTGAGATCGAATTGATCGACGACGCCGACACCGGCGAAGCGCAATCGGCGGAAGACGGCGGCGAACCGGCTATCGGAGATTCCGACCCCAACGGGGAAGATGATCCTGTCGCCGGTGACGCCTTCGTCCAGACAGCCGCCGAGTGACCTTCGAGCAGGTCGGAGCTCCTTCCCCCCGAGTTCCGGCAGCCGGGGTTCGCCAGAAATGGCGGGCCCCTTTTTCTATCCAACACAGGAGGCACAAAGCATGCACAGCCCCGCCGCCGACGTCTCCCGCCGCCTTGCCGAGGATGCCGAGGCCGTCTGCCGACAGTACCTTTCAAACGGACGCAAGCAAGGCCGCTACTGGATCGTAGGCGACGTGCAGAACACGCCGGGCCGCAGTCTTTACGTTCGGCTATCGGGCCCGACCTCCGGACCCGGCGCGGCTGGCAAGTGGACAGATTCCGCCACCGGGCAGCACGGCGACCTGCTGGATCTGGTCGCCCTCAACATGGGCATCGTCACGCTGAAGGACACGCTTGAGGAGGCCCGCAGGTTTCTAAGCCTGCCGCAGACGGACTTGCACCGCGCCAACAATCCGCCAACCTCTCGCGGCTCACCCGAGGCCGCGCGGCGGCTCTGGGCCATGGGCCAGCCAATGTCGGGCACCTTGGCGGAACGCTATCTCGCAGGGCGCGGCCTCACCGGGCTGGGCCATCACGACAACTTCCGGTTTCACCCGAACTGCTTCTACTGGCGCGAGGATCACGCGTTGACAGACCCGCCGGAGACGTGGCCCGCCCTGCTCGCTAAGGTGACGGACCTCGATGGACGGGTCACCGGCCTGCACCGAACCTGGCTTGACCCCAACACTGCGGACAAGGCTCCGGTCATTCCACCGCGCAAAGCCATGGGCAATCTCCTCGGCCATGGTGTTCGCATCGGCAAACCGGACAGCGTGCTGGCTGCAGGCGAAGGGCTGGAGACTATGCTCGCCCTGCATATGGCCCTGCCGAAGCTTCCTGTCATTGCGGCCCTGTCCGCCAACCATCTCGCAGCCCTGCAGCTGCCGGCCGATCTTCGCCGCCTCCACATCGCCGTTGATGCCGATCCGGCAGGCCTGTCCGCCGCGGACCAACTGGCGTTTCGGGCCAGACAGGTCGGGATCGACGCGATCCACCTCTCCCCTCGTCTCGGCGATTTCAATGACGATCTGCGGGCCAATGGCCGCGACGAATTGCGCGCGCATCTGCGGCCGCAACTGGCTCCCGAGGATGCCGTGACCTTCCTCGACCACGCCATCGACTGATCGGGATCGGTGCAGTCGGCCAGCGCCTCCGCGATCAGAGCCACGCCTTCCGGCCTTCCGAGAGCGGGCAAAACGGAGCAGAGCCCGGACGCGCCCGCAACGGCCAAGGCCGTCCTCCGCTGCGCTCCGGTTCCACCCCATCGCGCGGGCGCGACGGGGACCCCTGAGAATGCAGACCCGCCCCGCCCCCGCTTTTCCGTCGCCCGGGAAGGCCGCGCGAGGCGCGGTCTTCGAAAAACGGAGACGACATCATGACCGAGCCCCATCTTCAAACCCGATCCTCCACCGCCGTCGTACTCGAGGAACTGCAGCTCTACGGCTGGCGCCCCTTCACCGACGAACCCGATCCCCGCCCCTTGCCGGAGCCCGACGCCATTCGCACCGCCGTCGCCGACATTTTCGACGCGCTCGTCTCGACCCTGTCCGACACGCGGTTGGAGCCCGACCTCGAAGACCTACTCTGGTCCACCACGAACATGTTTCACCGCATGGCGACGCGGACTAGCCGGGATCTCGACAGCAACGAACAGGCACAAAAACGCGCACAGCGCGAACAGGACGGATCCGAGGTCCGCTCGGTCGAACTGGAAACCCTGATCGCGGAGGGCATCACGCTGATCGAGCGGCGCAATGCCTTTGAGGCTATGCGTGATCTCGCCGCCGAGTTGTTCGAGGCGCATCTCGGCCAGACCTGGCACCCGCGCACGGGTAGCCACGTGAACCGGCGTACCTTAACCGCGTCCCTGATCGACAGCCGCGATCATCTCACTGCGAAGCGCCGGGCCGATCTGGAACCGCTGCTGCCGCAAGGCACGAAGATCGCCTTCACCGGCGGGCTCGACTGCAACGATCACACGGCCATCTGGGCGGCCCTCGACCGCGTCCACGCGAAACACGCCGACATGGTCCTGTTGCACGGCGGCGCGCCGCGCGGGGCCGAACGGATTGCCGCCGCCTGGTCCGACAACCGCAGCGTGACTCAGATCGTCTTCAAGCCCGACTGGACGCGGCACGGCAAATCGGCCCCCTTCAAGCGCAACGACCATCTACTCGACACCCTCCCCATCGGCCTCATCGTCTTCCCGGGCTCGGGCATCACCGAAAATCTCGCCGACAAGGCCCGCGCGATGGGCATTCCCCTCTTCGACTTCCGGCCGAAAGCCGCCCCACCGGCATGACCGGATTTCCGCCGATGCCTGCCCCGGACCCTCCCGGGGTGGGCTGTTTTCTGCTATGATCTGCCCGTGCCAATGGAGGAGGTGGCGGCGCGATCCTTGTTCTCGAAAGGAGTGCCCTATGCTTGTATCCACCCTCTTCACGCTGTTCGGCCTCGGTGCCCTCTGCTGGATCCTGTTCAATCTGGCTGTCTACGCCCTGCCCTTCGCCATCGGGCTGACATCCGGCATGTATCTGTATGAAACCGGCCAAGGCGTCTTCCTGTCGATCATTGCGGGCCTGTTCATCGGCAGTTTTATCGCCGCTCTCGGCGAATTCGCCTTCGACCGCATCCGCTCCATCCCCATCAAACTCGCAATCGGCCTGATCTACGCTATCCCCGCCGGGATCGCCGGGTTTCATGCCGCAAAAGGCCTTGCCGAGTTCGGCAGCGCGAGCGCTGCGGCTATCGCCATCCTGTCGTGGCTGGGCGCGTTGGTCATCGGAGGCACGGCTTGGGCGCGAGTCACCGGCTGGTCCGAGGTCAACGCCATGTCGGACACGGCTCCGCACAGGTCTTTCGACGAACACTGAACGCTCCGTGAAGCCAACGCAGCAGCATGCCGTCAGTGACGTCGTCAGCATGCCCAGCGACCGATTGAGGCAACAGGTCTCGATCCTCGCCGTCACCGCAGCATTGCGGTTGGGCAGGACCGGCTGAGCAAAGCCAGATCACTGAGACCCACGTCATGGCGCATGACCCCGGTCGAGCATGCACTTGGAAAACCGGCATACCGACCATCACGGCAGACAAGCACAGACACGGCGAGAGGGGGCAATCCCAGAGGAGCGAGGCACGTCCGGGACATGCACCGTTTCCGCCTGTACGCCGCAACCTGTCTTTGTACGACGCATGCTGCCGGGATCTTGCGCGGTCCAGAGGTAGCCTGTCATCCCCTCTTCCATGGCATGAAGCCACGCGTCCCTTGCGGGCCTCTCAGCGGCTGATCTGACCGGGATCGGCTGACGCCTCGACCGCCTAGGCCGCAACGGCCGGTCCGGACTTTCTTCCCCTGGCGCCCCCGAACAATATCGGGTCCGCCATTCCTCGCGGAACAAGAAAGACCGGCCTCGCCGTCCTCCGCTAGCGCTGCGGGCCACAGGGGCTGCGTCGGCGGACCGCCCCGGTCCTGACGATCGCCATCGAGGCCGCGAATGGCGCGGGCTCGGACAAGCCAAAAGGAGATATGACATGGCCACCATCGGAACCTTCAAGAAGACCGGTAGCGAATACGTCGGCGAAATCGTCACCCTGAGCGTGCAGGCGAAAGCCGTCCGCATCGTCCCCGAGGACAGCACCCCGAACGACAACGCCCCCTCTCACCGCGTCTTCGTCGGCCGTGCCGAGATCGGCGCCGCCTGGTCCAAGCGCTCCGCCGAGGGCCGCGACTACTTGAGCCTCAAGCTCGACGACCCGAGCTTCACCCAACCGATCTACGCCAACCTCTTCGACGACACGGTGATCGAAGGTGGCGAAGAAACGTTCAGCCTCATCTGGTCGCGCCCCAACACCCGCCGCAACGGCGACTGACAGCAGACGATCCCGCCCGGGATCACCGGGCGGGGTGACCTTTACTCATCTTGTGCTGACCGCGAGCGACTCGCGATTATACTTGACCGCAACGGGTCCGGCCCATTCCGGACTTTTAGCGACTGACGAGCAAATGTCCGTTTCGAAGTCCCATAGGAACCCATGGACCCTGGGGCTCGCAAAGAAGTGTCATTTGCCATAGTCTTTACTTGTTACCAAAAGCTGAGAGTCGAAACTCGAATGGGATGTCAATGAGGCTGCGAGCCCACATTCGACTATTGCGTCGCCGAATAAATAGGGGCGCTAGGCGCGCATCGGAGGCATTGGCACGTCGCAGAGCTCTGGTTTGGCAGCAACTGTATCTCGTCCGGTACAGGTATCTTGTCTGGCGGCAAAGGCATGGTTCGGTAACAGTTGCGATAATGCTATTGGCGTTGATCGGACTCAGTGGTTTCAGTGTCCCGGCGCTCCAGGAATTGCTGCACCCGATCTTTGCAACTGAAGCTGCACGTGCATCGCTGGGATCATTCCTCCTGACACTTGGCGGCGCGTTAATCGGAGCAGCGGCGATTGTGTCATCCCTTGTTTTGTTCGCTATGCAGGTCAACGTAGAGCGAATGCCCCATGGGTTATTTCGCAGGCTTAGCGCCGACAGACGTCTCCTCAGCGCGTTCGCGGCGACATTCATTCTAGCGGTCGTAGTCGCCACCCTATCCCTTAATGTAGATCAGCAGCGCGTCGGCGCCATCGCTTTCCTAGCCTTCTGGGGCACCGCAATTAACCTCGGGTTGTTTCTCTACGGCTACCGCCGCGCACTAATTCTTGTGAACCCGGCGCAGCAACTCGGGATGGTCGTTCGTCAGACTCAGCGCGAGCTGCGAGCGTGGGCGATTCGAGCCAAACGGGCAGCGCCGCTGTTTTCCGAAGGGAGCCAACCGCCCCAGACCAATCCCCACGCGTCCCAGCATGACCTGACGCGCACGGCATATTTTCAGATCAATCGAGGGTGGACCGACGCCGCGCATCAGGGAGTACGCTATGCAGTTTCGTTCGCGCGCCGCTATGCGGAGCGAGGCGACCATGAGGTCAGCGCTGTGGCTATGAACGCGATTATTGCGATCAACTCTGCCTATATCGAAACGAAGGGAAAAACTTTCTTCGCCAACCAACTAATGCTAGATAATCCGCTCACCTCTGACGGGTTCATCAACGATACCCTTGAACATCTGCGGCAGTCGGCGCGTATTGGAGTCACGCGCGGTGATGAACAACAGATAGAGCAAACGCTTCGGGCAATGGCCGAGCTAGTGCGGCTGTATCTTGCGATTGACTATGCAAGTCCACACGCGTCCAAGACCCATGCGCACCTGGCAGCCGGGTACCTTACCGGGGAAGTCGAGCGGATTATTCCGCACAACATGCCGGACGTTCTCATGGAGGGCATACGACTGATGGGGCAATGCGCCGACGTGCTGTTAGCAGCGGAAGGCCCACAAGGCATCACGACACTAGTGCAGAAAATCGGCATTATTTCGTGCGCCGGGGTCGCGCGCGAGGATTACCGGCCCGTCACGTCCACCGGGGTTGAACAGCTTGCGCACCTCAGTTTCGAACTGTTGCGGACAAAAATGCGGGAGGTCCGGTTCGCGGCGCAGGATATCCGCGACAGCATGAAGCTTATTGCCAAGCTATTCATGGCCATGCCGGATGCGCCGTTGATAAGCGTCCACAGCACCTATCTTGCGCCCTACTACTCCGCCACAAGCGCGCAAGGGCTCACGGTACGGCTCTCCCACCTCGTTAACGCGGTAGCTGATGCGCCGGCGGACGATGTGATCGCTAAGCAGGTTATCGACAACTTCGAGGAATGGGCGGATGGGATGTTTCACACAGAGAAGGAACTTCTCCTTCACGCCATTGAAAAACGATCACAATTCACGTTCGACATGATCCACTGGATTACCGCGGTTACTACGATGCTGATCGCGGCTTCGAACGCCGCCGCCTGTGATGAGCATACTCAGCAGAAACTGCGTAAACACGCGGCTTGGCTGGTCGCAGTATTGTCCTGGGTGCCCGACGACGAAGAAACCGTTAAATTCGTTAAAAATTTTCAGATGACTGAAACGCTTTTCGAAGCGGCGGTGGATGCGCGCAGGCGCAGTTGCCCGGAGCTTTCGGATGACATCGCCAAGATGCTGCTGTCTTGGATGTTCAAGGCGGGCCGTTACCAGACCGGCTGGGTTATTCTGGAAAAGTCAATCTACGGGGTCGCGACACTCGCGCTCCTAGCCAACGACACCGATGTAGAGGTCCGGCTAACAGCAGAAATACGTTCTCGGATGGCGGCAGGAGGCCTGCCTGACAAGGAGCTTCGAGACCGCGCGGCCTTGGAAGTTCGCGGGCGCGCCGCCTCACTGTACCGCAACGGCCATTGGTCGTCGGCGATCGAACATGGCATGGCGCATTCCGACCACAGCAAATTGCAGCCACTTCTTGAAGAAATCTCAGACATCATTTCACCAGAAACAACGGGGCAAGCTGCTAATACCGACCTTTTTTGAATGCGAACTTAGGCATTCTGTTCGCAAAGCGGTCATTGGTTCATTGTGCAGCGAATGACTGGAATCCTGAAGGTTTTTCGATGCGGGCCTCGGCGCACCGGTGGCCATCCTGCGGTGGCGGCCCGCGTTGACAAACCTCGGAAGGAGGAAGCCGCGGGGGTCTTGGATCAGGCTATGGGGAAAGTGCGCGGACGCTTGGGGCAA
>DATCSR010000008.1:0-27547 GCA_036568405.1 Roseovarius sp.
GTGCCGGGCGCAAAACGCCCGGCACGCGTCAGGCCTTCAGGTAAGCATATCACGCAGCCGCGTCATCCGCGCCTCAACCTGACCCTTCAGGAAATCGTTGTTCAGCGTGCCATCGTCGTCAAATTCGTTCTGCGCCGCTGCAACCAGAATCAGCGGCCCGTGGACCACGTTGACCTGCAGCTGCGTCAGAATCGAGTGGGTCATGAAATGCGCCGTCTCGCCCCCTGTGCGGCCACCGGCGGCGGACAGGATCACGGCAACCTTGTCCTTCAGCACCGGCGGGTTGGCGCGGCTAAGCCAGTCGATCGCGTTCTTCAGAACGCCGGAAATGCCCTTGTTGTATTCCGGCGCACCAATCACCATCGCATCAGCCCGGACGACCTGATCCATCAGCGTCTGGACGGCAGGCGGCCTGCCTTCATTCTCGACATCGCCATCATAGAGCGGCAGGTTCAGATCGCCCTCGATCACCTCAGCGTCGCCAAAGGCGCGCACGGCCTCGGCAATCAGCATACGGTTGTAGGACCCTTTGCGAAGGGATCCGGACATGGTCAGAAGGACAGGCTTGCTCATCAGATTTTCCTTATTGGTTGGCGTTGCCCCTTATCTGCGTCTCCGCGTCCCGAAGGCAAGCCGAACGCGCAAGGCGGCATGACACCAAACCCGCCTCGCCGATTATCGCACCCGGTGCAGGTGGCCGTTTCCGGCGGATCGAAGGTCAGCCGCGCCGCCGACCTACCATTCAGCCGGCCCCTTGTCGGCAAAGGCGTTTACCAGAAAATCAATGAAGGCGCGCACCTTCGGCTGGGTAAACCGGCCCGGCGGATAGACCGCGTAGATGCCTTGGGTTTCGACCGGAAGATCGAGGATCACATCCTCGACCAGACCCTTTTTCATCGCGCCCGAATAGAGGAAACTGGGCAGATAGGCGATGCCAAGGCCGGAAATCGCGGCATTCAGCAGCGACTGGCCGTCATTGACCGACAGACCCCCGGCAGTGCGCACCTGACGTTTCTCGCCCGAAGGCGCGGTCAGTTTCCACACCGATCCGCCCGCCTGGCTGGAATAATGCAGCAGCTTGTGCTCGTTCAGATCATCAATCTTGGCAGGGCGCCCGTATTTGGCGAGGTAGCCGGGCGCGGCGATCATCCGCTTGGTCGTTTCGGTCAGCTTGCGGGCGCGCAGGCTGCTGTCTTCCAATTCGCCGATACGGATGGCCATGTCGAAGCCTTCGGAGATCAGCTCCACATAGCGGTTGTCCAGCACCATATTCACCGTAATTTCAGTGAATTCGTCCAGGAACGCGCCCAAGACCGGGCTGAGGTGATTGACGCCGAAATCAGTTGCCACGCTGATCCGCAACAGGCCTGACGGGTCGCTCTGCATGGCGCTGACCAGCGCGTCGGCTTCGCCCGCGTCGTTCAGCACCCGCAGGGCGCGGTCGTAATAGGCAAGCCCGATTTCCGTCGGGCTGACGCGCCGCGTCGTGCGGTTCAGCAGGCGCGCGCCCAGCCGCGCCTCCAGCGAGGAGACATGCTTGGAGACCGCTGATTTGGACATGCCCAGCTTGCGCGCCGCGTCAGTAAAGCCGCCCTGATCCACGACTGTGGCGAAGGCTTCCATTTCTGTCAGGCGGTCCATTGAGCGCATCCTTACGGCTATCTGCAAGCCTCGGGTATGCGAGCCAATTCAGGCACAATAACGGCACGGGTTCGACAATCTCGGGGTATTGCCCGGGATCATGCGCTGCATGGAAACACGCAGCAGTTGATTTCAGAACAGACTGCCCTGATCCGGCGCATCTCCGGCGCGCTTGGGGGCCGGCTTTTTCGCCGCTGGCGCCGTGGCCCCGATCTGCACGCGCCCGTCAGCGAATTCGATCTCCAGCGCGCTGGCCTTTTTCGCCGCCTTTGCTGTCGTGACCAACGCGCCATCGGCGCGCACGACGGCATAGCCGCGCTCCAGCGTGGCCTTGTATCCCAGCGTTTCGCGCAAGCGATCCAGCGCGTCGATACGCTGGCGCCATGCGGTTGTCTGCCGCTGGGCCGCCGCCGACAGACGCTGCGCACTACGGTCCAGATCCGCGCGGCGCGCGATGATACCCTCGCCCGGCGCGCGGGCGGCCAGCCGCTCAGACGCGGCGTTCAGACGACGTGTATCGCTGTCGATCATGCGCCGCAGCACGCCGGGCCGCAGCGCGCCGCCAGCCTCGGACAGGGCGACGCGGCGCAGTTGCACGCCCCGGATCAGCGCGGCGGGCAGGCGGTCGCCCCAGACGTCCAGCCGCTGGCGCGGGGTTTCCAGCAGCGTCTCGATCCGTGGCAAGGCGCGCGCCAGATCACGCAGCCGCTGGCCGCGCTGCGCCACGCCGGTGGTCAGCGCGTGGATCAGCCGCCCCTCCTGCCCGTCCAGCCATGTCAGCAGATCCAGCCGCACCGGCACGGCCAGTTCGGCTGCCGCTGTGGGCGTCGGCGCGCGCCTGTCAGAGGCGTAGTCGATCAGCGTCGTGTCCGTCTCATGCCCGACGGCGGAAATCAGGGGGATATCGCTGGCCGCCGCCGCGCGGACGACCGATTCCTCATTGAAGCCCCACAGATCCTCGATCGACCCACCGCCGCGCGCGACGATGATCAGATCGGGCCGGGGCAGCGCGCCGCCGGGCGTCATGGCGTTGAAACCCTCGATCGCGCGGGTCACTTCGCCGGCGCAGCGTTCGCCCTGAACGGCAACCGGCCAGATCAGCACCTTGCGCGGGAAACGGTCGCGCAGGCGGTGCAGGATATCGCGGATCACCGCGCCCGAAGGCGAGGTTATGACGCCGATGATTTCGGGCAGGTAGGGTAGCGGGCGCTTGCGTTCGGACGCGAACAGCCCCTCGGCGGCCAGCGCGGCCTTGCGTTTTTCCAGCATCGCCATCAACGCCCCGGCACCGGCCGGTTTGATATCCTCGATAACGATTTGATAGCGGGACTGGCCGGGGAACGTGGTCAGGCGGCCGGTTGCGACCACCTCCATCCCTTCCTCGGGCATGACGGGCAGGCGGCCAGCGACCCCCTTCCAGATGATGCCGTTGATGACGGCGCGGTCATCCTTGAGGTCCAGATAGATATGGCCGGATTTGGGCCGGGACACGCGCCCGACCTCGCCACGCACGCGGACATGGCTGAACTCGCCCTCGATCAGCCGCTTGATCGCGCCCGACAGGTCCGAGACTGAAAATTCGGGCGCGTTTTCGCCGGGATCGGGATCGTCGATAAGGTCTGACATGCCCCATCAATGCCCGATCCCGGCGCGCTTGAAAAGATCGCTTTATGCGGCGCGCGAGCCGTGCTTGCCCTCGGCAATCTCTTCGATCAGCTTTTCGCAGAAGGCAGGCAGATCATCGGGGTTGCGGCTGGTCACCAGCCCCTTGTCGGTGACGACGTCCTTGTCGTGCCAGTTGGCCCCCGCGTTTTCCACATCCTTGCGGATCGAATGATAGGAGGTCATGTCGCGGCCCTTGGCGATATCCGCCTCGATCAGCAACCAAGGCGCATGGCAGATGGCGCCGATGGGTTTCTTTGCATCCCAGAAGGACCGCACAAAGGCGACGGCATCGGGATTGGCGCGGAGTAGATCCGGGTTCATCTGGCCACCGGGCAACATCAACGCGTCGTAGTCGGCGGACTTCACGGCATCCAGGTTATGATCCACGTCGACCCTCTGGCCCCAATCGTCGCCATCCCAGCCACGGATCTGGCCGCCCTCGGGGGCGATGACGTGGACGGTGGCGCCAGCCTGTTTCAGCGCCCTCAGCGGGTGCTCCAGCTCGGATTGCTCAAAGCCATGCGTTGCCAGAATTGCGACTTTGCGCCCTGAAATATCGGCCATAGTCTTTCCTTTCATGTCTTGGTGTCTTCTGCTGCCCCAACGCAGAGGGCGCGGCTGCGTTCCACACCCGCCTGCTTGCCTGCGCGGAACCTTGCGCCTAATGAGGGCGCGCAAGTGCAGACAGCAGGAGAGCGGCATGAACATCTTGATCCTCGGCGGTGGCGGGCGCGAACACAGCCTTGCATGGGCCGTGCTGCAAAATCCCAAATGCGACCGGCTGATCGTGGCGCCGGGCAATGCCGGAATTGCGGCCATCGCCGAATGTGCGACCAAGCTGGATATCATGAACCCCGGCGCCGTGGTCACATTTGCCGAACAGGAGGCGATTGATTTCGTCATCATCGGCCCCGAAGCACCGCTGGCCGCCGGTGTGGCCGACCGCCTGCGCGAGGCGGGCGTGCTGACCTTCGGTCCGTCAAAGGCGGCGGCGCAACTGGAGGCATCGAAACGCTTCACCAAGGAAATCTGCGACGCTTGCGGCGCCCCCACCGCCGCCTACGGCCACTTCACCGATGCCGCCGCCGCCAAGGCCTATGTCACCGCCCAAGGCGCCCCCATCGTGGTCAAGGCCGACGGGCTGGCCGCGGGCAAGGGGGTTATCATCGCTGAAACAATCGAGGAGGCGCACGCCGCCATCGACGACATGTTCGGCGGCGCCTTTGGCGGGGCCGGCGCCGAGGTGGTGATTGAGGAATTCATGCAGGGTGAGGAGGCGTCGCTCTTTGTCCTCTGCGACGGGGAAAACATCCTGTCCATCGGCACCGCCCAGGATCACAAGCGCGTGGGCGAGGGCGATACCGGCCCCAATACCGGCGGCATGGGCGCTTATTCCCCCGCTCCCGTCGTCACGCCGGAAATCGAGGCGCGCGCGATGGACGAAATCGTCCGGCCGACGATTGCCGAAATGGCCAAGCGCGGGATGCCGTTTCAGGGCGTGCTCTATGCCGGGCTGATGATCCAGAACGGCCAGCCGCGTCTGGTGGAATACAACGTGCGATTTGGCGATCCGGAATGTCAGGTGCTGATGATGCGGCTGGGCGCGCAGGCGCTGGACCTGATGCATGCCGCAGCGGACGGAAGGCTGGACCAGACGGATGTGACATGGGCCGAGGATCACGCGCTTTGCGTTGTAATGGCGGCAGATGGCTATCCCGGCGACTATACCAAGGGCAGCGTCATCGGCGGTCTGGAGGACTGCCCGGCAGACAGCTTCAACATGGTGTTTCATGCCGGCACAGCCGCCAAGGATGGCAAGATCACCGCAGCGGGCGGGCGCGTCCTGGGCGTTACCGCGCGGGGCGCCACCCTGCGCGAGGCGGCCGATAATGCCTATCGCACCGTGGACCGCATCGACTGGCCCGAAGGATTCTGCCGCCGCGACATCGGCTGGCGCGCGCTGTGATCATCCGGGACAAACCAGAGCTGCTGCAACTGCTGTTTTCAGTGCGCGGCTCGGTCTTGCCCAGAATTCTGCCGCGCGTTGCGTTCGTGACTGCCTTTGCCGCCGGGCTGGTCTGGCTGGATCAGACGTACCTGCCCCTGCCCCATACCGATGCCGCGCCTTTTGCCGTGTTCGGCATCGCGCTGTCGCTGTTTCTGGGCTTTCGCAACAACGCCGCGCATGACCGCTGGTGGGAAGGGCGCAAGCTGTGGGGACAGTTGATCGCCGATGTCCGCAGCCTCGCCCGCGAGGCCGAGATTTTCCTGCCCGACCGGGCAGACCGCCACCGCATCCTGCGCCTTGCCATCGGATTTGCCCATGCGCACCGGCTGAACCTGCGGCAACTGCCGGCCACCTCGGCCCCGGCAGAATGGCTGAGCGTGCCGGACACTGCCCAGCCACATCCGCCCTGCGCGATGCTGGACCAGATGGGCCGCGCCGTCACCGGAACCGCGCCAGACGGGTTTGCCCGCCGCGCGCTGGCCGAGCGTCTGGCATCCATCGCCCGCGCACAGGCCGGGTGCGAGCGGATCGCGACGACGCCGCTGCCTTACGTCTATTCGCTGCTGATCTTTCGCACGACATACCTCTATTGCGGTCTCATCCCGTTCGGGCTGATGGATACCGCAGGATGGCTGACGCCGATATTCGTGGCGATCATGGCCTACATTTTCATCGGCCTCGCCGAAGTGACCGAGGAACTCGCGCACCCGTTCGGCGAGACGGTGAATGGCCTGCCGCTGGACGCGATGTGCCGAACCATGGAAATCAGCCTTGCGCCGCATCTGGACATGCCGGCGCCCGCGCCGTTGAAGGCGGATCGGTTCTATCTCAGCTAGGCGCCCGCCGGACACAGACACCACACCAGCCGCGCGCGGCGCGCATGCCATGCCAAAGGGCGCAGCGGCAGACGCCGCGCCACCGACCGCCCGTTGGCACGAAAATCAAAGGCGAGAAAATCAGATCTGTTTTTCAGGCATCTGGACGACCAGACCATCCAGAGCGTCGGTCACCTTGATCTGGCATGTCAGGCGCGAGCGGACGGGATCGGGCTCATACGCGAAATCCAGCATGTCCTCTTCCATGTCGTCCTTGGCGGGCAGTTTTTCGACCCATGCGGCGTCGACATAGACATGGCAGGTCGAACAGGCGCAGGCGCCGCCGCAATCGGCCTCGATTCCCGGAATGTTGTTGTCGCGCGCGCCTTCCATAACGGTCAGGCCCGTCGGCACCTCGACCTCATGTTTGGTCCCGTTGTGCTCGATATAGGTGATCTTGGCCATGATCGCAGACTCCCGTTTCTGACGTTTCGGGTGTGTTAAAGCGTTTCGAGATCAAGTTGAAGCACAACTTGGCCCCGAACCGCGCGCGGCGCTGATGCGTCACGGGCAATTCGCCGATTTGTGGCGAATAGGAGCGCCGAAAGGGCTTACGCCCCCGGCCCGCAGTCGATGCTGCGCAAGGGCGGTTTCGGCCCCATTCCCAGCGCCTCGACCGTGTTGCGCAGTGCCGTGCGCAGCCCTTCCTCCAGACTGGGGTGATAGAACGGCCGCTCCAGCATCTGATCAACGGTCAGGTCGCTTTCAATCGCCCATGCCAGCAGATGGCCGATATGCTCGGCCGCCGGCCCGACCATTTCCGCCCCCAGCAGCCGCCCGCTGTCGCGCGCGGCGTAAAGGCGCAGCAGCCCCGCGTTGACGCCCATTACGCGGGCGCGGCCCTGATCGGCGAAGTCCACCGCGCCGACGGCGAAATCGGTGCCCGCCTCGGTCAGTTCGGCATGGCTGGCGCCCGTCATGGCGATCTGCGGCTCGCAAAACACGATGCTCAGCGGCACGCGGCGCGCCTTGCGATAGACCTGAGGCACGCGGGCCGCATTCTTGCCGCTGATGCGCCCCTCGTCCGCGGCCTCATGCAGCAGCGGCAGATCGGCGCTGGCGTCCCCCGCCATGAATACGTGGCTGTCCCCGACGCGCATCGAAAGCGGGTCAAAGATCGGCGTGCCCTTGTCGTCGCGCGGCAGCGACGTGGCATCAAGCCCCAGCTTGTCGACATTGGGGCGCCGCCCGGTCGCGGCGATGGCGACGTCAAAGCGTTCCTCCTGCTCCTCGGCGTCATCGTCATCCGCATCAGACCAGCGCACGACGACCTGAGCGCCATCGCGCGACACCTTGCTGTCGGCATGCCAATGAACCGGGAACTCCTGTTCGAAAATACGCGCCGCGCAGCTGCGCACTTCCTCATCCGAGATCGGGCCGACCGCATGATCGCGCCCGAACATCCGCACACGCACACCAAGGCGATGCAGCGCCTGCCCCAATTCCAGGCCGATGACACCGGCCCCGAACACGGCGGCGGATTCGGGCAGATCGTGCCAGTCGAAAATATCCGCGCTGGTCATCAGGCGGTCCCCTGCCCCTTCGAGCGGGCCGGCGATATTGGCGCGCGAGCCGGTCGCGATCACGATGGCGCGGGCGGTCAGCGTGCCGCCACCGGACAGCTTGAGCGTGTGGTTGTCGATGAATGTGGCGTTTTCGCGGATCAGGTGGCGGTCGGGATATTCCCCGATCGTATCCAGAACAAAGCCGACGAAGCGGTCCCGCTCGTCCCGCAGGCGCTGCATCACCGCGACCCCGTCGATCCGGGGCGGGTCCGCGTAAATCCCGAACCGGTCCGTGTCACGAACCCCTTGGGCGACGTTGGCGGCAGCGATCAGCAATTTGGACGGCATGCAGCCCACGCGCGCGCAGGTCGTGCCCAGAGGGCCGCCGTCGATCAGGGCGATGCTGTCGGTCTGCTTGGACGCCTCCCGGTAGGCGCCCATCCCCGCCGTTCCTGCGCCCAGAATGGCGACATCGACATCATATTCGCTCATGACAATTCCCCTTCGCTTTGAAGCTTAACGCGGCTCAGGCCCTGTTCGTTGCCTGGGGGCGGCGCAAACTGCGGATCACTTCTCGAACAGGCGCGCGGCGTCAAAGATCGCATCCAGCCGCTCGTAGCGATCGCGCGTCTCGGGCCAGTTCGCCTCTTGCGTGGCGGCGATCAACGCCTCCAGCAGCATCATGGTCGAGGTGCTGCTGTCCCATGCCGACGGGATCTGAGTCCAGCAGTGGAACGTGTGCGTCGCATAGGCAGCGGCGGGGCTGGCCCATTGATCGGTGATCAGGATCACGGCAACGCCGCGTTCGGTTGCCAATTGCGCAAGGCGCAGCAGGTTCGTCTCGTACCGGCGCATGTCGAACAGCAGCAGCACATCGCCCTCGGCCATGTCCAGCACGTAATGCGGCCAGGTGGCCGAGCTGGAGGTCATATGCGTGATCCGCCGACGCACCGCCTGAAAATGGGTAAAGGCATAGTCGGCCAGCGCCCGGCTGATGCGCCCGCCAACCACGTAAAGCCGCCGGTCCGTATCGGCCAACAGCCGGGTCGCGCTATCGAACTGCGCGCTGTCGATATTGGCCAGCGTCTGCTGAATGTTGTCGCCGACGGCGGTGGCAAAACGGTTCAGCAGGTGCGACTCAGGCACTTCGCTGGCCCACTGATCGCGGCGCTGGGTGGGGCCGGACGCCTTGGCCTCAAGCTCGGCCAGAAGCGCCTGCTGAAACTGCGGATAGCCCTTGAACCCCAGCTTTTGCACCAGCCGCGCCAGTGTGGGCGTCGAGACGTCCGCATTGGCCGCCGCGATGGTGATCGAGGCAAGGCCGGCCGCCGGGTAATTGTCCAGGAGCGCCTGCGCGAATTTGCGTTCCGATTGGGTCAGCGCGGCGTAATGCGCGCGGATCGCCTCGCGCACTGTTCTGCCTTTTGGTTGGGAGGTCTGGCTCATGCCGGGTTTCTCCGAAATAGGTCTGAAAAGATATTGACAGAAATTCCGCGACGTGGAAACATTTTTTCAAACATCTAGGGGACGTCATGTCAGGCGCGCCACAAACAGAGTCGCC
The DNA here is from genome assembly GCA_036568405.1 of Roseovarius sp. Lineage (GTDB taxonomy): Bacteria > Pseudomonadota > Alphaproteobacteria > Rhodobacterales > Rhodobacteraceae > Roseovarius. The sequence goes on from DATCSR010000008.1 coordinate 9,256, forward strand.
GGTCGAAGTTATCGGCGCGGATGCCAATGGCCCCGCGCTGATCCTGTGCGAACATGCCGCGCATGATACTCCTGCGCGCTACAACGGGCTGGGCCTGACGCCTGAGGCCGCGACCAGTCATGCGGCGTGGGATCCCGGCGCGCGCGATCTGGCGCTGTATCTGGCCGGTTGCCTTGATAGCACGCTGATTGCCGCCACCGTTTCGCGGCTGGTTTACGACTGCAACCGCCCACCCGAGGCCGCCTCGGCCACGCCGGAAAGATCCGAATTGATCGACGTGCCGGGCAATGCCGGTCTGACAGACGCCCAGCGCGCCGAGAGGGTTGATACGGTGTATCGCCCCTTCTGCGCTGCGGTGGCGCGCGCCATCGCCGCGAGGCAGCAGCGCGGGCAGCCCACGGCGCTTATCACCGTCCACAGCTTTACCCCGGTATTCTACGGCGAGACGCGCGAGACCGAAATCGGAATTCTGCACGACAGCGATGCCGCGCTGGCAGATGCCATGCTGAAGAACGCGGCAAAGGTGCCGCATCGCAAGGTGCACCGGAACCGGCCTTATGGTCCCGAGGACGGCGTTACCCATTCCCTGCAAATTCACGGGATGGCGCATGGGTTGCCCAATGTCATGATCGAGGTCCGCAACGATCTGCTGCGGACGTCCGAGGATGTCGCGCGCATCGGGAACGAGCTGTGCCAGATGATCGCGCCCGCGCTGATCCATCTGGGCCTGCAAGCGCAGGGGGCCAGACATGCCTAAAGTCATCCGGGGTTTCGTGCGCGGCGTCGATGCGATGAATTACTACATCGGCCGCTTTGCGATGTATCTGATCTTTGCGCTGATCGGCGTGCTGATGTGGTCGTCGGTGTCCAAGGCATTCTTCGAGCCGACGCTTTGGACGCTGGAAATGGCCCAGTTCGTCATGGTCGCCTTTTACGTTCTGGGCGGTCCCTACGCGATCCAGATGGGATCGAACGTGCGGATGGACCTGTTCTACGGCAGCTGGAGCGTCCGGCAAAAGGCGTGGATGGACGCCATTACCGTGCTGTTCCTGATGTTCTACCTCGGCGTGCTGCTATACGGCGCCATCGGATCGACCGCCTATTCGCTGGGCCATTTCACCGGCGAGCCGTTCCGCTTTTTCTGGGGCCTGTTCACGACGCTGATCACCGAAGGCCCCTCGGCCGCCAAGGAGCAGATGGGCTTCATGGAGCGCAGCCCGACCGCATGGCAGCCGTATATCTGGCCGGTGAAAACCATAATGATCGTCGGCGTCACACTGATGCTGCTTCAAGTCACCGCTGAATTTTTCCGCGATATCGGCCGCATTCGCGGGGAAGAGCTCTGATGCCATACGAAATGATCGCGATCCTGATGTTCAGCACGATGATGCTGATGCTGCTGACGGGTCAGCGGGTGTTCGGGGCCATCGGCTTTGTCGCCGCTGCCGGGGGCATGCTGCTGTGGGGCACCGGCGGGGCGGATATGCCGTTTTCGGCCGCGATGAAGCTGATGAAGTGGTATCCGCTGCTGACGCTGCCGATGTTCATTTTCATGGGCTATGTGCTGTCTGAGTCGCGCATCGCCGACGATCTCTACCGCATGTTCCACGTCTGGATGGGGCCGGTGCGCGGCGGTCTGGCGATCGGCACGATTGGCCTGATGGTGCTGATTTCAGCCATGAACGGCCTGAGTGTGGCGGGCATGGCCATCGGCGCCACCATCGCGCTGCCCGAGCTTTTGAAACGCGGCTATGACAAGATCATGGTGACGGGCGTCATTCAGGCGGGGTCGAGCCTTGGCATCCTTGTGCCGCCCTCGGTGGTGCTGGTGCTATACGCGATGATCGCACGTCAGCCAGTCGGGCAATTGTGGCTGGCGGGCGTCATTCCCGGCCTGATGATGGCGGTGATGTTCATCATCTACATCTATGTGCGCTGCCGGATGCAGCCCGACCTTGGCCCGCCCCTGCCGGTGGAGGAACGCGACGTCGGCACCCGCGAAAAGCTGCGCCTGCTGCGCGCCGGCCTGCTGCCGCTGGTCATCTTTGCGGTGATGATGGTGCCCTTCGTCAAGGGGTGGACGAGCCTCGTGGAGAGCAGCGCGATCGGCGCCATGGCCGCCTTCCTCGCTGCGGTTCTCAAGGGGCGGATGACGCGCGAGGTGTTCGAGAATTCGGTGCGCCAGACGCTGGGCATTTCCTGCATGTTCATGTGGATCATCCTCGCCGCGCTGGGCTTTGGCGCGATCTTCGATGGGCTGGGCGCGGTCAAGGCGATCTCGGATCTGTTCACCGCGCAATGGGGGCTGGACCCGTGGATCATCCTGATCCTGATGCAGCTCAGCTTTATCGTGATGGGCACGTTTCTGGACGATACTGCGATGCTGGTCATCGTGGCGCCGCTCTACGTGCCGCTGGTGGGCGATCTGGGGTTCGATCTGATCTGGTATGGCGTGCTCTATACGATCACCTGCCAGATTGCCTATATGACGCCGCCGTTCGGCTATAACCTGTTCCTGATGCGCGCGATGGCGCCGCCGGAAATCTCGATCCGCGATATCTATCGCTCGATCATCCCGTTCGTGGCGGTGATGGTGGGGGCGCTGGCGGCGGTCATGGCCTTCCCGCAGATTGCCCTGTGGCTGCCGGATCTGGTGTACAACTGACGACAATAGAACTCCGCAAAGGAGCGCAAACAATGACCTCAACAAGGAGAGAAAACATGACAACTCGCAGAAAGTTTCTGGCCTCCGCCGGCATCGGCACGGCGGCCACCGCACTGGGCGCACCGTCAATCGTGCGTGCACAGGACGCGATCAAATGGCGGTTCCAGACCTATGCCGGGGCCGCGCTGGGCGCCGAGGTGACGAAACCCGCCATCGACTACATCAACACCGCCGCCAATGGCGAGCTGGAGATCGAGCTGTTCTACGCCGACCAGATCGTGCCCACCGGCGAGATGTTTCAGGCGCTGCAGCGCGGCACCATCGACGGCGTCCATTCGGACGACGATTCCATGGCCTCCCCCACGCCGCTGCAACAATTCGGCGGATATTTCCCGCTGGCGACCAAGCACATCCTCGACGTGCCCGCCCTGTTCAACCAATACGGGCTGGCCGAGATCTGGGACGCTGAATACGAGAAGGTCGGCGTCAAATGGCTGTCGGCCGCGGGCCAGGACCCCTGCAACTTCAACACTACCCGCGAGATCACGTCGCTGGCGGATCTGGACGGGCTGAAGCTTTACACCTTCCCCACCGCGGGCCGGTTCCTGTCGCAGTTCGGCGTCATCCCCGTCAGCATCCCCTACGAGGATGCCGAAGTTGCGGTGCAAACGGGCGAGCTGGACGGCATGGCATGGTCGGGCATCACCGAGGATTACACGGTGGGCTGGGCGGACGTCACCGACTACTTCCTGACCAACAACATCTCGGGCGCGTGGATCGGATCGTTCTTCGTCAATCCCAAGCAGTGGGCCGACCTGCCCGAACATCTGAAGCAGATCGTCATGGCCGGGATCGAGGCCAGCCACACCTACCGCAACCAGTGGTATTGGGGCGGCGAGGCGCGTCTGCGCGCGCAGGGCGACAAGCTGCAACTGCGCTCGATCCCGCAGGCCGAGTGGAAGCAGGTCGAAGATGCCGCGGTGACGTTCTGGGACGAGATCGCCCAGGAGGGCGAGGTTCACCAGAAGGTCGTGCAGATCTTCCGCGACTATAACGACGTGATCGCCAAGGCAGGCCCGCCCTACACCTTCGAGTGATCTCAGCTCAACATTTGGGAGGCCCCGGTGCGTTGCCGGGGCGCGTCCCGTTCCAGCCATCAGCTTTCCACGAGGTGCCTCATGCACGCAATGTCCCACGCACAGACCCCCGCGCTCCGCTTTGACGATCTCAAAAAACAGGTAAAGGACGGCACCGTCGATACCGTGCTGGTGTGCTTTGTGGACATGCAAGGCAGGATGATGGGCAAGCGGTTCCACGCGCAGCATTTCATCAACGGCGCCTACAAGGAAACCCATTGCTGCAACTATCTGCTGGCAACCGATTTGGAAATGTCCACGCCCTCGGGCTATGCCAGTACCGGCTGGGAAACGGGCTATGGCGATTATGTCATGGCGCCCGATCTGGACACGCTGCGCCCGATGCCGTGGCTGGAGGGCACCGTCATGGTGCTGTGCGACGTGTTGGACCACCACACGCACCAGCCGGTCCCGCACAGCCCGCGCGCGATGCTAAAAGCGCAACTGGCGCGGCTGGAGGCGATGGGATTCACCGCCATGATGGCGACGGAACTGGAGTTTTTCCTGTTCGAGAAAAGTCTCGATGAGATCCGCAAGGACGGCTACCGGGACCTCGCCCCGATTTCGGGCTATAATGAAGATTACAACATCTTCCAGACGACCAAGGAAGAGCACGTCATGCGCCCCCTGCGCAACCATCTGTGGAACGCCGGCCTGCCCATCGAGTGCACCAAGGGCGAGGCCGAAGCCGGGCAGGAAGAGCTGAACATCAAATATGCCGCAGCCCTCGACACGGCCGACTATCACACCATCGCCAAGCACGCGGTGAAAGAGATCGCATGGCAGCAGGGGCATGCCGCCAGTTTTCTGCCGAAATGGCACAAGGATCGCGTCGGCAGCTCGTCCCATGTGCACCAGTCACTGTGGAAGGATGGCGAGAACGTCTTTTTCGACGCCTCCGACGATCTGGGCATGTCCGCGCTGATGAAGAACTACATGGCCGGGATGCTAAAATACGCGCCCGACTATACCTATTTCCTCGCGCCCTACATCAACAGCTACAAGCGGTTTCAAAAGGGCACCTTCGCGCCCACCCGCACGATCTGGTCCGTCGACAACCGCACCGCCGGTTTTCGCCTCTGCGGTGAAAGCTCCAAAGCGGTACGCGTCGAGTGCCGCGTCGGCGGGTCCGACATCAACCCCTACCTCGCCATGGCCGTTCAGCTGGCTGCCGGAATGGCGGGAATCGAGGAAAAGCTGGAGCTGGCACCGCCATTCACCGGCGACGCCTATTCGGGCGACGAGGGCATGATCCCGACCAATCTGCGCGATGCCTATGTATCGTTGAAGAGGTCGGACATGCTGCGCGCTGCTCTGGGCGATGACGTGGTCGATCACTACGCCCGCGCCGCCGAGGTCGAGATCGAGGATTTCGAGGCGGTCGTCACAGATTACGAGATCGCACGCGGATTTGAGCGGTGCTAGCCGCGGGCGGCTGCGTGCGTTGAACCCGCCGGAGCCTCCGGCGGGGATACTTTGGGCAAGAAGAATGACTGGCCCTGTTAGTAACTGGATAGGTTTGCCAATGAGCGAGACACTCACCTGTATTTCACCGATCGACGGATCGGTTTTTGCCACGCGCGAGACGCTGGATATCGGCGGCGCGCGCGCTGCTGCTGATCGGGCCCGGTCTGCGCAAGTAAACTGGGCCGCACGGCCGCTGGACGAGCGTATCTCGCTGGTCATGGCCGGCGTCGCTGCCTTGGGCGCGATGAACGACGATGTGGTGCCGGAACTGGCCCGCATGATGGGCAGGCCCGCGCGCTATGGCGGCGAATTCGGCGGCTTTGAAGAGCGCGCGTCGCATATGGCGGGGATCGCCGAGGGTGCGCTGGCCGATATAGAGGTCGGCGAGGACGCAACGTTTCTGCGGTATATCAAGCGGCTGCCGCATGGTGTCGTGCTGGTGGTGGCGCCGTGGAACTATCCCTACATGACGGCGATCAACACCGTCGCCCCCGCACTGATCGCAGGCAACACCGTGCTGCTGAAGCACGCCACGCAGACCCTGCTGGTGGGCGAGCGGATGGCGCAGGCGTTTCATTCCGCTGGCGTGCCTGCGGACGTATTTCAAAATGTCTTCCTCGGCCACGACACGACCTCCGATCTGATCGCTTCGGGCGCGGTCGATTTCGTGAACTTCACCGGCTCCGTCGGCGGCGGGCGCGCGATGGAGCGGGCGGCGGCGGGCACCTTTACCCCTGTGGCGACCGAGCTGGGCGGCAAGGATCCCGGCTATGTCATGGAGGACGCCGATCTGGAGGCCGCCGTAGATACGCTGATCGACGGGGCCATGTTCAACTCTGGCCAGTGCTGTTGCGGGATCGAGCGGATCTATGTGCATGAGAGCCTCTATGACGCCTTCGTCGAGAAGGCCGTGAAGATCGTGCAGGGTTACACATTGGGTAATCCGCTGGACGCGGCGACGACCATTGGCCCGATGGCGCATGTTCGGTTTGCCCGCGAAGTGCGCGCCCAGATCGACGAGGCCGTAAAGGCCGGCGCGACCGCGCATATTGCCAAGATGGACACGGATGACGGCGGCGCCTACCTGACGCCGCAGATTCTGACCGACGTGACCCACGACATGCGCGTGATGCGGGACGAAAGCTTTGGCCCCGTCGTCGGCATCATGAAAGTGTCCTCGGACGACGAGGCCATTGCGCTGATGAACGACAGCAATTTCGGCCTGACCGCCAGCCTCTGGACCGCCGATCTGGACCGCGCGCAGGCCGTTGGCGACCGGATCGAAACCGGCACCGTTTTCATGAACCGGGCTGATTATCTGGACCCCGGTCTATGCTGGACAGGCTGCAAGGATACAGGTCGCGGCGGCGGGCTGTCCGTCATCGGCTATCAGAACCTTACACGCCCCAAATCCTACCATCTCAAGAAGGTGACAAAATGAAACTGACCGGAAACTGGTCCTATCCGACCTCAATCAAATTCGGCGCTGGCCGCATTGTCGAACTGCCCGATGCGTGCAAGCAGGCGGGTATCAAGAAGCCCCTCCTTGTCACCGACAAGGGGCTGGCCGATCTGCCCATCACCGCGCAGGTACTGGACATCATGGAGGGCGCCGGCCTTGGCCGCGGCATCTTCTCCCAGGTTGATCCCAACCCGAACGAGAAGAACCTCGATGCAGGCGTTGCCGCTTACAAATCGGGCGGCCATGACGGCGTGATCGCCTTCGGCGGCGGCTCGGGTCTGGATCTGGGCAAGATGGTCGCCTTCATGGCCGGCCAGACGCGGCCCGTCTGGGATTACGAGGACGTGGATGACTGGTGGACGCGCGCCGATGCGGATGCCATCGCGCCGATCATCGCGGTGCCGACGACCGCCGGAACCGGCTCGGAAGTGGGGCGCGCCAGCGTCATCACCAATTCCGAAACCCATGTAAAGAAGATCATCTTTCACCCCAAGGTGCTGCCGACGGTCGTCATCTGCGATCCCGAATTGACCACCGGCATGCCGAAGTTCATCACCGCCGGCACCGGTCTGGATGCGTTCGCTCATTGCGTCGAGGCGTTCAGCAGCCCGCATTACCACCCGATGAGCCAGGGCATGGCGCTGGAAGGCATGCGCCTGGTCAAGGATTACCTGCCCAGCGCCTATGCCAACGGCACTGACCTTGAGGCGCGCGCGCATATGATGAGCGCCGCGATGATGGGCGCCACGGCGTTTCAGAAGGGCCTCGGCGCGATCCACGCGATGAGCCACCCGGTCGGCGCCGTCTTTGGCACGCATCACGGCACCACCAATGCCGTCTGCATGCCCGCCGTGCTGCAACTGAACGCGCCCGAGATCAAGGACCGCTTTCGCACCGCTGCCGCTTATCTGGATATCGAGGGCGGTTTTGACGGCTTCTGCAGCTTCGTTCAGGAGTTCAACGACGCGCTCGGCATCCCCCGCAAACTGAGCGACATGGGCGTCGATCCCGCCCGCATCGACGAACTGGTGAGTGAGGCGATCAAGGATCCCAGCTGTGGCGGCAACCCCGTCAAGCTGACCAAAGAGAACCTGCGCGCCCTATATGAGGCCAGCATCTAAGGGTTTCACCTTTCCGGAAATACTCGAAAAAGAACCCCGGACACCACGCGCGGTGTCCGGGGTTTTCCTTGTCCGATTCTATTCGGCAGGCACCGCCATCTGCTCATCGCTCAGCGGATGGGGCAGTTTGTCCAGCATCTCAATCGGGCAGACTTGCACGAAATGAGCCTTTTCGAGGTCCCAGTGCTGCAGGATATCCAGTGCCTTGCGGCTGCCCGTCTCATCCGCGTGGCGCTGGATCAAGTCGCGTAGCTGGGCCTCCCAATGGGCGTTCTGGACGGGCCCGGTAACGATGGTTTCGCGATTCATCAGCGGGGTGATCTGCCCTTCGGGATCGTAAAGATAGGCCATCCCGCCCGTCATACCCGCCCCGAAATTGGCGCCGATGCGGCCCAGTATCACAGCAACGCCGGCGGTCATGTATTCGCAACCGTTGCTGCCGCAGCCCTCGATCACCACTTGCGCGCCGGAATTGCGCACGGCAAACCGCTCGCCCGCGCGGCCCGCCGCAAAGAGGTAGCCGGCGGTCGCACCATAGAGCACCGTGTTGCCGATGATGGTATTCTCGCTGGCGTCCAGCGGGCTGGACATGGGCGGGCGCACCACGATCATACCGCCCGACAGACCCTTGCCGACATAGTCGTTGGCGTCGCCCGACACCTCCAGCTTCAAGCCCGGCGCGGCAAAGGCTCCAAGGCTTTGGCCCGCGCTGCCCGACAGTTTCACCGTCAGGTGATCGGGTTGCAGATTATTGTTCATGCCGAACTTGCGCACGATATGACTGCTAAGGCGGGTGCCCACGGTGCGATGCGTGTTTTGCACCGCATAGTGCAACTGCATCTTTTCGCCGTCGTTGAGAAAGCGTGCGGCGTCGCGCACGATCTCGGCATCCAGAGTGTCCGGCACCGCATTGCGCGGACGTGTCCGGTCATAGACGGCGCCGGGGCTGCCGACGGTGATCAGCATCGGATTGAGGTCCAGATCGTCCAGATGGGCCGATCCCCGGCTGACCTGCGTCAACAGATCGGCGCGACCGATGACATCGTCCAAGCTGCGTGCGCCGATGCTGGCCAGCACTTCGCGAACCTCCTGCGCATAGAAGGTAATCAGGTTCACCACCTTGTCGGCGCTGCCGGTGAACTTGGCGCGCAGGGCTGCGTCCTGCGTGCACACGCCCACCGGGCAGGTGTTCGACTGGCACTGGCGCACCATGATGCAGCCCATGGCGATCAGCGCCGCTGTCCCGATGCCGTATTCCTCGGCGCCCATCATCGCGGCCATGACGATATCGCGCCCGGTGCGCAGCCCGCCATCGGTGCGCAGCGTCACGCGGTCGCGCAAGTTGTTCATCGACAGCACCTGATGCGCCTCCGTCAGGCCCATCTCCCACGGCAGGCCGGCATATTTGATCGACGTCGCCGGGCTGGCCCCGGTGCCGCCGTTGTGGCCCGAGATCAGGATGACGTCCGCCTTGGCCTTGGCCACGCCAGCCGCAATCGTGCCGACACCGGACTGGGCGACCAGCTTTACCGTGACCTTGGCGATGGGATTGATCTGCTTGAGGTCGTAAATCAGCTGCGCCAGATCCTCGATGCTGTAGATGTCGTGATGCGGCGGCGGCGAAATCAGCGTCACGCCCTTGGTCGAATGCCGCAGCCGTGCAATCAGCTCGGTCACTTTCATGCCGGGCAACTGGCCGCCTTCGCCGGGTTTTGCGCCTTGGGCGACCTTGATCTCCAGCTCTTCGCATTGGTTCAGATACTCGGCAGTGACGCCAAAGCGGCCCGAGGCGACCTGCTTGATCTTGGCCGATGGGTTGTCGCCATTCGGCTCGGGGTGGAAATGCGCCGGATCCTCACCGCCCTCGCCGCTATCGCTGCGCGCGCCGATGCGGTTCATCGCCACATTCAGCGTCTTGTGCGCCTCGGGCGACAGCGCGCCCAGTGACATGCCCGGGGTCACGAACCGCTTGCGGATCGCCGTGACGCTTTCGACCTCGTCCAGCGGGATCGCCTTGCCCATTGGTTTGATCGCCATGAGGTCGCGCAGGTGGATCGGCGGGGCCGATTGCATCGCCGCCGAATACCGCTTCCACAGATCAAAGCTGCCGGTGTTGCAGGCGGTTTGCAGCATGTGCATGTTCTGCGCGCCCCATGCATGGGTCTCGCCGGTCTTGCGCGATTTGTAGAATCCGCCGATGGGCAGGACGTTGTCGGGGCCGCTAAAGGCCTTTGCGTGAACCTCCTCCAGCTTGGCCTGAATGCCGCTGACGCCGATGCCGCTGATCCGGCTGACGAGGCCGGGGAAATATTCGGCACACATGGCGCGTGACAGCCCGATAGCCTCGAAATTCAGGCCGCCGCGATAGGACGAGATGACGGAAATCCCCATCTTGGACATGATTTTCAGCAGGCCCGCGTCGATGGCCTTGCGGTAGCGTGCGACCACCTCGGTCAGACTGCCGTCCAGCAGGTTCCGGTCGATCCGGTCGGCCAGCGAATCCTGCGCCAGATAGGCGTTGACGATGGTCGCGCCCGCGCCGATCAGCACGGCAAAGTAATGCGGATCAATGCACTCGGCCGAGCGCACGTTGAGCGAGCAGAAGGTGCGCAGGCCCTTGCGCGTCAGGTGGCTGTGCACCGCGCTGGTGGCCAGGATCATCGGCATCCCGATGCGCCCCTCGCCCACCGCCTGATCGGTCAGCACCAGATGGCCCGCGCCGCTGCGCACCGCGTCCTCGGCCTCGGCACGGATGCGCGTCAGGCTGTCCTGCAGCGCGTTCGGGCCGGGCGCGAAGGTGCAGTCCAGATGGCCCACCTCCGAGCTGAACTGGTCCATCAGCACATCCCACTCGCTGTTGCCGACGAACGGGCTGTCCAGCACGATGATCTGCGTCTGCGCGCCGCTCTCGTCCAGCACGTTGTTCAGGTTGCCAAAGCGGGTTTTCAGGCTCATCACCCGGTATTCTCGCAAGCTGTCGATGGGCGGATTCGTCACCTGGCTGAAATTCTGCCGGAAATAATGGCTCAGCGGGCGGTATTGCATCGACAGCACCGCACTGGGCGTGTCGTCCCCCATCGAGGCAATCGCCTCCTTGGCGTCCTCGCCCATCGGGGCAAGGATCTGCTCGAGCTCCTCGATCGTGTAGCCAGCCGCGATCTGGCGGCGGCGCAGGTCGCCGCCGGTGTGCATGGCGTCCTCGCTGGTCACCATCAGCGTTTCGTCCATCTCATTGATCTTGCTGACCCACTCGCCAAAGGGACGGGCAGCGGCCAGACGGTCCTTGATCTGGGTGTCGTGATACAGCTTGCCCTCGGCCATATCGACGGCCAGCATCTGGCCCGGACCCAGCGCGCCCTTTTCGCGCACCGATCCTTCGTCAATCGTGACCATTCCGGCCTCGCTTCCGGCGATCACCAGACCGTCGCCAGTCACGACATAGCGCATCGGGCGCAGCCCGTTGCGATCCAGCCCTGCGCAGACCCAGCGGCCATCGGTCATCGCCAGCGCGGCGGGGCCATCCCAAGGCTCCATGACCGAGTTGCAGTAGGAGTACATATCGCACCACGCCTGCGGCAGGGACTGTGCCTGATTGGACCACGATTCCGGCACCAGCATGGTTTTCGCCATCGGGGCAGAGCGGCCGGCGCGCACCAGCACTTCGAACACAGAATCCAGCGCGGCGCTATCGGATGCGCCTGCGGGCACGATCGGCTTGATATCTTCGGCCAGATCGCCAAAGGCCGACGAGGCCATGCGGATTTCGTGGCTTTTCATCCAGTTGACGTTGCCCTTGAGCGTGTTGACTTCGCCGTTGTGGGCCAGCATGCGGAAGGGCTGCGCCAGCCACCATTGCGGGAAGGTGTTCGTCGAATAGCGCTGGTGATAGATCGCGAAGGCGGATCTGAACCGCTCGTCCAACAGGTCGGGGTAGAACACCGCGACCTCCTCGGCCAGCATCATGCCCTTGTAGATGATGCTGCGGCAGGACAGCGAGGCGATGTAGAAATGGTTGATGTTCGCGGCGATCACGGCCTTTTCGATGCGGCGGCGGATTACGTATAGCTCGCGCTCGAAATCCTCCTCGTCGATGCCGCGTGCGTTGGAAATCAGGATCTGCTCGATTTCGGGACGGGTCGCGTTTGCCTTCTCGCCAAGGCACGACACGTTCACCGGCACATGCCGCCAGCCATAGATCGTGTGGCCCATGCGCAGCACTTCGGTTTCGACAATCGTGCGGCACGCCTCCTGCGCGCCGAAATCGGTGCGGGGCAGGAACACCTGACCTACGGCAACCAGCTGATCCTGACGCGGCTCGTGCCCCGTTCTGCGGATCTGGTCGTAGATGAAGCTGACCGGGATCTGCACATGGATGCCGGCACCATCGCCGGTCTTGCCATCGGCATCCACCGCGCCGCGATGCCAGATCGCCTTGAGCGCGTCGATGCCCGCCTCCACCACACGGCGCGAACGCTTGCCATTGATGCTGACGACAAGGCCGACACCGCAGGAGGAATGTTCCTCCGCGTGGGCATACATGCCGTTATCATTCATCCAGTCGCGCTTGGCTGCTTCGGCTGCGGCCCATGCATCATCATACTGTGTCATTTGCAAATTCCCTTGGCTTGGCAGCTATGGTGCCGGGCTGTTTTCATTCGGCGGCGACCGGCTGTGCGGCGTGCAGATCGTCCAGCAGGGCGGCGGCGCAGTCGCGCCCGTCGCGGATTGCCCAGACCACCAGAGACGCGCCGCGCACGATGTCGCCCACGGCATAAACGCCGGGCAGCGATGTCCTGCCGCTGGTGAATTCGGCCTTGATGGTGCCCCAGCGGGTCACTTCCAGTTCGGGCTGGTCCCAGAGGGTCGGCAGCGCCTCGGCCTCGAAACCAAGCGCCTTGATCACCAGATCGGCAGGCTCGTCATGAACGGCGCCCTCGATTTCCTCGGGCGATTGGCGTCCGGTGACGTCGGGCGCGCCAAGCCGCATCTGCTGCACGCGCACCGAGGTGACGGGATCGCCCGAAAACCCCTTGGGCAGGGACAGCCAGTCGAAGATCACGCCTTCTTCTTCGGCATTGGTGACCTCGCGCAGGCTGCCGGGCATGTTGGCGCGGTCGCGGCGATAGAGGCATTTGACCGATGTGGCGCCCTGCCGGATCGCGGTGCGGACGCAATCCATCGCCGTATCGCCGCCGCCGATCACAACGACGCGCTTGCCGCTCGCGTCCAATTCGCCGCTGTCGAAATCCGGCACGGCATCGCCAAAGGACCGCCGGTTGCTGGCCGTCAGATAGTCGATGGCGCGCACGATTCCTCTGGCGCCCGATCCCGGCCCGGCCAGATCGCGGGACTTGTAGACGCCGGTCGCGATGATGACGGCGTCATGGGCGCGGCGCAGGTCGGCAAAGCTGACGTCCTGCCCGATGGTGCAATTCAGCCGAAAGGTGACGCCGCCCTGCTCCAACTGGTCGATCCGCCGCATCACGACGTCCTTTTCCAGCTTGAAGCCGGGGATGCCGTAGGTCAGCAATCCGCCGCCGCGGTCATAGCGATCATAGACCGTGACCTGAATCCCGGCGCGGCGCAGCATGTCTGCGGCGGCCAGCCCGCCCGGACCGGCACCGATGATCGCAACGCTTTGGGCGCTTTCATGCGTGGGTTTCGGGGGGGTGACCCAGCCTTCGTCCCACGCGGTGTCGGTGATGTATTTTTCGACCGCACCGATGGTGACGGTGCCGTGGCCCGCCGTCTCGATCACACAATTGCCTTCGCACAGGCGGTCCTGGGGGCAGATGCGTCCGCAGATCTCAGGGAATGTGTTGGTGGCCTGACTCAGCTCATACGCCTCGCGCAGGCGGCCTTCGGCGGTCAGGTGCAGCCAGTCAGGGATGTTGTTGTGCAGGGGGCAATGGCTCTGGCAGTAGGGGACGCCGCATTGGCTGCACCTGCTGGCCTGCTCGCGGGCTTTTTCGTCGGCGTATTCGCCATAAATCTCTTGGAAATCACGGCTGCGCAGATCCGGCGGGCGCTTTGACGGCATATCGCGCTGTACGGTCGTGAATTTCAGCATGGGATTGTCAGCCATTGCGCACCTGTTTCTATTCAACTCGACATGAATAGACAGACGCGCGGGATGTTAAAAGACAGCAGTGCTGCCATATCTATAATTATTTACGGGCCTCGGATCCCTCATGGGCGAATTGTAGCGGATATTAAGTCAGCTATAGTGACTTATATTTGATACCCGACTGCCAAAAGCACCATGGCGACCGATCCAACGGTGATTCGCCACCAGCCGAACAAGCCATATCCGTTGCGACTGACGAAGCTCAGCAGCCACTTGACAACCAACAGCCCGCTGACAAAGGCCATCGCAAATCCGACTGCGATGTCGCCCATCGCGCTGAGATCCAGCACATCGCGGTTCTGGTAAAGGTCATACGCCACCGCCCCCGCCATCGTCGGTAACGACAGAAAAAACGAAAACTCCGCCGCCGACCGCTTGTCCACACCCATCAGCAGGGCGCCAACTATCGTCGCACCCGATCTGCTGGTGCCGGGAATCATGGCGAGACACTGAAACAGGCCAATCCGCAACGTCACCCAGATCGGCAGGTGCGCCGCATCATGATATCGCGGCGTCGGCGCATAGCGGTCGACAAATATCAGCACCACCCCCCCGAGGATCAGCATCACCGCGACCAGCATCGGCGTTTCAAAGAGAACCTGTTTGATAAAGCCATGCGCCAGCACACCGACCACCAGCGCCGGAAGGAAGGCGACGATGATAGATGCCAGAAACCGCCGCGCTTCGGGACTGTGCGGCGCGTCCATCAGAACCTGCGTCAGACGGGTGAAATACACCGCAAAGATCGCCAGAACCGCCCCCAGCTGAATCACCACCTCGAAACTGCGGCCATCGTTCTGGAAGTCCAGAAAATGACCGACCAGCAGCAGATGCCCGGTGGAGGACACAGGAATGAATTCAGTCAGACCCTCAATCAGCCCGAGGGCCGCTGCGACGAGGGTCGTGTCAGACATGGTTCGATCCGATTCGATTGGCGCCTGGCATCAGCCTTCGCGCAGGTTGCCTGCCGATTCCTTGATCGCCGCATACTGCCCCGAGGCGCGGAAGCGCCACAGGTAATCGGGCAGCACCGCCGCCATCGAATCCGGCACGATCCCCAGCGCGTCAAAGCCTTTCGCACCGTCCTGTACCACATTGTCCGATTTCAGCGACGTCACCTGATCGCGCGTGATCTGCGCCTTGATCAGACCCAGCGACAGGGTTTGAACCAGCTCCATCCCCGCCGCCATGATGGTTGCGAAAAAGAACGGGATATTGACGATAACGCGGCGTTTGCGAATGATGTCCAGCATCAGCTGCATCAATTCGCGGAAACTATGCGTGTCGGGGCCGCCCAGTTCGTAAATGCCCGGCGCCGCAGTACCCAGCGCGCCCATTTCCGCGGCCTGAGCGACGTCATCGACATAGACCGGCTGGAACAGCGTATCGGCGCCGACGACAGGCAGGACCGGGCCAAACCGCGTCATGCCGGCGAACCGGTCGAAAAAATGGTCCTCTGGGCCGAACACCACTGACGGGCGCAGGATTACGGCGGTCGGGAAATGCTCCAGCACGCCCGCCTCGCCCCGGCCCTTGCTGCGGGCATAAAGGCTCGCGCCCTCCGCATCGGCGCCGATGGCCGAGATGTGGACCATCCGCTGCGCACCCTCTTCGGCGGCAATGCGGGCAATGCGTGTTGCGCCTTCGTCCTGCACGGCGCCAAAATTGTTCTTGCCCTTGCGGTCAAAGGTGCCGACGCAGTTGATCACCGCATCCGCGCCGCGCGTAACGCTGCGCACACTGTCATCATTGCGAATGTTGCACATCACGGGCTCGACCTGGCCGACAACGCCGTAAGTCCGCACGAACCCGGCCTGTTCCGGGCGGCGCACCGCAACACGAACGCGCCAGCCGGCCTGCGCCATACGATCTGCGATATAGCGGCCGACAAAGCCCGATCCCCCAAAGATTGTAACCAGTTTCGACATGTGGATAACCTCCGGCGCGGCCCGCTGTTGGGTGTCTGACCCTACTCCTACCCCTGCACGGCCCGGCGGGCAAGACGCTATGCCCCGGTATCGCCCAATGCAGCAACCTGCCGTCATCGCCCGCACCCGAAAAAGCCCGTTGACACGCCCCCTGCCTGCGTCTAAACGGCCCCTCACGTGACCTGCCCAGGTGGCGGAATGGTAGACGCGCTAGCTTCAGGTGCTAGTACTGGCAACGGTGTGGAGGTTCGAGTCCTCTCCTGGGCACCAAAATCAACCCCTAAAATCCAAGTATGCTTAATTTTCAGGGGTTTTCGACTGGATCACATCAAAAACTGCCCCACAATGTGCAACACACGGCACTGTTTGGCAGCCGGATGGTTCACATCGTTCGCGCGGCGCGCGAGAGGTCGTAAAGTCTTGCAGCATACCACCGAATGCCGGCGTCGACATACAGGCGGCGTCCGCTATCAACGGGAAGCGGGTGGCAGTCCTCACCTTGCAGTGAGAGCAGCGTGTCGACGGCTTCCTCGAGCGCCATGGCGAGTTCGGGTGCCGTTTCCGATGGCGCGAAGCAGGCTTCGATGGCCCGGCGGAAGGACGGGCCATTTAGGCCCGGGAAACGCCTGAGCAGGTCGTCGAGACCGCTGGCGTGCCGGTCCAGGAAATCCTGCGTCAGCCTGATCGCGGTGTTTTGCGGAACGCCGGTGGCGGGGTTGATGTTGATTGTCTGTAGTTTACCCATTTGGATCCTCCTATTGCCGGGGACCGGCGGCATCATGCCGCCTCGGAAAATCCACCGACCATCGTGTCAAGAACCGCCGCGAAGGAGGTCGCGGCGGCTTGGATCAGGGACGCAGGGACGTCGTCGCCGACCCACTCCAACATGCCCGGATGTTCCGGTCCGTCGATGGCATGCCAAATTCTGGTATCTGCTCTTTATCTCTGCTGCGCTGCTCTCGAGAATGGTCTCGCAAAAAAGGCCATTCGCGACAGTAGCGCAGGTGCAGATTGCGCCGACCTCCTGGTGTGTGATCAAACATGTCGAAACACTGACAGCGCCTCGGCGGTTTCCGAATTCCGCAAGACCCCCCAAGCTCCATTTCCATTTTCAATACGCCCTCCACTTTCACCGCCGCTCACATAGTAGCGGCGGTGAAAGTGGAGGGCGCTTTTTTTGGTTGCAGCACCGCCGCTCAAAATACCAAAGCTTTCTAAATTCTAATGGTTCTTAGAACTCAATTCATGATAACGATAGCGATATCAGAAGCTTGGAACCCACGTCAGGTCGTCAGCACGGGATCACGTATTGCGAAATGTGCTAACCTGCTGTCAGGCGTTCAGTGTTCGGGATCCCGCCCCCGGGGTCCCCTGAGTATTTGCCCGGGACAACAAGCGCCTCTGCGCGGGGTGACTTGGCATCAAAACGGATCAATCCGCATTTTGAACGGGGTTCCGTGGGGACCAATTGCTCTGTGCAACAATCAGCACAGGAGCTCACATGCCCATCGATGACACCTATGTAATCCCGGATCACGTCATCCGTTTTCTCTGCGACGGCCAGCGGAGCTTTCTTGCTCTGCGACTTGTCCATAGCCTTCTTTATGCGCTGGACAACGCTGTCCGAGGCAAGATGGCGCTCGTGCCCGCGCGGTTCCCTGGCGAACATAGTGCTCGAACGAGCGTTTTCGCAGCGGCCGTCGGCCCAGAAAAAGCGAAGGATAACCGCTGGATCCACGAAGCCTGCGCCGAACTGGCCGACCAGAACATCTTGCGGGCCGCAAAAGTCCAAGGTCGGGTTCTTCGCTTTCAACTCGGCAAGAAATTTTCGGCAGCGTTCTTGCAGCCGACCAAGGCCTTCGCGATCATTCGGACGGATCAGGTTCGACAATGTCGCACTTTGCATGACTTGATGTTTCTGTCGCTCGCATGCCTCCATGGTGGGAAGGACCGCCCCAGGTTCTTCCTTCCGCGCATTCCAATGCATCTGGATGCACCCGACAATCGCTTTGCGGTCCTGCCGCAAAAGCCACCCGAGCAAGCCCCGTGGCGGGCGTCGTGGAGCCAGTCGAGCCGAACATGGTCGAATGCGGCGGTTCGCATCAGCGGCATTCTGGACCACGGCTATCTGATCGGCCCGCTTCTTCAACGCGGTCGATCTGATCAATGCCCTGATCAAGGAACAGACCGACGGCAACGCCGGGAAGATCATCCGGCAATTGTCAGCCCTGGATTGCGTCATCATCGACGAGTTGGGCTATATCCCGTTCCCGAAATCCGGCGGCGCATTGCTGTTCCACCTGATCAGCAAGCTCTACGAGAAAACCAGCGTCATCATCACCACCAACCTGGAGTTCGGGGAATGGGTCGCTGTCTTCGGCGATGC
>DATCSR010000009.1:0-45538 GCA_036568405.1 Roseovarius sp.
TCTGATCTTCGATACACTTTCCATCAATATCACCTGCTCTTTCCTCCGCGCTATTCTGCGCGGATGCTAACGTGGCAGGTGGGTCAATTTTACTCGCTCATAACCCACCCAAGTGGGTCAACTTCGCATGCCGATTCACAGGTGGCGGCCCGCGTTGACAAACCTCGGAAGGAGGAAGCCGCGGGGGTCTTGGATCAGGCTATGGGGAAAGTGCGCGGACGCTTGGGGCGACGATTGGATCTGGGTGCGGCTGATAGCGTGGCTGTCGACCGATCCGTTCCCTGATTACCTCCACGGCGCGGAGAGATTGTGGGCAAATGGACCCGCGCGGTCTGGCCGGTGACGGCATGCACAATCCGGCCTGGTCGGGTCCGCAGGGAGCAGCCGGTGGCGTTCTGTAACCGATGATCGATGGCAGGAGATTTGTCACGCGGCCTGCTCCCTGGGTGGTACGCGCGACATCGGTTTTGCCCGCGCCGGAAGATCTCGATGATGCGCGTGGGGCCGCCGCAGCAGGGGCATGGCTCGCGCAGGGTGAGCGGGGCGGCCTGATCGGGGCGTTGGACGCAAAGCAACGCGCGGGTCTTCGTGAGGTTGGCCTTGCGGGTCGAACTGGCCAGCAGGCCATAGTGCCGGATGCGATGGAAGCCCTCAGGAAGGACGTGGATTGGAAAGCGGCGGATAAACTCGGGGATGGCCAGCCGCATCACCTTCGGTCCCCTCACGTGGTTTGCAGGCAAACCACTGCCGTGCAGCGGATCCCCGTGTTTGATGCGGTAATCCTTCCAGCGGAAGGCCACGGCATTGGCATCGGCGCTGACAACGCGGGCGTTCGAGATCGCCAACCGGTGGGTATAGCGGCTCTCCATCAGGCAATGGCATAGTTTGAACGGTGTTTCCACTACGCCGCACGACCGACGATATCCTCAGCAGTTCTAGAGAGTGCCGAAAACTCTATGAAAATGGTCCCGCATAGCTTAAACTCTCCCACCAAGATCGTCCGACATATAGCCAGAGACGACCACAACCGGAGCAGCAGCAATGACCAAGCCCCTTCTCGTTCTCGGAACGTGTGCAGTTTTGGCGGCAAGCGGATATGCATTGACCGCAACGGACTGGCTTGCGCCCGCCTATGGCCCGGATGTGCAGGAAACCAGTTTCGTGGCGCATTCCGAGGCGCCCTCTTCTGCCCGTCAGCCGGAGCCGACCGAACAGGCCCGCGACTTTGTACAGCAGCGGATGGGCACCTTCTGCGAGACACCTGCTGGCGCCTGCACGGTGGATCCACAGCCAATCAACTCACTTTGCAAGTGCGGGGAATCGTACGGACGTATCGTCCGGTAACGTTCCGCCTTCGCAGTCATGGTGATGCGACGACGCCGGCATCTTCAGGGACACCTGCGGGCTCCTTATCTGGAACAGGCGTGGCTGCAGCCGAACTCTTATCGCCATTGTCTGTCACGTCGGGGCTAAGCACAGCGGATGATGGCCTGTCGCAGGTCCTGATCCAGGCCGTATCATTGCTTTCGCTGGTCCAGACCATGAGCTGTCGAGGGACCGGCTCACTGACGCCGTTATGAAACGGCGGCGCTGGAAGCTTCCTCTGGCAATCGCCGCTTTCCACGCATTGAACCTCGGTAGGCTCGAACGTGGCGAGGACGCCCCGCATGTCCGGCAAAACCTCGATACGGTCTGCCTTACGATCGCCTAACGTGACGACGGTGGATCTCCATAGCCGCTCTCCGGGGATGACCATGGCCAGACTCCCGTCGGGAGCGGGCGTGTGGCAACCTGGCCGGAAATCTGCATCGCTGCCATCCTCGCCACCCTTGATTTCGGACCCTTTGAGATCGCGGACGTTTATCTTGGGACCGAAGATCTGGTTCCGGCCGATCACAATGCTGTCGAGCGCGGCAAAGTCCGGCGGAACATTGAGCGTGATCACTCTGGACTCCCAGCTCGGAAGCAGTGTTTCGATGCGCTGCCTGAGGGGCAATTCGTTGAAAGCCGAACGGTCCAGCGGTGCCTGATCGACGTCCATGTATCCTTTCCAGAGTGTCAGACTGATCCTGTCGAGATAGGCGGGCACAGAGATCAGAACGAGCTGCGACGCCATCATCGGCACTTTGGGGCCGTCCTTGACGATGGTCCAGCCGAAGTCGAACAGCTCGGGCCGCTCGCCTTGGACGCGGCTCTGACCTGAGGCAAAGTTGATGAGGCTCGGCCTTGCCTGGAAGCTGCGCGTCGTCTGGCTGCGCCCAAGGCTCATGCCTGCGTCAGCACCGGGTGCGGAGAGGCCCGCATCAAGGCGCTGGTCGGATCCGGCTTCGGTAACGACGCCGCTGACATCGCCGCGTGGAAAGGCGGCGTATGTGTAGCTCTCGACTTGCGTCATGCGCCGAAAAAACTCGAATGCGCCCAACCGAAACTGTACCAGTCGACCTTCACGACACTTTATATCTATCTCCGCCAATTCATCATTTGCAGCCGCCTCGACCTTTTTCTCGAACCAGACGCCCATGCCTCCATCATTCGGGGCGACGTAACATTGCTCATAACTTGCCAGGCTCTCAGGCAGCGCGCGGCGAAGATTGATCAGCGTGCTCGGCGTCAATACCTGCTCAAGCCGGTCTATGGTTCCGGGCCTTCCGTCGCGGGGCTCCACCATGACGGAAAAGCCGTCGCTCGGGGAGCCCCCGTATAGAAGACAATCCTCGCACGAAATTGGGCTAAGCCCGGAGCCCAGGCCTACGACGCGGCCCGGAAAGAAATAGACAGCGAGATCGCGTTCAAGGAGCGTGAGGTTTATCTCGATATCGCACGAGCCGAGCGTTTCGCGCAGCCGGTATTCCGGATTGGCTTCGAACAACTGCCCCCAGACCCCGGGTATGGGATAGACGGCAGATTTCTTGTCATCATCGCGCAGAAAGTCGCGGACCGTCGGGGGGGGATCTGGCGCCGCACATTTCTTGCGGGCGTTTGCCAAAACCTGTTCGCCAAAACGCGAGCCTATCCGAATGTTGAATCCCGATAGCCGCGTGACGTATTCCAGCGAGCTATCGAGCGCCTTGACCGAAGACAGCAAGGTTTGCAGGTTGATTTTGGCCAGATTACCGCCATCGCAGAGTGGCTGGTCGAGAAAGGCGGGCGGGCATTTTGCAATTTTTTCGCCGCGACGGTATTCATCCAGGCGACACTCGACGTTCTGTCGCCAGTCATTGAAATAGTTATCTATGTCGGTGAGTATCTTGCGGTGTTCCGGAGAGAGATCCCAAGTATCATCGGAATCGAAGCGCATGAAGAAGCGAACGAATTCCTCGGGCGCAAGGCGCGATCGGCTGGAGGGATCTTCGGGATCGGATCTTGATGCGAGAAGGTTGTCGAGGGGGGTCGGCGCCATCTGTACTACTACCGTCGGGCTGAGCCGCGTGGCCGAGCCGGGCAGGATAGAGGTGTCGAATTTCAGACCGAAGATGGTGTTGCCGCTCAGGTCGTGTCGGTCGTCCAGCGCGTTCTCGAGAATTTGCTGGCGGATCTTGTCGCGAGCCTGCGATTGCAGGCGAAAGCGCGTCTCATAGGGAATGGCTGCGGCAAGGGTTCGAAGCTCTTGCGGCAGCGCTGCGCCGTTGACATCCCTCGCGTCGCCGCCTGCGTCATCGGCGCCGTCGGCGGCCCCCAGTGCCGCCCCGGCGTTCAGCGTCAGCCGGGCAAGTCGGCGGTCGATGTGGGCGGTATCGATCCAGACTGCCTCGGGATCGTCGATATCTTCGAGGCGGTCGTGCAGCCATGCGTCCTGCAAATAGCGGTCGTTGACCAGGCGTTGGCGCGTGTAAACCTCCGGGCTCTCGACATAGATGAGACCCGACTGGCCCGGTATGCCCGGATCATTGAGTGCCAGGGCGACCCGGCGTTCGGCATGGAGATAGACCTTGACGACGTAGGGCGCGAAAATAACGGCGAGCAATCCGAGCACCAAGACGGCCGCGACGATCCGAAGGACCGATCGCAGCGGCGCGGAGATAAGCTCCGCTTGAGTTCGCAGCATGGCGACAATTCGTTTCACAGCGTGATTATGCCACGAAAAGACCGCCCGAGCGACAATTTAGACGGGTGTGTGAGATTTTATTGAGGGAATGCCGCATTGAGGGGTGCTGCCCGACGGATGTGAACCAGTCGCCGGACAGACAATAGCGCTTCCTCTACGCGAGGCCGAGACCGCGCCAATCGTTCGGCCGGACGGCATTGATCAACCAATGTCGATGTCTGCTATCAGCGTTTTCCGTGTGTCCGCCAGTTTCGATGCCACAATTTCCCGTACCGCCCCGTAGATTGTCGGGCTCAGAGAAAGCTTTTGCGCCGATAACCAGTAGTCCAGCTCGTTCTTGCCCCAAGAAACAAAGAGGATGTTCTGTTTCTTGTCTTTGAAGCTGAAGTTGAACGCGCCCAGCGCCATGCTCACCACATCGCCCGAGCTCTCTGCACTGCCGATCTGGAAGTTGCCGCCGGTGGTGCTCGACGTCTCGAAGTCGAAAAGCTCGATCTTGCCGTCGTCATCGGCAAGCCCCTTGAGCGCCTCGATCGCGCTCTCCACGATCTTGAACTGATTTCCTGTGGCTACCTGCGCAAGCGTCGCGAGGATCACCTGATCGAAGCTTCCGTTGCCTTTCATTTTCTGGCTGGCCTCGAACGGCGCGGCTTCGCGGACCCATCCCATCAGACTGAGCATTTTCATGTATGTGTCGTACCAGGCGGCTCTCTCCTTGACCGGATCCGCCTTCGTGTCCGCCGCGCGCTGAGCGAAAAGAGTCGACAGCAGCACATCTTCCTTTTGGCCAGGGGTCAAATTGTCGACGAAGGAAATGACGCTTGATGCGTTCACGGCAGCCTTCAGCGATTGCTGGTGCGCGCCGATTTCGGAGGATGGATCAAATGCGCCGCCAGACCGGCGAGCCGGATCGGAGAAAGCAGAGGGGATCGCCCGTTGCGCCCGGCGCTGGCGAGGCGCGGCCAACTCGACCGCGTGCAGCGCAGCAATCCGCTCGGTCAGGTCCCGCGGGGCGCGATCCAGCAGAGGCGAACGGGACGGAAGCGCCGCGTCGCGGAAGGACGGGGGCCACGTTGCGTTATGCCCCCGCGTGTCGACATGCGTAAAGCTGTTGTAGCGGCCGATCCCGCCCTTGAAGAACCCCTCCTTGTCGCGCAGCCAGCGCAGCGCCGTCGCGACCTCCGCGGCCGGCATGCCGAGGACTGTGAAATCCAGCGCAGTAAACTCCATGTGCTGGCTGCCGGACGCTCCGCCGATGCAGGTATTGTAGGCAGGCGCGCGGTACGCATTTGTAATCGCAATGGGCTTGCCCAACCGATCGCGGAGATGATCAAGAACCTGCGCGGTCTGGGCAATTCTTGTCCAGAGGTGCCGCGGGGGAGGAGTGTTCTGGCCCGCGCACGGCCCACCCGGCGTATTGTGCGCGCCGCCCAGGACGAGGAATTCGTCAGTCGTGAAGTTCTTGAGCCCCAGCGTCTTCATGAAAGCGTCGAACTCGGCGTAGTCCGGCCAGGCCAGTGCGATCTGGGCGTTCCGGTAGCCCATGCCACGCGACTTGATCTGGAAAATGGCGTCCACCTCGGCGTCGGGCATCTGGTCGCGCTCCTCGCCCTCACCTTCCTCCTCAGACGTCGGGGCTACCGCCGCCGCTGCATGGGTGGCGCCCGTCGCTGCGGAAAACTGTGCCGTCGGCCGGACCTCGGGCTGTAACGTGAACGGCCGGTCGAGGACAAACTCCGGATCGCTCAGGAGTTTCTCGAACAGCTGCGGCGTTTGGCTGGCGCTGCCGATCCGCGCGTCGATGTCGGCCCGGAAAGTCCTGTAGTCGCCAGCGAACCGCCCGTTGTCCCAGACTTGCATGAGCGCCCCGGTGAATGCGCCATTCTGCGCGCCGTCCATCGCGAACTGCTCGTCCTTGCAGGCACCGAGGTTCAGGATCGAGGCTTGGATCGGGGTCGAGAGCGGATTCGTCAGGACGCTCTCCTTCATGGCGCCATAGGATCTCGACGCTTCCCGATATTCCGCTTCGTTTGCGCGCCAGACCCGATCTTCGATATGCAGTGGCATGAAACGCGGTTTTGGACCCGTGTCCATCGGACGCCCGAAAAGCATCGGGGGTGCGGTCGGGCCGAATTTGACCATTGATCCCGAATGGCAGGTGTCGGGAACCATCAACACCCTCACGCCGCTCCGGAACTTTGTCCAGAGCATGTAGAGTTCGTCGTCGGCCAGCTGAAAGTCGTAGAGGCAGAGCGTCTCGTCCATCCGGTTGGCTTCGTCGTCGTGATCCTCGTCGTCATTGAAGTCCGGGATACGGCCGCCGTGGGCCGAAACTGTGAAGAGGAACATGTCCCCGCCTTCGAGCGTGGCAGCCGCCCGCTCGATCTGGGCGATGACGTTGGCCCGGGTGGCGTCGCGAGTACGCAGGACGGTCGCCTCGAACCCTTCGGAAACCGCGATACCATGCATCGCGTGCGCGTCGGCCTCGCACGCTGTGAGCTGCCCGTCCCAACCGTCATAATGATCCGGATCAACCGTGTTGAGACCCACATGGAGCGACAGGCCCTTTGGCCGCCCGCCCGCGACGACCAGCGGGGCCTGCAAGGCGCGCGAGATCTGGGCCGCGCTGCCGAACGGCCCGCCGATCACCATGGGCGGACCGCTGCGAGCGTTTGCGATGCGTTGGATTTCGCGCGCGAACTTCTTCGCGACGTCGCCGTAGCCGGCGCTTGTCGGGTGCAGCCCGTCGTGCCAGCGGCTGTCGCCCACGGTGCCGCGACAGTCGATGTAGGTGACGTGCGGCATCGATTTTGCGAGGCGCCGAAGACGCCGGTTGAACTGATCCATCATCGCGGCGGCAATGGCCTTTTGCAGACCTCTGTCGCGGATCCCGCGGGACTCCATCGGTTTTCCTAGCCACCGGTCTTTGTTCGGCACCGGATAATCGTAGCCGTGACACAGGATGCTGACATGCGGGAAGAATTGGCGCACCTGGCGAAACATCCGACCGTAATGGCCCAGGGCCTCGTCCAGAAGCGCCTGAAATGACGGCAGCAAGTAGTCCTCGGGCGACAGGTTCGGGTCGAATTCCTCCAGATGCGCGGCAAGAAAGCCACCGGCCACCAGATCGTTGCCGCCCCCCGAGAGCAAGAGGATTTCGGCGCCCGTTTCTTTGAGCGCGGGTAGATACTCCCTACGGTCCGCCATATGCTTCAGAAGATCCCCCGCCGCGCCCAGCGAATACACCGCGTAGCGGGCCATCAAATGGTCGATCGTGTCCCTCAGCCGGATCGGGTACTGAAACCAGCTGTCGCCTTCGGACACGATGATCGGGCCATCATATCCTTTTGCCAGCACGTCGCTGAACTGACCCCTGCGGCGCATCCGCGCCAACCAATTGGCAGAGTTCATCACCTCGGCGGTCCGTTGCGCGCCCCTTGGACCCTTCGGCACCTGCACCGTCGTGGGATCAAGCTTCAGCCGCGGCGCGAAAGCGCGGGACTCGGCTTCGTCAACGATGAAATAATCGGCCAGCTCGGCCTCATCTATTTGTGGATTGGCCATCTTCGACATCAGCTGTTCAACTGTGATCTTCGCCATTCTCAATTCCTCCCTAAAGGTAATCAACTCTCCTTGCGCATCGCCTTGATCATTTCGAAAATACTGTTCGTGACCGTCTGATCATTGTTCAATTCGGTTTGAGAAATGCGGTCGGTCGCGTGGACTTGCGACTCGATCCTATTCAGCCGATGGATCGCCCCGCTCGCGGGGAAATCCTTGTCATCTGCTATTCTCGACATGCCCAGAAATGGCCGCGGCTCCCTGAGATGCGCCAGATCCTCGCCATCGTCGTTCTTGGGGGCAGGGTATCGATCCTCGAAGGCCTGCGAGACAAGGTGAAGAATCGACTTGCCGTAGCTGCCGAATTGTACAGCCTCCTCAAGCGCGGGGGTTGGAATGTAGATCCGGGCTGTTGGCTGGCTCTTGCTCTTCAAGAGTGGTTGGACGTTTGGTCGGCGGGCGCTGCTGGCGCGCATCCGGTCGCCCGAGATTTTTCCGTTCATCGCGTCGATCAGCTTCAACAGTTGCTTTTTCGCACGCGGCACGCCGATGGCAGGATGCACCAAATGGAGCGTATCGAACAGATCCCGAGGATTGTGTCCGCAGAACAGACACTTGGCATGATCCTGCCGCCGGCTGTCCTGGTCGATGATTGAGAGCATCTCATGCACAACGAGCGCGCCGGCCCCCTCGGCAACCAGATGAATCTCGCAGCCTGTTTTTGCTTTCAGTTTCATGATGTCGGCGAGAAATTCGGCCACGTAGCCCCGCTCGATCCGTCTCTTCGGAGCGTCGGTCTCATCCGGCTCATGGGGCAGTTCGCCAGTGCCCTTCACTGCCCGCCGGGCACCCATCTCGATATCGCGCCAGAAGGCCCGACCAACGCCCTGCACGCGCTGTTCGATCAAACTGTCAAGGTGCGCTGCGTCTTCGCCTGCCTGCTTCTTGCAGGTCTCAAAGATGATCTCCAGCACCTCAAGTGACTTTTCAACGAAGCTATTGCACCAGAAGATCGAATACGGATAAAGCCCCAGCGCCTTGATCGGCGCCTTGCGGTGGACCGCCGCCGCGAAGGCGGACTTGATCCCTTCCAAACTGCCGGGAATCCAAATGAGTACGCCTCGGTACGCTGTCTGCTCGGTTTCGCTCGGTTCGGCTTTGGGATCCAGCTTCTCCAAAAGATAGTCGCTTGTGCGTCGCCATCCGCTCCTGAACGATGGATAGGAGCCAGTGGATACATGAAATCCGTCGTCGAGGTGCATGTAGTGCCCGACCAATTCGAAAGCCGGCGTCGAGCCCGCCCGAACCGAACTTGTGCGGCCCTTGGTTCCCCTTTCTCCGATCGACACACCGAAGGCCGAAGGAGCCCTGACGCCGAGCTGCAACACCCAACCGTCGATCACATTCTGAGCCCAATCCTCGTAGCTCCACAGGGCTATACCGGGCTGTTCTCCATAGCCGCCCCATTCCGCTCCCCAGGAGTTCAGGACATGAAACCCGAATTCGTCGTAGCCGGTCAGGGCAAAGGCGTGGGTTCCTGTCTTGCCCATCGGCGGTGGCCATACGATCTTCCCCCCGTTCTCGGGGACGGCACGGAACCATCCGTCATGAATGTTCGCCGTCACAAGAACGGCCTTGGTCTCGCTTAAAGCCGCGTGAAAATGATTCAAGACGGACGCAATTCGGAAATAGGACCCAAGCCCGATCTCCCGAGCCTTCTTTGCCTGTTCGACTGACGGAAATCGCCGCGTCTTGTCCGGAGCTTCAGTATTGTAGCAGGTGCTTTGCCATCGGGCCGTATCTCTCGGCAACGATGCTTCCGGCCAGTCAAGACACGCACCGTGATGGTAAAAGCCCTTGATCGCCGAGCGCAAGGTCCGCACTCCTTCGTCTGCCGTCGAAACAGCTTCACCAGCGCTTGGATACTGATCGTGAAAATGGGCCATCCGGTAGAGCATGTCGGCGCTCACCACATTCCGTTGGTGGCCGTCATCGCTATCGTCTGTATTGACAGAGGCGGCGCTGCGGCTGTGTTTCTGCAGATTGCGCTGGATATCGATCACGTTGGCCAGCGCGAATCCCACGCAACGACCGCTCGAGCCTTGGTTCCGCACGAATGGCGCAGTTTTGGCATCCAGGAAAAGAGTATCGGGGAGAATTGACAAGTTCGGGACATAAGCTTGGTCGCGCAGATCAACCCAATCGCGACGAACGCCGCTCCCGGTTAACAAATTCTCGGACAATTCCTGAGGCACTGAAAACCTCGAATGATTATGTGAAAAGCTTTGGCGTAGAAAAAAGAGCCGAACGCATTTACGGGCAGAATAGCACAAAACGGCAGTTCCAGTAAGACGGGCAGCCAGACCGATTCCAGCGAAGCATTCGGTACCCGGATAAGTGCCGTTCTACTTTTCCGGGCATTTTTCATTCTCTTAACAGGCGTTTCGTGGTATCAATAGACATTATTGGGGAAGTATTTCTCGGCGCTTTGGCGCCGCCTTCTGTAGTCTCAATTTGTTGAGAACCCGATGCGAACATATGAAGCAATTGTTGCCGCCCTTGAGTCGCTCGGCGTGGATGCCGCGTTCGGAGGTGCGGGGGAAAACGCGGCAGGTCTGATGCTTGCGCTCGATGCCTCCGACAAAATCCGACCGGTAATTGCCAAGAACGAACAAGGCGCGTCGTTCATGGCCTGTGGCTATGCAATGTTCACGGACAAGCTGGGTGTGTGTTTCGCAACTGCGGGACCGGGCGCGTTCAATCTGATTTCCGGGATGTCGGTCGCGTTGACGGACTCCTATCCGCTCTTGGCAATCAGCGGCTATTCGACGGTGGCGTGGACGGGGCGCGGCGGGTTGAATGAAACCTCGGGGCTGGCGCGGACACCGGATTCGTCGATGATCTTTGACGCGGTCTGCAAGAAAGACCCGGCGACGGGCAGGCCCGCAAACTATCTTGTGACCGATCCGGTCGATGTCATCGGGACGCTGGAAAAGGCGCTGCGCGTGGCGTTCGAAGGGCGGCCCGGTCCGGTACACATCGCAATTGCCGAAGACATCACCGACCCAAAGATCGAGATCACCAATTATCGCCCGATCACGGTCCATTCGGACCCGTCGGCGCCCGATCCCGCCCGCATCGAGGCTGCGGCGGTGGACTTGGCCAATGCGATCAACGCGGGTAAGCGCGTGGTTGTTCTGTCGGGTTTCGGGGCAATCCGTAGTCAGGCTTATGCTGAAACCCGCGCTTTCATCGAACGATTTCAAATCCCGCTTCTGACGACGATGGATGGCAAAGGCATCGTGGCCGAGGAACACCCGCTGGCCATCGGCCTGTTCTGCGATTCCGGGCACAAGGCAGCGTGGGATCTGTTCAACGAGGCCGACATCGTCATCGCGGTGGGCAATTCCTTTGCCCAGCATGCCACATTCGATTTCGATGACGAGCTTTTCGTGGACAAGAAACTTGTGCACATCAACATCGACCCGGGTGAAATCGATAAAGTTTACCGCGTCGATCACGCGATTATCGGCGATGCCAGACTATCGCTCAATGCTCTGCACGACAGTCTGGATGCCAAAACCGGGGCGATCCCGGCAAAGGACTATCGGCCCGAGGACTATGACGAACGGTTCATCATCGCGCCGCAGAAGAAGCTGCATCCGGGCGAGATGGTGCAGGCGATTTCGCGCAACCTGCCCGAACGCGGTGTCGTGCTGACTGACGCCGGCGCGCACGCGGCCTGGACAGGCTACTATCTTGAACTGAAAGACGGCCAGAATTTCCGCAAGCCCGGCACTTACGGCCCGATGGGGATAGGGGTGTGCGGTGCGATGGGCGTCAAGTTCGGCGAGATGGATCGTCCGGTGGTCGCTGCCGTCGGCGACGGCTCATACCTGATGACCGGCTTTGAATTGATGACGGCGGTTCAGTACGGCATCCCGGTCATCTGGGTCATTTTCAACGACGCGGAATTCAAACTGATAAAGCTTTATCAACTCTCGGCATTCCTGAAGACGGGATTGGTCGAATTCGACAACCCGGACTATGCCGCCTACGCGCGCGCATGCGGGGCTGACGGATTCACCGTCGACCGGTTGGATGAATTTGAAGCAGCATTCAAAGCGGCGTTGGTATCGGGTCGCCCGACGCTCATCGACGCGCGGATTACCCGGCTCGCCCTGCCTCATTACAGCCCCGATCCCGAGGGCGTTTTGTCGGCAATTTGGGAAGGGATACGCAAACGCGCCGGAGTCTGATCACTTGCAATAGTATTGTAACGAGCGAGGTGGAGAGTTCGTGGCCAGGTGGAAAGAAATATATGTAGGCGGCTCGCCCGAGGCCGAGCGCGTCAGTTTTGGTGAACTTGCCGAATTGATGCTGGAGGCACAGCTTAAATCCAAGAACGCTGCCGGGGCGAAGACGGTCGATCGCGCCTTTCATGCCAAATCCATTGCTGCTTTTGGTGGGGCAACCCTTCGAATCGTGGATGATCTGCCGCCGGATCTGCAGGTGGGATTTGCCCGGCCGGGGGCCGAGTATCCCGTCGAGGTCCGCTTTTCCAACGCGGCATCCACGTTGAAATCCGACGACGAAAAGGACCTTCGGGGTCTTGCTCTGCGGGTTGCCGTGTCGAAGGACGAACATCACGATCTTCTGGCCACAAACTTTGCCGTTCCACACGCCCGCGATGCCTATCAGTTCGTGACGTTCGCCCACGCGGTTGCAGGCGGCACGCTATCGCGCGGGCTTGGCATCGCGCGGCTGTTCTTTGTTTTTGGCCCCTCCGAAACCCTGAGGATCATCCGCAATCTGCGCGAGGCTTTGCGGGTCTGCGAGAGCCTCGCGCTCGAGACATATTGGAGCCGTGGCGCAATACGATGGGGCGACGAAGCAGTCAGGTATTTTCTGCGACCGATCAACCCGAATTCAGTATTGGGCGAATTCACTGGTCCGGGCAGATTGGAGGCGGAGTTCGCCGCACGACTGGCAATGGACGATGTTCAATTCGAGCTGTGCGTGCAGCGTTTCGTCAATGAGGCCAGGACACCGATCGAGGATGCGGCGACCGAGTGGCGCGATGTCGACAGCCCGCCGGTGCGGGTCGCGGTCCTGACCCTGCCTGAACGCGACCTGAGCGACGCCGAGGCGATCGCTGAGCGGCGCAGGATCGAGGATACCGGGTTCAATCCCTGGAACACGACCGAGGAATTCCGACCGCTTGGCAACCTTAACCGGGCGCGCAAGGCGGCATATGACGCATCACTTGCGCATCGGCAGCGCAGGCGGTGGAAACAGCCGCCCGCTCCTGTCCACAACCGGCTGATCGGCAGTTCTGTCCGCGCCGTTCTGAGGCGCGCAAACCGGCGGGTCCCCTGGCATCGGTTGCCCTATCTGATCAGCCTGCTGAACCTCGATGCGCTGCGCCACGATCTGCGCAAGCATAACCTGATCGACACGCAGCCCCGCGAGGCTCCGCCCGCAGCGCGCGCGGTGCCGGGCAACGTCTCGGCCGAAAACCTCTGTTTCCGAAGTTACTCCGGAGATTTCAACGACATGTCCGATACGGCCATGGGTGCGCGCGGTTCGACCTTTGGCCGCAACATGCCGCCGGAGCCCCAATCTGAGGACGATCCGAACCCGGTGTTGGTTGCCCGCGAGCTGATGGACCGAAAAAGCTTTATCCCGGCCCGAAGCCTCAATATCCTGGCGGCGGCATGGATACAGTTCCAGGTCCATGACTGGGTCAGTCATGCCCGCAAGAAGCTGGGCGAGAACGATACGCGCGTCACGATCCCCGACAGATACCCGGATTGGAAGAACGAACCCGGCGCGAAAGCCGGACGGGACATGCGGATTGCCGGAAACGTCCCCCACCCGTCATTGTCGGACGTGTGGTTGGCGGCAAACGACACGTCGCACTGGTGGGATGGCTCGGAGGTCTACGGCACGAACCGGGCCAATGCCAACAAGCTGCGCGAGAGTAACGGCAAGGGAGAGATAGGCAGTCGCCTGCGGCTGGACGGCGAGGGATATTTGCCGACGAACGTGCATGGCTTCGAGGCGACCGGGTTCAACGAAAGCTGGTGGCTGGGTCTGTCGGCCATGCACACGTTGTTTGCACGCGAACACAACGTCATTTGCGACGAGCTGGAGCGCGCCTACCCGCTTTGGTCGCCGGAACGGGTCTACCAGACCGCGCGCCTGATCGTTTCGGCGCTGATCGCCAAGATCCACACAATCGAATGGACGCCCGCGATCCTCGGCACCAAGGCGCTCGAGATCGGGATGAGTACCAATTGGTACGGCCCGCCGTCCAATGCCTGGTTCACGCGCCTTGGTCTTTGGTTAACGGACACGCATGCGCTGAAAGGAATCCCGCAGACCTATCCGATACACCACTCTGCCCCTTATTCGCTGACCGAGGAATTCGCGACCGTTTACCGGATGCACCCGCTGATCCCAGACGACTACGTCTTTTACGACTATGAGACGGGGGCGGAAACCGAACGGACCGATTTTCTCAGTATCCAGGGTGCTGGAACGGACGAGAAAATGCGCGCGCTTGGTCTGCGCAACACGCTATATTCGCTTGGTATTGCGTATCCCGGCGCAATCACGCTGCACAATTTCCCGAAGGCATTGCAGAACATGGAGCGCTCGGGCGAACTGATCGACCTTTCGGTTGTCGATATCGTGCGCACCCGCGCCCGCCACGTGCCGCGCTACAACGGGTTTCGAAAGGGTCTGCACATGCCGCCGATCACACGGTTTGAAGACATGACCGCGAGCCCGGAAACCAACCGGATCCTCAAGGATGTCTACGGCCACGTCGACAAGGTCGACACCGTGGTCGGCCTGCTGGGCGAGGCGCCGCCGGACGGGTTCGGCTTCAGCGACACGGCGTTCCGCGTCTTCATCCTGATGGCATCACGGCGGCTGCAAAGCGACCGGTTCCTCAACGCCGATTTGCGCCCTGAAATCTATTCACCGCTGGGTATGGACTGGGTTGCGAACAACACCATGACAACCGTGCTGCTCCGCCACTGTCCGGAGCTTGGCCCGGTCCTGCCGACGTCAGCGACTGCCTTCGCGCCGTGGCGGCCAGTGCATTGAGGAGAACCCCATGGCGGATCACGATGGACTGAGCGCATTTCTGAAGGAGCCTCTGGCCGAAACGCTCTGGACCCGGCGCACACGGCGGGTAAGCCGGGGAAGCTCGGTTTCCGCGGGCTCGATGAGCTACACGTCGGACGCCGCGCGCGAGCCGCTGGGACCGCTCGAAGAGGCGATCCTGATTGCGGCGACCGGCGCTACGGGCCTGACCATGCCCGACCGTCCCTTCAACGACCCCGACAGCGGCGAGACGATCATGGCAAAGCCCAACCTGCTGATGGAGGGACGCACCGCAGGCAGTCCCGACAACGCGCAGGGGACGCATTTTTTCATGATCAATGACGAGGGCACGTATTTCCTGCGCCGCCTGAAACCGCTGGACGGCGGGATCGATGGCTGGACGCCCGATGTGCTGATCGCGCGGGCCGAGGAAGCCAAGGTGCGGGTGCACGACAGGCGCATCGACGTACCGGGAGGAATGCGTGACTTTCCCGCATATCTCGATTCCAACAGATTCCTGTCGAACCTTCCCGGCACCACGATCTTCTTTCCGGTGGTCGATCTGTCGCATCAATATATCAACGGGTTGATGTATCTTCTGACGCAGCCCGGCAATGCCCGGCCCGTCATCGTCGATGATCGCAATTTCTATCAGCCCGCCGGAGTGAAGAAGTGGATCAAGAGCGGCTTCCTGAATGAAGACATCAAGGTGCCGCTTGGCGTCATTCAGCAGATGCGAACGCAGATAGAGGCTGACCTGCTGGTTCAGAATTTGTTTCTGGTGACAGAGGCGATGGGGCTTGGCGCTTGGATTCACGGCTCTATTTCGCCGCCGGTGCTTATGGGCGATCCGAAATTCCGGGACGTGTATGGCAATATGCTTGGATTCGATTATGTGTCGCCCAAGTGGAAGGTCATGGACCTTTTGCGTTGGCACACGCTGCCGATCCAGGCGATGAAACACGTCCGTTCCCATGCTATCGGACTGCGCCATCACGGCGAATATCTGATCAAGGCAAAGTGCCCGCCCAATTATCCCACGATGTCCGATGCAGTCGATGCCGTCATCGCCGGTAAGTTCGGCGCTGGCGGGGTTTACAAGGACAGCGAGGTTTTCAAGCGCATCTACAAGGCAGATTTCGCCGATCGCTATTTGGCGGAGGCTGCTGAATACGACAG
Organism: Roseovarius sp.; assembly: GCA_036568405.1. Taxonomy (GTDB): domain Bacteria; phylum Pseudomonadota; class Alphaproteobacteria; order Rhodobacterales; family Rhodobacteraceae; genus Roseovarius. Next base: position 15,902 of record DATCSR010000009.1, read on the forward strand.
CGAAGTCATCGAATGCGCACGGGCGATCTGCACGTATATTCATGACACGCACGGCCGTTTCCCCGCACACTGCGAAGCCATCCACGCGCCGGGCATTTGGCTGCAGGCCCACCATATCGACAATGCTTATTACGAACGGTTCTTCCAGAATGGAATGACGCGCAGGCAGGCGTCGCACGATGCGGTGTGGCACCTTCGAACAAAGAGTCAGTGACGCGGGCAGGCCTCTTTCCTATGGTGACGTACGACACTCTGAAAACGCGCGACAAGAAACAATGTGGGGGGTGTAATTATTTCGGATCCCCCAAAGACGTATCTTTTGACCGGCCCCCGCTGGTCCATCGTTCAAAGCAAGTGTCTGCGGGTTTTATTTCAATAATCATGGGTTTCGGTTTGGGCAAGCGCGCCAAGCCGACAGGCCCGGCGCTGCAAGATGTCGTGATCCCGCATCGCCCTGAGCGCTGCGTCTCGCCGCTTGGTCAGCGTCGTCAGTTCTTTCGCAGAAAATCCTGCAGGATTACGTTGTCGAGCATTGTATCGGCCGGCAAGCGCTTGAGCTTGGCATTCTCATCCTCCAGCGCCATCAGCCCGGCGGCTTTCGACACCTCCATGCCCCGTTTTTGGCTTTCAGCTTGAAAAACGTGGAAGGGCTCAATTCATGCCGACGGCTAAGCTCGGCCGTCGGCATGCCTGCGTCCAGTTCCTTGGCCAACCTATGAGGCGGTCGGTCAATTTGATCGGGGCCGGAAATGTGCCCGCATTGACGTGTCTGCAAATGGTGGAGCGGCTGAGCCCTATAATATCTTGAACGTCTTATTGTCTCAATATTTTATCTGTCATTTATGCCCTCTTTTTATTTTTATGAGACATAATTAACAGAACATTGTTAAACTCAGGTTTACGTTTTGGTCAGGTTTTTCCAGTTACATACGCGGCCCAAGCGTTCATGTAAGGTGCGCGCTTCATGACATAGGCCGTGCGATTGTAGGTGTCGATGGCGGCATCTCCCTTTCTTACATGGCCGATGCAGGCTTCTGCGATCTCGAAAGAGCAATCGGTCTGATCTGACAGCCAGGTCCGCAAGGATGCCCGAAACCCGTGAGGGCGCGCTGCAACATCCTTGTCCACGAGATAATTGCGCATCGCCATCTTGTTCAAAGGTCCACCTCGCGAATTGGGAAGCGGGTACCCGTTTTGTTCCTGCCTCTTGGCCAATTCAATTACATTGAATACTTCCCATGACAGAGGCACATCGAACCCGGCCGTTTTGGTGATGCGGCCTTTCACGTGCAGAGGCGGGATCTGCCACGTCGGTCCTTCGATCTGTTCCAGTTGCATGTTGTTCACTGAATCCTTTCGCACCCCCGTCAGGATCAGCATTCGTAATGCCAGTTGCGTCGGATCGTCATCGGAAAGGGTCGCGTAGAATGCGGGCACTTCCGACCATGGAAGGGCCAAACTTGGTTTGGCCGGTTTCTTATTATCCCCCGGAAGAATGACCGCCTCTTCGATGACCGCCCGGTTTACAAGGAAGCCTTTGGCCCGCGCATATTTGAAAACGGTCCTGAGCCGGGATAGGGCTTTCTTCGCCGTGATCGGTTTCTCATGCCAGATAGGGGCCACTGCATGCGCAATGTCGTCCTGATCGATTTTTACGATCGGCATCTTGCCCAGCTTGGGGAGAACGTGAAGGCGCAGGGGGCCAACCCATCGTCAATCCGCGCCGCCATGCTTCAAGCTCGCCTTGTGTTTTTCGAACGCCTCCCAAGCAAGGCTTCCCAGACGACCATCCCTGGAGTTGGACTGCTGTCTCTGTAGGCGGCGCTGCTTGACCGGATCGATATCGGTCTGCACCTGCTGACGGGCCCAGTCAGCTTTCTTGCGAGCCTCGGCCAGGCCGACCCGTTTGAGCGACCCAAGCCCCATTTCCCGTTGACTGCCCTACAATTGAAAGCGAAAGGTCCACTGGGCGCCTCCATTCGCGCGCTTATGGAGCCACGGACCCTGCCCGCGCGGGGCACATGAGGCTCGACATTCCGGGCGACATGGGCAAGTTGGACGCTATGAAAACGCAAGCGGACGCACGGCCCGGATGGGGCATTTTCTGGATGATCGTCACGGGCGTTCTGTTCGTCGGGGTGACCGCGCTGGTCAAGACGATCGGCACGCGCCTGCCTGCACCGCAGGCGGCGTTTCTGCGCTATGCGCTGGGCCTGATCCTGCTGGTCCCGGCGGTGCCGATGATTCTGCGCGCGCCGACAAGCCGGCGTTTGTGGACCGTATTCGGCGCGCGCGGGGCGGTGCATACCGCTGGCGTGGCGCTGTGGTTCTATGCCATGGCGCGTATTCCGCTGGCCGATGTGACGGCGATGAATTTCCTTGCGCCGATCTATGTCACCATCGGTGCGGCGCTGTTTCTGGGCGAACGGCTGGCGCTGCGCCGTCTGCTGGCGGTGCTGATCGCGCTGGCCGGCGCGCTGATCATCCTGCGCCCGGGCCTGCGCGAGGTCGGGCCGGGCCATCTGGCGATGGTGTTGACGGCGATCTGTTTCGGAGCGTCGTATCTGCTGGCCAAGCTGGCGTCGAACGAGGTGTCGCCGATGGTTGTGGTCGGCATGTTGTCGGTGACGGTGACCATCGGGCTGGCGCCGCTGGCCGCTTTGAACTGGGTCGCGCCGACGTGGCTGGAGCTGGTCACGCTGTTCGGCGTGGCTGCACTGGCGACAGCGGGGCATTACACCATGACGCTGGCGTTTCGCGCGGCGCCCCTTGCGGTGACGCAGCCGATGACATTCCTCCAACTGGTCTGGGCGGTGCTGCTGGGCGCGCTGGTGTTTGGCGAGGGGGTGGACCCCTACGTGGTGCTGGGCGGTCTGGTGATCGTCGCATCGGTAAGCTTCATCACCTGGCGCGAGGCGATACTGAAGCGCCGGGCCATCACGCCGCCAAGCGACGCGACGAAGTTCTGATTTCGTCGGCCCGCGTCAGCCTGCCGCCTTCGGCTTGCGCGTCGCTGTCAGCTTCATTTCCGGCGCGCTGAGCCGGCCTGCGGGGCCGGTCCACGCATAGGCCAGAAGGCAGGGATCACGGTCGCCGGTGGTGATGCGATGCTCGTCGCCCGAACGGTTGAAGATCAACGATCCGGGCGCATAGACGGCCGCATTGTTTTCCGACCACGCGCCGGAGATCGAGATATAGCTTTCCTCGATATCCTTGTGACTGTGCTGCGGATAGGTCGTGTTGGGTGCGAACAGCACAAACCCCAGGATCAGCCGATCCGACGGCACCGGCCCCTGCGGGCCGAGGATCTCGCAATACGCGTATTTGCGGGCCAGCGGTTTGGGGATCTGGGCATATCCGTATTCCCAAGTCAGAGCGCCGCGCACCTCGCGCAGGGCGCGGGCCATGCCCTGCATCGCGGCGCGTTCGCCCAGATCCAGCGCGCGGGGCAGGTGGGCTGTGACCGGTTTCAGGTCCGGCGCGCGGGTGGCCATCGCCGGGTTCGCGGCAAATGTGGCCGACAGCGCATCGCGCACCCGCTTGCGGTGGCTGCGGATCGGCGCGCTGCCACCGTCCGAGCCGTGGCGGTACAGCGCGTCAAATTCGCGTAGCAGATACAGCCAGTCCGGGCAGTCGTTCAGACGCGGCGCATCGCCGCTGTTCGGTGTGGCTTCGCTGTGTTGCACCATGACATGGGTCCTGATCCGGTGGGTGGGGCGCACCCTGAACTAGACAGAGGGATTGCAAACGGCGCAAGCCTGCACGACAAAAAAACTGCCGGGGCCATCGCCCCGGCAGCATGTATTTCGGTCGATGCAGGGCCCCCGCAAGGGCCGCGCATGGCTTAGGTGAACCACCAACGTTCGGCCCAGCGTTCGCCGTCCATGTCCCAGTTGGACGCGGCCTTTTCGGGCATCCCGATCTTCTTGGTCGTCGCATAGACGTAGTTGGCGAACATCGGAATGACGACCGATCCTTCGGTGCTGACGATCTCCTGCAGTTCGAAATACTGCTGCCGGCGCTTGTCCTGATCCAGCTCGGCGCGGGCCTGTTTCAGCAATGCGTCGAACTTCTCGTTGCACCAGAAACCGTCGTTCCATTCGGCCCCGCAGGTAAAGGCGATGGAAAACGCCTGATCCTGCGTCGGACGTCCGCCCCAATAGACCGCCGTGAAGGGTTTTTTCATCCAGACATCGGACCAGTAGCCGTCATTCGGCTCGCGGACGACGTCAATGTTGATATTCGCAGCCTTTGCCGAGTTCTGGTAAAGCGTCGCGGCGTCAACCGCGCCCGAAAACGCGGCGTCGGAGGCGGACAGGTTGACGTCAACCGAATCGAGCCCCGCTTCCTTGAGGTGGAACTTGGCCTTGTCCGGATCGTATGTCTTCTGCTCCATCTCGGTGTTGTAGAACTGCTGGTTCTGACCGACCGGAATGTCGTTCCCGACCGAGCCGTAGCCGAACAGGATCTTCTCGACCAGCTCTTGGCGGTTGATCCCGTATTTCATCGCAAGGCGCACGTTGTTGTCGTTGAACGGCGCCTGCCGCGAATCCATCGCGAAGGTAAAGTGCTGCGTGCCCGCGATGGAACTGATGACGAGGTTGGGGTTGCGCGATAGCAGGCCGACCGTCTTGAGGTCGAGCTTGTCGATGGTATCGACGTCACCCGACACCAGCGCCGTGGTGCGCGCGTTCTGGTCGGTCAGGACCAGCATTTCGATGCTGTCGAACCACGCGACATCGTCGCGCCAGTGGTTTTCGTGCCGCTCCAGCGAGGTCGAGACGCCGGGCTTGAACGATTTGATCTTGTAGCTGCCGCAGCCATCACCGGATTTCCAGTCGATGCCGTCATCGGTGGCCGGCAGAATCGCGAGGTGATAGTCGCTGACGATGAAAGGGAAATCGGCGTCGCCGCCGTCCAGTTTGAACACGACGGTATCGTCGCCTTCAATCGTGATCTCCTGAATCGCCGCGATGATCGGGCCGGCGGCCGATGTCGTGCCTTCGGCGCGGTGGAAGTTGATCGAGGCGACCACGTCCTCGGGCGTCAGCTCCTTGCCGGAGTGATAGGTCACGCCCTTGCGGATCTTGAAACGCCAGGTCTTGGCGTCCTCGGAGGCTTCCCAGCTTTCGGCGATCTCGGGGCCGATGGATCCGTCGGCCAGCACTTCGGTCAGATGGCCGTCCTTGGCGAAGGTCAGCGCGATCATGTAGCCGTTCTCATAGGTGCCCGGATTCAGCGTATCGGTGGTCTGGCCGTGGCCCTTGCCGATGCGCAGGTTGCCGCCGCGCTTGGGCGTGGCGGCCATGGCGCCGCCCAGCGGCAGCGATGCGGCGATGGCACCGGCGGCGGTGGTTTTCAGAAACCCGCGACGGTCCAGGCGACCATTGGTTAGTAATGACATATCTGTTCTCCCTGTTGTCGTTTTTATCATTGGCGTGCCAGCCGCGCCCGCGATCCGTTCGCGTGCGGGGCAGGCGGCGTCCTTATCCGGCGGCCCCGCTTTTGCGGGGCGGGCAGACCTGCGCCGCGTTTTCTGGGCGTCCTGTCAAGCGGCGACGCCGGCATTGCCGGCCCAGCCCATGGAAATGCGTTCTGCCGGCAAAGCGTATTATGAGGCCCCGCCCAGTTGCAACCGCTATATAGGGTGCGCCGGGCGGGGGGCGCCCGCACCCGCATTGACCGATCCGGGGTTTTTCCATAGCTCTTTGGGTATCGCCGCCCTTACAAGGAGCCAGCCGCAATGAGCCGCCCCAATATCCTGATATTCATGGTCGACCAGTTGAACGGCACTTTTTTTCCCGACGGCCCGGCCGACTGGCTGCATGCGCCCAACCTGAAACGGCTTGCCGCGCGGTCGACCCGCTTTGCCAATTGCTACACCGCCAGCCCGCTCTGCGCACCGGGGCGGGCCAGCTTCATGTCGGGGCTGCTGCCATCGCGCAGCCGGGTCTATGACAACGCCGCCGAATTCGCCGCCGACATCCCGACCTACGCGCACCACCTGCGCCGGGCCGGGTATCGGACGTGCCTTTCGGGCAAGATGCATTTTGTCGGCCCCGACCAGATGCACGGGTTCGAAGAGCGTCTGACCACCGATATCTACCCCGCCGATTTCGGCTGGACGCCGGACTATCGCAAACCCGGCGAGCGGATCGAGTGGTGGTATCACAACATGGGTAGCGTCACCGGCGCAGGCGTGGCCGAGATATCCAACCAGATGGAATACGACGACGAGGTCGCCTATGAGGCCACACGCAAGGTCTATGATCTGGCGCGGGGGCAGGACGCGCGGCCATGGTGCCTGACCGTCAGCTTTACCCACCCGCATGATCCCTATGTGGCACGGCGCAAATACTGGGATCTCTATGAGGATTGCGAGCATCTGCTGCCGGAGGTCGCGGCGATGGATTACGCCGATCACGATCCCCATTCGCAGCGCATTTTCGATGCGAATGATTGGCGCAGCTACGACATTACCGAGGATCATATCCGCCGCGCGCGCCGCGCCTATTTCGCCAATATCAGCTATCTCGATGACAAGATCGGCGAGGTGCTGGAGGCGCTGGATGGCACGCGCCAGACCGAGGACACCATCATCCTGTTCGTGTCGGACCACGGCGACATGCTGGGCGAGCGGGGGCTGTGGTTCAAGATGTCGTTCTATGAGGGGTCCAGCCGCGTTCCGATGATGATCGCCGCGCCCGGCATGGAGGCAGGCCGCGTGGACGTGCCGGTCAGCAATATCGACGTCTGCCCGACGCTGTGCGATCTGGCGGGCGTGTCGATGGACGAGATCGCGCCATGGACCACGGGCCAGAGTCTTGTGCCGCTGGGGCAGGGCGGCAGCCGCGCGGCGCCCGTCGCGATGGAATACGCCGCCGAGGCATCCTATGCGCCGCTGGTCGCGCTGCGCGAGGGGCGCTGGAAATTCACCCGCTGCGCGCTCGACCCCGATCAGCTGTTCGATCTGGAGGCCGATCCGCATGAGCTGAGCAATCTGGCCGCCGATCCGGTCCATGCCGAAACGCTGAAACATTTCAGCGACATGGCCGACGCACGCTGGGATCTGGACGCCTTCGATGCGCAGGTGCGCGAAAGTCAGGCGCGCCGCTGGGTGGTGTATGAGGCGCTGCGCGAGGGCGGGTATTATCCGTGGGACTACCAGCCGCTGAAAAAAGCGTCGGAGCGGTACATGCGCAACCACATGGATCTGAACGAGGTCGAGGAGAATGCTCGTTTTCCCCGCGGAGAATGACGGTACTTGATCCGGGTCAATGCGCGCGCCGCGCGCGCGGGCCACGCTCTGGGCAACCTGTAATCCTGAAAGGCACAAATATGACCCACGTTCCCCATCAACTGGCCGAGGAATTTCCCGACAAGGCCGACCAGATTTCCAAGATGGAGCAGACGAACGCCCATTTCGCCCGGCTGACCGAAGAATATGACGAGGTGAACCGCATCGTTCACAAGGCAGAAACCAACGTCGCCCCGATGGAGGATCTGACGGAAAGCGAGATGCGCAAGAAACGCGCCGCTCTGAAGGACGAGATTTACCAGATGTTGACGAAGGCGCCCTAACCTACCTCATAGGGTAGCACCCCGCGCGCGTCCGGGCGGATCGTCAGGCGCCGCTCCAGCGGGGGGATCGACCGCTGATGGCAGTCGGTCCGCTCGCAGATGCGGCAGGAAATGCCGATAGGCTCGAACGCGGCCGGGCTGGTCAGGTCCAGCGTGTCCGCATAGACCAATGCGGGCGCGTGTTTCACTTCGCACCCCAGCGCGATGGCAAAGCGGCGGACCGGCGCGCCGAAATGGCCGCCGGGCTTGGACACGTCGCGCGCGAGGTTGATATAGCGCACGCCATCGGGCGTTTCCGCCAGTTGGCGCAGAAAACGGCCCGGCGTCTCGAACGCGCGGTGCACGTTCCATAAGGGGCAGGCGCCGCCGTAGCGGGCGAACTGCATCCGCGTGGCGGAGTGGCGCTTGGTGATCGTGCCGGCCTGATCGACGCGCACGAAAAAAAACGGGATGCCCTTGGCGCCGGGGCGCTGCAAAGTCGATAGACGGTGGCACACCTGCTCGATCGACGCGCCGAAACGGTGGGCGAGGATTTCCAGATCATGTCGGCAGTCGCGCGCGGCTTGCAGGAATGCGGTGTAAGGCATCAGGGCCGCGCCGGCATAGTAGTTGGCCAGTCCGATCTTGGCGATCCCGCGTGCCTCGCTGGACTGGAACCGGGCCAGATCCAGCGTCGCCTCCAGCAGTTTGTCCTGCGTCAGCAGCGCCAGTTGCAGCAGCATCTGGAACCTGCGCGTCTCCGGCGCCGCGCGCGCACTGAGATAGAGGATGCCGCTCCCCCGGTCGAGCCGGCGCAGCGGCCCCTCATCACTGTTGACCACCGCGATCCCGATCTGCGCCAGCGCCTCGACCGCGCGGGTCTGCGCGGTGCCATCGGCGCCGCCAAACCGCTCGGCCGCGCGGTCCACCGCGTCGATGTAGTTGTCACAATAATGAAAGAAATCGCGCACTTCGGTCCAAGGGCTCTGCTGCGTCTGCGCATCGTCGCGACCCAGCGCCTCGTCCAGCGAGGCCAGCCGCTCATGCGTCTGGCGGTAGGCGCTGTGCAGTTCCAGAAAGGCACGGGCGAGGGCGGGCGCACTGGAAGCGGCCAGCCGCAGTTCGGCCATATCGGGCGCCGCGGAAAACACCGGATCGGCCAGCGCCTCGCGCATGTCCGACACGATGCGCTCGGCCTCGCCCGATCCCAGTTCGGTCACGTCAAAGCCGAACTCCTGCGCGAGCGCCAGCACGACCGTGGTGCTGACCGGACGGTTGTTGTTCTCCATCTGGTTCAGATAGGGCAGGGACACGCCCAGCCGCGCGGCGAAGTCCTTTTGCGTCAGGCCGATGCGCTGGCGCGTCTCGCGCAGCTTGGCCCCGGCATAGAGTTTGCGTGCGCGCATGGCGGCCCCGATTTGCAAGTTAGCCTGCGACAGACAATAGATTTGCAAAACCGGGGGTGCAAGCGCCTCAGGCCAACCGCAGCCGCGCCTCGCGCCGCATCACCAGCAGGATCGTGATGATCGCCCCCAGCGACACCACCAGCATGATCCAAAGCAGCGGAAACGCCCCTGTTTCCGGCGTCAGCCAGACACCCGCCAGCGCCGACAGCCCCGCGCCGCCGCCGATCATCAGCGCGCCCGACAGGCCACTGGCCGTCCCGGCCAGATCCGGGCGCACCGACAGCGCGCCTGCGGTGGCGTTGGGGATGGTCATGCCGTTGCCAAGGCCCATCAGCGTCATCAGCCCAAAGAAACTGGCCGCGCTGCCAAGTCCTACATAGAACAGGCCAAGGTTGACCGCGATCCCCCCGGCGGTGAACAGCGTGCCCCAATAGACCATGCGGTTCACCCCCATCGCGACCGAAAACCGCCCCGAAATGAAGTTACCCGCGAAATACCCCAGCGCGGGCGCACCAAAGTAGAAGCCCACCTGCGCAGGCTCCAGCCCGAAAACATGGTCGCCCACATAGGGCGCGCCGCCCAGATAGGCAAAGAAGGCGCCAGACGACAGCGCCGCCGCAATCGCATAGCCCCAGAACCGCAGCGACCGGCAGAGTACGGGATATTCGCGGAACTGCTGGCCCAGCGTCAGCCCCGATTTGCCCGCCGTCTCGCCCAGATCGGCCCATCCGATCCACAGGATGATTGCGCCGACGACCAGCAGCGCCCAGAAATTCGACTGCCAGCCGAACGCCTGATCCAGCATCCCGCCAAAGACCGGGCCGACCATTGGCACCACGGCCATGCCCATCGTGACATAACCGATCATGCTGGCCGCCTGATTTTCCGGCACCATATCGCGCACGATTGCCCGGCTCAGCACCATGGCCGACACGATTGCCGCCTGCATCATGCGGAAGAAAAGGAACACACCCACCGATTCCGACAGCGCGCAGCCGACGGTTGCCAGCAGGAACACGGCCAACCCCCAGAGGATGACCGGCCTGCGCCCCAGCTTGTCCGAAATCGGGCCGATCAGGATTTGAAGCACCGCGTTGACTGCCAGATAGAGCGCGACAGACAGTTGCATCAGCCGGTAGGGCGCGTCGAAATATTCGGCCATGCCGGGCAGCGAGGGCAGGAAGATATTCATCGCCAGTGCCGACACACCGGCCATCAGGATAAGCGTGGCGATATGCGGCGGCGTGCTGCGGTCGAGGAATCTGGCAGGGGTCCGGTTGATCATATCCCAAGTGTAACTCCAGGTTGTTGGAGCCAGTATGACGCCAGAAACCAAATGAATATCAACGGCATGATTCCGAAAAGGGGGCGGTTGCGACCGCCTCGGACAGCCTTTGAGGCTACCAACATACATGGTCTGCTCAGGCGATATTGCACGAACCGAGTTAAGTCCAGACGTCCGCATATCACGAACGGGTCACTGCACCTGCATCGGGCCCGGGTGTTTCAGGGAATGCCGTGCAAAGCGGATTGCCGAGCAGCGGCAGCGGACAAATGGATGCGCGGCCTCGTCTGCTTTGGCAGCGAAGCGATGTATTTTCTGAAAAAGCCAGCCGCGGATAGTCGGATAAGAAAATAATTCAGATTTGTGGGGCCGGGTAGGGATTGATTCCTGTTTCGCGCCGCACTGCCTGTCCCTGTGTCTGTCGATCCGCGCGACGCGCGAATTTCTGACTGCGACGTGGATCGGCTGCGAAACCCTTCCCCTTGCCATAGCGCCTCTTCCGGTCGACATGATCACCAGAAATCCTGTTCAATAAAGCCAATCGAGGTGATCCCATGAAGTATTTCGCCATCGCCGCGCTGGCCATTGCCAGCTATGGTCCTGCCGCTGCGGCAGAAAACACATTCGGCCCGCTGATCGCGCCGGACGCGCTGAACGCGGCCCTGCCTGCGGACGCACCGCTGATCCTTGATATCCGGGGCGACGCCTATGCAGAGAGCCACATCCCCGGCGCGATCTCGGCGCCCTATGCGGCGTTTCGCGGCCCCTCTGACAATCCCGGTCAGGTGGTCCCCGAAGACCAGCTGGAGGCAACACTGCAAAGCCTCGGCGTGACCTTTGACCAACCCATCGCCATCGTCCATGAGGGCGATAGCGACACCGATTTCGGCGCCGCCGCGCGGGTCTACTGGACGCTCAAATCATCGGGCCTGACGCAGCTGGCGATCCTCAACGGCGGCATGACCGCGTGGGAGGGCGCGGATCTGCCGTTGACCGCGAATTCCCCCCAGCCGGTGCCGTCAAGCATCGACATCACCTTTTCCGATGCATGGCTGGCCGATACGGGCGACGTCGCGTCGGTCGTCAACGGCGAACGCGAGGCGATTCTAGTCGATGCGCGCCCCGCAAGCTTCTTCGAGGGCAAGGAGGCGCATGGCGCCGCCGAACGTCCCGGCACGTTGCCGGGGGCGCAGAACGTGGCCCATTCGGTCTGGTTCAAGGATGGCAAGGCAATCGTTGATGGGGCAGCTGCGGCGGACCTAATGGCGACGCTGGGGCTCCGGAAAGACACCGAAATCGTGTCGTTCTGCAACACGGGGCACTGGGCCGCGACCGATTGGTTCGCCATGTCCGAACTTGCAGGCGTGCCGAACGTCAAGCTCTATCCCGATTCGATGGTTGGCTATTCCAAGACGGATAACGAAATGGCGAATGTGCCCGGCCTGTTCACGAACTTGCTGAACAAGATACTGCCGAACTGATGTCTACGGCGGTTGAATATAGCGACGTGCGCGGCCCTTGGGGCCGCGTGGCGAGGCGCGGCGCGTTGGTGATCGGCGCGCTGATTGCGGTCGTGCTGGTCGCCGCGCTGGCCGGTCCTCGGTTTGGGCTGATGCTGGCCATCGGTCTGGGCCTTGGCATGACGCTGGAGGGGCTGCGCTTTGGCTTTGCCGGCCCTTGGCGGGCTATGATCCTGCGGCGCGATCCGGCGGGTATTCTGGCGCAGCTTCTGTCGATTGCCATTGTTGCGATCGTCGCGATCCCCCTGCTGCAAAGCCACGCCGGCGAGCTGGTCGGCGCCGAGGCGCCTGTCGGCTTTGCTATGATCGGCGGTGCCTTTGTCTTTGGCGCGGCGATGCAGGTGGTGCTGGGCTGTGGGTCCGGTACGCTGGTCAATGCGGGCAGTGGCAATCCGGTGGGCCTGTTGGCACTGCCATTCTTTGCCATCGGCAGCTTTTTCGGGGCGTATAGCCTGGTGTGGTGGACGGATCTGGGCAGCCTGCCGATCATCGTTTTGCGAGGCGGGCAGGGGCTGGCGATCACGCTGGTGCTGCTGGGGGCGGTTGCGGCGTTTTTGCTGTGGCGCGCGGCGCCGGGCACACGGCGGATACCGGGGCGGTATATCGCGGCGGCACTCCTTTTGGCGGCGTTCGCGATTGGTAATTTACTAGTCGCGGGCCAGCCTTGGGGCGTGGTCTACGGGCTGGGTCTGTGGGTGGCCAAGGGCGCGGTCGGCGCGGGCGTCGACCTGAGCGGGTCTGCCTTTTGGTCCGCGCCGGGCAATGCCGCGCGGCTCGGCGACAGCGTGCTGACCGACTACACGTCACTGACCAACTTCGGGTTGATCGCGGGGGCTTTTGTGATTGCCAACTGGCGCGCCGGCGGGCTGTCTGCCCCTTTGCCGTCGCTGCCGGCACGCGCATGGGTGGCGACGGTCATCGCGGGGCTACTGCTGGGCTTTTCCTCGCGGCTGGCCTTTGGCTGCAATGTCGGCGCGTTCTTTTCCGGCATCTCGACGGGTAGCTTGCATGGCTGGGTCTGGTTCGCCGCTGCCTTTGCCGGAAGCTGGGTCGGCGTCGGGCTGCGCCCGCGTCTTGGGCTGGAGGCACGCACATGAGCCGCCGTATCGTCGCGCTGGCAGCAATGGCCCTGATCTTGCTGGTAATCGGGATGGATGTCACCGCATCGCCGCCCAACCCCTATACCGCGCCATCAGCCTTTGCCCTCGGGTCGGGTGCGGCGCCGTCCGGCGGGTTCTGCGGTGCGCTGCCGGACTAAGGCGCTGGCGGCGCACGCGTCAATGTAAAGGAGGCACCAATGCCGGCCAGCCTTTTGGAGTAAATGATGCAGGCGCAGTTGGCTCGGGATTGATCAACGACCGCTCCGAGGCCATTGCAAACGGCCAGCTCATCCGCATCAGATCTGCTTCTGAACGCTCTTGCCCCTACATCTGAACGAGAAGACAACATGCGATCATTTAGGACAGACATACTGTGCAAATTGAGATAACGATTCCACCGAGCAGCCCAGTGAAGATCGACGTCATATGAGAGAATATACTTTAGATAGTGCCTCGCTTTCGGCCCTGTTGAAGGTCATTGAAGATGAACCTGCGGGGCCACGCCACCTGTTTCGCGGTCAAGGTAATGCGGCGTGGAAACTGCTTCCGGGCTTATATCGGCGCGAAAATATACCAGTTGGCGCTGAAACACTTGAATCAAGTTTCGATATCTATGAAGGCATGTGTATCGAGAGATTCTTCGACGAAGGCCTGCCATATCTACCTTCGCTTCCGAGAGGATACTCCAATGATAGAGTGCTGGCCCAGCATTTCGGGGTGCCGACACGACTACTCGATTGGAGCAATGACCCATTCGTTGCCGCCTACTTTGCCGTTGAGAAGTGGTGGGAAGAAAACGATGCGGCAATATACATGCTTTTGCCAGACGCGCGTCATAAACCTGAGGACGTAAGGACCCTTGGGCCGCACAAAGCTATTTCTCTCACACCACCGGCTATTGATAGGCGCATACCCGCACAAAAATCGGTTTTCACTTTTCATCCATATGGTTCATCTGATGCACCGTTCGTCCCGCTCGATGATCGCCAAGATATGGGAAATCAAGTCACTACAGTGGGCAACACACTGACTCGAGGCTTCGCGAAAATAACGATCCCTAAAATCCATAAAAGACAAGTCTTAAACCGGTTGCTTAAAGCTGGAGTAGATAGAAGGAACTTGTTCCCGGGGTTGGATGGCGTAGGTGCTGATATCGCGATGCGCATGTCAGTCGGCGGAATACCGTAATTTTCGCGAGCCTCTTGTCGTCCTAAATTTTCTTTTCTCAGCGTGCAACAAACGTCGGCATCTTCCGCATAGCTGCCACTGACGGCGTGCGACAGTGAATTGACTATCAGGAAAGCTCCCAAAGAAAGCTTCAGGGCAGTCAGGATATAAAAGCTGAAGAATGCAGTCGCCACGGAGCCGTCGAGATTTGTCTTGCATCATATGGCTGGACAGCGGTGTCGAAAGAGCGGTCTCCGTCGCCAAGATCATCCATGTCGCCTGCCGCGCCTGCACAGGCCCAACTGCGCCGATCAGCGGCGGCGCAGAAAGTCTGTGAACTTTTTCGGGCCGGTTTCGGATTCGGCCAGCGCGTCGCGGATGGTGGTGACGGCAGACAGCATGTCCACAGTAAAGCTGTGGATCAGGAAGTCGGGCCAGGTCGACAGTTTGACGGCCATGAATTCGGTCTGCGGATCGAGATAGATCAACTGGCCAAAGACACCGCGCGCCATGAAATCACCGCGCTTTGCGTCATGTATCCACCATTGCCGGCTATAGGCGCCATGCGGCGAAGTCGCTGTATAGGGCTCGCCGAAGGAGGCGGTATCGCCGCGTGCACTGGCGCGCACCCATGCCTCGGGGACGACCTGCCGGTCGCCTACAGCGCCGCCCTCAAGCATCATCAGGCCAAAGCGCGCATAGTCGCGCATGGTTGCGTTGAAACCGCCATCGGCCAGCGCGGTTCCGGCGGCATCGACGGTAAAGAACCCGTCACGTTCGGCGCCGATATGCTGCCAGATACGGTCCGACAGCATTCCGGCCAGCGATTGACCGCCCGCCCGCTCCAGCGCCCAGGCGGCAACATCCGTCTCGATCGAGCGGTATTTGAACGCCTCACCATGCGGGCGCTCGGCCTGCAGGGACTGGATCACCTCGCGGATGGTCGGCACTGCCTCGCCCGGCGCGGGCGGGCGCCAGCCGCTGGCGATGTCGATCCGGGTCATGTCCGATCCGGGCGTGTTGTAATCCTCGGTGAATTGCGTGCCGGTGCGCATGTCAAGCACCTGGCCGACGGTCGCGCCGGCATAGCCCGACTTGCCCAGTTCCGGTATCAGGTCCAGGATCGGCGCGTGCAGATCCAGCGCGCCCTCGCCATGCAGAACGCCGGCCAGCGTGCCGACGATGGATTTGGCGACCGATTGCGACAGGTGCGGGGTGTGCCCCTCCATGTCGTTGAAATACTGCTCGGTCACGACCTTTCCGTGGCTCATCACCAGAAACCCGTCGGTGTAGCTGTGCGCCAGCCAGTCGTCGATGGTGCTGGTCGGGCCCGCCATCGTCTTGAACGTGATCTCGCCCAGCCCGTCCTGCGGGGCGGCGGGCAGATCGCGCACGGCTGCGTTGCCGCGCCGCACGTCCGTCGTGGGAAAAAGGCTGCGCATGTTCTGGAAGGACCAGCGGTTGAACGGGGGCATGTCCCAGTTGGTGGGACCGGGAATCTTTTCCGGCGCGGGCGGGAAACCTTCCATGATCCCTTGCTCGCGTGCGCTGAGCGGAGGGGGCAGCGCAGGATGGGGAACTGCGGGGACGTTCATGTCGGGTTTCCTTGGGGATGAGCGCGACGCGACTCGCGCGAAAATGCAAGAAGCGGGGCGCATTTTTGCACCCCGCTCACGTCATAATGCCCTATTGCTTCAGCTTCGTCCAGATGCGGTTATAGAGATCGGTCACTTCCTGCGGGCAGGGCTTGACGAAATCAGGCGCGGGAGCGCCTTCGGGCATGACGATTTCGGGCGCGTTCTTCATGTCCTCGTCCATGAACTCCTCGCTGCCGGTGATGCCGTTGGCATAGCGGGCAAAGTTCGAGATCAGGGCCGCGTTCTCAGGCTCCATGATGAAGTTCATGAATAGCTTGGCATTTTCCATGTTTGGCGCTTCGGCCAGAACGGCGGCGTTGTCCATCCAGCCGGTAAAGCCCTCTTTGGGATAGGCATAGGCCAGCGTCGGGCGCTGATCGCGCGCACGCATGGCGGCGCCGTTCCATGTCTGGCTGAGGTCCACATCACCCGAAGTCAATTTTTCGATAGTGGCATAATCCATCGTGCGCCAATGCTCTTTGGCGGACATCAGAAGCCCGGTGATGTCGCGCAGCTCGTCGGTGTTGCTGTTGCAGCGGTCGTAGCCGCGATAGCGCAGCGCGGCGTTGATCACCTCGGGCATGTCGCTGAGCATGTTGATGCGGCCCTTCAACTCCTCCGGCGGCTCGAACATCAGCGCCAGCGTGTCGATATCGCCGTCATAGACTTCCTTGTCGACGGTGAAGGCGGTGGTGCCCCACTGCCACGGCACGGTGTAGTTGCGGCCCGGGTCCCAATAGACATCGACCCATTTGGGGTCCATATTGCTGAAATTCTCCATCTCGTTCGGCTTCACTTCGGCCAGCAGACCCTGCTCGATCATGATGGCGGCGGTGGAGTCGCTGGGCACGACGATGTCATAGCCGGTGTTGCCCTCGCGCACCTTGGCCAGCATGATCTCGTTACTGTCATAACCGTCGACGCTCACGTCGACGTCGAATTCTTTTTCGAACTTCTCGATCAGCTCTGGGCTCGTGTAGTTGCCCCAGTTGTAGATGTTCAGCTCGCCCTCGGCCCATGCGGGCCCGGCAAGGACCACGGCGGCGGCAAGCGTCGCGGCCATGTGCTTGGTGGTTGTCGTCATTTCGAATATCCTCCGGTTGGTTGATTTATCTCGGACTTTCACGTCCGCTTCGTGTTCCCGATCAGAAAGAAGATCGAGACCAGCACCACCGACAATCCCAGAAGGACGGTCGAGACGGCGTTGATTTCAGGTGTGATCCCGCGCCGGATCTGGCCAAGGATATAGACGGGCAGCGTCGTCTCGCCCGGCCCGGCGACCAGCAGCGTGATGATGACGTCATCCAGCGAGACAACAAAGGCCAGCATAGCGCCTGCCACGATTCCCGGTGCCATCAGCGGCAGTGTCACCTTGCGGAATACCTGGATGGGCGTGGCATACAGGTCTGCCGCCGCCTGCTCCAGCGTCAGGTTCATATCCTCCAGCCGCGCGCGGATCGGCATGTAGGCGAAGGGGACACAGAACACTGTATGCGCCAGCATCAGATACCCGATGCCGCTTAGGCCGGTCACTTGCTTGATGATGCCGAAAAAGGCGAGGGTAGACACGGCGGTCACGATTTCGGGCACCATCAGCGGCTGGTTGATGATCGCATAGGCCAGCGTCTGCCCCTTGAAGGCCCGCACGCGGGTGGTGGCCAGCGCGGCCATGGTAGCAAAGGTGGTGGAAAAGACCGTCGCCACGGCGGCCACTTGCAGCGACACAACAGTCGCCTTGCGGATGCCGTCATTCTCGAACGCGGCCTTGTACCAGCGCAGGCTGAATTCGGTCCATTTCACGACCGAGCGGTTGTCGTTGAACGAAAAGATGATCAGCACCGCAATCGGCGCATAGAGCAAGAACAGGCAGATCCATGCAATGGTGTCAAAGCCCGGCTGCTTGCGCAGATCCTTCATCCTGCGGCGGCGTGGTTGCACCGGGTCGGGGTTGGCAACGGTTGCCGGGGTCTGGGTGGGCTTAGCCATGGTTGCTGCCCTCCTTGCCGGAATAGCGCACATAGACGATCAACGAAACCATCACGACGACCATCAGGATCAGCGCCGCCGCCGAGCCAAACGGCCAGTTGCGCGACCCTGAAAACTGCAGGGCGATCAGGTTGCCGATCATCAATTCCTTGCCGCCGCCCAACAGTTCGGGCGTGATATAGGCACCAAGGCCGGGAATGAAGACAAGGATGCAACCCGCCACGATACCCGGCTTGGCCATCGGGATGATGATATGGCGCAGCACCTGAAAGCGACTGGCGTAGAGGTCATATGCGGCCTCGACCAGCCGGAAATCCAGCTTCTCCAGCGAGGCATAGAGCGGCAGCACCATGAAGGGCAGGTAGCTGTAGATCAGCCCTGCGAACACCGCGTAATCTGTATATAACATGCCGATGGGCTGGTCGATGATACCGGTCCACATCAATCCGATGTTCACGATCCCCTCGTCGCGGATGATCAGCAGGATCGCATAGGTGCGGATCAAGAGGTTCACCCAAAAAGGCAGGGTGATCAGGAACAGCCACAGGTTGCGCTGATTGGCGGGCTTGGACGCGATGAAATAGGCGGTCGGAAACCCGATCAGCAGCGCGCCCACGGTCGCCCCGAAGGCCAGCCCGATGGAGCGGCCGAAGATGCTGAGATAGGTGCCGGAAAATTGCAGCGTGTCGTCGAAGATGTCCCGCTCGAACAGGAATTGCACGTAGGCGTCGGTCGAGAATTTCCACGTGACGCCGCCATAGGTGCCGGGGCTGAGGAACGAATAGATCAGCGTGATCGTCAGCGGGAAGATCCCGAATACGCCAACGAGGATCAGCGCAGGTGACAGCAATTGCCAGCGGCGGCGGCGCGCGGCGGCGGCCGTCTGGCGGCGCGCTTCAGCAAGGCGCGCGTCCGCGCCTGTTGCGGAAATATCGGCCATCAGTCCACCAGAACCTGAACGGCGTCCGGCACGCTCAGCCCCACATGTGCGCCGATCTGCGCGTCGGTCTGCGCGCGGCGTACCAGCACTTCGCCGCCGCCATCCAGTGCGACATGCACGTTATGCCCCGCGCCGAAATAGACGATGTTGGTCACATGCCCGGTCAGGGCCGCATCCGGTGCATCCGGTGCGGTGAGGTTCATGTTCTCGGGGCGGATCGCAACCGAGACTCGTCCCTCGCGCGCCGCACCCGCAGGCAGCAGTGCGCCGATAGCGGCGCCACCGGGCAAGATCACGCGCTCACCCTTTGGATCAAGATCTCCATCCAATATATTGATATCGCCGATGAAATCTGCGACAAATCGGCGTGCGGGATTGTTGTATATTTCCTTGGGCGCGCCGACCTGAAGGATGCTGCCCGCCTGCATGACCGCGATCCGGTCCGACATGGTTAGCGCTTCTTCCTGATCGTGGGTGACAAAGACAAAGGTAATGCCGGTCTCGCCTTGCAGGCGTTTCAGCTCGATCTGCATTTCCTTACGCAGCTTCAGGTCCAGCGCCGACAACGGCTCGTCCAGCAGCAGCACCTTGGGGCGGGGCGCCAGCGCGCGGGCCAGCGCGACGCGTTGCTGTTGGCCGCCCGATAGCTGATCGGTCTGGCGGTCCGCCAGATGCTCCATCTGGACCAGCGCCAGCATCTTGTCGGTCGCGTCCTTTATCTCGGATTTCGGGCGTCCCTGCATCTCAAGGCCAAATCCGATGTTGCGCGCGACACTCATGTGCGGGAACAGAGCGTAGGACTGGAATACCGTGTTCACGGGCCGCTTGTAGGGCGGCAGATGACCGATTTCCTGCCCGTCCAGCAGGATCTGACCCGCATCGGGCAGATCGAAACCAGCGATCAGGCGCAGCAGGGTCGTCTTGCCACAGCCCGAGGGGCCAAGCAGGGTGAAGAACTCGTTCTTGCGGATATCAACGGTTACGTTGTCCAGCGCGGTGATCTGGCCGCTGCCCTGACCGAAGGTCTTGGTTACGCCTTCGGCGTGGACCATGATGTCATGCGCGCTGCCCGCGCTTTCGCCCGGCGATTGTTGCTGGATCGTAGCTGAATTGGTCGCCATGCGATCCCCCCTATGTCGCCTGAAATCAGTCCCATGCGCACGATTCCCGGCGCGGCTGTTCAGCGTCAGCCTATGCCGCGCGGACTTGGAAGGTAAATACCCCCTCTGCGGCGCGTCCGGGCGCGGCGCACGTCCGAAGGGGGGATTTACCCGGCGCGCGCGATGCCGCAATCTGGCCCGGTGATTTACCGGCCCAAGGAGACGGCACATGGCAGGCAAGGCGGATCTGGTGATCCTGAATGGCAAGGTTCTGACGATGGACAGCGCGCAGCCCCGCGCCGAAGCCGTGGCGCTGGCGGGCGGGGCCATTCTGGCCGTCGGCAGCAATGCTGACATCCGCGGTCTGGCGGCGCCGGGCGCAGAGGTGATCGATGCGGCCGGCGGCACGGTCCTGCCCGGATTCATCGACAGCCATGTGCATCTGTTCCAGGGCTCCGCCGCGCTGGAATTCATGGCGATGGAAGGCGTGGAGACGGCAAGCGGCGCGGCGCAGGCAATCCGCGCCTATGCGGATGCAAACCCCGATGAGCCTATGATCCTGGGCACCGCCACCGCCTACGGCGTGATGGACGGGCGCAACCCGACCCGTCATGATCTGGACGCGATCCTGCCGGACCGTCCGCTGGCGCTGCTGGCGCCTGATATCCATACGCTCTGGGCCAATACGATGGCGCTGCGAAAGGCAGGCCTGCTGCATGGCGCCCCGGTGCCCGAGGGCAGCGTGATCGTGATGGAGGCGGGCGGCAATGCCACCGGGGAGCTGAGGGAAACCGGGGCCTTCGGTCCGGTACTGAAGCTCAGCCGCACAGGCGGGCGCGACATGCTGGGCTACGTCACCGGCGCCGATCCGGAGCCACCGGCGACAGAAGCCGAGCGCGCCGCTGACCGCCGCCTGTTGGCCCGCGGGCTGGCCCATGCGGCCAGCCACGGCATCACAACGATGCACAACATGGACGGCAATTTCTATCAGCTGGAATTGCTCAGCGATCTGGATGCCTCGGGCGATCTGAAGTGCCGGATGCAGGTGCCGTTTCACCTGAAGAATTACGATCCGCTGGACCGGCTGGAGGAGGCCGCCGAGATGCGGCGGAAATATACCGGCGATCGCGTCTGGTCGGGGCGGGTCAAGATGTTCATGGACGGCGTGCTGGACACAAGGACCGCAATGATGACGCGGCCCTATCCCGGCACCGATCTGGTGGGCGAGCCGGTGTTCGAGCCGGACCATTTCAACGAGGCCTGCATCCGTGCCGATGCCATGGGTCTGCAGCTGAGCGTGCATTCCATCGGCGATCTGGCGACGCGCTGCACGCTGGACGGCTATGAGGCCGCGCGCAAGGCCAACGGCGTGCGCGATTCGCGCCACCGGATTGAACATATCGAGGTGATTCACCCCGACGATCTGCCGCGCATCCATGCTCTCGGCGCGGTTGCGTCATTGCAGCCGCGCCATTCGCCGTTGGGGGATTATTTCCCGCTGGTCCCGCAAGGCACGCTGCTGCATGACGACCAATACCCCTATGCCTATGCGTGGCAGCGCATACGCGACACCGGTGCGGCGGTGATCTTCTCGACCGACTGGCCGGTCGTGCCGGTCGATGTGATGCGCAACATCCAATGCGCCATCGCGCCCGCGCAGCCCGGCCCGCCATGGGACGTGCGGCCGCAAAGCCTGATGGACACGCTTGCGTCCTACACGTCGGGCAACGCATGGGTGGAGTTCAACGAGGGCCGCAAGGGGCAGCTGGCGCCCGGGCAAATGGGCGACGTGGTGGTGATGGACCGCGATCTGGAGGCCTGTGCACCCGATGCCATCCACAAGGCGCGCGCGATGGTTACGATCTGCGGCGGGCAGGTGACCTACAGCGCCTGACGGGCCAGCAGCATCAGGTTGTTGCTGGGCATGTCGATGGGCGGATCGGGGCGCAGCCCTGCATCCTGCATCCAGGTCTGGACGTCCTTGAAATCCTTGTATCCGATTGCGGGGTCGCTCATCCGCAGGCTGGCGTCAAAACCGGCATCCGCCTGCGATACCGTGCGCCCATCGCGCAGGAACGGACCATAAAGCGCAAAGAAACCGCCGGGCGCCAATGCCTGCGCGACCTCGCGAAGCAGGATTTGCGCCTCGGCTGCGCTGATGAGGTGCATGAGGTTCACCAGCACGATCAGATCCTGCCCTGCGTGCCGCGCGCCCCAGCCGGGCGCGGTCGCATCCAGCGCCGCGCTGGGCCGGATGTTCGGCGCATCCGCCCATGCGTTGATGCTGGCGCGGCGGCTGGCGTCGATCTCGGTCGGTTGCCATGTCACACCGGGCAGGGCGGCGGCAAAAGCCACCACATGCTGGCCGGTGCCGCTGGCGATTTCCAGCGCGCGGCCTTTTGCCGGGCCATGCCGGGCAAGCACCGCTGCAATGGCCGGCGCGTTGCGCTGGGCCGAAGGCGCGGTTAGCCGCGCGTCGGCATCGGGCCGGGCAATCGACGCCGAAGGCGGTAGCTGGGTGCGGCGGGACATGGGCGTATCCTGTGGCTCTGGCGATAGTTTTACAAGGAAAGCCGCGCTTGTCACGGGCGCTGACGCAGGGGCACGCCACATTGCCCACTGGCGGCCAGCAAACCGCTCGCCTAAACTGGCGCCATGTCCAATCCAGCCCGATTCATCCATCTGCGCGTTCACAGCGAATATTCCCTGCTCGAAGGCGCTATCCGCCTGAAAAAGCTGCCCGATCTGTGCCGTGATGCAGGCATGCCCGCTGTTGCCGTGACCGACACGAACAACATGTTCGCCGCCCTGGAGTTCGCCGTGTCGGCGGCAGGCGCGGGCATTCAACCGATCATGGGCTGCCAGATTGATCTGGCCTATGTCGATGTCGCCCCGGGCGAGCGGGCGCCGCCGCCTGCGCCCATCGTGCTGCTTGCGCAGAATGAGCAGGGCTATGAGCACCTGATGAAGCTCAACTCGTGCCTTTATCTGCGCGGCGACGGTGCCCTTCCGCATGTCACGCGGACCGATCTTGCAGAAAATTCTGCCGGTCTGATCTGCCTGTCGGGTGGCCCCGATGGCCCCGTTGGGCGCCTGCTCCGCGGTGGCCAGCGCCCCGCCGCCGAAGCCTTGATGCGGCAACTGGCCGAGATTTACGGCGACCGCCTTTATGTGGAACTGCAACGCCACCCCGGCGAGGACGGCTTGCCCGAGGCCGAGCGGCTGAGCGAGCGCGGCCATGTCGAGATGGCCTATGCGATGGAACTGCCGCTGGTCGCGACGAACGATGTCTATTTCCCCAAATCTGAAATGTACGAGGCGCATGACGCCATGCTCTGCGTCGCGGAAGGCACCTATGTCGATCAATCCGCGCCGCGCCGCCGTCTGACGCCGCAGCATAATTTCAAGACGCCGCGCGAAATGGCGACGCTGTTTGCCGATCTGCCCGAGGCGATTGAAAACACCATTGAGATCGCCAGACGCTGCGCTTTTGGTGCCTACAGGCGCGATCCGATCCTGCCGAAATTTGCCGATGACGAGGTGGACGAGCTGCGCCGCCAAGCCAAAGCAGGGCTGGCCGAACGGCTGAAGGTCATCCCTCACGCCACCAGCGTCGAAGACTACGAGAAGCGACTGGACTTCGAGCTCGGCATAATCGAGGGCATGGGTTTTCCCGGCTATTTCCTGATCGTGGCCGATTTCATCAAATGGGCCAAGGATCGCGATATTCCTGTGGGTCCGGGGCGGGGTTCAGGCGCGGGCAGCCTCGTGGCTTATGCACTGACGATTACCGACCTTGATCCGCTTCGTTATAGCCTGCTGTTCGAGCGGTTCCTGAACCCCGAACGCGTCAGTATGCCCGATTTCGACATCGACTTCTGCATGGATCGCCGCGAGGAGGTGATCCAATACGTGCAGGAGAAATATGGCCGCGACCGGGTGGGCCAGATCATCACCTTCGGCGCGCTGCTGTCCAAGGCCGCGGTGCGCGACATCGGCCGGGTGCTCCAGATGCCTTACGGGCAGGTCGACCGCCTGAGCAAAATGATCCCGGTCGAGGGCGTCAAACCCGTCAGCATCCAGCAGGCGCTGATCCAGGAGGATCGCCTGCGCGAGGAGGCCCGGAACGAGGAGGTCGTGGACCGGCTGCTGAAATACGGCATGCAGGTCGAGGGGCTGCTGCGCAACGCATCGACCCACGCGGCGGGCGTCGTGATCGGGGACCGCCCGCTGGACGAGTTGGTGCCGCTCTATCAGGATCCGCGCTCGGACATGCCCGCGACCCAGTTCAACATGAAATGGGTCGAACAGGCGGGGCTGGTCAAATTCGACTTTCTCGGCCTGAAAACCCTGACCGTGATCCAGAACGCGATCCAGCAGATCCACGGCGAAGGCCGCGATCTGCATATCGCCGCCGATGGCAGCACGATCTACGAGCCTGCCGAGGGCGCCGAGAATGATATCGGCCAGATCCCGCTCGACGACGCCAAGACATACGCGCTCTACGCCAAGGCGAAAACCGTGGCAGTGTTCCAGGTGGAAAGCTCGGGCATGATGGACGCGCTCAAGCGGATGAAGCCGGACTGCATCGAGGATATCATCGCGCTGGTGGCGCTCTACCGGCCCGGACCGATGGAGAATATCCCGAAGTTCTGCGAGGTGAAGAACGCGATTTCCGAGCGCGACGCGCTGCATCCCACCATCGACCATATTCTGGACGAGACGCAGGGCATCATCGTCTATCAGGAACAGGTGATGCAGATCGCGCAGGAAATGGCGGGCTATAGCCTTGGCGGCGCCGACCTGCTGCGCCGCGCCATGGGCAAGAAGATTCAGGCGGCGATGGACGAAGAGCGGCCCAAATTCATCAAAGGCGCCAAGGAAAACGGCGTCGATGACGCCAAGGCGCTGGAGGTGTGGAACCTCTTGGATAAGTTTGCCAATTACGGCTTCAACAAATCCCACGCGGCGGCCTATGCCGTGGTCAGCTACCAGACCGCTTGGCTGAAGGCGAACCACCCGACCGAGTTCATGGCCGGGGTGATGAACTGCGATATTCACCTGACGGACAAGCTGTCGGTCTATTTCGAAGAGGTGAAAAAGGGGCTGGATCTGCCGTGGGCGCCGCCATGCGTCAACCGCTCGGACGCGCAGTTCGTGGTGCGGGAAGGCGTGCTGCATTACGGGCTGGGGGCGCTGAAAAACGTCGGCGTCGAGGCGATGAAGCTGGTTGTTGCTGGGCGGGAGGGGAAACCTTTTGCCACGCTGTATGATTTTGCACGGCGCGTGGACATCAAGCGGATCGGCAAGCGGCCGATGGAGATGCTGGCGCGATCCGGCGCGTTCGATGAGATCGACCGCAACCGCCGCCGCGTGTTCGACGCGATCGAGCCGCTGATGAGTTATTCGGCAGCGATCCACGATCAGAAGAATTCAGCGCAGGTGTCGCTGTTTGGCGAGGCGGGCGAAGATCTGCCGGAGCCGCGTTTGCCACCCGTCGATGACTGGCTGCCCGCCGAACGCCTGACCGAGGAGTTCAAGGCGGTCGGGTTCTACCTCTCGGGCCATCCGTTGGACGACTACATGGCGGCGCTGAAACGCAAGCAGGTCAAGACGCTGGACGAGGTGATACAGCAGGCGGCGCGTGCGCCTTGCGTCGTCAAAATGGCCGGTATCGTCGCAGGCCGGCAGGAGCGCAAATCGGCGCGCGGCAACCGCTTTGCATTTGTCCAGCTCAGCGATACGACGGGCGGCTATGAGGTCGTCATGTTCTCGGAAACGTTGGAGAAATCGCGCGAGCATATCGACACGGGCGCGCAGGTGGTGGTGACTGTCGAGGCGACGATGGACTCCGAACAGCTGAAGCTGCTGGCGCGATCGGTCGCGCCGATTGATGGCGTAGTGGCGGATGCGGGCAGTCTGGGGCTGATGATCTTTGTGGATGCGCCCGGCGCTGTGGCGTCGGTCGCGCGGGTGCTGGAGGGCGCCGCCGAGGCCGCGCGCGCAACCCGTCCCGGCCCGATCCGGTTCTGCCTGATGGGCGACGGCCTGCCTGGCGAGGTCGAGCTATCGGCGGGGCGCGATTATCCCGTGACGCCGCAGATCAAGGGCGCGATCAAGAGCCTCGACGGGGTGATGGATGTGCAGGATATCTGAGGCGGGACGGCGGCTGCTCGGCGCTTAATAGTGCGGCGGGCGCTCGTTTCCCAGCGCGACGGAGCCGCCTAGGTCTGTCTCGCGCTCGGCCTCGCGGCGCATCAACATCTCGACGCGGCGGGTCAGCACGGCAATCTCGCGATCCTGCCGCGCGACCATGTCCGACAGATCGTCGACGGCGCGGACGAGATGGGCGATCTTCTCTTCGAGGTGTTCCATGAGGCGCTTGTGGCGCTGCTGCGCGCCGGCGTCAAGCGGGAGCCTGTGTGGCAGCGTTGGCATTTGGGTATTTTCACCAAGAAAAAACCGGGGCGGGGGCGCTTGACTTGCTGATGGTTCGGGCTTGGGCTAGACCGCGCGGCAGGTTCCACAGCTTTGGGAAGTCATGCGATGGCCAAGCAGAAAAAGACCCCGCGCCCCAAGGCGCAGACGCCCAAGGGGTTTCGCGATTACTTTGGTATTGAAGTTGTGGAGCGTGCCGCGATGCTGGACGCGATCGCGCGGGTTTATCACCACTACGGCTTTGACGCGCTGGACAGTTCCGCCGTCGAGACGGTCGAGGCGTTGGGCAAGTTTTTGCCGGATGTGGACCGGCCCAATGCTGGCGTTTTTGCATGGCAAGAGGACGAGGGCGAAAAGCCCGGTGACTGGCTGGCGCTGCGCTATGATCTGACGGCGCCGCTGGCGCGGGTCTATGCGCAGCACAAGGATGAGTTGCCGACGCCTTACCGGCGCTACGCGATGGGGCCGGTCTGGCGCAATGAGAAGCCCGGGCCGGGGCGGTTTCGCCAGTTTTATCAGTGTGATGCTGATACAGTCGGCGCGCCTTCCGTTGCGGCAGATGCCGAGATTTGCGCCATGCTGGCCGATTGTTTGGAAACTGTCGGAATTACGCGCGGCGATTACGTGGTGCGGGTGAACAACCGCAAGGTGCTGAACGGCGTTCTGGAGGTCATGGGGCTGGACGACCAGAGCCAGCGCGACGCCGTGCTGCGCACCATCGACAAGTTCGACAAGGTTGGCAGCGATGGCGTGCGCCAACTGCTTGGCAAGGGGCGGCTGGATGCGTCGGGGGCCTATATCGACGGCGTGGGCTTGAGCGATGCACAGGCCGGGCCGGTGATTGCGTTCCTTACCTCGAAAGGGGCGAATGCGGCAGAAACGCTTGGCAATCTGCGCGGGGCTGTGGGCGGATCGGTCATCGGCGTCGAAGGCGTGGATGAGTTGGAGGAGATCGCAGCGCTGGTTGCCGCGCAGGGGTATGGGCCGGACCGGATCGAGATTGATCCCAGCGTCGTGCGCGGCCTTGGCTATTACACCGGGCCGGTGTTCGAGGCGGAACTGACCTTTGACATTCTGGATGAGAACGGCGCCAAACGCCAATTCGGCAGTGTCGCCGGGGGCGGGCGCTATGACGATCTGGTCAAGCGATTCACCGGGCAGGCCGTGCCAGCGACGGGGGTCAGCATCGGCGTGGACCGCCTGCTTGCGGCGCTGCGGGCCAAAGGGCATGTGCAGGCGGCGGCGCAAGGCCCCGTCGTGGTGACGGTAATGGATCGCGCGCGCATGGTTGATTACATGGCCATGGTGGGCGAACTGCGGCAGGCCGGCATCCGGGCCGAGGTTTTTCTGGGCAATCCGAAGAATTTCGGCAACCAGCTGAAATATGCGGACAAGCGCGGCAGTCCGATTGCCATAATCGAGGGCGCGGACGAGCAGGCGCAAGGCGTGGTGCAGATCAAGGATTTGGTTCTGGGCGCGCAGATCGCCGCCAGTGCGACGCTGGAGGAGTGGAAGGAACGGCCCAGCCAGTTCGAGGTGCCGCGCGCGCAGATGGTTGCGAAAGTGCTGGAAATACTGGGATCTGAGCCCGGCGGTGAGGGGTGATGCGGAGCCCCGATTTGCCCCGCAATCCCCGTCCGTCCGATATCAACCGGGCGGCCATTCGCGCCGAGGCGGCACGGCTTCGTGCGATATTGGAGGCCGCTGGCGCGCAAGTCGTTGAAACCGCGATTTTGCAGCCGGCCGCAACCCTGCTGGACCTTTATGGCGAGGATATTCGCGCCCGTGCCTATGTCACCTCGGATCCGCTGAAGGGAGAGCAGATGCTGCGCCCCGATTTCACCGTGCCGGTCGTGCAGATGCACATGGCGGGCGGGGCCGAGCCTGCGCGCTATACCTATTCCGGCGAAGTGTTTCGCCGGCAGGAGGCCGATCCGAGCCGGGCCAGCGAGTACATCCAGGTGGGCTATGAGGTGTTCGAGCGCGGCACACCGGCGCAATCGGATGCCGAGGTGTTTGCACGGCTGCACGATATTCTGGCGCCGCTGAACCTGCACGCGATGACGGGCGATATCGGGATTCTGATGGCCGCCGTCGACGGGCTGGCTACGACATCGGCCCGCAAGGCGGCACTGCGGCGGCATATCTGGCGTCCGCGCCGCTTTCGCGCGCTGTTGGACCGGTATGCCGGGCGCAGCCCCGTGCCGCCCAGCCGGGCGGCACTGCTGCAGGCGGCCGATCCATTGGCTAACGCCGGGCCGATAATTGGCCTGCGCAGCGCCGCCGAGATTGCGGCGCGCATCGACGCCCTGCGCGCAGACGCGGCAGCCCCGCCGGTGTCCGAGGGCGAAGTTGACCTGATCGACGCGATCCTTGCCGTGCGCGAGACGTGCCCGAATGCGCTGGAGCGATTGCTCGACATTGCCGTCGATATGCCCAGCATTAGCGGCGCGGTCGCGCAATTGGCCGCGCGGCTGGAGGCGCTGGAGGCGCGGGGGATCGACGTGGACCGCCTGCCGTTCGAGGCGTCCTATGGGCGCAGCCAGATGGAATATTACGACGGGTTCGTCTTTGGTTTTACGTCCGAGGCGCATCCCGAATTGCCCAGCGTCGCCTCGGGCGGGCGCTATGACGCGCTGACCCGGCAACTGGGGCAGGGGCGCGAAATTCCGGCAGTAGGCGGGGTGATCCGGCCCGGTCTGGTGGCCTGGCTGGGAGGCGGCGCATGAGCATTCGTCTGGGTGTGCCGTCCAAGGGGCGGCTGATGGAAAAGACATTTCAGTGGTTTGGCGCGCGCGGTGTCACGCTGGGCCGGACCGGGTCTGACCGCGAATATGCCGGAATTGTCGAGGGCGCGGGCGATGTCGAATTGGTTCTGCTGTCCGCAGGGGAAATCCCGCGCGAACTGGCCGCCGGGCATATCCATCTGGGCGTGACCGGCACCGATCTGGTGCGCGAGAAACTGGGCAACTGGGAAGACCGGGTCGAGGTGCTGGCAGAATTGGGGTTTGGTCAGGCGGATCTGGTGCTGGCGGTGCCGCATGCCTGGGTCGATGTGGGCACGCTGGATGATCTGGACGCGGCCGCGGCGGCGTTTCGGGCCAATCATGGTCACCGTTTGCGGATTGCCACGAAATATCACCGGCTGGTGCGCGACTTCCTGCGGGAAAATGGCGTGGCTGACTACAGCATTGTCGACAGTCAGGGCGCGACCGAGGGCACGGTCAAGAACGAGACGGCCGAGGCGATTGCCGACATCACGTCTTCGGGGGATACGCTGACCGCGAACCACCTGAAAATCCTCGATGACGGGCTGATCCTGCGCAGTCAGGCGACGCTGTTCCGCGCGCGGCGGGTCGAGATGAGCGATGCGGATCGTGCGACACTTGCGAATTTGACGGCGATTCTGGGCGTCGACTGACACGCGCGGGGCGCGTTGTGCCGGCGCGCTGATATTTCAGGGAAAACCAACGAAAAACGCGCGGCCCAATGGGGCCG
>DATCSR010000010.1:0-48427 GCA_036568405.1 Roseovarius sp.
CGAGATAGGCATCATTGGCCCAGACCATTCGCAGATCAGGATCAAGTAGAACGTAGGGTGAGGGCGCTTTGGCGAAAAGCGCGTCCAGATCAATCTGCATGGTCAGGATCCACAGGTGTTGTTCACGGCGGTATCCTCGCACCGGGCTGTTGAAAATAGCGGCTTTTCACAGTGTTAAATGTGGATCGGAAATGATCAAGTAGCGACCTCGCGATTTAACCCACGCGGCCGCTAAAGAATTATCCTAACACACCCGGAAAATTCTGGATCAGTGCCCGGCCTGCCTGTCCCAATCCTCTGGCTTGGGCAGCACGTCGAACGTATGTTCCGGCACCGGCGATGGCAGGGTCCATTCCAGCGTGTCCGCGTAGTCGTTCCAGTAGCTTGCCCGCGTCTCGCGCTTGCCGGCCAATAGCGTGTAGACGATGATCGCGATGAACAGCAGGAACGACGCGAAGGAGAGCAGGGCGCCCCAGCTTGACACGGCGTTCCAGAAACCGAACGCTTCGGGGTAGTCGATGTACCGCCGCGGCATCCCCTGACGGCCCAGGAAATGCTGTGGAAAGAACGTCAGGTTGGCGCCGATGAAGAACATCCAGAAATGCAGCTTGCCCGCCCATTCCGGGTACTGCCGTCCCGACATCTTGGCCAGCCAGTAGTATATTCCCGCGATCAGCGCGAATACCGCGCCAAGGCTCATCACATAGTGGAAATGCGCCACGACATAATAGGTGTCGTGATAGGCCCGGTCTAGGCTGGCCTGCGCCACGACCACGCCGGTTACCCCGCCGACCGTGAACAGGAAGATGAACCCGATGGCGAACAGCATCGGCGTCCTGAACTGGATCGAGCCGCCCCACATCGTCGCCAGCCACGAGAAGATCTTGATGCCGGTCGGCACCGCAATCGTCACCGACGCGACCTGAAAAAAACTCTGCTGCCTGATCGACATGCCGGACGTGAACATGTGATGGGCCCAGACCAGAAAGCCAAGGCCGCCAATGGCGATCAGCGCCCAGACCATCGGCAAGTAGCCGAAAATCGACTTTCGCGAAAATGTTGCTATGACGTGGCTGATGATGCCAAAGCCAGGCAGAACGACGATGTACACCTCGGGATGGCCGAAGAACCAGAACAGGTGCTGGTAGAGCATCGGATCGCCGCCGTCCGAAGGATCGAAGAACGTCGTGGCGAAGTTTCGATCGACCAGCAGCATCGTCACGGCCCCGGCAAGGACCGGAACGGCCATCAGCAGCATCCACGCCGTGATAAAAATCGACCAGGCGAACAGCGGCACCTTGAACAGCGACATGCCCGGCGCGCGCATGTTGAGGAAGGTGGTGATCATGTTGATCGCGCCAAGGATCGAGCTGGCGCCCGAGACGTGGATGGCGAAAATCGCGAGGTCCATGGAGATGCCCGCGTCGCGGACCGAAAGCGGAGCGTAGAGGGTCCATCCCACCCCCGCACCGTGTGATGCATCCCCGCCGGGAGCAAGGAATGATGCCACGGCAAGGCTGGTGCCTGCGACGAACAGCCAATAACTGAGGTTGTTCAGCCGCGGAAAGGCCATGTCTGGCGCGCCGATCATCAGCGGCATGAAATAATTCCCGAAACCGCCGAAAAGCGCCGGAATCACCACGAAGAACATCATCAGGATGCCGTGATAGGTAACGATGATGTTCCACAAATGCCCGTCCGGCGTGCAGTCCGCCGCCGCGGGCCAGAACCGCAGACCCTCAGCGCACAGGTACTGCACGCCCGGATCCATGAGCTCCAGCCGCATGAAGACCGACAGCCCCGCCGCGATCAGCCCGACACCGGCCGAGGTGAACAGGTAGAGAATGCCGATGTCCTTGTGGTTGGTGGACATGAACCACCGGGCAAAAAAACCGCGGTGGTGGTCGCTCTGGTTCACTGTTGCTTCGCTCATCGGGACCTCCATCAGGAAGAGTTGGAAATCAATTTTGCTGTCGTTTTCGATCCGTCGAAAAGAACGCTGTTTTCAAGGTAGATGTGCGCGATTCGATCCACCTTGGATGTGGCCAGACAGGTCCGTCGTTCCCGCTTGGGGGAAGGGGGCCGTCCGAGTCGGCCATATATTTGGTATTTGCAATATTGATTATCTTTCGATATATTTAGTATTGTCAATACCGATTAAAGGATCATAAATGCGACTTGCGTCTTTCACCGATTACGGCCTGCGGGTCTTGATGCGTCTGGCCGGGGCACCCGATGAGGCAGTCTCGACCAGGCAGATCGCCGATGAGTTCGAGATTTCGCAACATCATCTGGCCAAGGTGGTGCGGGATCTGGGCCGCGGCGGGTTCGTCAGCAGCCAGCGCGGGAGGAACGGCGGTTTGCAGCTGGCCCGGTCGTCGCAGACGATCACCTTGGGCGAAGTCGTGCGCCACCTCGAACAGCGCTTTGCCATCGTCGAGTGTTTCCGGGAAGATGGCGGTTCGTGTGTGCTGAAACCGAAATGCCGTCTGAAGCCTCGGCTGGCCGCCGCGCGAGAGGCATTCATGTCGGAGCTTGATCGTTCAACCGTCGCGGACTGCGCCTGGCCCGGGGATGCGCCGGACGGACCACAGAGAGCCGCCTGAGACGTGTGGAGAAATGGAAAAGGCCAATGACGAAGATCGAATTTGCCAACGACATGATACAGGTCGACGCGGGCCTGCTCGCCAAAGCGTTCCGGATCAGCGCAGAGGACCTGAAGCACCGCATGCGCGACGGCACGATTACCAGCCGGTTCGAGCGCGGAGAGGGCGAGGATGCGGGCAAGGTCCGCCTGACATTCTTCTCGGCAGATCGCCGGGTTCGCATGACAGCGGATGAAAACGGAAATGTGCTTACATGCACTGCAGCGGATTTCGCAAGGCCCCCCTTGGGTATCGGAGGCGCAGCGAGTGACGCCGAATCCGGGGCACGCGATGGTTCCAGTGCGCAGACCGCGGGAGAGGCTGAACGTGATCGCCGGAGCCGCATTGATGCGCTTCTGGACGTGGCCCTGCAAGGAACTTTCCCTGCCAGCGATCCGATTGCCGTCAGTTTCGAAACTCCGCATCTTGGCGTATCGCCGGGACCCAAACCTGACAGGGAGTGATTGTCGTGCAGCAGGCGTTGCAGATGTCGGGGAGAGGTCATGCCGGTTGAGGAAATCCTGCCGGGCCCGCGCGAACGGTTGCTTTGAATAGGGCCGACTGCGCACCAGACGCTGCGGCAGGAGATGTGAGCCTCGGTTATCGCCGAGCCGTTTGAGGAGGAATGATCATGTCAGACCCGCTTTTCCCCACGAATTCCGCCGCGCTTGCCAAGCGTCGCAAGGAGTTGACGCCAGATGCCGAAAAGGCGTTCCGCGACTTCAGCCAGGCCGTGTTCGCGGATGGTGCGCTCGACGCCAGGACAAAGCAGCTGATCGCCGTCGCGGTCGCCCATGTCACCCAGTGCCCCTATTGCATCAAGGGCCACACGAAGGCGGCGTTGCGTCAGGGCGCCTCCGAGGCGGAAGTCATGGAAGCGATCTGGGTCGCGGCCGAGATGCGCGCAGGCGGTGCCTATGCGCATTCGGTTCTGGCGCTCGACGAGATGGAAAAAACTGCCGCAAAGGACTGAGGGACGGATCACTCACAACTCAGGAGGACATGACATGACCCGCAAGATCACCACACTGGCGGCCGCATTCGCATTGGCCGCGCTGGCAGGGACCGCGCAGGCCCAGGACGCGACCTGGCAAGCCGAGCTGTCGCCGCTGAACGCCGGGACCACCGGCAGCGAAGCCGGCGGCACCGCCACGCTTACGGTTTCGGGCGATACCCTTACAATTCAGATCGACGCCACGGGCACCGCGCCGGACCTCATGCATCTTCAGCATTTCCACGGCTTTGCCGAAGGCGGCGAAACCTCTGCCTGTCCGGCGGCGGACAGCGATACCAATGGGGACGGCATCATCGACCTGATCGAAACCGAGCCGGGCGCCGGCATCACGATGGTTCCCTTTCATGCCGACCCGGCAAGCATGGAGATCGTCGCTGACACCTATCCGGCGGCGGACTCGGACGGGGCCTACAGCTATGAACAGGCCGTATCTTTGTCCGCGCTGGAAGAGGCGTTCGCGGCGAAGTTCCCCGGCCAGCAACTTGATTTGGACCGCCGGGTGATCTTCCTCCACGGTGTGCCGGAAGGAACCGACCTGCCTGAAACCGTCCAATCGCTCGGTGACGTTCCGGCCCATGTCACCCTGCCGATCGCCTGCGGGGAAATCGTCGCTGCCGAAGGCTGAAGGCAACCGCCCCACCGGCCCGCGCAGACGCATTTTTCGCGCGGGCCGTGACGTTTCGTCCGGACTCATCATGGCTGGCGTCCGCCCCCCTTTGGGACGGACGCTGCCGGATTCGGGGCTGAAACTCCCCTAGACCAGCCGTTCAGGTTGTCCAAAACAACTCTGACCTGTCTTAAAAGACAGGTAGCCGACCTGTCTTGAACACAGCTAAAAGCCGTGATGTGCAGGAGGTTATGGTGATTTGGTTAACGAGTTCCCGCACATCATTATTCCTACGGGATCGTCTCCTGCCGAATGCTGCGATGTCGCTGCTTTCCGTATCGAGCATGAGCGCGCTAAAGGTCGAGAAACACTGTGAACAACAATAATTCCAGCTTGTTCGAGAGGGTTGGATCCGCCCCGCAATCCGAACTTTATCGTGCGTCAGGCAAGCGTGTCTTTGACGTCGTCGTGACGCTTTTGGTGCTGCCGCTCGTCATACCGATGACCGGCATCTTCGCCCTTCTGATTGCCCTTGCCGGTGGCAAGCCGTTCTACAGTCAGGATCAGATTGGCAGGAACGGGCGCCTTTATCGGGTGTGGAAGCTGCGGCTGATGGTGAAAGACGCTGATGGCCGCGACGACAGCTGCCTCACCGGTTTTGGGCAATTCCTGCGTGAGTCCGCGTTTGACGAACTGCCGCTGTTCTTCAACGTGCTGGCCGGTGACATGAGCCTTGTCGGTCCGCGACCGATGGTGACCTCGCCGACGGCGATTTATCCCGGCGGGGACTACTACGACTTGCAGCCGGGTCTCACTGGGCTTGGTCAGATCTCCGATTGGCATCACCCGACCCCGACGCAGCGTGCCGTCTGCGATGCCCGATATAACCGGACGCTGTCCTTCGCGAACGATCTTGCCATTCTGACCGGGGCGTTCAAAGCCGCGCTGGGCCGAGCGTAGGACGACAGTGATTTCAATGACCGCCAGACGCTCTCATAACAAGATGATGTCGATTGCTGCACTCATCCTGAGAATGCTGTCACCGAGAGCGCGGGCGGTCATGAGACAGGTTGTCATGACAGCCGGCAGTTGTGTCCATAACGCCGCGTGTCCCCTTCAACCCAGAAAAATCCGATCCGATGACGAGTATCGGCAGCTTGATATTCATGCTGCAGGTGCTCGCCGCACGCTCAATTCTCGAAAAAGGAACAGAATATGCCCGACATGAAAGGCGCTTGCCCATTGCTTGATCGTCGAACCACCCAGGTCCTTGTTCCCGTAGGCAATGCGATGCGTAGCGCCGCGATGTCAGCCTTGCTGGGGCAGCGCTAGATGTCGGAGTCGCATACAGCCATGAAACATGCCGTCGACGCTCATGTCGGGAAGCGCATTCGCTACCGACGTCTGGTGAATGGCATTACCCAGCAACAGCTTGCTGAGTTTGTCGGGATCAAATTCCAGCAAATTCAAAAGTACGAATCAGGCGTGAACCGGGTCAGCGCCTCGCGGCTATGGGATATTGCGACTTCGTTGAATGTGCCCGTGTCATTCTTTTTCGAAGGACTGGAGGCGGATACCCAGACCCAGCACCATTCAGATGATCTGCCCTGCGATACCCTGACGGACAAGGAAGCCGTCAATCTGCTGCGGTTCTATTACGCGTTACCCAACCAACAGCGGCGCAGTCTGTTTGATCTGGTTCGCGTGCTGGGCAATGCGGCCTGAAGCCGCCGGTCAACTTTCTGTATTCCACTTCTCGAAAAATGACCGTGCAATCAGGACTGGGGATGTGTGTGCCGGATCGACAGGTCCAGCAGCATCTCGCCGAATTCGGGTTCGACTTCCGGTCCCTGAAGCGTCAGGCGGTGCAGGCTTTGAAAATCCGTGAAGATTTCATCGCGTTCCGTGTCGGTAAAATCCCTGTCCGAGCGCGAGAAGGCGCCGATGCTTTTTGAGCCGCCATCAGAGGTCGCCATCACCGCCCAGTATTTCAGACCGAATTCCCTGGCCTTGTCGAAAACACCGTGATCGTCCAGTTCCACGAGTTCGGACCAGGATGCGATCCCGTCATTGCTGAACCCCCACCTGACGGCCGGATCCTTCATTACGATCCCCATCTTGGAATAATAATTCATCCATTCGTCGTCATAGGTTTGGAACAGATACCTGGGGGTGGCGAACGAGACCTGAAAAGCAGTCGCAAAGCCACAAGGGCTCTGCTGCTTCAACCGCGTCAACAACGATCTGAGTTGATCTGTAAGCTTCACGCTACTCTCCGGCCATCTGTTTGACAGGGCCGTATCCGGCCCCGCGCAAACACAATCGCCGTCTTCGCCGGACCATCGCAACCCACCTTATGCCTTGCACGGTGTCGCCACCTGCTTCGGGGGCCGGTTGAGGTTTGCAGCCGGAACCAGAAGCAGACAGAAGTCCAGTATAAGGTAACGTTCGTCCGTTTTGCTTATGATTTCCTGCATCGACCCCAAATCCGCCTGCCCAAAGCAAGGTAGTGCTCGATCGTGCTTTCCGAGACACCAAATCGTTAACGACCAAGGGGCATTGTGTCAAACATTAGCTTGCTGCCGCAATGGGGCCGTGGCGGCCGCGTGGACGGCGGGCATCGACAGGATCGCGTAGGAGCGTCCATCATGCTTGTTCCGGTATTTCTCGCCTACCTGCTCGACATCATAGCCGAGCTTGCGCAGCGACCGCCGGAAACCGGGCACCGTCAGCGTCACCAGATCCGCCGATCCCTGATCGATCGCCAGCGTCACAAGCCCCTGCACGACCAGCCCCAGAGCCTCCTGCCTGTCGTCCTGAGAGGTCAGCTGATCGGAAAGGACAAGCCGAGTGCATTCCGAAGAATTGGCGAATCTGTGCGCCCGCGGAAGAAGATCGGCCGGGATGCCGTCGATCCGTCCCTCGGCCGCATCCTGAAGCATGCAGCCATGGCTGCCCCATTTGTCGGAAAACCGCATGAGGCGCGCCCCGCCCACCAGCCGTCCATTCATCATCGCCACGGAATACGCAGCGGTGGGATTGTCGTATTGATCCATCTCGACATCGTTATTGTGCGGAATGTCCCAGGCCAGCGTATCCACGAAGAACCGCTTGCGCAGGCCGAGAAATTCATAAAACGCTGAGCCGTGCAGATGCATATCGGATAGATCGAAGGTGATTCCGGTGATTTTGTTGGTCATTTGCCATGCTCACATTACTTGGGATACTAAACTGCGCGAGTTTCGTGCAGCCGACTTCCCCTCATGGGAGAGTCCATCGCATTAATGTGGTGTCGTGGCGCTTAAATCCAGCCGTATGCTTTTGCTTGGCCGACAGCTTGGGTATTTGTGCGCGCGCCCAGCTTTGATCGCGCGTTGTTCAGCCGTAATTTTACCGCACTTTCGCTGATCCCCAGACGATATGCGATTTCTTTCAACATCAAACCCGATGACAGCATTTCGAGCGCATCAATCTCGGCCTTGGTCAAGGCGCGCTCGGGTGCAAGTGCACGATGCAGCTCATCGACCGCGCGGCACA
Source organism: Roseovarius sp. (assembly GCA_036568405.1). Classification (GTDB taxonomy): domain Bacteria; phylum Pseudomonadota; class Alphaproteobacteria; order Rhodobacterales; family Rhodobacteraceae; genus Roseovarius. The sequence continues at coordinate 7,805 of DATCSR010000010.1, forward strand.
GAAATTCAAGCTCCTGATCGTTGAATTCGCGATCCGGGCGCGCGAAGGACCCGAATGAGCGCAGGCCCGGCGTGTCCTGGTGCATGACACTGATCGCAGCGCCATAGCGCATCCCGAACGACGCGGCAGTAGTCAGCACGTTGCGTTCGTCCCTGCTGGAAATCGCGCTCCACCGGGTGTGACCCGAATTGTCATAGATCCAGTGGATCACGGGATCAAAGATCATCAACCCCTTCTTTGTATAGACATCGACCCACTCTTGCGGCAGCGAATTGCGCTGATATTCCGGAAACGCGAACCCCACGCGCAAGGCCAGATGGTATCCGGCAGTGGCAAGGCCATCGAAATCGTAGTCGGCAAGAAGGCTGTCTATTGTTTTCATAGGCAGCCCTGCCTGCCGCGCGGCAGCCGCAACACTCGCAGGTTGTATTTCGCGGAGTCTTTCAAAGCAAAACAGGTGCCGGTAGAGCCCTGATAACCCAGAACATATTTCGAAAAATCGTCAAACATTTGCCAACGTCAACTGAGGTTCACCGTTTGATCTATAGGTTAACCCGTTGACCTGCACTACCAAAAGGCGATTGGGTTAATTGATGGGCGGATTGTCTCCGGTTCGCAACGGGTCGGATATGCTGTCAATTTACGCGCTGAAAGCAGGGTCAAATCAAGCCTTAGGGGACATGCGTGCACATCCATGGCCGCATCATCTGCGGGCCTGCCGGGCTTCACAGCCTGCGTTCCAGTCGCCGGAAGAGCAGGGACAGCCCGAAGCACATCAGAAAATAGAGCGCTGCGGTGGTAATCCACGCCTCGAATATCAGGCGGGTGGAGGCAACAAGTTCGACCGTTTTATAGGTCAGGTCCTGTACCGAAATCAGCGAGATGATCGAGCTGTCCTTGATCAGGCTGATGAACTGGTTCGCCATTGGCGGCGTCACCTTGCGCATCGCCTGCGGCAGGACGATATAGCGCATTTCCTGCACCGGCCCCATGCCGATGGTGCGCGCCGCCTCGCGCTGGCCCTTTGGGGTGGACTGGATGCCGGCGCGGACGATCTCGCCGACAAATGCGCTCTCGAAGAGGGCGAGGACGATGACGCCCGAGATCAGCGACGGAAAGCGGCGCATGTCCCCGAAGAAAAACTCCCAGATGGCGGCATTGTCGCCGCGGGCGATGCCGCGTGCCCAAGTGTTCAGGTCCAGCGCGTCTATCAGTTGTTGCGACAGGAAAAAGAAGAAGATGAAGATGATCACGACGGGCGGGATATTGCGCAAAAGCTCCATATAGGTGCGCGCCAGCAGGCGCACCGTCAGGTTCTGTGCGCAGCGCGCGATGCCCAGCAATACCCCCAGCACCAGCGCCAGAACGCTGGCATAGATGCTGATGCGGATGGTTGTGGCCAGCCCCTGAAGCAGCAGGTTGGCAAACCATTCGCCCCGGTCCTCGCGCCAGCGCAGGATGTAATCGGGGATCAGGTGCCAGCGCCATTCATAGCTGAGCGTGCCCTCGATGGTCAGCGCGACATAGCCGATCCCCGCCGCCAGAACGGCGAGGATCAGTAGGTCGGGCCAGCGCAGGCCTCGCAGCATTGGGGGCAGGCGGCGCATTTTCAGTCAGCGACCTGGCTTTGCCACTCGACGCCCTTGAACCAGTAATCGTTGCGCTCCTTGAACCAGCCCGAGGCCGTCCGTACCGCGATCCAGTTGTTGAAGAAATTCAACGCATCGGGATCGCCCTTGCGCAGGGCAAAGCCTTCGCCGGTGGCAAGGAACGGCTTGTCAAACGGCACATGCAGCTTGTCCGGATAGCGGCGCGCCTCGATCGACGGGGCGGGTTCCGCGAACATGGTGGCGTGCGCGTTGCCGTTCAGCACCTCCTGAACCGACGCGGCCTCCTCGTCAAAGAGCAGCAGTTGCGCTTCGGGGAAAAGCTGCGCGATCACGACGGGGGCCGTTCCCCCGCGCCGGGCTGCGAATATGACGTCGGCGCTGTTGTAGTCCGCGTCGGAAAAGCCTTCCGTCATCTGTTTGTTCGCCAATATGGTCAGGCCGGAAAACGCATAGGGGTCCGAAAAATTCACGGTCAGATTGCGCTCGGGCGTGATCGACATGCCCGAGATGATGACGTCGAAATTGCCCGACACAAGCTGCGGGATGATGCCGTCCCACGAGGTGGGGACGAACTCGACCTCGACGCCCATATCCTCGGCCAGCGCGCGGCCCACGTCCAGCTCGAACCCGATCAGCTCGCCGTTCTTGTCACGCATGGACCATGGGGTGAATATCGACAGGCCAATGCGGATGACGCCGTCCTGCTTGATCGTCTCGATCACGGATTCCTGCGACAGGGCTTGCGTCGCTGACTGCGCCAGTGCGGGCTGCGTTATGGTGCTGGTGGTCGCGGCAAACGCCAGGCCCAGCAGCAGGGCCTTTCTACGGGTGGTCGACATGAGGGAAATCTCCTGAGATCCGTATCAGTTGAGGTTGAACCGCCGCTCCAGCGCCGAGGCGCCGAAGGACAGAACGAGGGTCAGTGCAAGATATACGGCGGCGACCGTAAACCAGATTTCAAAACTCATGTAGCTGTCCGAAATTATGTTTCGGCCCACCGTGGTCAGTTCGGCCACCGCGATCACGCTGACGATGGCAGAGGATTTGATCAGATGCACCGCCTCGCCCGTCAGGGGCGGCAACATGAAGCGCACCGATTGCGGGATGATGATATAGATGGACGCCTGCGCGCGCGACATGCCGATGGCATCCGCCGCCTCCCACTGGCCGCGCGCGACCGAGTTGATCCCGGCGCGGAAAATCTCGGAGATGAGGGCGGAATGGAACACCGCCAGCGTCAGGATCGCCGCGCTCCAGCGGGTCAGGCCAAAGATCGGGCCAAGGACATAGTAGAAAAGGTAGAGCAGCACCAGAAGCGGGATGTTGCGGATCAGCTCCAGATAGACGACCGACACGCCCTTGCCCACGATCAGCCCAGACATTCGCAGCATCGCGACCGCCGCGCCCAGCAGCGTGGCCAGCGCAAAGGCCGCTGCCGACAGCCGGATTGACGCCCATAGCCCGATCAGGATTTCGCCGGGTTGAATGCCACCCTCGGTCAGCGTGTAAAAGTATTTCGGCACGCGATACCATTGCCAGTTATAGCCCATCTGCTGCGCGCCCGTATAGGACGCCCAGACGATCCCGGCCATGATCGCAGCATAGAGCGCGACGGCAACGGCCGGCACGTTCAGGGTGCGGCGCAGGCGTCTCAATGTCCCAGAATCTGGTTAAGGAACAGTTTCGCGCGGCCCGTTTCGGGCGTGCTGAAGAATTTTTCCGGCGGCGAAATCTCGACGATGCGGCCGGCCTCCATGAACACCATGCGGTCCGCGACCTTGCGCGCGAACCCCATCTCATGGGTGACAACGACCATGGTCATGCCGCTGGTCGCCAGATCGACCATCACATCCAGCACCTCGCCGATCATCTCGGGGTCCAGCGCCGATGTCGGCTCGTCGAAAAGCATCACGCGCGGCTCCATGCACAAGGCTCTGGCGATGGCGACGCGCTGTTGCTGCCCTCCGGATAGCTGATCGGGGCGCTTGTCCGCCTGCTCGGGGATGCGCACGCGCTCCAGATACTTGCGCGCCAGCGCCTCGGCCTTGGCGCGGGGCAGGCCGCGCACCTTGCGCGGGCCGATTGTCAGGTTTTCCAGCACCGTCAGATGCGGGAACAGGTTGAACTGTTGAAACACCATCCCGACATCCTGCCGTAGCTGGCGGATATGCGGCGAATCTGCCGCCATTTCGCGCCCGTCGACGATCAGATTGCCGCCATCATGCGCCTCAAGCCCGTTGAAGCAACGGATCAGCGTCGATTTGCCCGACCCCGAGGGGCCGCAGACGACGACGCGTTCGCCTTGGTGGACGGTCAGGCTGACTTCGCTGAGCGCCTGAAAACCATCGAAATGCTTGTTGATACGGCGCGCTTCGATGACGGGTTGCTGCGTCATGGTGATATTGATCCTAACCGGGTCCGGGACAGATAGGGCGTTCTGCCCCAAGGCAACAGTCACTGCGTGGAATATGGGCAGGTCAGTCCATCGCGCCCAAGATGCGCGCCAGATTGCTGAACCGCGCGATCAGCGAAAAGACGGTGATATTCACCAGCAGGAACAGCACCGCAATCGACGCGATCACCGGGGTGTAGCCATAGCGCAGCGCGTTGAAGATCTTGACCGGCAGCGTTTCGACCGTAAAGCCGACCGTCATCAGCGCGATGATGTATTCATTGAGGCTCAGCACGAAGCAAAACGCGAATCCGGCCAGCGCAAAGGGCGCCGCGATGGGCGCGATCACTGTGCGAAACACCGTCCAGCTGGATGCGCCCATGGTCTGCGCCGCCTCGATCAGCGCCTTGTCGATACTCTCCAGCCCCAGCGAGATGGTCACCAAGGGGAGTGCCAGCAGGAAGATTGCATGCGCGATGATGACATTCGCCATCAGGCCGTTGATGCCCACGCTGGAGAAGAACAGCAAGAAGGCCAGCGCCATGATCACGGGGGGCAGGATGAACGGCGCGATCCCCAGCGCAAACAGCGCGCGGGCATAGCGCAGACCATATCGCCACGCCGCATAGGCCACCGGCAGAGCGATGGCGGTCGACAGCAGCGCCGAGGCCGCCGCGATAGTCAGCGAATTCACTAGCGCGGCGAACCAGTCGTTTTCGACAAAAATCGCCGCATACCAGCGCAGTGAAAAGCCGCGCGGCGGGAAGGCGAGGAATTTTTGCGCGTTGAACGACACCGCCGTGATGACGATGATCGGCCCGATGAGGTATAGCGCAAACAGGGCCATGTAGATGCGGCGCAGCGTGGTCATCATGCCTCCGCCCTCCGGCCCAGCCATGACACCAGCGCGATGACGCTGGCGCTGAGTGCCAGCAGAACCACCGCGAGGGCCGAGGCGAAGGGCATGTTGAAGTTGAAGATCGCCTGATCGGTGATCAGCACCGACAGCGTCCAATGCTGCGGCCGGCCCAGCACCTGCGGCACGATGATCGCGCCCAGCGTCAGGACGAACACCGTCACCGCGCCCGAGATGATGGCTGGGCGCGTCACCGGAATGACAACCGTGAAAAACGTGCGGACGGGCGATGCGCCCAGCGTGCGCGCGGCCTCCAGCAGGCTGCGGTCCATGCGGCTGAGCGCCGGAAACAGCAGCAGCACCGAAAACGGCACCGTGAGATAGACCAGCGCCGCGATGACGGCGCCCGCCGAGGGCGTCATGGCAAAGCTGCGCTCGACCATGCCCAGCATGGCCATGATGTTGCCGATACCAGATGTACGCGACAAAAGGATCTGCCAGCTGAAGGCGATAAGCACCTCGGACAGCGACAATTGCGCGAGGATGTAGATCAGCCACAGGTCCTGCGCGCGGCGTTTGAACGTCGTCAGGACGTAGGTGAACGGGAACGCGATGGCCATGCTGATCGCCGCGATCAGCGCGCAGAGCCCCGCCGAGAAGAGGGCCCGCTCGATGTAGAACCACGTCGCGAACCGCTCGAAATGTTGCAGGTCGAACCCCAGCCGGAAATCGGCGTCGTCGGCGGGGCTGGAGACGCTGACCAGCAGGATCAACGCAAAAGGGATCGCGAAAAAGACGCCGATCATCACCGAGGACGGGATCAGCACGACGTAGCGAGACAGCGATGACTTGCGCATCTGCGTCCCCCTATGGCGCCAGAACGCTACACGCGTCCTTGGGCATTTCAACATGCACGTCCTGCCCAATCCTGACATCGGGCCAATCCTTGGGCGTGAGGACCGAAATCACCTCGTGCCCGTCGCAATCGACAAGGATCTCGATGGTCGCGCCGATATCGCGCACGAAGGTGACGCGGCCTTTGATCGCATTCTGCGGGGCGCTCTCGCTTGCGGGGCGGACGAACACCGCCTCGGGGCGGGTCATTAGAACCACCTCGTCGCCGGTGGTGAACCCTTGGGCGTTCGTTCCGACGTGCAGCGCCGCATCGCCCACCTGAGCCGTGTCCGCGCCGGTCATGCGGGCAGGCAACAGGTTCGACGTGCCGATGAAATCGGCGACAAAGCGGTTGACGGGCGATTTGTAGATCTGCATCGGGGTGCCCGATTGCAGCACGTTGGCCTTGCCCATCACCACGATGGTGTCGGCCATCGTCATCGCCTCGGTCTGGTCGTGGGTGACGACGACGGTGGTGATGCCCAGCTCCTGCTGCAATTTGCGCAGTTCGATCTGCATCGCCTCGCGCAGGTTGGCATCAAGCGCCGACATCGGCTCGTCCAGCAGGAAGATCTGCGGGTTCAGCGCCAGCGCGCGGGCGATGGCGACCCGCTGGCGCTGACCGCCCGATAGCTGGCTGATGCGGCGGTCGGCCATGCCGGGCAGGTGCATCATGTCCAGAAGTTCCGTCGCCCGATCCTCGCGTTCGCTGCGCGAATGGCCGCGGATGCGCATGGAATAGGTGATATTCTCGCCCACCGTGAGGTGCGGGAAGAGCGCGAAGGACTGGAACACCATGCCGATATCGCGCTGGTGTACCGGCACTTGCGTCAGGTCGCGCCCGTTCATGGCAATGCTGCCTGTCGTCGGCTCCTCCAGCCCGGCGATCATGCGCAGCAGGGTCGTCTTGCCGCAGCCAGACGGGCCAAGAAAGCAGATCATCTCGCCCTCGGTAAAGGTCAGGCTGACGTCTTCGACGGCGGTGACGGTGCCGAACTTCTTGGTGATGCCGTCGATGATCAGGCCGCTCATGGGTGCATCCTTGTCTCGAACGGCCCGCCCGACCGAGGGGGCGGGCCGCAATTGGCCTTAGCCCGCGATCATCTGGTTCCAGCGGTCGGAGATGAAATCGCCATGCTCGCCATACATCTCGTAACGGGGAACGATTGGCTCGATATCGCTGGAGACAGCGGCCAGTTCTTCGGTCGACAGATCGGTCAGGGCGGGGTCGATGACCGGCGCGGTCCCGAGGTTGCGCGCCAGCGCGGCCTGCGTTTCGGGCTGGCACATGTAGTTCAGGAATTCAGCTGTCTGCGCGTCCGCATCCGCGAATTCCGGCACGACCCAATAGCCGCTGTCCAGGATGCCGCCCTCCTTGGGGAAGGTCGATACGACGGGGAACCCTTCGGCAGCCGCCAGCCCGGCGACATCGTGGTAATACTGGCCCATCGGGATTTCGCCGGTTTGCAGCGCCTGCTGGAAACTGCCCTCGTCCTTGTACCAAAGGCGCACGTTCGGGACGACCTCGGACAGCTTGTTGAACACCTGCTCGATACCCTCTTTCGTCGCCAGAATGTCGGTGCCGCCAAAGAACGTCGTCGCCGTCACCTCCAGCAGGAAGGAGTTGGTGGCAAGGCCCAGCAGGCCGATCTGGTCCTGATACTGGCTGTCCCACAGCGCCTCCCAGCTGGTCGGCGCGTCGGGGATCACGTCGGAATTCGTGCAGAGCGTGATGTACCACGACACACCGCCGACAGCGTAAAGGCCGCCGTCCTCGTAGCTTTCCTTGAACCGGTCATTGAGGTTCGCAAGGTTGGGGATACTGGCGGCGTCGATGGTCTTGAACACCTTTTGTTTCGCGCCTTCGCGGCGCGGCGTGCCGGCCATCAGGCCCACATCGGCGGGCGCGGTTTTCGCGCGGGCGGCGTTCTTGATCTGCACCAGCCACGTCTCGCCGGTGGGAACGGCGAGCGACTCAACCTCGATCCCCGTCGCCTCGGTGAAGCCGGGATAAATGTGCTGGCTGAAGCTTTCCTCGAAAAAAGCCGCCATAGGTGCCAACGCGCAGCGGGCCGTCCGCGGCGCGCAGGATGGATGGGGCGGCAAGGGTCGCAGCGCTGCTGGCGGCAGCGGCGCCCAAAAAACGGCGACGTGTCAGGTGGTTCGTCATGTCAGTCTCTCCCTTTGTTTTACGTATCAGGCCCAGACGCGTGGCAGCACGCAGAGCATCTCATACAGCAGGTTCGCGCCAATCATCGCGGTCGCGCCGCTGGTGTCGTACTGCGGCGACACCTCGACCAGATCGCCACCGACAAGGTTCAGCCCCTTGCAGCCGCGCACGATTTCCAGCGCCTGAATAGTGGTCAGCCCGCCGATTTCCATCGTGCCGGTGCCGGGGGCGATGGAGGGGTCCAGACTGTCGATATCATAGGTCAAATAGCAGGGCGCGTCGCCGATCTTGGCGCGGATCTGCTCCATTAGCGGCGTCATGGATTTGTGCCAGCATTCTTCGGCCTGCACCACGGTAAAGCCTTGCTCGCGGCCCCAGTCGAAATCGCCGGGCGCGTAGCCTGTGCCGCGCAGGCCAATCTGGAACACCTTGTCATTCAGCAGCAATCCGTCCTCGACCGCGCGGCGGAAGGGCGTGCCGTGGGCGATCTTTTCGCCGAACATCTCGTCATTGGTGTCGGAATGGGCGTCGATATGGATCAGGGCGACAGGACCGTGTTTTTTCGCGATGCTGCGCAGGACCGGATAGGTCAGCGTGTGATCGCCGCCCAGCGTCAGCGGTGCGACGTCGTGCTTCAGGATCTCGTCATAGGCGGCGGTGATGATATCCACCGTCTTTTTCAGATCGAATGTATTGATCGCCACATCGCCGATATCGGCCACCTGCATCTTCGCAAACGGCCCGGCGCCGGTGGCCATGTTGTAGGGGCGCATCATCGCGCTTTCGGCGCGGATGGCGCGGGGGCCGTGGCGCGTGCCGGTGCGATTGGAGGTGCCGATATCCATCGGGATGCCGACGAAACAGGCATCCAGCCCCTCGGCGGTCGCCTGCTGCGGCAGACGCATCATTGTTCCGCCGCCGCCAAAGCGGGGCATGTCGTTGCCGCCCAGCGGCTGATTGAACCGGGTCGCGTTGCTCATGGGTGATTCCTCTGGCCGAATGGAGCGTGAAAAGGCCAGTCTAGGGCATCGCGCGGCGGAGATGTATATGCGCGCGATGATTTTTCTCGTGGCAATCCACCGCTTTCGCTCGGACCGTTCAGCGCATAGCATGAGGATGAACCGGCCCTGCCGAAAGGAACACCGCCATGACCGACACGCCCCCTCTGACGATGAAGGCCGCCGTCTGCGCCGCCCCGGGCGCACCGCTGGAAATTCGCGAACTGGCAACGCCGACACCAGGCGCCGGGCAGCTTCTGGTCCGGCTGGAGACATGCGGCGTCTGTCATTCCGACCTGCATCTGCGCGATGGTCAGGAGAATTTGCCGGAGGCCTATTACCCCCTGATCCTTGGCCATGAAGGGATCGGCCGTGTCGTGCAGATCGGGCCCGGCACCCGTGACGCACCGCCCATCGGCACGCGCATTGGCTTGCCTTGGATCTATGACACCTGCCTGAGGTGCAAACCCTGCCGGACCGGACACGAAGTTCTGTGCCCCGACAATACCGCGCGCGGCGTGCAGAAACACGGCGCCTTTGCGGAATACGCGCTGTGCCCTGCCGATTTCGCCGTCGAGATCCCGGACGGGATCGACCCGCTGAAGGGCGCGCCGCTGCTTTGCGCCGGCCTCACGGCATGGTCGGCGCTGCGCAAGACGAAGGTCGAGGCTGGCAGCAATGTGCTGATCCTCGGGGCAGGGGGATTGGGCCAATATGCCATCCTCATCGCCAAGGCGCGCGGCGCGCGGGTCATGGTCGTCGACCGCGACCCGGCCAAGCTGGAGACGGCACAACAATTGGGCGCCGACGTGACAGTGCCCGCAGGCGAAGGCGCAGGCGCCGCGATCAGAGAGGCGGGCGGCGCAGATGTCACGCTGAACTTCGCGCCCAGCCCTGAAGTTTGGGACACGATAGAGGCGGCGGCAAACCCGATGAGCGATATCGTCGCCATTGCCATGGTTCACGAGCCGATGCCGCTGTCGATGATGTGGCTGATCGACGGGGGCCACCGCGTGTTCGGCTCGTCCGTGGGCAGCAGGCAGGAGCTGGCCGATTTTCTGGCGTTTGCTGCCGCGCACCCATTGAACGTGGAAGTTCAGCCAATCGCGCTGGTCGATGTGAATGCCGCGCTTGATGCGCTGAAGGCGGGCGAGGTGGCCGGGCGGCTCTGCATCGATTTCGCGCGGTAGAAATACGCGCAGCGGCCGGGGTTCGTCCGGAACTTGCACAGCGCGCCGGCCAGCGCCACAGGGCGCCCCCTCCCGGGGCTGGCAGACCCGCCAAAATAGCACGGCGCACCGGCCTTGATCATGAATTGCCACTGCCTGATACCCGGCCTGCAACCCGGCACGCGTTTTCGCGCCTTGCAAATAGGACTGCGCGCCCATAGGTTCCGCAAAATTCGCGGGGATACCCCCGCCGTCAACAGGAGTATCCCACATGGAAGGCGGATCCGCGTTCGCGCAGTTCATTCCCCTCATTCTGATCTTTGCGATCATGTATTTCCTTCTGATCCGTCCCCAGCAGCGCAAGCTGAAGGCGCATCGCGCCATGGTGGAAAACCTGCGCCGCGGCGATCAGGTGGTCACGCAGGGCGGGCTGATCGGCAAGGTGTCCAAGGTCAAGGACGACGACGAGGTCGAGGTCGAATTGGCCCCGAACATCAAGGTGCGTGTCGTCAAGTCCACCGTCGCTCAGGTCGTCTCCAAGACCGAGCCTGCGGTTGACGCTCCCAAGGGCTGATCCAAGCCCCCGAGCATCTAACATAACGCCAGCACTGCACAAAAGGCGCCGACATGCTTCAGATCGATCTGTGGAAACGTATTTGTATCTGGGCTGTCGTCGCCCTTGGCATCCTTCTTGCGTTGCCGAATGGCTTTTACGGGCGGGTCGAGGCGCATAACGACGCGGTCAAGGCCGTCGAGATGGGCACCGACCCCGCGCAAGTGCAGGACGCGCTGGACAGCTGGCCGTCCTGGATGCCCAGCGGGCTGGTCAATCTGGGCCTCGATCTGCGCGGCGGCGCGCATCTTCTGGCCGAGGTCAAGGTTGCGGATGTCTACCAGTCCCGAATCGAAGGGATGTGGCCCGCGGTGCGCGACCTGCTGCGCGACAAGCGTGATGAGATCGGCACAATCCGGCTGGAGCCGACGGACGCCCCCGAACTGGTGGTGCGCCTGAACGAGCGCCCCGAACAGGCAATGCGTGCGGCCGAACTGGTGCGCACCCTTGCCAGCCCCGTCGCCAGCCTGACCGGCGCCGGCGCCAGCGATATCGAAGTGACGACCCGCAACGGCAGCGTTGTCGTGCGGCTGTCCGAGGCCGAACAGCGCGCCACAGACGAGCGCACGGTGCGCCAGTCGCTGGAAATTATCCGCCGCCGCATCGACGAGGTCGGCACGCGCGAGCCGACGATCCAGCGTCAGGGCAGCGACCGTATTCTGATCCAGGTCCCCGGCATCGGCAGCGCGACCGAGTTGAAGGATATCATCGGCACCACAGCCCAACTGACGTTCCAGCCCGTTGTTGGCCGCGCCTCCTCCGCCGATGAGCGGGCAGGCGCCGGTAATGAGGTTCTGCCGTCCCTCAATGAAGAGGGCGTGTTTTACGTGCTGGAGCGCGCACCGGTCGTTACCGGCGACGAGCTGGTCGATGCGCAGCCCGATTTTGACCAGAACGGGCGCCCGGCGGTGTCCTTCCGGTTCAACCCCACAGGCGCGCGCGCCTTCGGCGACTATACGGCGGCCAATATCGGCAGCCCCTTTGCCATTGTTCTGGATAACGAGGTGATCAGCGCGCCGACGATCCAAAGCCATATTCCCGGCGGATCGGGCATCATCACCGGCAATTTCAGCGTCGAGGAAAGCACCAATCTGGCCGTGCTGCTGCGCGCCGGCGCGCTGCCTGCCGGTCTGGAATTCCTCGAAGAACGCACGATCGGCCCCGAGCTGGGCGCTGACAGCATCGAGGCGGGCAAAGTGGCCAGCGTCGTTGCCTTCACGCTGGTGCTGATCTTCATGTTTGCCAGCTACGGCCTGTTTGGCCTGTTCGCCAACATCGCGCTGATCGTCAACGTGGCCATGGTGTTCGGCCTGCTCAGCCTGATCGGCGCCACGCTGACCCTGCCGGGTATTGCGGGCATCGTGCTGACCATCGGTATGGCGGTGGACGCCAACGTGCTGGTTTTCGAACGTATCCGCGAAGAAATGAAGACGGCCAAAGGCGCCGCCCGCGCCATCGAGCGGGGCTACGAGAAGGCGCTCAGCGCCATCGTTGACGCCAATATTACCACGCTGATCACCGCCATCATCCTTTTTGCGATGGGCAGCGGCCCGGTGCGCGGCTTTGCGATCACTCTTGGCCTCGGCATCCTGACGTCGGTATTCACCGCGATCTTCGTCACCCGCCTGATCACCGTCATGTGGTTCGAGCGCAAGCGCCCCAAGACCGTGTTGCAGGGCCGTTATCTGAAGCTGGTCAAGCAGGAGACAAGCGTCAATTTCTTCCGCCGCTGGAAGCTGTCCATCGGCGTTTCGGCGCTGTTGATCGTCGTGGCCGGCGTCTCTTTCTTCGCGCAGGGTCTGAATTTCGGCATCGACTTCAAAGGTGGCACGACGATCCGGACGCAAAGCGCGCAGGTCGTCGATATTGGCGAGTATCGCAGCGCGATGCAGGATCTGGGGCTGGGCGACATTAGTATCACCGAAGTGTTCGACCCCACCTTCGGACCCGATCAGAACGTGTCGATGATCCGGATTCAGGCGCAGGGCGATGTCGAATCGGTGACACCCGAAACCATCGCCGCAGTCGAGGCCGCGCTGAAGGTGGCCGTGCCGGATATCCAGTTCACGTCGGTTGAGAGCGTCGGGCCGAAAGTGTCGAGCGAGCTGATAACGACGGCGGCGATCGCGGTCATTCTGGCGATGGCGGCGGTGTTGGTCTATATCTGGCTGCGGTTTGAATGGCAGTTTGCGGTCGGCGCAATCGTCGCGCTGGCGCATGACGTGATCCTGACCATCGGCGTTTTCTCCGAGGTGCAGTTGCAATTCGATCTGGCGACCATCGCGGCGCTTCTGACCATCGTCGGCTATTCGCTGAACGATACTGTCATCGTCTTTGACCGGGTCCGCGAAAACCTGCGAAAATACAAGACGATGCCGCTGGCCGAAGTGCTGAACCTGTCGATAAACGAAACGCTCAGCCGTACGATCATGACGTCCTTTACCACGATGCTGGCGCTGCTCGCGCTGTATTTCCTGGGCGGCGATGTCATCCGTGGGTTCGTCTTTGCCATGATGTGGGGCATCGTCGTGGGAACCTACAGCTCGATCTTCGTGGCCTCGACATGCCTGCTGTGGATGGGGGTAAAGCGCGACTGGAACAAGCCCGACGCCAGTTCAGGAACCCAGTTCGCAAACGTCGATGCCTGACGCCGCGCTGGCGGCGCTGGCGCTGCCGGGGTTCTGGTGGCTGGCCGCGACGCTTGCTGTCGCAGGGGTCGTGCGCGGGTTCACCGGCTTTGGCTCCGCGCTGATCTTCGTGCCGGTGGCGGGGATGTTTCTGCCGCCCGTCCACGTCATCGCGATCATCGCACTGGTCGAGGTCGCCAGCATCGCGGCATTGGTGCCGCGCGCTTGGAACCATGCGGATCGCAGCCAGGTCGGCCTGCTCGTCCTTGCGGCGCTGCCCACCGTACCTCTGGGCCTGATGGTTATGGAGGCGCTGGACGCAATCGCCGTGCGCTGGATCGTCGCCGTCTTTGCCGGGGGCACGCTGATTGCGCTGATGTCAGGCTGGAATTTCAAGCGCAGCATAAACCTGCCCATGGTGCTGGCCATTGGCGCCGCCGCCGGATTTCTGGGCGGCATGACCGGGCTGACCGGGCCGGTTGTGGTGCTTTTCTACCTCGCAGGCGGGCGGGCGGCGCGGACGGTGCGTGCCAACACGATCCTGTTTCTGGGCGCGCTGGATGTGGTAATCGCGGCCAATCTGCTGCTGCGCGGCCTTGCGGATATTTCGATCCTGTGGCTGGGCGCGGTGCTGGCCGTGCCCTATTTCCTGAGTATGATGGCCGGTCAGGCCCTGTTTGATCCGGCGTATGAGCGTCTTTATCGCCGTGCGGCGCTGGCAGTCATCGCACTGGCCGTGGTCACGGGCCTGCCGATCTGGGCATGATCGCGTGAAAAAAGGAGTGCAGACATGCAATTGAACGAAGTCACCTTTGCCGAGGCCACCCCGATTGACGGCTACGGCCCCGGTTTTTTCCGCGTCGGTGGCACTGTCATCAAAGGCGCCGCGCTGGTGACGGAAACCGGCGCGCGCGGCTGGGGCGGGCTGGACGACACGCAGCCTCTGCTGGATCTCGTGGGCGATATCGACGTTCTTTTTATCGGCACGGGCGTGGAGGTGGCACATATTCCTGCCAGCCTGCGCAGCGTGCTGGAGGCCGCGGGGCTCGGCGTGGAGACGATGAATTCGCCCGCGGCCTGCCGCACCTATAATGTTCTGCTGTCCGAAGGCCGGCGCGTCGCGGCGGCTGTTCTGCCTGTGTGAGGTCCGGTGTCACTTCCCCCCTCGCGCGGTTTGCGCTAAGCGTTGCCCATGTCGTTATCTGCCCATGATCTGAGCGTCTCCCGCGGTGGAATTGCCGTGCTGGAGGGCATGAATTTCACGCTCGCCGCTGGCCGGGCGCTGATCCTGCGCGGGCCGAACGGATCGGGCAAGACGACGCTGCTGCGCACGCTGGCAGGGCTGCAACCTCCGCTGCGCGGCAGCGTCACCGCTGCGCCCGAAACGCTGGTTTACGCGGGCCATGCCGACGGCATAAAAAGCGCGCTGACCGCCCGTGAAAACCTCGCCTTCTGGTCCGATATCTTCGGCGGCGGCGATGTGCGCGCCGCCATGGCCGCGTATCAGCTGGAGGGGCTGGCAGACCGCCCCGCGGGCGCGCTGTCGGCAGGGCAAAAACGGCGCCTTGGCCTTGCGCGGCTGATCGTTGCGCGCCGCAACGTCTGGCTGCTGGACGAGCCGACGGTGTCGCTGGATACGCATGCGACCGCGCTGTTTGCGGGGGTCGTGCGGGCGCATCTGGGCAACGGAGGGTCAGCCATCATGGCGACGCATATCGATCTGGGCCTGGACGAGGCGGACACATTGGACGTGGCCCCGTTCAAGGCCTGCGCGTCGGTGCTGGACAGCTTTGACGAGGCGTTCCTGTGAGGGCGATCCTGATCCGCGATCTGCGCCTTTCCATGCGGGCGGGCGGCGGTTTTGGCCTTGGGCTTGCGTTTTTCCTGATCGTCGTGGTGCTGGTGCCTTTCGCCGTTGGTCCGCGCGGCGATCTGCACAGTGTCATCGCGGCGGGTATCCTGTGGCTGGGCGCGTTGCTGGCGTGCCTTCTGTCGCTGGACCGGGTGTTCGCGCTGGATTACGAGGACGGCTCGCTCGATCTTCTGGCCACCGCGCCGCTGCCGCTGGAGGCGCTGGTCAGCCTCAAGGCGCTGGCGCACTGGCTGACGACGGGGCTGCCCTTGGTGCTGGTCGCGCCGTTTCTGGCCGTCCTGCTGAACCTGCCAATCGCGGGATATCCGCCGCTGCTGTTGTCGCTGGCGCTTGGCACACCGGCCCTCAGCGTCGTCGGCACCTTCGGCGCGGCGCTGACAGTGGGCGTCAAGCGCGGCGGGCTGCTGTTGTCGCTGCTGGTGCTGCCGCTCTATGTGCCGACGCTGATTTTCGGGGCCGAGGCCGCACGGCGCGGCGCCGAAGGGCTGGAGTATACCATGCCGCTGGCAATGCTTGCCGGCATCACCTGCGGCACTATCGCGCTCTTGCCCTTCGCCTCGGCTGCGGTAGTAAGGGTCAACCTGCGCTAAACACATCTTCAAGGGATAATCATGGCCTCGCTCTGGGAATACGCCAATCCGCGCAAGTTCATCGCCACGTCGGACCGCGTCCTGCCGTGGGTTGGCGCACTGGCGCTGATCTGCCTTGTGACCGGCCTTGTCTGGGGGTTTTTCTTCACCCCCGAGGATTACCGCCAAGGCGCCAGCGTCAAGATCATCTACCTGCACGTCCCCTCCGCCCTGATGGCGATCAACGCGTGGCTGATGATGCTGGTCGCCTCGCTGATCTGGATCGTGCGGCGCCACCATGTCAGCGCGCTGGCCGCCCGCGCCGCAGCCCCGGTTGGGGCGGTGATGACCATCATCGCGCTGGCGACGGGCGCTCTTTGGGGGCAGCCGATCTGGGGCACATGGTGGGTCTGGGACCCGCGCCTGACGTCGTTTTTGATCCTGCTGTTGTTTTATCTGGGCTATATCGCCCTTTGGGCGGCGATAGAAAACGACGATACCGCCGCCGATCTGACATCGGTCCTGTGCCTTGTCGGATCGGTCTTTGCGCTGCTCAGCCGCTATGCCGTGCTGTTCTGGAACCAGGGCCTGCATCAGGGCGCATCGCTGAGCCTGGACAAGGAGGAGAACGTGGCGGACGTGTTCTACCTGCCGCTATTGGTCTGTATCGCCGGTTTCGTTTTGCTGTTCGTGGCGCTGGTGCTGCTGCGCACGCAAACGGAAATACGGGCGCGGCGGATGCGCGCGCTCCTTGCCCGCGAAAGGATGGGATGATGCCCGAACTGGGAAAATACGTTTTCGCCGTGCTGTCATCCTACGGGATTTCGGTGGGGATCCTCATTGCGCTGTGCGCGATCAGCCTGATTCGCGCGCGCCGGATGCGGCGCGAGCTGGCAGAGATTGAACAAAGGATGCGCCAAGATGGCTAAGGTTTCACCATTCATGATCGCGCCGCCGGTCATTTTTGCCTGTCTGGTGGCGCTGTTCTACGTCGGGATGCAACGCGGTGATCCGAATGAACTCCCATCAATGTTCATAGGTCAGCCGGCGCCGTCCGTGCCGGACAGGCCGCTGGACGGGCGCACGCTGCTGACCGATGCGGACCTGCGCACCGGCGATATCACCATCGTCAATTTCTGGGCCAGCTGGTGCCCGCCTTGCCGGGTCGAGCACCCGCAGCTGCACGCGCTGAGCGCCGAAGGCCTGCGCGTCGCCGGCGTCAATTTCAAGGATGATGCGGGGCAGGCAAATAGCTACCTGCAAGACGAGGGCGATCCCTTCTTTGCCCTCGCTTTCGACCCGAAGGGCAGCACAGCCATAGACTGGGGCGTCACCGCGCCGCCCGAAACGTTCATCGTGGATGGTGACGGAACGGTCCTGTTCCGATATGCCGGGCCGCTGGTCGGCAGCGATTACGAGCAGCGTTTTCGCCCCGCACTCGACAAGGCGCTGAGCCAATAGAAAACGCCCGCCGGCCATGGCCGCGGGCGTTTCCCATTTCAGCGTGTTGCCGCTATGCGGAGCTTGTCAGGCAGATTTCGCCAGATCGCGCAGCACGTAGTTCAGCACGCCGCCATTTTCGACATACTCTTTCTCGATCGCAGTATCGATCCGGCACTTGAGGGTGATGTCCTTCGTCGTGCCGTCCTCCATCGTGATCGTGCAGGGCACCTCGGCTTGCGGTTTTATCTGGCCAAGGCCCTTGATCGTCACGCTTTCCTTGCCAGTCAGGCCCAGAGACTTGCGCGTATCGCCGCCTGTGAACTCGAACGGGACGACGCCCATGCCGACGAGGTTCGAGCGGTGGATACGCTCGAAATCCTCCGCAATGACCGCGCGCACGCCCAGCAGGGCCGTACCCTTGGCCGCCCAGTCGCGCGAGGATCCGGCGCCGTACTGTTCGCCCGCGAAGATCACCAGCGGCGTGTCGTTCTCCGCATAAGCCATGGCGGCGTCGAAGATCGACGTCTGTTCGCCGTCCGGGCCGAGGGTATAGCCGCCCTCGACATCGTCCAGCATCTCGTTGCGGATGCGGATGTTGGCGAACGTGCCGCGCATCATCACTTCGTGGTTGCCGCGCCGCGAGCCATAGGAGTTGAATTCGCGCACGGGAACCTGACGATCGCGCAGATACTGGCCTGCGGGCGTGCTTTCCTTGAAGCTTCCGGCCGGGCTGATGTGGTCGGTCGTGACCATATCCCCCAGCAGGGCCAGGACGCGGGCGTCCTCGATATCCTCGATCTTGCCCGGATCCCTGGACATGTTCTGGAAGTAGGGCGGGTTCTGCACATAGGTCGATTCCGGCGGCCAATCGTAGGTCTCGCCTTCGGACGTCTCAACGGCCTGCCACTTTTCGTCGCCCTTGAAGACGTCGGCATACTTCGACTGGAACGCCTCACGTGTGACCGTCTTTTCAACCAGTTCGGCAATCTCGGCCTGGCTGGGCCAGATATCCTTGAGATAGACGTCATTGCCATCCTTGTCCTCGCCAAGCGGCGCGGTGGTGATGTCCACGTTCATGTCACCCACCAGCGCATATGCCACCACCAAAGGCGGCGAGGCGAGGTAGTTGGCGCGCACATCGGGGCTGATCCGGCCCTCGAAGTTGCGGTTGCCCGACAGCACCGACACACCGATCAGGTCATTGTCGTGGATGCATTTGCTGATTTCAGGCGCCAAGGGGCCCGAGTTGCCGATGCAGGTAGTGCAGCCATATCCGACCAGGTTAAAGCCGATCTTGTCCAGATCCTCCTGAAGGCCTGCGGCCTCCAGATAGTGGGACACAACCTGCGAGCCGGGCGCGAGTGATGTTTTCACCCATGGTTTGCGGTCCAGCCCGCGTTCGGCCGCCTTGCGCGCCACCAGCCCCGCACCGATCATTACATAAGGGTTCGACGTGTTGGTGCAGGACGTGATCGACGCGATCACGATAGAGCCGTCGTGCAGCTGATAGCTGTCGTCGCTTTGCACATAGCCCCGCTTGTGATGGCCTTCATCGCCGGGAATATCGCGCGGCTCGGGCTGGCCGCCCTCGGCCTCCCAACGGCCCTCGGCGTTCTCGGTCCCGTCCTTCGCTGACCGCTGGCCACCGATATATTCATGAAAGGCCGTGGCCGCCTCATCCAGTGCGATGTAATCCTGCGGCCGTTTGGGGCCGGAAATGGCGGGCACAATGGTGCCCATGTCCAGATGCAGCGTATCGGTGTAAATTGGCGCGTAGTTTTCGTCACGCCACAGCCCGTTTTCCTTGGCATAAGCCTCGACCAGAGCGATCCGGTCCTTGTCGCGGCCGGTGTTGGTCAGGTAGCGCAATGTCTCTTCGTCGATCGGGAAGAAGCCGCAGGTGGCGCCGTATTCGGGGGCCATGTTGGCGATTGTCGCCCGGTCCGCCAGCGGCAAAGTATCAAGACCCTTGCCATAAAATTCGACAAATTTGCTGACCACGCCCCGTTCGCGCAGCATCTGGACGACCTTCAGCACAAGGTCGGTGCCGGTCGTGCCCTCGGTCATCTCGCCCGTCAACTCAAAGCCGACAACTTCGGGGATCAGCATGGAAATAGGCTGGCCCAGCATGGCTGCCTCAGCCTCGATCCCGCCAACGCCCCAGCCGAGGACGGCAACGCCGTTGACCATGGTCGTGTGGCTGTCGGTGCCGACCAGGGTGTCGGGATACGCGACCTCTTCGCCATTCTGGTCAGTATCGGTCCAAACGGTTTGGGCAAGATACTCCAAGTTCACCTGATGGCAGATACCGGTACCGGGGGGGACGACGCGAAAGTTGTTGAACGCGCCCTGACCCCATTTCAGGAACTGATAGCGCTCCATGTTACGCTCATATTCGCGGTCCACGTTCATCTGGAACGCGCGGGGATTGCCGAATTCGTCGATCATGACCGAGTGGTCGATAACCAGATCGACCGGATTCAGCGGGTTGATCTGCTGCGCCTTGCCGCCAAGGGCGACAATACCGTCGCGCATCGCGGCCAGATCGACGACCGCCGGAACGCCGGTGAAATCCTGCATCAAAACGCGCGCGGGGCGATAGGCGATTTCCCGCGGGTTTTTGCCGCCTTTTTCGGCCCATTCGGAAAATGCTCTGATGTCGTCCTGAGTAACGGTCTTGCCGTCCTCAAAGCGCAGCATGTTTTCCAGCACGACCTTGAGCGCGGCAGGAAGACGTGTGAAATCCCCAAGACCGGCCTCTTCGGCCGCCTTGATAGAATAAAAGGCAACTGATTGGTCACCTGATTTCAACGTCTTGCGTGTCTTGGCGGAATCATGTCCCACATTGATTGGCATCTGGCTGTCCTTTCGGGTCACTGGTGTTAGGCAAGGGTGCAATTCCAATAGCGTGAATAAACGTCTCAGTCGGCCATTCGTTGCAACCGCATGCCTGACTGCCATGGCTAAAGACGCATGTATCGGCACCGCGTCGTTGTTCGTCTCTTTTTGACGCATTTCAAATTGGCTATCAAGCGCCAAGAGGGTTTTTGTATACTACGGCACACCGACGCTTGGGGCAATCCGAACCTTGGCATGCTGACGAAACCTTGATTGGTGTTTCAGGCCGCGCCTGCCTAGGGTGCTGCTACCCAGAATTTAATGCAGAGTGGTTTTGATGCGCACGGTCTTTTTTGCGATGGTCACTGCATTTCTGTCCGCGCCAAGCTACGCCCATTCCGATCCTGTGAAGCCCGTTTTGGTTGAACTGTTTACGTCCCAGGCGTGTTCATCCTGCCCGGCGGCGGATGCATTCATGCATGAGCTGGCGGCGCGTGACGATGTGATCGCCTTGGCGTTGCATGTGGATTACTGGGACTATCTTTTTGACGATGTATTTGGGAAGGCGGCGCACTCCAAGCGACAGTACGGCTATGCCCATGCAGCGGGACGCCGGATGGTATACACGCCGCAGATGATCATCGGTGGCAGCGACGAGGTGATCGGGAACCGGCCCCAAGATGTCAACGCTTTGATTGACCGCCATCTTGCCGCCCCTCCGACGGTGGCGCTGGAGGTGCAGCGGGATGGTGGTCAGGTCGAAATCACGGCCCGGGCGCTGACGGGCGGCGGCCGCCCTCTGGTCGTGCAGATTGCGCGGTTCATCCCGCGTCAGGAGGTCGCGATCGACAAGGGAGAGAACGCAGGGCACGTGTACACCTACGCGAATATCGTGACGGATCTTGAGGAGTTGGGCCGCTGGGATCCTGCGCAACCCCTGTCGCTTCGCGTCCAAGCCGATGGGGACAGGCCGGTTGTGGTGATACTTCAGCGGCCAGATTTCGGCGCGGTCGAAGCAGCCGCGATTCTACGGTAGCGATGTGTCCGGTGGCGTGCCATCCGGCTGCGATGCGATGCGGGCAGCGCCAATGTCAGCCATTTCGCCAGTCCCGTCCTTCCATCTTCGGTGGATCCAGAACCACTGATCCATGTGCTCACGCACCTGCACCTCAAGCCGGGTGTTGAATTCGCGCGTCATCTCGACCGGATCGCCATGCGGGATCGGTTCTTCGACATGGATATCAAAGTCCAGACCGTTCTCGCGGCGGATACCCCAGACCGGAACCAGCGGGGCATCGAATTTCAGGGCAAGTTCGGCTGTCACCAAGGAGGTCAGCGCAGGCTCTCCAAAGAAATCGAGCGGCACGCCGCCATGCGCATTCAGATCGTTGAGAATTGCGAGAACGCCGCCTGCGCGCAGATGCTTTGTCATCTGGATCATGCCGCGGCGACCCTGCTCGAACATGGGCTGGCTGAGCGCGCCCATCGCCTCAGTATAATGTACGTTGAAATAACGGTTTTTCATGGGGCGGTAGAACACCCCCATCTCGAAACCCTGCTGGACCATTGCCACGCGGGCAGCATTGAAGCTGCCAAGATGGCCGGTGACGAAGATGACCGGCCTCCCCTCTGCCCTGGCCTGTTCGATGACGGGAAGACCGGGGCCGGTGACGGGCGAATGGCGGGCACGGGCAGAGAATTCGGCGGCAGAGTATATTTCCATCATGTTGCGCCCGGCATTGTCGGGCACCGCACGCATCAGCCGGCGTACCTCTGCATTGGGCAGATCCGGCAGAACGAGGGCAAGGTTCTCACGCACACGCGCGCTGTAGCCTGCCAATGGCGCAACGATGCGAGACGTCATCCAGCCAAGGGCCGGTATCCGCCAGCGATAGGGCATGAGGCCCGCCAGTCCGATGAGCCCACGCAGAAGCAGGTTGACGATATACTCACCAAGGCGCGCGATCGCAGGATCATTCTGGTCGTTCATGAGGTATCACCGCCAAGTTGCCATGGTCCGGCAGACATAAAGCGCGGGCGCCGCGATCACAAGCCGCGCGACTCCCGGCGATGGCCGATGGGCGTCCGCAGGATCGGTCAGTCCTCCTCGCTTTCGTCGTCGGGTTGAATCAGGGTAATCTCGCCAGAGGCTGCCAACCGGCGGACGGCGTTGACGACTTCGGTCATTGCCTCCTCCCCGTCCTTGAGTTTGACGCGGCCCAATTCTTCGATCTCTTCGCGCAGGGAGTCGGCCATGCGGCGGGACATGTTCTCGAGAATGAAGTCCGCCACCTCCGACATCTCTCCGGCTGATGCGGCACTCAGGGCTTTGACCAGCACCGCGTGTTCAACGTCACGTGTGATTTTCGGCACGTCGTTCGGCTTTATGCGCGCCGATACGTTGGCGAACGTGAATATCGCGCGCCGCACCTGTGCTGCAAATTCCTGATCTTCGGCGTCCAGACCTGTCAGAACGTCATCACGGAGTGCCGACGGGGTCGAATTCAGGATCGCCCCGATGCGGCTTGCCGGACCATCGGCAAAGGCGGTTTCCGGGATGTCGTTCAACTGCGCCGCCAGCGACAGACCGATCCGGTCCACCGCTCCGGGTGTCACTGCACCGGTTTGGGAAACGGCGAAGGTGATGCGGCGCGCCTTGTCACCGGGCAGACGGCTGAGCAGGTCGGCAGCGCGCGTCACGTCCAGCTTGGACAGCATGACGGCGGCAACCTCGGTGCTTTCGGCCAGAATGATGGGCACCAGATCATCCAGATCGGCGGCGCGGACCTGGTCCCACGGATCGCCGAACTGGCGAACGCCGGCCTCTTTGCGCAGGCGCGCGGCGGTCTGCGGGCTGATGCGGCCGTCCAGCGCCGTCAATGCCCCGGCCACACCATGCGGAAAGGTCAGGCCCATTCCCTCAAGCTCGGCCGCGAATTCGGTGACGACCGACACCAAGGTGGAGCGGTCGACATAGCGCATCGAGCCCATTTGCGTGGTCAGCGCCCCCTGAAGCGCGTCGGGCAGGTCCGACAGCGGCACCTCGGCGCCCTCGTTTATCAGAAAGCGCACGATGATCGCGGCCTTCTGTTTGCGCGTAAGACGCGCAGCGGTGGCGGCAAAAGGGGGCTGCGCCTGCGGCGTGATGCGGGCAAGCGGTGTTGGTTGGCTCATTCCATCCCTCGTTCCGGGCGTTTCGACGACCATAGCCCCGGAAGAGTGAAGAAATGTCTAAAGCGCGACCACGGCGCGCGATCTTTGCGCTCTAGCTGTTGATCGGCAGGCACGCCTTCGCGTCAGCATCATACGTTGTGCCGGCGGCGCAGGTCATGGCCTGCACGTTTTTCTTGCTGTGATCGCAACCCATAGCCAGCGACAGTGTGGGCGCCAGCGTCAGCAGAACCGCGATGGTCAGAATTTTCATGGCGAGGTCTCCTTCTGAAAAGGTGACGCAAGGGTAACCCCGAAGGGCCACCCCCGCCAAATCACTTTTTCGGACCGTCAATCGCCAAAGACGCGGGCAAAGATCGTGTCGACATGTTTGGTATGATACGCCAGATCGAATTTTTCCTCGATCTGCTGGGCAGTCAACGCTTTCAGTACGTCTGCATCCGCCAGCAGTTCGGTCTTGAAGTCCTTGCCTTCTTCCCAGACCTTCATCGCGTTGCGCTGGACCAGTTTATAGGCATCCTCGCGGCTGACGCCGACCTGCGTCAAGGCCAGCAGAACGCGCTGCGACATGACTAGGCCGCGGAATTTGTTCATATTGGCCAGCATGTTGTCGGGATAGATCACCAGCTTGTCCACCAATCCGGTCAGCCGCGCCAGCGCGAAATCCAGCGTGATGGTGGTGTCGGGGCCGATGTTGCGCTCGACCGAGGAATGCGAGATGTCGCGCTCGTGCCA
This sequence comes from Roseovarius sp., assembly GCA_036568405.1. GTDB lineage: Bacteria > Pseudomonadota > Alphaproteobacteria > Rhodobacterales > Rhodobacteraceae > Roseovarius. The sequence continues at coordinate 31,763 of DATCSR010000010.1, forward strand.
GAGGGCCACGTTTTCCATCGCCGGGACGACGGCCATGCGCACGAGGCGCGCGAGGCCGGTCAGGTTTTCGCTCAGCACCGGGTTGCGTTTGTGCGGCATCGCGGACGATCCCTTTTGGCCGGCGCTGAAGAATTCCTCGGCCTCCAGCACCTCGGTGCGCTGCATGTGCCGGATCTCGACCGAGATGTTTTCGATGCTGCTGGCGACCACGCCCAGCGCGGCGAAAAACGCGGCGTGGCGGTCGCGGGGGATGACCTGCGTGCTGATCGGTTCGGGCTCCAGCCCAAGCTGCTTGCAGACGTGCTCCTCGACCGCCGGGTCGATATTGGCGAAGGTGCCGACGGCTCCGGAGATGGCGCCGGTGGCGATCTCGTAGCGGGCCTTTTCCAGCCGGTTCAGGTTGCGGTCCATTTCCGCGTAGAAACGCGCGAAGGTCAGGCCCATTGTCGTCGGCTCCGCGTGGATGCCGTGGCTGCGGCCGATGCGGATTGTGTCCTTATGCTCATACGCGCGGCGTTTGAGGGCGGCCAGCAGCGCCTTCATATCGTCGATCAAGATGTCGCTGGCACGCACCAGCTGCACGTTGAAACAGGTGTCCAGCACGTCCGAGGACGTCATGCCCTGATGCACGAAACGCGCGGCGTCGCTGCCGACATGCTCGGCCAGATGGGTGAGAAAGGCGATGACGTCATGTTTTGTCACCGCCTCGATTTCGTCAATCCGCGCGATGTCGAATTCCACGTCCTTGGCCTTCCACACCGCCTCGGCGTTCTCGCGCGGGATGACGCCCAGATCGGCCATGGCGTCGCAGGCATGCGCCTCGATCTCGTACCAGATGCGGAATTTCGTCTGCGGCGACCAGATGGCGACCATTTCGGGGCGGGAATAACGGGGAATCATATGTGAGGCCTCTGATCTATGGCGGTTGCGCGGGGTTTATCCCGCGCGAGGCCCGATGCCAAGGCGGGCGGCCTAACCTGCCTTGGTCACGATATGCGATGTAGCCTTAAGCGTGCGGTGAACCGGGCACTTGTCGGCGATTTCCAGCAGGCGGTCGCGCTGCTCCTCCGTCAGATCGCCCTCAAGGTAGACGACGCGGGTGAACTGATCGACCTTCGCGGGGCTGGTGGCGCCGGCGTCCTGCGCGTGCACCTTGTCGTGGCAGACATCGACGCGCACGTGATCAAGCGGCCATTCCTTGCGCCGCGCATACATGCGGATCGTCATCGAGGTGCAGGCGCCAAGGCCCGCCGCCAGAAACCCATAGGGCGACATGCCGCGATCCGTGCCGCCATAGGCCAGCGGTTCGTCCGCGACGGCATGGTGGCGCGGGCCGGAGTTGATGTCCTGCAGGAACCCGCCCGGGTCCGCCTCGGACACGCGCACCACGCCTTCAGGCGCGCCGGGGGGCGGTGCGGGCGGGCTGAGGTCCAGATAGCGCGTCGCCCAGGCGGCAATGACTTCGGCGACGTATTCGGCATCCTCGGGGCGGGTGATCAGGTGGTCCGCATCGCACAGCGTGACAAAACTTTTGGGGTGTTTCGCGGCGCTGAAAATGGCGGAAGCATTGTCGATGCCGACGATTTCGTCGCGCGGGGCGTGCATCACCAGAAGGGCGCGCCTGAGGTTCGCGATCTCGGGCGCCAGCGCCTCGGCGCTTACATCCTCGACAAAGGCGCGGCCGATGCGCACGGGACGCCCGCCCAGATCGACCTCGGCGGAGCCCTCAGAGGCGATCTTGTCCAGTGCGCCCGCGAAATTATGCGTCACATGGCCCGGATCGAAGGGCGCGCCGATGGTGGCAACCGCGCGCACCGATGGCAGCCGCCGCGCCACGCGCAGTGCCGCCGCACCGCCCAGTGAATGGCCGATCAGCAGGGCAGGGGCCATGCCGCGCGCCTCCAGCGCCTTGGCCGCCAGTTCCAGATCTTCGACGTTGCTGGTGAAGGTGGTGTTCTCGAACTCGCCCTCCGAATGGCCCAGCCCGGTAAAATCAAAGCGCAGCACGGCGATGCCCGCGCCCGCCAGCCGCGCGGCGATGCGGCGGGCGGCGTGGATGTCCTTGGAGCAGGTAAAGCAATGGGCAAAGAGGGCGGTGGCCAGATGCGGCCCCTCGGGCAGGTCCAGCCGCGCGGCAAGGGCAGCGCCGTCGTGTCCGGCAAATGTCAGGCGTTCGGTCGGCATGGGCGCGGTCCTTTCGTGTCACGCCCAGAGATTAGGCACACTGCGCGCCAGTTGCACCCCTTGGCTACGATTTGTCACGGCAAGGTGAGGGCAACGCTAAGCCCCCGTCAGCGCGGGATCAAAGGGGTAGGTCGTCAGGTTCTCATACCCGTCCTCGGTAATCAGCACCTGATCCTCCAGCTTGATCGAAAAATCACCCCCCTCGGGGCTGATCAGCGCCTCGACACACAAGGTCATGCCCGGCTCCAGCGCGTAGTCGAACGCGCCCGGCACGGCCTGGTCGTGGTAGGCGACCAGCGGCCATTCATCGCACAGGCCCACGCCATGCATCAGGCACCCGTATTTGCCGCGCTGATATTTTGCATCCAGCCGATGCGCGCGTTCGCTGATTTCCGGCACGGTAATGCCGGGGCGCAGCAGCTCCATGTTGTGCTGAATATGTTCGATGCCGTGCTGCATGGCATATACCATGTCGGGGCGCGGCTTCGCGTCGCCGATCCACCATGTGCGGCTGATATCGACGCAGATGCCATAACTGCCGATCAGGTCGGTATCAAACGCCACGATCTCGCCCTCCTGCACGATCCGCCCGCCACATTCCTGAAACCAGGGGTTCGTGCGGGGGCCAGAGGTGAGCAGGCGGGTTTCGATCCATTCGCCGCCGCGGCGGATGTTTTCGGCGTGCAGGACGGCCCAGATGTCATCCTCGGACATGTCGCCGCCGGGCACGCCTGCGCGGGCCGCGTCCTCCATCGTACGGACGGCAACTTCGCAGGCGTGTGACGCGCAGCGCATCGCGCGGATTTCATCCGGGCCTTTGACGGCGCGGCATTTCTCGGTCAGCTCCTCGCCGGGGAGGACGTCCAGCCCCTGCGCCTCCAGCGCGCGCAGGCCGTGCAGCATGATCTTGTCCACGGCCAGCCGCCTGTTACCGGGGGCATGGTCGGCCAGCAGCAGACGCACTTCGTTGGAGAATACGTCGGCGGCGACGTCCACCTTGTCGCCCCGGTCGAAATAGAACAGGTCCGCGCCGCTGCGCTGCTCGCGCACCAGCGGATTGAATTCGCTGAGGAAGGGCGAGTTCTTGTAGTCCCAGATCACCATGTAGCCGTCGGCGCACAGCAGCACGGCGCGAAACGGGTTATGCGTATTCCACAGCTGCATGTTGGTGCTGTCGGTCGCGTAGCGGATGTTCAGCGGATCGAACACTAGCAGCCCCGCATACCCGCGATCATTGACGTGCCGCGTCAGGCGATCCCACCGGTAGCGCCGCATTTCCTGCAAATCGGGCAGTTCCAGCCCTGCTGCGGCCCATTCGTGATAGGCCAGCCGCGTCGGCCCGATCTCGACCCGGTCGGCATCGTTGGGGGTGTTGTCGCCCAGCGTAGCGCCGCGCGTGGGGTCGATCTTGCGGCTGTCGCGGTAATGGGTGTTCATGGGGCTGCTCCAACGCCGAGGCTGAGGCCAGCGTGGCGCAGCGGCAGCAGGCTGTCGTTTCCGTTTGCGACATCCGCGACGGTTTTGCACAGGACCGGCCGCGCCCACGAAAAAGAGCGGACGTTTCCGCCCGCTCTTCTATCGCTTTCAATCGCTGCCGATCAGCAGCTGTAATACATCCCGAATTCCACCGGGTGCGGCGTCTGGTCGTATTTCAGCACCTCGGCCATCTTCAGCGAGACATAGCCCTCGATCTGGCTTTTGGTAAAGACATCACCGGCCAGCAGGTAGTCGTGATCGGCCTGCAAGGCATCTACAGCCTCGCGCAGGCTGCCGCTGACGGTGGGGATGCCTTTCAGTTCTTCGGCGGGCAGATCATAGAGGTTCTTGTCCATCGCTTCGCCCGGGTCGATCTTGTTCTTGATCCCGTCAAGGCCCGCCATCAGCAGCGCCGAGAAGCACAGATAGGGGTTCGCCGCCGGATCGGGAAAGCGCGCCTCGACCCGCTTGGCCTTGGGCGATTCGGTCCACGGAATACGCACGCAGCCCGACCGGTTGCGCGCCGAATAGGCCAGCAGCACAGGCGCCTCGAAGCCCGGAACCAGCCGCTTGTAGCTGTTGGTCGTGGGGTTGGTGAAGGCGTTCAGCGATTTGGCATGTTTCAGAATGCCGCCGATGAACCACAGCGCCTCCTGGCTGAGATCGGCGTATTTGTCGCCTGCGAACAGCGGCTTGCCGTCCTTCCAGATCGACATGTTGACATGCATCCCTGACCCATTGTCGCCATAGATCGGCTTGGGCATGAAGGTCGCCGACTTGCCGTAAGCCTGGGCGACGTTGTGGATGACATACTTGTATTTCTGGATCTCGTCGGCCTGCGTGGTCAGCGTGCCAAAGATCAGGCCCAGCTCGTGCTGGCACGATCCGACCTCGTGGTGATGCTTGTCCACTTTCATGCCCAGACGTTTCATCGTCGACAGCATTTCGCTGCGGATGTCATGCGCGTCGTCGGTCGGGTTGACCGGGAAATACCCGCCCTTCAGGCCGGGGCGGTGGCCCATGTTGCCCATCTCATAGACGGTGTCGGTATTCCACGACCCGTCCTGCGCGTCGACCTCGTAGGATACCTTGTTGATGGTGTTGGAGAAGCGCACGTCGTCGAACAGGAAAAACTCGGCCTCGGGGCCCATATAGGCGGTGTCGCCGATGCCCGACGATTTCAGATAGGCCTCGGCCTTTTCGGCGGTGCCGCGCGGGTCGCGGTCATAAGGCTCGCCGGTGTCCGGCTCGACCACTGTGCAATGCACGCAGAGCGTTTTTTCGGCATAGAACGGGTCGATATAGGCGGTGGCCGTGTCCATCATCAGCTTCATGTCCGAGGCTTCGATCGACTTCCATCCGGCGATGGAGGAGCCGTCGAACATGAAGCCTTCCTCGATGAAATCCTCATCCACCAGATCGACGGCGATGGTCACATGCTGCAAGGTGCCGCGCGGATCGGTAAAGCGGATGTCGACATATTCGACGCCCTCTTCCTTGATGGTTTTGAGCAGGTCTGCTGCGCTCATGGTATGAAATCCTCTTGGGTTTGGTGTGTGTTACAGCGCGTCCGAGCCGGTCTCGCCGGTGCGGATGCGGATGGCCTGTTCGACCGGGCTGACGAAAATCTTGCCGTCGCCGATCTTGTCGGTCTTGGCGGCGTCGATGATGGCCTCAATGGCGCCGTCGACCTGGTCGTCGTCCAGCACCACCTCGATCTTTACCTTGGGCAGGAAATCGACGACATATTCGGCGCCGCGATACAGTTCGGTATGGCCCTTCTGGCGGCCGAAACCCTTGACCTCGATGACGCTCAGGCCCTGGATGCCGGCCTCCTGAAGGGCTTCCTTCACTTCGTCCAGCTTGAACGGTTTGATGATCGCTTCGATCTTCTTCATCACCTTGGCTCCTTGGCATGCCTGTTCTCGGGACCTGACAAACCACGATTGGCCGCACTGCTCAATCCGGCAGGGCGCGAGGCGTCGATGGAATGTGGAAATAAATCGGGCAGTGCCTAAAATTTAAGCACTCGTCTGTTCACTTGCCGACTAATGCGGCAAACGAACAGCGGACCGGCGCAATATCAGTTTGGATAGCCAAAATCGGCGATCATGCGCCAGATGTCGCGGTTGATTCGGCGCAGTTCGTCAATCGCTGCGGTGATGTCTGCGGCAGCGGCCTCATCAAGCGGGTCGATCTGGCCCATTTTCAGGCTGTCCTTGCGGTCGGCGATCCGCATCAGGATGGTGCGCGGATTGCCCCCTTCGCCGTCGAAGGCATAGATGCAGTGATTGTAGCGGTTGCGCAGCGAAGACTGGCCCTGAATGCGCCGGGTCAGCCCCAGAGCGCGGTCGCGCTGCTTGGCGTCTGTCCGGTCCAGTTTCGACAGACGCTCGACCAGGTCGATGCGCGCGCGGGCGGTGTTGAGGGTCAGAAAAACGATCGTCGCCGTTTCCTTGTCCATCCTCCCGAGGCCTGCAATCAGATGGATCAGCAGGCTTTCGGTATTTGCCCATGCGTAATTCAGCTTGCCGATCAGCAGCAAAAAAGCGTCAAACTGGGGCGGAGGCGTGGCGATCATTGCCGGCGGCCGGTCGCATATGGCTTGTTCGACAAATACCACAGCGTCGCCTCGGTCCGGTTCGTGACGCCAAGTTTTGCGATGATGTGATGCATGTGCAGCTTGATCGTATGCTCGGACAGGCCCAGGTCTTCGGCGATGATCTTGTTCTGTTTGCCCTCGGCGGCGGACCTGAGCACCTGGCATTCGCGCTTGGTCAGTTTGATGTCATCCGCAGACCCACCATCCGTCGCAGGCGCACCGTCATTTGCAGGCGCTGTGCTGCGGGCGACCGGACCCAGCGGCAGATGGGCAAAAGCGATCAGGTCAGCCGGAACGTACCGCTCGCCCCAGACCAGCAGCCGCAGCGCCGAGAGCCAGCGGTCGATCTCGACACGCATCGGCAGGAACCCTATCTCCTCCGAGCCGGGATGCAGCGTGACGTCCGCGATCAGGCGCAGCGCTGCGGAGCGGTCGCGATAGGCCAGCACCAGGCGGACATGGGGGAATCTTCTCCGTAGCCGGGGCAGCGCCTTCTGGAGGTCTTCCAGCATCTTTTCATCCACGATGATCAACCGCACATTCGAGACGACCGACGGCGTCAGGTCGAAAAGGTCTGCAATGCAGCCCAGACGGCGGAAGGTGATGCAGGGGATCTCTTCGGTGACCAGCCTGAGGGCCGTATCGGAAAAGCTGAGGGGGCTGCCCACAAACAGGCCGACAAGATTTTCGGGAGGGTCAGTCACATCGTCGGAGAATGGGGGCATTTAGATACCTTACAGACAATTGCGAACAGAAAAAACAAGCGGCGAACCGAGACAGTCGGAACGCATCGCGTTTTCGTCAATCGCAAGAAAGGTATGCAGCCAGAAAGAGACCGTCGCACTCCTATCCTAGACCGATATCCGAAACCGATGCGTTGTCACGAATATGCGGGTTTAACCATCTAAAGTCCTTAACAGATGTTAATACAAAACGGCCCGAAAGTCTCTGGAATCTTTCGGCGGAATGCTCCTTCGGTTTACCCGTGCTGCCCCCGTCCGCAGATAAGGCCCTCCGGAATCAGCAGAACTGACTAGTCCTTTCGATAGCATTTCAATTTTTCTAGCATTTATTACAAATGGTTACGCTCAACCGGGATATAGTCCCATTGTGCAGCTTCCCGGATGCGCCCCCTTCGATGATCATTAAAGAGCCGCAGAAATCTGCCGCGGCGAAACATAATCCAAGCGCATCCAATTCGCCCCTTGTGTTTTCGAGTGACTGCAAGGCTTGCCACGTTTCGGGGCCTGAAGTGAGTTGCGCGCCAATAAAGGGGGGGGAAACATCACGAATCCATGAAAACAGGTGCGTCCCGGTGCCCGTGTGGACGGTCAGATCGTTTCCTGCGGCGCGGCCCGCGACCACAAAACAATCCAAGTTAAACAGCAACATCATCCGGACGGTTACCGCTTTTTATAGAGTGGCGGTTCGCTGGGTGTTCATGCGGGAGATATGGAAATGTCTAACAGAAACCCATTCAACTCACTCATCTGGGGTCACGGCCACGACAATCAGAGCCAAGACCAGGATCAGGGTCAGGACCAGCTTCAAGGTCAGGCCCAGGCCGAGCTTCAGGCCCAGCTACAGGGTCAGGCACAAGCGTCCCACAGTGATAACGACAACGACAACGGCAATCACAACGGGAACGGCAACGGCAACCTGAACGGCAACGGAAACCTGAACGGCAATGGCAACCTGAATGGCAACGGCAACCACAACGGAAATGCCAATGCCTCTGCCAACCTGAACGGGAACGGCAACCTGAACGGGAACGGCAACCTGAACGGCAATGGCAACCTGAATGCCAACGGCAACCTGAACGGCAACCACAATACCAACACGTCGAACACCGATGTGCAGGTGGGTGTCGATATTGCCCTGACCGACTGGATGCCGACCGACGACGACTTTGCTGATATCGACATGCATGGGTCGACCGCCGGTGACTTCATCATGGCCAAGGGGGACATCGACTATAACCCCGGCGATGACATGAACCTTTCCGACATCCTGAACGATGCCCTGAACGGAGCCGGTAACGATTCCGCAACGGTCAACGCCCAGAGCAACAAGCTGATCGACAATGATAAGCTTGAAAACGTGTCGAACAACGGCACCATGAACCAGACAAACACCTCCACTGGCGGCACGGCCACGTCTGACGATGGCATCTCGGCCGGTGCTGACGGCGGCTATGGTTCGGGTACGGCCAACTCCACTGGTGGCGGGGCCCTTGGCGGTCTGGGCATCGGCGGTGCGGCAGGTGCCACCGGCGGCGCCAGCGGCTATGGCGGCGGTGCGACCGCAGGCGGCGGCACCGGCGGTAACGGCGGCACGGCGACAACCGTCGGTCTGGGTCTTGGCCTGGGCGGTGCATCCTCGGGTGCCGGCGCAACCGGCGGTGAGGGCGGCGACGCCGGATCGCTCGCGGCCGGTCTGGGCGGTGGCACGGGTCTGTCGGGTGCGGCCGCAGGTGGCGGCGACTCGGGTGATGCCGGCGGCGTTGGCGCAGGTCTTGGCGCAGCAGGTGCCGGGGCAGACAGCTCCAACACCGGCGACGCTGGTGCGCTGGGCGCAGGTCTGGGCCTTCTGAACCTGGGTCTGGCCGGTGCCAACAACGGCGAGACGGGCGATTCCGACGCCGACGCACTGGGCGCGGGCCTGGGCATCGGCCTTGGAGCCAGCGGCGATGGCGGAGACGCGGGCGCAATTTCGGGCGCATCCGGTCTGGGCGTCGGTCTGGCTGCTTCGGGTGATGCCACCGGCGGTGCCGGCGGCGGCGCAACCGCAGGCTCGCTGGCCGCGAATGCCGCGTTTGGCACAGGCGGCACGAACTCCGGCACCGGCGGTGACGGTGGCTTTGGCGCAGGCGGATACGCCAGCGGCGGGGCATCCGGTGACGCTTATGGCGGTCAGGCCTATGTCGGCGGCACGTATGCCGGCGGCGGTGTTGGCGGCTATGCCGGCGAAGCCTACGCAGGCGGCGGCGGTGCAGGCGGCAATGCCGGAACGTGGGGATCGAACAACGGTGACGACGGATATGTCACCGGCGAGTCCTTCGCCTCGGCTGCGTCGCAGATCGACACCGATGCGTTCAACCAGACCATCGTGATGGGCGCGAACGTGCTGGGCAACACCGTCGACATGACGGTCGTGGGCGGCTCGTTCAGCTCCAGCTACATCGGCGACGATAGCGACGGTGCATAATCGCCACGCGTAAACACCCCGGGTCCGGCATGCGCCGGGCCCGGATTTCCAACCCGAAGCCACAGGATTTGGAGTGATCACAGCTAGCTGCGCAAATATCAAACGACATAGAGGCCCACGGCCGGATCCACTGAAAGCGAGGCGGCGATGATGCTAGATAAAGTGACCGAGATGGTCGCCCACATGATCGGGATTTTCCACACCGAGATGGAAGACCAGCGTATGCGCGACATCTATGACGCGTTCAAGGCGCTGAAGATCGCCGATCCGGACAGCGATCCGATTACCGCCGTTGCCGTCAGCCTCAAGGCGCCCTACGAATTGGGCGGTTTCACACCCGGCTTGGACCATGAGGCCCCGTCACCGACCGCATCCTCCCTTGATCCGATCACACCGCACCATTGGTCCTCGGCCCAGCCGCTCAGTTTTTTCAATAGATTTCTGCCGATGGACGAGGGCCCTCCCCCCTATGGCGGGATGGCCCTTGGCGGCGGCAGCTTTGCCGTCCCCTCGCCGACGCTCGAGCCGCCGGGAAGCGTCGTGGTTATCACGGTGCAGGTGGCAATTCTTTTTGACAACGATTGGTTGGTGATGGGCGACGGCACGGTGACCTTCACTGATCCCGCCGTGTTCCTGAATGATCTGCTGGTCTATCAGAGCATCGGGGAGAGCATGACGGCCCCGCTCGGCGCCGATCGCCTGATGCCCGGACCCGACGCGCGGGACGATGCTGTAGCGCTCCATGCGGGGATCTCTGCGTTCACCGGCGGCGCTGTCGCTGGCAGCATCGAGCATGTGGCGCATGGCGCCGAGGCGTTTGGCGTGTACCAGAATGGCGGTGCGGTCTCCGAACTGCCCGCGCTGGACGATGTGATGCCGGCCTATCTGAAGGCGAAGGCCGGGCAGGACGAAAGCGAGACGCCTGATGAGGACGCAGGCCATGAGTGGCCCGACCCCTTCGCGGGGCTGAGCGATGCTGACGGGCCCATGCCCTATCGGCCTGACGTGGATGCCGGGCATCTGGTTGTCGCGGGCGGCAACACGATGATCAATCAGGTCACGATTTCATCGGCATGGCTGGACGCGCCGGTCATTGCGGTAATGGGCGATGTCGCGAAGCTGAACGTCATCGCGCAGGTCAATGTTCTGGTGCAGCACGCCTCCGGCGGCATCGGTGTCGTCGCGCCGTCGACCAGTATCAACAGCGCCGCGATCGCCTGGACCTCGACCGCGCCCGAGCCCGATCCTGATGCAGAGGCTCAGCAGGAGGGGGCAGGCGGGGCGCCGAACCTGCCATCCAACTGGGTGGTGACGCGGATCGAGGGTGATCTGATCAGCGTCAACCATGTCAGCCAATTCAGCTTCCAGACCGATTACGACCGCGCCGAAGTCACGTTTTCCGGCTCCAGCACGTTCATTGGTCTGGGCGACAACACAATCGTCAACCTGACCGATCTGGCCGAACTGGGCTATGGCTATGATCTGATCATAGTTGGCGGCGCGATGATTTCGGTCAACTGGATCAAACAGACCAACGTGCTGATCGACAATGACGCAGTCACCTACTCGGGGGCCTTCCCGGTGGGTGTGCAGGTTGGCGACAACCTTCTGTTTAACGGTGCGCAGATTGATGCAATCGGTATCGATTCCTATGCGGAGATGACGTCGAGTTTCGCAGGCGCGTCGGACAGCCTTGCGGGCGGCGCAAAAACTATCGGCAGCGATGTGGCCCACGATCCGCTGTTCGAGGGGGTCGACCTTCTGCGCGTGCTCTACATCGAGGGCGACCTGACGACGGCCAACTGGCTGGAGCAGACCAACGTGATGGGCGACTCTGACCAGGTTCACCTTGCGCTGGACGATTTTCTGGCCGCCACCGGCGCGTCGGCGGACGTCATCGCAGGGTCGAACGCGCTGATCAACCTTGCCAGCATCAGCCAATACGGCACCGATTCGACCGTGATGGTCGGCGGCGACGTTTATGACGATGCGTTGCTCTATCAGGCTGAACTGATCGACACGGACGCTGATCCGCTGGGCGTGGGGATGCCTGCGCTGGCGCCTGCTGCCGTGGCGTTTCTGGCCGACGACATGCTTGGGCCGGAGGGCGCGCAGATCGATACCCCGATCCAGCCGACCGCTCCTGAAGCACAAGAATCGCCCGACCTGATGCAGACAATGCTGGCCTGAGAGCCCGCCTGAGAGGACACTCCGCCATGAGCCTTGACGATATCAAGACCGAACGCGCCGCCAGCCTGAACCGGCCCGCCGCGGAGACACCCCCGACGATAACCGCGCGCCGCGCAAAGCCCCTGCCACTCGGGCCGGGATTGCGCATCGACGCCAAGGCCAATCCCGCGATCGAGGAAAGCCGCCCCGCCAAGGGACTTGGCGGGGCGCAGATCGACGCGGACAGCGGACCCATCCTGAAGGCGGACGGCGGCGGCAAACCGCCCGTTGGGGCCGGCGGCGGTGGTGGCGGATCGGGCGGCGGTGGCGGCACGTCCGGGTTTCACCGGCGCGCCGGACCGGACCAGTTCGTCCAGCAGTTGAACGCCGGTGTTGGCATCGTGCGCCGCAACCTTGGATTCGTGATGGTGCTGACCTTCGCGACAAACCTTCTGGTGCTGGCGATCCCGATCTACCTTTTCCAGATTTCGGACCGCGTGCTGACCAGCCGGTCACTGGACACGCTGATCATGCTGACGGTGGTGATCGTCGGCGCGGTCGTCTTTCAGGCCATCTTCGACGCGGTGCGCCGGTTCATCCTGATGCGCACGGCGGTCGAGGTCGCGGTGCGGCTGGGGGCCCCGGTGCTGAGCGCGGCGGCGCATGCCTCGCTCTATGATAACGGCCGGCAGTATCAGACGCTGGGCGATCTGCAGCAGCTGCGCGGGTTTCTGACGTCGGGCACGCTGATATCGTTCCTTGATGTGCCGTTCGCGCCGCTGTTCATCTTTGCGATCTTTCTGGTGCACCCGCATCTGGGCATGATCGTGGTCGTCACCGCGATCCTTCTGATGGTGATCGCGCTGATCAACCAGAAGGTCACGGCAAAACCCTTTGCCGAGGCGAACGTGGCGCAGAGCCGGGCGAACATGCATCTGGATTCGATGTCGCGCAACAGCCAGATCATCAACGCGCTGGCGATGGTGCCCGAGGCGGTGACGCTCTGGGGGCGCGATACGGCCAATTCGCTGCGCGCGCAGGTCCGGGCGCAGGACCGGAACATCGTCTGGGCCGCCGTATCGCGCGGCGCGCGCCTGCTGACGCAAATCGCCATGCTGGGCTGGGGCGCGTACCTGGCCATCCAGGGCGAAATCACCGGCGGCATGGTGATCGCGGCGTCGATCATCGCGGGCCGCGCACTGGCGCCGATCGAGGGCTCGATCGAGGGCTGGAACGGCTTTTCGCTGTCCCGCTCTGCGTTCGACCGGATCAAGACGCTGATGCACAATTCGATCCAGAGGTTCGAGAAACTGCACCTGCCCAATCCCGAAGGCCGCCTGAACGTCGAACGCCTGCTGTACGTGCCCGGCGGCACCAAGCAGGTGATCCTGAACGGGCTGACCTTCAGCCTGGAGCCGGGCGAATCTCTGGCGGTGATCGGCAATTCCGGCGCGGGCAAGACGACGCTGGGCAAGATGCTGGTTGGCTCGATCCTGCCGACATCCGGCAACGTGCGGCTGGACCTGATGGACCTGCGCAACTGGGACACGCGGCAATTGGGCGAGAATATCGGCTATCTGCCACAGGACGTGCAGCTGTTCCCCGGCACGATCAAGGCCAACATCGGGCGGATGCGGATGGACGCAAAGGACGAGGATATCCACCGCGCTGCTCTGCTGGCCGATGTGCATGACATGATCGCGATGCTGCCGCACGGCTATGAGACACAGGTCGCCGCCGACGGATCGCCCCTGTCTGGCGGCCAGAAACAGCGCATCGCACTGGCCCGCGCCTTTTACGGCAACCCCCGCTTTCTGGTGCTGGACGAGCCGAACTCGAACCTTGACGCCGCGGGCGACAAGGCGCTGGCAAATGCGATCAAACACGCAGGCGAGCATGGCATCACCGTCGTCGTGATCACGCAGAAACCGTCGCTTCTGAGCGTGGTGGACAAGATCATGCTGCTGGCCGACGGCAATATCGCGATGTTTGGCCACCGCACGCAGGTGTTGCAACAGCTGGCGCAGCGCTCCGGCAGTGGTGCCAACCTGCCCGGGCAGGGTCAGGCAGGAGGGCCGTCGAATGACTGATGTGACACTTTATCCGGTCCCTGCCGAATGGCACCACGACGTGCCCCGCTCGGTGTCGAAACTGGTCATCTTCGGGCTGACGCTTTTCGTCCTTGGCTTCGGCGGATTTGGCCTTTGGGCGTTTCGCGCGCCATTGGCGGCGGCGGTCATAGCGCAGGGCAGCTTTGTGGCGACGGGAAGCAACAAGATCGTCCAGCACCTCGAAGGCGGCATCATCAAGCAGATCTTGGTCGCCGAGGGCGACGTCGTCACCGAAGGCCAGCCCATCCTGTTGCTGGATGAGACATCGGCGCTGGCCACCGAGCGCGAGCTTTTCCTGCGGGCGATCCGGCTGGAGGCGATGGAGGCGCGTCTGCTGGCGCAGCACGCCGGCGCGAGCGTGCTGAACTTTGCGCCCCATATCGAGGCGCTGCGCAGCGATTTCGACATCGCCTCGATGCTGGATGCGCAGACAATCACCTTTGACGCGGCCACGCAGCAGTTGCGCAACGACATTGCATTGCTGAACCAAAGCATGGAGGCGCTGCGCGTCCGGTCGGCCGGATACGAACAGCAGTTGATTGCGACCCGCACCCAGATGACCATCCTCGAAGAGGAACTGGAGGCAAAGCAGACGCTTCTGGATCAGGGGCTGGTGCGCAGGACGGACGTGAATACGATCCGCCGCGCCATCGCCGAGGCCGGTGGTCAGATCGGCCGGCTGACGGCAGAGATGGACGAGATTATCGAAGTCACCCTGCGCTATGAGGCGCAGATCGCGCAGACCGTCAGCGAACGGCGCAAGATCGCGCTGGACGAGCTTCAGATCGTGCAGTCCGAACTGGAAAGCGTGCGCGAACAATCGCGGCGCGCGGAAAACATCCTGAGCCGCGCCGAAGTGCTGGCGCCGGTATCGGGGACAGTCATCCGCCTGCATTACCACACATCCGGCGGCGTCATCGAAAGCGGCAAGGCGATCGCCGAGATCCTGCCATCGGGCCAGCCGCTGATCATCGAGGTGTCGATCCCGCGCACCGAGATTGACGTGGTGCGCAAGGGCCAGCCGGCGACCGTGCGGCTGACGGCCCTTAATGCGCGCACGACACCGATCCTGGAAGGTCAGGTGTTTTATGTCTCGGCCGACGCGATCACGGACCGCAGCCAGGAAGAACAGCAGGAAATCTACGTCGCGCGCGTGTCCGTCCCACCCGAGGAGCTGGACCGCGTGCGCGGTTTCAGCCCGACACCCGGCATGCCGGTGCAGATCATGATCCAGACCGAAGAGCGCACGTTCATCCAATACCTGATGAAGCCTGTAACCGACAGCATGACCCGCGCCTTTCGCGAGCAATAAGCACGCATGGCCCCGATGAGGCGGGGCGCGTAGATCGCGAGCCAAGGGGTATTCCTGCGGATGATGCGGCGGGACGCGCGTGGCTTGGGGATGCTCGGGGATCGATTGTCCATCTACCGCGGGCTTACACCTTTGGACGCCGCGCACGGAGATCTGCCCGTTATTCAGCCTGTCATCTAGCAACATCCCGTTCACCTCGTCATTTTTTCGCGGAAGTGGCATCGTAAATCCCATTTTCCCCCTCGCATCGGCTCTTGTGCTGCGGTAGGACAGGCTGGTGTCGCGCGCCAAAAGGCCGCGCGGCGCAGTGCGGGTGTGGCGGAACTGGTAGACGCACCAGATTTAGGTTCTGGCGCCTTTGGCGTGGGGGTTCGAGTCCCTTCACCCGCACCATATTGAAATCGTTTGATTTTTTGGCTATGATCTGATCGTATCCTGCATGAGTGATCGAAAGTTTCGCACTCGGTTTCGCACATTCTTGTTCTGATCTTGTTCCGGCCTCACCGGCTGCGGCGCTGCTGTGCCCGCTTCGATGCCGCCCTTTGATTGGCTTGGGCGCGATATTTCTGAACCATGGTTAGCGTCTTGTGACCGGTTACGGCCTGAATTTCGGAGTCGCTGCAGCCGGCTTCCGCAAGGAGCCTCGTTGCGGTGTAGCGCCACCCATGCGGGACCAGCCGGTTTTCGCCGTGCATGAGGCCCAAGGCTAACCTGATGTCCTCTACGGCCTTCTGGGCCGCTCGTTTGCCGATGGGCTGTGTCAGGTTTCGTGCGATGATGTTACGTCCGGCACGGGGAAGCGCCCCGAGAAAAGTTTGAAGCCGCGTCGGGCGGTAAACCCAAATCTTGATATCAGTTTTTTTCCTGACAGACCGCCATATACTCGCCGTCGAAATCGGCCCAAGTCATCTTTATGCAGTCACCCAAGCGCTGACCGGTCCCGACGCACAGCTCGTAAACCGTTCTGGCCATGGTGAGCCCTTGCGCTTCGCAATGACGCTCGAAAGCATCGAGCTTGTCATCCGGCCAAGCTTGGTACTCGCCGCCTGTCAATTTCGGGATGTCGGTGACTGGATTTCGTTCGATCCATTCAAGATCTACAGCCTTTCGACAAAGGATCGATAGAATCGCTAGCCTCTCATTTGCCTTCGACCATGTATTGGCCAGCGCGTCTCGCACGGCAATAGCATCTCGGCGCTGGAATTTCTGAACATCCTTGTCGCCATTCTTTCTTGTCGCCATTCTTTTCGCGGATTGCCTCGCAATGACGGCGATAATTTTCTCGAGTGCCTTTCGCTTTAGTCATAAACTCGGGGCTTTTGTAGAATTCGATGATGAGTGCGTTCCATGGTGTGCTTGGCCGTCGATCTCACCTACCGTAATCGGTTCCCCGACTGGCCGCGACATACTTTGTTCAATGAATCGTGGCTTGCCCCAAGAGAGGGGAAGTATTCGCGCACATAAAGATGACTGAGGAGAATCTGATGAAGATGACGAGATTTAACGAACCACAGATCCTTGCGATCCTGCGCCAAGGCGAAGGTGGCGTGCCAGTTGCTGAGCTGTGCCGGGAACACGGCATGAGCACGGCGTCCTTTTACAAG
>DATCSR010000011.1:0-15652 GCA_036568405.1 Roseovarius sp.
CCTGCCACAATCGGACGGCGCACCGGAACTGGAGGGCGAGGCTCCGCAGGTCGGTGCTGCTGCGCCCGATGATCTGAGCCAGGTCGCCGCAGCGGACACAGCGCCCGCGATGCGCCCTGAAATCAGCGCGCCGCAGTCGGATCTGGCCGCGCCGGACACCATGGACGAAAGCAGCGGCATGCCGGCGGCCGCAGAGGAGGGCGCGCCGGGTGATCTGATGCCGGGCGGCGGTGATGCGCCGATGGTGCCCGCCGGTCGTGCGGGGGAGTTGTCGATCTCTACCGATCCGGCGCAGCCCAGCCTGCCCGAGATCGAGGGCGGCGCGAGCTTTGACGCCGCGGTGCCCGCGCCGCAGGAGACGCCGGACCCGGCAGAGGCAGGACCGCAAGGCGATACGGCCCCAGACATGGAGCGGGGCACCGAAACACCCCGCGCGACTGATACCCCATCGGGGACCATCGGCAATATCGCCACCGGGATCACAACGCAGCGCCTGCCATCGCTCGGCACGCCGTCTTCGGATGCGGCGCCCGCAGACATTGCCGAGGAGACTGCGCCAGCGGCGGATCTGCCGGCGATCGAGGCCCACGCCGCCCCCTTCGATAACCCGGAGGGCAAGCCGGTGATGTCGATCGTGTTGATCGATGACGGCACCAGTCCCATGGGGCTGGAGGCGCTGAAATCCTTTCCCTATCCGCTGAGCTTTGCGGTCGATTCCGCGTGGTCGGGCGCGGCGGATGCGATGCGCCGTTACCGGGCTGCCGGGTTCGAGGTGCTGGCGATTGCGGATCTGCCCGCCGGGGCCACGGCGCGCGACACCGAAACCACGATGCAGATGGTGGAGGCCGCAGTGCCCGAAGCTGTGGCGATCCTTGAGGGCACCGGCGAAGGCCTGCAGATCGGCCGTGAAGCCAGCGAGCAGTTGGCGCCGATTCTGATGGCATCCGGGCGGGGGCTGGTGCTTTATTCAAAGGGGCTTGAGACCGCACCCAAGCTGATTGCCCGCGAGGGTGTGCCAGTGGCCACCGTGTTCCGAGATTTCGATTCCGGCGGTCAGAGCGCGACCGATATCCGCCGTTTTCTGGATCAGGCCGCGTTCAAGTCCAGCCGGGACGAGGGCGGCGTGATCATGCTGGGCCGCCTGCGGGCCGACACGATCAGCGCGCTGCTGCTCTGGGGATTGCAGGATCGGGCCAGCCGCGTTGCACTGGCGCCCGTGTCGGCGGTGCTGACGGCCGGGGACCAAGAGGCAAACTAGGCCTCGCGCCACGTGCCCGGCGCGAGGCCGTCCAGCGACCAGTCACCGATACGCCAGCGTACCAGACGCAAGGTTGGGTGGCCGACATGCGCGGTCATGCGCCGCACCTGACGGTTGCGCCCTTCGGTGATGGTCAGTTCGATCCAGCTGTCCGGTATGGACTTGCGATAGCGTATCGGCGGCACGCGCGGCCACAGATCGGGCGGCGGGATCCGGCGCACCTGCGCCGGAAGCGTTGGCCCATCCTTCAGCGTGATGCCGTTTTGCAGCGCCGACATGGCGGCATCATTCGGCACCCCCTCGACCTGCACCAGATAGGTTTTTGGTTTCCTGTACTTGGGGTCGGCGATCCGCGCCTGCAGCTTGCCGTCATCGGTAAGCAACAATAGCCCTTCGCTGTCGCGATCCAGCCGTCCCGCAGGATAGATGCCCGGCACATCGATATAGGTGGCCAAGGTGGGCCGACCGCTCCCCTCGTCGCTGAACTGGGACAGCACACCATGCGGTTTGTTGAAAAGGATCAGCCGTGCCATCGGGGGTCGCGCCAAATTTTCGCGAGGATCCGGGAAGCGAAGTTTCGCGAAAATTCAACCCGCATCAGGCGTTGCCGTCGCCGCCAAACCGGGCGGCGTCCGCTGCGGCGCGGCGGATCGCGCGCGATTTGTGGACAGTTTCCATATATTCCGCCTCCGGGTCGCTGTCGTAGACCACGCCGCCGCCGGCCTGAATAAAAAGCTGTTCATCCTTGACCACAGCCGTGCGCAGCGCGATGCAGATATCCATATCGCCGCCCGCGCTGAAATAGCCGACACCGCCGCCATAGACGCCGCGCTTTTCCGGCTCCAGCTCGTCGATGATCTCCATCGCGCGCACCTTGGGCGCGCCGGATACCGTTCCGGCGGGAAGCCCGGCCAGAAGCGCGCTCAGCGCGTCCTGATCCTCGGCCAATTCGCCCACCACGTTGCTGACGATGTGCATCACATGGCTATAGCGCTCGACGATGAATTCCTCAGTCGGGTGCACGGTGCCGATCTTGCAGACGCGGCCGGTATCGTTGCGGCCCAGATCCAGCAGCATCAGATGTTCGGCCAGCTCCTTGCTGTCGGCCATCAGATCGGCCTCGTTCGCGCGGTCCTCCTCGGGGGTGGCGCCGCGCGGGCGCGTGCCGGCGATCGGGCGGATCGTCACCTCACTGCCAAAGACGCGCACCAGAATTTCCGGGCTGGCGCCGATCACCTGAAAGCCGCCAAAATTGAAGTAGAACATGAAGGGCGACGGGTTCGTGCGCCGGAGGCTGCGGTAGAGCGCGAAGGGCGGCTGGCGGAAGGGCTGCGTCCAGCGCTGGCTGGGCACCACCTGAAAGATGTCGCCGGCGCGGATGTAGTCCTTGGCCTTTTCCACGGCGGTCTTGTAGCCTTCGCGGGTGAAATTCGATGTCACCTCGCCCTCATCCGCGGCCTTTCCCAGTCCGCGGCTGGCCTGGGGCAGGGCGCGTTCCAGATCGCGCACCGCGTCCATGACACGCTCGGCGGCCTGCGCATAGGCGGCGCGGGCCGATTGGCCGGACCCGGCCCATGCGGGGGCGACGACGATCACCTCGCCCTTGACCCCGTCCAGAACGGCGATCACCGAGGGGCGCAGCATCAGTGCGTCGGGCAGGCCCAGCGGGTCGGGGTTCACATTTGGCAGATGCTCGACCAGACGGATCATGTCATAGCCGAGATAGCCGAAAAGGCCCGCGCTGGCGGCGGGCAGATCCTCGGGCAGGTCAATCCGGCTTTCGGCGATCAGGTTGCGCAGATTGTCCAGGGGGTTGCCGTGCTGGGCCTCCCACGCATCCGAATCGAACCGGGCCTGACGGTTGATGCGGCTGGTGGTGCCGTGGCACTGCCAGATCAGATCGGGCTTCATCCCGATGATCGAATAGCGCCCGCGCACCTCGCCCCCCGTCACCGATTCCAGCATGAAGGCATCGGTCGCGGCGCCCGTCAGTTTCAGCATCAAGGACACCGGCGTGTCCAGATCGGCGGCGAGGCGGGTATAGACGATCTGATTGGCCCCGGCCTCGTGACCGGCAGCGAAATCATCAAAGGACGGTGTCAGATCCACGGCGCGCGTCCCTTATTGAAAATTGGCATGCACGGCGTTGATCGCCTGCTGGTCCAGTGTGATGCCCGCGCGGCTGCGAATGTCGCTGGCCAGCGCCTGATACAGATCCTGCGCGATGTCATTGGCCGCCGAGCCGCGCAGGGTCTGGCGGATCTGGGCCAGATCGCCGTCGGTCGCGTCAGGGGCCGTGTCGGGGGATCTGATTGCATCAAGGCGCACAATGATCAGGCTGTCCCGGCCGGGGATTGCCATCGTCTCGCCCTCTTCGAGGTCGAACACGGCCGGGATGAATCCCGGCGGGGTGCCCTGCTGAAAGCCCTGGCGTGTCAGACCCGCCCCGGTCAGCGGGGTCAGGCCCTGATCCTCAAAGCTGGCACCGCCCTCGATTGCCTTCAGGGTTGGCTCCGCCTGCTCGCGCAGCGCGTCCATCAGGGCATCGCGTGCCCATGCGGCGGCGACCTGCTGCTGCACCTCTTCGAGAGGCTGCACCGTCGGTTCGATCACCTCGTCCAGACGCAGCGCAAAGATACCGCCGTCGTCCAGAGTCCTGACCTCGGGGAAGTCGCCATCCTCGACCGCCTCGGCGGCATTGCGGAAATCGCCGTAGGCGGCGATGCCTTCGCTCAGGCCGGGGTGCCAGTCGATTGTTGCGACCTGCATCTGCGTTTCGTCTGCAAGGTTTTCCAGCGTCGCGCCGCCGGCCAGCAGATCGTCGATGGTATCGGTGGCGGCGTCGACCACGCGGGCGGCGCGGTCGCCTGCCAGCTCGTCGCGCAGCTGCGGTTCTGCCTCTTCAAAGCTGGTGTTCTGCGCCTGCAGCACCGCGTTCACACGGTAAAGCGCCGGGCCCAGATCGCTGTCCAGCGGTCCCACGACATCGCCGGCCGAGGCGCTGAACACAGCGTCGCCAGCCGCGTCCAGATCGCCGCGCTCCACATCGCCCAGATCCACATCCTGAAGGCTGAGACCGCGCGCGGTGACCAGATCGTCAAAGCCGGCCTCATCGCTGTCTATCTGCGCCATTGCGGCAGAGGCGGCGTCAGCGTCCGGGAAAACCAGACGTTCGACAAGGCGGCGTTCGGGCTGCTGAAATTCCGCAATACGGCTCTCATAGGCTTCGCGCAGCGCGTCCTGTGGCACTTCGACGTCGTCGATAATCATCGCGGGGGTCATCCATGCGTATGTGATGCGTTTGACCTGCGGGGTGGTAAAACTGGGCAGGTTAGACTGGTAATAGGCCTCAAGATCGGCATCGCTGGGCATCGGCAGCCCTGTGGTCAGATCGGCACGGCCAAGAGTGGCATAGGTCACGTCGCGCTCTTCGGCGATGTAAGTCAGCAGCGCATTCGTGTAGGCGTCGGGTGTGCTGATGCCCGAAATGATGGCACCCTGAACCAGAGTGCTAGCCGTTTCGGTGCGCACGTCTTCTTCGAACTCCGCCTCGCTGAAACCGGCACGCTCCAGCGCGTAGCGATAGCCTTCGCGGTCGAAATTGCCATCAAGGCCCTGAAATCCGGGGATTTCCGTGATCTGCCCTAGCAAAGTGGCGTCGCCGACGGAGATGCCGATGCGCGCGGTCTCATCCTCCAGCGCGGCCTGCGCGATCAGGCGCGCCAGCACGTTCTGCGGCAGGCCTTGCGCCTCGGCTTGGGCAAAGCTGACGGGAGCGCCGGTTTCGGCGGTGGCGGCATTGACCTCGGCACGCAGGGCGCGGGCGTACTCGTTCACCCCGATTTCCGTGTCGCCGACACTGCCGATCCGGCTGATGCCGCCGCTGAAATTGGTGACGCTAAAGCCGGCGAGTCCGAGAACCAGAAGGCCCATCAGGATCCACATTGCGGATTTGGAAATGCTGCTAGATCGCATGGTCGGGCGCCCTCGGACTTGGGGAAAATTGCTTTGGGTAGGTCTATTCGCTCGGCCCTTTGGGGGCAAGGGGCCAGCCCGGTCCGTCCAGCGCCGCCAGACGGTCCATGAGGGTGCTGATGCCGGCGCGGTCCACATTGGCAAAGGCGACGCGGAAATGGCGCGCGCCGGAGGGATCGCCCGCAGGCGTGAACATCGTGCCGGGCAGCAGCAAAACCCCCGCGTCCCGCACCAGCCTTGGCGCCAGCACGTTTGATGCATCAGCAAACGGGTGCGCGATATATGCGAAATAGGCGCCAGCGCCCTTCAATTCCCAGCCCTGCGCAGCAATCCGGGGCATGTAATCGCTGATCGCCGCGCGGCGATCAAGGATCTCGGCCCGCTCTCCCGCCAGCCATTGCGCAAGGTTCTGCATCCCCCAAAGCGCACCGATCTGGCCCAGCTGGTTCGGGCAGATCGCCACGCAGTCAAGGAATTTCTCGGCAGCCTCCAGCCGCGCAGGCGAGGTGACCATCGCGCCGACGCGGTGGCCGGTCAGGCGGTAGGCCTTGGAGAAGGAGTAGAGCTGGATCAGCGTATCCGACCAATCGGGATCGGTGAACAGATCATGCGGCGCGCCTGATCTTGAGTCGAAATCGCGGTATGTTTCATCAACGATCAGGGCGATGCCATGTTTGCGCGCCAGATCAAAGAAGGCGCGGACCAGATCGCCCGGATATTCCACGCCGCCGGGGTTGTTGGGCGTTACCAGCACGATGGCGCGGGTGCGCGGCGTGATCAGGGACGCGGCCTGCTCGGGGTCCGGCAGCAAGCCGGTGCCGGCGGGCAGGGGAATGGTGCGCACTCCGGTCATGTCCAGCCACATTTTATGGTTGAAATACCAAGGCGTTGGCAGGATCACCTCGTCGCCCTCATCGCAGAGCGTCGCCAGCGCGGCGCAAAACGCCTGATTGCAGCCCGAGGTTATGGCAACGTTTTCGGCGCCGATCTGTCCGCCATAGGCTGTGCTCCACTGCGCGCCAACTTCTGCGCGCAAATCGTCGCGGCCAAGGACAGCACCGTAGAGGTGCGCATCAACTTCGTTCATAGCCGCGTCGGCAATGGCTCTGCGCAAGCCTTCGGGCGGCGCCCCGACAGGGGCGGCCTGGCTGAGGTTCAGCAGCGGGCGCTCGGCCGTGAAGCGGACACCGTCAAGCCAGCTGCGGGCCTCCATCACCGGCGGGGCAAAGCTGTGGGATGTGCGTGCCATTGTCATATCTCCGTCACTGGCGTCCATCACTGGCCGCGATAGGGCTGAACATATTGCAGCGCCAGATCCCAGGGAAAGAAGATCCACGTGTCCTGGCTGACTTCGGTGACGAAGCTGTCGACGCGGTCCTTGGCCATCGGTTTGGCATAGACGGTGGCGATATGCGCCTTGGGCAAATGCGCGCGCACGATGTCGAGGGTGCGGCCCGTATCGACCAGATCGTCGATGACCAGCACGCCGGTGCCATCGCCGACGACGTCCGTATCGGGGGACTTCAGGATGCGTGCGGCACTCTGCGTTTGATGGTCATAGCTTTTGACGCTGATGGTATCGACGGTGCGGATATCCAGCTCGCGCGCGACGATCATCGCGGGGGCCATGCCGCCGCGCGTGATGGCAACGACCGCGCGCCACGCGCCATCATCGGGGCCGTGCCCGTCCAGCCGCCATGCCAGCGCCCGCGCGTCGCGGTGGAGCTGGTCCCAGCTGACGTGAAAGCCTTTTTCGTGCGGCAGTGGCTCTTGCATGGGGGTTCCTATGGGTCAGATCGCGATGCGGGCGGCCATGGCGCCCAAGAGAAGGGCGGCGCCCCGGTCGAATTTCGATTTCAGGCGGATATAGCCTCCCGCATCGGCGCGGTGGTCAGGATCAGCGTCGCCATCGCGTACCATGCCAGCTCCAACGCCAGATGGTTGGTCAGGATCAATGCCGACGCGGTCCAGTCCAGATCCGCCGGCAGGATGGTGGAAAAGATCGAGCCGATGAAGAAAACCAGCTTGGGGTTTGCCAGATTGGTGATAAGGCCCAGCCGGAAGCCCTGGGCGATGCCGGGCAGGGCGGTGTCCACGGGTTTGTCTGCGCCGCGCCACAGCCCGATGGCCAGCCAGATCAGATAGGCGGCGCCGGCCAGTTTCAGCGCGGTATAGGCGGCAGGCACGGCGGCAAAGATCGCGCTGAGGCCCAGCATCGCCAGTGCGGACCACGCGATGGCCGACAGCGACAGCCCCAGCCCGGTCATGAACCCGGCGCGCCGCCCGCCAATAAAGGACGAGCGGATCATGGCGATGAAGGCGGGTCCGGGGCTGGCGAGAGCGCCGAGGATGGCCGCGTTGAAAAGCAGGAGCGTCGCCGCGTCCATGATGGGCGCCTCAGGTCGCGTCGATATCAGGCGCGTCGACCGCCTTCATCCCGACGACGTGATAGCCCGCATCGACATGCAGGTTCTCGCCGGTGGTGCCGCTGCCCAGATCGCTGAGCAGGAACAACGCGGCCTTGCCGACATCGTCGATGGTCACGTTGCGGCGCAAGGGCGAATTCAGCTCGTTCCATTTCAGGATATAGCGGAAATCGCCGATGCCGCTCGCGGCCAGCGTCTTGATCGGGCCGGCAGAAATGGCGTTGACGCGGATGCCGTCCTTGCCCAGATCCTCGGCGAGGTATTTGACCGATGCCTCAAGCGCCGCCTTGGCGATGCCCATGACGTTATAGTGCGGCATCACCTGCTCGGCGCCGTAATAGGTGAGGGTCAGCATCGAGCCGCCGTCTCGCATGAGCGTTTCCGCGCGCTTGGCGACGGCGGTAAAGCTGTAGCAGCTGACATCCATCGTGTTCAGGAAATTGTCGCGGCTGGTGTCGATGTAGCGCCCGCGCAGTTCGTTCTTGTCGGAAAATCCGATGGCGTGGACGAGGAAATCGATCTTGCCCCAGACCTCTTCGATTTGGGCAAAGACGGCGTCGATCGAGGCGGGGTCGGACACATTGCAATCAAACAGATGCTCGGAGCCGAGGCTTTTGGCCAGTGGCTCGACCCGTTTCTTGAACGCATCGCCCATATAGGTGAATGCCAGTTCGGCGCCCGCGTCCGCGCAGGTCTGCGCAATGCCCCAGGCAATGGATTTGTCGTTGGCAAGGCCCATGATCAGCCCGCGCTTCCCCGCCATCAATGTATTTGACATGTCCATTTCCCGACGCAAATTCAAAATATCAACGACCTTTATGCGATTGGCCGGAGTGCATCAAGGGCGGGCTTCATCGGTGCGATGCGGCGTTGCACATGGGTGCGCGCCGCGCCACATTGACCACGGCGCGCACGGCGCAGGAACGAAAGGCAGGACGACATGACCGACAGGACCGGAAAATTCGCCGGGGACAACCCGTTCGCCATCGCGCGCGACTGGCTGGCCGAGGCGGAAACCAGCGAGCCGAACGATCCCAATGCCATCGCGCTGGCAACGGTCGATCCGGACGGCCTGCCCAACACACGCATGGTTCTGCTAAAGGAAATCGCCGCTGACAGCTTTGTCTTTTATACCAATTACGACAGCGCCAAGGGGCAGGAACTGGCCACCAGCGGCAAGGCGGCGTTTGTCATGCACTGGAAGAGCCTGCGTCGGCAAATCCGCGTGCGCGGCCCGGTGACGCGGCAGGACGGGCCCGAGGCCGATGCCTACTACGCCTCGCGCTCGCTCAAAAGCCGGCTTGGCGCCTGGGCGTCGAAACAATCGCAGCCCCTCAGCAGCCGCGGCGCGCTGATGGCAGAGGTCGCCAAGGTGTCGGCCCGCCACGGGCTAAACCCGCCGCGACCGCCCTTCTGGGGCGGCTTCAAGATCACGCCGGTCGAGATCGAATTCTGGGCCGATGGCGATTTTCGCCTGCACGACCGCTTTGTCTGGCGCCGCGCCGACGCGGACACGCCGTGGGAGATTACGCGCCTTAATCCGTGATTGTCGGGACAACCTTCGGAAGCCATCGGATGACGTTGCGTCACCTGCGGTCACCCGCCGTCTATTTCGGCGGGGATACGCTGTCGCCGCGGTCCCGGCGATGGACGGCGGGCGCGGATAGGGATATAAATAATGGGATACATGTTAACGAGATCGCTACTTTGATGGTTGGGTGTCATGACTGATAGGATCCGAGGCCGGGTCAAATGGTTCGACCCTGTGAAGGGGTTCGGGTTCGTCCTGTCAGACGAAGTCGGAGACGACATCCTGCTGCACGCCAACGTCCTTCGCAATTTCGGTCAAAGCTCGGTCGCGGATGACGCCATCATTGAGCTTGATGTTCAGCAAACAGACCGCGGCGTTCAGGCAACAGTCGTTCATGGCATCGAGCCAGCCGAACGCGCTGCCATTCCCGGCTTGGCGGATTTTGAGGAGTTTGACCCCGAATTACTGCGTGCCGCGCCCCTGATGCCAGCCCGCATCAAATGGTTCGACAAGGTCAAGGGGTTCGGGTTTGCCAACACGTTCGGCGATGAGGACGATGTGTTTGTCCATATCGAAGTGCTGCGCCGGTCCGGTCTGGCGGATTTGCAGGCGGGCGAAGCGCTGGCGATTCGGGTGGTCGAGGGCAAGCGCGGGCGCATGGCGACCGAAGTGAACGGATGGGAGACGGCTCTGAAATGAGGCATCTTATCGCGGCGACTGCGCTCGCACTGTGCATTGCCGTGTCCGCATCCGCCGAACCGGCCTGCCGCGCGGATCAGGTACAGTTGCGAGGTGAGTGGGGGCAGGCAAGGTTCTCCATCGAATTGGCCGATGACGAGGCCGAGCGCGCGCAGGGCCTGATGCACCGCGAAACCATGCCGCAGGGGGCAGGGATGCTGTTCGTCTATCCCGAGGCGCGGACCGTTGGGTTCTGGATGAAGAACACGCTGATTCCGCTAGACATGATTTTCCTGGACGTGACCGGCACGGTAACGCAGGTCCATTCCAACGCCGTGCCGGGCGATCTGACCCCGATCATGGGCGGCGACGATGTCAAGGCGGTGCTGGAGATCAACGGCGGTCTGGCCGAACGTATGGGAATCGCCCCCGGCACGCAGCTGCGCCATCCGTCCTTTGCTCCGGACCTGGCTGTCTGGGGTTGCTGACGGGCGCCTGCGCCTGAGGGGAGCGGATGGACCGGCCGCCCGACCGTATTTGGGCTTTTCATCACCGGCGAACATGGCTATTGGAAGCGCCATGGTTCGGGGCGTGGCGCAGTCTGGTAGCGCACCTGTTTTGGGTACAGGGGGTCGTGAGTTCGAATCTCGCCGCCCCGACCATATTCTCCAATATCGGCAGATTAACGTGTGACGCGCAGGCTTTGGCCGGTGCGTTGCGGCTTGTCTGTGACATGAATGCGTCGCCCAGCGTCTGGCCGAGGCCGCCGGCCGCGCGGCCCTGCACGCGGTTGCGCCGGTCGCGGGCAGCGGGGGATAAACTTCATCCCATGGCTCAGCCGCATGCCCTAAACCCGCCGAAAATCAACGCTTTCATAGACCGCGCCGCGCCGCGCGCCCGTGCCGCAAACCTGTGGATGGTTCTGTGCAGGAATCGGCGGGCGCGGCGCACATCCGCGAGGCGATGGCAGGTCAACCTGAAATTGCCGAAAAAAGCCAAACTTTATCGTTGACCCGGAGGGGGGAATTGCGCCAGTTTGTGTGCACCGGTGACAATGCCACAAGATATAGTGTGGCGGCGCCGGAAAAGGGGACAGCTTCAGCCAGCACCGGATTTCACGGCCTGCGCCCTTGCGCGCGCCGCCAGATGATCCGCGCGCAGGCCGAACTTGCCCCTCGCGGAACACGAACGACGGGGCGGCGATGGCGCGCTCTGACTGACAGGAAACCAGCAAAGTCGGCGGCATCAGCCGTGGCGAGGAACAAAGAGGCAGCGACATGAAGATCGAGCGGAAATTTACCAAGGCAGGCCAGGACGCTTATGCGGAGCTGGATTTCGTGACGACCGTGTCCGAGATTCGCAACCCTGACGGCACGACCGTGTTCAAGCTCGACAATGTCGAAGTGCCCTCCGGCTGGAGCCAGGTCGCCAGCGATGTCATCGCGCAGAAATATTTCCGCAAGGCCGGCGTTCCGGTTCGGCTGAAGAAGGTCAATGAAAAGGGCGTTCCGGAATTCCTGTGGCGCTCGGTCCCGGACGGCAAGGGTGTCGAGACGACGGGCGAGACGTCGGCCAAGCAGGTCTTTGATCGTCTTGCCGGCGCCTGGGCGTATTGGGGCTGGAAGGGCGGCTACTTCACCAATGAGGCCGACGCGCAGGCCTATTTCGACGAAATGCGCATCATGCTGGCCCGCCAGATGGGGGCGCCCAACAGCCCGCAATGGTTCAACACCGGCCTGCATTGGGCCTACGGCATTGACGGGCCGGGGCAGGGGCATTACTATGTCGATTACCAGACCGGCAAGCTGACCAAATCCACCAGTGCCTACGAGCATCCGCAGCCGCATGCCTGCTTCATCCAGTCGGTCAAGGACGATCTGGTGGGCGACGGCGGCATCATGGACCTGTGGGTGCGCGAGGCGCGCCTGTTCAAATATGGCTCGGGCACGGGCACGAACTTTTCCAGCCTGCGCGCCGCGAACGAGCCGCTGTCGGGCGGCGGAAAATCCTCGGGCCTGATGGGCTTCCTGAAGATCGGTGATCGCGCGGCGGGAGCGATCAAGTCGGGCGGCACCACGCGCCGCGCGGCGAAAATGGTGATCTGCGACGCGGATCACCCCGATGTGCAGGAATTCATCAACTGGAAGGTCAAGGAAGAGCAGAAGGTCGCCAGCATCGTCGCCGGCTCGAAAATGCATGAGCAGAAGCTGAACGAGATCTTCGCCGCGATCCGCGCATGGGATGGCAGCCTTGAGGATTCGGTCGACCCCAAGAAAAACGCTCAACTGAAGGACGCCATTCGCGGCGCCAAGAAATCCGCGATCCCGGAAACCTATATCAAGCGTGTGCTGGATTATGCCAAGCAGGGCTATGGCAGCATCGAATTCCCGACCTACGACACCGATTGGGACAGCGAGGCGTATGCATCGGTCTCGGGCCAGAACTCCAACAATTCGATCCGCGTCACTGATGCCTTCCTCAAGGCGGTCAAGGACGATGCCGACTGGGCGCTGCTGAACCGCACCGACGGATCGGTCGCGAAAACCATCAAGGCGCGCGATCTGTGGGAAGATGTCGGCCACGCCGCATGGGCCTGCGCCGATCCGGGCATCCAGTATCACGACACCGTCAATGCGTGGCATACCTGCCCCGAAGATGGCGAAATCCGCGGCAGCAACCCCTGCTCGGAATACATGTTCCTTGACGATACCGCCTGCAACCTTGCATCAATGAACCTGCTGAAATTCTACGAGGATGGCCGCTTCGACGCCGAGGCCTATATGCACGCCTCGCGCCTTTGGACCGTGACGCTGGAAATCAGCGTGATGATGGCGCAGTTCCCCAGCAAAGAGATCGCGCAGCGCAGCTTTGAGTTCCGCACTTTGGGTCTGGGTTACGCCAATATCGGCGGGCTCTTGATGAATATGGGCTACGGCTACGACTCGGACGAGGGCCGCGCGCTGGGCGGGGCGCTGAGCGCGATCATGACCGGCGTCGCCTACGCGACCTCCGCCGAAATGGCGGGCGAACTGGGCGCCTTCGCGGGCTACGAGCGCAACAGCGACCACATGCTGCGCGTCATCCGCAACCACCGCAACGCCGCCTATGGCAAGTCGGACGGGTACGAGGCGCTGGCGGTCAAACCCGTTCCGCTGGATCACGCGGGCTGCCCCGACAGCCGTCTGGTCGAGCTGGCCATGTCCAGCTGGGACGAGGCGCTGGCGCTCGGCAAAAAGCACGGCTACCGCAACGCGCAATCCACCGTCATCGCGCCCACCGGCACCATCGGTCTGGTCATGGATTGCGACACGACCGGGATCGAGCCTGACTTTGCGCTGGTAAAATTCAAGAAACTCGCGGGCGGCGGCTATTTCAAGATCATCAACCAGTCGGTTCCCGCCGCGCTTGAAATGCTGGGCTACGGCAGCGCGCAGATCGAGGAAATCATCAGCTACGCGGTCGGTCACGGCACCATCGGCAACGCGCCGGGGATCAACCACACCTCGCTGATCGGTCACGGCTTTGGCCCCAATGAGCTGGCCAAGGTGGACGCGGCACTGGGATCTGCCTTCGACATCCGCTTTGTGTTCAACCAGTGGACGCTGGGGCTTGAGTTCTGCACCAACGTCCTAGGCATCCCTGCGGCGCGGCTGAGCGATCCGGCCTTCGATCTGCTGGCGCATCTGGGCTACAGCCGTGCCGACGTCGACGCGGCGAACGATCATGTCTGCGGCACCATGACGCTGGAAGGCGCGCCGCATCTGCGCACCGAGCATTACCACATCTTCGATTGCGCCAACCCCTGCGGCAAGAAGGGCAAGCGCTATCTCAGCGTCAACAGCCACATCACCATGATGGCTGCCGCTCAATCCTTCATCTCGGGCGCGATTTCCAAGACGATCAACATGGCCAATGACGCCACGATCGAGGATTGCCAGAAGGCGTATGAGCTAAGCTGGTCGCTAGGCGTCAAGGCCAACGCGCTCTACCGCGACGGCTCCAAGCTCAGCCAGCCGCTGGCCTCCGCGCTGGTCGAGGATGACGACGAGGCGGCCGAGGTGCTGGAGAGCGGCTCGAACCACGAAAAGGCAACCGTTCTGGCCGAAAAGATCGTCGAGAAGATCGTCATCAAAGAGGTCAACAAATTCCAGCGTGACAAGATGCCAGAGCGCCGCAAGGGCTATACCCAAAAGGCGATCATCGGCGGTCACAAGGTTTACTTGCGCACCGGCGAATATGCCGACGGCCAGCTGGGCGAGATCTTCATCGACATGCACAAGGAAGGTGCAGGCTTCCGCGCGATGATGAACAACTTCGCCATCGCCGTCAGCGTAGGACTGCAATACGGCGTCCCGCTGGAGGAGTTCGTCGACGCCTTCACCTTCACCAAATTCGAGCCGTCGGGCATGGTTCAGGGCAATGACAGCATCAAGAACGCGACCTCGATCCTCGATTACATCTTCCGTGAACTGGCGGTGTCCTATCTCGACCGCACGGATCTGGCGCATGTCAAACCCGAGGGCCACAGCTTTGACGATCTCGGCCGCGGCGAAGAGGAGGGCGTGCACAACGTCAGTGAAATGAGCGAGGCCGCAGCCACTAGATCGCTGGCGGTGCTGAAACAGATCAGCTCGACCGGATATCTGCGCAAGCGCCTGCCGCAGGAGCTGTATGTGCTCAACGGCGGTCAAATGCCCAGCCAGATGGCAGCCCAGGGCGGCGCCGATCCGGTCTCAAGCCTCCAAACGCTGGTGCCCGAGACCACAAGCACGGCAACTCTGGTCGCGTCGCAAACCACCGTTATGTCCGGCGCCGTTGCTATGGATGCCCGCACCAAGGCGCGCATGCAAGGCTATGAGGGCGAGGCTTGCAACGACTGCGGCAACTACACGCTGGTGCGCAACGGCACCTGCATGAAGTGCAACACCTGCGGCGCGACATCGGGGTGCAGCTGAGAGGTTAAGGCAATTTGTCGGTCGGGGCAAAGTAGCTCCCAAATGGGGCAAAGATCGTCCCGAGCGGGGGTAAAGGTTGTCCCGACT
The DNA here is from genome assembly GCA_036568405.1 of Roseovarius sp. Lineage (GTDB taxonomy): Bacteria > Pseudomonadota > Alphaproteobacteria > Rhodobacterales > Rhodobacteraceae > Roseovarius. The sequence goes on from DATCSR010000011.1 coordinate 14,911, forward strand.
GTGAGAAGCCGAAATTTCGTCCGAATTTCAAAATTCGGTTGATGCAGTCTCAATGAAATAAGGGGTTCGCGCGCTCGGTGCGCGTGCTCTACCAAATGAAGATCCAAGTATTTTGGTACAGAGGTATCTGGGGACGTCCTTGCGGCGCCCCCATTTCTTTGCGATTTGTAGAAAGCTTCACCGCATAGAATCACTCAGAGGACGACCGTCATGCCGATGCCCCACACCGTTCCCTGAATGCAGATGAGACAGCGTTATCCTTCGCGTCACGCCTGGCCCTCGCCAACAAATTGCCGAGCCTACGTGAGTTTCTGAGGGATTTTTGCTTCACGATCGCTGAGGTGCTGCACGGCGACGCAGCGGCCGTGGCCAGTTTGGCAGAGCTTGGAGCCGTGGATAAGCAGCAACTCATGGAACAGGCATTTCGCTCTTGCGGCGACGCCTCCCGTCAGATCTTGGACTTCGAGATCGATGAGAAATACTTGCACCTAGGTCGCAATCGCATTTGTCCGGCCTGCCTGCGCGCGGACATGGGCAGTGCAGTAACCGATGAAACGGTGAGCAAGGCCTATGCCCGCATCCTCTGGTCCTACTCATCCGCCCGTAGCATCCTTCGCGAGTTCGGGCATATCCTTCCGACGGGCATCGAGGCGGTGTCCAAGTTCGCACGTGAACACGGCTCCGAGGTACAACTCGAAATGCCCGAGATCGCGGATGGCATTCTCGGCGTAATGTGCCACCA
>DATCSR010000012.1:0-132790 GCA_036568405.1 Roseovarius sp.
TGAACGGCGTCAATCCCGAAGCCTGGCTCACTTGGGTTCTCGAGCGCATCGCCGATCACAAGATCAACCGCATCGAAGAACTCGCGCCTTGGAACTGGACGCCGCAACAGGCGTCAAGCGCGGCGTAGCCGGACGGATACGACCGATCGGATTTCTCGACCGAAATTACGGACCGCCCCTGTCGGATTTCAGGTCTTCGCCGCTTTGGTGAATAACCATGGCTTCAGTCGGAAATGGCCGTATCAGAGCAAATGCCGCTTCCGGCCGCCCTGTCAGCCACTCCTCGTAGTCTTCCGGATGCAGGATCACAGGCATCCGGTCGGGTGGGTATCTCGCACCAGCTCATTAGGCGTTGTCGTCACCATCGACGACGTGACCATCTCGCGGTGCTCACCGCCGTAATTGCCGTTGAGTGCGCGCTAGACACCGGCAAAGGCGAAGGGCGGCCGGTTGCCCTCGCCTGTCACGCCAAACCAGACATAGGTGGCCGGGTTGCGACCCTTGGCCTCGCAGAAGCTCGTCGCCGGGATCAGGCACCGGCGTTCCTGAAAGCTCGTCTTCCAAAAGGACGAGGTTCTCAGCTTGTCGTCTCGCGCGTTGTTCACGGCCTTCGGTTGGATCGGTTTGCCGGTCTTTTTTGAGACCTGGGGCAGCACAAAACCCCAATGCGTGTTCCAGAGTGCGCGCTGACCATCATCGGTCAGCGCAACGACAGGAGCGTTTCCCTTCGGAAAGATCGCGGGCAACGGCTCCGCATTGCCGAGCTGATCGTTGCTCGCATCAACTGTGAACAGCTGGCGCATGGCGGCAACCGGCATGGTGTTTGAGTAAAGATTGCACATGGCAGATCGTAACTTGATTTTGGGGGGTCGTCACGGGACAACGCGCGCCTGCCTTGTTTTGATTACAGTCAGGCAATGCCGGAACGTCGAAGGGATTGGTGCACGTAGGCGTGGCAACCCTGATCGTTCCCGAACGCCCGGAAGACGGCATTGTTTGTGCTCGGGCAGCGGATGCTCTAGCTAGTGTCCGCTTAATTCTCTCTGATGCTGCGCGTAGGTCAGCTATTTAATTTTAGAAGCTTTTTGAGCTTTTTGACAGAAAGCCATGGCCTGGTGGTATGGATGGCCCGATGACAGGTCGGGCAAACCATTCTAAGGTCGGAGACCTTAGTCTTTCCCTCGTGCTTGTAATCAGAGAGTGGCACATCATGATGCGCCTCAATGATCCGGTTGCGCATCTTGGCCGAGCCAAAGTGCTTCTCTGGATCCAAGGAGCAGGCCTCGCAGAAAAGCCTTCCGTTTGTTTCAATGAATGACTTTTTCGCCTTTTCAACAACGAGTCGGTTCCGCTCGCGCGACTTGTGTAGTCTTTCGACCAATCGCCCTTCGGGAAAACTAGCGTCTTCCTCCTGATCAACGGAAGCCATTGTATCCTTCGATAACACACGTTCTTTAAGTGAATCATACTGATTTTTCGTCATGGGAAGGGGACGGTAACCTGGGTGTGAAACCTCATAGATTTCTGACAGCATCGGAACGGGCTGCGCCAGAATATGCAGATTCCGCGGTGCAACCGAGACGCAATACCCGCTAGCCTCCTGCCTCAGAAGTTTTGCAACTTCCTCGACGCTCCGGTGCCCATAAGCCGACCCGAGACTATCGTCTTCGTTTAGCGCGAAAACCTCTTGAGCGCGTCTCAGCAACACCTGTTCCGGCAATTCTGACACGCCATAGGTTGCATTTTCGACAAAGCCGATAATCATCGGAACTGGACTGGCATGCGCCCCAAGAACAAAGTTGAATGAGTCCTTATCAAAGCCTGCCGGTGTTCCCTTGAGGTAGAGATGGTAGCGGCCATCCTCCCAGAGATCATGGGCAAAATTCCAGTCCTCGTGCCCAAGGCCTTGCTTCCCGAGGTAATCAACACCACCCTTCCTGCCGCTATGGGGGCGCTTCCAACCCTGATCATTGCCTGCCATTCGGATATATCTAAAATTGGACATGCGAAGCACCCTGAATCTTTCTTGTAGCTCAATTACCTACAGCGACGTTTTCAACAATGGTTAAAAAAAGGTGTGAAGTCCGCTATGGCTCGGAGCTGCCGTTCGCGACGTCGAACTACAAGGTCTTGCTCGGGCCAGATATTCAGACAACTCACTGAACTGAAACTGACTGCAGCATGCCGTCCGTGTCCAATTTTAGCGCGCTGCGCCAGAGCGACGTCTCGAAGACGTGGTGCACATGCCTGCCCTCGCGCTCTTCACGGGTCTGGACGAGCAACCCCGCCCACTCAAGCGGGCGCAGGACGCAGGATGAGAACGCAGCCATCTCTCGCCATCCGGCATTGTCCCAGTCATGTTCCTCGCCATAGAACGATACGAACAGCGCCCGTTCTGTGGTGCCGTGATTTGCCTCAACATTAATCACGTTCATCCAGACATCCCATTTACCAAACGGGCGCTCTTCAAATCGCGCGTAGGAGGCGTGGTCGATCTCGAGAACGAAGAAGGGAATCAGTTCTGCAAACAGCTTCCCCGGAGACTGCGCCAGCGCAGCGCCACGCTTGGTCAGCCGGAATTCCCCTTTGAAGTGTCGACCCAGGCGCAGGGTGATCAAGAGGTAGTGCAGCACCTCGAGCGGCGGGAATTCGTATTCATTGATGACCTTGCTATAGCGGAACATTTCTTCCGAGCTTTTCCCGGGCCACTCGAAGTGTTCGACCGCCCAATGCACAAAGACGCGCTTGAACGCCTTTGTCTGGGTCAAACCGATCGCCCCGTGGTCCTGCGCGAATTGAAGTGTCAGCAGCGCTGCGCGTAACAGGTGCGAATGCACAAGGCCGGGATGGTCATCTGAAAGGGCACGGAACGTGATCATGGCGTGATGCTGCCACGAGGCTTCCGCCGGGTCCAGAATCAATAAAGCGTCCACATTTCTGGAGGACTCGTCAAACGTTGATGTGGCGTTGATGTGGATCGGACAAGCAAAAGCCCGACTGATTAGGTCGGGCTTTAAGCATTTGATATTGTGTAGCAATTTGGTTGCGGGAGTAGGATTTGAACCTACGACCTTCAGGATATGAGCCTGATGTGCTGTTTTAGTCGAAAGCAACTTCTGGCCAAACTCAAGGCGTAGATAGTAAGGTAGATCAGGTAACGACCGTTACTCCTATCGCGCTGATAAATAAATACTTTCTTGCTTGACAATACTCCCGCCCGAGGCACCCCCAGACAACCCCGTGCCTCCGACGGGTAGAAAATGTCGCAAAGGGGTGGGTAGAACGGCGCAAACGTTGCGCAACGGCTCGGCTACTCTTACAAAGTCAAAAAAAGTTGCGCTGCGGCAACACGCACTCTGCGCGGCACGGCAGACCAGCACGTCAATCAGTAACAGGGGCATCGCGCCATGACCGAATTCAAAAAGATCCTGATCGCCAACCGGGGCGAGATTGCCATTCGCATCATGCGCGCCGCCAACGAGATGGGCAAACGCACGGTCGCCGTCTTTGCCGAAGAGGACAAGCTGGGCCTGCACCGCTTCAAGGCCGACGAGGCGTACCGCATCGGCGAAGGGCTAGGCCCCGTCGCCGCCTATCTCAGCATTGAAGAGATCATCCGCGTCGCCCGCGAGTCGGGCGCCGATGCGATCCATCCCGGCTATGGCTTGCTGAGCGAGAACCCCGATTTCGTCGACGCCTGCGTCGCCAACGGCATCACCTTTATCGGCCCGCAGGCCAAGACCATGCGCGAGCTGGGCGACAAGGCCAGCGCGCGCCGCGTCGCGATTGAGGCCGGCGTGCCCGTCATTCCCGCCACCGAAGTGCTGGGCGACGACATGGACAAGATCCGCGTTGATGCCGAGAAAATCGGCTATCCCCTGATGCTGAAGGCGTCCTGGGGTGGCGGCGGGCGCGGTATGCGCCCGATCAATGGCCCGGACGAGCTGGAGGAAAAGGTGCTGGAGGGCCGCCGCGAGGCCCTTTCGGCATTTGGCAATGGCGAGGGCTATCTGGAAAAGATGATCCTGCGCGCCCGCCACGTCGAGGTGCAGATCCTCGGTGACAAGCACGGCAACATGTACCACCTGTTCGAGCGTGACTGCTCGGTCCAGCGCCGCAACCAGAAGGTGGTCGAGCGCGCGCCCGCGCCCTACCTGACCGACGCCCAGCGCGCCGAGGTGTGCGAGCTTGGCTACAAGATCTGCAAGCATGTGAATTACGAATGTGCCGGCACCGTCGAATTCCTGATGGATATGGACACGCAGAAATTCCACTTCATCGAAGTGAACCCCCGCGTGCAGGTCGAACACACCGTCACCGAGGAAGTCACCGGCATCGACATCGTGCAGGCCCAGATCAAGATTGCCGAGGGCAAGACACTGGCCGAGGCGACTCGCAAGGACCGGCAGGAGGATATCCACCTGCACGGCCATGCGCTGCAGACCCGGATCACCACCGAAGACCCGCAGAACAACTTTATCCCCGATTACGGTCGCATCACGGCGTTCCGCGAGGCGACCGGCATGGGCATCCGGCTGGACGGCGGCACGGCCTATTCCGGCGGGGTCATCACCCGGTTCTATGACAGCCTGCTGGTCAAGGTGACGGCTCATGCGCAAACGCCCGAGGCCGCGATCGCCCGGATGGACCGCGCCCTGCGCGAATTCCGTATCCGCGGCGTTTCGACCAATATCGCCTTTGTCGAAAACCTGCTGAAGCACCCCACGTTCCTGAACAACACTTACACGACCAAGTTTATCGACGAAACGCCGGAGCTGTTTACCTTCGCCAGCCGCCGCGACCGCGGCACCAAGGTGCTGACATACATCGCCGACATCACCGTCAACGGGCATCCTGAAACCAAGGGCAGCCCGCTCCCGCGCGCGCACCTCAAGGACCCCCGCCCCCCGGTGCCCCGCCGCGACCCGCAAATGGGCACGCGCAACCTGCTGGAGCAAAAGGGCCCGCAGGCCGTGGCCGACTGGATGAAAAAGCAAAAGCAGTTGCTGATCACCGACACCACCATGCGCGACGGCCATCAATCCTTGCTCGCGACCCGGATGCGTAGCCGTGACATGATCCGCGTGGCGCCCGCCTATGCGGCGCATATCCCTCAGCTTTTCAGTGTTGAATGCTGGGGCGGCGCGACATTCGACGTGGCCTACCGTTTCTTGCAGGAATGCCCGTGGCAGCGCCTGCGCGATCTGCGCGCGGCGATGCCGAACCTCATGACGCAAATGCTGCTGCGTGCCTCCAACGGCGTGGGATATACCAACTATCCCGACAATGTGGTGCAGGAATTCGTACGTCAGGCCGCCGTAAGCGGGGTCGATGTGTTCCGCGTGTTCGATGCGCTCAACTGGGTGGAAAACATGCGCGTCTCGATGGACGCGATTCTGGACACGAACAAGATCTGCGAAGCCTCGATCTGTTATACCGGCGACATTTTGGACCCCGACCGTGCGAAATACGACCTGAAATACTATGTGGGCATGGCCCGCGAGCTGGAGGCCGCAGGCGCGCATGTTCTGGGTCTCAAGGACATGGCGGGCGTGCTGAAACCCGCTGCCGCCCGCGTACTGGTGCGCGCGCTCAAGAACGAGGTCGGTCTGCCGATCCATTTTCATACCCACGACACAGCCGGCATCGCCTGCGCCACGATCCTGGCCGCCGCCGATGCAGGCGTCGACGCGGTCGATTGTGCGATGGACGCGCTGTCGGGCAACACGTCGCAAGCGACGCTCGGCTCGATTGTCGAGGCGCTGGCTCATACCGACCGCGACACCGGCATCGACATCCACGCCGTGCGCGAGATTTCCGACTATTGGGACAGTGTCCGCGCGCATTACGCCGCGTTCGAATCGTCCATGCAGGCCCCCTCCTCCGAGATCTATCTGCACGAAATGCCGGGCGGGCAATTCACCAATCTCAAGGCGCAGGCCCGCTCGATGGGGCTGGAGGACCGCTGGTCCGAGGTCGCGCAGACCTATGCGGACGTGAACCAGATGTTCGGCGATATCGTAAAGGTCACACCATCGTCCAAGGTGGTCGGTGACATGGCGCTGATGATGGTCTCCCAAGGGCTGACCCGCGCCGATGTCGAGGATCCGGCCCATGAGCTGTCGTTCCCCGATTCGGTGGTCGACATGCTGCGCGGCAATCTGGGCCAGCCTCCCGGCGGCTTTCCTGCCGCCCTGACCGCCAAGGCGCTGAAAGGCGAGGAACCAAGCACTGACCGCCCCGGCGCGCATCTGCCGCCCGTCGACCTGGAAGCCACCCGCGCCGAGCTGCGTGCGGAACTGGAAGGCCGGTCTGTCGATGACGAGGATCTGAACGGCTATCTGATGTATCCCAAGGTCTTTCTGGATTACATGGGCCGCCACCGGATCTACGGCCCGGTGCGGGTGCTGCCGACACGGACGTTCTTCTATGGCATGGAACCGGGCGAGGAGATCACCGCCGAGATTGACCCCGGCAAGACGCTGGAAATCCGCCTGCAAGCGGTCGGCGAGACCGGCGATGACGGCGAAGTGCGCGTCTTTTTCGAACTGAACGGCCAGCCCCGCGTCATACGCGTGCCGAACCGTCTGGTCACCTCCCAGACCGCCGCCCGCCCCAAGGCCGAGCCCGGCAATCCCTGCCATATCGGCGCGCCGATGCCCGGCGTCGTCGCCAGCGTCGCGGTGGCGGTCGGAGCGACAGTCAAGCCCAACGATCTGCTGCTGACCATCGAAGCAATGAAGATGGAAACGGGCCTCTATGCCGAGCGTGACGCCGTGGTCAAGGCCGTGCATGTCACGCCCGGCGGCCAGATCGACGCCAAGGATCTGCTGATTGAGCTGGAATAAGGCAGCCGGCAGGCGCGATCTACATAACGGGATACAAGGGGGGCAGCGATTTGTCCCCCAATTTACCATTGCCAGAAATGGCGTGAACGATGCCGGCACGGGCTGCTTTCAGGTAGCCGCGGATTCTGTCTGGCGCATGGCTCGGGGGTTTCACCCCCAAACCCCCAGAGTATTTCTGGAACATTGAAAGCCCGGACGCGCACGCATTTATTCTTCCTGCTTCAGACACCCTGCCGAAGGCTCCGTCCCTGGGCTGCGCTCTGTTGAAACAGAACCAGAGGCGGCGCTTTTTTTTCACGATATCGGCGATTTGCCCTTGCAGCCCCTCCGGAGAATTTGTACATCCGCGTCAATCGGTGCGGGCGTAGCTCAGGGGTAGAGCATAACCTTGCCAAGGTTAGGGTCGAGAGTTCGAATCTCTTCGCCCGCTCCAATTAGACCACTACCCATGGTCACACAGTCAAGGCCGCCTTGGGGCGGCCTTTCTGCTTTTGGCGCCGCCGTTCCAGCCCGTGGGGCTTGGCCTCCCGGCTTGCCACAGCTTGCGGTTCTTGGCGCAGTGGCTCTTTACCTGCAACGTCTGGCAGACCTTGCCGCCAGATGCCGTCGCCCCTTGGCGTCGCGGTGCGTTCTGCCTATAACCGCCGCAAACCTGAAAGTGAGACAGCGACATGCGCAGCGCCACCATCACCCGCCAGACCGCCGAAACTGGTATCAGCGTGACCATCGCGCTGGATGGCACCGGCAGTTACGACAATCAGACCGGCGTGGGTTTTTTCGACCACATGCTGGACCAACTGGCCCGCCACGCGCTGATCGACATGAATGTGCGCTGCACCGGCGATCTGCATATCGATGATCACCACACGGTCGAGGATGTGGGTATCGCGCTGGGTCAGGCGCTCGCGCAGGCATTGGGTGACAAGCGCGGGATCCGCCGCTACGGCTCCTGCCTTCTGCCGATGGACGATGCGCTGGTGCGCGCCGCTTTGGACCTGTCCGGGCGGCCCTACCTGGTGTGGAACATGGACCTGCCCACCGCCAGAATCGGCACGTTCGACACCGAACTGGTGCGTGAATTTTTCCAAGCGTTTTCAACGCATTCCGGCATGACGCTACACTTGGATGCCCTGCACGGGATCAACAGCCACCACATGGCCGAGGCGGCGTTCAAGGCCGTCGCGCGCGCCCTGCGCGACGCGGTCGAGACGGACCCGCGCAAGGCCGATGCGATCCCGTCGACCAAGGGGATGCTCTAGCCTCATGCGCACCGTCATCGTCGACTATGAGAGCGGCAACCTGCACTCCGCCGAAAAGGCTTTTCAGCGCATGGCGCGCGAGGCGGGCGCGGGCGAGGTCATCGTCACGTCCGACCCCGACACCGTGCGCCGCGCCGACCGGATCGTGTTGCCGGGCGATGGCGCCTTTGCCGCCTGCCGCGCGCAGCTCTACGATCATCGCGGCCTGTTTGAGGCGATGCGCGAGGCCGTCATTGATGGCGCGCGCCCCTTCATGGGCATCTGCATCGGGATGCAGATGCTGGCCACGAAAGGGCTGGAGCATGGCGAGACGGAAGGCTTCGACTGGATCGGCGGCATTGTTGGCCCGATCCGGCCCGAGGATAGAACGCTCAAGGTGCCGCATATGGGCTGGAACGATCTGGTGCTGGACCAGCCGCACCCCGTTTTCGACGGGATCGAGACCGGCCACCACGCCTATTTTGTCCACTCCTACCAGTTCCATGTCGATGATCCCGCGCATCTGCTGGCCCATGCCGATTATGGCGGTGCCGTTACGGCAGTGGTCGGGCGCGACAACCTGATCGGGACGCAATTCCACCCCGAAAAAAGCCAGGCGACAGGCCTAGCGATGATCGCAAATTTTCTGCGCTGGATGCCATAATCGGTCCATTTTACGAATAGGTTACGCCATGATCCTCTACCCCGCTATCGACCTGAAGGACGGCCAGGCCGTGCGCCTTTTGCGCGGCGAAATGTCTGCTGCGACCGTATTCAACGACGACCCGGCGGCGCAGGCCGAAGCGTTCGTTGCCGCGGGCTGCGAATGGCTGCATCTGGTGGATCTGAATGGCGCCTTTACCGGCGCGCCGGTCAATGCGGGCCCGGTCGAGGAGATCCTGAAACGCTGCAAGGTCCCCGCCCAACTGGGCGGCGGCATCCGCGACATGGCCACGATCGAGGGCTGGCTGTCCAAGGGCTTGCAGCGCGTCATCCTTGGCACCGTCGCCGTGGAAAATCCGGCGCTGGTGCGCGAGGCGGCCAGGGCGTTCCCCGGACAGGTCGCCGTCGGCATCGACGCGCGCGGGGGACGCGTGGCGACCAAGGGCTGGGCGGAGGAGACCGAGGTGATGGCCACCGACCTTGCCCGCAGTTTCGAGGACGCGGGCGTGGCCGCGATCATCTACACCGATATCGACCGCGACGGCGCGATGCAGGGCCCGAATATCGAAGCAACCGCGGCGCTGGCCAATGCCGTCAGCATCCCGGTGATCGCGTCGGGCGGTGTCAGCTCCCTAGGCGACCTGATTGCCCTGCGCGATTGCGGCGCCTCGCTGAACGGCGCCATTTCTGGCCGCGCGCTCTATGACGGGGCGCTGGATCTGCGCGAGGCACTGGACGCGCTGGCGGGTTAACCGCCTGCCGCCTTGGTGGTGAGGTTCTTCAGGCCCTTGGTCATGGATTGCACATATTCGGCATCCTGCGGAATATCGTAGTCCTCGAACATCTCGGCAACGTCCTCGTAAACCAGCCATGTCTGACCTTCGGCATCCTCATAGACCAGCACTTTCATCGGCAGCAGCAGCCCGGCCAGCGGGTCGGCTTGCATCGCCTGCGTGCCATGCTCGGGCTTGCCGAAGATCAGCACCTGTTCGGGGACCAGATCCATGCCCGCGCCCTTGGCCCCCTCGGCATGGTCGATGCGGGCAAAGACGGTGACGCCCGCGCCCTCTACCGCCTGCACCAGCGCGTCCATCGTGGCGGTGACATCGCCAGCCGCCTTGACGCGGATCAGATCGTCGGGTCCGGCCCACGCAGGGGCGGTCAGCGCGGCAAAGGCCGTCAGCGCGGCGACTGTAAAGAGAGGGCGCATGAAGTGTCTCCTTTTGGAAATTACGTGAAATTGCAGGGCACGCCTACTGGCACCCAACGGCAAATGGACATAAACGTTCCTTACCACAGCACAAAGGCCCGGCACAGCATGCTGAAAACCCGTATCATCCCCTGCCTTGACGTGGCCGATGGCCGCGTGGTCAAGGGTGTCAATTTCGTCGATCTGCGCGACGCGGGCGATCCGGTGGATGCCGCGCGCGCCTATGATGCCGCTGGCGCGGACGAGCTGTGCTTTCTGGATATCCACGCCACGCATGAGAATCGCGGCACCATGTTCGACGTGGTGCGCCGCACCGCCGAGCAGTGCTATATCCCCTTGACTGTGGGAGGCGGCGTGCGAACGCCGAGCGATGTCCGCGCCTTACTGCTCGCAGGCGCGGACAAGGTCAGCTTCAACTCCGCCGCCGTCGCCAACCCCGACGTGGTGCGCGCGGCGTCGGACCAATTCGGCAGCCAGTGCATCGTGGTGGCTATCGACGCCAAGACGGTCAGCCCCGGCAAGTGGGAGATTTTCACCCACGGCGGGCGCAAGGAAACCGGCATCGACGCGGTGGAATTCGCGCGTCTGGTGGCAGCCAATGGCGCGGGCGAGATCCTGCTGACCTCGATGGACCGCGACGGCACGCGCGCCGGTTTCAACCTGCCGCTGACGCGCGCGATCAGCGATGCGGTCGATATTCCGGTGATCGCCTCGGGCGGGGTCGGCACGCTGGATCATCTGGTCGAAGGCGTCACCATCGGCGGCGCCAGCGCGGTGCTGGCCGCGTCGATATTCCACTTTGGCGAGTTCACGATTGGCGAGGCCAAGGCGCATATGCAGGCCGCAGGAATTCCCATGAGGATGGGCCGATGACCCTGGACGATCTGGCCGCGACCATCGCGGCGCGCGCTGCGGCAGACCCCGAAAGCAGCTGGACCGCCAAGCTACTGGCAAAGGGCCCCGAAAAATGCGCCGAAAAGTTTGGCGAAGAGGCGGTGGAGGCCATCATCGAGGCGGTCAAGGGCGACCGCGATGCGCTGACGGGTGAGGCCGCGGACGTGCTGTTTCACCTGCTGGTGATGCTGCAATCGCGCGGCGTGGCGCTGGCTGACGTGATGGCGGAACTTGCGCGCCGTCAGGGCCAGTCCGGCCTTGCCGAAAAAGCGGCGCGCCCCAAGGTCTGACCGGCCCCGGCGCTGACATGAACAAGAGGGCAGGCATGATCCGTCACATCGTTTTCTTCTCGGCCGCCGAAGGCCAATCCGTGGACGCGGTCCGCGAGGGCCTGATGATGCTGGCCACGATTCCCCACGCCGATCATTTCGAGGTGGGCCGCAACCTGCAAACCGACACGATCAGCGCCGAGGCGCCCGATCTGGTGGTCTATGCCGAATTTGCCGACGAGGCCGCGCTGGCCGCCTTCAAGGCGCACCCCACCTATGCCGCCTGCACCGCGCATGTCCGCCCCATGCGCGAAATGCGCATTCCCGCGGATTTCTACGCAGGCTGAAGCAGCTGTCAGCTCATGACACGCGGATATTCGATCTTGGGGCAGCGGTTCATCACAACATCGACGCCGCGCGCGCGGGCAGCCTCGGCGGCGCCCTCATGCTGCACGCCGATCTGCATCCAGATCGTGCCCAGCCGGGGAAATTGCGCCAGCGCCTCCTCTACAATGGTCGGAACGTGGTGCGACTGGCGGAATATGTCGATCATGTCGATATCGCCTTCGATATCACTGAGGCTGGCAACCACGGGCTGGCCCAGCAACGTCTGCCCGGCAAGGCCGGGATTGACCGGCACCACCTCGTAGCCCGTACGCAGCAGGAACTGCATCACCTGGTGGCTGGGCCGCGCCGGATTGGCCGACGCGCCGACCAATGCGATCCGGCGGGTGCGGGTGAGGATGTCTTTGATTTCGGTACCTGATGTCATGGCGCGACCATCCGGCGATTGCGCGCCGGGTGCAAGCGCAGTTGCAGGAATGCGCGTGGAACCGCACAGAAAAAAGCGCCCAAGGTCAGACCTTGAGCGCCAGTTACGGAACGAGGGACAGTGAATTGAAGCGTCGAAGTTCCAAATCGGCGCTTCTGTAACATAACTTAAGGTGGCTGGCGCCATTTGAAAGGGGGGGTAATACACCTGTGATCAAGATGTGAGCGGCACGGAATGGCCCGCGTTTCTCTGGATCAGTCGAAAATGTCCTCGACCACGTCCCAGATTTCCTCAAACGCCTTGCGCAGCAGCCGTCCGCGGGATCTGCGGCGGCGCGGCGCGCGGCGGTCATCGTCATAGTCCGGGGCAGCGCGGCGTGAGCGCACCTTTTCCACCTTCTTGACCGGCATCGGCTTGGCCGGGGCGCGGCGGCGTGCGCCCTGCCCGGCAACGGCTGTGCGGGTGGCAGTGTCGCTGCGCGGCTGCGGGATCGCCTTCATATGATGCAGGGGGGCGCCGCAGGCGGCGCAGGACAGCTCGTGCCGTCCTTCTCCGCGCAGCACCAGCGCGGCGCGCGTTCCGCAATAGCAGCATGTGGCGATCTTCTGCATGAGGCCCCTTGTCCCAGCGCCGTTCAGTCCGGCGCCTGAGAGGCATATAGGGCGACCGCCGCCGCATTTGAAACGTTGAGCGATCCAAATGGGCCATAATATGCGATTTTCACCAAGATGTCGCAGGTTTCGCGGGTCTTCTGCCGCAGCCCCGGCCCCTCGGCCCCCAGCACCAGTGCGACGGGGCGATCGCGGCGTCCGTCCAGGGCCTGCTCGATCGTCTGCTCCGCCTCGCCATCGAGGCCCAGCACCAGATAGCCCATCTTTTGCAATTGCTTGATCGCGTCGGACAGGTTGCGCACCTGCTTATAGGGCTGCCGCTCCAGCGCGCCGCTGGCGGTTTTGGCCAGTGCGCCGGTCTCGGGCGCCGAATGGTGGCGCGGGGCGACGACGGCGCAGGCTCCGAACACCTCGGCCGAGCGCAGGATCGCGCCCACGTTATGCGGATCGGTCACGCGGTCCAGCAGGATCACGCGCGGCGGACGCGCGCCGCCGCCCAGCGCCAGCGTCTCCAGATCGCCCCAATCCAGCGGTTTAACCTCCAAAGCGGCGCCCTGATGCACTGATCCGGGGTCAAGCGGCGCGGTGAATTTGCGCGGATCGACCTCCTCGGGCGTCATGCCGGAGGCAGCGATGGCATCGGCCAGTTTGTTCTGCGCGTTCAGCGTCACGATCAGGCGCAGCTTTTCGCGGGCGGGGTTGAGCAGCGCATCGCGCACCGCGTGCAGGCCGAACAGCCACACCGTTTCAGCCGCCGCGACCTTCTTGGCCTGCTCTTTTCCGACCACCCATTTCGGTTTCTTCATGGCGCGCCGCCCCCCAGTATCCCAGGCTGCGCAAGATGCGCCGCCCGGCGCCTGCGCGCAAGCCGATTTCGGGGCGCGATTTTTGCGGTTGACGCTTGCGGGGTGCGCTAGTAATCAGCGGCCCACGCAGGGCGGCAATTTGCCCGGCGAAGTGGGCGACAGGCCGCAAGGTGTGGCAGGGGACTGTAACTCCCTCGCGGAGACGCACGCCAGGTTCGATTCCTGGGTCGCCCACCATTTTCCTGACCATATCCGATCCTTCTTGGCATCTTCCCCTTCTGCCGGGCTGGCCCGCGCCCTATAGTAGCGCAGCACAGCAAGATCGCCAGAGCAGGAATGACATGGCCAGCCAGCCCAGCCGCAGCCCAGCCTTCAACGTGATGATCGTCGGACAGGGGGGCCGCCTGCAATACGAGGCGCTACTGTTCTGCCTGTCCTTGCGCAGCTACAGCCCTGATTTCACTGGCCGTCTGTTCGTGGCCGAACCGCAGCCCGGCCCGCTATGGCAGAATGATCCGCGCATCCGCGACCCCCAGACGCGCGATCTGCTGGAGGAGCTGGGCGCCGAGATCCTGCCCTTTGACAGCGAGCATTTCGGCCAAGGCTATCCCTACGGCAACAAGATCGAGGCGCTGGCCGCCCTGCCCCAAGGCGAGCCGTTTGTGTTCTTTGACACCGACACGCTGGTCACCGGCGATCTGGCCGCCGTGCCGTTCGATTTCGCCCGGCCCAGCGCGTCCCTGCGACGCGAAGGAACATGGCCCAAGCCCGAGCTCTATGGTCCGGGCTACGGCGCAATCTGGAAATCGCTCTATGACAAATTCGGGCTGGATTATGACAGCTCGCTGGATATGTCGCAGCCGGACGAGTACTGGAAACGCTACCTTTATTTCAATGCGGGCTTTTTCTACTACGAATGCCCGCAGGTCTTTGGCCAGCGGTTCCTTGAATACGCGCTGGCGATCCGGGACGACGCTCCGCCCGAACTGATCTGCCAGGAGCTGGACCCATGGCTGGATCAGGTTGCGCTGCCGCTGGTGATCCACTCGCTGGGCGGCGGGCGCGATGCCCTGCCGCAGGGCCATCTGGACGGCGCCGTGACCTGCCATTACCGCCTGCTGCCGCTGCTGTATGCGCGCGAAGGCGATCATGTGGTGGACGCGCTGCACCATGTCACCGCGCACAACCGGGTGAAGAAGGTGCTGAAGGAATTTGAGCCGATCAAGCGGATGGTCTACCAGGGCCGCGGCATGAAGGTGCGGGCACTCTTCGATCAGGACGATCTGCCCCGGCGCGAACAGGCGATCCGCAACACGATCAAGCGCAATGGGTTCTGGATGCGCTGACCTCCCGCGCTATTGCGGCTCATAATCATCCTGCACCGCATGATCGTTGCCCGCGCCCGCACCATCCCCTACAAATCGGCCCAAACGCATTTACCGAAAGGACACTTCATGACACTTGGTTTCGACACGTTGCAGGTTCACGCGGGCGCCAAACCCGATCCGGCCACTGGCGCGCGGCAGATCCCGATCTATCAGACCACCGCCTATTGCTTTCGCGATGCCGAACACGCGGCGAAACTGTTCAACCTTCAGGAGGTCGGCTATATCTATTCGCGCCTGACGAACCCCACCGTCGCCGCGTTGCAGGAGCGCGTCGCGACGCTTGAGGGTGGCGCGGGCGGCGTTTGCTGTTCGTCCGGACATGCGGCGCAGATCATGGCGCTGTTTCCGCTGATGGGTCCGGGGCTGAATGTCGTCGTCTCGACGCGGCTTTACGGCGGGTCGATCACGCAGTTCAGCCAGACGATCAAGCGCTTCGGCTGGTCCGCCAAGTTTGTCGATATCGACGACATGGATGCAATCGCGGACGCCATCGACGACGACACCCGCGCGATATTCTGCGAATCCATCGCCAACCCCGGCGGGCATATCGCCGATCTGCGCGCTGTTGCGGACGTGGCGGACAAGGCCGGTATCCCCCTGATCGTCGACAACACGACGGCCACGCCATACCTCTGCCGCCCGATCGAGCATGGCGCGACGCTGGTCGTTCATTCGATGACGAAATACCTGACCGGCAACGGCACTGTCACTGGCGGCGCCGTAGTCGATTCGGGCAAGTTCGACTGGTCCGCCTCAGGCAAGTTCCCGTCGCTGTCGGCGCCGGAGCCAGCCTATCACGGCATGACATTTCACGAAACGTTCGGCCCGCTTGCCTTTACCTTCCATGGCATCGCCATCGGTCTGCGCGATCTGGGCATGACGCTGAACCCGCAGGCGGCGCATTACACGCTGATGGGGATTGAAACGCTGTCCTTGCGCATGGAGCGGCACTGCGCCAACGCCCAGAAGATCGCGGAATGGCTGGAAGGCCACGATGCGGTGTCGGCAGTCACTTACGCCGGGCTTGCCTCGTCACCCTACAACAAGCGGATGGCGCAGGTCTGCCCGAAGGGTGCCAGCGGCCTTTTCACAGTGTCACTGAAGGGCGGCTATGATTCTTGTGTCAAGTTTGTCGACACGCTGGAGCTATTCAGCCACGTCGCCAATCTGGGCGACACCCGGTCGCTGGTCATCCACCCGGCGTCCACCACGCACAGGCAACTGACGCCCGAGCAGCAGACCGCTGCCGGGTCAGGCCCCGAGGTTGTGCGCATCTCGATCGGGATCGAGACCGCCGAAGATCTGATTGCAGATCTGGACAAGGCACTGAAAGCCGCCGGGTAGTATTCCTCGACTGGCCCAGCAGGTCACACCGGAGGGGCGGCGCCGGACGCGCCGTCCTTTCGCTCTTTCGGGATCCAGCCAAGCCACTGGGATTGATCGAGGGCTTTTCCTTTTCCTCGGCGTGAACCTGCTATAAAATGATGGGGTGGATCGCGATGACTCCCACAGTAGTTATTTGGGTGCTAAAGACATCTGATGAAACCGAATTTCGCACTCACCTTCTCTGCAGAAGGCGTCAGCCTCCTGCACCGGGCCGACAAGGGTTGGACCCGCGTCGGTGACGTCTCGCTTGACGATGACGACATGCCCGCAGCGCTTGCGGCGCTTCGTGAGCGCGCCGAACGCCTGGCCGGCGGTCGGGCCGATGACCTCAGCTGCAAGCTGGTCATCCCGAACGATCAGATAAAATACCTGTCGATCGAGGCCGAGGGCGATCCGGACGCGGCTGTGCGTGCCGCGCTTGAAGGGGCCACGCCTTATGCGGTGAACGAGCTGGAATACGACTGGACCGCCGTTGACGGTGTGATTCAGATCGCCGCCGTCGCGCTGGAGACGCTGGCCGAGGCCGAAGGCTTTGCCGACGAGCATGGTTTTGATGCGGTCAGCTTTGCCGCGATCCCCGAGGGGGCCGAGTTTGGCGGAGAGCCGTTCTTTGGCGTGACCCTCCGCGGCGCCGTGAACCTGCCAAATGGCACGGTGGTGGAGCGTGACGACAGCGCGATTCGCGTCATCGGCGATGCGCAGATCCCCAAGCAGGAGGTGCCCGCACCCCCGGCACAGGCGCCCCAGATACCCAAGGCCCCGCCGCCCGAGGCCCCAGCCGATACCCCCGTTGCCAGCGCCGCGACAAAAGCCGTTGCCGACGCGCCGCCAGCCCTCAAAAAGGCCGCGTCGGCCGATGCGGATGCCGCAACCCCCAGTGCCCCGACCCCAACCGACGCTACCGAGAAAGAAATTAGCGGCGCAGAGCCGTCCGCAGCGACGGCCAAGCCGGCGCTGGCCGTAAGCCGCGCATCTGACAAGGACACGCCGAAGCCGTCCGAGCCAGAACTGCCCGCACCGTCGACATCTGAGCCCCCTCCGGCCAAGGCGGACGTGCATACCGCGCCCAAGCCGCCGGCCAAGGATGCGGCGCCCAAGGAGGCCACCCCGCCGGCGCCGAAACCCGCCGCACCGCCTGCTGCTGCCGCCGGAGCCGAACCTGCCCCCTCGGGCGCCTTCAGCACGATCCGGGCAACGCGGGCTGACGACACCAGCCGAAGCACGCCAAAGCTCTCTGCGGAGGCGCGGCTCAGCCGTCTCGATCAGGCGGTTACCGCGACAGGGGCCACCGCCGCGCCGTCACTGCCCAGCCCGGGCAGCGATGGCGCTGCCGATCCGGCCCGCCTGGCGGAACTGGCAGCCAGCCTTCACCCCGACCCATCCGAGCGGCTGGACCGCGACGCCGCCGAAACCGCGCGCGTCGCCGCCGCGCCAGCGGAGAAACCCGCCCGGCCCGGGCGCAAGTCCAAACCTGCGCCGGATCGTGCCCGCCGTCCTTCGCGGGAGGATGAGAAACAGCGCATGACTGTCTTTGGCGCACGCCAGGGCCCGGTCCGCGGAAAGCCACGGTTTCTGGGTCTGATCCTGACGGCGCTCCTGCTGCTGTTCCTTGTCGGTGTCGCGGCCTGGGCCTCCGTATTCCTTGAGGACGGGCTGTCGCGCTTCTTTGGCAGGGGCGATGACATCAAGCTGGCCGATGTTCCGGCCACGGATGAGACAGAGCCAAGCGACGAGACCGGCAGCGAGGATGCAGCTGGCAACGGGGTCGCGCCGCTTCCCGGCACGGAGGCGCCTTCCGACGCGGGATCGCGGCCCGAGGTTGTCGCCCTGCCCGATCTGTCCTCGCCGCTGGCCCCCAGCGAGGCGCTGGCGCGATACGCGGCAACCGGTATCTGGCAGATTGCGCCGGTATCGCCGGAAATTCCCGTGGCCGGGGCGCCGCTTGCCGACATTTATGAGGTTTCTCTGGATCCCGGTCTTGGGCTGGGTGATCCGGCCAGCATGCCACGGCGGCGGCCAGATGCGCGCGATACCCGGCCCGAAACTCCGGTAGATCCACCACCCGCAGGATCACGTTTCGAGTTCGACGACCGCGGTTTTATCCGCGCCACGCCCGACGGTGCCATGACACCGCAGGGCGTTCGTGTTTTCGCGGGCAGCCCGCCCATGAGGCCGCCGCAGACCATGGCGCAAACCGTCACCGTCACCGCCACACCCGAAACAGCCGAGCCTGATCTGGCACCCGGCACCAGCTTTACGGGCAACCCCGCGCTCGCCGGCACCCGTCCGCGCCTGCGCCCCGACAGCATTCTGGCCGGCAGCGGCGCCCAGCCCGCCCCCGCCGAAGCAGAAGCCGAAGCCGAGCCCGAAACACGCGAAGATGGCCGCAATACCGCGCCAGGCGACAGCGAGGACACCCGCACCGCCGGGACCGACGCGGCAGACCCGTCCCTTGCGACACTGCGCCCGCAGGCCCGCCCTGCACAGATGACCGCCGCCGCCGCGACATTGCAAACCGCCCGGGACGCCGCAAACGCGCCGCTGGTCGACGGCGCCGCGCTGACCCGCGCGATCGCCGAAGCCACGACAGCCAATGCGGACCCCGAGGAAGAGGCGGATCAAGACAGCTTCGACAACGCCACTCCGCAAGCGGTGACCGCATCGCTGATCCCGCAGCTCCGCCCCGGCGACTTCAAAACCACCGTCGATCGCACACGCGCCAAGGTGGCCGCGCAGCCGGTTCCGGCCGCCCAGCGGCTGCAACCCAGCATTCCGTCCAGCGCTTCGGTGTCGCGGCAGGCCACGGTCGACGACGCGATAAACCTGCGCAAGGTCAATCTGATCGGCGTCTACGGCAGCACCTCCAGCCGCCGTGCGCTGGTGCGTCTGGGCAATGGCCGCTACCAGAAGGTCCGCGTCGGCGACAGGCTGGATGGCGGGCAGGTCGCCGCCATAGGTGACAGCGAACTGCGCTACATCAAGCGGGGCAAGAACCTTGTGCTGCGCATCCCGCAAGGCTGACGCGCGGGCGCGCCGATCGAAAATACGTTGTGTCAACAACGCGGTGCCCATATGACGACACCGTGCAAATTCGCACCATCAGACATTGATCCATTCTGAACTAGCAGTATGCTTGACGTTCGGGCATCCCTACACCCCGCCCGTCTGCACCCGTTTTTGCTGCCGGAGCGGCGCTGCCCCCTACCGACACGAAGGACCTCGCCACGATGGAAGGCTTCCTCTATCAGGCCTCGATATACCTTGCCGCTGCGGTCATCGCGGTGCCCATCGCGGCCCGGCTGGGGCTGGGATCGGTGCTGGGCTACCTGATGGCCGGCATCCTGATCGGCCCGGCTTTTGGCCTTGTCGGTCAGGAGGCAGCCGAGCTTCAGCATTTTGCGGAATTCGGCGTGGTGATGATGCTGTTCCTCATCGGGCTGGAGCTAGAGCCGCGCGCGCTGTGGGACATGCGTCACCGCCTGCTGGGACTGGGCGGTCTGCAGGTGGCGCTGACGACGCTGGTCATCATGGGCGGCGTCATGGCTCTGGGCCATCAATGGAGCGTCAGCCTCGCCGTCGGGCTGATCTTTGCGCTGTCCTCCACGGCGATCGTGCTGCAAACCCTGTCGGAAAAGGGCTTAATGCAGACCAAAGGCGGGCGCTCGGCGTTTTCGGTGCTGCTGACGCAGGACATCGCGGTGATCCCGATGCTGGCGCTGCTTCCACTGCTGGCGATGCCCGGCAGCATCCGGTCGCGCGTCAGCGAGGCGACAGACCACAGCGATCCCGGCCTGATCGACACCTCCGCCGCCCATGGCGATACCGGCATGTCGCTGGTGGCAGGCCTGCCCGGATGGGGCGTGACGCTGGTCACGCTGGCCGCCGTCGGCGCGATCATTCTGACCGGCATCTACCTGACGCGGCCGGTGTTTCGCTATATCCACGTCGCGCGCCTGCGCGAGATGTACACGGCGCTCGCGCTGCTGATCGTCTGCGGTATCAGCTTCGTGATGTATCTGGTGGGCCTGTCGCCCGCGCTGGGTGCGTTTCTGGCCGGAGTGGTCTTGGCCAACAGCGAATTCCGTCACGAGCTGGAATCGGACATCGAGCCGTTCAAGGGGCTGCTGCTGGGCCTGTTTTTCATCACCGTGGGCGCGGGCATCAACTTTGGCCTGTTGTTTGGCCAGCCATTCCTTGTGCTGGGGCTGGCGCTGGCGGTGATCGTGATGAAGGGCGCGGTGCTCTATGTGCTGGGCCTTTTCTTTGATCTGCGCGGGCGCAATCTTTGGCTGTTCACCCTGTCACTGGCGCAGGCCGGCGAATTCGGCTTTGTCCTGATCTCGTTCTCGGGGCAACAGAACGTCGTGCCCGCCGACATGACGGAAATGCTGCTGCTGGTCGTTGCCATGTCGATGCTGATCACGCCGCTGCTGTTTATCCTGTATGACTGGTTGTCGCGCCGGATGGAGGAGGCCGATGAGGCGCTGGAGCCAGACCACGTGGACGAACAGGCCCGCATCATCATCGTTGGTATCGGACGCTTCGGGCAGGTGGTGAACCGGCTGGTGCGCTCTTCGGGCTATGAGACGGTCGTGCTGGATCACGATCTGGCCGCGATCCAGCGCATGCGCCGCTTCGGGGTCAAGGGGTTCTTCGGCGATCCGACCCGCCCCGAAATGCTGCATGCGGCAGGGCTGAAGGACGCGCGCGTTCTGGTCGCGGCGCTGGACGATCCGGATGCGGCGGTGCGCTTGGTTACCTTTGCCCGGCGCGAGCGGCCAGATCTGCACATCATCGCACGCGCGCGCGACCGCACGCAGGTGTTCCGCCTGTTTCAGGCCGGTGCCAACGATATCGTCCGCGAGATGTTCGATTCCTCCCTGCGGGCAGGCCGTTACGTGCTGGAAAATATGGGCCTGACTGAATTCGAAGCTGCTGAATTGCAGCAGACCTTCTACCGCCACGATCGCCATTCCGTCCGCGAACTGGCAACGCTGTGGGACCCGGAGATGCCGACAGTCGAAAACAAGGACTACATTGCCCGCGCCCGCGAGTTGGAGCAGGAGTTGGAAACGATGTTGCTGTCGCAGCTCGAAGAATCCAGCGACGACGATCGCAAAGCCTCCTGAACGGCGCCTTAGCCGCCCGCGATGCCTGCCTCGGCAAAGGTGGACATGCCGCTGTGGCAGGCCAGCGCGCCCTGCACGATGGACAGCGCCAGCGCGGCGCCCGACCCTTCGCCCAGACGCATCCCCAGCGACAAGAGCGGCGCCTTGCCCAGACGCGCCAGCGCCATTTCGTGCCCCGGCTCGGCGCTGACATGGCCGGCGATGCAATGATCCAGCGCGCCGGGTCGCCGCCTCTCAAGGCAGGCCGCCGCCGCCGTGCAGATGAACCCGTCCAGAATGACCGGCACACCCGAATGCCGCGCCCGCAGGATCGCGCCCGCCATCGCCGCCAGCTCGCGCCCGCCCAGACAGCGCAAGATCTCAAGCGGTTGGTCAAGGATATCCGCGTGGCGACGCACCCCGGCGCCGACGACGCGCGCCTTGGCCGCCAGCCCGCGCGCATCGACGCCGGTGCCCCTGCCGGTCCAGTCCTGCGCCTGCCCCCCCCAAAGGGCGTGGGCGATAGCCGATGCGGATGTGGTGTTGCCAATGCCCATTTCCCCCGCAACCAGCAGATCGGTGGCCGGGTCGACCGCGTTCCACCCCGCCTTCAGTGCCGTCAGGAATTCGGTCATGCCCATCGCCGGGCCTTGGGTGAAATCGCAGGTCGGATGGTCCAGATCCAGCGCATGCACGTCCATGCGCGCCCCGAATTGGCGGGCAAGCTGGTTCACCGCCGCCCCGCCGGCGCGAAAATTCGCCACCATCTGCGCTGTCACCTCGGGTGGAAAGGCCGACACGCCCTGCGCCACCACGCCATGATTGCCGGCAAAGATAATCACCTGCGGCGCCAGGATTCGCGCGCGCGCATCCCCGCGCCAGCTGCAGTACCAGGTGGCAATCTGCTCCAGCCTGCCCAGCGCGCCGGGCGGTTTGGTCAGCGTAACATCGCGCGCTTGTGCGGCGGCCAAAGCGGCAGCATCGGGTCCCGGCGCGGCGTCTAAAAGGACGTCGAAATCGGCCAGTGTCTGAAATGTCTGCGCCATGTCCGGCCCCGTTTGCAAATGATCACTATGACGGTATATGCCGGGGACGCAGGCAATCTGCATCCCCAAAAGGCCAGACCCCATGCGAAAAAATGACGATTTCGCCCCGCAACTCGCCGATATTCGCGCCGCCTTCGGCCTGCTGACCCGCCTGCCGGTCGGCTTTGCCACGCCGCGCGGAGCGCAGGCGGCATGGGCCTATCCGCTGGCCGGGATGACCGTGGGGCTGATCGCCGGGATCGCCGGACTGGTCGCGCACTGGTTCGGGCTGCCTGCCGCGCTGGCAGCGCTGGTCGCGCTGGCGGCGCAGATCATCCTGACGGGCGCCATACACGAGGATGGGCTGGCCGATACGGTCGATGGGTTTTGGGGCGGATGGAGCCGCCCCCAGCGGCTGGAGATCATGAAGGACAGCCACATCGGCACCTTTGGCACATTGGCGCTGATGCTGTCGCTCTCGGCCCGGTGGGCGGCGCTATGGCTGCTGTTCGAGATTGACGGCGCCTGGGCATTGGCCGCGCTGGTTGCGGCCGGCGCGTTATCGCGGGCCGTCATGCCCGCGTTGATGCGCGCGCTGCCAAACGCGCGCGGGGCGGGGCTGTCGCAGGGCGTCGGTCGCCCCAGTTGGCGCGTCGTCGGCTGGGGTGCAGGGCTGGCCATGGTGGCCGCGCTCATCCTGCTGGGCTGGTCCGGTATTGGCGCCGCCGTCTGCGCCCTTCTGGCGACAGTTGCCGTAGGCTGGATTGCCCAGAGCAAGATAGGCGGCCAGACCGGCGATATCTTGGGGGCCGCACAGCAAGTAGCCGAGATCGCCGTTCTGCTGTCAATCATCGCCTAGGCTGGCAATCCACGAAAAAAGGCCGCACCCCAGAGGGATACGGCCTTTTGTTCATGTGATGCCTTCAAGCGGCGCGCGAGATCAGCACATCGCCGACCTGCTTGGCGGCCTGCGCTTCGTCATCGCCGCTGACAGCCGCAACTTCGCGTGTCAGACGCTCCAATGCGGCCTCGTACAGCTGACGCTCGGAATAGCTCTGCTCGCGCTGGTCGTCGGTGCGGTGAAGATCGCGCACGACCTCGGCAATGGCGATCAGATCGCCCGAGTTGATCTTTTGCTCGTATTCCTGCGCACGGCGCGACCACATGGCCTTTTTCGCCTTGGCCTTGCCTTTAAGCGTCGTCATCGCCTTGGACACGATATCGGGGCTGGACAGCGACCGCATGCCAATTTCCGTTGCCTTGTTGGTCGGCACGCGCAGCGTCATCTTGTCCTTTTCGAAGCAGACGACGAACAACTCCAGCTCGATTCCGGCAATCTCCTGGCTTTCGATCGAGACGATCTTGCCCACGCCATGGGCGGGGTACACAACGAAATCGTTGGGGCTGAAATCAGGCTTTCTCGACTTGCTCATCTATATATTCCTTTCCCGGCCAGACCCGACTGACGCGAAAAACGTGGCCGCCACCCGGCTCGGGGCCGATAGCAGCAAGTCACGGTCTTTCGAAGCAAAGAAATCCATGCCCCGGCGGCGGCAGGGGGAATATGGATATCGGGCATAGCATTACATTCCCAAATACCATACCATAAATTTCACTCTTAAGAAAGAGAATCCACTCAGGCGCTGCAATACGTGCTGCTTGGCCAATGATTCATGACTATCTCCCGGCGGAAAGCTCTGGCCAACCGTCGCGAAATCGTGCGAATCAGGCGCAGCGAGTGCGGGTCACCCGCCCTCGCCCGGCGCTTCGGAGAAGTACTTCTCAAGCTTGTCCGGCTCGCCATCGCGTTCCTGAGCCTCGGGCAGCTCGTCTTTTTTCGTGACGATAACCGGCCACATTTCCGAATACTTGCGATTGAATTCGACCCAGGATTCCATATCCGGTTCGGTGTCGGGGCGGATGGCATCGGCGGGGCATTCAGGCTCGCAAACGCCGCAATCAATGCATTCGTCCGGATGGATCACCAACATGTTTTCACCCTCGTAAAAACAATCGACCGGGCATACTTCGACGCAGTCGGTGTATTTGCAGGCGATGCAGTTATCGGTGACGATATAGGTCATGTCGGCCCCTTGGATAGATGCGTGTGACTTAATCCACAGCCACCGATCATTCAAGCGTCTCCGCGGCATTCCGGTCCAGTTTGCGCCGGTCACGTTTCGTAGGCCGCCCTTTTCCCTCGTATCGGGGATTTTGTGAAACAAACGTCTCGGGTTGCGCCACCTCCGGCGGCGTCAGATCGTCATAAAGCGCCTGCGCCTCGGGCGCGGGGCCGCGCCGCACACCAACCGCAACAATGCGGACCACGCGGACGGTTTTGGCCTGCGCAAAGGTCAGCACATCACCGGGGCGCACCAGTTGAGACGCCTTGCCGGCACGGTTGCCATTGACGCGCACATGCCCGCCCTTGACCACCGCCGCCGCAACGCCGCGCGTCTTGAAGAAACGCGCCTGCCAGAGCCACTTGTCGAGGCGGATTTTCTCTGCCTCGTCAGTGGCCTGCGGCGCGGTCTTCACTTACCGCTCTTGAGGCCCATGAGGGCTGCGGCGAACGGATTGTCGGGATCGATGCGGTCCTTCTTGGGGGCCGGCCCAGCACTGTGGGTTTTGGCACCATCCGCTTTGGGACCACCGCGCGGCTTGCTGCCCCGTGGTTTTCCGTCCTGCGGCTTGTTGCGGCGCTCCTTGCCTTGCGGCTTGCCTTTGGCGCGCGGTTTGTTGTCGCGACCCTCGCCCTCTGCGGCGCGGCCCTCGGGGGCGGAGCCGCGGCGCGCGCGCCCTGCCCATGTGAACGTGTAGTACACTTCGGGCTCGACGGACGGCGCGATGGGATCGGCAGGCGTGCCGGGGGGCACCTCAGTCTCGCTCATCTCGGGGATGTCTGCGGGCACTTCGGCGACATCTTCGGGCGTTTCCGCGACGGGGGCGACACCGCTCGCCTCGATCTGCTCAACGACGTCCTGAGCGGTCTCGGCGGCCGGCTCGACGCCCGGAACCTCGTCCATGATCTTGTCAACGGCTTTGACCTTTGCCCGCTCTGCGCGCTCGGCCTTGTAGCCGAGGCCCGTCATCAGATCGGCGAACTGCTCCAGCGTCATGCCGGTGATCGACAGCATGTCGGCCTTTGCCTCGAACCCGGCGCGGCTGTCTTCGGCGCGCAGCATGTCGGCCAAACGCTCCAGCATGTCGATGCGAATCGCGCGGGCGCCAGCGGCGCGGTAGCCTGCCATCGTGTAATAGCCCTGCGGCATCCGCGTGGCGGGGACGGTGACCAGGCCGGGGGGCGGCGCCTCCGGGAATTCGTCCATGCCGTTCGCCAGCGCCCAGAGCACCAGACGCAGACGCGTCGGTGCGGGCTTCAGCAGCAGCGGCATGAAGACGGTGAACTGGCCAAACCGGACGCCATGCTTGCGCAGCGCGCCGCGTGCGTCCTGTTCCAGCGCCTTCACCTCATCCGCGACCTCGCCGCGCGGGATGATGCCCATCGCCTCGGTCATGCGGAAACCAAAGCCGCGCGCAAGGCCTGTCAGCGTCTCGTCGCGGCCGATGTTCAGCAGCGGTTCGAACAGGGTGGCAATCTTGCGATCGATGAAGTGTTGCAGGCGGCGCTCGACCTTCTGGATCACGTCCGCGCCGGCCACTTCGTCGACAAACAACTTGATACCGGGTTTCAACGGATCGGATCCGGCGGTCAGCTTGCCCACCGCGTCCTTGCCCCACATCAGGCCGCCCTGTTCGGTAAAGTCGATCTCGGTGTCGGGCGCGTTATAAAAACGGTCCGCGCGCAAATTGAAATGGGGCGCCAGCGCCGAGACGCTGGCCTGGCTCAGCATCTTGGCCTCCTGCCCGCTCGCCGCCTTGTCCTGAACAAAGCGGAACCCATCCAGCCGGCCGACGAATTCGCCTTCGACCGTTACTTCACCAGTATCGTTAACCTCTGCCACAATGGCTTCCTTCTGCTTGAGCCGGCGCAACAGCACGGATGTGCGCCGATCCACAAATCTCTGCGTCAGCGCCCCATGCAGCGCGTCCGACAATCGGTCTTCTACAGCGCGAGTCGCGCCGCGCCAATGCGTTTCGTCATCCACCCAGCCTTTTCGCTGGGCCACATAGGTCCAGGTGCGGATAAAGGCCAGACGTTTGGACAACGTATCAATGTCGCCATCGGTTCGATCGATACGTTTGATTTGTGCTGCCAGCCAGTCATCCGGGATGCGGCCCAGCTCGTGCAGGTCGCAAAATATGGTCTCCAGCAGGCTGGCATGCTCGGCCTTACTTATACCACGAAAATCAGGGATGCGGCAGACATCCCACAGCAGTTTCACGGCGTTGCCGTTCGTCGCCCGCGCCTTGATCTCGGGCGCTTCGGCCAGGCTGCGCAGGGCGGCCAGATCGTCGGCATCGCGCGCCAGCGCCAACAGATCGTTCTGGGGCTTCTGCTCAAGCGAGGCGATCAACGCGGGCACCGTGCCCATACGCAGTGCGGCATTGCGCCACTCCAGCTTCCGAATGGGCGCGAAGCGATGCTCCATGATCGCCTCGGCCACATCGGGGGTCAGATCGGGCGCCTCGCCGGTCACGCCGAAGGTGCCGTGGCTCATCCCCCGCCCCGCGCGTCCGGCGATCTGGGCCAGTTCGTTCGGCATCAACTCGCGCATACGGCGGCCGTCGAATTTGGTCAGCGACGAAAATGCCACATGGTCGATGTCCAGATTCAGGCCCATGCCGATGGCATCGGTGGCCACCAGATAATCCACGTCGCCATTTTGATACAGATCGACCTGCGCATTGCGCGTGCGCGGGCTGAGCGCGCCCATGACCACCGCGGCGCCGCCCTTCTGCCGCCGCAGCAATTCCGCGATGGCATATACGTTATCCACCGAAAACCCGACAATCGCGCTGCGCTCCGGCATACGGCTTATCTTTTTCGACCCCGAATAGGTCAGCTGCGACATCCGTTGGCGGGAAATGAACTCCGCCTCCGGGACCAGCGCGGCGATGGCATTGCGCATGGTGGAGGCGCCCAGAAACTGCGTCTCGCGCAGGCCGCGCATGCGCAGCAGCCGATCGGTAAAGACGTGCCCCCGCTCGGGATCGGCGCAAAGCTGGATCTCGTCGATGGCGACGAAATCGGCGCCCATCCCCTCGGGCATCGCCTCGACCGTGCAGACCCAGTATTTTACGCGGGGCGGCACGATACGCTCTTCGCCGGTGACCAGCGCCACCACGGACGGGCCGCGCGCGCGGGCGATCTTGTCATAGACCTCGCGCGCCAGCAGGCGCAGCGGCAGGCCGATGATGCCGGTCGGGTAGCCCAGCATACGCTCAATCGCATAATGCGTCTTGCCGGTGTTGGTAGGTCCCAGAACCGCAAGGATCCTTGGCTGCTCGGCCATAAGCCATGTCTCCTGTCGGTGGGGATGCGCGTCAGAGGTCTGTGCCGCGGACTTCGGCCTTCAGACGGTCCAGCGCAAGGCCTGCGTCTTCGAAATGTGGGTGAATGGCAACCACGCGCGTATAGGCCTCAATGGCAAGGTCCGGCAACCCGACCTCCTCCAGCAGCGCGCCAAGGCTGTAGATCGCGGCGAAATTGCGCGGATCCAGCGCCAGACTACGGGTCAGATCATCTATTGCCGGGCCAAGCAGCCCCGCATGCGCATAGGCGATGGACCGCGCATGCCAGCCCTCGGCAAACTCCGGCGCGTGATCTGTCAGCGCGCCCAGCAGTTCGATCGCCAGATCCGTGTCGCCTGCCGCCATCGCGTCGCGTCCGCGTTTCAGCAGCAGGTTCATCGAGGGCGAGCCGGAATTGGCCAGGCGGTGGCGGATATCCTCGCCCAGCCGCGTCGCCTCGGGCGCGGGGGCACTGCGCAGCGCCTCGAACATCTCGTCCAGCCGCGCATCGGACGCATTGGCACCCCCGCCAAGGCAGAGCGCCGCAGCGCACGCCGCAAGCAAAGGATTGAGATTGGACCTGTGAACGCTCATAACACTCCAAGTTTAGCGCCCCTTGCGGGAAAGCAAACCCCCGGAGAGATCAATTTTGAAAGGCCCGCGCATGAGCGACAGGATGGACGCGGCGATCATCGCCCTCAACGACCGACTGAACGGGACCGCGTTTGACGGTACGGCCAAATTTGTCGTGCCCGGCGAAGGGGCGATCCTGGTCGATACAGCCGGTGCGCGCGCAGGGGACGGCGCCGCGGACGTGACCCTGACGGCCGATGCGGATGTCTTTGCGGCGATCATCGAAGGTGATCTGGATCCGGCGACGGCCTTCATGTCGGGCAAGCTGGACATCGACGGCGACATGGGGATGGCGCTGAAGCTTGCCGGTGCCCTCAGCTGATGGAAGAGGCGCCGCTTTTTGCCGATATCGCCAGCGGCCCGCCGGGCGGCAGCGCCATGTGGCGAACCGCCGGAGACGGCGTGCGCCTGCGCATCGGCCACTGGCCTTCGGACGGGGGCAAAGGAACGATCCTTCTGTTTCCCGGACGCACTGAATATATTGAAAAATATGGGATCACCGCCGCCGATTTTGCGGCGCAGGGCTACGACACGCTGACCATCGACTGGCGCGGCCAGGGCCTTGCCGACCGCGCGCTGAATGATGCGATGTCAGGCCATGTGGCCCGCTTTGCTGACTATCAGTCCGACGTGATCGCCATGCAGGAGGTCGCAGAGGCGCTTGATCTGCCCCGGCCCTGGCATCTTCTGGCACACTCCATGGGCGGGTGCATCGGCATGCGGGCCGCGATCGAAGGCCTGCCCGTCGCCAGCTGCGCCTTTTCCGCGCCGATGTGGGGCATCGCGATGAAGCCTGCGCTGCGGCCTGTGGCGTGGTCCCTAAGCTGGGCCAGCCGTCCTCTTGGCCTCGGCCGCTTTTACGCGCCCGGCACGGTGCGCGGCAGCTATGTTCTGGAGGCGCCGTTCGAGGCAAACGCCCTGACCCGCGACAAGGCGATGCACGCGCATATGGTCGCGCAATTGCGGGCATACCCACAGCTGGCTTTGGGCGGCCCCAGCCTGACCTGGCTGTTCGCGGCCCTGCGCGAATGCCGTAGTTTGGCGCGCATGCCGTCGCCAGATCTGCCATGCCTGACATTGGTCGGCGGCGACGAGGATATCGTTAGCCGCGCCCCGATTGATGCCCGCATGGCGCACTGGCCCGGGGCGCGGCTGGAAACGATCCGGGGCGGACGCCACGAACTGCTGATGGACACGAACGCGACGCGTCGCCATGTCACCCGCCTGCTGACCGCCTTCTGGGACCGCGCCTGAGGTTTATACGTCTTGCAGCACCTCCTGCCGCTGCGTGCCAAGGCCGCTGATCGCCAATTCCATCACGTCCCCCTCCCGCAGGAAACGAGGCGGCTTCATCCCCATGCCAACGCCCGGCGGCGTGCCGGTGGCGATGATATCGCCCGGATGCAGCGACATCATCTGGCTGAGGTACGACACGATATGCGCGACGCTGAACACCATAGACGCGGTATTTCCGCGCTGCGCCTGCTCCCCGTTCAGATCCAGCTTCAGATCCATCGACTGCGGATCGCCCGCCTCGTCCGGCGTTACCAGCCACGGGCCGATGGGGCCGAAACTGTCGCAGCTTTTGCCCTTGGTCCACTGGCCCTTGCGCTCGGTCTGGAAATGCCGCTCGGACACGTCGTTGACGATGGTGTAACCCGCGACATAGTCCAGCGCCTCGGCCTCGGTCACGTACTTCGCATGGCGCCCGATGACGACGCCCAACTCAACCTCCCAATCCGATTTCTCGGAGCCGCGCGGCAGATACACCGGATCATTCGGACCAATGATCGACGATGTCGCTTTCATGAAAACGATCGGTTCAGGCGGCGGTTTCAGCCCCGCTTCGGCGGCGTGGTCCGAATAATTCAGCCCGATCCCGATCAGCTTGCCCACCTGCCCCACCGGCGGACCCAGACGCGGCGCGCCCGTTACCTCGGGCAGGTTGTCCGGCTCGATCTGCCCAAGCGTCGACAGCACATCCCCCGCAATATCAGGCACGACGCCCGACAGATCGCGCAAGCGGCCCTCGCTGTCCAGAACACCGGGTTTCTCTGCGCCCGCCTCGCCATATCGTACAAATTTCATGCTTTGCTCCCTGTCGCAATCCGCGTGCAGACTATCCGCATCGCGCCCCCGCGCAAGAGGCTGGCCAAGTTCGCCCTGCGATCTATCCTTCCCTCATGGTCCTCCAATTCAAACCCCAGGGCATTTACTGCCCCGCAGGCGATTTCTACATTGATCCATGGCGCCCGGTCGACCGCGCGCTGATCACTCACGGTCACGCCGACCACGCCTGGCCCGGGCACGCGCGCTATCTGGCGACGGATATTGCCGCGCCGGTCATGCGCCACCGTCTGGGCGATATAGCCATCGATTCGATAACTTATGGTGAAAATCGCCGGATCGGCGGTGCCAACGTCTCCTTCCACCCCGCCGGCCACATCCCCGGATCAGCACAGATTCGGGTGGAGGTGGACGGCGAAATCTGGGTAGTATCAGGCGATTACAAGACGACACCCGACGCGCTGTCCACCCCGTTCGAACCGGTGACATGCCACAGCTTCATAACTGAATGTACCTTTGGCCTTCCCGTATTCGAATGGCCCGATGAGAAAGCGGTGTCCCGTGAGATCAACGCGTGGTGGGCCGCGAATGCCGCCGACGGGCGATTCAGCCTGCTGGCGGCCTATTCACTGGGCAAGGCGCAGCGCATTTTGGCAATGCTCGATCCATCCACAGGGCCAATTCTGACCCATGGCGCTGTCGAGGCAACGAACGCGATCCTGCGCAGTCAGGGTTTTGATTTGCCAGCCACCCGTCACGTCACACCCGATCTGGCTCCAAAGGATTACCCCGGCGCCGTCGTTGTCGCGCCGCCCGGCGCATTGGGCAGCGACTGGTCGCGGCGGTTCCGTCCGGCTGCGACCGGATTCGCAAGCGGCTGGATGCGTCTGCGCGGAGTGCGCAGACGCCGCGCGATGGATCGAGGATTTGTCGTATCGGACCATGCCGACTGGTCCGGTCTGAACGCGGCCATCAAGGCGACCGGCGCAGAAAATATATATGCAACACACGGTTACACGGATATCTTCGCGCGATGGTTGAGGAGCGAAGGCTATAATGCCGAAGCGCTCGCCACCGAGTTCACCGGCGAGGCGGCCAGCGGCGCGGAGGACAGCGAATGAAACGATTCACCGCACTCTACGTCACCATAGACCAGACCACGAAAACCAGCGCCAAGGTCGCAGCGCTCGCCGTCTATTTCAATGCTGCGCCCGAGGCGGATCGCCTGTGGACCATCGCGCTGTTTTCAGGCCGCCGGCCGCGCCGCGCGATCACCACGACCAAGCTGCGCGTATGGGCGGCCGAGCGGGCGGGCATCCCCCTTTGGCTGTTCGAGGAGGCGTATCCCATTGTCGGCGATCTGGCCGAAACGATTGCACTGGTCTTGCCCCCGCCCGCCCGCAGCCACGACCGCAGCCTGACTGACTGGATCGCCTTTCTGCGCGGTCTGGACGGCGCCGATGAGGATACGCGCCGCGCCGCCGTGCTGGACGCGTGGGACCAGATGGATGCGGCCGAGCGGCTGGTGTTCAACAAGCTGCTGACCGGCGGCTTTCGCGTCGGCATCAGCCGCAAGCTGATGACACGTGCGCTGGCGCAAGCCACCGGGCAGGACGAGGCCGAACTGGCCCATCGCCTGATGGGAGACTGGACGCCCGACAACACCACCTTTGGCCGCCTGATCGAGGCGCCCGACGCCGAGGCGGCGCAATCGCGGCCTTATCCGTTCTGTCTGGCTTACGGGCTGGATGAGGGGCCGGGCGGGCTGGGGCCGCCGCAGGATTGGCGCGCGGAATGGAAGTGGGACGGCATCCGGGGGCAGCTGATTACACGGCGTGCGGCGCATTTCATCTGGTCGCGGGGCGAGGAGCTGATGACCGACCGCTTTCCGGAATTCGCCCGCGCAGTTGACTTTCTGCCGAATGGCACCGTTCTGGACGGCGAAATCGTGGCTTGGGACGGCGCAGCGCCCCTGCCCTTCAACGCGCTACAAAAGCGGATCGGCCGCAAAACGGTGCCGAAGAAACTGCTGGCCGAAGCGCCGGTGATTCTGCTGGCCTATGACCTGCTGGAGGAAGACGGCAACGATCTGCGCACCCTGCCCTTTGCCGAGCGGCGCGCGAGGATGGATGCGCTGGTGAGCGCCCTGCCGGATGAGGCGCCCATTCGCCCCTCGCCGCTGATTCCATTCGATAGCTGGAACAGCCTTGCGCAAACCCGAAGCACCGCCCGCGACAACCGCGCCGAGGGGCTGATGCTGAAATCCGCCGCCAGCCCCTATCACGCGGGCCGCAAACGCGGCGATTGGTGGAAATGGAAGCTGGATCCGCTGACCATCGACGCCGTGATGATCTATGCGCAGCAGGGGTCGGGCCGCCGCGCGAACCTGTTTACCGATTTCACCTTTGCGGTCTGGAACGGCAACGATCTGGTGCCCTTTACCAAGGCATATTCCGGCCTGACCGACGATGAATTCCGCAAGATCACCGCATGGGTGCGCCGCAACACCCAAGCGCGCTTTGGCCCGGTGCGGCAGGTCACGCCCCAGCATGTGTTCGAAATCGCGTTCGAGGGGATCGCCCCGTCGCCGCGCCATAAATCAGGCGTCGCGCTGCGGTTTCCACGGATGAAACGTTGGCGCCATGACAAACCGCTGCAAGAGGCGAACACGCTGGACGATCTGCACGAAATGCTGCGCCAATACGGTTGATCGGCCCGCCGCCCTTGAGCGCGGCGCGCGCGCCGCCTATGTCAGGGGCAAAGAGATAAAGGAAACACCCCATGATCCATCTTCCCCAGCCCGCCCATGACGCCAATGCCAATGCCAAGGGGGGCGATCTGGGCAAGCTGCCGGACTGGGATCTGAGCGATCTCTACACTGCAACCGATGCGCCGGAACTGGCCCGCGACTTGGCGTGGCTGGAGGCCGAATGCGCCGCCTTTGCCGCCGATTACGAGGGCAAGCTGGACAGCCTCGACGCTGCTGGCCTGCTGAACTGCATCCACCGCGACGAGGCGATCAACAACATTGCCGGGCGCATCATGTCCTTTGCCGGGCTGCGCTATCACCAGCTGACGACCGATCCCGCGCGCACCAAGTTCCTTTCAGACTGCCAGGAAAAGATTACCAATTTCACAACCCCGCTGGTGTTCTTCACGCTGGAGTTGAACCGGCTGGAGGATGACCACCTGTCGGGCCTGCTCAGCGAAAATGCCGAACTGGCCCGCTACAAGCCGGTTCTGGACCGCATCCGCGCGATGAAGCCCTATCAGCTATCCGACGAGATGGAGAAGTTCCTGCATGATATGGGCGTGGTCGGCGACGCGTGGGAGCGGTTGTTCGATGAAACCATCGCCGGACTCTCCTTCACCGTGGACGGCGAAGAGCTGGGCATCGAGGGCACGCTGAACCTGCTGACCGAACAGGACCGCAGCAAACGCGAGGCGGCCACCCGCGAGCTGGCCCGCGTCTTTGGCGCCAACATCCGCACGTTTTCCCGCGTCCACAACACATCGGTCAAGGAAAAAGAGGTCATCGATCGCTGGCGCGGCATGCCCACGCCGCAGACCGGGCGGCACTTGAGCAACGATGTCGAACCCGAAGTGGTCGAGGCGCTGCGCAACGCCGTCGTCGCCGCCTATCCCAAGCTGAGCCACCGGTATTACAAGCTGAAAGCGAAATGGCTGGGTCTGGACCGGATGCAGGTCTGGGATCGCAACGCGCCGCTGCCGATGGAGGAAACCCGCATCGTCGGCTGGGACGACGCGCGCGACACGGTGATGAACGCCTACACCGCGTTCGATCCGCGCATGGGCGAGATCGCGCAACCGTTTTTCGACAAGGGCTGGATTGATGCCGGCGTCAAAAAGGGCAAGGCGCCCGGCGCGTTTGCCCATCCGACGGTGACGAACGTGCATCCATACGTGATGCTGAACTACCTCGGCAAGCCGCGCGACGTGATGACTCTGGCGCACGAGCTGGGCCACGGCGTGCATCAGGTGCTGGCCGCCGATCAGGGCGAATTGCTGTCATCCACGCCGCTTACGCTGGCCGAAACCGCCTCCGTATTTGGCGAAATGCTGACCTTCCGCCGGATGCTGGACGGCGCCAGGGACAAGGCCGAGCGCAAGGTGCTGCTGGCCGGCAAGGTCGAGGACATGATCAACACCGTCGTGCGCCAGATCGCGTTCTACGATTTCGAATGCAAGCTGCACGAGGCCCGGCGCGGTGGCGAGCTGACCCCCGATGACATCAACGCCCTGTGGATGTCGGTGCAGGCCGAATCATTGGGTCCGGTTTTTGATTTCGTCGATGGGTACGAGACGTTCTGGGCCTACATCCCGCATTTCGTCCACTCGCCCTTCTACGTCTATGCCTATGCGTTCGGCGACGGTCTCGTGAACGCGCTTTATGCCGTCTATGAGGAGCAACCGAAGGGGTTTCAGGACAAGTATTTCGACATGCTGAAAGCGGGCGGATCCAAGCATCATTCGGAATTGCTCAAGCCCTTCGGGCTGGACGCCAGCGACCCCAAATTCTGGGACAAGGGCCTGAACATGATCTCGGGGATGATCGACGAATTGGAAGAGATGGAGGATTAAAGCGTTTCGCCCTAAACTTGAGGCACTCACTTAAGGCGAAACGCGCGCGACGTTCATATGTCGCGCACGTTTCGCGAAAAGCAGTGTTTCGGGTATTCTGCGAAAAACGTTAGAAACCGCCCGACTGTGGCGGCGTACCAAACGAAAAAATCCGGCGGTGGGCGCCGCCGGATCGGGGTTCGTTGCAGGTAGGCACGCCTCAGGCGTCTTCCAGCATGCCTCTTTCCTCGGCCAGACTGCGCATGCGCATCTGTAGCTTTTCAAAGGCCCGCACTTCGATCTGGCGGATGCGTTCACGGCTGACGCCATACTGGCCACTGAGTTCTTCCAGCGTGATAGTCTGATCGCTCAGCCGGCGCTGGGTCAGAATGTCTTTCTCGCGGTCATTCAAAACATCCATCGCCTCTGCCAGCATCTCGCGGCGCGCGGTCAGCTCGTCCAGTTCCTCGTAATCGGTGGCCTGATCGGCGTCGGTGTCTTCCAACCAGTCCTGCCATTGCATCGTGCCCTCGCCCTCGGAGCCGACAGTGGCGTTCAAGGACGCATCCCCGCCCGACATCCGCCGGTTCATCGAGATGACTTCCTTCTCCGTCACTCCCAACTGGGTCGCGATGATCTTGACGTTATCGGGGTGCAGGTCGCCCTCTTCCAGCGCGCCGATTTTATTTTTGGCCTTGCGCAGGTTGAAAAACAGCTTTTTCTGCGCCGATGTCGTACCCATCTTGACCAGTGACCAGCTGCGCAGGATGTACTCCTGAATACTCGCGCGGATCCACCACATCGCATAGGTCGCGAGGCGAAAGCCCTTTTCGGGATCAAAGCGTTTGACCGCCTGCATCAGACCGACGTTCGCTTCGGAAATCACCTCGGCCTGCGGCAGGCCGTAGCCGCGATAGCCCATCGCGATCTTGGCCGCCAGACGCAGGTGTGACGTGACCATGCGGTGCGCCGCCTCGGTATCACCCTGCTCGACCCAGCGTTTGGCCAGCATGTATTCTTCTTCCGGCTCAAGCAGCGGGAATTTACGGATTTCCTGCATATAGCGGTTCAGCCCGCCTTCCGGCGTCGGCGCCGGCAGATTTGCATAGTTTGCCATGTTAATGCCCCCTCGGATGCCGCAATGTTTACGACCTTAACATCTAATTAGGCTTTCGACAGCCGATTTTCAATGTTTCTTGCATATGGTCGTTAAACCACAATGAACCGCTGCCGTTCCATCCGCCAGCCATGTGTCGGGTGGATCACGCGACTGTGCTATTTGCATCCTTCGGCGTGAGCGCGGCCATCAGGGTGTCCATATCCTCCGGCAGCGGTGCCTCAAAGCTCAGATCCGCGCCGCTGACCGGATGCACAAAGCCAAGGCTGACCGCATGCAGCGCCTGCCGTGGAAACCCCTGCGCCATGGCGAGGCCGACTGGCGGCAGCGCCTTGTGCGGCAGCTTGCGCTTGCCGCCATAGACCGGATCGCCGATCAGACCATGACCCGCATAGGCCATGTGCACGCGGATCTGATGGGTGCGCCCCGTCTCCAGCCAACATTCCAGCAGCGCGCAGGCGGCGGGCGCGCCAAAGCGCTCGATCACACGGGCGCGCGTGACGGCATGGCGGCCCCCGGCCCAGCCGACGGCCTGCTTTTGCCGGTCGGTGCGGTGGCGGCCC
The DNA here is from genome assembly GCA_036568405.1 of Roseovarius sp. Classification (GTDB taxonomy): domain Bacteria; phylum Pseudomonadota; class Alphaproteobacteria; order Rhodobacterales; family Rhodobacteraceae; genus Roseovarius. Next base: position 36,595 of record DATCSR010000012.1, read on the forward strand.
AGATGCGTGGCAATGCGCAGGATATTGCCCGGCTCGAACGTGATGCCGCGCAGACCGCGCAGGCGCGGGTCCGACGCATCCGGCACCGCATTGCACAGCGCCAGATAGCGGCGCTGTGCCGTGTGTTTCTCGAACTGGGCGGCGAGGCCGTGATGCGCCGCGTCCGATTTTGCGACCACCAGCAGGCCGCTGGTGTCTTTGTCGATCCGGTGCACGATACCGGGGCGTTTTGCGCCGCCGACGCCGGACAGATCGCCGCCGAAATGATGCAACAGGGCGTTGACCAGCGTGCCGGTGGGTGTGCCGGGGGCAGGATGCACGACCATGCCCGCAGGCTTGTTCACCACGATCAGATCGGCATCCTCGTGGACGATGTCCAGCGCGATATCCTCAGGCAGAATATGGCTTTCCTCGGCCTGGGGCACGGTGATGGCCACCTCGTCGCCCTCGTCCACGCGCGCCTTGCAATCGGTGACGACAGCGCCGTTGACGGCCACTTGCCCCGCCTCGATCAGCCGGGCCAGCCGGGTGCGTGACAGCGCGGCATCCTCGGGCACAACCCGCGCCAATGCCTTGTCAAGGCGTGGCGGCGGGTCCATACCGATCCGCACAGTCAAAAGGCTCAAACCCATGGATGATGATCCCCAGATGCAGCCGGTCAATCCGGCGATGGTTAAATATCTGCGCGTGTTGGTCACGGCGCTGACAGCGACCATGATCATCGGGTTCATAATCATCGTTGCGCTGTTTGTCACCCGCTTCACGGGCGGCAAGGATGTCACATTACCCGCGTCGATCGCCTTGCCCGATGGCACGGTCGCCAGCGCCTTTACCCAAGGCGGCGATTGGTACGCGGTGGTGACCGCAGAAGACGACATCCTGATCTTTGACCGCGCCACAGGCCAATTGCGCCAGACGATCCGCATCGAAAACTGATGAGAGGGTGGTACCACCTCCCCGGTTTGAACGGGGGACCTCTTGATCCACAATCAAGCGCTCTAACCAACTGAGCTAAGGCGGCACTATTTGCGATTTAGCGTCGGGCGGCCCTGATTGCAACCCATATCCGCGGGTTTTCGCACGTTTGCGCAGCCACGCGGCACAGATCGCCAAGCGATCCGGGTTGCCAACGCATCTGGGCCGGGCTATCCAAACGCCCTACCCCAAAAGGAGCGATATCATGGGCATCAACAGCGAGCGCGACGTCGAGGCCAACATGCAGATCGGACCGACGGATCTGGGCATGGTGCGCATTTTCATCGAATCGCAAGGCGTCGAGATCCCGATGGACTTCTCCCCCGAAGAGGCCGAGGAAATCGCGGCGGAAATCGTCGCAGCGGCCAAGAGCGCGGCCAAGATCGGCTGATCTCTGCGTTACGGTGCCGGATCGCGCCAACCTTGCAGGCGGCGTGCGGCATCGCGGGCAAATTTGCGGGTGACAGCACTGCGCCGGGCCCCGGGCAGGCGCGTCTCCGGCCCCATACGCACGATTTCGGCGCCATACCCGTCCGCCAGGATCAGCCCCGTTTCATCCGGTAGGATATGGCTGGGAAAATCCGCATCGACGGCCCAGAAAAACCGGTCGGCCCAATCCAGATAGCCCTGCCATTTGCCATCGGTCATGAAATCGGCGCGGCTGGACTTGCACTCGATCACCCACAATTCGCCCTTTGGCCCCAGCGCCATGACATCGACACGCCGCCCCCGTTCGGGCACGTATTCCTCAAGCGCGGCAAAGTTCATTTCGGCCAGATGGCGACAGACGCCGCGAGCCAGAAGCTGTCCGGGCTGAAGCTGTTGGGGCGGATGACATGTTGAAAGGCTGTTCTGCATCTGGCTATTTTGAACGAAAGCAGAACGCGCGCAACCCCCCTGTCGTACCCCTTGTCGAAACCCGATGAACGCCCTACCTAGGGCAGTGGCGGGTTCTGCCCTTCTCGTGAACGGTTGCATTCCGGTGGCCTTAAGCAAATCCGAGGGAGCTGGCTCTGTCCTGACCCTGGTCAGGTTACCCGGTGCCCACCTGTATATACAGGTCCTCGGGAATGAGATAACCAAACGGCTGCGTGCGGGCCCGCCACTTACCCGCAAATCAATACGAAAACTTCAGGTTGTCCGAAGACCGGCGCGCGCGGTTCAGCCGCGCCGGGGCGCGCCCTGCGGGGCCTTGCCAGCGACGCGGACGGGGATCATCTGGCCGTCATTCCGGGTGACACGCTGGCGATGACCGCCGCGCGGTTCGTCATCGTCGTCTTTCATATTCATCACGGCAATACCGAACTGCACGCCAGCGAACACGATGCCATTGGCCAGCCACAGGATCAGAACGGCAAGCCACCCCTTGTCCGAGTGCGACACCAGATGCCACAGATTCGCGATATCAAACCACAACAGCATCCCGACAAACGCCGCGGCGACCCCAAAACCTATGGCCACATGCGTGATATAGAGGCGGATCAGTTTCGGCATCGGGGCATCTCCTGCAAATGGGATACTATAAATGTAACGCGGACGTGTTCCACTGCAAGGGGGGATCAGCGGTGAATGGCCCATGCGGCGCTAGAATGCCTCTGGCAGCGCCTCGCGTGCCATGTGATCCAGCACGGCATTGACGAATTTCGGCTCGCGTCCGTCCGGGAAAAAGCTGGTCGCGACGTCGACATATTCGGTAATCACCACCCGCGGCGGCGCGTCGCCGCCCAGCAGTTCGGCCCCGGCTGCCCGGAACAGGGCACGCAGCGTCGGATCGATGCGCGCGATGGGCCATTTGGCCACCAGCGCGCGGTCGGTCATCTGGTCAATCTGGCGCTGCTTGTCCACCGCGCCATTCAGCACCATTCGAAACAGATCCTCGTCGCCTTCGATCATGGCGATATCGTCATCGACCGGCGCACCGAAACGGTGGTCGAGGAATTCCAGATAGACCGCGTCAACGCTCTGGTTGGAATGCTCCATCTGGAACAGGGCCTGCACGGCATATAGCCGCGCCGCCGAGCGCATCTTGCGCTTTTGGTTGCCGGAAATGGGTGCAGGCTCGGTAGTCATGCCGTCGGTTTGTCCTTGGATGTGCCCGCGATGCGCAATTCTTCGGCGCCGGGAATGAACCCCACGCCCTTGCGCGGAGCGCCCCACTTACGGGTCAGTGCGATCAGATGCAAGGCGGCAGCGGCAGCCCCTGCCCCTTTGTTCAGGCGCGCCGGATCGGCGCGCGCCTCGGCCTGCGCGCGATTTTCGACCGTCAGGATGCCGTTGCCGACGCAGATCCCCTGAAGACCCAGCAGCGTGATGCCCCGGCTGGAATCGTTGCAGACCGTTTCGTAATGCGTCGTCTCGCCGCGGATGACGCAGCCAAGCGCGACGTAGCCGTCGAAATTGCTGAGGCGTTCGGCGATGCTGATGGCGGTGGGCAGTTCCAGCGCGCCGGGCACTTCGATCACTTCATAGGTGGCGTCTGTCGCCTCGATCTCGGCCGTCGCGCCGGCGATCAGGTTGTCGGCGATGTCGCGGTAGAATGGCGCGACGACGACCAGCAGCTTGGCGGGATTGTCCAGCGCGGCGCGGGGCATGGTGTATTCGGTGCCTGCCATGGGGTTAACCTTTGCTCAAGGGGTGCGTGCCAATGATGCTGATACCGTAGGCGTCAAGGCCCAGATACCGCGTCTCGGTGCTGTCAGTCACAAGGATAAGCTCGTGCAGGCCCATCGTCGACATGATCTGCGCGCCCAGCCCGGTATGCTTGATCGTGCGCGGGCCGTCCTCGTCCAACTCCTCGGCCAGTTCAGGCCGCGGCTGGCGGAACAGGAAGATCGCACCGCGCCCCTCGTCCGCAATGATCTGCATTGCAAGGCGCAGTTTGCCCGCAGGGTTGCCGCCGATGCCCAGCACATCCTCCAGCGCGTTCAGCGCGTGAGTGCGCGCCAGCACGGGCGCGCCGTCGAAGATATCGCCCTTGATCAGCACGACATGCTCGGTCCCCGACATCTGGTCGGCAAAGATCCGCATTTCCCAATCGCCACCGATATGGGCATCCACATGTTCGCGCCGCACCTCGCGCACGAGGTTGTCGTGCTTGTGCCGGTAGGCGATCAGATCGCTGATCGTGCCGATCTTCAGCCCATGGGCCTGAGCGAATTCCACCAGATCGGGAAGCCGCGCCATCGTGCCGTCATCCTTCATGATCTCGCAGATCACGCCCGACGGGTTCAGCCCCGCCAGCCGCGCGATATCGACCGCCGCCTCGGTATGGCCTGCACGCACCAGCACGCCGCCCGCACGCGCGCGCAGCGGGAAGATGTGGCCCGGCGTCGCCAGCGCGGCCATCGTGTTCTGCTCATTGATCGCAGTGGCGACTGTCAGCGCCCGGTCAGCGGCGGAGATGCCCGTGCTGACCCCCTCGCGCGCCTCGATCGAGACGGTAAAGGGCGTCTCGTGGCGCGAGGAATTGTTGACCGCCATCATCGGCAGGCCCAGACGGTCCACCCGCTCAGCGGTCATCGGCAGGCAGATCAGGCCACGGCCATGCACCGCCATGAAATTGATTGCCTCGGGCGTGGCAAATTCGGCGGCAATCACCAGATCGCCCTCGTTTTCGCGATCCTCGTGGTCGACCAGAACGAACATCCGCCCGGCACGCGCCTCGGCGATGATTTCTTCGGTCGGGGCGATGGCGTTGCTCAGATCCGATTCAACCGGTCCGGGCGTGCGATAAGCTGTCGTTTCAGGCATGGGCCCCCCTTGACGTCCTTTGCCGTCCAGATAACGCGCGCCGCCGCTATTGACCAGAGCCTAGTGCCGCCCTGACGCAGGCGGCAAAATCATCGCCGCGCTGCTCGAAACTGTCGTATTGGTCGAAACTCGCCGCCGCCGGGGCCAGCAGCACCGTCTCGCCCGGCTCTGCGTCCGCATGCGCGCGGCGTACGGCCTCGGCCATGGTGATGCAGATCTCGGTCGGGGTCCCCTCCAGCGCCAAGGCAAAATGCGCCGCCTCACGGCCGATCACATAGGCGCGGGCGACATGCCCCAACGCCGGAGCCAGCCCCGCCAGCCCGCCGTCCTTCTCCAGCCCGCCGCAGATCCAGCGGATGCGCTGGAAAGCCTGCAACGCCTTCAGCGCGCTGTCGACATTGGTGGCCTTGCTGTCATTGACATAGGTCACGCCGCCCGCCTCGGCGACGATCTGGCTGCGATGCGGCAGGCCCGGATAGCTGTGCATCCCGTGTTCGATCACGCGCGGCGCAAGGCCCATGGTGCGGCAAACGGCATAGGCCGCGCAGGCATTCTGGTGGTTATGCGCGCCGGGCAGGCCCTTGATGGGGCGCAGATCTATGCTGCCCGCCTGCCGCCCCTTGCGGTATTCGGACAGGAACCCCTTGCGCGCGAACACCTGCCAGCCGGGGCCGGTCAGCTTTTCTGTTACAGAGATGCGGATGACGCGGTCATCGCCGGCCCCTTCGCTAAACTGACCGGCCAAAAACCGGCCCTCGGCCTCGTCCACGCCGATGATGGCGCGGTCCGGCCCGCCCTCGGCAAAGAGGCGGCGCTTGGCCGCGAAATACCCGCCAAGTCCCGCGTGCCGGTCCAGATGATCGGGGCTGAGGTTGGTGAAAACGGCGATGTCTGGCGTCAGCGAACGGGCCAGTTCGGTCTGATAGCTCGAGAGTTCCAATATCACCGCTCCGCCATCTTCGGGCGGCTCGATATCCAGCACGCCGCGCCCGATATTTCCGGCCAGTTGCGCATCGCGGCCCGCGTCAGTCAGAATGTGATGGATCAGCGCGGAGGTGGTCGATTTGCCGTTCGATCCGGTGATCGCGATCACCTTGGGCGGCTGGTCGAAATCAGACCATTCAGCCCCGGCAAAAGAGCGGAAGAACAGCCCGATATCGTTATCCACCGGCACCCCCGCCGCCAGAGCCGCGGCAACGACGCGGTTGGGCGCAGGGTAAAGATGCGGAATTCCGGGGCTGACGATCAGGCTGGCGATGCCGTGAAACGCACCTTCGCGGGTCAGGTCGAGCGTCTCGAACCCCTCTGCGGCGGCTTTGTCGCGTGCGGCCTCGTTATCGTCCCAGCAAACGGGAACCGCCCCGCCCGCGCGCAGGCTGCGCGCCGCCGACAGGCCGGACCGGCCGAGGCCGAGGATGGCAACGCGTGCGCCGTCAAACCCGCGAACTGGAATCATATCGCCTCCAAGCCATGCGAAGGCCGCCGCAAAAAGCGGATGAGCGCACTCACCGCACCTTCAACGTCGCCAGCCCGATCATCGCCAAAATCAGCGCGACAATCCAGAAGCGGATGACGATCTGCGGTTCGGACCAGCCCCTTTTTTCGTAATGATGGTGGATCGGGGCCATCAGGAACACGCGCTTGCCGGTGCGTTTGAAATAAAGCACCTGAATGATGACGCTCAGCGCCTCGACCACGAAAAGGCCGCCGACGATGGCCAGCACAATCTCGTGCTTGGTGGCCACCGCGATGGCGCCCAGTGCGCCGCCCAAGGCCAGCGATCCGGTGTCGCCCATGAACACGGCGGCAGGCGGCGCATTATACCAGAGGAACCCAAGGCCACCGCCGACAAGGCCCGCGACAAAAACCAGAATTTCGCCGGTGCCGTCGACGTAATGCACATCCAGATAGGTCGTGAAATCGACGCGCCCGACAACATAGGCGATCACGCCCAGCGCCGATGCGGCGATCATCACCGGCATGATCGCCAATCCGTCCAGACCGTCGGTCAGGTTCACCGCATTTGCCGCGCCCACGATCACGATCATCGCGAAGGGGACAAAGAAAAATCCCAAGTTTATAAGCGTATTCTTGAACACCGGCAGCGCCAGTTGATACTGCAACGCTTCCGGGTGATAGGAGGCGGCCCAATAGGCCGCAATGCCCGCGATCACGAACCCCAGCGCCAACCGCAACTTGCCCGGCACGCCATCATGGTGCTGTTTCGATACCTTGGCGTAATCGTCGGCGAATCCGATGACGCCAAAACTGATGGTGACAAAAAGCACGATCCAGATAAAGGCATTATCCAGCCGCGCCCAGAGCAGCGTCGACGTCAGCAGCGCGCCGACGATCAGCAGCCCGCCCATCGTGGGTGTTCCGGCCTTGACAAAATGCCCCTCGGGGCCGTCGGTGCGGATGGGTTGCCCCTTGCCCTGGCGTTTGCGCAGCACGTTGATCAAAGGGCGGCCGAACAGAAAGCCGAAAATCAGCGCCGTCATGAACGCGCCGCCTGTGCGAAACGTGATGTATCGGAAAAGATTGAAGAAATCGCCGCCATCGGACAAGGCGGTGAGCCAGTAGAACATTCAATCATCCCTTTCTTGAGTGCGGTTTGTCCGCCCCGATTTGCGCAAGCTGTCGACAATCTTGCTGACTTTGCTGCCCTTCGACCCTTTGACGAGCAGCACATCGCCCGCGTCTATCATGCCATGCACGCAAAGCACCAGATCTTCGGCGCTCTCAAACCACTGGCCGCGCTGCGCGCGCGGCAGCGCGTCCCACAGGGCGCGCATGCGGGGGCCGACGCAGTGGACAGTTGTCAGCGCTGCGATGTGGGGAAGCTCCGCCAGCGCGCGGTGCATCTCGGCCTCGCCTGCGCCCAGTTCCAGCATATCGCCCAGAATGGCGATACGCCGCCCCTTGGTAATGCGCCCGACACCGTCGCGCGGCGTGCTGGCGGCCAGCACTTCAAGCGCTGCGGCCATTGAGGTGGGGTTGGCATTAAAGGCATCGTCGATCAGATCCAGCGTCCAGTCGGCATCGGCGCTGTCCAGCTCGATCACCTCGCGCGTGCCGCGCCCGGCGGGCGGCTGCCAACGGGCAAGGTCCGGCGCGGCCAGCCCGGTATCGCCGCCCAGCGCATCGACAGCGGCCAGAACGGCAAGGCCGTTCATCGCAAAATGCCGCCCGGCGCTGAGGATCTTGAACACCGCGGGATCGCCCGCGATCGTCGCGCGCACCACGGTGCAATCATTGCTGAGCTGCACGGCATCCAGGCTATAGGCATCGCCGTCTGCCCCGAAGGTGACAATCTGCGCGCCCTGCTGCCGGGCGGCGTCCAGCAGGATCGGCGTCGTCTCCAGATCGGCGTTTACGATGGCGATGCCATCCGGCTCCAGACCCTCGAAGATCGACGCCTTTTCATGGGCGATGCCTTCGATATTATCGAACGCTTCCAGATGCGCGGCGGCCACGGTCGTGATCATCGCCACATGCGGGCGCGCCATGCGGCTGAGCGGTGCAATCTCGCCCGGATGATTCATGCCGATCTCGATGACGGCGAATTCCGTGTCCTGCGGCATGCGCGCCAGCGTCAGCGGCACGCCCCAATGGTTGTTATAGCTGGCCTCGGCGGCATGGGTGCGGCCCTGCCGCGCCAGAACCTCGCGCAGCATTTCCTTGGTCGATGTCTTGCCCACCGAGCCGGTGACGGCGACCACGCGCGCGTCCGTGCGGGCGCGCCCGGCACGGCCCAGCGCCTCCAACGCGGCCAGAACGTCGGGCACGATCAGCAGCGGCGCATCCGCGGCCACGCCGTCCGGCACATGGCTGACCAGCGCTGCGGCTGCGCCGCTGGCGAGGGCTGCGGCGACGAAATCGTGACCGTCCCGTTCGGCTTTGAGCGCGACAAACAGATCACCCGGCCGGATCGTGCGCGTGTCGATGGAGACGCCGTTTGCCTGCCAGTCGCCCTGCGTAGTTCCGCCCGTCGCGGCAACAGCATCGGCGGCGCTCCACAGGCTCACGCGTGGCCCCCCGCCTCGGCGGCGTCCAGCGCCATGACAGCGACGCTGGCCTGTTCGGCATCATCAAAGGGCAGCACATCGCTGCCGACGATCTGCCCGGTTTCATGCCCTTTGCCAAGGATCAGAAGTGCATCGCCCGGCCCCAGCGCATCGACGCCGCGCAGGATGGCTTCGGCCCGGTCGCCCACGTTCGAGGCGCCGGGGCAGCCCACCACGACGGCGGCGCGGATCGCGGCAGGGTCTTCGCTGCGCGGGTTGTCGTCGGTCACGATCACCAGATCGGCATGTTCGGCGGCAGCCCGCCCCATCAGGGGCCGCTTGCCCGGATCGCGGTCGCCGCCAGCACCGATGATGGCGACCAGGCGTCCCATGACATGCGGGCGCAGCGCCTGAATGGCGGTCGCCACGGCGTCCGGTGTATGGGCGAAATCGACAAAGACCGCCGCCCCGCTCTGCCGCGTCGCGGCCAGTTCCATCCGCCCGCGCACGGTGCGCATTTCCGGCAGCGTCTGGAAAACCTGCGCCGCGTCCGCCCCGGCGCCAATGGCGAGGCCCGCCGCCAGCAGCAGGTTTTCGCCCTGAAAGCCGCCAATCAGCGGCAGATCGACCTGATGCGGCTCGCCCATCCATTCAAAGCGCAGGCTTTGCCCCGTCGGGTTGAACCGTTGGCCTAGCAGGCGCAGATGCGCGCCGCCGCTGCGGCCCACTCGCAGCACATCCTGCCCGCGCGCCTCGGCCAGATCGGCCACATCGGCCCCTTTGGGATCGTCCATGTTGATGACGGCCACGCCGCCTTCGGGCAGCACGCGGGTAAAGAGGCCCGCCTTGGCGTCAAAATAGGCCTCGAACGTGTGGTGGTAATCCAGATGGTCCTGACTGAAATTGGTGAACGCCGCCGCGATCAGTTGGACCCCGTCAAGGCGGCGCTGTTCCAGCCCGTGGCTGGACGCCTCCATCGCGGCATGGGTAATCCCGGCGTTCTCGGCCTCGGCCAGAACGCGATGAAGCGTGATCGGGTCCGGCGTCGTGTGGGCCAGCGGCGCGGTATAGCTGCCCTCGACGCCGGTGGTGCCCACGTTGATCGCCTCCAGCCCCAGCGCCTGCCAGATCTGGCGGGTAAAGCTGGCGACGGACGTCTTGCCATTGGTGCCGGTCACGGCGACCATCACCTCGGGCTGGGCGCCGAACCACAGCGCGGCGGCAAAGGCGAGCGCGGCGCGCGGATCCTCGGTCACGACCAGCGCGGCGCCCGATCCGGCCAGCACATCGGCGGCAATGCGCGCGCCCTCGGTGTCGGTTAGAATGGCGCTCGCGCCCATGCGCAACGCGTATTGGATGAACTCGGCCCCATGCACGCGGCTGCCCGGCAGCGCGGCAAAAAGTGTGCCTTCCACTACCTTGCGGCTATCGACCGCCAACCCGGTCACGCGCGCCTGCGCGCCGCCCTTGGCCGAAAGGCCCAGATCCGCCAGTGTCTTTGCCTGCCCCGCCGCCATGACCCGCTCCGCTCAATCGCCGTCTGAAAGTGATGTCAGCGTTATATCAACCAACCCGGCAGGATCAATCTCGGGTCGCATCCCCAATAGAGGCGCGACGCGCGACACGATTTCGGACGAGATCGGCACGGCGGTCCAGCCAGCCGTGCGGCGCGGTTTGTCGCCCGACGTCTCGACCGGCTCGTCCAAGGTAACGATCAGCACGTATTTGGGATCATGCGCCGGGAACATCGACGCGAAGGTCGCGATTACCTTGTCCTCATAATAGCCGCCGCCATTCTCCTTGGGCTTGTCGGCTGTGCCGGTCTTGCCACCGACGGCGTATCCGGGAACCTCGCCCATGCTGGCGGTGCCGCTGGTGACGACGCTGCGCAGCATCGTCCGCGCCTCGCGCGCGACCGAGGCCGACATGACGCGCGTGCCCGCGACCGGGCCGTCCTGCTTCAGCAGCGTCGGCTTGACGTAGCGACCCCCGTTGGCGATGGCGGCATAACCTGCGGCCAGATGCAGCGGCGTGGTGGACAGGCCGTGGCCATAAGATACGGTGACGGTCGACAGATCTGTCCAGCGCTTCGGCAGCAGCGGCTGGCCGCCGCTGGCCTCGACCATCTCGAAATCGACAGGATTGAAGAACCCGAGCGTTTTCAGGAATTCCTGCTGCCGCTCCGGTCCGATCTGGAGCGCAAGGCGCCCCGTGCCCCGGTTCGAGCTTTCGACGATGATATCCGCGACGCTCAACTTGCCATAGTTCTTGCCGTTGAATTCGCCGATACGGTGCCCGCCGACGCGCATCGGGCCTGCGGTGTCGATGATCGTCCCGGCATTGACCAGCCCCAGTTGCATCGCCTGCACGGCGGTGAATATCTTGAAGGTCGAGCCCAGCTCATAGACCCCCTGAATGGCGCGGTTGAACAGCGGGCTGTCCGCCGCCTTGCCCTGCACCAGAGGGCGGGGGCGGTCATTGGGGTCAAAATCAGGAAGCGAGGCAATCGACACGATCTCGCCTGTGTGCACGTCCATCAGGATGGCGGCGGCGCCCTTGGCGTTCATGATGCTCATGCCGCCGGCCAGCACACGCTCGATCGCGGCCTGCACCGACAGGTCCAGCGACAGCGTCAGAGGCTCGTGATTCTGCGCCGGATCGCGCAGCCGGTCGTCATAGTATTTCTCGATCCCCGCGACGCCGATCACCTCGGCGGCATGCACGCCCTCGCGGCCGAAACCGGCGCCGCCCAGCACATGCGCCGCCAGCGTGCCGTTGGGATAAAGCCGCATCTCACGCGGGCCGAACAGCAGCCCAGGCTCGCCGATATCATGCACGGCCTGCATCTGCTCGGGGCTGATTTTCTTCTTGATCCACAGGAACTTGCGCTTGCCAGTGAAATCACGGACCAAGCGATCCTCTTTCAGATCGGGGAATATCTTGACCAGCCTTTCGGCTGTCTTTTGCGGCTCGATCATCTGCTGGGGCTGCGCATAAAGGCTATGCGTATCGAAATTCGTCGCCAGAATCCGCCCCTTGCGGTCCACGATATCGGCGCGCTGCGCAAGGATGCCCGCCCCCGCCGCGCTGGCGCGCGGCTCCGCCGGTTCGGTCTGGGCCAGGATGCCCATGCGCAGGCCGATGACGCCGAATGCGCAGAAAAACATGGTGCCCAGCACCAGCAGCCGCCCCTCGGCGCGGCGGCGGGATTTATCGCGCATCGCCTCGTGGCGCAGGCGGATATTCTCGCGCTCGATGGCGTCGGGATTCTCGCCCTTGTCACGGGCCGGCAGGATGCGCGCCAGCGGGCGCAGCGGGGTACGGATCATGGCATGCTCTCCCCATCACTGCCGCTTGAAACTTCGACGGAGGCCGAAAAATCGATGCGCAAGTCCGTTTCGGGTGGATACTCCACCTGATCGATCCGGCCGAATTGCTCGGCCTCCAGCGGCATCAGGCCCAGACGGTCAAAATTGATATCCGCCAACTCGCGCAGGCGCTGCGGGCGGTTCAGATAGGCCCATTCGGCATTCAGCACGCGCAGCCTCTGACGCGCGGTGGCAATGCGGTTCTCCAGCCGTTCGGCATGGCTGATCGCGGCCTGCGTGCGATAGTTTTCGCTATAGGCCCAGTAGGCCAGGCCAATCACGGCCAAGGCACTGAATACATAAAGAATGCTGCGCATCACTTCCCCCTTTTCAGCAACGGCATGCCCAGTGCCTTACGGTCCGTCACGCCGGGCGCGGCATCGGTTCGCGTGGCGACGCGCAGCTTGGCGCTGCGCGAACGCGGATTCGCCGCCAATTCCGCGTCATCCGCAGTGATCGCCTTGCGGCTTTTCAGCACAAACTGGCGGGCCTGACTGGCCTGCACCGGCGCATGGCGGCTGCCGCCCCCGCCCCCGCCCGAGCGATCCTGCAAGAAGCGTTTGACCATGCGGTCCTCGATCGAATGAAAGGTGACGACGGCCAGAATACCGCCGGGTTTCAGCGCGCGTTCCGCCGCCTCCAGCCCGCCGATCAGTTCGCCGTATTCATCGTTCACGGCAATGCGGATCGCCTGAAAACTGCGCGTTGCGGGATGCGCCTGCCCCGGTTTCGACCGTGGAAGGCATTTCTCGACAATCTCGGCCAGCTGCAACGTGCTCACGATCGGCACTTCGGCGCGCTTTTTCACGATGGCCTTGGCGATCCGGCGGCTGGCCCGCTCTTCGCCGTAAAGATACAGGATATCGGCCAATTCGCCCTCGTCCGCGGTATTGACCAGATCGGCGGCGCTTGGCCCCCCTTGGCTCATCCGCATGTCAAGCGGCCCGTCTCGCATGAAGGAAAACCCCCGCTGCGCCTGATCCAACTGCATCGAGCTGACGCCAAGGTCCAGCACCACACCGTCCAGGTCCTGCGCATATTCGTCCAGCCGGGAAAACACGCCCTCGACCAGTTCTACGCGGTCGCCAAACGGCGCGGCCCAACTCCGGGCCATCTCCAGCGCCGCCGGGTCGCGGTCAACGCCGATAACCTTGTCCGCGCCCGCTTCCAGCAACGCGCGTGCATAGCCGCCCGCGCCCAGCGTTCCGTCCAGCCAGGTGCCGGACACCGGCGCTGCTGCGGCAATCAGGGGCTCAATCAGGACAGGGATATGCGGGGCATCACCGGGGGCAGCAGCAGACATCGCCTATTCCCCCTTCGTACTATCCAAGAACACCAGCGGATCGAAATCCTCAGGCAGATCGTCCAGCCATTCCTCGGTCTTGGCAGCCTCTTCGACCTCATAGGTCTCGGGCTTCCAGATCTGGAACGTGTCGCCGGCAGCGATGAAAAACGCCTCGTTTTCCAGCCCGATCTTGGCGCGCAGCTTGGCGGGCAACACTAGACGCCCGGTCTCATCCACCGTGGTCGGGAAGGACTGCCCATGAAACAACCGCTGAAGCATCTTGCGCTCCATCGAGCCACGCGGCAGCGCGTCGATCTTGTCATCAACCTCGCTGATGGCGTCGACGGTATAACATTCCAGATAATTGCGGCGATGGTCGCCATAGACGATGATCAGCTCGGGCGCGAGGCCCTCGGTCCAGTTCGGATCGGATGCCTCTATCACACGGCGAAAAAGGGCCGGGATCGAGACCCTGCCCTTGGCATCCACCTTGTGGTGGCTTTCACCTCTGAACCTGCGTGCCACGGGTGCGGCCCCTTGCCCTGCCTCGTTTGCCGTAATCGTGTCTTCAAACGAAAACGACGGATTGAGCGGCTGCCACTGCCCAATCCGTCGCCCTCGTCCCGCTCTTGGCGGGGTGTCCGACTGCGCGCGCCACCTGGGGGGATGTCTGCTCGCTCGCGCGCCGGATCTCTTTTTTGATGAAGGCGGATGCCTGTATGAAACCTGACTTTGGTTATTATTAAGCGGGATCGTTTGGTGTCCCTTGTCGTCGTCCCGTCCTCATCACGCTTATAGGGATGACATGGGAATTCGTGGGACGCAACTAAAAAATGACCGGCAAAGCCACAGGATATAGTTATCCACAGGGAAACAAAACAAGATCATGTGACACGAAATCGTGAGTATGCGCAGAACCTAGATCAGGTTCCACATTAATTCACCACATCTTGTGGCACTATAGGTGACCCAAATTTTTCCCACGATTTCCCGATTTTTTCGCCACGGGCACGGTTCCTCGCCGCGTCAGGCATGATCCATGGAAACGAATCAGGTGCGACGAAAGGGGATTTGCGCCGGATCCTTCGAGGATTCGCTTTATTTCCCGCAGGTGTCAGCCTTCGATCCCATATCGGGCCGCGCCTGGCCGCACCCCATCCCATGGTTTCCCATGCAATCGCGGCAAACCCCTCATTGCTGAGATCATCGGGCAGGAACACCAAGTCCGTAGCGCGCGACATTCGCCCGCGCCGTTGGGAAGGTGCACCGATCTGCCAGAAGCAATACCGCGCCCTCGGCGCATGATGAAAAAGCGGCGTGGCGCCATCGCGACATTCGCAAGCCGCGCGGCGCGCGCCGGTCCTCATGTCACGCGATGTGTGCTTTTTTCTTGGGGTTAAATACCGAAATTCCGCACCATCAGCGGTTACCGTCCTTCGGGTGGGGTGCATCCGGGTCCGCCTGACCAATGCCAAGGAAAACGAACTTCAGCGGCAGCATCCAGGCGAACCCGACCACGACATACACCACAAAGGTCGCCCAGCCCGGAAGGTCCGGCAGCAGCGCGATCGCGCTGATCGCCACGACAATATAGACCGGCAGGCCGATCAGCAGGATCACGAGGGACCAGCGCCTGCGCGCCTTGTAGCTGAGGGCCATGCCGTCTCTCCTTGTTCGGTCCGCGAACGGATCAGTCCGCGAAGGGGTCCGTCACCAGAATGGTGTCTTCCCGCTCGGGCGACGTTGACAATAGCGCGACGGGGCATTCGATCAACTCTTCGACGCGGCGCACGTATTTGATCGCGCCGGCAGGCAGATCGGCCCAGCTGCGCGCGCCTTCGGTCGATTCGCTCCAGCCCGGCATTTCCTCGTAAATCGGCGTGCACCGCCATTGCAGATCGGACGCAGTGGGCAGGTAATCCAGCCGCTCTCCGTCCAGCTCGTAGCCGGTGCAGATGCGCAGCGTCTCGAACCCGTCCAGCACGTCCAGCTTGGTCAGGGCGATCCCCTTGACGCCCGAGGTCGCGCAGGTCTGCCGCACCAGCGCCGCGTCGAACCAGCCGCAGCGACGCTGGCGGCCCGTCACAGTGCCAAATTCGCGGCCCCGCTCGCCCAGCCGCTGGCCGTCGTTGTCGTCCAGCTCGGTCGGGAACGGGCCCTCGCCCACGCGGGTGGTGTAGGCTTTGACGATGCCCAGAACATAGTTGATCGCGCCGGGGCCGACACCGACGCCGGTGGCCGCCTGACCTGCAATCACGTTGGATGACGTGACAAAGGGATAGGTGCCGAAATCAATATCCAGCAACGCGCCCTGCGCGCCCTCGAAAAGGATACGTTTGCCAGCCTTGCGCTTGTCATTCAGCACCTTCCAGACCGGCGCGGCATATTGCAGGATCTCGGGCGCGATATCGCGCAGCTGCTGGATCAATGCGTCGCGGTCCACCGGCTCGATTCCGAGGCCCCGGCGCAGAGGCCCGTGATGTTGAAGCGCGCGGTCCACCCGCGCCTCCAGCGTGGCCAAATCACCCAGATCGGCCACACGAACCGACCGGCGCCCGACCTTGTCCTCATAGGCGGGGCCGATGCCGCGCCCGGTGGTGCCAATCTTGGTGCCCTTGCTGGCCGCCTCTTCGCGGGCGCGATCCAGTTCGCCATGGATTGGCAGAATCAGCGGTGTGTTCTCCGCGATCATTAACGTTTCGGGCGAAATATCGACGCCCTGCTCACGAATCTTGGCAATCTCGTTCACCAGATGCCACGGGTCCAGCACGACGCCATTGCCGATCACGCTCAACTTGCCGCCACGCACCACGCCCGAAGGCAGCGCGTTCAGCTTGTAGACCTTGCCATCCACGACCAGCGTGTGACCGGCATTATGACCGCCCTGAAACCGCGCGATGACGTCTGCGCGCTCGCTCAGCCAGTCGACAATCTTGCCTTTGCCTTCGTCGCCCCACTGAGCGCCTACGACGACCACGTTTGCCATGCTGGACCTCTTATCTGCTTTGGTAAAACCCGCGTCCTTGTAGCGATGCGCGGCGGGGGGCGAAACCTCTAAAGCACTTTACCGAAACGCCGGCCTGCTGTTTTCGGCGCAACAGCTGCCGCCGCCTGGCGCGCCCCCGCCGATGCCGGGTTGCGGGGGGCGGGGAAATTACTTAGATAGCCCCCAATACAATCATAGATTTCCCCTACCCGGCAGGCCGCTCAATGGAAAACGTCGTTCTCATCATCCACCTCCTTCTGGCGCTGGCGCTGATCGGCGCCGTGCTTTTGCAACGGTCGGAGGGCGGCGGTCTGGGCATGGGCGGCGGTGGCGGCGGTGGCCGCGTCGCGGGCCGCTCGGCGGGGACGGCCATGGGCAAACTGACGTGGGTGCTGGCTGGAGCGTTCATCTGCACCTCAATGGCGCTGACCATCATCGCAGCCAGCAATTCGGCCGGCAGTTCCGTTCTGGACCGCATTATCGAAGCGCCCCGCCGCGACGAGGCGCCCGCAGATCCGGCCACCGGCACCGCGCCGCTGCAATCGCTGGACGATAGCGATGCAGACGCCCCGCTGTTGCCAACCGCCGAATAACGCCAGCCGGCACACCGGGCCGCAGCAACACGGCTCCCTGTTGTTCCATCATTCAAGTCGCGGCGCGGTTGCGCCCGCCGCACTTATCCTCTATGGCTCAAGTCCCGTGGTGCTGCGGTTTCTTGAACCCGCTTTTGCACAGAATCAGGCCCGCTTTTCGGGCCCACCATCACGGGGGACCGCCTGCCAATGGCTCGTTACATCTTTATCACCGGCGGCGTCGTTTCCTCCCTCGGCAAAGGCCTTGCCTCTGCTGCGCTGGGTGCGCTGCTGCAAGCGCGCGGTTTTTCGGTGCGCCTGCGCAAGCTGGACCCTTATCTGAACGTAGACCCCGGCACGATGTCACCGTTCGAGCATGGCGAGGTGTTCGTCACCGACGATGGCGCCGAAACTGATCTGGATCTGGGCCATTACGAGCGTTTCACCGGCGTGCCAGCCCGCATGACGGATTCCGTCAGTTCGGGGCGCATCTATTCCAACGTGCTGGAAAAGGAACGGCGCGGCGATTATCTGGGCAAGACGATTCAGGTTGTCCCGCACGTCACCAACGAGATCAAGGACTTCCTTGCCATCGGCGCCGACGAGGTCGATTTCATGCTCTGCGAGATCGGCGGCACCGTGGGCGACATCGAAGGTCTGCCGTTCTTCGAGGCGATCCGCCAGTTCAGCCACGACCAGCCGCGCGGGCAGTGCATCTTCATGCATCTGACCCTGCTGCCCTATCTGGCGGCCTCCGGCGAGCTGAAAACCAAGCCCACCCAGCACAGCGTCAAGGAATTGCAATCCATCGGCATCGCGCCCGATATTTTGGTTTGCCGATCCGAACACCCCATCCCTGAAAAAGAGCGCGAGAAGATCGCCCTTTTCTGCAACGTCCGCAAGGAAGCGGTCGTCGCCGCCTACGACCTGAAATCCATCTACGAGGCGCCGCTGGCCTATCACCGCGAGGGGCTGGATCAGGCGGTGCTGGATGCGTTCCAGATATCGCCCGCCCCCCGGCCCGACCTGGCCGTCTGGCAGGATGTCGCGGACCGCATCTACAAGACCGATGGCGAGGTAAATATCGCCATCGTCGGAAAATACGTCCAGTTGGAGGACGCCTACAAATCCATCAGGGAGGCGCTGACCCACGGCGGCATGTCTAACCGCGTCAAGGTCAACGTCGAATGGGTCGATGCCGAAGTCTTTGACACCGAAGACCCGGCGCGCCATCTCGAAGGCTTTCACGCGGTCCTCGTGCCCGGCGGCTTTGGTGAACGCGGCACCGAAGGCAAGATCAAGGCGGCCCAGTTCGCCCGCGAACGCAAGATCCCGTATATGGGCATCTGCCTTGGCATGCAGCTGGCCGTGATCGAGGCGGCGCGCAATGTCGCCGGAATTGCCGACGCGGGATCCGAAGAGTTCGACCACGAATCCGGTGCCAAACGGTTCGAGCCGGTGGTCTACCACCTCAAGGAATGGGTGCAGGGCAACGCCAAGGTCAAACGCAAGGTCACCGACGACAAAGGCGGCACCATGCGCCTGGGCGCCTATGACGCCACCCTCACGGAAGGCAGCCGCGTCGCCGAAATCTACGGCACCACGTCGATCGAGGAACGCCACCGCCACCGCTATGAGGTCGACACCAAATATCGCAAGAAGCTGGAGGAGTGCGGCCTGCGGTTTTCCGGTATGTCCCCCGACGGGCGCCTGCCCGAGATCGTGGAATGGGCAGACCATCCGTGGTTTATCGGTGTGCAGTTCCACCCCGAGCTGAAATCCAAGCCGTTCGCGCCGCACCCCTTGTTCGACGACTTCGTGCGCGCCGCAGTCGAAACCTCGCGCCTCGTTTAGAGCGTTTCGCGCGCGGTAAACGTTGCTTTTTGGGTATTTTTACCAAGAAAAAGCAGCGCGGCGCGCGGTGCTTTCAATGTGCTGAAAACCTTCCCGGCACAGGCACCAACGGCGCCGTCCACGCGGGGCGGAAAATTCAGCCGGCCATCAAAGCCTCAGCGGCGGCGCGCGCGGCGGGGGTTATCGTGTCGCCAGACAGCATGCGCGCTATTTCGTCCACGCGCTGCCCGGTATCGAGCGGCGTCACGGTCGACAGCGTCATCCCATCTTCCACCCGCTTTTCCACCCGCCAATGATGCGCGGCCAATGCGGCCACCTGCGGGCTGTGGGTGACGACCAAGACCTGCCCGCCCTGCGCCAGATCCGCCAGCCGCCGTCCGACCGCGTCGGCCGTGGCGCCGCCGACGCCGCGGTCAATCTCGTCAAAGATCATCGTCAGGCCCGGCTGCGCCCCTGTCAGGCACACCTTGAGCGCCAGAAGGAAGCGGCTAAGCTCGCCGCCCGAGGCGATCTTGGCCAGCGGGCCGGACGGCGCGCCGGGATTGGTGGCGACGCGAAAGGCGACCTCGTCGATCCCGTCGGGGCCGGGGGAAAGCTCGGTCATCGTCGTCTCGAACACTGCGCGCTCCATTTTGAGCGGGGCCAGTTCGGCCATCACGGCGGTGTCGAGGCGCCCTGCCGCCTCGGCCCGCGCCGCGCTGAGGGCGGCGGCGGCATCGTCATAGGTTTTGTTTGCGCGTTTGAGATCGCTGCGCAGCCCGTCGATCTGGGCATCGCCCGCGTCGAGCGCGGCAAGGCGCTGCTCAAGGCCCTCTGCAAAGTCCCCCAAGTCGTCCGGCCCGACACCGTGCTTGCGCGCCAGTGCGCGTATCGCGAAAAGCCGCTCCTCGGTTTCCTCCAACTCGGCCGGGTTGAAGGCCAGCGCGTCGGCGCACTCATCGACGCCGCGCGCGGCCTCGTCCAGCTCAACCATGGCGCGGCCCAGCGCGGCGATGGGGGCGTCAAGCTGGCCGTCAACCTGCGCCGCCGCATCCTCCAGCCAGCGCAGCGCGTCGCCTGCCGCGCCCTCGGCGCCCTGCCCGCCCAGCGCCTGCGCAGCCTTGGCGATATCGGCGCGCACGCGATCGGCGGCCTGCATGAGACGGCGGCGCGCGTCCAAGGCGCCATCTTCGCCCGGCTCTGGCGACAGCGCACGCATTTCGGCCACCGAATGGCGCAGGTATTCCTCTTCGCTGCGGACCTCTTCCAGCGCGTCCTCGGCGGCCTTCAGTGCCTTGGCGGCGGTCTGTCGGGCGGCCCAAGCCGTGCGCACATCGGCGCGCAGCGCGTCCATCTGGCCGTATGCGTCCAGCAGCGCCCGGTGGCCCCGCGCATTCAGCAGGCCGCGATCGTCATGCTGACCATGCAATTCGACCAACGTATCGCTGAGCCCGCGCAAAACCTCGCCGGAACAGCGGCGGTCGTTGACCCAGGCCGTCTTGCGGCCCTCGGCAGTGTTGATGCGGCGCAGGATCAATTCGTCACTGGCGGGTATCCCCGCCTCGTCCAGAACGGCATGTGCGGGGTGGCCGGGGGGCAGGTCGAACACCGCCGTCACCTCGCCCTGCTCGGCGCCCGCGCGGACCAGTTCGGCGCGGCCGCGCCAGCCCAGTACAAACCCGAGGCTGTCCAGCAGGATCGATTTGCCTGCCCCGGTTTCACCGGTCAGCGCATTCAGGCCGGGCCGGAACGTCAGCTCCAGCCGGTCGATGATCAACATGTCGCGAATATCAAGACTGCGCAGCATTGCCTAAAGCCTTTTGCGTTTTTTTGGCTCGAAGGATACGGAAAACGCCAACGCCGTTGCGATGTGGAAAACGCCCTGCAACCAACCTGTCAGGCAGGGCTGCACACCGCTTTGAACCCGCAGGGCAAGCCCCGGCCCGCCTCATACGCTACAGCCACTCGCCCTTGATCATCTGGCGGTAGACCTGTGCCAGCCAGTTGTCGCCGCGCGCCTCCATTGCCAGCCCGCGCCGCGTGAGCAACTGATAGCTGTCCTGATACCATTCCGTCCCGCGGAAGTTATAACCCAGGATCGCGCCGGCTGTCTGCGCCTCGTCGTTCAGGCCCAGCGACAGATACGCCTCGACCAGACGGTGCAGCGCCTCGGCTGTGTGGGATGTGGTCTGGAAATCCTCGACCACAACCCGGAACCGGTTGATCGCCGACGGGAAGTGATCGCGCTTGAGATAAAAGCGCCCCACCTCCATCTCCTTCGCGGCCAGATGGTCAAAGGCCAGATCGAATTTCAGCATCGCCGACCGCGCATATTCGCTGTCCGGATAGACCTCGATCACCTTGCGGAGCGCCTGAAGTGCCTGAAAGGTCAGGCCCTGATCGCGCCCCACTTCGTCGATCTGGTCGTAATAGCTGAGCGCCAGAAGATACTGCGCATAGGCCGCATCCTCGTCCGTGGGGTAGAAATCAATGTAGCGCTGCGCGGCGCTGCGGCTTTCCTCGTAGTTCTCGTCGAGGTGGTGGGAATAGGCCTGCATGATCACGGCGCGCTTAGTCAGGTCCGAATAGGGGTAAAGCCGCTCAACCTCGGCAAAGCTTTGGGCGGCCACAGCCGGTTTGTTCGCGGCCAGATCGAATTCACCGCGTTCGAATATCTGCTGGGCTGAATAATTCTCATAATCGACAGTGCCGCGCTCGACCTTGCCGGTGATGCCGCTGCTGCACGACGCAAGAGCCGCTGACAAAAGAAGCGCACCGGTCAGTTTCGCCGCTTGTTTTGCCGCCAGTTTCGCGCGCGATGTAGCGCCCTGTCTGCCAAACGTCATGCCTGATCTGCCCTTCTTCCCCGTTGATCGGGTTGTAGCCCAATCATCCGGCCTGTGCCAGCAGAGAAATCCGAATGAGACAAGCGAGTTGGCGCAAACTGGCAGAGCCGCGCAGCTTGGCAGCAGCGACGCGGGCAACACATCGGCGTCACGCGACTTGCGGCACTTCGCCCCAATGCACCCCGGCGCCCGGCAGCTTGGCCGCCAGCGCCGCATCGCATGTCACCCATTCCACCGCGCCCGGCAACTCGAACATCGCGCGCAGCAGATCGTTGGTCAGGGCGTGACCGGCCAGATGGCCCTGATAGAACCCCAAGAGCGGCGCACCGGCCAAGGCCAGATCGCCAAGCGCATCCAGCATTTTATGGCGCACGGCCTCGTCACTGTGACGCAGGCCACCGGGGCTGAGCACTTCGGCCCCGTCCACAACAACCGCGTTGTCCAGCGATCCCCCCAGCGCAAGGCCGCTGGCACGCATCGCGTCGACATCCGCCTTGCGGCAGAACGTGCGGCTGCTGGCCAATTCCCGTACGAAGCTGCCATTGGCCATGTTCATGGTTTTTTTCTGCACGCCGATTGCCGCATCGTCAAAGGCGATATCGAATTCGATGGCCAATGTGTGATGCGGAGTCAGTCGTGCCCAAGCGTCACCGCGGCGCACCTCGACCTCGCGCAGCACACGCAGCGCGCGCACCGGCGCTTCCTGCTTGCGCAGACCCGCCTGCAGGATACCGCGCACAAACAGCGCGGAGCTGCCATCGAGAATGGGCACTTCTGGCCCGTCGACCGTAACCAGCGCATTGTGAATGCCGCAGCCCATCAGCGCCGCCATGATATGCTCAACTGTCGAGATTTGCGCGCCGGATGCGTTCTCCAGCCGGGTGCAGAGCGGCGTCTGATTGACGTGGGTCCAGAGCGCGGGGATATCGCCAGCCCCAGCCGGGCAATCGACCCGGCGAAAGACGATGCCATGACCGGCCGCCGCAGGACGGATCACCATTCGCGCGGGCAGACCTGAATGCAGGCCGACACCGTCGAACGAAATGGGTTTTTCTACCGTCGCTTGCATTGTGCCCTCGTGTCGCCTGTCGCCTCGGAAATCCACGGCTGGTCTTGCCGCTGTGGTTAAGCAGGACTTAAGCGGAAGGCGCGGCAGGCTCAACTCAATCTTTGCAACGGTTTGAAACATGCGTGAAACGCCAATGGCGGGTTTTCGCTCAATCTTGATTTCATCTAAGATAACAGCACCTTAGCAGGGCGTATTACCGCCTGCGCTCACGAAAAAAGGCCATCCGAAGATGGCCTTTTGTCAGAGTATTGCAGTTTATTTCAGCGCGCGGATCAGTTGGCCTGACGGCGCAGGAACGCCGGGATCTCGATCTGCTCGTCGCGTTCGTCTTCTGGTTCGACCGGCGCGGGCTGCTGCGCCTGAACGCTGGGCTGCTGGCGATGCGGGCGCGGTGCTTCGGCCTCCTGGCCGTGGCCGGTCATGCGGTTCAACAGCGAGTTGATGCCAAAGCGCGGACGCTCGGCAGGCTGCGGCATTTCCGAATTGCGAGACTGCTGCTGCGCCTGACGGACCTGCGGGGTCTGCGCCCCTACCGGGCGGCGCGACGCGGCGTTGCCGACAGCCGTCTGCAAACGGGCCATTGCATCTTCCGACGGGGTGCCGGGGGATACGGGGCGCGGCGCGACATAGGCCTGCAATTCCTCTTCGTCGCCGTACTCGGGTTCTGCGGCGCGCGGGGCATAGGCCGGGGGCGGCAGATCGCTTTCAGCCCGTGCAGCGGTCGGGCGCGGCGCCTCGTACTGGCGCTCCTGACGCTCCTGACGCGGCTCGAAGATGTCCTCCGCCTGCTCGTCAGAGCTGGCACGCTCGGGCTCGATCGAGGAAAACAGCGACGGCTCGGGCGCCTCTTCGGCGCGCGCGGCGGGCTGGACCGGTTCGGATTGCGGCGCAGCTTGCTTTGCGGCGGCAGGGCGCGCGGCCTCTTCGCGGGGCTCATGCTGCTCGGCCGTGGTGCTCTGGCGCAGCGGTTCGGCCAGCGAGCGGCGCGGGACCGGCACTTCGGTCGTGGCCGGGGATGCGTCGATGCCGGTGGCCACGACGCTGACGCGCATCTTGCCTTCCATCTCGGGATCCATGGTCGAGCCGACGATGATGTTCGCCTCGGAATCCACTTCCTCGCGGATGCGGTTTGCCGCCTCGTCCAGCTCGAACAGGGTCAGATCGGTGCCGCCGGTGATGTTGATCAGCACGCCCTTGGCGCCGCGCAGGCTGATTTCGTCCAGCAGCGGGTTCGCGATTGCCTTTTCGGCGGCCTGGATCGCGCGATCCTCGCCCTCGGCCTCGCCAGTGCCCATCATCGCCTTGCCCATCTCGTCCATGACCGCGCGCACGTCAGCAAAGTCGAGGTTGATCAGGCCGGGGCGCACCATGAGATCGGTCACACCCTTGACGCCCTGATACAGAACGTCGTCGGCCATGCTGAAGGCCTCGGTGAAGGTGGTTTTCTCGTTGGCAAGGCGAAAGAGGTTCTGGTTGGGAATGATGATCAGCGTATCGACCACCTTTTGCAGCGCATCGACGCCGTCCTCGGCCTGCTTCATCCGCTTGCCGCCCTCGAACTGGAAGGGCTTGGTCACGACGCCGACGGTCAGAACGCCCAGCTCGCGCGCGGCCTGCGCGATGATCGGCGCGGCGCCGGTCCCGGTGCCGCCGCCCATTCCAGCAGTGATAAAGCACATATGCGCGCCCGCCAGATGATCGACGATCTGCTCGATGCTTTCCTCGGCAGCAGCAGCGCCGACCGATGCACGGGCGCCCGCGCCCAGACCTTCGGTCACTTTCACGCCGAGCTGGATCAGGTTTTCGGCATTCGACTGCTGAAGCGCTTGCGCGTCCGTGTTCGCAACGACGAAATCCACCCCATCCAGCTGCTTTTCAATCATATTGTTGACTGCGTTACCGCCAGCGCCGCCAACGCCGAAAACGGTGATCCGGGGCTTGAGATCTTCGCGTCCGGGCATGGTGAGGTTCAATGTCATTGCTCTGTCCGCCTGTGCTTGCGCCCACATTCGCGGGCCATTTTTCTGCCTTAACTCGTATTATTACCGGGATATACCCGGATCGTCACCTAAAAAACGCTGCCTGACTACCAAATGTAGACACTTTTTCACATCTTTTCGCGGGATTTCGCCGACAGCACCGCATCTTGGGGCTACCAGTTGTCCCGGAACCATTTCACCGCCCGCTTCAGCGATCGTGCCGGATAGCGATCAACAGGCAATTCAAAGTCCCACCATTCGTCTTGCGGGTTCGCCGCAAAGAGGCACATGCCCACCGCGCTGGCAAATCCCGCGCCGGTGGCGGCCTGCGGCAATCCATGCACCCGCAGGGGACGTCCCAGACGCACCTGCTGTCCCAGAATACGGCTGGCCAGCCCGTCAAGGCCGGGGATCTGGCTACCGCCCCCCGTCAAAACGATCTGCTGGCTGGGCAGGCAGTCAAAGCCGGCGGCGTCCAGACGGGCGCGAACCTCTTCAAGTATCTCTTCGACGCGGGGGCGCATGATGCCGATCAGCTCGGCGCGGCTGACGCTGCGCCGGTCATGGTCCCAGTCGCCGGTGTCGCTGTTGATCTCGATCATCTCGCGGTCGTCCATGCCGGTGGCGACGACGCCGCCATAGAATGTCTTGATCCGCTCAGCCACGGCTGTCGGCACTTGCAGACCCATCGAGATGTCCGAGGTCACATGCTCGCCCCCCATGCGGACACTGTCGCAGTAGATCATGTGCTTCTTGATAAAGATCGAGATGCCGGCACTGCCGCCGCCCAGATCAATGCAGGCCGCGCCCAGTTCCTGCTCGTCTTCGACCAGCGACGAAATGCCGGCCACATAGGCCGAGCTGGCGATGCCGGCCAGTTCCAGATCGCAGCGCTTGACGCAATGGGCCAGGTTCTGGATCGGTGCGCTGTCGACGGTCAGCATGTGCAGGTCGGTGCTCAGCGCGTTGCCCATCTGCCCGCGCGGATCAATCAGGCCCGAGCGGTGGTCCAGCGCAAAGTTCACCGGCTGCGCATGCAGCACCTCGCGGCCATGGCCGAAATCAGGCACTTCGCAAGCGGACAGGACGCGGCTGACGTCCTGTTCGGACACCATGTGCCCTTCCAACTCGACCTGCCCGGCCAGCCCATAGCTGCGCGGACCCGCGCCGGAAAAGCAGGCGATGACGTGGTCAACGCGGATATTGGCCATCTTCTGCGCGGCCTGAACTGAGGTGCGAATGGCGCGCTCGGTCTCGCCCATCGCCTCGATCTCGCCAAAGCGGACGCCGCGCGAACGCGTTGTCGCGGCGCCAATGACGCGGAATCCGGCCTGCCCGGCCATCGCGCCGATGCTGCTGTCACCATCGCGCCGGTCGCTGCCGTCGAACCGCAGCACGAGGCAGGCAATCTTGGAGGTGCCCACGTCCAGGACAGCCACGACACCGCGCTGCATGGCGGCCCGGCGCATGTTGCGCATCGCGCGTTGGGATTCATATAGTTCGATCATTCTGCACTTGTCCCTGCACTCAAGTTCCGGACGCGCCACCATTCCTGGCTGGCGGGTTCATTCATTCTCAGCGTTGGCCTGTCGGCCAGCCGCATGTCCACGACCGCGATGTCGCGCTCCAGCATCTTCTGCGTCTCGTCCAGGACGATGACGCGCTCCAGCGCGCGGACCGGATCGGCGGCGGGCAGCAGGATGCGCTGACCGCGATCCAGCACCATGTCCCAGCGGCGCGCGCCCATCCGCACAAGGCCGCGCATACGCGGCGCCAGCGGACCGGCAGCAGCGCGCAATGCCAGCGCCTCGGGCACCGCGTCCTGCGCGCCGTCACCTGTCAGAACCAGCAGCTTGGCCCGCTCGGCCCGGTGAGCGACCGCATCCAGTGCGACACCTTCGCCATCAATCACGATCAGCCCCTTTGGCACGCGCAGCAGCGCGGCGGGCTGGCGTTCATGCACCCGCACCTCCAGCACGCCGCCCTGACGCACGCGCACGGCGGCGCTGGCGACGGCGGGAATATCCTCGATCGCGGCGCGGACAGCTTCCAGATCCATATCGAATGAGCTGAGCGGCAGCACATAGCCAAAGCTGTCGCGCACATCCTCGGCGGTCCGCGGGCTGGCGCCCTCGACCGCCAGCAGTTTGACCATGAATTCGGGGCGGGTCTGGATCTGCTCGCGCAGATCCTTGAAGGCCAGCGTCATGCGCTGCTGAACGCCAGGGTCCGTCAGATACCAGGATGCGACCCCGAAAGTCAGGCAGAATGGGATGCCAAAGCGCAGCATGCGCCGGTACATCGGCGTCAGCAGCACCCGCTGCATCCGGTAGGACCAACGCGACGGCGCCGGATCATTGCGCGCGCTCACCTGTCCCATGATGCATCCTCCACCATCCAGCGGCAGAGCGCGCCAAAGCTGATGCCGACCGCCTGCGCCTGTTCGGGGCTGAGCGACGTGGGCGTCATGCCGGGCTGCGTGTTCGTCTCCAGCAGGATCAGGCCCGCCTGCCCCTGCGCCTCGTCCCAGCGGAAATCGGTGCGGCTGACGCCCCGGCAGCCCAGAGCTACATGGGCGCGCAGGGCGTAGTCCATGCACAGATCGAAAATGTCCTGCGGGATGTCGGCGGGCACGACGTGGCGCGATCCGCCGACCTCGTATTTCGCGGCGTAATCATACCAGCCTTCGGTGATGATGTCGGTCACGGTCAGTGCCCGGTCGCCGACGACGGTGGTGGTCAGTTCGCGGCCCGGCGCGTAGGCTTCGACCATGACGCGCTCGGGCATGTCATCCGACAACTGCGCGGGGTCATTGGCGGCCTCATGCACGATATAGATGCCGACAGAGGAGCCTTCGTTACAGGGCTTCACCACATAGGGCGGCTGCATGGGATGCTGCGCGCGCACGTCGTCGCGGTTCGCAAGGATGCTGGGCACGACCGGCAGGCCCGCGGCGCGGTAGGCGGATTTCGTCGCCTCCTTGTCCATCGCCAGAGCCGAGGACAGAACGCCCGAATGGGTGTAGGGGATGCGCAGCCATTCCAGCATGCCCTGAACGCAGCCATCCTCGCCCCAGCGACCATGCAGGGCGTTGAAAACGACGTCCGGGGAAATTTCCGACAGCTTCTGCGCAAGGTCGCGGCCTGCATCGACCTCGACCACGTCATAGCCTTCATCCCTCAGCGCGGTGGCGCATTCACGCCCCGAAGACAGCGACACGTCGCGCTCTGCCGACGGGCCGCCCATTATCACCGCAACTTTGGGGTTTGTTCTGCTCGAACGAACCACCGATCTGCCTCAATGTCCCGGACCGTTTGCGGTCCTGTTTTTATTGGTCGTATGGGTGCTCTACCCGTTCACGGGGCCGGTTCGCCGACCCTCATGATTTCCCACTCTAACTCTATTGCGCTGGTTTGAAAAACCTTTTTTCGCACTTCTTCGCCCAACCCCTCCAGATCGGCGGCTGTGGCGTCCCCGGTATTCACCAGAAAGTTCGGGTGCTTGGGGCTCATCTGCGCCCCGCCCCGGCTTGCGCCGCGCATGCCGGCGTCGTCGATCACCTTCCACGCCTTCAAGTCATGCGTGTCATCCGTGCGGCCTGTGCTGCTGAACCCCCCCGGATTGCGAAACGTGCTGCCGGCACTGCGGTCCTTGGTCGGCTGCGTCTCGTCGCGCTTTTGCAATTGCTCGGTCATGCGCGCCTCCAGCACGGTGGGATCGGCGGCAGGGCCCTCCAGTACGGCAGAGGTCAGGACCCAGCCTTCGGGCAGGTCTGTCTGGCGGTAACGGAAATTCAGATCATCGGCGGTCAGCGTCACGATCTCGCCCTCGCGGGTAACAGCGCGGGCCGATACGAAAACGTCGGCGGTATAAGTCCCATAGCACCCCGCGTTCATCCGCAGCGCGCCCCCGATAGCGCCCGGAATGGTGCGCAGGAACGTCAGATCAGCCCCCGCCTCAGCCGCCCGTTTCGCCACATGCGCATCCAGCGCAGCGGCGCCGGCAGTAACGCGCGTGCCCTCGACCGTAATCCCGTTGAAGCCCCGCCCAAGGCGGATCACCACCGCGCGGATGCCCCCATCGCGCACGATCAGATTGCTGCCGACCCCCATTGGAAAAACCGCGATGGACGGGTCCAGTGCGGCCAGAAATCGCGCCAGATCCGCCTCGTCCGCCGGCTGGAACAGCCAGTCGGCTGGTCCGCCAACCCGCAGCCATGTCAGATCGGCCAAGGGCCGCTGCGCTGTCAGCTTGCCACGCACCTCCGGCATCTGCACGCTCATTTATCTGCCCGCCCGTTACGAATGACGCCGATAAAAAGGCCCAGCAGCCCGCCGATCAGCCAGACCGGCAGGATCAGCCCGGTAAAGATCGCGGCGCGCGGCGGTGCACTAAGCGCAAAGGCGGCCCAGCCCAGCGCAAGGACGATAGTGGCACAGATCAGCCAGCTTAGCCCGGCAGAGCGCAGCGTGCGGCGCGCGCTCAGCCGGAAAAACACATAGACCCCGACGCAAAAGGCCGCTGCCATGAGGGCGAATAATATCATCAGATCGGGGGTCATATGCCGGTCCTCCTGCCAGTCATCGGGCTGGTGTCAGAGCAGGGGCTTGCCGGGCTCAATCCTCGGCCAGTTCCTGCTGGGGGCCGCGCAGCCAACGCCACAGATAGACCACCGGCCAGCGCAGCATCGACATCGCCGCAACAAGGCAAAACAGACCGATCCACGGCCCCGTCTGCCATGTTACATAGCCGAGGATCGGAATACCAACGGCAATCAGAGCATAGGCCACGCGCCAGTGGTGGTCGCGGCTGGGCGTCATCGCCAAGAGGTTCGCGGCCAACGCCCAAAGACAGGCAAGTATCAGCGACATCGGCATGGCTTATCCTTCCTGCAACTGCGGTGTTTTCAGCGCCTCCGGCAGCCGGTTGGCCCAGCCGCTGATCGTGCCGGCACCAAGACAGACCACCAGATCACCGGGCCGCGCATGCGCCTTGACCAGCGCGGCCAGCCCCGCTTCGCCGTCGATGGCGTGGGCGTCGCGGTGGCCGCGATCAATCAGACCTGCGACCAGATCGTCGCGGCTGGCGCCCGGGATAGGATCCTCGCCCGCCGCATAGACCGGGGCGATGCCCACGACGTCAGCCTCGTTGAAGCAGGCGCAGAATTCCTCGAAATGGTGATGCAGGCGCGTGTAGCGGTGCGGCTGATGCACGGCGATGACGCGGCCCGTGGTTGCGTGGCGCGCGGCCTTCAGCACAGCTGAAATCTCGGTCGGGTGGTGGCCATAGTCGTCGATGATGGTAACGCCGTCCACTTCGCCCACGCGGGTAAAGCGGCGGTTGACGCCTTCGAAGCTGGCCAGCGCATCGCGGATCTCGGCGGTTTTCATCCCCAGATGGCGCGCGACGGCTACGGCGCTGAGCGCGTTGCTGACATTGTGATCGCCCGGCATCGGCAGGGTGCAGCCGTCGATCCGCTTGCCCTCGGATTGCAGCGCGATGTCGAAATGCGCGATTCCATTGGCGTAGCTCAGATTCAGCGCGCGCACATCGGCCTGCGCGTTGAAGCCATAGGTGATGACGCGCCGGTCCGTGATCTTGCCCACCAGCGTCTGCACGTCCACGTCATCGGTGCAGCAGACGGCCAGCCCGTAGAAGGGAATGTTGCTGACGAAATCCTCGAACCCCTTGTGCAGCGCGGCCTCGGTGCCCCAATGCTCCATATGCTCGGGGTCGATATTGGTGACGATGGCGATGGTCGCGGGCAGGCGGTTAAAGGTGCCGTCGCTCTCGTCCGCCTCGACCACCATCCATTCGCCGCCGCCGACGCGCGCATTGCTGCCGTATGCGTGGATGATGCCGCCGTTCACCACGGTGGGATCGAACTGGCCGTGATCCAGCAGCGCCGCGACCATCGTGGTGGTCGTGGTCTTGCCATGCGTGCCGGCGACCGCGATGTTTGATTTCAGGCGCATCAGCTCGGCCAGCATTTCGGCGCGGCGCACGACGGGCAGGCCACGCTTGCGCGCCTCGTCCAGTTCGGGATTGCCGGGCTTGATCGCCGACGAGATCACGACGACCTCGGCGTCTTTCAGGTTCTCGACGCGCTGGCCTTCGAAAATGGTCGCGCCGCGTTCCTCCAGCCGGTCGGTCAGGGGTGAGCGCTTCAGATCGGACCCCTGCACGGCATAGCCATGGTTCAGCAACACTTCCGCGATACCCGACATACCGATGCCGCCGATCCCGACAAAATGGATAGGTCCGACATCGCCGGGCAGTTTCGTGGCTGCTGAATTCATCTATGTCTTTCCTTTTTGCGCCGCCTGGTCGGCCAGCCATTCGATCAGATGGGCCAGCCGTTCGGTGGCATCCGGTATCGCAGAGCCCAGCGCGGCATGCGACATTTTCACCGCGCCCTCGGGATGGCCGATGATGGTCTGTATCTGCTCGGCCAGCGCCTCGTGATTGAGGCGGCTTTCCGGGACCAGTATCGTCGCACCGGCCTGTTTCAGCGCCTGCGCGTTGGCGGTCTGATGATCGCCCGTCGCCGCCGCATAGGGGATCAGGATGGACGGGCGGCCGATCACGGCGATATCCGCGACCGAAGAGGCCCCCGCGCGGCTGACGATCAACTGTGCCTCGCTCATCCGGCGCGGCACATCGTCAAAGAATTCCTCGACCTCGGCATCCACCCCCTGCTCGGCATAATATGTCGCGACGCGGTGCAGATCCTCGCTGCGCGCCTGATGCGCAACGCGGATATTGCGCAGCAGGTCCATCGGCAAGCTGGCAATCGCGGGCGGCACCACATCGCTAAGCAGGCGCGCGCCCTGGCTGCCGCCAATCACAAGGATCGACATCGGGTAATCGCCCGGCGGGATATAACCGGCGCCAGCCCGCTCGCGCACTGCGGCACGCACAGGATTGCCGACATGATAGCCTTCGATCCCTTCGGGCAGGTCAGTAGGCCAAGTCCCGCAGGCGACAAGATCGACGTGTTTCGCAAAGATCCGGTTAACGCGTCCCAAGACGCCGTTTTGCTCGTGCACCATGCGAGGGCGCCGCAAAACCAAAGCTGCCGACAGCGCCGGGATACTGGGATACCCGCCAAAGCCGATGACGACGTCGGGCTTGTCGCGCAGCATGCCCCAGATCGCGGCCAGCGTGCCGCCTGCAATGCGCAGGGGCGCCATCACCTTGGCCGCTGCGCCGCCGCGCGCGAATGTGCCGCTGGATGTCTGGGTTATCTCGACCTCGCCGGGAAACGCGCCTGTATACCGCGCACCGCGCGCATCGGTGGCCAGTTTGACCCGCCAGCCCTGAGCCAGCATATGCTCGGCCAGCGACTGGGCCGGAAACATGTGCCCGCCGGTGCCGCCGGCAGCCATCAGCAGAAGCGGCGCGCGCCGGGTCATCGGACCCTCCCGCGCAGGATATCGCCAATCTCGCCCTGCGGACGCGACCGGGTAAAGGCGAACAGCATCCCCACGGCAATCCCTCCCGCAATCAGCGATGAGCCGCCGTAGCTGACAAAGGGCAGCGTCATCCCCTTGGCCGGCAGCAGGCGCACCGCGACGCCCATGTTGATCATCGCCTGCACGCCAAAGATACAGGCCAGCCCCGTCCCGGCCAGCCGGATGAACGGATCACGCTCGCGCATCAGGCGCATCAGCGACCGCACCACCACCGTAGCGTAAAGCGCAATGACGATCAGCACCAGAACCAGCCCGTATTCCTCGGCCGCGACGGCGATGATGAAATCGGTATGGGCATCCGGCAGCGACCATTTGACAGTGCCCTCGCCCACGCCGACACCGAAAAACCCGCCTTCCTGAATGGCATTGGTGGCAAATCCCAGTTGAGTCGTGGGGTCGACGTCAGGCGACAGAAACCCGTCGATGCGGCGGGCGAAATGCTGCGAATTGGAATAGGCGAACGAGCCGCCCAGCACCACCAACCCGGCCATCGCCGCCAGCAGCAGGATCGGCGCACCGGCAACGAAATACATCACGCCCCACGCAAAAAGCACCAAGGCGGCCTGCCCGAAATCAGGCTGAAGCGCGAGAAACGCGACGATGATCAGCATCAGGCCAAGCGACCAGCTCAGCCCCGGCGGGCCGCCGATCTCGCGGCTGGCGGCCATCATCCAGGCGGCGGCGACGACAAATCCCGGCTTGAGGAACTCACTGGGCTGCACAGATGCGAACCCCAGCGAATACCACCGCACCGCGCCCTTGCCGAAATCGGTGCCCAAGAACGGCAGCAGCATCAGCGCCACCAGCGCGATCAGAAACCCGATCACAGCCAATCGCCGTACCAGCATCGGCCCCATCATCGACGTCGCCAGCATGGCGATCATTGCCATCCCGCCGAAAAACATCTGCCGCTGCACATAGTGAAACGGCGCAAACCCGTTCTTTTCAGCCAGCGGCGGCGAGGCTGCAAACCCCAACAGCAGCCCGATCCCGAACAGGATCAGAACACAGGAGATCGACCATTTGTCGATCGTCCGCCACCATTTGGGAAGGACCGGCTCGACATCCCGGATGGGAGACGATCCATAGACCATTTCTGTCATGACACCCGCCGATTTCGCCTCAGAACATTGCCCCTTTTCGGGGTCTATCTTACCATCGTAACAGCATTATCGCAGTGAGGAAAGCACTCACGCACAGCCGCCGTGCAGCTTTTTCGGACATTTTGCTGCCAATGCAGTTGCAATCACAGGCGCGCTTGACCCCGCGCGCCGCTTCGGGCAGGGCGTGATCCATGCAGATCGACACGCTCATTCTAGGCGCCGGGGCCGCCGGCATGATGTGCGCCGCGCATTGCACCGGCCGCACGCTGGTGATCGACCACGCCCGCGCACCGGGTGAGAAAATCCGCATCTCCGGCGGCGGGCGCTGTAATTTCACCAACCTCTACACCGCGCCCGAGAACTTCCTGTCGGCCAATCCGCATTTCTGCAAATCGGCGCTGGGGCGCTATACCCAGTGGGATTTCATCGCGCTGGTCGAGACCCATGGCATCGCGTGGCACGAAAAAACGCTGGGCCAACTGTTTTGCGACAATTCGGCCAAGGATATCGTGGCAATGCTGCGCGCCGAGATGACCCGCGCGGGCGCCGATCTGTGGCTACACACCAGCCTGCAAGAACTCAGCCATGACGGCCACGCCTTCCACGCCGTGCTGGAGACCCAAGGCGTCCGCCGAAACGTCACCGCGCGCAACGTCGTGCTGGCCACGGGCGGCAAATCGATCCCCAAGATGGGCGCGACCGGGTTTGCCTACGACATCGCCCGCCAGTTCGGGCTGGCGGTGACCGACACGCGCGCGGGCCTCGTGCCCTTCACCTTCCCCGAGGGGCGCTTTGCCGATCTGGCGGGCGTGGCGCTGCCGGTCCGGGCACGCGCCGGGACGGCCAGCTTTGACGAGGCGATGCTGTTCACCCACCGCGGGCTCTCGGGGCCTGCGATGCTGCAAATATCGTCCTATTGGCGCGAAGGCGAGGCGATTTCGCTCAACCTCGACCCGGGCGGCACCCTGCTGGACACTCTGCGCAGGCAGCGCAGTCAGGCAGGTCGGCACAATCTGACCACCGAGCT
Organism: Roseovarius sp.; assembly: GCA_036568405.1. Taxonomy (GTDB): domain Bacteria; phylum Pseudomonadota; class Alphaproteobacteria; order Rhodobacterales; family Rhodobacteraceae; genus Roseovarius. Next base: position 70,870 of record DATCSR010000012.1, read on the forward strand.
TGCGCGCCATCTGCCCGCAAGGCTGGTCGCCGCCCTGCCCGCGCAAACCGGGCAGGCGCTCGACGGCAATCTGGCCGATCAAAGCGACGCGGCGCTGACGCAGCTATGCGACGCGCTGACCAACTGGCAGCTCACTCCCGGCGGCACCGAAGGCTACCGCACCGCAGAGGTCACGCTGGGCGGTATCGACACCGGCGACATCAGCTCCAAGACGATGGAGGCGCGCACGCAGCCCGGCCTTTATGTGATCGGTGAGGCGCTTGACGTCACCGGCTGGCTGGGCGGCTACAACTTCCAATGGGCCTGGGCATCGGGCGCCGCCGCCGGGCGGGCGATTTCCGAAAGAGAGCAACAGGCGACCTGACGCGACCCAGTGTTTTTTCTCGGTCCAAATACCCATTCTTCACCCGATTTTTCGCAGAAAAATCCGGGCCTTTCGCGGCGTCAGCCGTAGGTGGGATGGAACAACCCACCGGGCGACAAGGTGAAAATCTCGGCCCCTGTCGCCGTCACCCCGATCGAATGCTCGAACTGCGCCGACAGCGATTTGTCCCGCGTGACGGCGGTCCAGTCATCCGACAGAACCTTGGTTTCCGCGCGGCCCAGATTGATCATCGGCTCGATGGTGAAAAACATACCCTCTTCCAGCACCGCACCCGAGCCGGGCCGCCCGAAATGCAGCACGTTGGGCGGCGCATGGAACACCCGGCCCAGACCGTGACCACAGAAATCACGCACGACAGAGGTCTGATGCGCCTCGGCATAGGCCTGAATCGCGTGGCCGATATCGCCGAACGTGTTGCCGGGGCGCACTGCCTCTATGCCCTTCATCAGCGCGTCATGGGTGACCTGTATCAGCCGCTCGGCATAGGTCTTGGGCTTGCCTGCGACATACATCCGGCTGGTGTCGCCGAACCAGCCATCGACGATCACGGTGACATCGATGTTCAGGATATCGCCATCTTTCAGGCTGTCGTCGGGGCGCGCGTGGGTATCGTTCTTCCACTTGGGGATCTTGCCGCCGGGAATGCCGTGGCAGACCACGTGGTTGACGCTGATGCAACTGGCGTGGCGGTAGCCCTTGTAGCCGATAGTGGCCGAGGTCGCGCCGGCATCGTTCACCATCCCCTCGATCAATTCATCCAGTGCCGCAGTCGTCTGGCCTACCGTGACATGGGGCGCAATGTCGTCGAGGATGCGCGCGGCCAGTGCCCCGGCCTTGTGCATGCCGGCAAAATCCGCGGCCTCGTGGATACGGATTCCATCCTTCGTCGTGCGTCCGCGATGCTCATCTTTCACGTCTGGCCTCATCTTTGGTGTCATGGGGCCTCCTTACTGCGCCTGCGGGAAAAGGGCCAGACCGCAGCGGACACTGCCGCGTGAGGATTTGAGTATTTTTGGAAAGGTGAAAGCAACTGGGAGCGCGCTAAAGGTAGGGCAACACGGCGCCGAGGGTGATTTGCGACGGCGTGATCACAGATACGTGGGCCATGATCTCGACCCCGGCGGCGCGGGCAGCAGTGAGCGCGGCGGCATAGACCGGATCGATATCGGCGGCGGTTGCGACGCCCGCGCAGTCGGTGCGCTGCACCAGATAAAGCAGCACGGCGCGCTGACCGCTGCGGGCGATTTCCGCAAGCTCTGACAGATGGCGCGCACCGCGTTCCGTGCGGGTGTCGGGGAATTCGGCCAGCCCGTCGCGGCGGCTGAGCGTGACGGATTTCACCTCGACATAGGCGTTTGGCTGGCCAGATGCGCGCAACAGGAAATCGACGCGGCTTCGCTCTCCATATCGCTGCTCGGGCAGGATGTCGCCGTATCCCGTCAGACCGGGCACCTGCCCCGCCCTCAGCGCCTCGCCCACCACGCGGTTGGCGGCGGCGGTGTCGATGCAGGCCAGATGCCCGCCGGGCAATTCTGCCAGCCGCCACGCAAAGTTCAGCTTTTTCTTCGGATCGTCGTTGGGCTCCACCCAGACGCGCGTGCCCGGCTCGGCCAGACCGGTCATGCGGCCGGGGTTGGCGCAATGGGCCACCACTTCGCGCCCGCCGGGCAGCCGGACGTCCGCAAGGAAGCGTTTGTAGCGGCGCAGCAGTACGCCGGACGCAAGAGGGGTTTGAAACCGCATGGGCCGGGGCCTATACCCTAGGGCAGGCCCGATCAAGACGCCCCCCGCACAAGGAGACCACGATGCCGAACCCAACCGCCGCCATGCTGGTGATCGGCGACGAGATCCTGTCAGGGCGCACGCGCGACAGCAACACCCACCATCTGGCCTGCACGCTGACCGCCGCCGGGATCGACCTGGCCGAGGCGCGCGTCGTGCGCGATGACGAGGGCGCGATTGCCGCCGCCGTGCAGGCGCTGAGCGCCGCGCATACGTATGTCTTTACCTCCGGCGGCATCGGCCCGACGCATGACGATATTACCGCAGACGCCGTGGCGCGCGCCTTTGGCGCCGCAATTGACGTACGCGACGACGCGCGCGCCATTCTGGCCGCGCATTACGAGCGCGCCGGGATCGAGCTGAACACCGCCCGCCTGCGCATGGCCCGCATCCCCGGAGGGGCGACGCTGATCGAGAACCCGGTCAGCGCCGCGCCCGGGTTTATCATCGGCAATGTGCATGTAATGGCCGGCGTGCCAAAGATTTTCGAAGCGATGGTCGCCTCGGTCCTGCCGACGCTGACCGGCGGCGCGCCGCTGATCTCGCGCAGCATGGATATCCAGCGCGCCGAGGGTGACATCGCCGGGCCGCTCGGGGATCTGGCGGCGCGCTATCCGCAGCTCAGCTTCGGCTCCTACCCGTTCATGCGGGGCGGCGTTTATGGCTCCAATGTGGTGGCGCGCGGACAGGACAAGGATGCGCTGGACGCTGCAATGGCCGATCTGGCGGAGCGGTTTGCATGACCGTCCCGGATGCCCGTGCGCTGCACGATGTGATTCAGGCGACGTGGCCCGCACATGCGCAGCGCACGCTGGGGCCTTGGGTGCTGCGCGACGGGCGCGGCGGCGGCAAGCGCGCGTCGGCGGCCACTGCCCGCGGGCAGGCGACAGACGCCGATCTGGCCCCCGCCGAGGCCGCGATGCGCGCCATGGGCCAGCGACCCTGTTTCATGATCCGGTGCGGGGACGCAAACGTTGATGCGCTGCTGGCGCAAGCCGGATACGAGGTGGTCGACCCCGTGGCGATGTACGCCGCGCCGCTGGCCGGTCTGGCCATGGACAGCCCCGAGCCGACCGCCAGCTTTCATATCTGGGAGCCGCTGGCGATCCAGCGCGAAATCTGGGCGGGCGGCGGTATCGGCCCGGACCGCATTGCGGTGATGCACCGCGCGCGCGGCCCCAAGACAACCCTGCTGGGGCGAAGGAACGGGCACGCCGTCGCCGCCGGATTTGCCGCAATCGAGGGCGATATGGTGATGGTCCACGCGCTGGAAGTGCTGCCGGAGCACCGCAGGCAGGGCACCGCCCGCGCGCTGATGCTGGAGGCGGCCCGCTGGGCGGCGCCCTTGGGCGCGCAGCACCTGGCGGTTGTCTGCACCGAGGCGAATACTGCCGCCAACGCGCTTTATGCATCCATGGGGATGGCCCGGATCGGGCGCTATCACTACCGCCAGCATCCGCCGGGCGGAAAGCAGGTATGACTGGCCTGCACTGTCGCATACGCGGCGCCGCACCGATGTTGGCACTTTTGCTCGCCGGATTGGCGGGCCCCCTTCCCGCGCAGGAACTGACCCTGCCGAGCAGTGCCACACTGACGCGCGAGGTGGTCGAAGAGATGGCCGGCCATGCTGTGCCCACCGGGCCGTGGTCGGCCGGGACGCTGCCGACGCAGGATACCGAGGGGCGCGTCACGCGGCAGGCATGGCGCGTGGCCGGTGCGCCCGTCACGACGCTGCAATTGACAAATACGCTGGAGGCTCAGCTGGAGGCCGCAGGATACAGCACGGTCTATCGCTGCGCATCGGCGGCCTGCGGTGGCTTTGATTTCCGCTTTGCCCTGACCGTGCTGCCGCCGCCCGAGATGTTCGTCGATCTGTTCGATTATCACTTCGTCTCGGCGCGCAAGCCCGTCGACGGGACCGAGGCGGACGCCTATGTCACCCTTCTGACCAGCCGGTCGGGCGCCGATACCTATTTGCAGATCACCCGCATCACCCCACAGGGCGCGCCCAGCGCCGGGGCAGCGACGGCGGCACCGCCAGGCGTCACACCCGCGCCATCCGTGCCGTTAGTGCAGGCACTGACGCAGCGCGGACATGCGGTGCTGCGCGATCTGGATTTCGCTACCGGCGCCGATACGCTCGGCCCCGGTCCGTTTGCGTCCCTGACCGCGCTGGCCGCATTTCTCAAGGCAGACAGCGCGCGCCGGATCGCGCTTGTGGGTCACACCGACACGGTGGGCGGCATGGGGCCCAACCTGGCGCTGTCCCGCCGCCGGGCGCAGGCTGTCATGCAGCGCCTGATCGACGCGCACGGCGTGGCGCCCGGGCAGCTGGAGGCCGAAGGCATCGCCTATCTGGCCCCCACCGCGCCCAACACGACAGATGCCGGGCGCGAGGCAAACCGGCGGGTCGAGGCGGTGCTGCTGAACGGCGGCTGAGCGCCGCGCCAACCCGTCTTAGACGTGCATCACACAGCCATGCGCCGCGCAGGCCGCTGCAATATGCCCCGGCACGGCGTCCTCGTGCGCGCGCCGTTTCGGCAGGTAGCTGTGGATCGCGCGCCCACGGCCTGCGGCATAGTCTTGACCCACTGCAGCCCAATCCACCGCGGCCCATGCGGCCCAATCCGCGGTGTCAGCCCATGTTTGATGCTCGGGCTGCACCCAGACATCGACGCCTTGCGCCGGGACGGCGATGGTTGGAATACGGGCAGGAGCCGCCTCTGCGTAATCGACGACCCGCCGCCCCTCTTTGAAGGCCTCCAGCGTCTGATCCCAGCGTGCCCCGCGTATCGTAAGCCCCAGGCTGCGCGCGACCGGATCGTATTCGGCGGTGAAGAGCGTGCCGAACCCTTGGGCATAGCGATCCTGCAACAGCGGCTTTTTCAGGAACTGCGCGTTCAGCGTGCGCGGCGTCGCGCGCATCCGGTCCAGATGCGCGTGGCGCTCGTGGGTGTGGGTGAACGCAGGATTGCTGGCCTGTTCCGGCCCGCTCTGGTGGTTGGTTGCAATGGCCCGCGCGGTGATCCGCGCGCCGCCGCCGGGCAGCATCTCGACGCCCTCGGTGCGCCCCGAGGCGTCGGCCAGCACCAGATTATAGGCCATATGCGACGGCACGCGCCGCAATGCCTCCAGCGCCTCGTCCACAGTATCGCATGTCTCCAGCACGTAGCGGATGATCGTGGTGATCCCGAACCCCTCGCCCGTCTCGGAGCGCCCGCCATAGGCAATCGCGACGGCAAGGCCCGCATCGTTGATGCCGTCCGACAGCCCCCAGAGGAATTCGGACATCCCCATGACGGCGCGCCCGGTCCATTCGCTGCGCAGCAGCAGGCCCTCGTTCAACTCGGGCGACAGATCGTAATTGCGCACCAGCCGCACATCATCGCCCTGCGCCATCGCGGCCAGCGAACAGCCGCCCAGATAGGTCGGTGGGCACCATGTGGACAGGAACCGCGCAGCCCGGTCCGACCCGCCGGCAAGGGCGGTCAGCCTGCCATGAGTTGGGACAAGTTCCGGCATATAGCGGCGCAATGCGGCCTTGCACTCGGCCAGCGAGGGGCCGTCATCGCCGCCTCTGGCGATGAACCACGCCTTATAGTCGGGCCAGCAGCGACGCCAGCGGGCGGCCCATTTCGGGCCGGGGATTGCCTCGGATACGGCATCGAAAGTCAGTGTCAGATCGGTCATTTTACAAGTCCTTTTCATTCAGGAAGAAGCGGATCATCTCGGCGCTGGCATCGGGGCCGGCGGCGTCCGTATAGCTGCCGCCGGGCTGCCCGCCCGACCACGCATGGCCGAGGCCCTCGATAGTCCAATGCTCCAACACCGGTGCGGCGCCCGCGGGTCCGACAATGCGGCGGCTGTAGGATCGGCCCGCTTTATTGCCGGTCGTTTCGGTATCGACGGACCGGACCGGGCCACCCTCCATCGCGTGTTGTGCAATCCGCGCACCATTGACCGGATGCACGGTCGCATCCGCCGTTCCGTGAAACACGATGCTGCGCGCAGGCGCGGGACGGCGCTGCGGCTCGGGACCGTTGCCTGCCATGGCCGCAAAAGCCGACGGCACATCCTTGGCCGCGCCCAGCGGCAGGCCGGAATGGGCGCCGACGGCGGCAAAGACATCGCCGTACGCCGCACCGAGGATCACCGCCATCGCAGCCCCGGCGGAGAGACCGGCCACAAAGCTGCGCTCCCCCGGCACGCCGAATTCGGTCATCGCCCCGCGGGCCATCCCGGCGAGGATCTCAGGCTCGCCGCGCCCGCGCCTCTGATCGCCGGGACTGAACCAGTTCCAGCACGACTGCGCATTGTCGCCGCGCTGTTGGTGGGGGTAGATCACGATCAATCCGCGCGCCTCAGCCAGTGCATTCATGCCGGTGCCGATCGCGAAATCCTCGGGCGTCTGGGTGCAGCCGTGCAGCATCATGACGATGCCCTCGGCGCGATTTGTCGCCGTTGACGGCACATAAGTGCGGTAGCTGCGCGACCCGGCGGCAGAGGTATGAACGCCGCTGCGAAACTCAGCGCCCGCCGGAATGGCGACGTCCCGCGCCGGGGTATTCCCCAGCGGCATTTGCAAACCGGACATAAGGCCGTCCAGTCCCTGTAAGCCGTTAGTGCCAGTCACCTGCCCGTCCAGTGGCGAGGCAAGCCCATGCTGCGCAAGCGTGCGCTGGACCAGATCGTTGGCGGCGGCGATGCGCGCAGAACGTGCGTCACCTGTCGCCGGGCGCGTGGCGCCGACGTTGAAATTCTTCATGTTTTCTGTCCTTTTTGAGGCGGCAGCGCGCTAGATTATGCGCCCAGCCAGCGCCTTTTTGACGTCCGGGCTGGCCTGCAAGGCCCCCAGCACGGTGATGGATCCGATGGTCGCCAGCGCCAGTTCCGGCGCGACATCCGCCGCGATCCGGGCAAGGCCGACGACCTTGACATGCAGCACCTCGCCCGCGGCCCGAACCGCCTCCAGATCGGCGGCGGTGTAGTCGCGCAGGCCCAGCTCCATCGTGTGGCGTTCAATGGATTTGGCAACCACCTCGATATGGCTGTCCAGCTGGTTACGGATCGCGGTGCGGATGAAATCGCTGCGGTTGGAATAGAACCCTTCCTGCACCAGCAAATCGATCCGGCCCAAATCGACATAGCCAAGGTTGATCGTGATTTTCTCGCTGTCGGGCGTCTTGTCCCGCAGTTGTCTGACGTTGCTCATGGTCATTTCTCCATCTGTATGGATGGTATATGGATGATTTATAGCATTACGCAAGCTTTTCCTTGCGTCAAGCAGCCGCAGCAGAACAAAATCGCGCGGTAGCGCGGTCAGTCGCGGGTTAGGGAACAGCGATTGCAACGAGATGCCGGACCGCAGTGCGTATCCAGGCCACGCCGGTCCGGCCCGAGGTCGCGCCATTAAAGTCATGAAAACGTGCCCGCCGCGAACAATCAGTTTCCCGGCCCGATTTCCCGCTACAGCGCCAATGCGATCTTGCGCCCATCAAAGATGGCAAAAGCGGCATTGCGCGGCGCGTTCGCATCGCCGATCACCTGCGCAATGACGCCTCTTTGCGCCAGTTCGTCGCGCAGTGACATGTCGGCGACATTCGTGGTGGCCAGCACCAGCGTATCGGCCGCGATCCTTTGCGTCTGGCCGGTCAGCAGCGACAGCACATCGGCGCCCTGCCCGGTCCATCGGGCAATCGCGCTGTCGGTGATAAATCGCGCGCCTTTGGCAGCCAGCGCGCGGCGCAAGGGCCAGTCGGTCGCCGAGCGTTGCAATTCCTTGCCGACCAGCGCGTCGGGGGTGACAATCGTCACCTCATGCCCATCCTCGGCCAGCCGCCACGCGGTGCCGCAACCGCGCCAATTGCCACCCTCATCCAACACGATCACACGGGGGCCAAGGCGCGCGGCGCGCTGCATCACGTCCTCGGCGGAGAACACATTGCCAAGGGCAAGACCAGGCAATGCGGCGACATGAGGCAGCGCGCGCTGGAACCCGGTTTCAGTGGGCAGCGATCCGGTGGCGAGGATCACATGATCCGCGCCAAACGCCGCAATATCATCGGCGTCCATGTAGCTGTTGTAGCGCAGATCGGCACCCAGCTGCTCCAGCTGGCGCTGATACCAGCCTATCAAATCGGTGATCTGCCCCCGGCGCGGCTGCAATCCGGCAAGACGGAACTGGCCGCCGATCTCTGGCCCCGCCTCGGCCAGCGTCACGCGGTGGCCACGCTCAGCGGCGGCGCGCGCGGCCTCCAATCCGGCAGGACCGCCACCGACGACAAGCACGGATGCGGGCGCGGCGGCAGGCGCAAAGCGATCCCCGCCCCAGAGGTATTCATGACCGGCAGACGGGTTGATGAGGCAGGAGATGTAATAGTCGCGGCTCCGCCTTCCCCAGCATTGCTGATTGCACGAAATGCAGCCGCGAATGTCATCCACGCGCCCGGCCTCGGCCTTGGCCACCAGATGCGGATCGGCGATCTGGCCGCGCACGATAGAGACCAGATCAGCCTCACCCGCGCCCAGCACGGTATTGGCGTTTTCCGGCGTGCGGATATGGCTTTCGGCGGTGACGAGGGCGTTTTTGACCAAACCCTTCAGTAGCTTGGCCAGATCGACGCCCAGCTTTTCGCCATAGAGAAACGTGGGCATCAGCTTGTAGAAATCGAAATAGCCGCCGGTGCCGCAGGTGATGTAATCCATCAGCCCTTCGACATCGTGCAGGGCAACGATCTCGGTGGTCTCTTCGTGGCTGAGCGCGGCTTTCACGTCAGGCTCGTCATTGACGGCAAGGCCGATGATGAAATCCCCGCCGCAGGCCGCGCGGATGCGGCGCAGCACCTCGCGCGAGGCGCGCGTGCGGTTCTCCAGAGAGCCGCCCCATTGATCGCTGCGCTGGTTGGAAAACGGCGTCCAGAACTGATCGAGCAGGCCATGATAGGCCGCCCACACCTCGACCCCATCAAAGCCTGCCTTCTGGCAGCGGATGGCAGCTTGCACAAAGCCATCAATGGTTTCCTCGATCTCGGCCTCGCTCATCTCGTGGCTGCCGTCGCTATCGTGATAGCTGGGCCCGCCCGAGGGCGACCAATGCGCATGCCATGAATTGTCGCCGTCGCCATGCGCGCCGATATGGTAAAGCTGCTGGATCATCACGGCGCCGTGGGCCTGACACGCTTCGCTCAGCTTGCGGAAATGCGGGATGACGTCATCCGATCCGGGCCGAAAATTGCCGCGCGTCAGGACGGCGGCGGCGTGGACCGGCATCGGCTCGACCACGATCATCGCGGCGCCGCCCCGCGCGCGTTCCTCGTAATAGGCACGGTGCTGCGCGCCGGGCAGGCCGTTTTCGGCCATGTTGGTCGTATGCGCACCAAAGACGATGCGGTTTTTCAGCGTCTTGTGGCGCAGCTGGATGGGTTTGAAAATATGCGGAAGGCTCATTTCCCGCGCTCCAGCCTGTCCAGCCCTTCGGCCAATGCCTCGGGCATCCCGCTGCCGGTCATGTGGTTCCGCAGCCGCTGGTTATAGCCGCCGGGCGTGTCAAGCGCGCTGAGCAATGTGGCGCAGTCCGATCCGATCAGGCTGGAGCCGACCAGCGCGCGCAAAAACGCCTCGCCCTGCGCGCGATCTTCGACTCGCCGGCCCAGCCAGTCGGCGGCATCCGCGACCATGCGGATGGCGGGCGACAGCACGGCCTGGGCGCAGTTGTAGGCCGAGAGTTCATCCTCGGATTTCAGGGCAAAGATACTGTTGCGTGCCCCGAACAGCCCTTGCAAGAGGTCCGTGTCACCGTAGCCCAAAACGGGCGAGCCGCCCTGCGCAATGGCGGGAAAGGGGATCATGATCGCCGTAGCCGGCGCCGGGGCGACCATCGCTGCGACCCTCTCCAAAGCGCACCCCGCCATCAGAGAGACCACCCTGTGATCTGCGCGGAAGGCCAGCCCGTCCAGCACGCCGCCCGCCGCATCGGCCATCAGGCCGAGGATGATCACGTCGCTGCGATCCAGCACCGCCTGATTGTCATGCACGGTGACGTTCGGATACATCGCAGCCAGCCGTTCGGACTGCGCCGCGCTGCGCTGTGACACGGCGATGTCGTGGCCGTCCTCCGCGATCCCCTGCACCACCGCCGAGGCGATGGTGCCGGTGCCGATGATCCCGATGCGCATGTCAGATATCCTTGACCAGCCGCAGCGCGTCATAGATCGCCGCATGAGTGTTGCGCGCGGACACCGCATCGCCGATGCGGAACAGCTGGAACGTGCCATCGGGGTTGCGGATAACCTCCTGCTTGCGCCCGTCGATCAGCGCGTCATGGTCCAGCGCACCGCCGTTCGACGACAGATCGCGCAGCTCGAAATAGAGATCATCCAATGGCAGCGTGCCGTAGTTGACAACGACCTGATCGTACCAAGCCTCCTCCTTCAGATGAATGTAGTCGGTGCCGATCATCGCGGTCAGCTTGTTGCCGTCCCGCGCCACGCCCAAGAGGCGGCGGGTGACGGTGAAGGTCACGCCGTTGCCCTGAAGGCTGCGCATGTAAGGCACAAGGTTCATCGCCATGATCTCGGGCGAAAATGTGCGGTCGGGGGTCATCACCTCGACCGTCGCGCCCGCATCCACTGCCATTTCGGCGGCCTGCAGGGCGGGGTGGTCGCCGGATTCGTCATAGATCAGGATGTTCTCGGCAGGCTTCACATCGCCTGAAATGATGTCCCACGCGGTGACAACATGCGGCTCGTCGCGGCCCTTCTCGAACAGTTCGGTGTTGGGCAGGCCGCCAGTGGCGATGATGACGACATCGGGGTTCAGCGCGGTTATATCGCCCGCCTCGGCAAGGGTGTTGAAGTGGAAGGTCACGTCGCGCGCCGCGCATTGCGCCATGCGCCAGTCGATGATGCCGATCATCTCGCGGCGGCGCGCGCTGCGGGCGGTCAGGCGGACCTGTCCGCCGGGGTCGGCGGCGGCCTCGAACACGGTCACGTCATGGCCGCGCTCGGCGGCAACGCGGGCGGCCTCAAGCCCGGCGGGGCCAGCGCCGACGATAACGATTTTCTTTCGCTCATCAGCGGGTGCGATGTCATGCGGCATCGTCAGCTCGCGGCCCGTGGCGGCGTTGTGGATGCACAAGGCGTCCCCGGCCTGATAGATCCGGTCAAGGCAGAAGGTGGCGCCGACGCAGGGGCGGATATCGTCCTCGCGCCCCTCGATGATCTTGCGCACGATATGCGGATCGGCCATGTGCGCGCGGGTCATGCCGACCATGTCCAGCAGGCCGTCGGCGATGGCATGCCGCGCCGTCGCCACATCGGGGATGCGCGCGGCGTGGAAGGTGGGCATGCCGGTCGCCTTGCGCACTTCGCCCGCAAAATCGAGGTGGGGCGCGCTGGCCATTCCCTGCACCGGGATTACGTCGGTCATGGCCGGATCAGTGTGGATGCGACCCCGGATCACGTTGAGGAAATCCACCAGCCCGGACTTGGCGAGGCGTTTGGAAATCTCGATTCCCTCGGCGGCGTCGATGCCGCCTTTCTGGACCTCATCGGCAGTGTAGCGGATGCCGACAATGAACTCGTCGCCCACCCGCTTGCGGATCGCGCCCAGCACATCCATCGGAAAACGCAGGCGGTTTTCCAGCGTGTCGGCACCATAAGGCCCGGTCAAGTCGTTAGTCAGCGGCGACCAGAGCTGATCCAGCAGATGGCCATAGGCCTGTATCTCGATCCCGTCCATGCCGCCGGCCTTCATCCGCTCGGCGGCATCGGCGAAATCGTTGATGATCCGCTCGATATCCCAATCTTCCAGCAGCTTGGGAAAGGCGCGGTGCGCAGGTTCGCGGTGCTTGGTGGACGACACCGAGGGCAGCCAATCGCCCTTGTTCCAGTTCGTGCGCCGGCCCAGATGGGTCAGCTGGATCATCACAGCGCAGCCATGTTCGTGGCAGCCATCGGACAGTTTCTGGATCCACGGCACGACCTCGTCCTTGTAGGCCAGCACGTTGTTGAACACCGGCGGGCTGTCGCGGCTGACGGCGGCAGATCCGGCGGTCATGGCCAGCGCGACGCCGGCCTTGGCCCGTTCGGCGTGATAGGCGGTGTAGCGTTCCTTGGGCATCCCGTCCTCGGGATAGGCAGGCTCGTGACTTGTGGTCATGATGCGGTTCTTCAGCGTGAGGTGCTTCAGCTGATAGGGCTGCAAAAGCGGATCTTTGGTCATGTCTGTCCCCCGGTATCAGATGCGGCTGGCGGCGCACGCGTTCCTGCATGATGTCCCGGCGACTCGGCCGGTCTGGACACAAGTGTTCACAACGTTGACACACCTGTCAAGTTTGCTGATAATCACGCAATGAACAAAACCGACCCCTCCCCCGCCAGCACGCATGAGGCTTGGCTGCACGCCGCCTATGATGCGCTGACCGAAGGCGGCGTCGAAGCGGTCAAGATCATGCCGCTGGCCAAGCGGTTGGGCGTCACGCGCAGCGGGTTCTACTGGCACTTCAAGGACCGCGAGGCCCTGCTGGAGGCGATGATCCGCTATTGGGAGGATAAAAACACCGGTAATCTGATCGCCCGCTGCGAGGCTTATGCCGAGACGATCTGCGAGGCGGTGCTGAACCTGTTCGATTGCTGGCTGGACGATAGGCTGTTCGACGGGCGGCTGGATCTGGCGATCCGCAACTGGGCGCGCGTCGATTCAGGCCTGGCGGTGCGGCTCGCCGATGCGGATACGCGGCGCAAGGCGGCGGTTCAGGCTATGTTCCTGCAGTTCGGCTATGAGCCGGGCGAGGCCGAGGTCAGAACGCTCACGGTGCTTTACACCCAGATCGGGTATCTTTCGATGCAGGTCACCGAAGATCGTGCGCTACGTTTTTCGCGTATGCGCGGCTATGTCGAGGTGTTTACCGGCCAAACCCCGACAGCAGCCGAACTGGACCGCTTCATGGCGCGGCATGATGCGGGCCCTTTGCCCGCGGAGGACCGCGAAACGGACACTGCGCCCTGCCGAATATAGCCGGCGCAGCCAATCCGCATGGCTGCCGGATCAGCCGGCGAGAGGGACGGGCGGCCAGCCGTAATCACCCGCCGATGGATCGGATTGTGCCTCCGGAGCCTGCCCCGGCCCAGCCGACAGGCTGCGCGATCCGGCGGACGTAAACTCGACCAGGCGTTCGCGTGGATCGACCGCGCCAAGCTGCCACGCCTCGCCGCTACCGTCCATCCAGCTCAGCGAAATCGATTCCGTGTACGGACGATACGCCGCCGTGTAGACGGTGCCGAAACCGCGCGAATATCGGGTGCTGGCCAGCGGCGCGGTCAGGAATTCACCCATGAGCCTGTCGGGCGTCATGCCCGGGTCCTGCAGCAGCGCCTCAAGATGGTCAGAGCGCCCTTGGGTGTTCGAAAAACGCCCATGTCGCGGCCATTCGACGCCGATCTGATGGTTCGTGGCATAGGCCGTGCGCGTGACGATGGTCGGGCGGTCAGGCGCCAGATAGACAGTGGCCCAATCACCAGCAGTATCTACGACGGTCACGTTATACGACATATGCGACGGCACGGCGCGCAGCGCCTCGACCGCCTGTTGCACGTCCACGCACATTTCCAGAACGTAGCGCACGATCAGCGGGATGCCAAAGCCGGCGGCGCAGGCCGTGCGCCCCCCGAAGGTCAGCGATACGGCAAGGCCCGCGTCGTTCATACCATCGGCAAGCCCGACGATCCCGTCCACCATCCCGGCCACGCGGCGCCCGCGCCAGCCTGTCGAAAACAGCGTGGCCTCGTTCAACTGCGGGTCCAGATCATAGTTGCGGATCAGCAGCGGGCCATCACCGTCAATCAAGACCGCCTGCGAGCAATTCACCAGATAGCGCGGCGGCGACCAGAAGCTGAGGAAGAGCGCCGCATCGTCATCCGCGCCGCAAACGTCGATCCACTTGTCCCAGAGCGCTTCGAACTCCGGCATGTGACGGCGCAGCGCCAGCCGCGCATCGCGCAGATCTGTCGTGCGGGCCGTGCGCCGTTTGTCCAGCCAGCGCGACCATCCCGGCCAGCCGCGTTTGAATACCTGCGCCAGCGCGTCAGACGGCTTGTCTTCTGCAAGGCTGGTGAAATTGAGTTGCATGATGTGTCCGTGAATATCCGGGGGTAGATATGTGCGTTCTGCACAAAGCTCTTCTTACCCGCATTCAGGCAGAGAACACCATAAGGCATGGTGTAACGATATTGACATTGCGCATCACATTGTCAAGATCACCGCCATGCTGCCATCCCCCATCCCTTCCGGCACGATCCGTCAGGTCGACATTCCCGGCATGATCGCGGCCTACCGCATAACGCAATATCCCTGCATTGTCCGCGTCCGGCGTACGGTCCAAGGGGGCGGCTTTGGCGACCAGGATCGCAATCCGTTCACATGGACGGTATTTTTTCTGGTCGATGGCGTCTGGATGTCACTGGAAAGCGCGCGCGGCATGCGCCGCGAATGGGGTAGCCTGGACAAGTTGGAGATTTGGCTGCGCGGTCAGGGATTCGCGTTTTTCTGGGTCAGAAACGATATCGACGCAATCGGTGTGCCGAACGGGGAACCGGAGTGATCCCCCGTTCCTGCAAGTCCTAGAACCATTTACCGGCAGTCATGTCCGCGGGCATCGCCACCTCGGTCTTGGGCGTCAGCGGCACGCTTTTGAATTGCCCCTTGATGGCGCTGTTCCATTGCTTGGCCCGCTCCAGCAGCTTGCGGTCGTCCGACTGCATGCGGCCGCGCGCCAGAACGCAGCCCAGATCGGCCCCGTGATAGCAGTATTCACCCACGCCATAGACCCGCAGATAAAACGCCTCATGCTCGTCGCCAAGCGCGTTGATGTTGTGGCCTGCGCGCACGAATGAAATCTCGCCGCCGTCATCCATGCTCCAGATCCCCGATCTGGGGGCCTGCGTGATCAGCTCGACCTTGTCCTCGGTCTGCTTGAGGATCAACTGGGTCCAGTAATCGTAATGATTCCAGCGGCTTTGCACCTCTTCTATGTCGATTTCATAATCGACATCCATGAATTCCAGCAGGTGGAACAGGAACATCGGGCAGCCGCCGTAGGTGGAGGTAATCAGATTGGTTGGAGGAGAGGCGCCCGAAACGCGCGGGTTGATTTCGCCCAAGTAAACCTCGTTCGTGTCGGTATCGAGCAGGAAATCGGTGCAGAAAACACCCTTGTAGCCCTCGATGTACAGCTGATCGCCCAGCTTGCGCGCCATCTCGCGGACCTTGTCGGGCACACCGTCCGGCAGGATCGCGGGGGAGACGTCATTGCCGCACCAGCCGCCCTTGTAGGGGGTGATTTCCTCAAACCCGGTAATGTCCGTCATCACCGGACCGACCAGAGTGCCGTGCCGCGTGGCGCACCCCTCGATCGTGCCGGGCAGATGGTTCAGGCGCTTCATCACCTTCAGATCTTCGCCGACGATCTTGCTGGAGAATTTGTCCCAATCCTTCTTGGTCTTGATAAAGAACGTCGTGCGCCCGCTGTCGCCATAGGGTGTCTGAACGACCAGATCCCTGCCCAGCTTGGCGCCGGTCGCCAGCTTGGTCAGCTCTGCAAACGTTTCGGCGCGGCCCATGACATTGGGCGCGCTTTCGACACCGGCCTCGTTGCCGATGCGCGTCGTCTCGATCTTGCTGTCCAGCCGGTGGCGCAACTCATTGGAGGGCAGCGCGATCTTCAGGCCGATTTCGCGGCACAGATCCTCGGTCTTTTCGTCGAACATCACGAAGACGGCCAGCCCGGGATCGCGCTGTTTCACACGGTCGCGGAATTCGGGGTGGTCGACCAGATAATTGCCGACGTCCTCCATCGACTGGAACACCGGCGCGCCCAGTTGAGTGGGTTTGAAAACGCGGGGATGCTGGCCGTCGAAGACGTCGAAATAATTGACGAATTCCAGCCCGCCAACCCATTGGTCCAGCCCCATCAGGTTGAATGGCGTCGGCATGATCACATAGATCGGCGTCTTGTTGCGCCTCATGTAGCGGTAGATATCGGTCAGACCGTTCAGCTTCTCGCGGGTCTGCTCTGGTGCTTTCGGCTCTGTTTTTTGCTTCTTTTTCGGCGCCTTTTTCGGCTCTTTCGGTTTTTCGTCAGTCTTGGCCATTATTGGCTGCCTCCCGTTGGTGCTTGTTCGCTCGCGCACGTGCGCGCCCGGCGAATCTTGAAGCGTGCAATCGCTTGTGCCAACCTTGGATTGGACACGCAGTCTTGCCGCAGCGACGGAATCTCGGGCCCATCGCCAGATCACTTTAAGACCAGTTGCTTTCAAATGTCCCGTTGCTTTCCTGATATTGCGCAAAGTCGCCTCTCAGCGATACTATTCTGAAGCCTTCGATACGTTTCTAACATTATCGTTGTCGCCAGTATAGACCATGATGTAGGCTCCCACTCCAAGCCCCGTGCAACGGGGTCATGAAATGGGGCCGTCGAATCACATTCGTCAGAGTTCCCGAAGCAGGGACGCCACGCCGTCCACACCGGAGGAGATACCATATGAGTTTCAGCCTATTCACCCGCCGCGCGGCAATTGCAGCCGTGTCCGGCGCCGTGGCAATGACCGCCATTGCGCCTGTGGCGAACGCCGATACGACGCGTCTGCGGTTCCACACGTATTTCGGGACCGAGATCGATCCGATCATCAAGAAATTCCAGGACACCGTCAAAGAAGCATCCGGCGGCGATCTGCGCGTTCAGGTGTTCCACGGCGGCGAACTGGTTGCCAGCGACCAGCTGCTTGAAGCGGCGTCCAAAGGCTCCATCGATATCGCGCATGGCGTCGGCAGCTACTGGTCCGGCCAGGTCGATCTGGGCAACATCGAAGCGGGCCTGCCCGGCGGATGGACCAGCATCGAAGAGGCCAAGGAATTCTTTGGCCAGGAGCCGGTTCAGCAGATGCTGACCGAAGCCTATGACGAGGCGGGTGTCGTCTTTCTGCAAAAGGGCTGGGGCCACGACTATGACCTGCTGACCAAAGAGCCGGTGTCGTCGCTTGAAGATTTGAAAAGCCGCAAGATCCGCGCCACGTCGCAGATCGGCAAGGTGCTGGGCGAGCTTGACATTCCGACGGTCTACCTGCCCGCGGGCGAGCTGTATATCGGCCTGTCCACAGGCGTGATCGACGGCGCCATCTATGGCGGTCCGATCGAATACCAGCAGCTGAAGCTGAACGAGACGGCGACGCATTACACCCGCCTCAACATGCTGATGCCCGGCTGGACCGATACCTATCTGGCCAACCCCGAGAAGTGGAACAACCTGTCCGAAGAGCATCAGACGATCATGCAGGAGGCCATCGCGCAATACGCGCAGGATCTCAATGACTGGCTGGCAGAAGGCAACAAATCGGTCGAGGAAGAGGGCGGCGTCTTTACCTTCGCGACCCTGCCCGCAGAGGACTCCAAGAAGCTGACGGCCGCCGCGCAAGGCGTCTGGCAGGAAGAGGCCGACCGGTCCGAACGGAATGCCAAGCTGATCGAACTGCTGGTTGAAAACGCCAAGGCGCAAGGGCGCCTCTGATGGTCTGGGTGACAAGATATCTTGTCGCTCAGGATGGCCTGTCCGAATATGTCGGGCGGGCCATTTCCTGGTTGACGCTGGGAATGATCGGCGTGCTGATGATCGAGATCATCTTTCGCTACTTCCTGGATTCTCCGACGCTCTGGGCGCATGAGACCAGCACCATGCTTTATGGCGCGTTCTGCATGCTGGCGGGTTGCTACACCCTGCGGCACCGCGGCCATGTGCGCAGCGAAGTGATCTGGGGCGCCCTGCCCCGGCGCGGACAGGCATTTTGCGATGTGCTGATCTTTTCGACCGGTCTGTTCGTTTTGAGCATCTTCCTGAAGCTGGCGATCACCTTCGCCGCAGAAAGCTGGGCCGTGCTGGAATACTCCAACAAAAGCGTCTGGCAACCGCCGCTGTACCCGATCAAGACGGTGATCCCGGTGGCCGTCGGTCTTGTCCTGCTGCAGAATATCGCTGAACTCGTGCGCGCCGCGCTGACCCTCTTCGGGGTCGAATATGACGACCCGCGCGAACGCGAAATCGAGAGCGACATTGACCCCGAACTGCTGCCCTCCATGCTGGACGCCGACGTGGCCGCAGCCGTGGATACTACCCGGAAAAAAAACTGACTGCCCGGGCATCGCGGCGCTGACGTATCAAGGAAAACTGAATGGAAAATCTGGACCCGCTTGCCATAACCGGCATCATGTTCGCGTCTATGCTGCTGCTGATGGCCCTCGGGGCGCCGCTGGCATGGGCACTCACGATCTGCGGCATCGGCAGCGCATACGCGATCTACGGCGACGGAGGCCTTGATCTGCTGATCTCGTCCACGTTCAGCGCCATGGACAACTTCTTGCTGGTCGCGCTGCCGCTCTTCATTTTCATGGGGCTCGTGCTGCAACGGTCCGGCATCACCGACGACCTGTTCGAGATGATCCACAAGCTGATGGGCCGCCTGCCCGGCGGCCTGGGTATCGGAACGGTCATCATTTGCGCGCTGATCGCTGCCATGGCGGGCGTTTCCGGCGCGGCCACGGTCAGCCTGGGTATCATCGCGCTGCCTGCGATGCTGAACCGCGGCTATGACAAGCGGCTGGTGACCGGCACCATCATGGCCGGCGGCGCACTGGGATTTCTGATCCCGCCCAGCGTTCTGATGATCATCTACGCCTTCCTCAGCCGCGATTCGGTGGGCAAACTGTTCGCCGCCGGTCTGGTGCCGGGCCTGATGCTGGCGACGATCTACATCTTCTACATCCTGATCCGCTGCCGCATCAATCCCACGCTCGGCCCCCCTGCCGAAGATCAGTTCACCACCACCGAAAAGCTGAAATCCCTGCGCTTCCTGATCGCGCCCGGCCTGCTGATCTTTACGGTGCTGGGCTGCATCATCGGCGGCATCACCTCCCCGTCCGAGGCGTCGGCCATCGGTGCCTTCGGGGCGCTGCTGATCGCCGCCGTTCAGCGCCGCCTCAGCTGGGACACGCTGCGCTATGTCATGCTGTCCACGACCAAGCTGATGGGCATGCTGATGTGGATCACCATCGCGGCCGTGTTCTTCTCCAAGATCTACGTGGGCGTGGGCGCCGGCATGGTCGTGGGTGAGTTGATCGAGGATTACGATCTGTCGCCAAATCTGGTGATCCTCGCAATGCTGCTGACCTATTTCGTGCTTGGCATGTTTCTGGATGATTTCGCCATCGTCTTTATCACCGTGCCGCTTTTCGTGCCCATCGTGCGCGATCTTGGCTTTGATACGACATGGTTTGCCGTGCTGTTCATTCTCAGCATGCAGTCTGCCTATCTGACGCCGCCCTTTGGCTACAACCTGTTCTATATGAGATCGGTCGCGCCAAAAGACGTCACGATCGGGGATATCTACATGTCTGCCCTGCCCTTCGTCGCCCTCCAAATTCTGGGTCTGGGGCTGGTGTTCCTGTTCCCCCAGATCGCCTTGTGGCTGCCTAGCATGCTGTTTTGAAACGGAATAAACCTGTTGCAGCGGGCCGTCCATGGGCCGCCCGCTGCGCTTTCGGCGGAGGCCGCCCGTTCCTTTGCCGCGTAACCCCGACGCTGAACGCCGCGCCGTAGACAGCACCACCGCGCGCTCTTCTGCCGCGATCCCGAAAAACCTTCATTACCGCAAATAGAAAAAGGGCCCCGCGTTACCGCGAGGCCCCTTCATTGGGTCTGGACTATCCGCTTATTCGTCGCGGTTTTCCGCCGTCTCTGTCAGCGTCCCGCCGTCATCCTCGACCACCGGAGCAGCCAGAGCAGCGGCAGCCGCCGCCTCTTCGCGGCGCGCTTCGATCACGACGTTGTCGCGGCTGGCTGCGATCTTGCGCATGTCCTGGGTCGCGCCGCCGGTGCCCGCCGGGATAAGGCGACCCACGATGACGTTTTCCTTCAGGCCAACCAGCTTGTCCCGCTTGCCCTGAACCGATGCTTCGGTCAGCACGCGCGTCGTCTCCTGGAAGGAGGCCGCCGAGATGAAGCTGCGGGTTTGCAGCGACGCCTTGGTGATACCCAGAAGGATCGGCTCGCCCTGTGCGGGGCGCACGTTCTTGGCCAGTGCCTTGGCGTTCACGGCATCGAACTCGGCCTTGTCCACATGCTCGCCTTTCAGCAGCGTGGTCTGACCGCTGTCCTGAATCTCCCACTTCTGGAGCATCTGGCGCACGATGACTTCGATGTGCTTGTCGTTGATCCGCACACCCTGCAGGCGATAGACGTCCTGCACTTCGTCGATCATGTAATCGGCCAGCGCCTCGACACCCAGAATGGCGAGGATGTCATGCGGCGCGGGGTTGCCGTCCATGATGTAGTCCCCCTTCTGCACGAAGTCGCCTTCCTGCACCGGGATGTGCTTGCCCTTGGGGACCATGTATTCGACTTTGTGATCCGGATCCTCGGCGGACTCGATCGAGATACGGCGCTTGTTCTTGTAGTCCTTGCCGTAGCGCACATAGCCGTCGATTTCCGCGATGATGGCGTGATCCTTGGGGCGGCGCGCCTCAAAGAGTTCGGCCACACGCGGCAGTCCGCCGGTGATGTCCTTGGTCTTGGCACCCTCGCGCGGAATACGCGCGACGACATCGCCCATCTTGACCTCGTCCCCCTCTTCGATGCTGAGGATCGCATCCACCGACATCGCATAGGTGACAGGGTTGCCCGCATCGTTGCGCATCGGCTCGCCGTCCTCGCCCACGATGAGGATCTCGGGCTTCAGCTCGTTGCCTTTGGGGGCCGCGCGCCAGTCCATCACGATCTTCTGGGTCATGCCGGTGGCATCGTCCGTCTCGTCGCGCAGGGCAACGCCCGTCACGAGGTCGACGAATTTGGCCGTACCGGATTTCTCGGCGATGATCGGCAGGGTGTAGGGGTCCCATTCGAACAGCTTGTCGCCGCGCGCAACGGTATCGCCCGCCTTGACGTGCAGCTTCGTGCCATAGCCGACCTTGTGGCTGGCCAGCTCGACATCGCCCTCGCCCATGATGAGCAGCTTCATGTTACGGCCCATGACCAGCATGTCGCCCGAGGAGTTCTCAAGCGTCTGCTCGCCCTCGAACACGATCTTGCCGCTCTGGCTTGCCTCGAGGAAGGATTGCTGCCCACCCTGCGCAACGCCGCCGATGTGGAAGGTCCGCATGGTCAGCTGTGTGCCCGGCTCGCCGATCGACTGCGCGGCGATGATGCCGACAGCCTCGCCCTGGTTGACCATCGTACCGCGGGCCAGATCGCGCCCGTAGCACATGGCGCAGACGCCATCTTCGGCCTCGCAGGTCAGGGGTGAGCGGATGCGCGCCGTCTGAACCGCCGCTTCCTCGACCATGTCCGCGGTCACCTCGTCGATCAGCTGGCCCTCTTTCACCAACACCTCTTCGGTGCCGGGGCGCAGGATATCCTCCGCCGCGACACGGCCCAGCAGACGCTCGCCAATGGACGATACGACCTCGCCGTCATTGACGGCCGCCTCGGTGGTGATGGCGCGGCCCGTGCCACAATCATGCTCGCGCACGATGCAGTCCTGCGCGACGTCCACCAGACGGCGGGTCAGATAACCCGAGTTCGCCGTTTTCAGGGCGGTGTCGGACAGACCCTTACGGGCACCGTGGGTCGAGTTGAAGTATTCAAGAACGGTCAGACCTTCCTTGAAGTTCGAGATGATCGGCGTCTCGATGATGTCGCCGTTCGGCTTGGCCATCAGGCCGCGCATCCCGCCCAGCTGTTTCATCTGCGTGACCGAGCCACGGGCGCCGGAGTGGGCCATCATGTAGACCGAATTCGGCTCGGCCTCGGCGCCACTCTCGTCCATCTTGCTGGCCGAAATGGTGTTCATCATCGCCTCGGTGACCTGATCGTTACACTTCGACCAGGCATCTACCACCTTGTTGTACTTCTCGCCCTGAGTGATCAGGCCGTCCATATACTGCTGCTCGAAACCCTTGACCTGATCGCGCGTCTCGCCAACAAGGTCCCACTTGTTTTCAGGAACGACCATGTCGTCCTTGCCGAACGAAATGCCGGCCTTGAACGCTTCGCGGAAGCCCATCGTCATGATCTGGTCACAGAAGATGACCGATTCCTTCTGACCGCAATAGCGGTAGACGGTATCGATGACCTGCTGCACCTCCTTCTTGCGCAGAAGGCGGTTGACCAGGTTGAACGGCGCCTTGGCGTTCTTGGGCAGAAGCGCACCCAGCCGCACGCGGCCCGGTGTCGTCTCATACCGCTCGAACACCTGATTGCCCTCACCGTCGATCTGGGGGATGCGCGCGGTGATGCGCGCGTGCAGATGCACCTCGCCGCTATCCAGCGCGTGCTGGACCTCGTCGATGGACGAGAACAGCATGCCCTCGCCCTTCATGCCCGCACGTTCCAGCGTAGTGTAGTAAAGGCCCAAGATCATGTCCTGCGACGGAACGATGATCGGCGCGCCGTTGGCGGGCGACAGAACGTTGTTCGTCGACATCATCAGAACGCGGCATTCCAGCTGCGCCTCAAGGGACAGCGGCACGTGAACAGCCATCTGGTCGCCGTCAAAGTCGGCGTTAAAGGCCGAGCAAACCAGCGGATGCAGCTGGATCGCCTTGCCCTCAATGAGGATCGGCTCGAACGCCTGAATGCCCAAGCGGTGCAGTGTCGGCGCGCGGTTCAGCATCACGGGATGCTCGCGGATCACCTCGTCGAGGATGTCCCAAACCTCGGGACGTTCCTTCTCGACCAGCTTTTTTGCCTGCTTGACGGTGGAGCTGAGCCCCTTGGCCTCAAGGCGGCTGTAGATGAACGGTTTGAACAGCTCCAGCGCCATCTTTTTCGGCAGACCGCACTGGTGCAGTTTCAGCTCCGGGCCGGTAACGATGACCGAACGGCCCGAGAAATCGACGCGCTTTCCCAGAAGGTTCTGGCGGAAGCGGCCCTGCTTGCCTTTCAGCATGTCGGACAGCGATTTCAGCGGACGCTTGTTGGCACCGGTGATGACGCGGCCACGGCGGCCGTTGTCAAAGAGAGCGTCGACAGATTCCTGCAACATCCGCTTTTCGTTGCGCACGATGATATCGGGCGCGCGCAGTTCGATCAGCCGCTTGAGACGGTTGTTGCGGTTGATGACCCGGCGATAAAGATCGTTCAGATCGGACGTGGCAAAACGGCCCCCGTCCAGCGGCACCAGCGGGCGCAGCTCGGGCGGGATGACCGGAATGACGGTCATCACCATCCACTCGGGTCGGTTGCCGGACTCGAGGAACGACTCGACGACTTTCAGACGCTTGATGATCTTCTTGGGCTTCAGCTCGCCCGTGGCCTCGGCCAGATCGGCGCGCAGGTTTTCGGCCTCGGACTCCAGATCAATCTGGGCCAGCATGTCGCGGATCGCCTCGGCGCCGATATTGGCGGTGAAGGCATCGATGCCGTAAGCATCCTGCGCGTCCATGAATTCCTCTTCGGTCAACATCTGACCGTAGGTGAGGTCGGTCAGGCCCGGCTCGATCACGACGTAGTTCTCGAAATAGAGAACCCGCTCAAGATCGCGCAGCGTCATGTCCAGCATCAGGCCGATGCGCGACGGCAAGGACTTCAGGAACCAGATATGGGCACAGGGCGCGGCCAGTTCGATATGGCCCATCCGCTCGCGGCGGACCTTTTGCAGCGTGACTTCGACGCCGCATTTCTCGCAGACGACGCCGCGATATTTCATGCGCTTGTATTTTCCGCACAGGCATTCGTAATCCTTGATCGGACCAAAGATACGCGCGCAGAACAGACCGTCCCGCTCGGGCTTGAACGTGCGGTAGTTGATCGTCTCGGGCTTCTTGATCTCGCCGTAGGACCACGACAGGATACGCTCCGGCGACGCCAGCGTCACTCTGATTTCATCAAAGGTCTGCGTCGGTGCCACGGGATTGAACGGATTGTTTGTCAGTTCCTGGTTCATTTAGTTACCTCGAATTTTGGGTAGGCCGGAAAGGGGAATGCCCCGGTTTTTCGCAAAAAACCGGAGCAAGAAAATCTCTGCGAATTTTCTATTCTTCCCCCTCCGAATCCAGGAGTTCCATGTTGAGGCCCAGACCCCGGACCTCCTTGACCAGCACGTTGAAGCTCTCCGGCACGCCGGCCTCGAAGCTGTCCTCGCCCTTGACGATGCTCTCGTAGACCTTGGTGCGGCCCGCGACATCGTCCGACTTGACCGTCAGCATCTCCTGCAAGGTGTAGGCGGCGCCGTAGGCTTCCAGCGCCCAGACCTCCATCTCACCAAAGCGCTGTCCGCCGAACTGCGCCTTGCCGCCCAGCGGCTGCTGGGTGACGAGGCTGTAGGGCCCGGTCGAGCGTGCGTGGATCTTGTCGTCGACAAGGTGATGCAGCTTGAGCAGGTACTTCATGCCGACGGTCACAGGACGCGCAAACTGCTCGCCCGTGCGGCCGTCAAAGAGGATCGACTGGCCGGACGTGTCAAAGCCCGCGCGGCTGAGCGCGTCGTTCACGTCAGCTTCTTTCGCGCCGTCAAAGACCGGCGTGGCGATGGGGACACCATTCGTGACGTTGCCCGCAACTTCGATCAGCTGCGCCTCGTCCATGTCCTTGATGCCTTCCTCAAAGACATCGTCGCCATAGGCCAGATGCATCGCCTCGCGCACCGGGGACAGATCGCCAGTGCGGCGATAGCCCTGAAGCGCCTCGTCGATCTTGATGCCAAAGCTGCGCGCGGCCCAGCCCATATGCGTCTCAAGGATCTGCCCGACGTTCATCCGGCTGGGAACGCCCAGCGGGTTGAGGCAGAAATCGACCGGTGTTCCGTCGGCGAGGAACGGCATGTCCTCCATCGGGACCACCTTGGAGATGACGCCCTTGTTGCCGTGACGGCCGGCCATCTTGTCACCCGGCTGCAGCTTGCGCTTCACCGCGATGAATACCTTGACCATCTTCATGACGCCGGGCGGCAGGTCGTCGCCGCGGCGCACCTTCTCGACCTTGTCCTCGAACCGCGCATCGAGCGCGCGCTTCTGCGCCTCGTATTGCGCGTGCAGCGCTTCCATGATCTGCGCGTCGGCCTCTTCCTTCAGCGCCAGCTGCCACCACTGACCCTTGGTCAGCGTGCTCAGCAGATCCTCGGTGATGTCCGAGTTCGACTTGACGCCCTTGGGGCCTTTGACGGCGGTTTTGCCCAGAATCATCGTTCGCAGACGCGAGTAGATGTTGCGGTCCAGGATCGCCAGCTCGTCATCGCGGTCACGGGCAAGGCGCTCGATCTCGTCACGTTCGATCTGCAGCGCACGCTCGTCCTTTTCCACGCCGTGGCGGTTAAAGACGCGCACTTCGACGACCGTGCCGAAATCGCCCGGCTTGACGCGCAGGGATGTGTCACGCACGTCGCTGGCCTTTTCGCCAAAGATCGCGCGCAGCAGTTTTTCCTCAGGCGTCATGGGCGATTCGCCCTTGGGGGTGATCTTGCCCACAAGGATATCGCCCGGCTCCACGTCGGCGCCGATATAGACGATACCGGCCTCGTCGAGGTTGCGCAGCGCCTCTTCACCCACGTTGGGAATGTCGCGGGTGATTTCCTCTGGCCCCAGTTTGGTATCACGCGCGGCAACTTCGAATTCCTCGATATGGATCGAGGTGAAGACGTCATCGCGGGAAATCCGCTCGGAAATCAGGATCGAGTCCTCATAATTGTAGCCATTCCACGGCATGAACGCGACGATGACGTTCCGGCCAACGGCCAGCTCGCCCATGTCGGTCGCGGGGCCATCGGCGATGACCTCATGCTTGCCGACAGTGTCGCCCACCTTGACCAGCGGACGCTGGTTGATGCAGCTGTTCTGGTTCGAACGCTGGAACTTGCGCAGGCGGTAGATGTCGACGCCGGGATCGCCCGGTTCCATATCCTCGGTCGCGCGCACAACGATACGCTGGGCATCGACCTGGTCGATGACACCCGCACGTTTCGCCATGATCGCGGCGCCCGAATCGCGGGCAACGACACCCTCGATCCCGGTGCCGACCAGCGGCGCCTCCGCCTTGATCAGCGGCAGGGCCTGACGCATCATGTTCGAGCCCATCAGCGCGCGGTTCGCGTCGTCGTTCTCAAGGAACGGGATCAGCGATGCGGCGACCGAAACCAACTGTTTCGGGCTGACGTCGATCAGATCGACCTGCTCGTTCGGGGCCAGCATATAGTCGCCCGACTGGCGAGTGCTGACCAGATCGTTCACGAAACGGCCGTCCTCGTCCAGATTAGCGTTGGCCTGTGCAATGGTGTGGCGCGCTTCTTCGGTCGCGGACATGTATTGCACGTCGTCCGTCACCTGACCGTCGACCACCTTGCGATAAGGCGTTTCGATAAAGCCGTATTTGTTCACCCGTGCGAAGGTCGCCAGCGAGTTGATCAGACCGATGTTCGGCCCTTCGGGCGTCTCGATCGGGCACATGCGGCCATAATGGGTGGGGTGCACGTCGCGCACCTCGAAACCGGCACGTTCGCGGGTCAGACCGCCCGGCCCAAGCGCCGAGAGGCGGCGCTTGTGCGTCACCTCAGAGAGCGGGTTGGTCTGGTCCATGAACTGCGACAGCTGGCTGGAACCGAAGAATTCGCGCACCGCAGCAGCGGCCGGTTTGGCGTTGATCAGGTCCTGCGGCATGACTGTGTCGATCTCGACAGAGCTCATACGCTCCTTGATCGCGCGCTCCATCCGCAGCAGGCCGACGCGGTACTGGTTCTCCATCAGCTCCCCGACCGAGCGGACCCGGCGGTTGCCGAGGTGGTCGATATCGTCGATATCGCCCTTGCCGTCGCGCAGATCCACCAGCGCCTTGATGCAGGCAACGATGTCTTCGCGGCGCAGCGTGCGCACGGTGTCTTCGGCGTCCAGATCCAGACGCATGTTCATCTTGACCCGGCCAACGGCGGACAGATCGTAACGCTCGCTATCGAAGAACAGCGTGTTGAACAGGGCCGATGCGGCCTCTTCGGTGGGCGGCTCGCCGGGGCGCATGACGCGGTAGATGTCCATCAGCGCGGTTTCCCGGCTCATGTTCTTGTCCGCGGCCATCGTGTTGCGGATGTAGGGACCGACGTTGATATTGTCGATATCCAGCACCGGGATATCGGTGATGCCCGCATCCAGCAGATCCTGAAGCGTGCCGCCGGTGATCTCGCCATCCTTGTCACGCTCAAGCGTCAACTCGCCGCCGGCCTCGATATAGATCGCGCCGGTTTCCTCGTTGATGATGTCCTTGGCGGAAAACTTGCCGACGATATGCTCGAACGGGACCAGCAGCTCGGTCACCTTGCCTTCGTCGATCAGCTTCTTGACCGCGCGGGGCGTCACCTTCTTGCCAGCCTCGGCCAGCACTTCGCCGGTGGCCGCATCGACCAGATCATAGGTCGGACGGGTGCCGCGCACGCGCTCCGGGAAGAACTTGGTGACCCAGCCCTTGCCCTTTTCCAGCTTGAACTGAATGGTGTCGTAATAGGCATCCATGATGCCTTCCTGGTCCAGCCCCATCGAATAGAGCAGCGTGGTCACAGGCAGTTTGCGGCGGCGGTCGATCCGCGCGAACACGATATCCTTGGCGTCGAATTCGAAATCCAGCCAGGAGCCGCGATAGGGAATGATGCGGCAGGCAAAGAGCAGCTTGCCGCTGCTGTGCGTCTTGCCCTTGTCGTGGTCAAAGAACACGCCGGGCGAACGGTGCATCTGGGAGACGATGACCCGCTCGGTGCCGTTAACCACAAAGGTGCCGTTGGGCGTCATCAGGGGCATGTCGCCCATGAACACGTCCTGTTCCTTGATATCCTTGACGGATTTGGCGCCGGTATCCTCGTCGATATCGAACACGATCAGACGCAGCGTCACCTTGAGCGGCGCGCTGTAGGTCATGTCGCGCTGCATGCACTCTTCGACGTCGTATTTCGGCTTTTCCAGATCGTAGCTGACGAACTCGATCACCGACGTCTCGTTGAAATCCGAGATCGGGAACACCGATTGGAACACGCCCTTGATGCCCTCGCCATCCGTGGGAACGGATTGTTCGCCGGAGCGCAGGAACAGATCGTAGGAGGATTTCTGAACCTCGATAAGGTTCGGCATTTCGAGGACTTCGCGGATTTTACCGAAGTATTTACGCAAACGCTTCTGGCCAAGATAGGATTGAGCCATGTGTCTGGTCACCTTTCATTTCTCAACGGTCGCGCGCGCTGTCGGGCCCCAGCCGCACGGCCATCAGAGAGAGCGGGGGTGCGATCCATTCATGGCCATCGTCCCAAAGACGGCCTCCCGATCGCACGAACCTCGCCTGAGATAAGCCCCCTGCCCTGCGCCGCAACTGCCAGTGCCGGTATCGTGAACCGGCGCCGCAGGTGGCGCATGGGGGCCTGTCCAAGACAGGTTCGGCTGGACCCGGAATTTCCGGATCCAGCCATATCTGGCGGGGTCAGGACCCGGACATCCGCCCGGGCCAAATCCCCTGTAATTACTTCAGTTCGACTTCGGCGCCAGCTGCTTCCAGCTTGGCTTTGACTTCTTCTGCTTCGTCCTTGGAGACCTGCTCCTTGACGGCCTTGCCACCGGCTTCGACCAGGTCCTTGGCTTCTTTCAGGCCCAGACCGGTGATCGCGCGGACTTCCTTGATCACGTTGATCTTGGAGGCGCCAGCCGACTTCAGGATGACGTCGAATTCGGTCTGCTCTTCTGCAGCCTCGGCGCCGCCGCCTGCGGGACCGGCCATCATCACTGCGCCGCCTGCTGCGGGCTCGATGCCGTACTCGTCCTTCAGGATGGTTTTCAGTTCTTGTGCTTCAAGCAGCGTCAGACCTACGATCGATTCTGCCAGTTTTTTCAGATCAGCCATTTTTCCATGCTTTCCGTTTTAGATGTGTTCCAACGACAGGGCATGATGCCCTTGCCGGAATTTCCAGTTGCGTCAGGCCGCTTCGGCCTTTTCCTCGATAGTCGAAAGGATGCTTGCGATGTTCGAAGCAGGCGCGCCAATCGCGCCGGCAATGTTCGAGGCAGGTGCGCCGATGCAGCTTGCGATCTGAGCGATAAGCTCGTCGCGCGAGGGCATCTTCGACACGGCTTCGACGCCGGCACGGTCCAGAGCGTTCTCACCCATTGCCCCGCCAAGGATCTGGAACTTGGGGTTCCCCTTCGCGAAATCCTCGGACACCTTGGCAGCTGCCACGGGATCTTCGGAATAGGTCAGAACGGTCATGCCCGTCAGGTAGCCTGCGATCGATTCGCAGGGCTTTCCGTTCAGGGCGATCTTGGCGAGCTTGTTCTTGGCAACGCGCACGGATGCCTCGGCCGCACGTGCGCGCGCCCTCAGATCCTGCATTTCCGCAACTGTCAGTCCGGCGTAATGGGCAACCACTACGACGCCAGAGCTTTCGAAGATCTGGCCGAGTTCCTCGACCACTTTCTCTTTCTGGGCTCTATCCACAGTTTCACTCCAATATTCGGGGGAAATTCCCCCGGCTCAGTTCAGCCGGACGATGAGGTCCGGCATTTGGTCCTGTAAAACGGGGCATCGTCGACGCATCCAGACGCATGGTCTGGCTGATCCAGTCACTCCCGCCTCAGG
The DNA here is from genome assembly GCA_036568405.1 of Roseovarius sp. Lineage (GTDB taxonomy): Bacteria > Pseudomonadota > Alphaproteobacteria > Rhodobacterales > Rhodobacteraceae > Roseovarius. Next base: position 100,668 of record DATCSR010000012.1, read on the forward strand.
CAGGTTATTAAGGGCCAAGGCCCACCCACCTTCTTGGACGAAACGCACAAAGGACACGGAACGCGAATCCCGTGCCATCTGTACAGTGCAGCCCATAAGCGTTTGTGACGGTAATGCCAACCCCCCCCCTCGGGAATATCGGGAATAGATGACGGCTGGTCGGCGGTTTTTTTTCGGTCTGGCGCAGAATACAAGGCTGGCGGGCGCCTGGCAATGGGACGGTGGCCCAATTTTGCGCTATCCCACCCACCTTGGCTCTCGCCACCCGCCTCTAAACCATCACACCCCGAATTGACGCGGTGGCGCTTGCATTTTCTTGCCACCCTTAAGCGGAGAGGCTTTGCTTTTTTTCCGCATGCTGCCAAGCCAGATGATCCGGCCAACAGCTATGGCGACAGTTCGATGACCCTCGAGCGGCTGGCAGAGGTGGCCGAGGGGTGGAAGATCATGGCGTTCGATCGCGCGATGGACGACCCGACGCAGCGCTACGTCTTCCTACAGGCGATTTGAACCCGTCGATGGCACGGTGACAGATAACCACGCCGCAAGTCGGCGGCGTTTGCTGGCAGTTGAAGACCGACTCGCCGTAGGGCGCGCTCATCCCACAGGAAAATCATCGTCGGGCTTTGGTGGCGTCTGGTTGTTGTTGCTGTCGCCCGCGGCTGCCAAAGCGCGCCATTCACGGTTAACGAAAAAGAGCGGACCGCAAGGCCCGCTCTTTCGTCATTCGTCGCCTGTTGCGATCACTCGACCGCGGCGTCGGCCACGTCGATGGTCACGCCCGGACCCATGGTCGAGGTCAGCGAGATACGCTTCATGTACGACCCCTTGACGCCGGTCGGTTTGGCCTTCTGCACGGCACTGATGAAGGCGCGGACGTTCTCGACCAGTTTCGCCTGATCGAAGGATGCCTTGCCGACACCGGCATGAACCACGCCGGCCTTCTCGGCCTTGAACTGAACCTGGCCGCCCTTGGCGTCCTTGACAGCCTGGGCCACATCCATCGTCACCGTCCCGATCTTGGGGTTCGGCATCAGGTTGCGGGGGCCCAGAACCTTGCCCAGACGGCCCACGACGGGCATCATGTCAGGCGTGGCGATGCAGCGGTCAAAGTCGATCTTGCCGCCCTGAACGATCTCCATCAGGTCCTCGGCGCCGACGATATCGGCACCGGCGGCCTCGGCCTCTTCGGCCTTGGCGCCGCGGGCGAAGACAGCGACGCGGACGTCCTTGCCAGTGCCGTTGGGCAGACCGACGACACCGCGGACCATCTGGTCAGCGTGGCGCGGGTCGACGCCCAGGTTGACGGCGATCTCGATGGTTTCGTCGAATTTGGCGTTGGCGTTGCCTTTGACCAGCTTGACGGCGTCCTCGACGCTCAGATCGCTCTTGCCTTCAAAGGCTTCGCGGGCGGCGCGGGTGCGTTTTCCAAGTTTTGCCATCTTACTTCACCTCGATGCCCATGGAGCGTGCGCTGCCGACGATGATCTTCATCGCGGCCTCGACGTCGTTTGCGTTCAGATCTTTCCACTTGGCTTCGGCAATCTCGCGGACCTGCTTGACCGATACGGAACCAACTGTATCGCGGCCCGGCGTCTTGCCGCCCGAGGTCAGCTTGGCAGCCTTCTTGAGATAGTAGGACGCCGGCGGCGTCTTGATGTCCATCTCGAAGGACTTGTCCTGATAATAGGTGATCACGGTCGGGCACGGGGCGCCCGGCTCCAGATCCTGCGTCTTGGCGTTGAACGCCTTGCAGAATTCCATGATGTTGATGCCGCGCTGGCCCAGTGCGGGGCCGACGGGCGGGCTGGGGTTGGCTTGCCCGGCTTTCACCTGCAGCTTCATCTTCCCGGCGAGTTTCTTGGCCATGAGGCCTCTCCTTCCATTTCAACAGGCCTTGGGGCGCGCCCCGCAGCCGACTCGGTTGTGTGGTCCGGTTCGGGTGCCGCGGCCCCCTTGCCTCCCACATGATGCCCGGAAGTCCGGGCGGCACCGCGCTCGGGCGGTGCGCATCGCGCGGTCCCTATTGCTTGGAGACCTGCGTGAATTCCAGTTCGACCGGGGTTTCCCGGCCAAAGATCGACACCGACACCTTGAGCCGCTGCTGCTCTTCGTCGACATTCTCGACCGATCCGTCGAAGCCCTCGAACGGGCCATCGTTGACCTTCACCTTTTCACCGATCTCGAAGTGGATCAGGGTGCGCGGGCTGTCCTCGCCCTCCTGGACGCGGCCAAGGATCGCCTGCACCTCGGAATCGCGCATCGGCATCGGGCGCCCCTGCGGGCCAAGAAAGCCGGTGACGCGGTTGATCGAGTTGATCATGTGATAGCCCTTGTCGGACATTTCCATGTGCACCAGAACGTAGCCGGGCATAAACCGCCGCTCGGCCGTCACCTTCTTGCCGCGCCGCACCTCGATCACTTCCTCGGTCGGAACCAGCACCTCGTCGATATCATCTTCGAGGCCATTCTCGACGACCGAAGTTCTGATCTGCTCGGCGATCTTCTTCTCGAAATTCGAAAGAACGCTCACCGAGTACCACCGCTTTGCCATGCTGAGCCATTCCTCGTTTCAACCGGCATCAATGGCCGGAGTTTCCTGTCCTGTCCGGCCTGCTGCGCCACCGTGGCGCCGTGCCCTGCCGGACGTCCGCTAAACAAAATCGGCGCGGGGCTCGAATCGCCGCGCGCCACATTGCAGAATTGTGGAGCAATTACCCGTGATCGGCATTGGATTCAAGGGTCTGCATCCAGAAACGCAAACCAACCCGACGGCGATCAGCCGAAAATGTTCAAAACCGCCTGAAGACCGCTGCGAATACCCAGATCAACCAGGGCAAAGAAAACAGCCGTCAGGGCGGCCATGATGAATACCATGACGGTCGTCAGCAGCACTTCGCGGCGCGTCGGCCAGACGACCTTGGAGACCTCCGAGCGGACCTGCTGAACGAATTGAAGCGGGTTGGTGCGTGCCATGCGCTGCCTTCTTTTTGATCGTTGGTCCTGCGCGGTGCAGGCCTGTTAAGGGCGCACATAACCGCGGGGCGCGGTGAATTCAAGTGGTCACGCGCCCCCGCAAAGGTGTACCGGCGGGCAGGCCTCAGACCCGCCTTGCCTCGGCGGCGATCCGGTCGAACGGATCGGGGCGGTCCGCGTCCATGTCCTGCAGCAACGCCTCGCGGCTGAAATCGGGCATGTAAAGCCCGGTGGTCCACCGCTCCGGCAGGCGGTCCAGCGCGGCGTCCATGACGGTTGCCACCCGATCGACGCGGGCGCGAAACCGCTCGGCCCGGTCCGGGTCACGCGCGTTTTGCCAATAGAACACCCGCGCAAGCGCATTTGCGACGCCGTCGCTCCCCATCGCCACGCCAAGCGTGACGGTCAGGCCCGCCGCGAGCAGTAAAATCACCGGTATCGCCCAAGGCGCCAGCGCAGCGGCGATGATCGCCACAATCGCGACGGCGCCCCGCAGGGGCCACTTCCCAAGCAGGTACGCCGGCGTCCGGCCCGTCAGATCCTCAACACCCGAAGGCTGGCTGCCTTCGAACATGCTGGACCCCGCAGTGCCATTCTGCGCCGCCTCGCGGCGGGCATTTCGCCCCGCGAGGCCCGTCAATTCATCTTGGTGCGCGATCGCAGGCAGCGCAGCGCGCGCATCAATCTGGCGGTTCTGGGCCAGTGTTCTGGCGATCACATGGTCGATTTCCGCCTCGGTCACCTTGGACGGCCGCGACTGCAGCGGCGTCAGTCGCATACCGGGACGCAGGTCATTTAAAAGAGCCTGCGCCAACCTTGGATCGTCGAAATATGTCATGACAGAACCACCCCCAATTACCGCGCCCCCACGCGAATTCGGCGCCGCGCGCGAACACGGGCTGAAACGTTAAACATAGGGCGGGTTTGCGGCGAAAATGTGGCAACTGCGTCCACTTTGCGGCGAAACGCACGCAACATACCGGCGTTGCGGGCGTCTCTCACCAGCGGCTGCGCCGCGCGCGCGTTCAACCATGACAAAGGATGCGTGACCCGATCCTATTCGGCTGCTGTTGGTCACAGGGTTCGGCGCTGCGGTGCAGCGTACCCGATACGGACCTTGGCGAGTCACATCAGACTGAGGTGGCCAACACTGAACAACTCAAGTCCGTCATTGCGGCGGGCAACCGTGAATTATGCAGCGCTCTTCCATTTTACGGGGGTAATATAAACAATGCTGTCATCAACACTGACCATCACATCGCCGTCCTGAATATTGACCTGGAGTTTCATCGCGCGGCTTGCCAGTTTTGCCAGTGCGCCCGTGTCGGTCTCGGAAAAATGTATCACCTGAAGATTGTCGAAACGGGTGGTGCTGTTTTTCATCTTGTCCCACCACATCTCGGCAGTCCTGCCGCCATAGGGATAGACAATCACCTTGTCGGATTTGCCACAGGATTGACGTACCACCTTCTCGCTTGGAAGCCCCAGGGCCACCCACACATCAAGCTCTCCGCTCAGGCTTTTCTGCCAGATGTCTGGCTCGTCGTCCGTTGAAAGGCCCTTCGTCATTTCCAAATGCTCATGGGCATTCAACGCAAAAGCGACAATGCGCACCATCAGCCTTTCATCCGTCTCTGAGGGATGCTTGGCCAGAGTCAGCTTATGGGTCTCATAGTAGTGACGATCCATGTCAGAGACCGAGAGTTCAACTTTGTAAATGGTGGCATTTTGCGCCATGACTTGTCCCAAACCTTCACAGATTGGGATGCCTACTCCGTCTGGAGACCTTTGGAAAGCAGATACGAGAGCAACGAATAGTAGGAGGGGAAGAGGTGTCGTGACCCGCACCGGGTTTGCCGGAGACTTGAAACCTGAGAAGGATGAGAGTCATGGAAAAGAGCAAGATGGCAAACCGCTAGTCGCCAGAAGTCCGCGCTCGCGCGGTGCGAATGGTGCTGATCGTGCTGATCGTGCTGAAGCAACGCATTCAGCGGTCATGGTGCCAAGCGTACGATCTCGGGGATGATCGGGAGAGCGTTTGCAGTTTCCACAAGCTCGGCCAATGTGAGATCGCGACCGGCAGTCAGGGCGGCGCGGCCGAGCAGCGCTCCCAGGGCGAACCCCCGCATCGCGTCAGCGGTTCGTCTCGATGCCGCCGCCCACCCAAGCGCCGCCCGGTCGGGGACGGCGAGCGAAACGTGGCTTCCGCCGCGCACGAGTTCTGCCACGAAAGGTCCAAGCTGATCGATACAGCCAAAATGGGCCAGCCCGGTGGCCGTGGGTTTGGCGCCAGATTTACCTGCATGAAGAACGACCTTGGCATCGGGATCGACCAACAGACCTGCGGCACGCAGACGATAGAGAATGTCATCGTCGGGTGGGCCAGACAGGCGCACCGCCTCGTATCCGTCATGGCGGATGGCCGCAATCGCGGCTGCGAGGCAGGCTGTCTCGATCCGCGCCGCCTGATTTCGGTCAAAGGCCGCCAGATCAAGCGCAGCACCGTCCACAGTCGTTACGATTTGCCGGCCGAACGCGCCGCCCTCCGCATTGAACATCTCGATCGCTGCCGCAAATCCGCTGTCGAGGGCACCGTTCCCCGTTTTCGCCACATGTATCTGCGTATCCGTCACCCCCGCCCCGTCTTTGGCGTCCAGCAATTTCAAATGATCGACGAGCGAGGCCAGCACGTCCGGCTCCATGCGAAAACGCGGCATGGATTGCGCCAGAACCCGCCCATCGGGTGTCACCCCCTCTGTCAGCGCACGGGCGAAACTCTGTGCATCATAGGTCTCGGACGCGATCAGATCGGACCAGCGCACAGGCGGGAAAACCGTTCCGCCTTCGGCTCTGCCTCTGCCATCTGCCCCATGACACCCGGCGCAGGCGAAACGGGTGGCAGGCAATCTGACGCTGCCGCCACCGATCGCGATTTCAGCGCGCGCGCCATGCAGGAACAGCGCCGCACCCGGCGTCTCGGCATGAACGGGCGTCGCAGTCAGAAACGCCAGGATCAGCCCGCAACGCATTCCGGTATCTTTCGCGCCATTTCTATCAACAGTTCCGGTTCGGGCAGGCCGATGACCCGGATGAAACGGGACGAACAGAAATCGCCGACAAGGAACATGGGATCATGGGCGAAAATACTGTCAAACGAAACGCCCAGACCGTCCAGCAGCGGATCGGTCCCCCGCATGCCGGCGGTCAGCCACAACCACTCCTCACTGGGCGAGAAGTTCGCCGCATTCGCATGCAGCGTGGCCGGCGTGTCTGACATGGGATCAATGCTGAGGCTGACGAGGGTGATCGGCTCGCCGTTCTCCTCCATCACAATCTGATCGACACCGTAGAGGATACCGTTGGTCACGTCGCACAGCGACTCGCAGCTTGTGTAGAAAAAACTGATGATCACTGGGCCGCGAGGCCGCAGCCGGGTGACGAACCCCTCGGTATGGCCGTCCTTGTCCGTTACCGGAATATCGGGCGGCATCAGCAGTTCCGCCGGTGCGTCGGCCGCCGATGCGGGGCCGGAGATCAGCGCGCTGAGCGCTGCGGCGATCACGAACATGCGCATCACGGAACCTCCATGACCAAAGGATGAAAGGAATGGCCATCGCGGCCCTGTGCGGCGATGATGATCGGCCCGGCGCCGGGCAGGGCCAAAGGCTCGGTCGCCTTTCCCGCCGCATCCGATCTCAGCACCACCGTGTTTCTCCAGGACGTGGCAAGCCCGGTGACAAGGACCCGGAACCGGGCATCACCGATGGGCACGCCATCCTCGCCCTGGAAACTCAAACGCACATGGGTGGAATCAATCCGCTCGGCAACAAGGCGGCCGGGGGCGACCGGATCATCGGCTCCTTGCATCGCGGGCAAGGCCGCACAGAAGGACAGCGATCCGATGCCGGTCGTCGTCACCAGTTCGTACTGGCCGGGGATCGGCAGCATCGCCGTAGTTTTGAAAACGCCGGGCGACATTTCGCGAAAACTGCGGTCAAATCCCGCGACGAGGCGCGGCACGCCGCCTCTCAGGCGGATCGCGCTCATCGGCGGGGCGTCACCCATCATGCTGTAATCATGGACGATGAAACCGGTGTAGCTTTCAGCGTGAACAGCGATCATTCCGGGCTGCGGCCAAAGCGGCGCAAGATATCCGGCATGCTCCAGCGGCTGGTGCCGTGCCTGCCCCAGCATCACTTCGCGCAGTTGCGTTGGCCGGTCAGGGCGGATCGCGGCAAGGTCCAGCACACCGATCCGCGACTGGTCCGAGGTCATGAGATACGCCGCGCGGTCGGTAAAGGCGATTTCCGATACCGGTCCGGGCGTTGCGATGGACTGTATCACCGCGCCGCGCCCCACATCAATCAGCATCACGGCGCCGGTCGAGCGCGGATCGTAGGCAAGGATCCAGCGCCCTTCGGGACCAGCAGCAAGCCGGGTCGCGCGCGCGTGCAGGTAGAGCGGCACGGGGGTCTCCGGCGCGTCGGCGTAGCGGATGGCGACAGTGCCGCCCGTCAGCGTGGCCAGCGCAAATGTCTCTTCGAAATCGGCCAGCGCCACAGCGTGATCCACCGCTCCGCTGACCTCGATCCACGGCTGCCCCGTGGCGGTGTTGCGCAGCGCGGCGCCTCCGGGCCCGGACGTCGCCAGTGTATCGCCCGGCGGCGAAGGCACCATGTGACGCACGCCTGTTGCCACCACCGTTAATTGCCCGTCAGCCCCGATGCGGCCGAGGCTGTCGCGCCCGGCCTCAAGCGCCCAGATCGTGCCGTCTGGCGCAGGATGCACGGCGACGGGGTGTGCAAGCCCTTCGGCCAGCACTTTGACCGTGGCGTTGGGAACGGCAATCTCCACGACCTCGCCCCGATCCGTCAGTGCGGCAACGAAGCGGCGTCCGCCGATATCAACTGCAAGGCCGGACGCCGGCTCGTCAAGGCGCGCCGCACCCAAAAGGTTCGCACTGGCCAGATTGATTTCGGGGTCGGCGATGGTGAATGATCCGTCTTCGGATGCGACACCGATCAGCGCGCCGTTCAGCTTGATCGCTCCGCGCGGCAACCGGCCCGTGGCGAAGAAGCTGCGGGCCGCCTCAACGCAGCCAAGGTTGCCCTCCTCGATGGGGCGCAGCCATCCGGCTAGTTGCAGCCCCGCGGGCGGGTCCGCTCCCAACTGGTTCTCGATCTTTACCGTCACTTCGAACGGCACGCCCGGTTCCGGCCGGACCAGCGGCGCGCCGTTCATGTCGGTGAAATCAACGAGCGCCGACAGCGCGGGGCGTTGCTCTTCCTGCGCCGTCAACGGCGCGGCCAGCACGAGCAACAGGGCGCATATCAGCCGCCGCATTGCGCCGCCTCCGCCACGTCCAGCAGGCCCCAGACGCCGCCGGTGCGGATATGCGTCGGCCCGTCATGCCAGAGCGCAATCCCCGGCACGGCCTTGGGCGTCAGCCATGCCGTCATGCTCTTGCCCGGAGCCAGCAAGACGGAGCGCGGGAAACCGAAGCCGGGGAAAAGGTCGTCGTAGTTGTAGCCGTTCATGACAAACGCCCGCTGCCGCGCACGGCCGCCGGGATGTACGACGCGGATAACAATCTGCTCGCCCTCGCACGCCTTCAGCCGCAGCGCACCGGGATGCGCGGTGAGGTAGTCGGGCGGGAAAACGAAAGCATTCAGATCATCGCTTTCTTCGACCCGGCCTGCCGATACCGGCAATACCTGTGTGAAGGACGGCGAGCGATAGTTCACGCCCTTCTCGCCGCGATCATAGCTATCATCGCACACGATGCAGTCCGGCACCATCTTGACCGGCGTTCCGTCCGGCTCGACCGCAGGAGTGGCACCCGCGTCCTCCCAAGACCAGCTGATACGCGATGCATCGTCCCAGAGGTTCAGCCCGTCCTGATAATAGAGCACGAATTCCCGCGTGCGTTCGACCGTGCCGTCCGGCCCTGCCGCGTCGAACAGCATCGCGCCGCCATCGCCCGGCACAGGATCGCTGCCCTCGGCATGACGCGCGCCGCAGATTTCATAGCGCTCGACCACCTCGCACTCCAGCTCCTGCCCCATTGCGCCAACCGGCGTCCAGCCGCGCGGCACAACGTCGATCGCGCCAAAGAGCCCATGCTGAACGTGACTGATGACGTCGGACGTGGACCGGATCGGCACCGCGCCAAAGGCGTAGGGGATCCAGTGAACCTTGGCATCAAGCTCTTCCAGCGCGGCGCGGCGGGCGATCTCCAGCAGTTGCGCGCGAACGGTCTCCGTGTCCAGACACTCGGTGCCCTCGCAGACCGCCGCCACCAGCTCGTCCAGCCCGTCCTCGGAGGCGTCGATCATGGGCTGGGTATCGAACAATCGCTGGGATAGCGGCCCGGACACCGTTTCAGGCGACAAGAGGAACCCATAGTTCACGCCAAGGACCGAAAACACCGCGTCTTCGCCCGCATCGGGCGGCAACTGCGCGGGCACGAGAAAGCCCGTTTCATCGGCTGCGGGGAATGTGTCTGTCCCGTCCGACAGCCACGCGGGCGACAACGCCGCCAGCCCCTGCGCCGTCCGCGCCGCGATGGCGGCGCGCAGATCCAGCAAGCCCGCCTCGCCCGGCAGGTCGAGCCGCATCCGCCCGGCATAAAACAGGAACGGGCGGCTGACGGTGACGCCATCGCCTGGCGCTGCGGGCAGGCCAGCGGTGCCATAGCCATAGGCCAGCGGCAGATCGCGGATCAGGTCCATTCCGGGCAGGCCCACGCTCAGCGCGACCTGCGCCGAGGGGCGCACCCCGCCCGCCTGCATCCCGGCCTCCACCGGCTGAAGCAGCCCTTCGCTACCACCATGTTCCGGCGCATGCGGGAATGGGTCTGTATTCAGCGGAACGATCGGCGGCATAACCGCGTCGCCCAGCCGGTCGCGCAGGCCGCCGCCGCTATCCTCCAGCGCGTTGATATAGCGAAGGCGCACACAATCACCCGCCCTCACCCGCAAGGTCATCGGGCGCGGCCCATGGCGATAGTTGAGCGCTACGGCATCAACCACGTCCGCGCGTGTAAGCGCATCCCATCCATCGGTTGCGGCGACGCCGCCGTCGATGCCCAGATCATCGGCCGACAGAAGCGCCAGCATCAGCCCGTCGGGGTCATAGCGCCCTCCGCCATAGCTGGTGCCGCGATCGGACGGCCAGACCGCGCGGGTTTCGACCGCGGCAAGCACGGCATCGACGATGCGCTGCGGCGGCTCGTCCTCGCCCGGATAGGGGCAGGCAAGCCCGCCGGTTCCGACCGGAATGGCCTGACCGCCAGGCGCCTCGGCGCGCGATCCTGCCTCGCCCAGTCGGTCGCGGATCGGCGTGCCTTCGGTCGACAGCCCGCCAGTATCGGGATTGAAGCCCGCAACCGTGGCCGGATCCGGCGCATCCGGGTCGCCATAGATGCGCACCAGACCCCACGCGCCATTCCAGAGCGCATCGACCGATCCGAAATTGTAGAGGAAGTCCGACGAGCGGTCCGGCACGTCGCCAGAGGGCGCCTCGGCTACCGGAAACGCCGCAGCTTCGACGCTGACGGGCACATCGGCGCGCAGCGAGCCGTTCATCTCGAAATGTTCGGAAATCCCGATCTCCTGCGCGAATGAGAAGCCTTCGACGTTATCACATTCGGCGATCACGTCCTCGTAGTCGCGCCAGAATTCCGGATGGGCCGCATGATCCTCGGCCGTATCGCGCCAGATTCGATACTCATCCGGCCGCCCGTCCAGTGCCGCCGGAACAGGCGGCCCCAGCGGCGCGGCATTGCCAAGACAGCGGTCGCGCAGCGAAAGGATGGCCTGTCGTTCCTTCGACAGGCCCAGCGGCTGTTTGCCTGCCGGAAACGCCTGATCGATGTTCCGATGAAAGGCGAGACCGGCGATGTTGAACGTATGCTGCACCTCCTGCGCGCCCTGTATCAGGCGGATCACCAGACGCTCGTCCTGATAAGCCTCGAGGATCGGCGTTTCCGGATCGCCGTGCAGGGCCGACCGCAGCGCCTCGCCCATGTCACCGGCGGCCCCGGCCATCTGCATATCAACCGAACATTCTGCGAAATCCGCGTGGGCCAATGCCTCGGCCACCTCGCTGGGATCGGTGATCGGATTGCCCGCGTCATCCAGCGCGTGTTCGCCCGGCACGCCCATTGCGCGCAATCGGCAGTCATCCGACGGGGCCGTCGCCAGCGGCTCCTTGTCGCCGATCCGCAGCGGAATCGGCGCGCCGCGGTAATTCACCAGATAGGGATCGTGGTGATCGACCGAAATCGATTCAGGCCGGATCGGCGGCGCGACCGGTTTGGCCAGGGATGCGACGGTATCGTCCTTGGGCGCGGTGAGAAAACCCGCTGCCCGCTGCCGATAGGAAACCAGATGATCGAAAAGCTTGCCCACCTCGTCTGGCGACGACGTGTCGAAGAGATCGTCAAAGAACCGCGCGCGGTGCGCCTCGTCGCCGCTTGTGCCGCCCGCAATCCACGCGGGGGCAAGATCGCCGGACAGATACCAACTGTCGTTTGTCAGCCCGTCCGCCGGATCGAAATCCGACGCGAATTCCAATGTCGCCGCAACCCCGCATTTCTCGGACAGCATCTCGGGACTGAGCCGCCACTTGGCCTCGCAATATATCTGGCCCATGCCAAAGGGATCCGCAAACGCCAGATCCTCTTCTTCGGCGTTGCCGTACTTCTTGGGCTCTTCCGAGCCTTGCAGCGCGGCAACGCTGGTGCGGTCGCGCGGGTCGTAGAGCAACGCAAAATCGGCGATCGACAGGGCGAATTCGCGGTAATCGGGATGGGCCGGGTTTTCGCCCTGCATCCGCACGCGCCGCTTGGTGCCATCCCAGACGTCGCCAGCCCAAGCAACCGACGCCAGGCGGTCTGTCTCGGGCACGGGCCCGACGCACTCGCCGTCGTTCTGGGTGCAGATCGACGCCAGTTCCATTTCGCCGCCGACGCTGCCAGTCGCGTCGGGCTGCTGAAGCGGACCGGGCGGCACGCCGACGCCCGGTTCGATCACCAGCGCAGAATAGAACCCGTGCTGCTGGATCGACGAGGGTCCAAAATGGTCATGCGAAAATACCGTGCGCAGGGTCCGGTCGCGCAGTTGCGGATCGTCCGGATCGCCATTCATCGTCAGGATCGGATCGGCAAACCATCGTTGGACCGTGGTCTGGAACTTGTCCCAGTTTTCCGTCCGGCTAAGGCGCCAGATATCGCTCTGCGCAGGCTCGGCCCCGGTGCATTCTTCGGCGTCCAGTTCGATCCCTTCGGCATCCTCTCGCTGCGTCACATTTCCGGCTGATGCGCAGCGGCGCGTCGCCAGTTCGTCGGCGGCAAAGGTTCCGTCCTCGTAATTCCAGCCATTGCCGGACCCGTCAGACGCGGTGACGTCGAATTTCACCAGATGGATGTGCTGGCCGACCGTGTCCGTCGGTGTCTTGACCTGAAAATCGTCCAGCTCCAGATCCTTGGGCAATTCGTTGGTGTGCCGGAATTCGATGCATTCGCCCGACAGCGCCCGGAAGAAGAATGGCTCCTCGGTGTCGCTGATCGTGGGCGAGATCGGCTTTGCGCCCTCCAGCGTCGCGGCCTCCTTGAAGCGCTCGCTTTCGGCGGTGCGCACGTTGATGCGCGCCTGCGGATCGTGCCAGCCCGCGCGATTGACGATCATGTCGAGTTGGACAGCCGACACCTCGTACCGCCTGAATCCCAGCAGCAACGGGTCGTGGAAATAATCTTCGGCGGACTCGGCGGTGCGCGTCAGCGGGTCGATGCCCGGCGTGATCGCGGCACGCATCTCGGGCGACGTCGCGCCACAAGGATCTGCAAACGGCGCACCGGGTTTCGGCGGGTTGCCGTTGACCGCAAAGATGTTGCGCGGGTTCAATGGGGGTGAGCCATCGGGCAGCGGCGCATCGCCGGTTGGATAAAGACCGTTCACCGGACCATCGGCCAGATCGGTGCCGGTCGAATCCGTCAGCCGCAGCCCGGCATTCAGCCCATCGGCGCGGTAGAGCTGGCCGTCGTAGTGAAAGCCCATCGCCGCCCGCTCCAGCCGCGTGCCGTCATTCGGCAGCGTCTCGATCCGCGCTTCGGTCAAGTGGGCCGAAAGGTCGCCCAGCGCAAAGGCCTTGGCGACGATCTGATAGGTCAGCGCGGCGCGCTCCTCCTCGCTCAGCGCATCAAATGCGGCGGGCTCCAGCAGGTCGGCGGCGTGGTCCGGCAGCGCAAAACCCAGTTCCCGCTGCGATCCGTCTGTCACCACATGGCGCCCGATGCCGCCATCAAGCCATGCCTCGCCATTCATCCGGTCATCGACCTCTGCGACGATCCCGGCGACTGGCGAGGCATCGGTAATCGTGTCTTCGGCATGCTCGCCCAGATCCCGCGCGATATCGAGCGGTGCCTGCGGCGGGCGATGCCCCGGCTGACCGGCGATGTAGAAGGGATAGCCGGGCATCGGCGTCTTGGCCTCGGCCTTCAGCACAGGCGCGCCGCCGGTATCGTCCACATCGCTATCGGCGGCATAGGTCGGGAGCAGCGGCAGAGGCTCCCCCGGCAGGGGGATCAGCGCGGGAATGGGCGTGCCGTCAGTCTCGTCCGGATCACCTGTGGCGGGGCCGGTCCATGCCCCTGTCAGCCGGTCGACCGAGCCGGGGCGATTGTGCCCGCGTTCCTCGGCCGTTGGAAAGCGTGTCGACAGTTCTGCATTGGGCTGTCCATCGGGCAGCTTGCGGGTGCCGTCCTCCAGCACGTCGTGAACGCGCCAGAGTGCCCACATTCCTTGCGCGAAATGCGGATAGAGATGGCAGTGAAAGATGGAATCGCCAATCGTCCGGTTGCGATTGCCGGACCCTTGCGTATCCCACCACCCTTGGTCGGGCCCGTCCAGACCGCGCAGTCCGCCGTGATAGATATTGTAGGAAAAGCCCTGTTGCGGCGCGACCGTCTGACTGTCCAGATAGGCCCCGCGGCTGGGGTCGTTGCCGGCAAACCATTGATGCGCGTGCAGGTGAAAGACGTGGGTTTCCTTGGGACCGGCGTGAAAATTGCGGAACACCACCGGATCGTTGAGATAGGAATGATGCACATTCGACGGATCGTCAGCATACCATTCCAAGAGCGCCGGATCGCCGTTGGCCCAGGACGCCAGAAAGAATTCCTCATACATGCATTCGGCACATTCCGAGGCCGGGCCCAGCCCCTTGCGATTGGCCAACAGCAATGACCCCATGCCCGACGCGCCATAGTTAATCGCAAAACCGTCCTTTACGCCCGCCAGTTGGCCGAAATGCTCCAGTTCCTCGTAATTGCGGGTGTAGAATGTTTTCAGCTCGTCGTGAAAAAACACCGAGAATTCGCGGAATGCGTTGAACCCCGGTTCTATTGACAGCGCCGGAGTGCCGGGCTGGTCCGCACGGCAATCGTTGTAGGCGATCGCCGGGTCGCAATAAATGATCGCGTTGAGATCGGAATGCACGATTTCCAGCCGCGTCGCGTCTGCAAACGCCCGCTGGTCCGGGGCCGTTCCCGGCGCCGGTTCGTCCAGCACCATCGCCATGTTGAGCAGCGGCGCGCGTTGCTCAAGATCCGCATCGGGCGTGCCAAGATGATCCGCCAAAGTGCGCTCGTAGTCGAGAATTTCGCTACGCGCGTGGCGAACACCGTTTTCGGCGCGGGGCCAGACGGCATCGAATGCCGCCGTCGATGTCTGGCTGCGATAGCTGCGCGTCCCGGCCCGTTCGACCATCAGCGCACCGAACAAGCCGTGCACGATTGATCCGCCATTGCCCTCGCCCCCGGCCGGGGCTGCTTGCGAGGCAAAGAAATAGGTTCCTTCCTGATGCAGCTTGTATTTGCACAGGAAGCTTTCATTCGGCGCGACAGATCCGGTGCCGATGCATCCGGGGTGGATTTCGCCGTTGATGGGCAGCGGCGTCAGGCCCTGAGTCACAAAATTGATATTCCGGGTGCGGGGCCAGTCGCTGGGCGCAGGAAAGCTCTGGGCGGGCTCGCCCTCCTCCGCCGCGTCGGTGGCAAGGCAGGCAACCTCGTGATGGCGCAATTCGCTGGTATCGCCGCGCGTGACATGGGGACGCACGGATTCGGCATTGCTGTCCTCGGTCGGGGCGGCCTTGCAGAAGTTTTTCGAGAAATCAGGCGCGTCCGGATCAAACAGCCAGTTCGACACCCGCACGATCAGCACATCGTCGACATTTGCCCTCAGCACCAGCGGCCGCGGCCGCTTGCAGTCTTTCAGCCGCACGTTTCCAGCTTCCAGCGCGATCCCCGGATGGCCATGTTCAGCCCCGGTCAGCGCGGCGCAGTCCGATGCTGTTGTCAGCTCAACTGACGGTTCCGCCTTCGCGTAACCATCGGGTCGCAGCACGGCAAGATCACGGTCGAGCGCGAAGATCATGCCGAACGGGTTGAACGAACCGAAGCGATTGTAAACCAGCGTCTGGTCCAGCGCGCCGATATCGGCGCAAATCACCCTTCCCTCGTCGGGCGCCTCTCGACAGATTTCGGCCATTGTCAGGCGCGTGTCGTCCTGCTGGGCGGCCAGCGCGGGGAAACTGAAGATCACGAGAAGTGCGGAAAAAACGAACGCAAATGAGAAAGGACAGGGAGCCCGAAACATGATCAAACCCTCTCAAGTCAATCGGCCAAAATCGCTGCGCTTAAAACAGGCGCGGCGTGCTGCGAATAGAACTGAAGGCGTGGGTATTATGCATTATTTTATGATTCGCTGATAGGGTTTTGCGCAACTTGCCGTTGTGCTAAATTGGCGGCGGAGATTAGCAAATGGATAAGTCCAGTATTGTTTTCCACCTTCGCCCGCTGATGCGCGATGATAGCGCAGGTGTCGACGGCACGATTTCTCGCGTCGGCAGGATCATCCAGCTGCTGCGACCCGGCATCGCGCTGGTCGAAAACGCATTGCCCGACCAGCCGCCGCCAATGCTTCCGCACGACCTCCGGGATTTTGCGCCGCGACTTGCCGAAATCGCCGCCGCCCATGCCGCCGTGATCGGCCGGATCGACGTGCGCCGCGCCGATGGCGGCTGGCTGCGGGTAGGGACCGGCTGGGTCGTCAACCCCGGTGCGAACGGCGGCCCTGCCCGCCTGCTGACGGCGGGCCATCTGCTGCCATACATGCTGAATTCGGGGCAGCCCGCAATCCGGCAACTCCGTCGCATGCCGGTTGGCACCGGGGCGCCCAATGCCCTGCGCCAGACACGGATCACGTTTGCCGACCAACCGGACCCGGGGACCCAAGGCATCGACATCACGTCGGTCATCTGGCCGCACGCGCTTTGGGATGTGATGCTCTGCGAACTTGATCGCCCGCTGGGGGTCGCGGCACCGCCGCTTGAACCCGATCCGGCGTGGATGAATGACCCGGAGGAACCGCTGGCTATTCTGGGCTATCCGGTCGAACAGGGCTTTGTGCCGGAGGGCATTATTGAAAGTCGCGGCGGTTTCGCCGCTATCTTCGAGGGGGAGCTGGGGATTCGCCGGATCTGTCCGGGTCTGTGCATCGGGGCGCCCTCGGATCAGGCCCCCGCCCCGATGACCCATGTAGAGGCCGAGGCCCTGATGCTGCGCCATGACGCATCGACCCTTGGCGGTAATTCGGGCTCGCCGATCTTCAGCCTGCGTACCGGCCGGATCGTCGGCGTGCATACCAGCGGCGGGCAGTTCGTGACCGGCGACGACCCGTCGGCCAGCCAGGCCAATCGCGGGGTGCCGATCCCCCAGCTGCTGCATGAAGCGCGGATGAGCGAGGAGATTGCCAACACGGCTGACGCCGCCGCGCGCACCCCCCCAGTGCGTTACGCGCGGGGATCATGGTCGGCGGCGCTGATCGACCCTGATGATGAGGCAGTCTCTCCCTTTATCGGCGGGGACCCGGCGGACATTCCGCTTGCACTGATCGCCGCCGCAACGGCGGACCACCCCGATACACGCGACTGGTTCTACACACCGCCGATGTGCGTGCCCCGGAACGCTGTCCTGCCGGTCCGCGACCCGGCGCGCGTGATCCACAACCAGCGGTCCGAACCGGCTTGCGTCGGCTTTGCGCTGGCCACGGTGATCGATCTGCAGCGGCGCAAGACTGATCCGAAGGCCGCGGCTGTCAGCGCCCGGATGCTCTATGAAATGGCGCAAAGCCAGGATGAATGGATCGACGACTTGCCGGGCGGCACCAGCCTGCGCGCCGCCATCAAGGGGTTCCATCACGCGGGCGCATGCACGACCGATCTGGCCCCCTGGGTGCCGGGCCAACGCGGCTGGAAGATGACCAGACGGGTTGCCCGCGATGCGCGCCAGATCACTTCGGGCGCCTATTTTCGCCTGCGGCCTAGTTTGGCTGATTTTCAATCCGCGATACAGGAAATGGGCGCAATCGCGGTCTCGGCACATATCCATGCAGGGTGGGTCCGAAGCGACGGCAAGCGCATTCACTCGATCCGCTACTGCCCTGACCGGATTGGCGCCCATGCCTTTGCGGTGATCGGCTACGACGCGGAGGGATTCATCGTGCAGAACTCCTGGGGGGCGAAATGGGGCGGGTGGCATGGGCACGACGGTCTCGCGCACTGGAGCTATGCCGACTGGGCAGAGAACCTTATCGACGCCTGGATCATCCGCCTCGCCCCGTCCGCACCATCCGGATCTGGCCTGGCTCCATCAGCCCGCGCGTCCGCGGCTGGCAGCGACGCCCTGCCAGCCGCGATCCGTGATTTGCCGCGCGCGCCGCGCCACGTGCTTCTGGGTCATGTCATTCACGCGGAGCGCGACGGCATCGTCCAGATCGGCCGGCTCGGTCTGGGGCTGGCCGCACTGCGCGAGGCGGTCGCCGAGCTTTGCGATCCCAAAAGCAGCTTGCGCTGCCCGCACCTCGCGATCCTGCACCACGACCCATTTCTGGGGGCAGAGGCACTGTCCCGGATCGCCGCGCATTTGACACCAACGCTGCTGAGCAACGGGATCTTTCCGCTCCACATCATCTACGGGCTCGATGAGATCACGACGTTCGTCGCCCGGATGAAAGCCGAAGCTGCCCTGGTCAACGACCGGTTCGGGCCCGCGGCGAACGGTGCAGGGAGCTATCTGGAGCGCCGTGCGCAACGGCTTTGCGGCAGGCTTCTGGCGGATTTCGCCGCCGTCGCGGCGACGGCCGCGCAGCCGGGCGGGCCGCTTTGGCAGGCCGGGGCGGCCCTCTGCATCGAGGCCGCCAAGGGACGGTCACTGTCGATGCTGTCCTTCGGTGCAGGGGCGATCGCCGCCTCCGCCCAGATCGACGAGGCGGTAGAGCGGGGCGAGCCCACCATAACCCGGCTGCTGCAGGTCGGTCCTGCCGCTCAGCCGAGCCGCAAAGGTAACTACGCACACCAGATCTGGCCACTCGGACCCCGCCGGGACACCAGCGATCTGCCGCCCTACGCAGGCGATTGGGCGGACCTGGCGGAACGGGCAATCGGTGGGGCGGCCTGCACGGTTCGCGCCAAGGCAGATGAAGCATCCGACACCCCCGGAAGCCTTGTTGCCTGCTATACCGAACCGAGGCTGCTGAATGCGATTGTCGCGACGATCAAAGGCCGCGCGCCATCACCAACGATGCGCTTCAGATAAGCTCCGCGAGGCGTTTTTTTTGATGCCGTTCGGTGAAGTGCGAGCCGGTGCAGGGCCACGCCATACAGTTGGAATCGGCTCGTGATTCCTGACTTCTATGAAGGTCTTTTCAGACGGAAATTCGCGGACTTAGCCGTCAGTTTCATGCACCTGAAAAACATTCGTCGCCACATCGAGTACCGCCGTGATACTGTTTGACATGACCCGCTCTGTTTTGCATCTTTGCAGACCCACTTTGGCATATCAAGGCCGCCGGGAGGGGGTACACGATCAACGCCCCTGGAGGAGATCCTTTCATGTTTGACTTCATCTTGCACGGCAGGCTGGTAACGCAGATCATCGTTGGCCTGATTGCCGGGATCGCCCTCGCCGCTGTCGCGCCGGCGGCCGGAATGGCAGCAGGCCTGCTTGGCGCGCTGTTTGTCGGCGCGCTGAAGGCGGTCGCCCCGGTTCTGGTCTTCATCCTGGTCTGCGCCGCCATCACCAATCACAGAAAGGACAGTCAGGCACGGATGGGCCCGGTAGTGCTACTGTACCTTATCGGCACGTTCCTGGCGGCGCTGGTTGCGGTCGTGGCGAGCTTCATGTTTCCCGTCACGATTCACCTGAACGTCAATGCCGAAGCGATGACAGCGCCGACCGGCCTGGGCGAGGTTCTGATGAACATCCTGCTCAAGATCGTGGACAACCCGGTCAGCGCGATCGCGAACGCCAACTATATCGGCATCCTTGCCTGGGCCATCGCGCTTGGCGTGGTGCTGCGTCATGGCAGCGACACGACCAAGAACCTCATGTCGGATCTGGAGGTCGCCATCACGGTGATCGTCAAGACCGTCATCCGCTTTGCCCCTATCGGCATTTTCGGCATCGTCGCCTCGACCATCGCCGAAGCCGGCTTTGGAACGCTGGTGGGCTATGCCAACCTTCTGATCCTGCTGGTTGGCTGCATGCTCTTTATGGCCCTGGTCGTCAACCCGCTGATCGTGTTCGTGAAAATGCGCAAGAATCCCTATCCGCTGGTGTTCACCTGCCTGAAGGAATCGGGCATCACGGCGTTTTTCATGCGCAGCTCGGCGGCCAACATACCGGTCAACTTGGAGTTGTGCCGCCGCATGAAACTGGATGAGGAAACCTATGCGATGACCATCCCAATCGGCGCCACGGTCAACATGGCCGGCGCCGCGATCACCATCACGGTGATGACGCTGGCGGCGGTGAACACGTTGGGCATCCAGGTGGATTTCGCCACCGCGCTGCTTCTGAGCTTCATCGCCTCCACCGCCGCCGCCGGGGCGTCAGGTGTGGCGGGCGGCTCGCTCTTGCTGATCCCGATGGCCGCCAGCCTGTTTGGCATCGACAACGCGACGGCCATGCAGGTGGTGAGCGTCGGATTCATCATCGGCGTGGTACAGGATTCGGCCGAAACCGGGCTGAATTCGTCCACCGACGTGCTGTTCACGGCCGCGGGCTGCTACAAGAAGGGCGACTCGTATCCGCGCAAGCTGCCCCCGGAGGAAGTGCCGGTGTAGGCTGCTCGCAAAGCAACCGGGACTATTGCGTCGTTGAGGCACGGTCGAGGTTGATTTCTTGAGGCTTCCAGCACGCTGCCGCAGTGAAGAACTTCCGGACAAACTCGACCTCGCCTCGGACGCCGGGATGATCGATTTTGATGTGGCCGTTCTTGATTGTGCGGATCGTTTCGATCGCCATGAGCGTCGCTTTCGCCGAGGGCAGGGACCGGAAGGCTTGGCGCGGTCCGAGCAGCCGCAAAGATCAATCATGCACAGCCATAACATCAATGCTGGGGGCTCGCCCCGGTCCCAAACTATCAGCTGCCCCACCGGAAGCGCGTCTGATGCACGCGCCCACGCCTCTGGGCAAAGAGGAGGCCTAGCCGATCGACCAAATCAATCTGGACCTGTCACGCTTTTGTACCGCCCGAAGTGCTCGTTCAGGCCACCTTACGCTCGAAGGCGACGGGGCTTTTCCAGCCCAATGCTGAAGGTGATTGCGCAACACGACAAGTTTGGCCAATTCCGGGAAGTACGCTTCGAACTGCGCGAAGAGCACTTTCTCGACCTTTGTCTTGAACGACTGGTAATCTTCGCCCCGTGCGCCCGGGTCCATACCGGCCCAATTCTCAACCACTGACCAGTCGGCCCAGGCGACGATTTCACCCGCGTACTTCTTCGAAGGCCCGGGGTCATGGCCGGGATCCCTCAACGAGGCGAAGGAGACGAACATACCGGGCGGCGGGGTGTCGGGCGCGCCGGTCCAGACGACATCGACCTTGCTGCCCGGGTTAATCCAGTGGTTCGAGCGGGTCGCCCCTGCGCGCTCTATATCGCCCTCAAAGCCGAGGAACAGGCTGAAATGGCCGACAGAGTGTGGCAGCGCACGGATTTCTTCGATCCAGCCCTAATGTCCGCAATCGGTTGGAAGAAGGTTGTTCACGGTCTCGCGCGCCCCGATATCCGAGATTACCGTCTCGGCGAGAGATCTGCAGGTCGGCGCGACAGATGGCCAGACCGGCTACCAGAGCATTTGCGTCCTCAAGCTGGAGGTCAATCGGCTGGCAAGGCCCACGGGCGCGCCAGGGCCGGAGGATTGCCTCCCGGCGTCTAGTTTTTAGCGGGCCATAGGGCTCAGAAGGGCCGCTTCCTTGCGCTCGTGCGCAAGGGACACACACCGGCAACGCGGATGCGCCATCCGACGACCGGAGCCTGGCAATATTTCATGACCGAGGCCGACATCGCCGCATTCCATCAGCGATTCATGACGCTCTCATCCATGGCGAATGAGTTTGGCGGCCACCGGCACACCTATCTGACCGCCCTGGGATCCGCCGACGTGGCCCCCTTCGCGCCCGGTGGCGAAGACTACGGGCACCTCTATCTGCGCGACGACATAGAGCCAGTTCTGCGCCGTCATCGGCTCATCACCTGAGAACCACCTTGCAATCCAGCGAACATCTGCACCACATAACGTTGCGAAAACAACCATTTACATTCCAAAATCGCCGTTCAGACGGACGCTAGAAGCGCGTTATTTCATCCGTGTTGCGTGAAATATCTTGACAGGGGGTGTGCAAGAAAACGCCGTTTCGTGCAAGCTTATGCCCCATTGGCACATTGCTGATTGGCCATAAGCTTGCGCACCTAACTGATTCGGCGTGAGATCCGTCCCATATATCCCTGTAATATCAGCGCTTTAAATGCATGCCTTTTTCGAGTGCTACCATAAGCATGCACACGGGAAGCATAAGCATGCACGCCTGTGCCAAAAGAAAAGGCCCGCCAAATGGCGGGCCCATATATTGGCCTTGCAGTCTGTTTACGCGCCCGTTTACGTCATGAGATCGAGGATCTTGCTAGCATCGAATACCTCACGGAAATCCGGTGCCGTGAACGGCGAGAACTTATTTGGAATCCCAGTCTTCGAGGCGAACTCTTCAACGAAATCATTCACGGAAATTTGCGCCCTGCCCTCCAACCGACACCTGATCAGCGCGTCGATCACGAGTTCAATGACGAGGCCCCAACGGTGGGCGCAGGCGTGATCAAGTCGCGCCAGAAAATCTGGCGTTGAAAGCTCCTCGATTTCAACATTCCCTTTGTCCGCGAAAGCAAACATGAGGCTGTTAAGTTGCTGCATGTCCCGCTTGAAATTGATCTCATCAAAATGCACCGGGCGCAGAAGGTTCGAAAGCTGTTCATAGGGCTGAACGAACTTTGTCAGATCTGGCACACCGGAAAGCAACAACATCATGGGCCAACGAGGATGCTTCATCATGGACTTGAAGTTGTCGAGAAAATATCGGTTCGACTTGGAACCTTCCACGAATACATGTTGGCATTCATCATAATGGACTGCGATGACTCCTTGGCGCATCGCTTGATCAATAACCCTTTCCCAGATGTACACCTGCGTGCGGTTGCTTCTAATTTCAAATCCAAGCGCATTGAGAGTCTGTATGCCTAAATCCTTCCAGGAAACACGGCCGGACAGCACACAACTGACGATCCTTCCAGGACGCCCATCTGGCATTTTCGTGTCGCTTGCATTGAAATCGCTGATAAGCTTCTTGATTTCCTGCGACTTTCCGACGCGTGAGAGACCTGTGATGATTAATCCATTTGCTTCCAGGCCGCCGATGTCCGACTTGGTATAGTAGTCCGTAACGCAATTCACGAACGCCTGCCGCAGAACCTGAGCGCGCGGAAAGTCGAAATGCGCCGCCTTCAGAGGCCGTGCCACTTCAAATGCTTTAGTGTCGACAAAGTTCATAATAACATGCCTCCCTTTTTGGGCCGCCCAAGCGGCCGCTGCTGTTTATCATTGGGCGAGGCATCGACTTGCGCGCCTCTCGCGGTCATCAGGGCGCCGTCGACGGGCTCGTCGCTCATAGGTGGGACAGATGCACTGGCGGTGGATTCAGGGTCGCAACCCTGCGCCTCATGCTCGACAATCACCCCGCCGCCCCGAATCTGAAAAACGCCGGGGCCGTCAATGCAAGACGTGATCTGACCTGGGCGAACTGTATCCGTGACCATCGAGTCTCCGTTCTCGCCCGGTTTACGGCCCGTATAGCCGTGGATCAGCTTTAAAAGCACAGACTCGACCGTACCAAACATGCGTTCAACATAGGGCTTATCTGATGACGCGTAGGTTCTTGCGTCTGTGCTTGAGGCTCCTGAACCGAGGAGGACCTGCTTAATTTTAGCGTTCCGCAGCCCAACTCCATTGTCATTTTTGATCATGCCCAAGCCCATGGCAGGTGTTGGGTCTCCGTCGCAGCCATAGATGACTTTTTCCTTGGTCTTATCTCGTGTTGCCATGCGCAAGAGGGCTAGAGTCGCCTCAGTTCTTGGCTGATCGCTCACGATCCATGCCAGCGGCATGCGGGACGCGATGTCGATCATCACAAGGATAGATAGGCGACTTCGAATATCTTCATCGATCTGCTTTAGTGCTTCCTGATCTTCCACTGCTAGCGTGTGCCAATAGCCCTTTTCTTTGGCGGACGTGATCAAGGACGCCTTGCACTCGTCGATTTCGACCATCTCGGCGATCATAAGTGCGCGGATGTCGGTGCTCCCCCGTCCACGTTTATTGCGCGAATAGCGCTCACCCTTTGTCGCCAAAAGATACTCGGAAGGTGACAGCAAGTCGTCGCGATGGGCTCTCAAGGTCTTTTGGGAGGGCACGATCAACAACTCGAGCCCATTGCGCTTCCGGCTCTGGTTCTCCTCAAGCACCAGCATTTCGAGATGTTTAAACACATTGGCGACCCCCGGTCCCTTCAGGTCCAGACCAACTTCTTCCCACGCCTTCGTCATTATTTCCCGCAGCCGCGGTGTAATCCTCTGGGTTTCATTTCCTTTGAGATGATCGAGACTGGCAAGGGCAGCAACAGAGTCATCCTCGGGCCCAATGCTGTCGTATATATTGAGATATTTGATCAGAGTTCGCCCCTGATACATGAACCAATCATTACTTTTCCCACCGCGCACTTTGGAAAGGTGGATTTTCTTACCGAAGACGGTCTCCGCAATCAGCTTGATAAACTTGCGGTTGGCGGGGTCGTTCATATCCTGGATTGACAGATGATCGCCGCGGCCACCCATTTCCCGTCGCCGCTTCTCTCTCAGCATGCTCATTCCGCAGCAAAGTGCAAAATGAAACCTCCCATTTTCTTCTTGAATTGCTGAAAGCTGCTCTGCGTTCTTCAGACCACCGAGACGCAACTCGACGACACTGGTCGGCATCCCGCCTGCGCTCTCAATACGCATTGCGGGCGACTTCAAATACTCAACAAATTTAGAAAATGACACGACGCTGGTGTCGCCGTTTTCCTTATTCGTCAATTCATATCCGTCGTCTGTCAGACGGTTCATCGCCATTTTCTGACTGAACAACGTCACCTCAGTTCCCGCAGGATAGTTATAGCGCGGAACAATGTTCACGCCGCCACTCCCACGCGGGAAATCTCGCTGATCACATGATCCATGTTTGCGGTCAGTTTTTTCCGCGCAATCAAGCGATAGCATGCTCTAAAAACGTGCCGCTGAGGCAAGGCAATATGAGGGAACAGATCCTGCATGAGCCAGAGTGATTTAAGATTACGCGCCGTATGGAGCACGATCTCATCCGCCTCTTCATCCTTTTCCTGGATCAACTCATGCATCCGAAAAAGGTTTTCACGGCGCTGACGACTATAATCATCTGCGCTGACCACGATCATGGTATTTGCCGCGCCTGATGGAGTTGCGTCGTGAATTGCCTCGATTTCCCGCCAAGTGTTGGGTTTGCTGAGGCTGAAGCCGTTCCGCACAAAAACCAGCGTACGATGCCCATCAATCCGGGTGATCAACAGATCGTGGGTGTAGTCTGGCTTCTTACCCTCGAACTCAAACTTGACCGTTAATGGCTGAAACCTGACGTCATAGGTATCGGCTGCGATCAGGGCTTCATAGGCTACTGCAGCCTCCGCGGCACTTTCGCAAATGCCGACCTTTGGCTGCCAATCATTGGCCGCGGTCCTGTAGGTCAGCCAAACCCGATGCGCTACGGCACTCCTGAATCCCGGGTTATGCTTACCATCGAAGGGCAAAACGCCGGGAATTGGATCCAATGTGATCTTGGACATCGTGGGCAGCTTAGGCGGCGAGTACTGCCACTCGTCGTGGTCGATATAATCTTCAGACATAGGGTCTCCAGCGCCGGAATTCCTTGAATCCGGTTTTCAAAAAGTTGTTCGATGGGGCGGAGATCCTGTGTTGCCCGAGCCTGTTTCGGCCTCTATGGTGGCAATATGTGAATGGGCGGATCTCGCCCCGACTTTGCGCGCGCCTCATACGAGGCGTGCGCTTTTTTCATTTCTGTCGGCCATCCAGTGCGCGAAATATCGCCTCAGTTACGGAGATCGACATCGCCATCCTTCATAGCAAGGCGCAATTGCACGCCGTGTGATTCGAGTCAAATAGTTATCACTATCAATGATTTATGCGAAAAAACACATCTCTTTCTTTTTTCGCAAACTCCTTCAGAACGTGATTGCCAGCTCCCCTTCCATCAAGATGCCGTTGCTCTAAAGACAATACCAGATAGCCGTTCTGCAAGGCTAGATCCACGCAGAAGGTACCTGTGGATATCATGTACGGTTAACTCAGATATAGATTTTCACTCCACGGTCGCGGGCCAGCTTTCGAAGCCAGTCTGCGAATTCTGGAGAGTACAATTTCACATCATCTGGAGGGCTGGCAGGACGTGTGAAGATAAGCCTACCGATGAACTGGTCTCCGCCGATCCGCAGGTCCGCTGCGAGTATGCGACGTAACCGTGTTGCGGCTGGATGATGTAGCTGGAACCGGTTTTCAAAATGCGAAACCTGAGGCCACTGCCCGGGGCCTTGGGGGCTCGTCAGAATAAAAAGCTCTGCCGACCGAAACCAGATGTTTAGCCCGATCCGAGACCTGTGGAAAACAGTGCCGCGTTTGATCGAGAATTGGCGCTTGCAGCTGCGACACTCGTAGATTTCCCTAGTCGTCAACTTCCTCGGGTCGCTGTGACCACAGCGATCGCAGATCACGCCGTTTGGCCATCGCAGGGCTGCCAGCCTTGACAGACAAGCCGCGTCATCAGGGAACACGCTCTCAACACCCCCCTCTGGTAGCTGAAGGCGAAGCCAAGCCCAGTGGGCGTTTTCTTTGTTGGGGTCGTAAAAGTAAGACATCGATTAATCGGTAATTCCTTTCGCATGGCTCATTGAGAAATCTCCAAGAGGCCTGCTGACCCCGTCATGCCGAGCTCAGTATAATTTCCGCTGCCTTACGCTCAAATCGTCCGCTGTCAGCGTGCAAGGAAGATCGGCATCGCGCTCATTATTCCCAACTTGCAAAGCTGCGCCTAGAGTGGGCTATTTAGGTTCACATAAAACCGATTTTTCAGGAGATGGAAACAATGACACCTACAGAACGAATTGAGTGGCTTAACCACTTGAAGAACAAGATGCGGGAGCTTGAGGTTCTATTTGAAGAAGCGGAAACAGCTTTCGGGGATCTGACTAGCGAAGAAAAGCGGTCATTGAAGGGTTTAGCTAGCGCCATTGAATACCACGCCAGTAAGTTGAAGGGGTGATGTGGAGCAGTCAAACGCCGCGCCGTATCGTCCCCAGAGTGGTCTTTGTCCAGCGTGCAGCTTTTTCAGTGCGCAGAGGTGTCGCACGAAGCGAACATTAGTGGTTTGAGTTGGAAGGTGGCCGTCAGGTTGCCCGGACCTTTCGACGGCGGTATCAATCACAGAAGAGTCTGATTGAGGAAGGGAGCGTCTTGTGCCGCAAAGTACATCCACACTGACGCTTTTTAGAAACCAGACTTTTCGGATGCTCTGGATTGCAGCCCTTGCCTCGAATTTCGGGGGACTCGTCCAGGCGGTCGGGGCTGCCTGGATGATGACGTCGCTGACCGAGTCTCAAAGCATGGTCGCGCTCGTGCAGTCCTCCGTGACTCTTCCCATCATGATCTTCTCGCTGTTGGCAGGCGTGTTCGCGGACAATTTCGACCGCCGGAAGGTTATGCTCATCGCACAATCTTTCATGCTCATGGTGTCGATCATGCTTGCCATAATGGCATATGAGGGACTGCTGTCACCCTGGCTGTTACTGGGATTCACGTTCCTGATCGGGTGCGGCACGGCATTGCACAATCCCTCTTGGCAGGCATCGATGGGCGATATCGTTTCGCGTGACGAATTGTCGGCAGCGGTGTCACTCAACAGTATGGGTTTCAACCTGATGCGAAGCATCGGGCCTGCTGCGGGCGGCGCGATCGTGGCCATCGCGGGAGCTGCGGCTGCATTCACGGTGAACGCCTTTAGCTATGTAGGCATCATTGCGGCCCTGTGGTTCTGGCGGCCGTCCACTCCGCATCGGCGCTTGCCGCGCGAACGGATGGGAAGCGCGTTTTCCGCAGGCCTGCGCTATGTCGCCATGTCGCCCAACCTTATGAAAGTGATCTTTCGTGGCTTTATGTTTGGCCTGTCCGCCATCGCGATTCTGGCGCTGCTGCCGCTGATTGTCAGGGAATTGTTGCAGGGTGGGGCGTTTGTCTACGGTGTGCTGCTGGGCTGCTTTGGTATGGGTGCCGTGTTCGGTGCGCTGTTGAATGCACGGCTGCGGGCACGATTTCAGAACGAACGCATTACGCAGGCGGCATTCCTTGCCTTTGCGCTCAGCAGCATCGCTCTAGGCATAAGCCGCCACTATGTGTTCAGCGGCGCTGCACTGCTGCTTGCTGGTGGCAGTTGGGTCATAGCCCTGTCCCTGTTTAATGTCACAGTTCAGTTGTCTACACCGCGTTGGGTCGTCGGCAGAGCCCTTGCACTGTATCAGACCGGCGTGTTTGGCGGCATGGCCGGGGGAAGCTGGGCCTGGGGCGCGATAGCGGAAAACTTCGGTGCGGACCGTGCGATGTTCGTGGCCGCCGCCTTGCTGATCTTTGGAGCTTTGGCCGGCCTGAGCGTGCCCTTGCCCGATTCCACCGATCTGGACCTCAATCCGCTCAATGCCTTCACGGAGCCAGCCTTGCGGCTTGATCTGAAACAGCGCAGCGGGCCGATCATGATCATGGTTGATTATGAAATTGCCCAAGAGGATGTGACCGAATTTCTGGCCGTGATGAACACAAGACGACGCATCAGGATCCGCGATGGGGCGCAGCAATGGGCGCTGTTGCGGGATCTTGAAAACCCGGATGTCTGGACCGAGACCTATCACGTCCCCACTTGGGTCGAATATGTCCGCCACCACGAGCGTCGCACCCAGGCCGATGCCGAGTCCTACGAGCGCGTTGTGAAGCTACACCGCGGCAAAGAACGGCCCAAGGTCCACCGCATGATCGAGCGGCAGGCATCATCGCTTCACGATGATACACCGCTAAAAGACGGGCCTGAATAGAATGATCTGATGAGTGAAATCTTTCCGCTCTGCCAGCCCGCTGGTGCGATACTTTGCCTGATCATACGGGCGGACGTCTTTTCACGTAATCGCGGCCTTATAGTTGCCATCAGCAAACACTCCCGGCCCAAGGACGAAGCCGCTTCGCGGAATTGGCACATTTTGCTGACGGGGTGAGCCGCCCATAATGGCGCGCACTTTGCGATCCGGCCGACCTGACTGACGATTGGGGCCTTCTCAATCATCACACAGGAGGTTTCCATGACAGAGGAGAGAGTGAGGATGTCGGGCCGCCAGCGGATGCTGATCGGACATGTGGTGTCATCACGATCGAGATCGGGACCGAGTTGGTGCTGCGGGTGCCGGGCGATGTTCCGGCAGAGCGGGCAGCAGCATTGGCGCACGCGTTGCGAGGATCGGCATGATCGTCGCGGGACAACGTCAGCCGATCCTGATTGCGACGCGCCCGGTGGACTTCCGCTGCGGCCATCGTGCGCTGGCGCTGATCGTGCAGACCGAGCTGAAGCTCGATCCGCATTCCGGGGTGACGATCGTGTTCCGCTCTAAACGTGGCGACAGATTGAAAATTTTGGTTTGGGACGGAACGGGTCTCGTGATGGTCTACAAAGTCCTGGAACAAGGCAGCTTTGCCTGGCCGAAGGTTCAGGACGGGACAATGCGGCTGTCGCGAGCCCAGCACGAAGCTTTGTTTGAAGGTCTGGACTGGCGCCGAATCGTTGCGCGACGGGTCGCCCCACCCAATGCAGCGGGATGATTTACTTACCTCTTTTGGTGTTGTTTTATTGGCCTTTCCTGCCCGGAACGGCTATGAATCTGCATGTCGCAGCCCTTCGATCTCAGCCTGTTTCCGGACCTCCCGCCCCAGGTTGTGAAGGCGTTCGAGGCCGCGCAATTCGAACTGGCGGTCGAGCGTGCGGCTCGCCAGCATGAACAGGCGGTCGTCGCCGAAAAGGACGCCTTCATCACCGAACTGAAGGCACTGATCGAGATGCTGGAAGGCCAGGTCGGACAATACCGACATGCGAAGTTCGGACCGAAATCGGAAAAGCTGGACCCCGCGCAGCTCGAACTGGCGCTGGAGGATCTGGAAGCCGCCATCGCCGAGACCCAGGAACAGATTGCCGCGGTCGAGGAGAAGATCGCGGCCAGCGAGACCGATCCCGAGAAGAAGGCGCCGCGCAAAAAGCGCAAGGCGCGCGCCTTGCCGGAACACCTGCCGCGCGTCGAGCGTGTCATCGAGCCAGACAGCATCGTCTGTCATGCGGTTGCGGCGACATGGTGCGGATCGGTGAGGATAGGGTCGATCGGCTGGATTACATCCCGGCGCGCTATCAGGTGATCGTCACGATCCGCCCGAAATACGCCTGCCCCAAGGGGCGGGCGGGTGTGGTGCAGGCCAAAGCCCCGGCGCATCTTCTGGAGGGCAGCTGGCCCACCGAGGCGCTGCTGGCGCAGATCGCCGTGTCCAAGCACTCCGAACACATGCCGCTGAACCGCCAAGCCGTGGTCATGGCCCGCCATGGGGTGCCGATCGACCGATCGGTTCACGCCGATTGGATGGGTCGAACCGGTGCGCTAATCGCGCCGGTGGTGGACCGCATGGCGGTGCTGCTGAAACAGGGCAGCACCCGGCTCTATGTCGACGAGACGACCGCCCCGGTGCTGGACCCCGGGCGCGGAAAGACGAAAACCGGCTATCTCTGGGCGGTGCTGCGCGATGATCGTGGCTGGAACGGCCCCGCACCGCCGGGGGTGGTGTTCCACTATCGCCCCGGCCGGAAGGGCGAATATGCCGATGAGATCCTGACCAGCTTCAATGGCACGATCCAGGTTGATGCTTACGGCGGCTATACGCATCTGGCTAAACCGGATCGCGAGGGTGGCGAGCCGTTGCATCTGGCATTCTGCTGGGCCCATGGCCGGAGAAAACTGATCAAGGCCAAGCCGAAGAAGGGCTCGCCCATCGTCGACGAGGCGCTGGTGCGCATCGCCGCGCTCTACAAGGTCGAGGATGCCATCCGCGGGGCGGACCCTGATCATCGCCGGGCGATCCGCCAGGAATTGTCCCGTCCTCTGGTGGATCAGTTCTTCGCTTGGCTGGCCGCCCAGGCCGCACGCATCTCGCGCAAATCCGACCTCGGCATAGCGCTCGCCTACATGCTGCGGCGCCAGGACGGCTTCCGGCTCTTTCTCGAGGATGGCCATGTCGACATGGACTCCAACCTGGTCGAGAACGCCATCCGCAGCCCGGCCATGAATCGCCGCAACGCGCTTTTTGCCGGCCACGATGAGGGGGGCCGTTCCTGGGCGCGCTTCGCCAGCCTGATCGGATCCTGCAAGATGAACGGTGTCGAACCCTATGCCTACCTGCGTGATCTTTTCACCAGGCTTGCCAACGGCCATCTCGACAAGGACATCGATGCGTTGATGCCATGGGCCTATGCCGCCGTCCCCATCGCCTCACAATGAACTCATCCGGGAGCCCCCAGTGAGCTCATTCCGAGCGTTCATGAAAGCGAAAACGTCAGCCGGAATGCGTCGAAATACCCCGCCTGCAAGCAAAATACCAATGGGGCTCGGACGGCGCATACATATTAGCTGCCGAGGATCGTGACAAGTGACAAGAACCAAATCTAGTCTTGAGTCGCGCGCGTAGGTCTGTTCGGGACGTGCCTCCGTTCAGACGCTGGAACTTCTGCTTTGACCGCTCCCGTAGCCGCTTAGAACACCTGCAGCGAACGGCAGCACCCTGAAGGTTTTTCGATGCGGGCCTCGGCGCACCGGTGGCCATCCTGCGGTGGCGGCCCGCGTTGACAAACCTCGGAAGGAGGAAGCCGCGGGGGTCTTGGATCAGGCTATGGGGAAAGTGCGCGGACGCTTGGGGCAACCATTGGATCTGAGTGCGGCTGGTGGTGTGGCTGGGGACCGATCCGTTCCCTGATTGCCCCAACAGCACGGAGGGATTGGGGGCAAATGCACCCGAGCGGCCTGGCCGGTGACGGCAGGCACAATCCAGCCTGGCCGGGTTTGCAGGGAGCAGCCGGTGCCATTCTGTAAAAGAGGATCGATGACAGGAGATTTATCATGCGGCCAGTTCCCTGGGTGGTGCGCGCGACATCGGTTTCTGCCCGCGCCGGAAGATCTCGATGATGCGCATGGGGCCGCCACAGCAGGGGCATGGCTCGCGCAGGGTGAGCGGGGCGGCCTCCGCCTCGGCACTTGGCGCAACGGTGTCTTCTGGGCGTTGTAGGCAGAGCAAGGCGCGGATCTTCGGAAGGTTGGCCTTGCGGGTCGAACTGGCCAGCAGGCCGTAGTGCCGGATACGGTGGAAGCCGTCCGGGAGGACGTGGATGAGAAAGCGACGGATAAACTCGGGGGTGGCCAGCCGCATCACCCTCTGGCGATCCCCGCGCTTTATGCGGTAATCCTTCCAGCGGAAGGCCACGGTATTGGTATCGGCGCTGACCAGGCGGGCGTTCGAGATCGCCACCCGGTGGGTATAGCGGCTCAGGT
>DATCSR010000013.1:0-78084 GCA_036568405.1 Roseovarius sp.
CGGTCACGGCCTGCATCTGCGCCTCGAGCGCGGCGCCGATCTGGGCACGTTTGACCGGTGGCACCACGCGCAGCGCATGATCGCGCACCGCGCCCGGCAGCCAGAAGATTGCCAGCGCCGCCGCGGCGGCCATCGAGCCCAGCACCATCACCAGCCGCAGCCGCCCCGGCCGCGGCCTGAGGCGCGCGACACCGACGCGCAGCTTTTCTATGGCGTCGATCATCTGATGTTCGGCGGCGTCCAGTTCCAGCGTTTCGCCGCTATCGCCGTCCGGGTGATAGATCGCCGGCATGTGGCCCGGATTGGCGCGCACCACTGCCGGAATTGACCAATGCGTCAACGCCCGCTCGCGCATATCCGTGATGATGAGGGTCGCATTGCCAAGTGACACCACCACCTCGCAGCGCTGGTCGCCGGGGGCGGCGCGCCACAGGCCCTGCGCCTCGAGCCGTTCGTATTCGCTAAGTGCGGTCATGTGGTGGGATCTGCCCTGCGTTTTTGCCGGACACTAGCATGAGGGCAATCCCGGCGGCAATCGTTCCGGACGCAATCGGGCGGCGGGGATGTGACAGGCCGGAGATGCGCTCCGCGCGGGAGTATTTGGGGAACGATGAAAGCCGTGCGAGGGGGGTGGCGGGCGGACGCCGGGCGCGCTAACGATTGGCGGGAATACCGCTTTTTGGAGCCTATGTGATGTCCCAGCCGCCTGTCAGGATCGCCATTAACGGATTTGGCCGGATCGGCCGCGCCATCTTGCGGATCGTCCTGCAGGGGCGTGACGATATCGAACTGGTGCTGATCAACGAGATCGAGCCGTTGGAGACCTGCGCTTATCTGTTCGAATATGACAGCGTCTACGGCACATGGCCCGGCAAGGTCGCCACCGCGCCGGGCACGCTGGTCGTGGAGGGCCGCGAGATCGCCTTTCATTCGGCGACGGACCTGCGCGAGTTGGATCTGAGCGGCGTGGATCTGGTGCTGGAATGCACCGGCATGGCCGGCAAGCGCGCCATGGCCGCGCGCGGGATCGAGGCGGGCGCGGGCGCCGTTCTGGTCTCGGGTCCGGCAGCCGAGGCCGATGTGACACTGGTTCTGGGCGCGAACGAGGCGGCGCTGGGGGGGCAGGACATCATCTCGAACGGGTCTTGTACCACCAACGCATTGGCGCCGCTCGCGCGGCTTTTGGACGAGGCGTTTGGCATCGTCTCGGGGCAGATGACGACCGTGCATTGCTATACCGGCAGCCAGCCCACGGTGGACAAACCGCGCGGAAATCTGGAGCGGAGCCGCGCCGCCGCCCTGTCGATGGTGCCGACCACGACCAGCGCGCGCGGCCAGATGGAACTGGTCCTGCCCGATCTGGCAGGCCGGATCGAGACGCGCGCCATCCGGGTGCCGACGGCCAGCGTGTCCTGCATCGATTTGACGGTGCAGACCGCGCAGCCTGTATCGGTGGACCGGGTGAACGATGTTCTGCGCGATGCGGCGCACACTGGACCCTATGCCGGGATCTTTGGCTGGACCGAGAGGCCGCTGGTCTCGTCCGATCTGCGGGCGCGCCCCGAGTCGATCATCATGTGCGGGCGCGAGACGTCCGTCGCAAAAGGCGGGCTGTGCCGCGTCTTTGGCTGGTATGACAACGAGTGGGGGTTTTCCTGCCGGATGCTGGACATGGCCGCACGCATCGGCGCGGGCCTCAGAACCAGGGTTTGAAGCGGGTCTCGAATTCGGCCTGAACGGCGGTGTTGTCGTATTCGCTCTGCACCCACTCCTCGAAACCGATGCCGGTCTCGCGCTGGCGTGCCTCGTAAAGGTCCAGGATATAATCCAGCACGCCGGTGCGCGAGCGGCGCACATGCAGGAACCGCAGACCCAGCATCGGGCGCGCCTCGGCGACGCTGCGCCCCTCAATCACCATCAGATAGATGGCAGAAGCAAAGCCGGCCCGGTCCGCGCCGGATTTGCAGTGCATCACAAAAGGCCGTTCGATGCTGCGGAAAGCGTCGATGAGGGCCTGAATATCCTCGGGCGGGGCGGCGTAGCGGGCGTGCAATGTCACGTCGACCAGCGTCAGGCCCAATTCTGCACAGCTTTCTTTTTCAGTCAGGTAGTGCGCCGCACCGGCCGAGCCGCGCAGGTTGAGGATGGATTTGACGCCCATCTCCTTCATCTGCGCAAACCGCTTGTGCGTGGGGTGGTTCGAGCGCCAGACCCCCGGCGCGACCTCGTATTGGTTGGTCCAGATGCCGCGCAGAATCGCGTGGTCGAACCACAGGTTGTAGATATGCGCCCGGCGCCGGTTTTCGGCTGTCGACAGGTCGGTATTGTAGGACTGGCGCAGGTCACGCTCCCATGCGGCCAGTTTCTTGAAGGGGGTCATGCGGGCCTCGGCGCTGCGGCAGGAGTGTTCCATTTAGTCGCCTGCGCGGCTTAAAGCAACCTGCGCAGGTGGATTGACGCGGTCCCCCGGGCCGGTAAGGGTGCAACCATCGGGCGCGAAAGGGATGGCAATGACCGGAACAGAGTATCACGGCGCATTGGCCGGCGGACGTAGCTATCTGGCGATTCCCGGCCCCTCGGTGGTGCCTGACCGGGTGCTGAACGCGATGCATTGCGCCTCGCCGAACATCTATGCCGGTGCGCTGGTCGACATGGCCAAAACGCTTCTGCCCGATTTGAAGCGTGTCGCGGGCACGGTGCATGATGCCGCGATCTACATCGCCAATGGCCATGGTGCGTGGGAGGCGGCGTTCGCCAATACGCTGGCGCCGGGCGACGGGGTGCTGGCGCTGATCACCGGACGCTTCGGGCATGGCTGGGCCGATATGGCGGCGCAGCTGGGCGCGGAGGTGACCAGGATGGACTTTGGCCGCGCGGCGCCCATCGACCCCGCCCGCGTCGAGGAGGCTTTGCGCGCCGATACCGCCCGCCGGATCAAGGTCGTCGTGGCGACCCATGTCGACACGTCCAGTTCGGCGCTCAGCGATATTGCCGCGATCCGTGCGGCGATGGATGCGGCGGGGCATCCCGCGCTGCTGATGGCCGATTGCATCGCGTCCTTTGCCTGCGACCGGTTCGAGATGGATGCATGGGGCGTCGATGTTGCCGTGACCGCCAGCCAGAAGGGGCTGATGATGCCGCCGGGCCTTGCCTTCGTTCTCTTCAGCGAAAAGGCGGCAGAGGTGCGGCGCGGGCTGGCCCGCGTCAGCTCCTATTGGGATTGGACGTTGCGCGCGGCGCCCGATCAGCCCTATCAGTATTTCTTTGGCACGGCGCCGACCCAGCATCTTTACGGTCTGCGCGCCGCGCTGGACATGATCCTTGAGGAAGGCATCGAGGCGGTCTGGGCGCGCCACGACCGGCTGGCCCGCGCGATCTGGGCCGCTTGCGAGACATGGGCGCAAGGCGGCGCGCTGCGGCTGAACATGGGCGAGGCGGCGCACCGCAGCCGGGCCGTCACCGCCCTGTCGCTGCCCGCGCCGCGCGCCAGCGACCTGCGCGCTTGGCTGGAGGCGGAGGCCGGCGTGACGCTGGGCATCGGTCTGGGCATGGCCGAGCCGGATGATCCGGCGTGGCACGGGTTTTTCCGCATCGGCCACATGGGTCATGTCAACGCGCATGTGGTGCTGGGTGTGCTGGGCAGCATCGAGGCAGGGCTGATCGCGCTGGATATCCCGCACGGGCCAGGCGCGCTGGGCGCGGCGGCAGCGGTGATCGCCCGCGGCTAGCCGCGCGCGTCTGCCAGCGCGCCGGGCAGGGCGGCGGCAAAGAGTGCCAGATCATCCGCCGTGCCGCAGCTGACCCGAATGCAGCGGTTTTGCGGCGCGGCAAAGGGCATACGCACAAAGATATCACGCCGCGCCAACCCCTCCAGCACGGCGCGGGCGAAATCGCCATCGCTGCCGCAGTCAATGCTGACGAAATTGGTGGCCGAGGGGATGGCGCTCAGCCCGTTATGGGCAGCGATGCGCGTGATCTCATCTCGCGCGGCGGCGACCTGCGCCTGAACATGCGCGAGCCATCCGGTATCCTCCACAGCTGCCAGCGCCCCGGCCTGCGCGGCGCGGTTCATGCCGAAATGATTGCGGATTTTTTCGAACTCCGCGATCAGCGGCGCCGGTCCCATGGCATAGCCGACGCGCGCGCCGGCCATCCCATAGGCCTTGGAAAAGGTGCGCATTCGGATGACGCGTTGATCGTCAATATCGACGGGCGCGGCCGCCGGCGCGAATTCGACATAGGCCTCGTCGAGGATCAGCAGCGCGCCCTCGGGCAATTTGTCGAGCGCCGCTGAAACAGCCGCGCCGTCATGCCATGTGCCCATCGGATTGTCGGGGTTGGCCAGATAGACCAGCTTGGCGCCCACCTCTGCCGCGCGGGCCATCAGGGCGGCGGGGTCTTCGTGGTCGTCTGCGTAGGGCACCTTGTGCAGCGTGCCGCCATAGCCGGTGACGTGGTAGTTGAACGTCGGATAGGCACCGTCGGACGTGACCACTGCGTCGCCCGGCGCGATCATCAGGCGCACCAGATACCCCAGCAGGCCGTCGATCCCTTCGCCAACGACGATATTCTCGGGAGCGATGCCGTT
Organism: Roseovarius sp.; assembly: GCA_036568405.1. Lineage (GTDB taxonomy): Bacteria > Pseudomonadota > Alphaproteobacteria > Rhodobacterales > Rhodobacteraceae > Roseovarius. Next base: position 4,589 of record DATCSR010000013.1, read on the forward strand.
TTGCGCGGCCAGCGCGTGGCGCAACTCATGGCTGGTGGAATCGGGGTATTTCCAGATCTCGGCAGTGGCCGCCTCCATCGCGGCGATGGCGCGGGGCGAGGGGCCGAACACGCTCTCGTTCGCGCCAAGGCGGGCGGCGAAGGGCGCGCCGCGCGTGCGCTCCATCGTTTCCGGCCCGACAAAGGGGACGGCGGCAGGCAGGGACTGGATCAGCTTGGTTGTGCGATTATCAGGCATGGGCGGCAATTAACGCGATGGCGCACGCGGGTGCAAGGCGTCAGATGCCGACACGGGCCAGCGCACCCGCCAGCGGCACCGCGGTATCGGCATGCAGCCCGGCGACATTGATGCGCCCGTCGGGGGCCATGTAGACCGCGTGATCATCGCGCAGCCGGTCCACCTGGCCAGGCGTTACAGCAAGGCGCGAGAACATGCCGCGATGGCGCGTCAGATAGGCAAAGCGGTCCGATCCGGTTGCCTCCTCCAGCGCCTGAGCCAGCAGGGCGCGCAGCGACGTCATGCGGGATCGCATCGCGTCCAGTTCGGCCTGCCAGTCGGCGCGCAAGGCGGCATCGGTCAGCACCATAGTAACCAGCCGCGCGCCGTGGTCGGGCGGGAAGGAATAGTTTTGCCGGTTCAGATGGGTCAGCGCGCCCTGCGCTTGGGCGCGCATCCCGCTGTCCTGCATGACGGCCAGCAGGATGCCGGTCCGCTCGCGGTAGATGCCGAAATTTTTTGAGCAACTGGCGGCGATCAGAACCACCGGGCAGCTTTGTGCAATGGCGCGCGTCGCGGCAGCGTCCGCCTCCAGCCCATCGCCGAACCCCTGATAGGCCAGGTCGATCATCGGCACGCCGCCGCGTGCGTTCATCACATCTATCAGCGCGCGCCAGCCGTCCATTTCCGGATCGGCGCCTGTGGGGTTGTGGCAGCATCCATGCAGTAGCACCACGTCCCCGGCCTGCAACTGCGCCAGATCGTCCAGCATGCCGTCGATATCGACGCTATGTGTCGCCGGGTCGTAATAGCGGAACGGAACCGTTTCGATCCCGAGATGGGCCAGAATGCTCAGATGGTTTGCCCATGTCGGATCGGGGACAAAGACGCGGGCGCCGGGACGTGCCATCCGCAACAGCTCAAACCCCTGCCGCACCGCGCCGGTGCCGCCGGGCGTGGCGATGGCCGCAACGTTCTCTGCAGCAAACCCTTCGCCCAGCACCAGATGCCGCATCGTCTCCAGAAATGCCGGATCGCCCGCCAATGCGACGTAAGTCTTGCTGGTCTCGGCCTGCCACCACCGGCGCTCGGCCTCCTTGATGCTGCGCATGATCGGGGTCGTGCCTGCCGCATCCTTGTAGACACCGACGCCCAGATCGATCTTGTTCGGGCGCGAGTCGCTGGCCATCTGCGTGATCAGTTGCAGGATAGGGTCGGGGGTCTGCGCCGCCAGCAGGTGAAACATGTCAGGCGTCGCCGGTTGCGACCGGAACTGTCGGAAATGCGCCCCATTCGGTCCACGACCCATCATACAGCGCATGGTCCATTACGCCGATCCGCTCCAGCGCGAGGTTGATGATGGCGGCCGTGGTGCCGGACCCGCAGGTGGTGATGATCGGCTTGGTCAGATCGGCCCCGGCGGCCTCAAAGACGGCGCGCAGGCCGGCCGCGTCCTTCATCGTGCCATCCGCGTTCAGCAGATCGGTATAGGGCACGTTCAGCGATCCGGGGATATGCCCCTTGCGCAGCCCCTCGCGCGGCTCCGGCGCCTCGCCGCGGAACCGGCCCGCCGGGCGGGCGTCCAGAATGGTGTGATCGCCCAGCTTGGAGGCGGCGGAGACCTGGGTGACGTCCTTGACCATCTGGTTCTGGCGGCGCACCGTCATGTGCCGGTCGCGCACGATGGGGGCCATATCCTCGACCGGGCGGTCCTCGGCCAGCCACTTGGGCAGGCCGCCGTCCAGCACCGCGATGTTGTTCTGACCCATCAGGCGGAACAGCCACCAGACGCGGGCCGCGGAAAACAGGCCGTGCGTGTCATAGACCACCACCTGATGCCCGTCGCCGACACCCATGGCGCGCAGGCGCGACATGAATTTCTCGGACGTGGGCGCCATATGCGGCAGCTCGGACCGGTGGTCGCTGATGTCGTCAATGTCAAAGAATCGCGCGCCGGGAATATGCGCAGCCTCGTATTCGGCGCGGGCATCGCGCTCAATCCCCGGCAGGAATATCGTTGCATCGAGGATCCGCAGGTCGGGATCCTTGAGATGCGCGGCCAGCCACGCGGTCGAGACCAGAGTTCCCGGATCGTCCTCAGCCATGATATTCCCCCGTTTTTCTGCATTCTGCCTACAACCGCGCGGCAGTCAAGGCAAGCGTATCACCCGCCCAGACGTCGCCGCGCCAACCCGGCGACCGTGACCAATGCGGCGCCCAACGCGGCGCCTGCCACCGCATGGACCGGAACCAGAGGTCCGGCCTTGAGGCTTGGCCCGGCCAGTGCCAGCAGATAAGATGCAGCGACCCCCGCGATGATCCCCAGCCCCGTCGCCACGATCAGACCCAACGTCCCGCGCAGCATAGCGCCGCCCGCAGCGCCGGAAAACATGGCGACCAGCAGCTCCATCAGCGGTGATCCTTCAGCAGACGCTGCTTTTGACGGCCCCAGTCGCGCTTGGCCTCGTTTTCGCGCTTGTCGTGGTTCTTCTTGCCCTTGGCGATGCCGATCTTCAGCTTGGCCAGCCCGCGGTGGTTGAAATACATCACCAGCGGCACCAACGTCATGCCCTTGCGCTGCGTATCGGACCACAGCCGCGCCATTTCGCGCCGCGAGACCAGCAGCTTCCGCCGCCGCTTTTCCTCGTGACCGAAAGTCTTGGCCTGCTTGTAGGGCGCGATATAACTGTTCACCAGAAACAACTCGCCATCCTCGACACTTGCGTAGCTTTCGGCGATGTTCGCACCGCCCTCGCGCAGCGATTTCACCTCGGACCCCTCAAGGATGATACCGCATTCGATATCGTCCTCGATGGCATAATCATACCGCGCGCGCCGGTTTTCGGCGATTACCTTGTAATTCTTGTTCTCGTCAGTCTTTGCCATGGACGCGATCTAATCACGCCCCGCGCCCAAGTCCAGTCGCTAAGTCCCATCTAGTAACGCGCGCCCATCTTTCTTCTTGCTTCAAATATCCCCTGCGCGGAGCGCATCAAATCTCTTTTGGCGCGCCGCCCGTTGACTCCGCCCCAAACCCGGATATAAGCGCGCCTTCATTGGTGTTGGTGGCCCCCGCAAGGGGATGCCTGTCGGGAGAAATCCAAAGGACAACGCCCTTCGCAGTTCAAAGAAGGAGATCAGCCGTGACCAAACGCACGTCTGCCAAGTACAAGCTCGACCGCCGCATGGGCGAAAACATCTGGGGCCGCCCCAAATCCCCCGTCAATCGTCGCGAATACGGCCCCGGCCAGCACGGCCAGCGCCGCAAAGCCAAGATTTCCGATTTCGGCCTTCAGCTGCGCGCCAAGCAGAAGCTCAAGGGCTACTACGGCGACCTGACCGAAAAGCAGTTCAAGCGCATCTACCTGGAAGCGGCCCGCGTCAAGGGTGACACAGGCGAGAACCTGATCGGCCTGTTGGAGCGTCGCCTGGACGCCGTCGTTTACCGCGCCAAGTTCGTTCCCACCATGTTCGCCGCACGCCAGTTCGTGAACCACGGCCACGTCACGGTGAACGGCAAGCGGGTCAACATCCCCTCCTACCGCGTAAAAGAGGGTGACGTGATCGAGGTCCGCGACCGGTCCAAGCAGCTGGCCGTCCTTCTGGAAGCCACCCAACTGGCCGAGCGTGACGTGCCCGATTACGTCGACGCCGATCACTCGAAAATGAAGGTGACCTTCGTGCGGACGCCGGGCCTGACCGATGTGCCCTATCCCGTCGTGATGGAGCCGAACCTCGTGATCGAATTCTACGCGCAGAACTAAAACCTTCTGCACATTTGCCACAGGGCAGGGGCCGCGCCGGGAAACCGGGGCGGCCCTTTTCATTGGTGCTGGTCAAGCCGCGGCACGGTGGCTAAAACGGGCGCTGTTGGAGGGGGGCTCATGAGCAATATCACACCGCAGCCGGGAATTCTGGACATCACGCTTTATCAGGGCGGTGTCTCGCATCTGCCGGGGATCGCAAACGCGGTCAAGCTCAGCTCGAACGAAAACCCCTTTGGTCCCAGTGACGCCGCCAAAGAGGCGTTCCGCAAGGCCGCCTACAGCCTGCACCGCTATCCCTCCTCGGACCATGCCGAGCTGCGCACCGCCATTGGCGAAGTGCATGGTCTGGACCCCGAGCGTATCCTTTGCGGCGCGGGCAGTGACGAGATCATCGCCTTCCTCTGTCAGGCCTATGCCGGGCCGGGCGATGAGGTGATCCATACCGAACACGGCTTTGGCATGTACCGCATCAGCGCGCTGGCCAATGGCGCCACCCCTGTCGAGGTGCCCGAGCGCGAGCGTGTCACCGACGTCGATGCGATCCTCGCTGCCTGCACGGATGCGACCAAGCTGGTCTTCATCGCCAACCCGAACAACCCAACCGGCACCATGATCGGCGAGGGCGAGGTTGCCCGCCTTGCGGATGGCCTGCCCGATCATGTGCTGCTGGTTCTGGATGGCGCCTATGCCGAATATGTCGACGGCTACGATGGCGGCGCATCGCTGGTCGAGGCGCGCCAGAACGTGGTGATGACGCGCACTTTTTCCAAGCTCTACGGCCTTGGCGGGCTGCGCATCGGCTGGGCCTACGGCCCCGATCATGTCATCGGCGTGCTGGCGCGGGTGCGCGGGCCGTTCAACCTGAGCACGGCGGCGCTGGCCGCCGCCGAAGCCGCCGTGCGCGATACCGCCTGGGCCGAGAAATGCCGCGCCGATAACGCCCGCTGGCGCGGTTGGCTGGCCGAGGCACTGAGCGAACATGGCGTGCAATCCGACACATCGCTGGGCAATTTCATCCTGGCGCGTTTCGCCAGTCAGGCCGAGGCCGAGGCCTGCGACGAGCATCTGAAAGCCGAAGGGCTGATCGTGCGCCGCGTGGCGGGCTACAACCTGCCCAACTGCCTGCGCATCACCGTCGGGGACGAGGCCAGTTGCCGCCGGGTGGCCCATGCCGTGGGGCAATTCATGGCCACCGCGCGATGAGCGTGATCTACGACCGCATTGCGCTGATCGGCCTTGGTCTCATCGCCGGCTCCATGTCGCTGGCGATCCGCCGCGCCGGGCTGGCAGGCGAGGTGGTTGGCTATGCCCGCTCCGCTGAAACGCGCCAGACGGCGCGCGAGATCGGGCTGTGCGACCGGATCGAGGATAGCGCCGCCGCCGCCGTGAAGGGCGCCGATCTGGTTGTTCTATGCGTGCCGGTCGGCGTCATGGGCGATGTCGCCGCCGAAATCGCCCCGGCGCTGAAACCGGGCGCGACGGTCAGCGATGTCGGCTCGGTCAAGCGGGCGGTTATCGACGCGGTCGCGCCGCATTTGCCTGAAAACGTTCACTTCGTACCTGCGCACCCACTGGCAGGCACCGAACATTCGGGGCCGCGTTCCGGCTTTGCCGAGTTGTTTGACAACCGCTGGTGCCTCATTGTCCCGCAGGAGGGCGCGGATCGCGGCGCCGTGGACCGGCTGGAGGCGCTGTGGCAGGGCATGGGCGCGCTGACCGATGAAATGGATGCGGACCACCATGATCTGGTGCTGGCCGTGACCAGCCATACGCCGCACCTCATTGCCTACACGATGGTCGGCGTGGCCGATGATCTGCGCCGCGTGACCGACAGCGAAGTCATCAAGTATTCCGCCGCCGGTTTCCGCGATTTCACCCGGATCGCCGCCAGCGATCCGACGATGTGGCGCGATGTTTTCCTGAACAACCGCGAGGCGACGCTGGAGATCCTCGGCCGTTTCACCGAGGAACTGTTCGCGCTGCAGCGCGCGATCCGCACCGGCGACGGCGAACACCTGCACGATTATTTCACCCGCACCCGCGCCATCCGGCGCGGCATCATCGAGGCGGGGCAGGACACCGACGCGCCTGACTTTGGCCGGACGCGCGGCGGATGAGGCGGGCTGCGACCTTGCTATGGCTGGTCGCAGCCACTGGTGCCGCATTCGCCGACGCGCCCGAGACGTCGCCGCGCCCCATCGCCCGGCCCGCCACGCTGGACGCGGCCCCGCCGCAAGCGGCAGCGCCCGCCCGCGCGTTCTATACGTCCGTTCGGCCCATGGTGCGTCCTGCGGATCTGGGGCAGGCCGCGGCGCTCAGCCCGGCGCCGGTTCAGACGCCCGCGCGCCAGACAGCCGCGACCGCTGATGAGCGTCTCGCCCGAATAGAACAGCAGCCTGCGCGCGGCGGGCTGATGGCGTCCCTGCGCCCGCTGCTGCGCCCCTTGGGTATCAATCGCAAGGCGCAGAAACGCAAACAGGCGCTGTCGCGCGGCGCGGTCTGCGGTGACATGGCCATTCAGGGCGAGGAGGTCGGACGCGTTCCGGGCCGGATCGCGGGCTGCGGTATCGAGGACGCGGTGAAGGTGCGCAGCATCGGCGGCGTGGCCCTCAGCCAGCATGCGCTGATGGACTGCCAGACGGCCCGAACGATCAAGGCATGGATGCAAAAAGGCATGGCGCCCGCCGTCGCCGGCTATGGCGGCGGCGTTGCCCAATTGCGCGTCGCGGCGCATTATTCCTGCCGCACACGAAACAACCAGAAAGGCGCGAAGGTCTCGGAGCATGGCAAGGGCCACGCCATCGACATTGCCGGGTTCAAATTGCGTGATGGCAAGACGATTACGGTGCTCAACGACTGGGGCGACGGCAAGAAGGGGCGTATCCTCAACCGGATGCACCGATCAGCCTGCGGGCCGTTCGGAACGGTGCTGGGCCCCGAGTCCGACCGGTTCCACAAGGATCATTTCCACTTTGACACCGCCCGCTACCGCCGGGGCAGCTATTGCCGCTGATCAGAAGCATTTCGAGAAAAAGAGTGCCTCAAGTATACTTCGAAACGCTTTAGCGCAGATGCAGCACCGGCGCGGGGGCGATCGGCAGGGGGCCGATCCAGATGCTTCCGCCGGCCAGCCTGAGCGGCACTTCCAGAGATTTCGGATCATCGCTCATGTCGGCCAAGACCGACAGCGCCCGCTCGACCGTATCCGCCACGTCCGGCAGCAGCGCGCCCGCGCGCGTCGCGGCGTCCAGTATCTGCCGCCAATTGCGCGCGGTGACCGTCAAGGTCCCATCCGGGTGTCCGGCCAGATCCACCGACAGCACGCCGGATGCGGTCAGCGTCATCACGCCCCAGCGGATTTCAGCATTCTTGATGGCGATGCGCGTGGGCTGCGGGCGCGCCACTTCCAACGCGCGGCGATCCCACGGCACGTCGAAATCGACGGTGGCATCTACCATCACCGACTCGATCACGCGGGGCAGGGACCCTTCCACATCGAACTGCGCCATTGCCTCGGCAGGCAGGGCCACGTCGCTGGCCGCCAGTCCCAGATGATAGCGCGCGTTGCCGTTTCCGACAGCATCCTCCGTGCGCTCGCCCGCCAGCCGCAGGGTTGCGGCCGACAGCGCGCCGCTACCATCGTCTGGTGTCAGGGCGATGCCTTCGGCCGTCAGGGTCATGCGGCGGGGCGCAAGCGCCGGGCTGGGCGCAACCACCAGGGAGGCGCGCATGTCCTGATTGGTCAGCGCATAGCTGCGCAGGGGCGTGCGCACCTGCTGCTCCTCGGGCCACACGGCGATGACGTGGTTCGGGGTGTAGCTGAGCGTCAGCACCTGAAAAAACGGTGCCTGCCAGCCCAGCCCCGATGCCGGATCGGCCAGAGCAACATCGGTGAAGCTGGTATCGAAGCGATTGGGAAAGCCCTGCACGGACAAATCGGCGTATTCTGCCACCCACCCCTCGGCCTGCCGGGCGTCGAACCATGCGGCCAGCCCAGACCGCAGCGCAGCGGACCCGATAAACCAGTATCCGGCCCACGCCGCTGCCAGCGTGATGACGATCGCCAGCAATATCCGCATGATCAGCCCCTTTCGCGTCTTCGTCCAATCGTGTTTATAGATCTAAATGGCAAGAGGAACTTGGCAATGACGATGTGGGTGTTCGGCTATGGATCGCTGGTGTGGAACCCTGGCTTTGACGTGGCGCAGCATAAGATTGCGACACTGCCGGACTATGCGCGCAGCTTTTGCATGCGCTCGATCCATCATCGCGGAACGGTCGACGCGCCTGGCCTCGTGCTGGCGCTGGACGAAAGCCGGGGCGCCCGATGCCAGGGCGTCGCGATGGCCGTGGCCCAGGGGCAGGAGGCCGAGACGCTGGAATACCTGCGCGCGCGCGAGCTGATCTCGTCGGCCTATCTGGAGCGCATGCTGGACATCCAGCTGGACGATGGCCGCAAGGTCGAGGCTGTAACCTATGTCATCGACGCCCATCACGTCCAATATTGCGGCGCCCTGCCGCTGGAGGAGCAGGCCCGCATCATCGCCCGCGCCGTGGGCGACAGGGGCGCCAATACCGAATATCTGTTCAACACGGCCGCCCATCTGACCGAACTGGGGATTTCCGATGGCGATCTTGAGTGGTTGGCCGCGCGGGTGCGGGGGCTGTGCGCATAACGGCTTGGCGCGGCGGGGCGATCCGCGTAGGGTGCAGCGAAACGAAACAAGCGTCGGGAGCGTCCAGATGGACCAGCCGGACCGCCAGGTCGAGCAGCATTTTTCCCAGCCGTGGCGCCAGATCGTCATCATGTTTCTGGTGCTGGCCCTTGCCGGGGTGGGCGCGTTTCTGGCATTGCCCCGCGTCCTGCCGGTGTTCGAGGCAAACCCCTATCTGAACGGTTTTATCTTTTTCGTGTTCCTGATCGGCGTGGTCGCGTGTTTTTGGCAAACATTCCAACTGACCGGATCGGTCCGCTGGCTGGAGGATTTCGCCAGCGATGCACCGGGGCACGAAATGTCGACGCCGCCGCTGCTGCTGGCGCCTCTTGCCACGCTGCTGCGTCAGCGCAGCAAGCGCATGCAGATCTCGCAATCCTCGGCGCGCTCGATGCAGGACATGGTTGCGCAGCGTATCGACGAGGCGCGCGAGATTACCCGCTATATCGTCAACGTCCTGATTTTCCTTGGGCTTCTTGGCACCTTCTACGGCCTTGCGACCACCGTCCCTGCGCTGGTCGAGACGATCAGGGGCCTTGCCCCGCGCGAGGGCGAAGGCGGGGTGGAGGTATTCACGCGGCTGATGACCGGCCTTCAATCGCAACTGGGCGGCATGGGCGTCGCCTTTGCGTCGTCCCTGCTGGGCCTTGCCGGGTCGCTGATCGTCGGCCTTCTGGAGCTGTTCGCGAGCCATGGTCAGAACCGGTTCTACCGCGAGCTTGAGGAATGGATGACGACCATCACGCGGGTCGGGTTCGCCGGTGCCGATGACGGCAGCCCCGAACAGGCGCTGCTGACCGGCATTGTCGACCAGATGAGCGAGCAGATGGACTCGCTTCAACAGATGCTGAGGCAATCGGATATCAGCCGCGCGGCGACAGACGAGCAGGTGGCGGCGCTGGCGGGCGCTGTGGACCGGCTGGCGCGCGGTATGAAGGATGGCAGTCCAACCGCCGCCGCGCTGGGCCGCGTCGCGGACGGGCAGGAGCGGCTGATCGGCGTGCTGGAGGCCCGCGAGGCACCGGCCGAGACAGGGCTTGATGCGGAAAGCCGGATGCGCCTGCGTTCGATCGACATGCAGATGTTGCGTATCCTTGAGGAAATCAGTGCCGGTCGGCAAGAGAGCATGTCCGAGCTGCGCACCGATCTGGCCGGGCTGAAACACGCGCTGAACACGGCCGCCACGCCCCGGCGCAGCTATCGCGCCACCGGCGCCGCCAGCCAGACGCCCGAGCCGGAGGGCTAGGCCATGGCCCTGTCGCGCCGCACCGGGCAACGCTTTCAAGCCTCGATCTGGCCGGGTTTCGTGGATGCGATGACCGGGCTTTTGCTGGTGCTGATGTTCGTGCTGACGATCTTCATGGTCGTCCAGTTCGCCCTGCGCGAGACGATCACCGGCCAGGCAACCGAACTGGATACGCTATCGGCCGAGGTCGCGGCGCTGTCGCAAGCGCTGGGGCTGGAACAGGACCGCAGCGCCACCTTGCAAGAGCGCGTCGGCGCGCTGACGACCACACTGGGCGACGCGCGCCAGCGGCAGGAGGAACAGGCAGCCCTGATCGCATCGCTGTCGGCCCGGAACGAGGCGGCAGAGGCCCGCATCGCCAGCTTTGAGCAGCAGGTTGCCGGCCTTTTGTCCGCGCAGGACACCGCGCAGGGCCGCATTGATGATCTGGAAACCGCGCGTGATGATTTGCTGTCGGAAAAAGAAGCGCTGCAACTGGCCCTTGCCGGGCTGCGGAACGAGCTTGACGCCGAGGCCGAAGCTGCGCGTCTGGCCGCCGCGCAGCGCGACGCGCTGGAGGCATTGGCCGCCGATCTGCGCAGCACGGCAGGCGAGGCTGAGGCCGCGCTGAGCGACCTTCAGCAAGAGCTGAGCGATGAGGAGGCCGCCCGCCTTGCGCAGGCCGCCGCCGCCGAGGCGCTGCGCGAACGGCTGCGGAATTCGCAGACCGAACTGACCGCGATGACTCTCGCGCTGGAAGAGCAGCGCCGCCGCGCGGAGGAAACGCTGACCCTTCTGGCCGCTGCCCGCGATACCACCGCCGATCTGGAGGCGCGGCTGGCCGATGCGCTGGCCGATCGCACGGCGCGCAGCGATGAGGTTGCGGCGCTGGAGGCTGAACTGGCCGCGCTCAAGGCCGACCAGGAGCTGTCGATGGAAGAGATCCGCGTCCGGCTGGCGGCCGCGCTTGCCGCGAAGCTGGACGCAGAGAACGCCGCCGATACCCAGATGAGCGCCGCCGAAGAACGCGCGGCGCTCTTGAGCGAGGCGCGCAAGACCCTGTCCGATCAGAAGGCCCAGACCGAGGAGGCACAGCGCGCCCGCGAATTGCTCAACCAGCAGGTCGCGGCGCTGCGCGATCAGTTGGGTCAATTGCAGGCGCTTCTGGACGAATCGCGCGACCGCGAGGCCGCCAGCGATGTGCGTGTCGAGGCGCTGGGCAAGGATCTGAACGCGGCGCTTGCCCGTGTCGCCGCCGAGGAGAAGCGTCGCAGGCAAGCCGAGGAAGAGAAGAACAAGCTGCTTGAAGCCGAGAAACAGGATTTGGAGAAGTACCGTTCGGATTTCTTTGGGCGCCTGCGTGACGTCCTGGGCAATCAGGAGGGCGTGCGGATCGAGGGCGACCGATTTGTGTTTTCCTCCGAGGTGCTGTTCGCGCAGGGCCAGGCGACCTTGTCAAATCCCGGCAAGAACGAAATCGCCAAGGTGGCGGAAATCCTGCGCAATGTCGTGGACGACATACCTGAGGGGATCGACTGGATCATCCGCGTGGACGGGCATACCGACGACGTGCCGGTGCGCGGCTCCGCCGGGTTTGCCGATAACTGGGAATTGAGCCAGGCGCGTGCGCTGTCTGTTGTGCGCTATATGATCGATTTCTTGGGTGTGCCGCCGGAACGGCTGGCGGCCAACGGGTTTGGCCAGTATCAGCCCATCGCACCGGGCAGCAGCGCCGCCGCCCGCGCGCAAAATCGCCGGATCGAGCTGAAATTCACCGAAAAATAGCGATGAACATCTGCGATCCGCGCCTTGCGTCCGTCCGCGCGGTAGATGCGCGCCTGCGCCCGGTTCAGCGTTTTGTCATGTCACAGCAGGATGCTGCCGTCCGGGCCGGTGATGGTCAGCCCTATCACGTCACCCGCGCGCGCACCAAATCCGTAGCCCCACGCGACCAGCGCCGGCGCGTCCCGCCGCAAACGCTCGGGTTCCGCGCCGCCGGACTTACCCGCATCATAGGAGGGCGCAGCCGTCGCCAATCCCGCGCCCGGCAATCCGCCGCGCACGCGCCGCACCGTTCCGGCGGCGGGGGCGATCACAGCCACGCCTGCGTGCATCGCAGCCAGCGATGGCAGGCCGAAATCGGTGCCTTTGTGCCCATCATAGCTCAGCCACTGGCACATGTAATCCTGTGCGCCGGGGCCTGGGTCGGTATCGGGATATTGCTGGATAAAGCAGCTATCGCCCAGCGTGCAATCTGCCGGAAGGCTCAGGCGTGGCTCGGCATGTGCGGTGGCGGCGCCGGCCAGAAGGGCCAGCGCCGCCACATATCGCAACAGGATCACTCGGCAGTCAGAAGCGGTGGTTTCTTGCCGCTCAGGCGCGGGGTGTCGGGGCCGTTGATCTGCAAGTCAATCTTGCCGTCCTTGACCGCCACCTTGACCACGCCCCCCTTGGCCAGCTTGCCAAAGAGCAATTCTTCGGCCAGCGGCTTCTTGATGTGCTCCTGAATGACGCGGGCGAGGGGACGCGCGCCCATCTTTTCGTCATAGCCCCTGTCGGCCAACCATTCTGCCGCAGGCGTTGTCAGCTCGATCGTGACGTTGCGGTCCATCAGCTGCGCTTCAAGTTGCAGCACGAACTTCTCGACCACCTGCATGATCACTTCCTTGGGCAGCGTGCCGAAGGAGATGACGGCGTCCAGACGGTTGCGGAATTCGGGCGTGAATGTCCGCTCGATCGCCGCCGTATCCTCGCCCTCGCGGCGGTCGCGGCCAAAACCGATAGCGGATTTTTCCATCTCGGAGGCGCCCGCATTCGACGTCATGATCAGGATCACGTTGCGGAAATCGACGGATCGACCGTTGTGATCGGTCAACGTGCCGTGGTCCATCACCTGCAGCAGGATGTTGAACACATCGGGATGCGCCTTTTCGATCTCGTCAAGCAGCAGCACACTGTGCGGATGTTGATCGACACCGTCGGTCAGCAATCCGCCCTGATCGAAGCCGACATAGCCCGGAGGCGCACCGATCAGCCGCGAAACTGCGTGTTTCTCCATGTATTCGGACATGTCGAACCGGATCAGCTCGACCCCCAATGTATCGGCCAGCTGTTTGGCGACCTCGGTCTTGCCCACACCGGTGGGACCGGCGAACAGGTAGTTGCCGATCGGCTTTTCGGGCTCGCGCAGGCCCGCACGGGCCAGTTTGATGGCCGAGCTGAGCGCGGTGATGGCGGCGTCCTGACCGAACACGACCCGCTTGAGCGATGTTTCCAGATCGCGCAGCACGGCCGCGTCGTCCTTGGACACGTTTTTCGGCGGGATGCGGGCGATTTTGGCAACCACTGCCTCGATCTCCTTGACGCCGATGTTCTTGCGACGCTTGGAGGCGGCGAGAAGATGCTGCGCTGCGCCAGCCTCGTCGATGACGTCGATGGCCTTGTCGGGAAGCTTGCGGTCATTGATGTAGCGGGCGGATAGATCGACGGCGGTCTTGATCGCGTCGTTGGTGTATTTGACGCTGTGATGCTCCTCGAAGTAGGGCTTGAGACCCTTGAGGATCTTGATCGAATCCTCGACCGAAGGCTCGGCGACGTCGATTTTCTGGAACCGGCGGGACAGCGCGCGATCCTTTTCGAAGTGCTGGCGGAACTCCTTGTAGGTGGTGGAGCCCATGCAGCGCAGCTTGCCGCCCTGAAGCGAGGGTTTCAGCAGGTTGGACGCGTCCATCGCGCCGCCCGAAGTAGCACCGGCGCCGATCACGGTATGGATCTCGTCGATGAACAGCACCGCGTCGGGATGGTTTTCCATCTCCGTCATCACGGCTTTCAGCCGCTCTTCGAAATCGCCGCGATAGCGGGTGCCGGCCAGAAGCGCGCCCATGTCGAGCGAATAGATCGTGGTTTTCGACAGGATCTCGGGCGTGTCACCCTTCACGATCTTGTAGGCCAGCCCCTCGGCGATGGCGGTTTTGCCGACACCGGGATCGCCCACCAGAAGCGGGTTGTTCTTGCGGCGGCGGCAGAGTACCTGGATGCAGCGCTCGACCTCGTCATGGCGCCCGATCAGCGGGTCGACATCCCCGGTGCGGGATTTCTCGTTCAGATCGACGCAGTATTTTGCCAGCGCGGATTCGCCCTGCTCGACAACGCCTGCGTCCTTTGTGCCTTGCGACTTCTCGTCATCTGAACCCTGAACCGGGCGCGCCTCGCCAAAGGTGGCATCCTTGGCCACGCCATGGGCGATGAAATTGACGGCGTCATAGCGGGTCATGTCCTGCTCCTGCAGGAAATACGCGGCGTTGCTTTCGCGTTCGGCAAAGATGGCGACCAGCACGTTGGCGCCGGTCACCTCGGTGCGGCCCGAGGACTGGACGTGGATCGCGGCGCGCTGGATCACGCGCTGGAACGCGGCGGTCGGAACCGCCTCGGACCCTTCTATTTCAGTGACGAGGTTCGACAACTCATCGTCGATGAATTCGACAAGTGTGCCGCGCAGGTCCTCGGTGTCGACGCTGCATGCTTTCAGCACGCGGCTTGCGTCGGGTTCGTCGACCAGCGCGAGCAATAGATGTTCGAGCGTCGCGAATTCATGCTGCCGCGCGTTGGCCAGCGCCAAAGCGGCGTGAATTGCCTGTTCCAGTGTTGTCGAGAATGAAGGCACGTCTGTGCTCCTTCTTGTCTGGTGTCGCGGGTCTTTGGCCAGTCTGGCCTCATAACCTTAAGGTTTGGTCGATATGCCCCCGGCTTCAAGTTTTTTTTCACAAAACGGTCCCAATTTTCCGTGTTCGGGCGCCTGTGCATCGGGGGGTGAGAGGTCAGAAATTGTCTTTGCGCTTGCGGATTTCGGCAAAGACGGCGGCGTCGGGGGCGTCCTGCATGGCCAGATGCGCCCGGATATCGGGATCGGCAGCGCGCAGGAACGGGTTGGTGGCCAGTTCGTCGGCCAGAGTGGAAGGAACAGTGGGGCGGCCCTGTTGGCGGGCCGTGCTTATTTCGTCTGTTCGGGATATAAGTGCAGAATTGCCGGGATCAACGGTCAAGGCAAATTTTGCGTTGGTCATGGTGTATTCATGGCCGGAATAAACAAGGATCTCGGGCGGCAGTTTCATCAGCTTGCCCAGCGATTGCCACATCTGCTCCGGCGTGCCCTCGAACACGCGCCCGCATCCCAGCGCCATCAGGCTGTCGGCGGTGAAAACGGCCCGGCTTTCCGGGAAATGCACGGCGATATGGCCGATCGTGTGGCCGGACACGTCGATGACATGGCCGGTCTGGTCGCCGATCCGGATCGTTTCGCCCTCGGCCACCTCGATATCCAGCGGCGGCAGGCGGTGCGCGTCGGCAGCGGCGCCGATGACCGTGGCGGGATGCGCGGCCAGCAGATCGCCCAGCCCCTGGACGTGGTCCGCGTGGTGATGCGTCACCAGCACATGGCTGAGCGCCCAGCCCTTTTGGGCCAGCGCCCGCAGGATCGGCGCCGTCTCGGGCACATCGACGCACAGCGTCGCGCCGCTGCCCGCGTCATGCGCGAGAAAGGCGTAATTGTCCGCAAGGCATGGGATTGTAAGGATCTCAAATGACATGATGCGCCTCCGTGCGTTCGGGATCCGCGCTTGGGGTATTTGCGCGCCGTCCCTTCTAAGCTAGGGTTCAGCCTGACGGATCAAGGGCGCCACTGCAATGTATCTCGACGTGCAGGAGTTACGGAATTTCTATTACCGCAGCACGCTGGGCCGCGCTGTCCAGAAAACCGTGCGCGCCGAGATCGCCCGCGTCTGGCCCGAGGCCAAGGGGCAGACCGTCGTCGGATTCGGCTTTGCGGTGCCATTCCTGCGCCCCTATCTGCAGGATGCGCGGCGGGTGATCGCGCTGATGCCGGGGCCGCAGGGGGTGATGGCCTGGCCGCAGCATATGCCCAATATTTCCGTCCTGTGCGAGGAAACGCTGTGGCCCGTCGAGACGGGTCACATAGACAAGCTGCTGGTCATGCACGGGCTGGAGGCCAGCGAGCGGCCCGCCGAACTGCTGAACGAATGTTGGCGCGCGCTGGGGCCGGGCGGGTCGGCGCTTTTCGTGGTGCCCAACCGGGCCGGGCTGTGGTCGCGCAGCGATCGCACGCCGTTCGGCTCGGGGCGGCCCTATAGCCAAACGCAGCTGGAAACGCTGCTGAAATCGCACGGTTTCCGGCCTGAGCAGCACATGACCACGCTATATCAGCCGCCCAGCACGCGGCGGTTCTGGCGCAAGACCGCCGGCATGTGGGAACGGCTGGGCGGCAACCTGTCGGTGGTTGTCTCGGGCGGCGTGCTGATGGTCGAGGCGACCAAGCGCATCCCGGCCCCGCGCGGCCCCGGCCTGCGCGCCAGCGTCCGCAAACCGCTTGAGGCGCTCAGCCCGCGCCCCAAGCCGGTGGCCGGGCAGGCGTGACAGGCGCAAACAGCCGCCAGTTCGATCCGGCGAAACGGCAGACCGCCGCAGCCAGTCCTTTGCGCAGCGCAGAGGCTCTGGCGCCGGATGGGGCCGCCGGGTCATGCGGGGTCATGCCGGGTCATGAGGTTAGCGCAAACAGCCGCGCCGCCGGATTCGTCTCGGCCCCGGCAAACACCGCGTTTTTGTGCCAAAAAATATGCCGCAAACTGTCGATGCATGGTTATATTATTGAAATTAAATGATCTTTCACGAAATCCGCGGCGTTCATAGCAACTTGCTAGGCTCTTCATGCTCTGCTAGACCCACGCCGGATTACAGTGATAAGAGTATCCAATACTCACTAACGCCCCTCAGACGTACCCACGTCTGTCGCAGGGGCCCAATTGTCGAAAGGGTGGACGTGTCCGAACCAGCTTCGATCTCCTCGGGTATCGCCGAACGCTATGCGACCGCGATCTTCGAGATAGCCCAAGAAAGCAAAGACCTGCCCAAGCTGGAGACCGGTGTTGACGCCCTGGCCGAAGCGCTGAACGTCAGCCGTGACCTGCGCGACGTGATTTCCAGCCCGGTCCTTAGCCGGGACGAGCAGGGCAAGGCCATCTCCGCGATTTCGGAACACCTCAAGCTGGCCCCGGCATTGTCGCGCGGCCTGAGCCTGATGGCGCAAAAACGCCGCCTGTTCGCGGTGCCGCAGTTGATTGCGCAGCTGCGCGCGATGATCGCCGATGAAAAGGGCGAAGTGCAGGCCGACGTCACCACCGCCAAGGCGCTGACCAAGACGCAGGCCGACAAGCTGGCCAAGACGCTGAAGGCCAATATCGGCAAGGACGTCAAGATTAATGCGACCGTTGACGAAAGCCTCGTCGGCGGTCTTATCGTAAAAGTGGGCTCGAAGATGATCGACACGTCGATCCGCTCCAGGCTTGCATCGCTCCAGAATTCAATGAAAGAGGTCGGATAAATGGGTATCCAAGCGGCAGAGATTTCTGCAATCCTGAAGGACCAGATCAAGAATTTCGGCCAGGACGTCGAAGTGGCCGAGATCGGTCAGGTTCTGTCCGTCGGTGACGGGATTGCGCGCGTTCACGGTCTGGACAATGTGCAGGCGGGCGAGCTGGTCGAATTCCCCGGTGGGATCATGGGCATGGCGCTGAACCTCGAGGCCGACAACGTCGGTATCGTGATCTTCGGCTCCGACCGCGACATCAAGGAAGGCGACACCGTCAAGCGCACCAAATCCATCGTGGACGTGCCGATCGGTGACGCGCTTCTGGGCCGCGTCGTTGACGGCCTTGGCAACCCGCTGGACGGCAAGGGCCCCATCGACACCAAGGAACGCGGCATTGCCGACGTCAAGGCGCCGGGCATCATCCCGCGCAAATCGGTTCACGAGCCGATGGCGACAGGCATGAAGGCCGTCGACAGCATGATCCCGATCGGCCGCGGCCAGCGAGAGCTGATCATCGGCGACCGCCAGACCGGCAAGACCGCGATCGCGCTGGACACGATGCTGAACCAGAAGTCGATCAACGACGCCGCCGGCGATGACGAGAGCAAGAAACTTTATTGCGTCTATGTCGCCATCGGCCAGAAGCGCTCGACCGTGGCCCAACTGGTGAAAAAGCTCGAAGAGACCGGCGCGATGGCTTATTCCATCGTCGTGGCCGCCACCGCCTCGGACCCCGCGCCGATGCAGTTCCTCGCGCCCTATTCCGCGACCGCGATGGCCGAGCATTTCCGCGACAATGGTCGCCATGCGCTGATCGTCTACGATGACCTGTCCAAGCAGGCCGTGGCCTACCGCCAGATGTCCCTGCTTCTGCGCCGCCCGCCCGGACGCGAAGCCTATCCCGGCGACGTCTTCTACCTGCACTCTCGTTTGCTGGAGCGGTCCGCGAAGCTGAACGAGGACAACGGTTCCGGTTCGCTGACGGCCCTGCCGATCATCGAAACGCAAGGCGGCGACGTGTCGGCCTTTATCCCGACCAACGTGATTTCGATCACCGACGGCCAGATCTTCCTGGAAACCGAGCTGTTCTATCAGGGCATCCGCCCCGCCGTGAACACCGGTCTGTCTGTCAGCCGCGTGGGCTCCTCCGCCCAGACCAACGCGATGAAATCTGTCGCGGGTCCGGTCAAGCTGGAACTGGCGCAGTACCGCGAAATGGCGGCCTTTGCCCAGTTCGGCTCGGACCTTGATGCCGCCACCCAGCAGCTGCTGAACCGTGGTGCGCGCCTGACCGAGTTGATGAAGCAGCCGCAGTATTCGCCGCTGACCAACGCAGAGATCGTCTGCGTGATCTACGCCGGTACCAAAGGCTATCTGGACAAGATCGCCGTCAAGGATGTCGGCCGCTTCGAGGCGGGGCTGCTTCAGCATCTGCGTGGCAAACATTCCGACCTGCTGGACTGGATCACCAAGGAAGACCCGAAAATCAAAGGGGAAGCCGAGGACAAGATCAAGGCCGCGCTGGACGAATACGCCGCAGATTTTGCTTAAAAGGGAGATAAGGCAATGCCGAATCTCAAGGACCTGAAAAACAGGATCGCGTCGGTCAAATCGACCCGCAAGATCACCAAGGCCATGCAAATGGTTGCCGCGGCGAAACTTCGCCGCGCGCAGGAGGCTGCCGAAGCGGCGCGCCCCTATACCGAGCGTTTCAACGCCGTCATGGGGCGCCTCGCGGCGTCGGTGGGCAAATCCGAAAGCGCCCCCCGTCTGCTACGCGGCACGGGCCAGGATCAGACCCATCTGCTGATCGTGATGACGTCCGAACGCGGCCTCTGCGGCGGCTTCAATGCCAACATCGCCAAGCTGGCCAAGCAGGATGCGAACAAACTGCTGGCCGAGGGCAAGACCGTAAAAATTATCACGGTCGGCAAGAAGGGCCGCGATTCCATGCGCCGGGAATATGGCAAGTATTTCGTCGAACATGTCGATTTGTCGGACGTCAAGCGCATCGGCTATGCCGACGCACAGGGCATCGCGACCGAGGTTCTGAAGCGTTTCGACGCGGGCGAATTTGACGTGGCGAAAATCTATTTCGCCGAATTCGAGAACGTCGTGACCCAAATCCCGACTGCGCAGCAGATCATCCCGGCCGATTTCGACGCACCCAGCGGTGAGGACACCGGCGCCGAGACGCTCTATGACTACGAGCCGGACGAGACGGCCATTCTGGCCGACCTGCTGCCGCGCGGCGTGGCCACGGCGATCTTTGCCGCTCTGCTGGAAAACGGGGCGTCCGAACAGGGCGCGCGGATGTCCGCGATGGACAACGCCACCCGCAACGCAGGCGAGATGATCGACAAGCTGACCATTCAGTATAACCGCTCGCGTCAGGCTGTGATCACGAACGAGCTGATTGAAATCATTTCGGGCGCGGAAGCGCTCTAGAAACGAGACGGAGACGATACATGGCAAACGCAAAAGGCAAAATCACTCAGGTGATCGGCGCCGTGGTTGACGTTCAGTTCGGCGACGACCTGCCGCAGATCCTGAACGCCCTGACCACTGAAAACAACGGCAAGAAACTGGTTCTGGAAGTCGCTCAGCACCTTGGCGAGAACACCGTTCGCACCATCGCGATGGACGCGACCGAAGGCCTCGTGCGCGGTCAGGAAGTGACCGACACCGACGGCCCGATCACCGTACCCGTGGGTAACGCCACGCTGGGCCGCATCCTGAACGTCGTGGGCGAGCCCGTCGACGAAGGTGGCCCCGTGTCGCGCGACGAAGAGCGCTCGATCCATGCTGACGCGCCCCCCTTCGCCGATCAGTCGACCGAGTCGATCGTTCTGGTCACCGGCATCAAGGTCGTTGACCTGCTGGCCCCCTATGCCAAGGGCGGCAAGATCGGCCTCTTCGGTGGTGCCGGCGTGGGCAAGACGGTTCTGATCATGGAATTGATCAACAACATCGCCAAAGTGCACTCCGGCTTCTCGGTTTTCGCCGGTGTGGGCGAGCGGACGCGCGAGGGTAACGACCTCTATCACGAGATGATTGAATCGGGCGTTATCGTTCCCGACAACCTGACCGAGTCCAAAGTGGCGCTGGTTTACGGCCAGATGAACGAGCCTCCGGGCGCGCGTATGCGCGTCGCCCTGACCGGCCTGACACTGGCCGAGCAGTTCCGCGACCAGTCGGGTACCGACGTTCTGTTCTTTGTCGACAACATCTTCCGCTTCACGCAGGCCGGCTCCGAAGTGTCCGCCCTCCTGGGCCGGATCCCCTCCGCCGTGGGCTATCAGCCGACGCTGGCCACCGACATGGGCCAGATGCAGGAGCGGATCACCTCGACCAACAAGGGCTCGATCACGTCCGTGCAGGCCGTCTACGTGCCTGCGGACGACCTGACCGACCCCGCGCCTGCGACATCGTTCGCGCACCTTGATGCCACGACCGTTCTGTCGCGCGCCATCTCCGAGCTGGGCATCTACCCGGCCGTGGACCCGCTCGATTCGACCTCGCGCCTGATGGACCCCTCGGTTGTCGGCGAGGAGCATTATCAGGTCGCGCGCGACGTGCAGGGTATCCTTCAGCGCTACAAATCGCTGCAGGATATCATTGCGATCCTCGGCATGGACGAGTTGTCGGAGGAGGACAAGTTGACCGTGGCACGTGCCCGGAAAATCCAGCGCTTCCTGTCGCAGCCTTTCGACGTGGCCAAGGTGTTCACCGGCTCGGACGGTGTTCAGGTTCCGCTGGAGGAAACGATCGCGTCCTTCAAGGCCGTCGTCGCCGGCGAATACGACCACCTTCCCGAAGGCGCCTTCTACATGGTTGGCGGCATCGAGGAAGTGAAGGCCAAGGCCGAGCGTATGGCAGCCGACGCCGCCTGATCCAAACGCCGGACCGCCCCCGTTGCGGTCCGGCATTTCGCCTGAAGCGTTTTGCAGTTAATCTCGCTATGGATTCAGTGTAAAACGCCCACAAAGTTGCAGCGGCGCGCGCCTTTTTCGCATTCCCTGATACAGGAAAAACGAAAAAGGCTTTAATGAAGGAGGCCTTCCATGGCTGACACAGTGCAATTCGATCTGGTATCGCCCGAACGCCTTCTGGCATCCGTTCAGGCGCGCGAAGTGCAGATACCGGGTGCAGAGGGCGACCTGACGGCAATGGCCGACCATACGCCCCTCATCACCACGCTGCGCCCCGGCATCGTGCGCGTCGTCTCGGACAAGGGCGAGGACGAATACGCCGTCACCGGCGGCTTTGCCGAGATCAATGCCGATGGCGTGTCGGTCCTGGCCGAGCAGGCGATCCACCGCACCGATCTGACGCAGGAACACTTCAAGACGCTGGTTGCGGATGCAACCGAACGGCTGGAGCGCGCCCGCGAGACGTTCAAGAACGAACCCGGTCCGGTCGATGACGCGGCCAAATTGCTGGCCGACATGGTTGCGATGGGCGATCAAATGGGCCTCAGCGGCTACTGATCCGCGCCACCCCCCGGATAATTCGTACAAGGGCCTGCTATTCGCGGGCCCTTTTTTCGGCAAATTCATGGTTTTGCTGGAATAAGGGGATAGGTCTATTGTTTCATAAACCAACTTTGTCCCTGTTGACGGTCGAGACATTATGAAAAAGCTGGACACGAAATCTATCGGCATCGACCAGGGCGAAGCGGTCATATTCTCGGAATATGAAGGCGGCGGCACCATGTGGACCGGCGCCGGGGAGCGCACGCGCCGTCACCCTGTCAGCTTTTCCGGGCGGTATCGCGCCTTGCCGGTCGTGCATTGCGCGTTGTCGATGTGGGATATCGACAGCGGCGCCAATGCGCGCGTCGAAGTAAGCGCCGAGAGTGTCACCAATACCGGCTTCGACATCGTGTTCCGCACTTGGGGCGACACCCGCATCGCACGTGCGCGGGTGGGATGGATGGCGATTGGCGAAGTGCTGCACGAGGACGACTGGGACCTGTATTGACGCGTATCACCGGACGCGTCAGTCGCCATCCCAAACGGCGATTAGGAACCTGGATTTTCGGCAGCCCAGTCTCAGCAGTTTGATCCTTGGCCTCTCGGCTCTGGATCAGTTTCCGAACTGGCCTTCATAGACCGGCTCCAGCGTCGGCGTGTCGAACAGGGACGATACGCTGGTGCCGTTCCAGATGTTCAAGATCGCCTGCGCAAAGACCGGGGCGGTCGGGATGATGCGGATGTTCGGGGTTGCCTTGACCGCCTCGGTCGGTGCGATGGTGTCGGTGATGACCATGGATTTCAGCACCGAGTTTGTCACTCGCTCGACCGCCGGGCCGGACATGACGCCGTGGGTGGTGTAGGCGTGCACCTCGGCCGCGCCGTTTTCCATCAGCACTTCAGCCGCCTTGCACAGCGTGCCGGCGGTGTCGCACATATCATCCACGATGATGCATTTTTTGCCCGTCACATCGCCGATGATGGTCATTTCCGCCACTTCGCCAGCCTTTTCGCGGCGCTTGTCGACGATGGCCAGCGGGGCGTTGATCCGCTTGGCCAATTCGCGCGCGCGTGCCACGCCGCCGACGTCGGGCGACACGATCATCACATCGTCCATGCTGCCCTTGAACTGCTTCATGATGTCCAGCGCAAAGACCGGCGACGCATAGAGGTTATCGACCGGAATATCGAAGAACCCTTGGATCTGGGCGGCGTGCAGGTCCATCGTCAGCACCCGCTCGATGCCGGCCTCGACCAGCATGTTCGCCACCAGCTTGGCGGAAATGGGCGTGCGCGCCTTTGACCGGCGATCCTGCCGTGCGTAGCCGAAATAGGGGATGACGGCGGTGATGCGCGCCGCCGAGGACCGGCGCAGCGCGTCCGACATGATCAGCAGTTCCATCAGGTTGTCATTGGCCGGGTTCGACGTGGGCTGGATGATGAACATATCCTCGCCGCGCACATTCTCGAACACTTCGACAAAAATCTCGCCATCGTTGAACCGCTCGACCCGCGCATCGACGAGGCCGATATTGACGCCCCGGTGCATCGACATGCGCCGCGCGATGGCGGTGGCCAGAGGCATGTTGGCGTTGCCCGAGATGAGTTTCGGCTCTGATGTGGATGACATGGCTTTGGTCCCTCGGGTGGCCGCATGGGCAGATTCGTTGCGTTGACACCGCTTAGCACGCGCGTAGGGTCGGGCAAAGCAGCAGGCACCGCAAGGACAGGTAAAACATGGCTCGGATTGATTATTTTTTCTCGGTGCTGTCGCCCTATGCCTATCTGGCGGGCGACAGGCTGGAGCAGGTTGCGCAGGCCGGCGGGGCGCATATTACCTATAAACCCATTGATTTCATGGCGGTAATGGCGCGTATCGGCGCTGGCCAGACAAACCCGGCGCGCCAGGCATACGTGGCGCAGGATATCGTGCGGCTGGCGGCGCGGCGGGAAATGCCGCTCAACGTGCAGCCCGCCCATTGGCCGACCAATCCGGCGCCCGCTGCCTATGCAATCATCGCGGCGCAGGCCGCCGGGGGCGGCGATACCGGCGCGCTGATGCGGAGCCTCATGCGTGCCTGCTGGGCCGAGGACCGAGACGCGGCCGACGATGCGGTGGTGCGCGGCTGTCTGACGGGCGCGGGGTTCGATCCTGCCCTTGCCGACAGCGGCCTGCTGCAAGGCGCCGAAACCTACGGCGCCAACAACGACGAGGCGGTGCAGCGCGGCGTGATCGGAATTCCCTATTATCTGACCGGCGATGGCGCGGCATTCTGGGGGCAGGACCGGCTGGATGATCTGGAGCGCCATCTGGCGGGCCTAGCCTGACATGCCGCGCGGAGAAAAAGGCGGATTTCCGACGTGGTGGACGACCTATGGACAGGGTCCGCGCGCCGCGCTGCTGATCCATTGCAGCCTGGCCGATGCGGGCATCTGGGGCGGTATGGCGCAGGCGCTGTCAGGCGCGCTGACGATGACGGCTTTCGATCTGCCGGGCCATGGACGCAGCGCCGAGTGGGACGGGCGCGGCGAGATGAGCGCCGTCTGCACGGCCATCGCCGCCGATTTCGCCCAAGCGGATGGCCCGGTCGATGTGATCGGCCACAGCTTCGGCGGCGTGGTGGCGCTGCGGTTGGCGGTGGAGCGGCCCGATCTTGTCCGCTCCTTGGTGATGATCGAGCCGGTGTTTTTCGCCGCCGGTCTGCGCACACAGCCGGATGCCTGTGCCGCGCATCTGGCCGAGCAGCGCCGCCTTGTGGCGGCGATGGAGGCGGGTGATCTGGCCGAGGCAGCGCGCAATTTCATTGGCCAGTGGGGCGGTGGACGCCCGTGGGACAGTTTCAGCGCCGAGCGGCAGGCGCGCATTGCGCAGCAGATGCCTTTGATCGCGGCGGTGGGACCCGCGCTATACGACGACGTGGCGGGGCTGTTGGAGCCGGGTGTGCTGGAAGCGGTCGACATCCCGGTGCTGCTGCTGGAAGGCAGCGATGCGCCACAGATTATTCCCGCGATCAATGCGGCGCTGGCCGCCCGCCTTCCACGCGCCCGGCACGGCGTGATCGGCGGTGCGGGGCATATGTCGGTCGCGACGCATCCGGCTCAGGTAGGTGCCGAAGTGCTGCGGTTTTTGTCCGGGGCCTGAGCCGCCTCAACCCTTCGCAAGCGTCAGGAATTCGTCGATCATCTCATGGCTGATCGACCAGTCGCAGACCAGACGCATCATCAGACGCTCGTCTGCATCGCCCTCCAGATCGCCCCAGAGGCCATAGACCGCGCCCGCCGCCTTCAGCCGCTGGTGCTGGTACCGGGGCAGGGTGGCAAAGATCATGTTCGCCTCCGGCTCTTCCACGAATTCCAGCCCTTTGATGCCGCGCAGCCCTGCGGCCAGACGGGCGGCATTCGCATTGGCGGTGCGCGCGGCGTCCAGCCATGTGCCGCCGTCCAGATAGCCCTGCATCTGGGCCGACAGGTAGCGGTGCTTGGAAAACAGATGCGCGCCGCGCTTGCGCCGCAGCTCGAATTCCCACGCGTGTTTGGGATCAAAGAAGATCACCGCCTCGACCCCCGCACAGCCGTTTTTGGTGCCCCCAAGGCTGAGCGCGTCGATGCCCGCCCTCCATGTCATGTCGGCGGGGCTGCACTCCAGCGCGACCAATGCATTGGCGAAACGCGCCCCGTCCAGAAATGTCGGCAGGCCAAATTCACGTGCCACGCCGGTCAGCGCGCGCATCTCCTCCAGCGTATAGAGCCGGCCCATTTCGGTGACCTGTGTGATCTGCACCGGCCCGCGCTGCGAGGTGTGCACGTCGCCCTTGGTCCAGCTCTCGATGCGGGCGCGCAGCTGATCGGCACTCATCTTGTCGCCATCGCCGACAAGGCTCAGCTTGGCGCCGCCGGTATAGAATTCGGGCGCGTGGCACTCATCGACGTTGATATGCGCCAGCGGTGTGCAGAACACCGTCTGCCAAGGCTGGGTCAGCGTTCCCAGCGCCAGCGCGTTGGCGGCGGTGCCGGTAGCGACCAGATAAACCGCCGCCTCCGGCGCCTCGAATATCTCGCGGATCTGCGCGCGCACGCCGTCCATGATGGGATCGGTGCCATAGCTGGGCTGATATCCGGTATCGGCGGCCATCATCGCCTGCGCCACGGCAGGGTGCATCGGGCCGGAATTGTCCGAGGCAAAATACATCAGGTCGGCTCCTCGATGATGTGGTCTTCCCAGTCTTCCTCGTCGATCTCGAATTCCGGGACGCTCCGGCTTTGCATGGAGACGCCCGCGTCATGGACGCTCTGCGGATCGCCGGAAATCAACGGGTGCCAGTCATACAGCTTCTTGCCCTGCCACAGCAGCTTGTAGGCGCAGGTTTCGGGCATCCAGTAGAGGTTCGCGTCCATGTTCGTCGGCTTCAGTACGATGCATTCGGGCACGAACTGGTGGCGGATCGGGTATTGCGCGCAACGGCAGGTCGTATCGTCAAACAGGCGGCAGGCGACGCGGGTCATCACCACCTCGCCGGTATCCTCATCCTCCAGCTTGTTCATGCAGCATTTGCCGCAGCCGTCGCACAGCGCCTCCCATTCGGGGCGGGTCATGCGGCTGGGCGGGGTATCCTCCCAGAAGCGGGGGCGCAGCGGGCCGCTCATAGCGCGTCCAGGATGCGGCGGGCCTGCTCGCAGTCGGCATCCATCTGGGCGATGAACGCCTCAAGGCTGTCAAACGTTGCTTCGGGGCGCAGGAAATCCACCAGCGCGACGGACATCTCGGCGCCGTAAAGGTCGCCGGAGAAATCGAACAGGAAGGTTTCCAGATTGGCGATCTCGCCGTCGAACATCGGCCGCGTGCCAAGCGAGGCCGCGCCGTGATATTGCCCGGCATGGGGGCCGGTCAGCACCTCGGCCAGCACCGCATAGACGCCGAAACGCGGCGGGTGCAGCCCGGTGATCGCCATGTTCGCGGTGGGATAGCCCAGATCGCGGCCGCGTTTGTGCCCGCTGATGATCACGCCCTCGATCCGGTGCCAGTGGCCCAGCATCGCGGCGGCATCGCGCGGGCGCCCCTCGCTGAGCGCGCGGCGGATCGCGGTCGAGCTGACCTGGCCGGTGTCGGCCGCCACAAGATCGGCAATGGTCACGCCAAAGCCCATCTGGGTGCCAAATTCGGCCAGCATCTGCGCGTTGCCCGCGCGCCCCTTGCCAAAGCAAAAATCCTTGCCGACGACGACATGGGCCAGCCCAAGGCCATCCGCGATCACCTCCTGCGCGAATTCGCGGGGGCTGTGGGCGGCCATGTCCGCGTCAAAAGGCAACTCGAACAGCGTGTCGACCTCCAGCTTGGCCAGACGGCTGGCGCGCGCGGCGGGGTTCATCAGGCGAAAGGGTGGCGCTTCCGGGGCAAAGAATTCGCGCGGATGCGGCTCGAATGTCAGGATACCCAGCGGCGCGCCGATCCGCGCGCCCACCGTGCGGGCCTGCTCGATCACCGAGCGGTGGCCCAGATGCACGCCATCGAAATTACCGATGGCGGCGCTGGCGCCTCTGGCAGAGGCCGGGACGGCCTTGTAATCGTGGAAGATACGCATTGCGCAGGCCTAGCGTGGCGTTTGCGGGGGCGCAAGCACGGATGCGCACGTTTTACGCACGCGGGGCAGGGTTTTGGATCAGTCGAACTTGCGCGAGGGGGCCATCACCATCGCCTCGCCGATCAGCACCTTTTTGCCATTCACCATACAGCGGCAATCCAGCCCGACGCGGCGCTTGGCGTGGTCGATGGAAATCACCTCGACCTCGGCATGCACCATGTCGCCGGGGCGCACGGGGGCCAGGAATTTCAGCGACTGGCCCATGTAGACCGTGCCATGGCCGGGAAGCTGTTCGCCGATCACGGCCGAGATCAGGCCGGCGGTCAGCATGCCATGCGCGATGCGCCCCTCGAATATCGTGTCGCGGGCATAGTCGTCATCCAGATGCACCGGGTTGCGGTCGGTCGAGACCTCGGCGAACAGCTCGATATCGCGGTCGGTGATGACTTTGCGCAGGTGGCGCGTCATGCCCATTTCGATGTCTTCGATGCAGATCGTGCCGCGTGGCATGTTGTCCAACATGAGGCCCTCCGGGTGGTCCTGTGGGTAACAATAAGACGCGTCGGCGCCCGATATTGCAACTTTATTGCTTCGCGGACGCAGAAAATCAACCCCTAAAGGTGATCATGTAGGGCTGATTATTTGCGCCGCGCGGGGCGCGAATTTAGCGCAGATGCCCTATTGTATAGGTCGGCGACGCCATTTGCTGGGCCAGATACGCCTCCAGCCGCGCGGGATCAGGTTGATCGCCCGCGTTCGTTTCGGATGCGGCCAGCCCACCGGTGATGAACAGCGAATCGATATTTTCGCCCATCGCGCCGGCAATATCGGTGCCGATTCCGTCTCCGATGGCCAGAATGCTTTCCTCGGCGATATCTTTGCCGAGGGCGGCCAGACGGCGGCGCGCCAGATCGTAGATCGGCGGATGCGGCTTGCCGAAATAGAGGCTCTCGCCGCCCATCTCCGTATAAAGCTGCGCCAGCGCGCCCGCGCACCATTCACGCACATCCCCGCGATCCACCACGATATCGGGATTTGCGCAGAGCAGTTTCAGCCCCTTTTGCTTGGCGTAAAGAAAATCGGGCCGGTTCACTGCCGGATCGGCCAGCGGATCGAACGGGCCGCAGCAGACGATGCCGGTGGCCTCATCCAGTGGCACGCGGGTGATCGGCGTGGGGTCTTCGATCACCTCCATCGGCTCGAAAAATCCGGCGTCGCGCTCGGGCTCGCCCATGAAGTAGACCTTGTCGCCGACCACGCCGCGAAACATCGCGGCACGGGCCGAATCGCCCGACGTGGCGATGGCGTCATAGACATCCTCAGGGACGCCGAATTGATGCAATTGCGCCGCAACGCCCTTGCGCGGTTTGGGTGAATTGGTCAACAGCACCACTGTGCCGCCGCCCGCGCGGTAGGTCTGCATCGCGGCGACGGCTTCGGGATAGGCGGTGACGCCGTTGTGCAGGCACCCCCACAGGTCGACGAACAGCGCGTCGTAGCGGCTGGAAATCTCGGCGAGCGATTGGATGATCTGGGTCATGGGGTCTCCTTTCGGCGTTCGCGTCAGATATGGCAGGCGCCGCCGCGCAAGGCCAGAGCCGAGTGCGGTTGCAGCCCGCCGCGCGCCCGCGTTAGATGACCCGCGAAGGAGAGCCATCATGCATGATCACTCAGCCCACGGCCACGGCGACCACGACCATTCGCACATCCCGAAGAATGAGACGAAAATCGCCATCGCCGCCGCGCTGACGGGCACGTTCATGGTGGCCGAGGTGGTTGGCGGCGTCATTTCGGGCTCGCTCGCGCTGATCGCGGATGCGGGGCATATGCTGACCGATTTCGCGTCGTTGATGCTGGCGTGGCTGGGCTTTCGGCTGGCGCGCCGCCCTGCCGACTGGAAGCGGACCTACGGATTCGACCGGTTTTCGGTGCTGGCGGCCTTCGTCAACGGCATGTCGCTGTTTGTCATCGCGGGCTGGATCTTGTGGGAGGCGATCCAGCGCCTGAACAGCCCGCAGGAGGTGCTGGGCGGCGTCATGCTGTGGGTCGCGCTGGGCGGTCTGCTGGTCAATATCCTTGCCTTCATGGTGCTGACGCGCGGCGGCGAGGGCGAGAACCTGAACGTGCGCGCCGCAACCTTGCACGTGATGGGCGACCTTCTGGGATCTGTCGCGGCGTTGGTCGCGGCGCTGGTGATCATCTGGACGGGGTGGACGCCGATCGATCCGATCCTGTCGGTGCTGGTGGTGCTGATCATCCTGCGCTCGGCCTGGAAGGTGGTGGCGCAGAGCGGTCACATCCTGCTGGAAGGCGCGCCCGACGGGTTCGACCGGCGCGACGTGGCGGGCGATCTGCGCGCCGAAGTGCCGGGGCTGCGCGATGTGCGCCACGTTCACGCCTGGTCGGTCACGCCGGAGCGGCCCATGGTCACGATGGTCGTCGAACTGGACGCAGGCAGCGATGCAGCTACCGTCAAGACCGCGATCCGCGAACGCCTGCAAGAGCGGCACGGGATCGGGCATGTCACCATCGAGGTCGAGCGCTGACGGAGGGCGATGTTTCACAAACCGGCGCCGACGGCGCGCGTCACACCGGGGCCAGAAGCGGTGCGGCGATGAGAAATGCCAGCGCCCAGCCCCATGCCACGCCGACAAGGTTCAGATGCCAGGCAAAGGGCTGCTTGCGCGTCTTGTGGCGCAGCATCCGCTGCGCCAGCTTGGCGGCCGGCCAGCCGCCAATGAGCGCCAAGGTCAGCAGGCGCTTTTCCGGGGTGCGCCATTCGCGCGACTCAGACTGCCGTTTGTCCCGCCGAAAGGCGAGATAGGTCAGCGCATTCACCACAAGGAAATAACCACCCAGCGCCGCCGGGTGGCCGATGCCCAGCCCCACGGCTCAGATCTTGAGGCTGGGGATGATCTGCTTTTTCCGGCTCATCACGCCGGGCAGGACCACGGTGTCGCCCGCAGGCGCGATGCCAAAGGATTTCTCGGCCAGCGTTTTCACCATGTCGTTGGGGATCAGCAGTGTCGCTTCCTCGTTCAGGATGTCGACGACGAACAGCAGCACCTGATCGACGCCGTCCTCGGCAGCGACCGTCTGCATGGTCTGCATCAGGCTGTCTTTACGCTCCAGCACCACATTCGGCGCTGTGGTCTCCAGTACCGAGACGCGGAGTTTGGCGCCGGGCATCTCGAATTCCTTGCTGTCCATGCGCAAGAGTTCGGCGTCGGTGAAGGCCGAGACATCGGATTTGGCGGCGAACATCTGGGCGGCATAGTCGCCGATGTCGATACCCAGATCCTTTGCCAGATCATGGGCGATTGCCTTGTCCTCGTCCGTGGTGGTCGGGCTGCGGAATTCCAGCGTGTCGCTGAGGATGCAGGACAGCATCGCGCCCTTCACGCCCTCGGGCATCTGCGCCATGTCCTTGCCGATCATCTTCCACATGATGGTCGCTGTACACGCCACCGGCTCGATCCGGATTTCCAGCGGGGCACGGGTTTCCAGCCCGCCGACAAGGCGGTGATGGTCGATTATGCTGCGGATATCGGCCTTGGCCACATTGGCGGGCAATTCGGCGGGGTTGTTGGTGTCGACGATGACGACGGGCTGGCCGTCCTCGACATCCTCGATGATCTCGGGCGTCTCAAGGTTCCAGCGTTTCAGCATGTAGGCGGCTTCGGTGTTGGGCTGGCCCAGCAGCACGGGTTTGGCCTTGATGCCCTTGATTTCGTTCAGATACCAGGCCCAGACGATGGGCGATCCGGTGCTGTCCGTGTCGGGCGATGTGTGGCCGAAAACGAGCGTTGTCATGGGCTGAGATCCTTGGATGGCGTATGTTGTATGGTTTGGCGCAGCTTATAAGCGCGCGATGCGGGCTTGTCACGAGGGGGCGGCGGGGGCATTTTGCGGCGGATGAAAAAACTCGTCGAAACCGATTTGTATGCGCCGGTCAAGGCATGGCTGGAGGCGCAAGGCCATGCCGTCAAGGGCGAGGTAGGCGCGGCCGATGTCGTGGCGCGGCGGGAAGACGCGCTGCTGATCGTGGAGCTGAAGCTGGGGTTTTCGCTGGTGCTGCTGCAACAGGCGGTGGCGCGGCAGGCAGTGTGCGATCTGGTTTATGTCGCGGTGCCGCGCTGGCGTGGCAAGGCGGGCTGGCGTGCGTTCAAGGGCAATGTCGGCCTCTGCCGCCGGCTCGGGCTGGGTGTGCTGTCGGTGAAGCTGGAGGATGGCACCGTGCAGGACCATGCGGCGCCGGGGCCGTTCCAGCCGCGCAGATCGCCCAGAAAACGCGCCCGGCTGGAGGTGGAGTTCGACACGCGCAGCGGCGATCCGACGCCGGGCGGCACCAACGGGCAGGTGATGACGTCCTACCGGCAGGACGCGTTGGCCTGCGCCGCATATCTGGCGGGCGCGGGTGCATCCAAGGGGGCCGACGTGGCGCGCGCCACAGGGATTGCGCGGGCGACGCGGATCATGGCCGACAATCATCACGGCTGGTTCGTCCGCGTCAGTCGCGGCGTCTATGCGCTGAGCGATGCCGGTATCGCCATGCCGGCCGCACCCGAGCATCACTGAGCCGCCGGCTGCCCGGCCCTCGCACAGATGGCCGGTCATGGCGGACATCTGCCCGCCTGCGTCCTCGCACGCGTGTTTAACTCACGAAGCAGTTGACACCGCCCGTCGCCCTGCCTAACTACCCATCGTTAGCACTCGCCTTGGGTGAGTGCTAAAGGCCCGTATCCGGGCCACAGAAACGTAACTTTGAGCTAAGGAGCCTCAGAGATGGCATTTAAACCGCTGCATGACCGCGTCCTCGTTCGCCGTATTGAAGGCGATGAGAAAACCAAGGGTGGTCTGATCATCCCCGATAGCGCCAAGGAAAAGCCCAGCGAAGGCGAAATCGTCTCGGTTGGCGATGGCGCGCGCAAGGACAATGGCGAACTGATCGAAATGGCCGTCAAGGCCGGTGATCGCGTCCTGTTCGGCAAATGGTCCGGCACCGAAATCACGATCGACGGCGAAGAGCTGCTGATCATGAAGGAGAGCGATATTCTAGGCAAGATGGCCTGATATCGCGCGCTGCGGCGCCGGCCCGATGGGGCAGGGCGCGCATGACCTGAAACACTAATTCGAAGGAAATTGAGACATGGCAGCTAAAGACGTCAAGTTCAGTACCGAAGCCCGCAACAAGATGCTCAAGGGCGTCAACATCCTGGCCGATGCGGTCAAGGTGACATTGGGCCCCAAGGGCCGCAACGTCGTGCTGGACAAATCGTTCGGCGCACCGCGGATCACCAAGGACGGTGTGTCTGTCGCCAAAGAGATCGAACTGGAAGACAAGTTCGAGAACATGGGCGCGCAGATGGTCAAAGAAGTGGCCAGCCGCACCAATGACGAGGCCGGCGACGGCACCACCACCGCGACGGTTCTGGCTCAGGCCATCGTCAAGGAAGGCATGAAATCGGTTGCAGCGGGCATGAACCCGATGGACCTCAAGCGCGGCATTGACCTGGCGACAGCCAAAGTCGTCGAAGAAATCCGCAAGGCGGCACGTGACGTGTCCGACAGCGCCGAAGTCGCGCAGGTCGGCACCATTTCCGCCAACGGCGAAAAGGAAATCGGCCAGCAGATCGCAGACGCGATGCAGAAGGTCGGCAACGAGGGTGTCATCACCGTCGAAGAGAACAAGGGCCTCGAGACCGAGACCGATGTTGTCGAAGGCATGCAGTTCGACCGTGGCTACCTCAGCCCCTATTTCGTGACCAACAGCGACAAGATGATTGCAGACCTTGAGGACTGCATCGTCCTGCTGCACGAAAAGAAGCTGTCGAGCCTTCAGCCGATGGTTCCGCTGCTGGAGCAGGTCATCCAGAGCCAGAAGCCGCTGCTGATCATTGCAGAAGATGTCGAAGGCGAGGCCCTGGCCACGCTGGTCGTCAACAAGCTGCGCGGCGGTCTGAAGATCGCAGCCGTCAAGGCACCCGGCTTCGGCGATCGCCGCAAGGCGATGCTGCAGGACATCGCGATCCTTACCGGCGGTCAGGTCATCTCCGAAGATCTGGGCATGAAGCTGGAGTCCGTCACGATGGACATGCTGGGTTCGGCCAAAAAAGTGTCGATCACCAAGGACACCACCACCATCATTGATGGCGCTGGCGAGAAGGCCGAGATCGAGGCGCGCGTTGCCCAGATCCGCAACCAGATCGAAGAGACCACCAGCGACTACGACAAAGAGAAGCTGCAAGAGCGCGTGGCCAAACTGGCCGGCGGTGTTGCCGTGATCCGCGTCGGTGGCATGACCGAAGTCGAAGTCAAAGAGCGCAAGGACCGCGTCGACGACGCGCTGAACGCGACCCGGGCTGCGGTTCAGGAAGGTATCGTCGTCGGCGGCGGTGTTGCCCTGATCCAGGCCGGCAAGGTTCTGAACGACCTGACCGGCGAGAACAACGACCAGACAGTCGGCATCTCGATCGTGCGCAAGGCGCTCGAAGCTCCGCTGCGCCAGATCGCAGAGAACGCCGGCGTTGACGGTTCGGTCGTTGCGGGCAAGATCCGCGAATCGGACGATCCCAAGTTCGGCTTCAACGCACAGACCGAAGAATATGGCGACATGTTCAAGTTCGGCGTCATCGACCCAGCCAAAGTCGTGCGTCACGCACTTCAGGACGCAGCGTCGATCGCAGGTCTGCTGATCACGACCGAAGCCATGGTTGCCGATAAGCCGTCGAAAGACGGCGGCGCAGGCGGCGGCATGCCCGACATGGGCGGCATGGGCGGCATGATGTAAGATCACTTTCGCTTTGCGAAAATGATCTTTGAGGTCCGGTTGGCAGGCGTTTGGCGAAAGACAAATGCCGGAAACCCGAACCGCCCTAAGCAAAGACTACGGGGGGTCGCCTATCTGGCGGCCCTTTTTCGTGTTGCAGGCGTCCGTTGACAAGAGATTTAATGCCTCCAGCGGGGATATTTCGGGCCAGATTATGCGCTGAGCCGTGCTATGACAGCAGCATGATTTTGAAATTTCCCGAATTCAGCCGCGAGATGCGGCGCGGCGAAGAAGCTGCCGTCGACGTGCTTTTGCAGCGTGCATTTGGCGGTGACGACGAGGTGCGTCTGGTGCATGCGCTGCGCAAATCGGGGGCGGTTGCAGGCGAGGTGGTGCTGCCATTTCAGGGCGGCGTTGTGGGGTATTATGCGCTGTCGCGTATGCGCGCACCCGAGGGCTGGCTGTGTCTTGCCCCGGTCGCGATCGACCCGGACTGGCAAGGGGCAGGGCATGGGCGTCGGTTGATCGGCATGCTGGCAGAATGGGCGCGGCGCAGCGGGACATATGTCGCCGTGCTGGGGCAAGTGCCGTTTTACGAGCGCGCCGGTTTCAGCGCCAAGCGGGCGTCGCGACTGACCTCGCCCTATCCGGTTGCCCAGACGTTGATCGCGGGGCCGGGCGAGGATGCGCCGCATGCGGCGCTGAGCTATCCCGCCGCGTTCGGCGCGACGTAGCGTCAGTCCCGCTTGCGGATCGCTGTCACTTCCAATTCGACCGTGCCGCTGGGGCGCGGCCATTCGACCACATCTCCCAATTGCGCCTCAAGCAGGGCGCGCGCGAGCGGTGAGGGGGCGGCGATCAGCCCATGCGACGGATCTGCCTCGTCCTCGCCAACGATGGTGTAGGTCGCGGTTTTGCCGTCCTCGTCCAGCACATCGACACTGGCGCCGAACTGAACGCTTGGATAGGCGCCTTCCGGCGGCTCGATCAGGATGGCCGATCCAAGCCGCGACATCACATAGCGCAAGTCGCGCTCGGCCACCGCCAGCGGATAGAGCGTTTCCGGATCGTCCGGCGCGGCGCGCAGGCGCGCGACTTCCGCCTCCAGCGTGGCCTCGCGCGCCCGAAGCTGCGCCAGACCGCGCGGCGTGACGTGGTTGGGGTGCGCAGAGATCGGTAGATCGTCCAGCCGCTGGGGCGTGGTGCTGCCGTCGTCTTCCTTGGTGAAGGCTTTGTTCATGGGCGTTACTCGACGATTTCCTCAAGTGGATCATAGCCGATGCCGCCCGAGAAGGCGACTGTCCTCAAGGCGTCCGGTTTCAGCCGGATATCTTGCAACTCTTCGGGAGCGAACCATCGGCGACGGGTGACGATGCCTTCGGGATCGCGCCAGCCTGCATCCAATGCGCCACTGATCAGCGTGCAGCGAAAGAAAATCTCGACCTGATGGAAATCGCGCTCCGACGCGTGGAACTCATTCACAAGGCACGGCGCGTCGACGGCAATGTGCAGGCCGGTTTCCTCATGCACCTCGCGGGCGAGGCTTACCGCCAGGCTTTCGTGCATGTTGGCGCCGCCGCCGGGCGCGCACCACAGATCGCTGGCCGGTCCGGGCCATGCATTGACCAAAAGCAGCCGGGCGTCGTGAACCAGAACTGCGCGGGCGGCGATGCGAATGGACATGGGCGGGGTTTTACCTATGGCAAAGGATGTGAGGTCTTTTCGTGCGGGCAGTTTGCGCATATCTGAACAAGGATGAAAACATGGCCTCTCATAGTGGCGCTTGCGCTGCCCACGCCCGGATTGGCGGACTGCGCCGTGCTGCTGCACGGTCTGGCGCGCAGCGACGCGTCGTTTCTGGTCATGGGCGAGATGCTGGAGGCGGCGGGCATGCAGGTGGTGATCCCGTCCTACCCGTCGACCGAGGCGCGGATTGCCGCGCTGGCCGATGAGGTCCTGCCGGGCGCCGTTACCGCCTGCGGCGACAAGACGGTGCATTTCGTCACCCATTCGATGGGCGGTATCCTGCTGCGCGCGTGGCTGCCTGCGCACCGCCCCGAACGGATGGGGCGCGTCGTGATGCTGGGCCCGCCCAATCACGGCAGCCAGGTCGTGGATGAATTGGGCGGGCTGGAGCTGTTCGAGTGGGTGAACGGCCCGGCCGGGATGCAGCTGGACACCGGCCCCGATACATTCACCGAGAACCTGCCGCCGGTGGATTTCGAGTTGGGCATAATCGCCGGGACACGGTCGCTGAACCCCTATTTCTCGCTGCTGTTGGAGGGGCCGGACGATGGCAAAGTGTCGGTCGCCTCGACAAGGGTGGACGGGATGGCCGACCATATCGCACTGCCGGTCACGCATACTTTCATGATGAATAACCCGTTGGTCATCGCGCAGGTTGAGCAGTTTCTGACCCATGGTGCCTTCGATCATGACATGACTATCGGCGATCTGTTCAGATGGGGCGACAATTGAGCCTGTCGCTGGATCTGCGCGGCGGCGATGTGTTGCATCCCGGCGGGCTGTCGCGGGCGCCTTTGGCGATTGCAGGCGGGCGCATCGCCGAGGCTGACACGCCGGGCGACCGGCGCGCGGTGGATCTGACCGGGTTCACCGTCCTGCCCGGTATCGTCGATGCCCATGGTGACGGGTTCGAGCGGCATCTGGCGCCCCGGCGCGGCGCGATGAAGGATATCGGCGCGGGCCTTGTCGCCGCCGAGGCGGAGCTGGCAGCCAACGGCATTACCACCGCCGCGCTGGCGCAGTTCTACAGCTGGGAGGGCGGCATGCGCGGCCCCGATTTTGCCACCGCCGTGATGGAGGGGCTGGCGCAGATACGCGGCAGCGTCGTGACCGACCTGCGCGCCCAGTTGCGGTTCGAGCTGTCGATGGTGGACGATTACGACACTGTCGCCGCCTTCATCGCGCGCTACGGTATCGGCCATGTCGTGTTCAACGATCATCTGCCGCACGCGGCATTGGCGGCGGGCAAAAGGCCGCCGCGTCTGACCGGTCAG
This sequence comes from Roseovarius sp., assembly GCA_036568405.1. Lineage (GTDB taxonomy): Bacteria > Pseudomonadota > Alphaproteobacteria > Rhodobacterales > Rhodobacteraceae > Roseovarius. The sequence continues at coordinate 41,736 of DATCSR010000013.1, forward strand.
GCCCTGCGCATCGGGCGCAACCCCGAGCGGCATCTGGAGGCAATGCAGGCGCTGCATCAAGGCATGTACCGCGTGCCGGAGGCACTGGCGCGGCTCACCGCCCATCTGGCAGCTTCGGGCGTGCGTATGGGCAGCCATGATGACCGGACCGCCGAGGCCCGCGCAGACTGGCGCGCCATGGGCGTGACGATTGCCGAGTTTCCGGAAACGATGGAGGCGGCCGAGGCCGCGCATGCGGGCGCTGATGCGGTTGTCATGGGGGCGCCCAATATCGTGCGCGGCGGCTCGCATAACGGCAACGCCAGCGCGGTGGATATGGCGGCAATGGGCTGCGTCGATGCGCTTGCGTCCGACTATCACTACCCCTCGCTGCGGCGCGCGGCATGGCTGCTGTCGGACGCCGGGATATGCGATCTGGCGGCGGCATGGCATCTGGTTTCCAAGGGGCCCGCGCAGGTCTTGGGTCTGGCTGATCGCGGCGATCTGGCACCGGGGCAACGGGCCGATCTGACGATCCTGGACAGCGACAGCCGCCGCGTCGTGGCCACTTTGGCGGGGGGGCGGATCAGCTACCTGTCGGGGAATGCGGCGGATCGTTTCATCGCCTGAGCCGCCGGGCGGCATCGGCGGTTCCCCGCAGAAGCGCGTCGCAAAACTCTTTCGATTCGCCTGACTGTTGCCTATTGTGAAACAAAAAAGACGAAGCAGAGGGCAGGCAATGAAGATTTCTACATGGATGAGCGCGGCGCTGACCGTACTTGTGGCCAATGGCGCGGCGGGCGCCGACGTCAGCACCTCCCCCCGCCCCGAAGGGCGCCCGGACGGCTTGCGGCTGGCGTCGGTGGCGACCGCTGCGCCGAATGCGGCCTTGCGTCCGGTGTTGCGCCCGGCGGACCTGGATGCTGAAACGCCGCTGCGCGTCGCGGCCAAGGGGCCGGGCTTGAACAGCTGGATCGCCGGGTTTCGCGCCCGCGCGGCGGCGGCAGGGATTGCGGGGCAGGTCTTTGACATGTCCTTTGCGGGTGTCCAATACGCTCCGCGCGTGATCGCGCTGGACCGCAACCAATCGGAGTTTTCCAAGCAGATATGGGAATATCTGGACACGGCCGTATCCTCCCAGCGCGTCAGCAACGGCAAGGCCGCGCTGGCCCGGCACGGCGCGGCGCTGAACCGGATCGAGGCCCGTTTCGGCGTCGAGAAAGAGGTCATCACCGCTATCTGGGGTCTTGAGAGCGCCTATGGCGCCGCGCGTGGCAAGAGCCCGCTGATCGAATCGCTGGCCACATTGGCCTATGACGGACGCCGCGGCGCCTTTTTCGAAGAGCAGCTGATCGCGGCGCTGAAAATCGTTCAGGCAGGCGACGTGACGCCCCGCGCCATGACCGGCAGCTGGGCGGGGGCAATGGGGCATACGCAGTTCATGCCCACATCCTACCTGACCTATGCGGTGGATTTCACCGGCGATGGCAGGCGTGACATCTGGGCCGACGATCCGACCGACGCGCTGGCGTCGACCGCCGCGTATCTGGCGCATTTCGGCTGGACAAAAGGGCAGCCTTGGGGCGTCGAAGTGCGCCTGCCGACCGGTTTCGACCTGTCGCGCGCCCGCCGCGAATTGACCCTAAGCCCCGCCGCATGGGCCGCCGAGGGCGTCCGCGATATGGCCGGGCGTCCGGTTCCCAACCACGGCAAGGCGTCGATCCTGCTGCCTGCCGGATCGGGTGGGGCGGCCTTCATGATCTTTGACAATTTCGGTGTGCTCGAACGCTATAACAAGGCCGATGCATATGTGATCGGTGTCGGCCACCTGTCGGACCGGATCAAGGGCGGGCCCGCCATTCAGGCCCCATGGCCGCGCCATCATCAAGCGATCAGCGGGACCCAGAGGCGCGAGATCCAGCAACGCCTGCGCAGCAGGGGGTTTGCGGTGGAAAAGATCGATGGCATCATCGGGCCAAACACCATTAACGCGATCCGCGCCTTCCAGCAATCGGCAGGTCTGAGTGCCGATGGGTATCCGTCCCGTGACCTGCTGACGGCGCTGGGCGGCTGAGTGCGGATTTGGGTATTTCTGCCAAGAAAAGCGATTGGCCGAGTTGCCATGCGCCCCAGTGCATGACGGCCGGTTCGAGTGTGTCGGAGCGCAGTAAAACGCGCGTGACGCCGATCTGATACGCTGCGTTTCGCGATTGATCGTGATTTAGATTTTTCGCGGAACGCTTTGACCGGACAGCCGCGCGGGGCCCCGCGTCACAGGTAGGGTGCGAATTCTTCGAGGACTTCCGTATAGACGGCCCGTTTGAACGGCACAATATGACGGGCCAGATCGCCGGGCGGCAGCCAGCGCCAGTCGGAAAACTCAGGGTGAGGCGTGGCGATATTGATCTGGTGGTCATCGCCGTGGAACCGAACCAGAAACCATTTTTGTTTCTGACCGCGATAGCGACCTTTCCAGATGCGGGGCACCAGATCATGCGGCAGATCATAGCGCACCCAATCCGCCGTCTCGGCCTCGATCCGGACGAGGTCGGGTGTGACGCCGGTTTCTTCGACCAGCTCGCGCAAGGCGGCCGCGCGCGCATCCTCGCCCGCGTCAATACCCCCTTGGGGCATTTGCCAGGCAGGCTGCGCGGTGTCGATGCGCTGGCCGACAAAGACGTGGCCATCGCGGTTGGCCAGCATGACGCCGACGCAGGGACGGTAGGGCAGACGCGCGATCTGTTCCGGGGTCATGGAGGTCTCCGGGTCTAGTGTGCGGGCCGCGACAGGCGCGGCCCGCATTTTGCATCAGTCGGTGCCGCTCAGCGTGGTGAGGCCCTTGAGGATGTCGATGGCATAGGCCAGTTGGTAATCCTCCTCGCGCAGTTTCGCGCTTTCTTCGGCGCGCTCGCGGGTTTCCTTGATGTGCTGGATTTCGTCTTCGGTCAGGCTGTCGTTGTTCAGGCTGCCGCGCAGATCCGCCTCCGAGCGGAGCAGCGGCGGTGCGCCATTCTCCTCCTCGTCCTCGACCGGCTTGCTGCGCGGCTGGGCGACCAGAATGTCGGGCGACACGCCCAGTGCCTGGATCGAGCGGCCCGAGGGCGTGTAATACCGCGCCGTGGTCAGGCGCATGGCGCCGTCGCCACGCAGCGGCATGACCGTCTGGACCGATCCCTTGCCAAAGCTCTTGGTGCCCACGACAACCGCGCGGCGATGGTCCTGCAGCGCGCCTGCCACGATTTCGGAGGCCGAGGCCGAGCCGCCATTGATCAGCACGACAATCGGCTTGCCCTCGGCCAGATCGCCGGGGGTCGCATTGATACGCTCGCCGTCCTTCGGATCGCGGCCACGGGTGCTGACGATCTCGCCCTTTTCGAGGAACGCGTCGGACACCTTGATCGCCTGATTCAGCAGACCGCCGGGATTGTTGCGCAGGTCGATGACAAAGCCGTTGATCTTGTCGATGCCGCCGGCCTTTTCGACCTCTTCGGCAAGGCTTGCTTCGAGGTTTTCATAGGTCTGGTCGTTGAACTTCGACACGCGCAGGACGACGGCCTTTTGTTCGGTCCGGGCGCGCACGGCGACCAGCTTGATCGTGTCACGGATGATGGACAGATCGAACGGCTCGCTTTCGCCCTCGCGCACCAGGGTGATGACGATCTCGCTGCCGACGGGGCCGCGCATCATGTCCACCGCCTGATCCAGCGTCAGACCCAGAACGCTTTCACCATCGACATGGGTGATGTAATCGCCTGATTCCACACCAGCATCCGCCGCCGGCGTGCCGTCGATGGGCGAGACGACCTTGACGAAGCCCTCTTCCTGAGTGACCTCGATGCCCAGCCCGCCGAATTCGCCGCGCGTCTGCACCTGCATGTCCTCGGCGTCCTCGGGCGGAAGATAGCTGGAATGGGGGTCAAGGGATGTGAGCATGCCGTTGATCGCGGCCTCTATCAGATCGCCCTCGTCAACCTCTTCGACATATTGCGCGCGGATCCGCTCGAAAATATCGCCAAAAAGGTCCAGCTGTTCGTAAACGTTGGTGTTGCGCTTGCTCTCCTGCGCCATGAGGGGGGCGGCGATCTGCGTGGTGACGATCACGCCTGCCAGCGTGCCGGCGCTGGCCGCCATCAGGAATTTCTTCATAGATTACTCATCCTTGTCTGTCTTGAACCACTGCGCGGGGTCTACGGCGGTGTTGTCTTGTCTGACTTCTATATACAGCGTTTGCGTCCATTCGGTAGCTGCCTCAAGCAGTTCAGGAGGCACAATTTCGTCATCCTGCTGCGTGCCGGGGGCACCGATGCCGCCCATGAGCCCCACCGGGCTGCCCCCGGGCAAGACCTGTCCTATCTGACCATAGACCACGTCCATCCCCGCGAAGACCAGCAAAATCCCCGATTGCGGCTCCAGAATGGCGACGTTGCCATAGTCCAGCAGCGGCCCGTGATAGCGCAGCGTCGCCGCCGCCGGGGTGGTGACCACGGCGCGGGGCGGCGCGGCCATGACGATGCCGGGACGGGTGATGCCGGCCGCGTCCGCCTCGCCCGCGCGGCGCAGGATGCGGCCCTGCACGGGCAGGGGAAGCTGGCCCTTGCGGCTGGTGATCCCCGGAAGGCTGCCGGGTGTCTCGTCCACCGCGATCTGGCTGAGCCCGCTGGCAAAACCGTCCAGCGACTCGGCCGAGGCGATCAGCAGAGCCGTCTTGACCGGATCTTCGGTAAAGCGGCGGGGCAGGTCGGTGCGGTCGGCAATGGCCTGGCTAAGGGCGGCGCGGGCCTGCTGTGCGCTGGCCAGCCCCTCGGCCAGCTTGTCAGCGGCGTTCTGCTGGAGGGCGCGCAGGGCCGCCAGCTCTTCGAGGCGCTGGCGCAACTGGGCGGCGCGCGCGTTCAGGGCAGGGGTCACATCGGCGAGGATCATGCCGGAGCGGGCGGTGCCGACGGGGCCGGCGGGATGGATCAATGTCACGGGCGCAGGCGTCGCGCCGATGGAGCCGAGCACGCCCAGAAGCTGCGCGATTTCCTTGTCGCGCGAGGCCAGATCGCGGGCGACGGCCTGTTCCTGAATGGCGGCGCTGCGCAGGCCGGTGCGCATGGCGCGCAGGCCTGCCTCGAACGCGCGCACGGTCTGGGTCAGCGCCTTGACGCGGCTGGCGGCGCCGTCCGATTCGTCCAGCGCGCGGGTTGCCTCGGCCAGCATGTCGGATGCGATCCGCGCGGCGGCGCCGGGATCACCGGCTGCGCCGCTGTCCTGAGCGCGCGCGGAGAGAGGCGCCAGCGCCATCAGCGCGGCGCAGATCAGCGGCGCGGCGACGCGCCTCATGCGGATTTTGCCTCTCTGGCAGGTACGATGAGGGACCGGCCGGTCATTTCGACTGGCGGCTCCAGATCCATCAGCTCCAGCAGGGTGGGAGCCAGATCGCTTAGCCTGCCGGGGGCCAGCGCGGCGTCTTCGGGGCCGCCAACCATGATGACGGGAACCAGATTGGTGGTGTGCGCGGTATGGGGCGCGCCAGTGACGGGGTCGATCATCGTCTCGCAATTGCCGTGATCGGCGGTGACGATCATCGCGCCGCCCTGCGCCTCGAGCGCGGCGGCGACGCGGCCCAGCCCGGCGTCGACCGCCTCGCAGGCGGCGATGGCTGCATCCAGATCGCCGGTATGGCCGACCATGTCGGGGTTGGCATAGTTGACCACGATCAGGTCATAGCCTTCCTCGATCGCGCCGATCAGATGATCGGTCACTTCGGGCGCCGACATTTCGGGTTGCAGATCGTAAGTGGCGACGCGCGGCGACTGGGCCATATAGCGATCCTCGCCCTGTTCGGGACGCTCGCGCCCGCCGTTCAGGAAAAAGGTGACATGCGGATACTTCTCCGTCTCGGCGATGTGGAACTGGCGAAGCCCCTTTTTGGCAACCCAGGAACTCAGCGTGTTTTCCGGCATTTCATCAGGAAAGATGCAGTCCATATACGTCTTGTGCCGCTCTGAATATTCGGTGAAGCCCGACACGATGGCAAAGCGGGGCCTTTTGCCGGTATCGAAAGCCGAGAACTCGGGATCGGCGAAGGCTGCAAGGATCTCGCGCGCGCGGTCGGCGCGGAAATTCAGGCTTAGCAGGCCGTCGCCATCCCGCATGCCGGCATAGTCGCCCAGAACGCGTGGTTTGATGAATTCATCCGTGCGGCCCTTGCAGTAGGCGTTGTCAATCGCCTCGTCCGCAGACTGTGCCTTGTAGCCGCGGGCCTGCGCAATCGCCTGATAGCAAAGGGCAACGCGGTCCCATCTGTTGTCGCGGTCCATCGCATAGTAGCGCCCGGATATCGTGGCGACATAGGCGCCTTCGGGCAGGGCTGCCTGCAGGTCGGCCAGATAGGTCTTGGCCGAGATCTGCGCCACATCGCGCCCGTCGGTAAAGGCGTGGATGGCAACCGGCACATCCTTGGCCGTCAGCGCCTGCGCGGCGGCGATCATGTGCTGGATATGCGAATGAACACCGCCATCGGACAAAACGCCCAGCAGATGCGCCGTGCCGCCCGACGCGCGCATCGCATCGATGAAGCGGCACACACCGGGCAGGGTATCGAATGTGCCGTCGGTAATCGCGCGGTCGATCAGGCGCAAATCCATCTCGACAATGCGGCCTGCGCCGATGTTCAGGTGGCCGACCTCGGAATTGCCCATCTGTCCCTCGGGCAGGCCGACGTCCAGACCGTGCGTGATCAGCGTTGCATTGGGGCAGGTCGCCATCAGCGCATCGAAATTCGGCGTTCTGGCCAGATAGGGGGCATTTCCGATCTTCGAGTCGGACAGGCCCCAGCCATCGAGAATGCATAGAATGACGGGTTTCGGGGTGCTCATATGTTGCTCCTCGCCTCAGTCAGGGCCTTTGGCGGTGCTTTTATCCAAGATGTCATCGGGTTGAAACAGAGATAGCGGTAACGGATTCATGAATTTCCGGGGCGTATCGCGTGGGGTGAGGCGTGGCTTGAGTATTTCTGGAACGATGAAAGTCAGAGGACAGCGGATTTCTAGCTGCGGTGATAGGGGCCGCCGGCCAATATGGTCGTGGCGCGGTAGATCTGCTCGGCCAGCATGACGCGGGCCAGCATGTGCGGCCAGACCATCTTGCCCAGTGACAGGCTGAAGTCGGCGCTATCGCGCAAGTCTGGCGCGATACCGTCGGCGCCGCCGATGACAAAAGCCAGATCGGCGCGGCCTGCGTCACGCCAGTCCGCGATCTTTTGCGCGAAATCGGGCGAGGTCAGCGTGCGCCCCCGTTCGTCCAGAGCGACGCGCACTGCGCCCTGCGGCAGGGTACGCTCCAGCAGGGCGGCCTCGGCGGCGGGGCCGCCGCCCTTCTTGTCCTCGACCTCTTGCAACGTGGTCGGGCCAAGGGCCAATGCACGGCCTGTCCGGTCCGCGCGCAGAATGTAGTCGTCGAAGAGGCCGCGCATCGGCCCTGCACGCATGCGTCCTACTGCACAGATATGCAGCCTCATTCAATCCGGCCCTTCTGCCGCCACGCCGTTTCAGGCCCGTTCAATTCACGCCGACGCGGCGCTGCCGGGCGAGCCTGCGGGCTGCCACATCTTTTCCAGCTGATAGAATTCGCGCACTTCGGGCCGGAAGACGTGGACGATCACGTCGCCTGTGTCGATCAGCACCCAATCGCCCGTTTCCTTGCCCTCGATGCGAGAACTGCGGCCAAGGTCATGCTTGAGCTTGTCGACCAGTTTTTCGGCGATGGAAATGACCTGCCGCGAGGAGCGGCCGGAGCATACGACCATGTAGTCGCCTATGGCGGATTTGCCGCGCAGATCAATCTGCACGATATCCTCGGCCTTGTCGTCGTCAAGGGATTTGAGAATATGCGCAAGCTGCTCTTGGCTGGATGCGCTGTCGTTCAGGGCCATATGGGGCACCTTCGTATCGGCGGCAAAGGCCGCTGCTGCGGAAATGGACAGCTCGTTGTCCTCCTGACTGATGCACCTGCATGAGGCCCCGGTGCCGGACCATTATTCAAGTTAACAAGCCGGGGGCCCTCTTTCAATGAATCACCTGAGAATTGTTTCCGATTTGCGGGATCGTACCTGATATGCCGACTGCCGGACGCCGCCCCAGCCTGCTGTGACGGGTCAAGATTGCGTCGGTTTCGGTTGATCGTCGCCCGGCTGGTTCAGCATGCGCACTTCGCGTTGCGGGAAGGGGATCGAGATGTCATTTTCCTGAAAGGCATCCCACAGCGCCAGATAGACGTTGCCGCGGATGTTGGTCAGTCCCTGCACGGGATCACGGATCCAGAAGCGCAGGATGTAATCGACGCTGCTGTCCCCGAAACCGACGATGTGGCACACGGGCGCGTTGGTGCGCAGGACGCGGGGCACGGATGCGGCTGCCGCGACGGCGATCTTGCGCACTTTGTGTGGATCGTCGCCGTAGGCGGTGCCGAAATGAATGTCGAGCCGCACCAGCTCATTGGAATGGGACCAGTTCACCACCTGGCTGGTGATCAGATCCTCGTTCGGGATCAGGTATTCCTTGCCATCCCGGGTGACAACGCTGACATAGCGTGCGCCAAGCGCATTGATCCAGCCGAACGTCTCGCCCAGGCTGATGACGTCGCCGGGTTTGATCGACTTATCCAGCAGGATGATAAAGCCCGACACCAGATTCGACACCACCTTTTGCAGGCCAAAGCCGATGCCAAGGCCGATCGCGCCCGACAGGAAGGCAAGACCGGTGAGGTCGAAGCCGACCATGCGCAGCCCGATGAAAAACGCGGCGCCATACAATGTGACCTGAAGCAGCTTGACCGCCAGCACCTGCATCGACGGCGAAATCTGCTCGTTCTGCCTGATCCGGCTGGACGTTGCCGTCGACAGCAGCCGCGCAGCAAAGAAGAGAGCCCCAAGGATGACGAGCGCCTGCGCGATCAGCCAGATCGAAATCCGCGTCTCGCCCAGTTCGACGGCCATGCTTTCCATCAGGCGTTGCGCCTCGTCGGTCAGCCCCAGGATGATCAGCGACGCCCAAGTCCAGCCAGCATAGCGAACAACGGTGCGCACGAACCCGTTGGCGATCAGCCGTGTGACAAAGGTGATTGTCAGCCATGCGGTCGCCAGATTGACCGCGATGCCGATCAGGTACGACCGGCTGGGCCAGGTCACCTCCTTCATGATCGAGAAAAGCGTCCAGCCAAGCGCAACGAAAAAGATCAGCCGCAGCCGTCGGTGGATCATCACCAGCAGGCGCATCTGCCATTTTGGCTTGCCTTCCAGCGTGCGCATCCAGTCGTAGAGGCGCGGGCCGATCACAGCCCGCAGCAAATGCGCGGCCAGGATCAACCCCAGAATGATCAGGACCTGATAGATGTTCCAGGTGCGCAGCAGCGCCGTCAGAAACCCCTCGCCCTGTGCCCACAGGCTCCGCGCGATATCCTGCGCCTGTTCTGCCGGGGGGGTGGATGGGTTTGTCGCCATGCCCAGCAGCTTACACGGCTGCGGAAGCACGGCAAGCCTGCACTGGACAGGCGCCGCGATTCGCTGTTGCATTGGCCGACCCGCAGAAAAAGGCCATCAAGATGACCACCGCCCTTCTCAGCCATGCCGATTGCCTTGATCATGAGGTGCCGCGCGATCACCCCGAGCGGCCGGGTCGCCTGCGCGCGGTTCTGCACGCGCTGGAGGGGCGCGATCTGCTGCGCGAGGAGGCACCGCTGGCCATTGATGCGCAGCTGACATGCGTGCACCCCCAAACCTATCTGTACGCCCTCACGCGCGCCGTCCCGGACCATGGGCTTGCCCCCATCGACGGCGATACATGGCTGTCTCCGGGCACAATGCGCGCGGCTCGGCGCGCTGTCGGCGGCGCCATCCGGGGGGTGGACATGGTGATGGAAGGGCGTGCAGGCAACGCCTTTGTCGCCACGCGCCCGCCCGGCCACCACGCCGAGCGCAGCACGGCCATGGGGTTTTGCTATCTCGGCCCGGTCGCGGCGGCGGCATATCACGCGCTGGACCACCATGGCCTGAGCCGGGTCGCAATCGTGGATTTCGACGTGCATCACGGCAATGGCACGCAGGATCTGGTTCAGGACGATCCGCGCATCGCATTTCTGTCGACCCATCAGATGCCGCTTTTCCCCGGCACCGGCAATCCATCAGACCACGGCGCATCCGGTAACGTGCTGAACGTTGCGCTGCGCGCGGGCGACGGCAGCGTGGCCTTTCGGAACGCAATGGAGCGGCAGATCCTGCCCGCGCTCGACGCCTTTGCCCCGGAGCTGGTGCTGGTTTCGGCAGGCTTCGATGCACACCGCGACGATCCGCTGGCCAACCTCGAACTGGTCGAGGCGGATTTTGCCTGGGTCACCGAAAGAATATGCGATCTGGCGGATATCCACGCGCAGGGGCGCGTCGTGTCCTGCCTTGAAGGGGGGTATAGCCTGCGCGCGCTTGCCAATAGCGTGGCGGCACATGTGGACGTGCTGATCGAACGGGGCGGCCCGCGACCGGACGCCTGAGCCGCACTTTCATCTTCCTTCAAATACTCGAAAAACGTGGCATCGCCGCCACAGTGATGGCCCAGGCGATGCGCCCGGCGCGTGCCCTTGCCATGGTGCGGTGATCATGCGACGCAGACGGATTGCCATCCCCGAGGAGTCTGATATGCGCGCCGGGCTGATCCTTTTGTGTCTCGCCTATGTCCTTAGCCAGTTCTATCGCGCGTTCCTCGCTGTTCTGGGCGAGGTTCTGGCGCGCGACATCGGCGCCGGGCCCGAGGATCTGGCCTTCGCGTCCGGCCTGTGGTTTCTGGCCTTTGCAGGCGCGCAGATACCCGTGGGATGGGCGCTGGACCAGATCGGGCCGCGCCGGACGGCATCCGCAATGCTGCTGGTCGGCGGCGCGGGGGGCGCGCTGATCTTTGCATTGGCCCAGGGCGCCGTGCAGATCAATCTGGCGATGGTGATGATCGGGGTGGGCTGCGCCCCGGTGCTGATGTCGGCCTACTACATCCTTGCGCGGCAGGGCAGCGTGGCGCAGTTCGCCACCGTGGCGGCGCTGCTTCTGGGCATCGGATCGCTTGGCAATCTGGGCGCGTCCTGGCCGATGGCCTGGGCGGTCGAGGCATTCGGTTGGCGCGCGGCCATGCTCTGCCTTGCTGCTATCACGGCGCTGGCGGCGGCCGTGCTGTTTGCCTTCGTGCGCGATCCCGATGCGGCGCCGGGCGGGCGGCGCGGATCGGTCCTGGACCTTCTGAAAATGCGCGCGCTCTGGCCGATTTTCGCCATGATGTTCGTCTGTTATGCACCTGCGGCGGCGATCAGGGGCCTCTGGATCGGGCCATATCTGAGCGACATTTTCGGCCTTGGCACCGCGCAACTGGGGCAGGCGTCGCTGGTGATGGGGGTCGCGATGATCTTCGGCACGCTGGTCTACGGCCCGCTTGACCGGGTGTTCGGCACATACAAATGGGTCATTTTCAGCGGCAACATGGCCTGCGCGGCAGCCAGTCTGACGCTGGCCATGCTGGTGGGGCACAGCGTCGGCCTCGGCATCGCGCTCTGCGCCGCGATCGGGCTGTTCGGCGCGACCTTCCCGGTGATGATCGCCCATGCGCGCGGTTTTTTCCCGCCGCATCTGGCCGGGCGGGGCGTGACGCTGATGAATCTCTTTGGTATCGGCGGCGTCGGCATGATGCAACTCGGCTCGGGCGTTCTGCATACGCGGGTGGCGGCCGCATCCGGCGATGTGGCGTCCTATACCGCGCTTTTCGCGTTCTTCGGCCTCGCCGCGCTGGCTGGATCTCTGATCTATCTGTTCAGCCGCGACGCGCCGGCCTGACGGACCCCTTCCCCCCGCGCGCCCGAACGGCTAAGAGGCGCGCAGTCACACCGTATTTATCAGGAGTAGAGTGAATGGGCTACAGGGTCGCCGTCGTCGGTGCCACGGGCAACGTGGGACGCGAAATGCTGAACATTCTGGCCGAGCGCCAGTTTCCCGCAGACGAAGTGGTCGCGCTGGCCCGCCGCAAGTCGATGGGCAGCGAGGTCAGCTATGGTGACAAGACGCTCAAGACCAAGGATCTGGACGCCTTCGATTTCACCGGCTGGGATATCGCGCTGTTTGCCATCGGGTCGGACGCGACCAAGATCTACGCTCCCAAGGCGGCCAAGGCCGGGTGCATCGTGATCGACAACAGCTCGCTCTACCGCTACGACCCGGACGTGCCGCTGGTCGTGCCGGAAGTGAACCCCGAAGCGGTCGAGCTGGTGCATAAGAAGAACATCATCGCCAACCCCAACTGCTCGACCGCGCAGATGGTCGTGGCGCTCAAGCCCCTGCACGACCGCGCCCGCATCAAGCGCGTCGTCGTCAGCACCTACCAGTCAGTCTCCGGCGCCGGCAAGGAAGGCATCGACGAGCTGTGGGATCAGACCAAGTCGATCTACAACCCCACGGACGACAAGCCGGCCAAGAAATTCACCAAGCAAATCGCCTTCAACGTGATCCCGCATATCGACGTATTCATGGACAGCGGCGACACCAAGGAAGAGTGGAAGATGGTCGTTGAGACCAAGAAGATCCTGGACCCGTCGATCAAGGTCACGGCTACCTGCGTGCGCGTTCCGGTCTTTGTGGGTCATTCCGAGGCGATCAACATCGAGTTCGAGGAATTCCTCGACGAGGACGAGGCCCGCGATATCCTGCGCGAGGCGCCCGGCATCATGGTGATCGACAAGCGGCAGGACGGCGGCTACGTCACGCCCATCGAATGCGTAGGTGATTTCGCGACCTTCATCAGCCGCATCCGGCAGGACGGCACCGTCGAAAACGGTCTGAACCTGTGGTGCGTGTCGGACAACCTGCGCAAGGGCGCGGCGTTGAACGCGGTGCAGATTGCCGAAACGCTGGGCCAGCGCGTGCTGAAAAAGGGCTGATTGCGCACGGTCACCTCGCTTTCTTCCGGCGCAGTGCGCTGCGCCGGAACCTATTGTTGGCCGCGACGGTCTGACTTCCGACCGACATTAGGCTTCAGCCCTGCATTACTTTGCAAATATGTAAATTAAGCGTGACTTCGCGCATCCCGGCGCCAATCTCCTTGCAATTCCGCCTGCCGCGCCAAAAGCTGCCGGTCAAATAGCTGGAGACCTGAAATGCGCCCCCTCACTTTGCTTTTCGCCCTCGCCCTGCCCACCGCCGTTTGGGCGGACGACATTCCGCTGACCAGCCGGGTGTCGCAGGTCACGCTCTATCCGCAAGGCGCCACTGTGCAGCGCTCGGTGCCGTTCAGCGCGCCTGCCGGACAGCATGACCTGATCCTTCTGGACCTGCCGCAGAACACCGATCTGCAATCGGTCCGCGTTTCTGTCACAGGCGCGCAGATGGGCGGCGTCACCACGCGCCGCGATTTCGTGCCGCCGCGCGGTGACCGCCAATCCGCCGCCATCGAGGCCGCCGAGGCCGAAGTCGAGCGCCGCGAGGAGGCCCTGCGCGACGCTCAGGCTAATATTGCCCGGATCAAGCTGGCGGTTGACGCTGCCGATGCGCAGGTGGCCTTCCTGTCGCAATTGGGGCAGGGCGACGGGGTCGCGGCGCAGGACGTTGCCAGCCTGCGCGATCTGGCCCAGATGATCGGCGCTCAGACGCTGGCGGCGCGGCAATCGGCCCATGATGCGCGCCGGGACGCCGAAAAGGCCGAGCGTGGCCTGAAGGATCTCACCGAAGCGCTGGAAGAGGCGCGCCGCGCTCTTGCCGCCCTCGTCCCTGAACATGAAGACCGCGCGATGCTGGCCGTGTCGGTCACGGCCGCTGCCCAGACCGAGGGCGAGCTGAACGTCACTTACCGGACATATGATGCCGGCTGGGCGCCGGTCTACGACATGACACTGACGCGCGAGACGGGCGCGCTGAGCATCGCGCGCGGCGCGTATGTGCGGCAGAATACGGGCGAGAACTGGACCGACGTTGTGTTGACACTCTCTACCGTGCGCCCCAGCGGCCAGACGACGCCCAGCACAATAGACCCGCTGCTGCGCCGGATCGGCGACCCGGTCCAACCGATGCAAAAGGCAAACGAGAGGGCCGCCTTCGACAGCGCCGCGGGTAGCTTGATGATGGCCGAGCCTGCCCCATCGGTGGTCATGGCCGAGGCGGAGTTCGACGGGTTGGCCGTGACCTACAGCTATGCGCCGCCTGCCTCGATCGCATCGGGCGCCGACGCGCTGCGTATCGCGCTGGGCACGCTGGAGACACAGGCCAGGATCGAGGCGCGCGCGGTGCCCCTTTATGATGAAACTGCATTTCTGATGGCGACACTGACCAACGACACAGGCGAGTTGATCCTGCCGGGGCAGACCAACCTCTATCTGGGTGATACCTTTGTCGGGCAGGTTCAGGGCGATTTGATCGCTGCGGGCGCCGAGGCGAATTTGTCCTTTGGCCCCATCGAGGGCCTGCGTCTGACCCGCTTGGTGCAGGACCGCGAAGAGGGCGGCAGCGGCTTGATCCGCAAATCCAGTGACCTGACCGAAACCGCCGAGATCGAGATCGAAAACCTTACCGGCGAGACATGGCCCGTGCGCCTGCTGGACCGCGTCCCTTATGCCGAGCAGGAGGACCTGCAAATCGACTGGCAGTCCGATCCCCGCCCGGGCGAGGTCGATGTGGATGGCCAGCGCGGCATACTTGCGTGGGATTTCGAACTGGCGCCGGGTGCGAGCCGCACGATAACGCTGGAGCATGACATGCAGTGGCCCGAAGGCAAGGTTCTGGAGTGAACGATCTGGCCTGTGCCCGGATCAAAGCGCCACCTGTGGCTTTTTCTTGGTCAAAATACCCATATCCCGCTGCCCGCAGCAGGCGCCGGCGCGGGCGTGGCGCCTAAAGCGCCCGCCGCGCACTGAGGGCGGCGCTGATCGTGCCGTCGTCCAGATAGTCCAGCTCGCCGCCGATCGGCACGCCCTGGGCCAGCGTGGTCAGGCGCACGCGCCCCTCGATCTGGTCGGCAATGTAATGGGCGGTGGTCTGCCCGTCGATGGTGGCGCCGAGGGCGAGGATGACCTCGGAAATATCCTCGGCGTCAATCCTTCGGATCATCTCGGGGATACGCAATTGCTCGGGGCCAACCTGATCCAGCGCGCTGAGCGTTCCGCCAAGAACGTGATAGCGGCCCTGAAACGCGCCGCCGCGTTCCATCGCCCAGAGGTCCGCGACATCCTCGACCACGCAAAGCAGGCCGTTCGCCCGTTTGGGGGCGCGGCAGATGTCGCAAACTTCGCTGGTGCCGATATTGCCGCAGACCGTGCATTCGCGGGCGGTGGCCGCGACAGACTGCATCATGTCCGCCAGCGGCATCAGCTTGAGCTCGCGCTTGGCGATCAGGTGCAGGACCGCGCGCCGGGCCGAGCGGGGGCCGAGGCCGGGCAGCTTGGCCATCATCTGGATCAGCGTTTCGATGTCGCGGTTCGAGCTCAAGCGGGATGTCCTGATTGCAGCGCCGGGATCGCCTTCGGCGAGAGTATTTCTGGAACATTGAAAGGGAGGGCAGGCGCCTTAGAAGGGCAGCTTCATGTCCTTTGGCAGGCCCATGCCTTCGGTCAGTTTGCCCATCTCTTCCTGTGCGCGGTCGCTGGCCTTGCCCTGGGCATCCTTGATCGCGGCAAGGATGAGATCCTCGACGACTTCCTTGTCGTCGCCGGAGAAGATGCTGGGATCGATATCGAGGCTTTTCAGCTCGCCCTTGCAGGTGGCGACGGCCTTGACCAGACCTGCGCCGGATTCCCCGGTAACGGTAAGGCTGTGCATTTCCTCTTGCAGGGCGGCCATCTTGGTCTGCATTTCCTGCGCGGCCTTCATCATCTTGGCCATGTCGCCCATCTGGCCCAGTCCCTTGAACATCTCAAATCTCCAATTGGTGAAACGGTTGATGTCTAGATACGTGTGGCCGGGCGTCGGAACAAGGGCCGGATGCGGCATGGGGTCCAGATCAATCCTCTTCGAAAGGATCCCATTCGTCCTCGACTTCGGGCAGGGCGTCTGCTGCAGCCTCATTCGCGATCTGCCGCGCGGTGCGGATTTCCAGGATTTCCGCGCCGGGGAATGCGTCCATGACCGCCTGCACCAGCGGGTGTTGGCGCGCCTCGTCCTTGAGCGCCAGATCTTCGGCGTCTCGCACGCCTGCGATGGTCTGCGCGCCGCCCTCGTTGACCAGCGTCACCGCCCATCGGTTGCCGGTCCAGCGCTGGAGCGCGGCGCCGAGGCGCTGTGCCAGATCGCGGGGGGCATCGTCCGTTGGTACGAATTCGATCCGTCCGGGGCGGTAGGCGGCCAGTTGGACGCAGGTTTCAACCTCGACCAGCAGCTTGACGTCGCGGTTGGCGCGGATTGTCTCGACCACGTGGTGAAAGGTTGGATAATGCGCCAGCGCGGCCTCGGCATCAGGCGCGATGGCAAGGGTCTGGCCTGCGCCATTGGATGAGGCGCGCGGTTGCGAGCCTTGAGGGGCGGCGGGGGCGTATGCGTTTGACGCGGCAGACGTATCACCGCCGGAGGGCGATGGCGCGGCGCTACCGGGGGGCGGCGCGCTGGGCACCGGCGTGTTTTGCAGTTTGCGCAGCAGATCCTCGGGGCTGGGCAGGTCGGCGACATGGGTCAGGCGGATCACGGCCATTTCGGCGGCCATCATGGAGTTGGGCGCGCCTGCCACTTCCTCCAGCGCCTTGAGCAGCATCTGCCACATGCGGGTGAGCACACGCATCGGCAGCGCTTCGGCCATTTGCAGGCCGCGCGCGCGCTCGTCCGGGCCGATGGTGGGGTCGTCTGCGGCCTCAGGCGTAATTTTCACCACCGAGATCCAATGGGTGATTTCGGCCAGATCGCGCAGCACGGCCAGCGGGTCGGCGCCGTCGGAGTATTGCGCGCCGAGTTCGGTCAGCGCACCCGCCGCGTCGCCCTTCAATATCAGATCGAAGAGGTCCAGAACGCGGCCCCGGTCGGCCAGTCCCAGCATCGCGCGCACCTGATCGGCGCCGGTTTCGCCAGCGCCATGGCTGATGGCCTGATCCAGCAGCGACGTGGCATCGCGCGCGGACCCTTCGGAGGCGCGCACGATCAGCGCAAGCGCGTCATCCGTAATCTCGGCGCCTTCGGCATCCGCGAGGCGGCGCACCAGTTTCAGCATCACTTCGGGTTCGATCCGGCGCAGATCGAAGCGCTGGCAGCGGCTTAGCACCGTCACCGGCACCTTGCGGATTTCGGTGGTGGCAAAGATGAACTTGACGTGGGCGGGCGGCTCTTCCAGCGTTTTCAGCAGCGCGTTGAAGGCCGAGGTGCTAAGCATGTGCACTTCGTCGATGATGTAGATCTTGTAGCGGGCCGAGGCGGCGCGATAGGCGACCGAATCAATGATCTCGCGGATGTCGCCCACGCCGGTGCGGCTGGCCGCGTCCATCTCCAGCACGTCGACATGGCGCCCCTCCATGATGGCGGTGCAATGCTCGCACACGCCGCAAGGCTCGGTGGTGGGGCCGCCGGTCCCATCCGGGCCGATGCAGTTCATGCCCTTGGCGATGATCCGCGCGGTCGAGGTTTTGCCGGTGCCGCGAATACCGGTCAGAATGAAGGCCTGCGCGATGCGGTCGGCCTTGAACGCGTTTCTCAGAGTGCGCACCATGGCCTCCTGCCCGACCAGATCGGCGAAGGTTTCGGGCCGGTATTTGCGGGCCAGAACGCGGTAGCCGGAGGGGGAGGTGTCGGTCATGTGGGGCGCCTGCGTGAATCGGAGTGTTCAGGATGCCAAACTAGGCGCGCGGCGCGTCCGCGTAAACCGTCCAAGGCTGTCACAGCATCCACAATATCGCGCCGGTGGCGATTGTGGCGAGCGTCAGCAGCACGGCGAGGCGGTGAAAATTCTTCGATCCGGTCGCCTCGGCGTCGCGGCAGGTCAGGCGGTCATGGGTCTTGTGCGCCTGCCTTGCGGCGGTCCAGTAAATCACGATTGCGGCGGCCAAAAACAGGCTGGCCACCCCCTTGGCGGCCCATGTGGGCGTGAAGTCACCGAACACCGCCTTCAGCGCGATGGCGACGCCGACCGCGCCAAGGCCAAGGCCCATCCACGAATTGAATGTCCGCTCGTTGGCCATGATCGTGCGATCTTCGGCCCAGTCGGTGCGCTGTTCGGCCTTGCCGGTCTTGTCGCTCATTGGATCAGATTACGCGATGCGTGCTATGTTGGCGAGGCGGGTTTTGTTGGAGAACCTCGCACAGGGCGCTATAAAATGCTGCAGCGCTAACAGGATCGGAGATCACGCCATGAGACTGAAGGGATTGCGCCCCAGCCGCAACATCGAGGATCGCCGCCGGTCCGGGGGCAGGGGCCGGGGCGTCGGGATCGGCGGCGCCGGCCTGCTGGTGGTGCTGGCCATCGGGTATTTCACCGGGATCGACGTGACCCCACTGCTGGAGGGGGTGCAGGTCGGACAGACCCAGAGCGCGCCCCGCGATCTAAGCCCCGAAGAGCAGCGCGCCGCCGATTTCAGCGCCCGCGTTCTGGGCAGCACCGAAGAGGTCTGGAGCGCGATCATGCCCGCGCAGGCGGATATCGGCTATACCCCGCCGGTTCTGGTGCTGTTTTCCGGCGTCACGCGCAGCCCTTGTGGCGGCGCGTCGGGGGCGACCGGGCCGTTTTATTGCCCGGCGGATCGCAAGGCGTATCTGGACACCGAGTTCTTCGCCACGCTGTCGCAGCAACTGGGCGCGCGGGGTGATTTCGCCGCCGCTTACGTGATCGCGCATGAGGTCGCGCATCATATCCAGAACGAGCTGGGCATCCTGAACGCGGTTCACGAGGCCCGGCAGGGCAGTTCGGAGGCGCGCGCGAATGCGCTGACCGTGCGGCTGGAGCTGCAGGCAGATTGCCTTAGCGGGGTATGGGCCAGCGCGGTCGAGGATCTGCTGGAGCCGGGCGATATCGACGAGGCGCTGAATGCGGCGCGCCGGATTGGCGACGATCATCTGCAACGTCAGGCTGGCCGCGTCCCGCAGCCGCATACCTTTACCCACGGCACGTCCGAGCAGCGGTCGCGCTGGTTCGCGCGGGGCTATGACAGTGGCCAGATGGGTGCCTGCGACACGTTTGCCGCGGACCGGCTGTAGGGGAGGGCCATGACAGGGTTCGTCGTCCACGCCTTGCCCGTATTGCGCGGCATTCTGGCCATCGCGCCGCTGCCGGGATCAGGCGGAGACTATGACGCCGATCTGGCGCATCTCAAGGATTGGCAGCCGGCGATGGTGGTGACGATGAGCACGTCTGCGGAGATGGTTGCCGCCGGGGCGGGCAATCTGGGCCGGGACGTCGGATTCATGGGAAGCCGCTGGGTGCATGTGGCGACGCCTGATTTTGGCGTGCCGGATCGCGACGCGATGCAGAACTGGGCCCGGGCCGAGCCTATCGCCCTGTCGGCGCTGCGCGGCGGCGGACGGGTTCTGATCCATTGCAAGGGCGGCTGCGGTCGCTCGGGCATGGCCGCGCTGCGCCTGATGATCGCAGCAGGCGATGCGCCCGAGGCGGCCTTGGAACGATTGCGCGCGCTGCGACCCTGCGCGGTCGAGACGTCGGCACAGATGCGCTGGGCCCGCAAGGGCGGAAGCGAATCGACGAATTCAGGTAGGGAGAAAAGGTGAGAGGCTGGACAACGACCCAAGCGGGGCTCGTTACGGCTGCTTCCTTCCGGATCTGACCGGGTTGGCGAGGCGCCTGCCCGCGCCAACCTCTCAATTTCTCATTTAGCGAAGGCGGTATGGTTTTGCAAGGGGCGGACGGGCGCGATAAGGCACCCGGGGATGGCTGATCTTCGAATTGGTAGCACCGTTCCGAGCGCTGCGCGGTCAGTCGCCCTCGAACGCGCAGAGCGCCTGTACGCTCAGCCCCATTTCCTCCAATTTTGCGCGGCCGCCCAGATCCGGCAGGTCTATGACGAACGCGCAGCCCGCGATTTGTGCGCCCAGCCGCCGGAGCAGTTGCGCGCCGGCGGCGGCGGTGCCGCCCGTCGCCAGCAGATCGTCGACGATCAGAACGCGCTCGCCGGGCTGGATTGCGTCGCCGTGAAGCTCGAAAACCGCCTCGCCATATTCCAGGGTATAGCTTTGCGAAATCACGTTGCCCGGCAGCTTGCCTGCCTTGCGCACCGGCACGAACCCCGCCCCAAGGCGATGCGCGACGGCGCCGCCAAGGATGAACCCGCGCGCCTCCAGCCCGATGACCTTGCCTATCTTTGCATCCAGATAGGGCTGTGTCAGTTGGTCGATGGTCATGGCAAGCCCGTCCGCGTCCGCCAGCAAGGTCGTCACATCGCGGAACATCACCCCCGGCTCCGGAAAATCGGGAATGGTACGGATAAGATCGCGGATCGACTTCTGTGGCATCGGGGTATCCTTGGGTGCGTCAGAGGGTGCGTCAGTTGCGCCCCTTCTGGCCGCATCGCCGCCGCCGCGCAAGCGGATCAGGCCGCGCCCCGCCGCACGAGCGCCGTCATCAATCCCATGGCGATCAGCGCCGCGCCGCCGCCGCGGGTGATCCATGCGATGACACCGGGCCGCGCAATGCGCGCGCGCAGACGGTCCGCCAGCAGCGCCCAGGCCAAGGCGTTGAGCGCGGCAAGCGCCACGAAAGTGGCGATCAGGATTGCGCATTGCGGCAGCAGAGGCGCGTCCAGCGTCAGGAATTGCGGAACGAAAGCGATGAAGAAGGCGATGGATTTGGGGTTGAGCGCCGTCACGGCGGCGGCATGGACCAGCACGCCGCGCCCTGTCACCTGCGCGTTCGGCGCGGCGATGACGCCACTGCTCATCCCGGCGCTTGGGGCGCTGCGGATCAGCCGGATCCCCAGCCAGACCAGATAGACGGCGCCGACCCATTTCAACGCGGTGAACAGCGTCGCCGACGCCAGCACCAGCGCGCCAAGGCCCATCAGCGACGCGCTCATCGCCGCCAGATCGCCCAAGGCGACCCCGGCGGCAGAGGCGACCGCGACGCTGCGCCCCTTGGACAGCGCATAGCTGAGCACCAGCAGCACGGTGGGGCCGGGAATCAACAGCAATGCGGTCGAGGCGGCAACGAAGGCCAGCCACAGATCGAAGGGCATGGGAGCTATCCTTTTTGCGGGTTTGCGGTCAGTCCGCAGGCCTGTTCAGCACCCGCCCGGCAACCGCGTCAAGCCGGGCCATCACCGCCGGATCGCGCGCCTTTGGCGCCGTCAGGATCGCGTATTCCAGCGCATGATCGCACCCCTCGGGGCAGGGCGTGCGATCCCCTGCCAAGAGGTCCGGCAGGTCGCGCACCATCGCCTTGGCGCGCTCGGCGTTGCCCATCAGCGTCGCGATGATCGCGGTCACGTCCACCTCGCCATGGTCGGGGTGCCAGCTGTCGTAATCGGTGATCATGGCGACCGAGGCATAGCACAGCTCGGCCTCGCGGGCGAGCTTCGCCTCGGGCATGCCGGTCATGCCGATGACGTCGCAGCCCCAGACCTCGCGGTAGAGGCGGCTTTCGGCCAGCGTCGAGAATTGCGGGCCTTCCATCGCCAGATAGGTGCCGCCCCTGTGCACGCGTGAGCCCGCCGCCTCGGCAGCGGTGGCGCAGGCGTTGCCAAGGCGCGGGCAGGTGGGGCTTGCGACCGACACATGCGCGACGCAGCCGGGGCCGAAGAAGGATTTTTCGCGCTGGACCGTGCGGTCGATATACTGGTCGACGATCACGAAATCGCCCGGCGCCATTTCTTCGCGGAACGATCCGCAGGCGCCGACGCTGATCACATCCGTGACCCCCAGCCGCTTGAGCGCATCGATATTCGCGCGGTAGGGCACCGAGGATGGGCTGTGCACATGTCCGCGCCCGTGCCGGGGCAGAAACGCCATCGGCGTGCCGTTCAGGGTGCCGGTCAGGATGCTGTCCGACGGCGCGCCGAAGGGGCTGGCGACCTCGCGCCACTCCGCCCCCTCCAGCCCGTCCATGTCATAGATGCCCGAGCCGCCGATCACGCCGATCATGGTATGTGCCATATGCTGTCCCTTTCCGCTTTGCGGTCAGGTTTAGGCGCCCCGGATGGAGATGGAAAGCACCGCCGCGGTGGTTTGGGCTGCAAAAAAACTGCTCGGGTCCTCGGATGGCAATCGTGATCGCGGGGGCGGAACCGGACGCGGATGTGACGTGTTGGATAGCACCTGCAACGGATTTGAGGCGCAATGGAATTTGATCTGAACGCCGCCGCCGACATCGTCACAACCTGGCTGGACACATATCTGAGCGGGCTCATTGCCGTTGCCCCCAAAATCCTGATTGCATTGGTAATCGTGCTGCTGACCTGGGGCATTTCGCGTCTGGCCGGTGCGCTGGAGGGCCGGATCGCGCGGCGGCTGCGCCTGCGCCAGAACCTGATCGACGTCCTGCTGATGATGACGCGCGTGCTGGTGTGGCTGGCGGGCATCCTGATTGCGTTGACCGTGGTTTTTCCCACGATTACGCCGGGCAAGGCGCTGACGACGCTGGGGCTGGGCTCTATCGCCATCGGCTTTGCCTTCAAGGACACGTTCGAGAATTTCCTTGCCGGTATCCTGATCCTTCTGCGCGAGCCCTTTGCCATTGGCGATTTCGTCGAATGTGAAAGCGTCGAGGGCCGGATCGAGGCGATCACAATCCGCGATACGCGGGTGCGCCGCACCGACGGGCAGCTGGTGGTCATGCCGAACCATGAG
The DNA here is from genome assembly GCA_036568405.1 of Roseovarius sp. Classification (GTDB taxonomy): domain Bacteria; phylum Pseudomonadota; class Alphaproteobacteria; order Rhodobacterales; family Rhodobacteraceae; genus Roseovarius. Next base: position 64,468 of record DATCSR010000013.1, read on the forward strand.
CTGTTTCAGAACCCGGTGACCGTGCGCACGGACAAGGATCTGCGCCGCACCACCATCATCTGCGGCGTGGGCCGGCGCGAGGATGTGGACCGCGCGCGCGACGTTATCCAAACCGCGGTCGAGGCGCTGGATACCGTGCGATCGGACATCAAGGATGTGCAGATCTTCGCGCAGGGGTTCGGTGATGCGTCGATCGACTTCGAGGTGACATGGTGGACCGGCTCAACCCCGCTGGCGATCCGCCGCTCGCGCGATCAGGTGGTCGCGGCGGTCAAGCGGGCGCTGGACGACGCAGGCATTGAAATCCCCTATCCCTACCGCGTTCTGACCTTTTCAGCCCCGGTCCCGGTGGAAATGGCCCAAACTGCCGAGGAGGGCAGCGCCCAAACAAGATAAGACGGCACGCCGCCTTTCAATTGTGCGGCTGGGCGCGTCATGCTACGCGCAGCCCCGGCGATGCTGGCGAAACTGGCGAAAGGCGGCGCGGTGCTGGAACTCAGGCCTGAAACGGACGGCGACTGGTGGGAGGTCGAGGCGCTCCTCGATCTGTGCTTTGCGCCGGGGCGCGAGGCGTTGTCATCCTATCGTCTGCGCGATGGGCTGCCGCCGGTGCCGGGCCTCAGCACGGTTGCGCGGGACGAAACCGGTATTCTGGCCGGCGCAATCCGCTATTGGCCGGTTCAGGTCGGCAGCGCGCCGGTGCTGTTGCTGGGGCCGATCGCGGTGCACCCGACCCATCAGGGCGAAGGCTTGGGCGCCTACATGATGCGCGGCTCGCTGGAAGCGGCGCGCGCCGCGGGCTGGGATCGGGTCATGTTGGTGGGGGACGAACCGTATTACGGGCGGTTCGGATTCCGGCGGCTGGCCGGTGTCGAGATGCCGCCCCCGACAAACCCGGACCGGGTGCTGGGACTGGACCTGACTCCGGGGTCATGGCACGGTGTTATCGGAAAAGTGACACGCGCTGCTTGAAACCGGTGGATAATGTGGCGATCTATATCTGATGATGGATCTTCTGGACCCCCCGATAGACAAGGATGCCGTCGCTGCGCGGCTGGATGCGCTGGCGCGGCGGCATGCGCGCGCCGGCAATCTGGGCATTCAGGTGCTGAATATCGTCGGCGTGCGCGCCGAGACGTTGCTTGAGCGGTTGCCCGAAGCTGTGCGAGACCGCTTGCAGGGCGGAACAGAGCAGGCGCTGGAAATGGCGATGGGCGCTGCGCAGCGTTCGCGCGGAATGGTGGGAAGCCAGCCCGGATGGCTGAACCTGGCCGCAACGACGGCGATGGGCGCAGCCGGCGGCTTTGGCGGGTTGCCGTCTGCGCTGGCTGAATTGCCGATCACCACGACGATCCTGCTGCGGGCCATTCAGGATGTGTCCGGTGAGCACGGGTTTGACCCCACTGAAGAGGGCGTGCGGTTTGATTGCGTGCAGGTCTTTGCCGCTGCCGGACCGCTGGACCATGATGACGGCGCGGATCTGGCGTTCCTGACGACCCGCGTCGCCGTGACGGGCAAGGCGATGCAGGCGTTGATCGCAAAGGTGGCACCGCGGCTGAGCGTGGTTCTGGGCCAGAAGCTGGCCGCGCAGACGGTGCCGATACTGGGCGCGGCGGCGGGGGCGGCCACCAATTATGCCTTCACCAGCTATTACCAGCAGATGGCGCATGTGCATTTCGGTCTGCGCCGGTTGGCCATCGAGGCGGATCTGAGCCATGACGAGGTGCTGGAGGCGTTCCGCCAGAGGGTCGCCGCGCCCGCCAGGCGGGGCTGAACGGGCCGCGTCTGATCTACAGTTTCTCGCGCAGGTAATCCATGACCGACGGGCGCACCGATTGCTCGCCCCGGCGTCCGGCGTCGTCGATGACGTTGCGCAATTCGCCCAGATCGGTGCGGCGCAGGATCGATTTCACCGGTCCGATGGACGCGGGACGCATCGACAGGGTGCGAATACCGATCGCGGCAAGACAGGCGGCCTCGACGGGCCTGCCTGCGTCCTCGCCGCAAAAGCTGAGCGATGTGTTCGTGGCCATGCACCGCTCCACGATGCCTTGCAGGAAGGTCAGGAAGCTGACGTTCAGCGTGTCATAGCGGCGGCGCACGCGCTCGTTCTCGCGGTCGGCGGCAAAGAAAAACTGTTTCAGATCGTTCCCGCCGATGGATATGAAATCGACATTGCGGAAGAATTGATCAGGCGCATAGGCCAGGCTGGGCGTCTCGAGCATCGCGCCCAGCTGCATGGTTGAAGGTATGGGATGCCCGAGGATACGCTCGCGCTCCAGCGCCTTGTCCAGCTCGGCACGGCCGGCATCGAACTCTTCGCGCTGGGCCACGAAGGGGAACATCACCGACAGGGGGCGCCCCTTCGCACCGCGAATGAGCGCCTGAAGCTGCATCCGCATCACCCCCGGCTTGTCCAGGCCCACACGGATCGCGCGCCACCCCATGGCCGGATTCGGCTCGTCCGTGGGCTTCATGTAGGGCAGCACCTTGTCCGAGCCGATGTCGAGCGTGCGGAACACCACTTCGCGGCCCTTCGCGGCATCCATGACGCGGCTGTAAAGCTCGCTCAGCTCGGCGCGCTTGGGCATTTTCGAGCGGATGAGGAACTGCAATTCGGTCCGGAACAGACCAACACCATCGGCGCCCGACCCCTCAAGGCTGGGCAGATCGGCCATGAGGCCGGCATTCATCCTCAGCGACAGGGTGCGTCCGCACAGCGTGGTCGCGGGCTTGTCCCGGATCGACGCGTAGCGTTCCTGCGCCTTGGCCTGCATGGCCATCTTGTCGCGAAAGGCCGCAGTGACCGTGTCGCCGGGGCGCAGATGAACAATGCCCTGATCGCCGTCGATCAGGATCGGATCGCCGTTCATTGCCTCGGTCGTGACGTTCTTGGCGTGGATGACCAGCGGGATCGCCAGCGCGCGGGCCACGATCGTGGCGTGGCTGCCGACGGCGCCCTCCTCCAGCACGATGCCTTTCAGGCTGCGGCCATAATCCAGCAACTCGGCGGGGCCGATATTGCGCGCGATCAGGATCGGATCGGAGGGCATTTCGGCGGCTGTCCCGGTGCCCTGTCCGGTCAGGATGCGCAGCATGCGATTGCTGAGATCGTCCAGATCATGCAGCCGGTCGCGCAAATAGGCGTCGGCCACCTGTCCAAGGCGGGCGCGGGCGGTCGATTGCTCCTTTTCAACCGCCGCCTCGGCGGAAAGGCCGCGGTTGATATCCTCTTCCATGCGCCGCATCCAGCCCTTGGAATTGGCGAACATGCGGTAGGCTTCCAGCACCTCGAGTTGTTCCTTGTCACCGAAGCGGGCGCTGGTCAGCATGCGGTCGACGCCGATGCGCAGCTCGTCCACGGCTTCGTTCAGGCGCTCAAGCTCGCGCGCGGGATCCTCGGCGATGAGGTTGGTAACGATGACGCGCGGCTCGTGCAGCCAGACATGGCCGCGGGCCGCGCCCTCCTGCGCCGTCGTGCCGCGAAACTGGACCGGTTGCTGGTGGCGCGCCTTCATCGCTGCGCCATCGCCGATAAAGGCGCCCAGTTCGGTCATTTCGGCGAGGACCATCGCGACGACCTCGACCGCGTAAATTTCCTCGTCCGAAAATTTGCGTGCGTCTTTTGACTGCACCACCAGCACGCCCAGCTTTTCGCCAAGACGCTGGATGGGGACGCCCATGAAGGACGAATATCCTTCCTCGCCGGTTTCGGGCATGAAGCGGAAGCCGGGCGCGTTCGGCGCGTCATCGGTGTTGATCACGTCCCCGGTGCGGGCGACGCGGCCCACCAGACCCTCGCCCAGCTTCATCCGGGTTTCATGCACGGCTGCGGGATTCAGGCCTTCGGTCGCGCAGAGCTCCAGCGTGTCCTCGTCGCGGAACAGGTAGATCGAGCAGACCTCGATCCGCATTTCCTCGGCGATGAGGTGGGTGATCTGGTCCAGACGTGCCTGACCGGCGGCATCCTCGGCCATGACGGCACGAAGACGGCCCAGCATCTGGCGGCTGTCTGTCTGGAAGTCATGGCTCATAAGCGTGGTGCTCTCGCGCCTTTCTGTCAGTCCAGGATGCGCGCCGCGCCGCGAGGCCCGGACGCCTTATTTGACCTTGTCCAGGTCGAAGGCATCATGCAGCGCCTGAACGGCGAGTTCCATATATTTCCGATCGATCAGCACGGAAATTTTTATCTCGGAGGTTGCGATCACCTTGATGTTGATCCCCTCTTCGCTGAGCGTGCGGAACATCTGCGCGGCAACACCCGACTGGCTGCGCATGCCAATGCCGACGGCGGAAATCTTGGCTACGTCCGTGTCGGCCACCAGATGGCTATAGTTGATATTGCCCGTCTCGACCGCTTTTTTCAGGGCATTTTCCGCACGCGCCACCTGCTCCGTGGGGCAGGAAAAGGTCATGTCGGTACGCCCCTCTTCGGAGATGTTCTGAATGATCATGTCGACATTCACCCCCGCCTCGGACAACGAGCCAAAGATGGCGGCTGCGATGCCGGGGCGGTCAGCCACTGACATGAGGGTCAACTTGGCCTCGTCACGGGAATAGGCGACGCCAGTCACAACATTGGATTCCATGATTTCCTCCTCGGCGCAGACAAGGGTGCCGGCGTCATCTGATTGTTCCTCGAAACTGCTGAGCACGCGCAACTTGACATTGTACCGCATCGCCAGCTCGACCGAGCGGGTTTGCAGCACCTTGGCGCCAAGGCTGGCAAGCTCCAGCATTTCCTCATAGGCGATGCGGTCCAGTTTGCGCGCCTTGGGCGAAATGCGCGGATCGGTGGTATAGACGCCATCGACATCGGTATAAATATCGCAACGCTCGGCCCCCATCGCGGCGGCAAAGGCGACGGCGGTGGTGTCGCTGCCGCCCCGTCCCAGCGTGGTGATGCGGCCCTCGGGGCTGATACCCTGAAACCCCGCGACGACGGCGACGCGCATGCCCTCGCCGAATTTCGCCATGATGTTGTCCGGCGGAATGTCCAAGATACGGGCGGTGGAATGGGCCGAGGTGGTTTTGACCGGCACCTGCCAGCCCTGCCAGCTGCGCGCGGGTATATCCATTTCCTGCAAGGTCAGCGCCATCAGCCCGGCCGTAACGTTTTCGCCGGACGACACGACGGCATCATATTCGCGTGCGTCATAGAGCGGCGACGTCTCGCCCACCCAGCCGACCAGCTCATTGGTCTTGCCGGACATCGCCGAGACGATGACGATCACATCGTAGCCCTTGGCGACTTCGACGCCGACGCGTTTCGCAACGCGGCGGATACGGTCAAGATTGGCGACGGAGGTGCCGCCGAATTTCATCACGAGAACGGGCATGGTTACGTCCCTTGAGGCAAGTTCGGGGGCGGTTTACGCGTGGCGGCGGCGCAGCGCAATAGTATGCTGCACGCGGGCTGGATCAGCCGCGCGCCTCGCGCACCATTTCGCCAAGCGCCGTCATCGCGTCATCCGCGCGATCCAGCGGCACGAACAGGTGATCGTGGTAGAACCCGGCCACCGGGTTGACCCCCATGCCAAGCCCCGCCAGCCGCGTCGTGACCTTGGCCAGAAACCCGACGGCATCGAGCGCCGAATGAACGTTCAGCGTGATCATGCGGCAGGGAAACTCATACGGCAGGCCCGCCGCCATCGCCGCATCCTGCGTAATGACGACCGTCGTGCCTTCGCCCTCCTGCATCATCATGCGCGGGGTCAGTCCCGGCGGGATATCCCGATCGGGCAAGGTCACGAAAACATAGGTGGCGCCATCAAGAACCGGCGCCATGCCGGACAGAAGGTGCCTCAGGTCGTGACCGCCAGCCATGGTGTGCCTCAAATTTGGGTCAGGGAGTTCGCGCCGGGTCGCGTCAATTCACTTTGCGCGCCGGCCGAAACGGCAGCGGCAGGATCGGCACGCCGTCCTCGGCCAGCTTGCGCGCCTCGTCGATGCGGGCCTCGCCGTATATCGCGCGTTCGGGCGCGGTGCCGTCATGCATCTCGCGGGCCTTGCGGGCAAAATCCTTGCCGACATATTCGGAATTGGCTTCGATCTTCTTTCGCAGGGCCGCAATGGCGCGCTCGGCCGCGGTTTCCGGCGCGGCCAGTGTTCGGGTCGCGGGGGCCGCGCTGCGTGCCGCTTGCACGCTGGGCGCCATGATGCCTTTGGTGACAGCTGTGCTGCCACATTCGGCGCAGGTTACCAGCCCGGCGCGCGCCAGTTTGTCAAAGGACGCGGCAGACTCAACCCAGCTGTCAAACCGATGGTCTTCGGCACATTTGAGCGAGAACTTTATCATTTTTCCCGGTATGGTTTTGCACAGCTAAGGTATATGTCCCGCTGGGAATTTCAAGCAGGTCCGGTTCCGGTTCTGAGCCTCAGACCTTTAATTGGTCCGGGTCGAATTTGGCGATCATATGGGCCAATTCGGGCTCATCCACGAGGGCGGCAGCCTTCTTGGGGCGCAGCCATTTGCGTTTGCGCTGGCCGGCCTCGGGATAATCAGAGGCGATTTCGCGGACCTTGAGCGCATAGAGCATGGCAACGCAGGGCAGTTCACCGCCATCCGGGAGGTTTTTGTGATAGTGATAAAGGCCAAGGCAGCGCGGATAGATGCGCCCGCGCACGCCAGCCTCCTCCCAGGCTTCGATCTCGGCGCTCTCCATCGGGGTCTTGCCATCGACCGGCCAGCCCTTGGGCACGATCCAGCGGCCCGAACTGCGGGTGGTGATCAGCAGGACCTCGGGTTTGCGGCGCCGCATCCGGTAGCACAGCGCGCCGAACTGCGTGCGCAGCTCGCTTTTGTGAGCATCGCTCATGTCGATGGGAATATGTGCCGAACGTACAGTGTTGGTCGTATCCATGATTTTAATGTGCCTGCTGCGCGGGCGCTTTTGCGCTTGCCTTTTGCGATTATATGGCGAGGATTCGCAAAATAACAACAGCTTGCAGCGGATGGTGCCGCAGGTGCGGATCAGATCGCCCTCAGCGACCTTTTCGATCGGGAGACGGCGAAATGTGGATTTTTCAATCTTGCCGCCGTCTTCTGGCGCGGCTTGGGCAGGTTTCGATTGCAGCGGTCGCGGCCTTGATGGTGTCAGTGCCGGGCGCGCAGGCCGAGGATCAGGTGATCGTTTTTGCCGCAGCGTCGCTGCGCGATGCGTTGAGCGATGTCACGGCGCTCTATCCCGGCCCGGTAACGGTATCGCTGGGTGGCAGCGGTTTGCTTGCGCGGCAGATCGGGCAGGGGGCGCCGGCGGATGTTGCGCTTCTGGCCAACACCGACTGGATGGACTGGCTGGAGGAGCAGGGCGCCGTCGATCCCGCCCGCCGCGTCGCACTGCTGGGCAATGCGCTGGTGCTGATAGCGCCGGCAGACGCACCCGATCTGGAAGGCACCGACGCCGATGCGCTGCTGGCGCGTCTCGACGGCGGGCGCATGGCCATTGGCCAGACGCAAAGCGTGCCGGCCGGTATGTATGCCCGCGCTTGGCTGGAGGCGTCGGGCATGTGGGGCCCCCTGATGCCGCATCTGGCCGAGACGGACAACGTGCGCGCGGCGCTGGCGCTGGTCGCGCTGGGCGAGGCACCTTTGGGCGTTGTCTATGCCACCGATGCGGCGGCGGAGCCGGGCGTGCGTGTGGTCTATCACGTGCCGGAAGGCATGCACGATCCAATCATCTATCCCGCGGCGGCGCTGACGGATGCGGGCGTCCCCTTCATGGCGTTCCTGCAAGGGGCTGAGGCGCGCTCCGTGTTTGAGGCGCACGGGTTCGTGCCGCTGGTCGAGGCGCCCTGATGCTGGACGCCGCCGCATATACCGCGCTGGCGCTGTCGCTGAAAGTGTCGCTGATCGCGACGTTGTTCAGCCTGCCGGTGGCGATTGCGGTGGCGTGGCTGCTGGCGCGGCGGCAGTTTCCGGGGCACGCGCTGGTCAGCGCACTGGTGCACCTGCCGCTGGTGCTGCCGCCTGTGGTGACGGGATATCTGCTGCTCCTGACCTTCGGGCGCAGCGGCGCGGTGGGCGGGTTTTTGGAATCGGTGGGCATCGTGTTCGCGTTTCGCTGGACGGGCGCGGCGCTGGCGGCGGCGGTCATGGGGTTCCCGCTGATGGTGCGGGCGATCCGCCTGTCGATCGAGGCGGTCGACCCGAAGCTGGAGGAGGCGGCGGCGACGCTGGGCGCGGGCCGCTGGGCGGGATTTGTGCGCGTCACGCTGCCGCTGATCGGGCCGGGGATATTGGCAGGCGCCGTCATGGGCTTTGCTAAGGCGATGGGCGAATTCGGCGCGACGATCACCTTCGTCGCCAACATTCCGGGCCAGACGCAGACGTTGCCTTCGGCCATCTACGCCTTCCTGCAGGTGCCGGGCGGCGAGGGATCGGCGCTGAAGCTGGTTGTGCTGGCGTCCGGCGTCGCCATCGGCGCGGTGCTGCTGTCCGAGTGGCTGGCGCGGCGCATGGCGGCACGGATTGGCGCATGAGTTTGCAGGTCGATATCGCCCATCGCTTTGATGGTTTTGCAGTCGAGGCCGCGTTTGAGGCGGGGCCGGGCGTGACCGCGCTGTTCGGGCCTTCGGGGTCGGGCAAGACGACCCTGGCCAATGCCATCGCCGGGCTGTTGACGCCGGATACAGGGCGCATTGCGCTGGGCGGCGACGTGCTGCTGGACCGGGCGCGGGGCATCTTCCTGCCCGCCGCGCGGCGCCGGATCGGCGTGGTGTTTCAGGAAGGTCGGCTGTTTCCGCATCTGACCGTGGCGCGCAACATCGCCTTCGGCGCGCGTTATGCGCCTGCCGGTGCGCCGGGGCTGGACGGCGATGCGATCATGGCGATGCTGGGGATCGAGGCGCTGATGCAGCGCCGCCCGCGCAGCCTGTCGGGGGGCGAAAAGCAGCGCGTGGCGATTGCCCGCGCGCTGCTGATGCGCCCGCGCCTTTTGCTAATGGACGAGCCGCTGGCGGCGCTGGACGGCCCGCGCAAAGACGAAATCCTGCCCTATCTGGAGCGGCTGCGCGACAGCGGCACCGTACCAATCATCTATGTCACACACAGCGTTGCCGAGATCGCGCGGTTGGCGGACCAGATCGTGGTGCTGCGGGATGGGAACGTGTTGCGGCAGGGCGACGTGACGGACGTGCTGAGCGATCCGGCCATGGTTCCGCTGATCGGTGTCCGCGAGGCAGGATCGGTCCTTATGGGGCAGGTGGTGGAATGTGACCCCGAGGGCCTGAGCCGTATTGCCATCAGCGGGGGCGAATTACGCCTGCCGGGAATCGAAGCAAAGGTCGGTCAGACCTTGCGCGTCAGGGTGCTGGCGCAGGATGTGCTGATCTCGCTAACGCGGCCCGATGGCCTGTCGTCGCGCAATATCCTGCCTGCGGTGGTGGAAGAGGTGCATCGCGGCGGCGGACCGGGCGTGGCCTTGTCGCTGCGGATAGGGTCGTCCCGCCTGCTGGCGCGCATCACCGCCGACGCGATGGACGAATTGGGATTGCGACCGGGAACCGAATGTTTCGCAGTGCTGAAGGCGACGGCGATCGCGCGGGCTGATATTGGCGGCTCTCAGGGTTGATGAGCATGTCTTTTTAGTCGCTTGATTGCTGACCTACGCACCGGTTCTCCAAGCATACTTGTCTAAATCGAACATTTTAGGTTATTCGGCCAGATGGCAGGCGGCCATCGTGCCGCTGTCGCTAATCGGGCGCAGGCGGGGCCGTTCGGCCCGACAGATATCCTGCGCGATCGGGCAGCGCGGCGCAAAGGGGCAGCCGACGGGCAGGTTGACCGGGTCGGGCAACTCGCCGGGCGTGCGCGGCGCATCGAAAGAGCCGCCGCTGAGCTTTGGAATCGCGTCGAGCAGAAGCTGCGTATAGGGATGCTTGGGCGCATCGAAAATCTTGTCTGTCGGCGCGAGTTCCATGATCTGGCCCAGATACATGACAGCCACGCGATCACCGAAATGCTCGACCACGCTGAGGTCGTGGGTGATGAACATGTAGGTTAGATCACGTTCGTCCTGCAAGTCATTGAGGAGGTTCAGGATCTGCGCTTGAATGGAGACGTCCAGCGCCGAAATCGGCTCGTCCGCGACGACGAAGGCGGGGTTCGTCACCAGTGCGCGGGCGATGGCGATGCGCTGGCGCTGACCGCCCGAGAATTCATGTGGAAGCTTGCGCTGCCAGCTTTGGTCGCAGCCGGTGGCGTCCAGCACATCCTCGACCTGCACGCGCACGTCGGCCTCGGATTTTTCGGGCATCAGGTGGCGGATAGGCTCGGCCAGTGTCTGGAACACGTTGCGGCGCGGGTTGAGCGAGGCATAGGGGTTCTGGAACACCATCTGCATGTCGGCGCGCACCGGCTTGCGCGTGCCTTCGTCCATGGTGTCGATGCGCTGGCCGCGAAAATAGATTTCGCCCGAAGAGGGCGTGAGCAGCCCCATGATCGCGCGGCCCAGCGTGGTCTTGCCACAGCCGGATTCGCCGACGACGCAGAACGTCTCGCCCTTCTGGATCTGCACATCGACCCCGGAGAGGGCGTGCAACACGGGCTTTTCCCGGCTCAGAAAATGGGTCGGCAGCGCAAAGCGCATTTCCAGCCCGCGTGTTTCGACGATTGGATCGGTCATAGCGCGGCCTCCGCATCGTCATGCGCCCGGTTTTCATGCATCGGGTGAAAGCAGGCTACGCCATGCTCCAGCGGCGGCATGGCCGCGCGGCATTCGTCCGTCGCGCGTTCGCAGCGTGGGTGGTAGGGGCAGCCTGTCGGCAGGTTCGTGATGGGCGGCATCGAGCCGGGGATCTGGTAGAGCTTGGCGCCGCGCGTGGAGTTCTGCGGAAGCGCTTTCAGCAGGCCGACGGCATAGGGGTGTTTCGGCGCGTCGATGATGTCACGGGTGCGGCCCGTCTCGACGCATTTGCCGGCATACATGATCATCAGGCGCTCGGTGACTTCGGCCACGACGCCCAGATCGTGGGTGATCAGGATGAGCGCCACGTCATTCTCGCGGCAGAGCGTCAGGATCAGCGACATGATTTCAGCCTGAATGGTGACATCCAGCGCCGTTGTCGGCTCGTCCGCGATGATCAGTTCGGGGTCGGTCAGTAGGGCGATGGCGATGACGACGCGCTGGCGCAGACCTCCCGACAGCTCGTGCGGATAGGAGTCCATACGGCTTTCGGCCGAGGGGATGGCGACGAGGTTCAGCTTTTCCACGCTGAGGCGGTGCGCCTCGCGGGTGGAGATACTGCGGTGCGCTTTCAGCGTTTCGATCATCTGCGTGCCGATGCTGAGCACCGGATTGAGCGTGACCATCGGGTCCTGAAAGATCATCGAGATGCGGTTGCCCCGGATGCGCCGGATCTGCCGCTCGGACATGGTCAGGAGGTTTTGACCGTCGAAGATGACGGAGCCTTTGGTGACGCGGCCGGGATCGGCGATCAGGTTGAGGATGGCGAAGGCCAGCATGGATTTGCCGGCGCCGGATTCGCCCACGACGCCCAGCCGCTGGCCCTTTTCCAGCGTCAGATCGACACCGCGCAGCGCCTCGACCTCGCCCTTTTTGCCGCGCGGGAAGGCGACGTGCAGATCTTTTACGTCCAGAAGTGCCATCAGTCGTCCCCCCGGCGCAGTTTCGGGTTCAGCGTGTCGCGCAGCCAATCACCCAGCAGGTTCAGCGCCAGCACCAGTGCGACCAGCACGATCGCGGGGTAGAGCGTGATCCACCAGCTACCCGAGAAGATGAATTCGAACCCCGACCGGATCAGTGAGCCCAGCGATGGTTTGTCCACCGGCATGCCGAGGCCGAGGAACGACAGGGCCGCTTCGGTCATGATCGCCTCGGCGACCTGAATGGTGGAAATCACCAGTACCGGCGTCAGCGTGTTTGGCAGGATGTGGATCCACATCACCTTGCGCGCGGGCAGGCCGATGACGCGGGCGGCGTCGACGTATTCCTTGTTCTTCTCGCCCAGAACGGAGGACCGCACGGTGCGCGCGAATTTGGGCCATTCAGCCACACCAATGATGACGATCAGCATGATGATCGCGTAATCGGCATAGATATTGGCGTCAAACGCGGTCTGGAACAGGGCCAGCGCGATGATGGCGATCATCAGTGTCGAGAGGGACATCTGGATATCGGCAAGGCGCATCAGGAAGCTGTCGACCCAGCCGCCCCGATACCCGGCCCAGAGGCCGATGCTGACTCCAAGAATGCCTTGGACGATGACGGCGCCGATGCCGATCAGCAGCGAAATGCCGGTGCCATAAAGGATGGTGCTGAATACGCCGCGCCCCTGCGCATCTGTGCCGAGCCAATAGCGGTCGTCCCCACCGTCGCGCCACGAGGGGGGCAGTTCGCTGTCCATGATATTGAGTTGCAGCAGATCATAGGGGTTCTGCGGTGCGACCCATGGCGCCAGCACAGCCATGACGACCAGGATCAGCAGCACGATACCGGCGCCGATGGCGACAGGGTCCGACAGGAACCGTTTGAGGAAGCCGCGCCATGTGATCATGATTTGGCCCCCGGCAGTTTCACCATCGGATTGATGAGCGTGTAGACGAAATCGACGATAGTGTTGACCACGACAAAGATCAGGCCGACGACGATGATATAGGCGATGATCAGCGGTGTATCGACGCGGTTCACCGCCTCAAGGAACAGGAACCCCATGCCGGGCCATTGGAAGACCGTTTCGGTCAGGATGGTGTAGGCAATCAGCGTGCCGATCATCAGGCCGCCGACGGTGACCACTGGCAGCAGCGTATTGCGGAAGGCGTGGACGTAGCGCACGCGCGGTGTGCTGAGGCCCTTGGCGCGGGCGAAGCGGACGTAGTCGGTGCCCATCGCCTCCATCATTTCCGCGCGGATCAGGCGGATGAAGAGGGGCAGCATGATGGAGGACAGCGCGATGCAGGGCAGGATCAGGTGTGCCAGCCCGTCAAGCGTGAGGAAGCCGGTGTCCCAGCCCCACGGCATTTCGACCGTGTCGCCGCGCCCGAAGGCCGGCAGCCAGCCCAATTCGACGCCAAACAGCCAGACCAGAAGGATCGCGGTCAGGAACACCGGCACCGATATGCCGATGATCGAGGCGGTCATGATCGTCTTGGCCAGCCATCTGTCATGGTTGATGGCGCAATAGATGCCGCCGGGTATGGACAGGGACAGGAAAATGATCACGGAGCCGAGGACCAGCTCGAACGTGGCGGGGAATTTGTCCATGATGACGTCGAGCGCGGGGCGTTTGAAGAAATACGAATTGCCCAGATCGCCCTGCACGGCCTTGCCCAGAAACCGGCCGTATTGCACGAGAAAGGGATCGTTCAGCCCAAGCTCATCGCGCATCACTTCGCGCTCGGCCTCGGAGACCGATTGGCCGACCAGTTCGCGCAGCGGATCGCCCAGATTGTCCTGAATGGAAAAACCGATCAGCGAAATGACGAACATCACGATCACCGCCTGAATGGCGCGCCGGATGAGAAATGCGATGATGTGCATGATTGGCTATCGTCTCTGGCGTGTGCTGGAGGGTCCGGTTGTGTCCCGCAGTGAACATGGGGGCGTCTATGGTCAGGACACCCCGGAGCGTCAACCCCTTGAGCAAAGCTGACGTCGG
>DATCSR010000014.1:0-44874 GCA_036568405.1 Roseovarius sp.
GCAGGTCTTCGTGTCGAAACGCGGCCAGGGCACCGGATACTCCGGCATCGAAAACCCGCTGTTCTACAAGGAAAACACCCGCATGTTCTACGGCGACGCCAAAGCCTCGATCACCGCCCTCCTGCCCATGATCGACTGAAAGAGGGCGCGGCGGGTCAGGTGGCCGGCGCTGCGCCATAACCTTGAGGCATTCCCATGCGGGATCAAACCGGCGGCAACGTCGTTTCACCGCCGATTGCGCGGGATAGATCCTGGGCGGCGGCCCTGACCGCAACGCTCAACTGGTCGATCTGGTCAGAGCCGACGCGGCTGGTGGGCCCCGAAACAGATATGCCTCCGACAGCTTCGCGGTTGATGTCAAAAACCGGGGCGGCGATACAGCGCATGCCGATATTCCTTTCTTCGCCATCAAGCGCATAGCCGCGCTTTTTGATCATCTCCAACTCGGTCCGCAAGGCGGCCTGATCGGTAATGGTGTATCTGGTGAACGCCTCAAGCGTCTGGCCTGCCAGCAAACGGGTCAGACGGCGGCCATCCATTTCGGCCAGCAACGCCTTTCCGATGCCGGACGCGTGCATCTGCGATAAGGTGCCGGGCGGGAAAAAGGCGCGGATGCTGTGATGGGTCTCCACCTGGCTGAGAAACAGGACCTGACCTTCCTTTTCTATACCCAGATTTGCCGTTTCGCCGGTCTGCTCCATCAGGTGTCGCAGGATCGGACGGGCGCAATCGACAAGGCTGGTGCGATGCAGGAACCGCGCGCCGATGACAAAGGCACGGGGCCCGATCTGCCAGACCTGCTGCTGTGCGTCGAATTCAACCAGCCCGCGCCCTTCCAGTGTGACCAACACGCGGTAGACTGTCGCGGGCGATTGCCCCATTTCGCCGGCAAGCGCCGACAGCGACTTGCCATGCGTCTCACTGAGGTATTCGAAAATCTCCATCGCGCGATCGAGCGACTTGATGGTGTTCTGCACCGTCTTGTCGTCCCAGTCACGGGGCCTGCCGCGGGCGCGTCGCGGGCCTGCGGCATCGTTATTCGAAGAACCCATCGGATTCAGCACCTCCATAATAAAAATATCCTTCACGATATGAAAAATACAAGCCGTTGACAACATAGTATATTTCATAAAAAGCCGAAAATGAAAAACGGTTTCAAAAAAGTTTCAAACTGATCAGGCTTGTCCTACCCTCGACTCAAACTGAAAAGGAGAGAGACATGAGCTTTCAGAATCCGGTATTCATCCCAGGCCCCACAAACATGCCCGAAGCCTTGCGCAAGGCCTGTGACATGCCGACCATCGACCACCGCTCACCGCTGTTCGCAAGCATCCTGCACCCGGCGCGGGCGGGCGTCCGCCGCGTGATGAAAACCACGTCGGCCGAGATTTTCATCTTTCCGTCCACCGGGACGGGCGGATGGGAAACCGCGCTGACGAACACGCTGTCCGAAGGCGACAGGGTGCTGGCCGCACGCAACGGTATGTTCAGTACCCGCTGGATCGACATGTGCCAGCGCCACCGACTGGATGTGCAGGTTGTCGAGGCGCCATGGGGTGAGGGCCTGCCCGCCGACCGCTTTGGCGAGATTCTGGCAGCCGACAAAGGGCATAAGATCAAGGTCGTGCTGGCCACCCATAATGAGACGGCGACCGGAGTGCGGTCTGACATCGCTGCCGTGCGCAAGGCGCTGGACGACGCGGGCCATCCCGCAATGCTGTTCGTCGACGGCGTCAGCTCTATCGGCTCGATGGACTTCCGCTTTGATGACTGGGGCGTCGATGTGGCCGTGACCGGATCGCAGAAGGGTTTCATGCTGCCGGCTGGTCTTGCCATTGTCGGCTTCAGCGAAAAGGCGATGGCGGCAACGAAAACCGGCACCTTGCCGCGAACCTTTTTTGACGTGCATGACATGGCCAAGGGGTATGCGAACAACGCCTATCCGTACACGCCCGCCGTCGGCCTGATGAACGGGCTCAACATGGCTTGCGGGATGCTGCTGGACGAAGGGCTGGAGAATGTCTTTCGCCGCCACCATCGCATCGCCGAAGGCGTGCGTGCGGCGGTTGGCGCATGGGGGCTGCGGCTGTGCGCGGCGTCGCCTGACGTTTACTCCAACACTGTCAGCGCGATTTGCACTCCCAAAGGGTTCGACGCGACCCGGATCGTGACGCATGCCGCGGACGTCTACGGGGTCGCCTTCGGGGTGGGTCTGGGCGACGTCGCCGGCAAGGTGTTCCGCATCGGCCATCTGGGAAGCCTGACGGACGTGATGACCCTCTCCGGGATTGCCACAGCCGAAATGTGCATGGCCGATCTGGGGCTGGACATAACCCTTGGGTCCGGCGTGGCGGCGGCGCAGGATTATTATCGCCACCATCCGGCAACCGTCCAACGGGCCGCGGCATGAAGAGCGACGCCGACATGGATATTCCGACCTATGATGACATGTTGGCCGCGCATGAGCGGATCAGCCCGCACATCGACCTGACGCCCATCAGGACGTCAGACTATCTGAATGAACTGGCCGGTGCGGACCTCTATTTCAAATGCGAGAACTTTCAGGAGGCCGGCGCCTTCAAGGTGCGCGGCGCGTCGAACGCGGTGTTCGGCCTGGACGAGGCGACGGCGCAAAAAGGAGTCTGCACCCATTCATCGGGCAATCATGCGCTTTCTCTGTCCTATGCGGCGGGGCGGCGGGGCATTCCGTGCAACGTGGTGATGCCGCGCACCGCGCCTCAGGCCAAGAAGGAGGCCGTCCGCCGCTATGGCGGCACCATCACCGAATGCGACCCCTCGACAACGTCGCGCGAGGCGGTTTTCGCCGACGTGCAGGCCCGGACCGGGGGTGAATTCGTGCACCCCTACAACGATGCGCGCGTGATCGCGGGTCAGGGCACCTGTTCGAAGGAGATGATCGAGCAGACCGGCGGCGTCGATATCGTCGTGGCCCCGATCGGTGGGGGCGGCATGATCTCGGGCACGTGCCTGACGTTGTCGACGCTTGCGCCTGAAACCGGGATCATCGCGGCCGAGCCTGAGCAGGCCGATGACGCCTATCGCAGTTTCAAGGCGGGCCGGATCATTGCCGACGATGCCCCCGACACGATAGCCGACGGACTGAAAGTGCCGCTGAAGGCGCTGACCTGGCATTTCGTCTCGAACCACGTCACCGACATTCTTACCGCGTCCGAACAGGAGATCATCGACGCGATGAAGATCACGTGGAAATATCTGCGCATCGTGATGGAGCCAAGCTCGGCCGTGCCGCTTGCCATCATTCTCAAGAACAAGGACCGGTTCGCGGGCAAGCGCGTCGGGATCATCATCACCGGGGGCAATGTCGACCTTGATCATCTGCCTTGGCTAAACTGAAGGGAGTTACGATTATGAACGCCGCTGCAAAATTCGAAGGCCTTGAAGTTGGCTTCGACGTGCCCGCCCTGCCCGGCATGGACGAGGCCGACATCCAGACGCCGTGCCTGATCCTGGATCTGGACGCGCTGGAGCGCAACATCAGGAGAATGGGCGATTATGCCAAGGCGCATGGCATGCGCCACCGCGTGCATGGCAAGATGCATAAATCCGTGGACGTGGCCAAGCTTCAGCAAAAGCTGGGCGGCGCCGTGGGTGTGTGCTGTCAGAAAGCGTCCGAAGCCGAGGTATTCGCCCGCGGCGGGATCAAGGACATACTGATTTCCAATCAGGTCCGTGACCCACAGAAGATAGACCGCCTTGCCCGATTGCCCAAGCTGGGCGCGCGCACGATTGTCTGTGTGGATGACATTGCCAACGTGCAGGAACTGTCAGATGCGGCCCGGAAACACGGCACCGAAATCGAGTGCCTTGTCGAGATTGATTGCGGCGCCGGGCGCTGCGGTGTCACCACCACCCAAGCTGTCGTGAACATCGCCAAGGCGATAGATGCCGCCGAAGGCCTGAAATTCACCGGCCTCCAGGCCTATCAGGGCGCGATGCAGCACATCGACAGCTATGAGGACCGCAAGGCGAAACTGGATGTCGTCATTGCGCAGGTAAAGGATGCCGTAGGCGCGCTGAAGGCCGAAGGGCTGACGCCCGAACTGGTGTCCGGCGGCGGTACCGGGTCCTATTATTTCGAGTCCAATTCAGGCGTTTTCAACGAGCTTCAATGCGGCTCCTACGCGTTCATGGATGCGGATTACGGGCGTATTCTTGACGCAGACGGCAACCGGATCGACAAGGGGGAATGGGAAAACGCGTTCTTCATCCTGACCCAGGTGATGAGCCACGCCAAGCCGGACAAGGCAATCGTGGATGCGGGTCTGAAAGCACAGTCGATTGACAGCGGCCTGCCGGTGATCTTTGGCCGCGACGATGTGGAATACGTCAAATGCTCAGACGAGCATGGCGTGGTGTCCGATCCGGGAGGGGTGCTTCGCGTCGGCGACAAGCTGCGCCTTGTGCCCGGCCACTGCGACCCCACCGCGAATGTGCATGACTGGTACGTCGGCGTGCGCCACGGCAAGGTCGAGACGTTGTGGCCCGTCAGCGCACGCGGCAAGGCATTCTGACCAGACCGTGATCCTAATCCGCGGCATCTTCCTTGCCGCGCGCAGACCATCCAAGTTCAAGGAGCATTCCCATGCTGATCGTCCCCGAAAGCGCAATCGCCGACCTCATGACACGTCAGGCTGCCTTCGATGCAGTCGAAAAGGTATTTGCCGCCATGGCGGCGGACGATGCGTATAATTTCCCGGTCGTGCGCGAGGCGATCGGCCATGCCGATGCGCTTTACGGCTTCAAGGGCGGCTTTGACCGTGCGGGCATGACGCTGGGCCTGAAGGCAGGCGGCTACTGGCCCCACAATCTGGAAACGCATGACATCATCAACCATCAGTCCACCGTGTTTCTGTTCGACCCGGACACCGGCAGGGTCAGGGCGATGGTGGGGGGCAATCTGTTGACCGCGCTTAGGACCGCTGCCGCGTCCTCGGTGTCGATCAAGCATCTGGCACGTCCGGACGCCAAGGTGATCGGTATGATCGGCGCCGGGCATCAGGCAATATTCCAGCTGCGCGCGGCACTGGAACAGCGTGCCTTCGAAAAGGTCATCGGCTGGAATTTGCACCCCGAAAAACTTGCCAATATTGCAAAGGTCGCCGAGGAGGCGGGCGTGCCGTTCGAAGCGGTCGATCTTGACGGGATGCGCGCGGCGGATGTCATCATTTCCATTACCTCCTCATTCAAGCCGATCCTTGCCGCGAACCAGATCGCCGAAGGCTGCCATATCGCGTGCATGGGCACCGATACCAAAGGCAAGCAGGAAGTTGCGCCAGATCTTTTGCAAAAGGCAGATGTCTTTACCGACGAGGTGGCGCAATCCGTGACCATCGGCGAAGCGCAGCACGCCATAACGCAAGGGCTGATCGACGTGTCTGACGTTCACCAGCTCGGGGCGGTCATCAACGGCCCCCATCCGGGCCGCACGTCGGACGATCAGATCACGCTCTTTGACGGAACAGGCGTCGGCCTGCAGGATCTGGCCGTTGCCGCAGCGGTCGTGGACCTGGCAGTTGAAAAGGGCGTCGCCATCGAACTTGACGTCTGATCCCATAAGGAGACGCCTTGACGCTGGGCGCCCGCAAATCCAGCGCACGCGGCCTTGCGTCATCGGGCCGTTGCGCACCAAAAAACCGGGATGTGAAATGCCGCGGCCCTAGTTGGCTTTCCATTTGCCATTCCAAACTTCAGCCCATAGCCTCGGCATGAAGGTGGGGGTTTGACGAGAAATCCACTAGTTAATCCGACCCGGAGGCGACGATGCTACCAGCCAAGATGACGACGATCGAGATGCGCGAACCCGGAAAGCCCGACGTTCTGGAACTCGGCACCCGTCCGCTGCCCGATCTGCGCGAGACAGAGGTGCTGGTGCGGGTGATCGCGGCTGGCGTCAACGGCCCCGACCTTGTTCAACGGCGCGGACATTACCCGCCGCCGAAAGGGGCCTCTGACCTTCTGGGGCTGGAGGTTTCTGGCGAGGTTGTGGCGGTCGGGGCCAAGGTTTCTGGCTGGTCGGTTGGCGACAAGCTTTGCGCACTGACCAATGGCGGCGGCTATGCCGAATATGTCGCCGTTGATGCCACCCACTGCCTGCCGATCCCGGCCGGCGTTTCGGACATCGACGCGGCGGGCTTGTGCGAGACGTATTTCACGGTCTGGAGCAATCTCTTTTTCGAGCAGAAGATCGTGTCGAATGATGTTCTGCTCGTGCACGGCGGCGCGGGCGGTATCGGGTCGACCGCAGTGCAACTGGGCAGCCAGCTTGGATACAGGGTCTTCACCACCTGCGCCAATGCCGAAGATTGCGCCTTTGCCGAAAGCTTGGGGGCCGAACGCGCCATCAACTATCACGACCAGGATTTCGTCGAGATCGTCCGCGAGGCGGGAGGGGCGAATTTGATCCTCGACATCATCGGCGGCGACTATGTGGCGCGCAATATCAAGGCAGCGGCAGCAGATGCGCGCATCGTTCAGCTGGCGTTCAATGCCGGATCGAAGGTCGAGATCAACCTGATGCCGATCATGCTGAAACGGCTGGTCTACACAGGATCAACCCTGCGTTCGCGCCCCGAAGAATTCAAAAGCGCGGTCGCCAGGGACTTGGAAAAATGCGTCTGGCCCCTCTTTGCCGAGGGGCGACTGGCGGCGCAAACCCATAAGATATTCCCGTTTGAGGACGCTATGAAGGCGCATGAAATGATGGAAAAAGCCACCCATCGCGGCAAGATATTGCTAAGCCCGACCGCCTGAAAACGATCTGGAGCGCCATCAATTGGGGGCCAGTTGAACGGACCCGACCGGCCCGGTGTGACACACGTTGGCCAAGCCCTGCTGTGGCAATCAGAGCGGTTCACCGACGAAAGGACCAGAGCCTTTCCCACTTACGAAAATTCGGGGAACCGCGAAAGGCTTCAGCCCGGAGCAGGCGTTTTCGCCAGCCAATCGGCGCCCAGCTCGGCCGTCACCCGCGCGAAATCGGTTGCCAGCGCCTGCGGCTCGGGCGCCTCGATATGACTGCCGATCCATGCCAGCAAGGCCATCCGGCGCAGCATGACGAACGTGTCGATTTCAGCCTTTTCGGCGTCGCTGAGCGGGCGCACCTTTTCGTATCCGCGCACCCACGCCGCCTTGAGCGCAGGTACGCTCGGATCGTCCTCCATAAAGCTTATGCCAGCGGCGAAATCGTAGAGAAACCAGCCAAATCCGCAATCGTCGAAGTCGATCAGGCGGGTGCCGCTGGGTCCGGTCAGCAAATTAGCCAGCCGCATATCCGCATGGATCAGCCCATAGCGATCATCGCCAGCGCCGAAGGCCTCCAGCCGTGCGCGTATGCGTGCCTCGACCGCTTCCAGCACCTCGGCCACGTCCGGCGTCACATGCGGCGCATCGCGCCAATCGCCCCAGTTGGGCTGCGCGCCGAACACCGTCTCGACGTTCCAGGTCAGCCGCTCGAAATCTGCAGGGCGCTGCCAGTCTTTGGAATGGTCATGCGTATGCGCGGCAATCTCGCCCAACTCCTCGAACGGGCCTTCCAGATCACCGGCCTGATCGGGATGCGCGCCCGGGACGTATTCGAACAGGACCATGAAACGTGGATTTTTCAACCCGTCGATCCGCGCTTGCTGAATGACCGCGCCATCCTTGCCGGTATAGCTGTCGGGAGTGACGACGGCCCGCGCCTCTTTCAGCGCGGCGATCCAGACCAGCTCGGATTGGATTGCGCGGCGGGTGTGATACTGTTCGCGGTGGATGCGCAGAACCGCCTTGTATCCCTCGTCCGCCTCGACCAGGTAGGTGGCGTTTTCGGAGACGTTGATCAGCCGGGCGCGGGCGTTCGGCGGCATGTCCCACAAGTTCAGGGATCGTTGCGCCAGCCTGCCCAGATGCGTCAGCATATCCGCCAGCGGCATGTCGTTTTCAGCCATCGTCATTCCCTGTGTCGTCGCCGTGCTCATGGTCGGGGCGGCGGATGTGCGCTATCGCCTGCAACGATATACCCCGCCGCACCCGGATGCGAAGTCTAGCGCAGCGTTGCCGATATGCTCGACCGCGCCAAGACGTTTCCGCGGGATGTGGCGTCCATCAATCGGATCAGGCCGTTGCGACCGCATCTGTTTGCCCGACCGCGCGCAACAGTACCGCCGCAACCAGATCGCCGGTCACATTGACAGCCGTCCGGCACATGTCGAGCAATCGATCGACGCCCAGAATGATCACCATACCCTCGACCGGTATGCCCATGCTGGTGGCCACGTTGATCAAAATGGCGATGCTGACGCCCGGAGTGCCGGGCGCGCCGATGCTTGAGGCGACAAGCGTCCCGACGACCACGCCGATCTGAACCGCTGTCAGCTCCACTCCGGCAAGCTGCGCAAGAAAGAGGATGGCCACCGCCTGATACAACGCGGTTCCGGCCATGTTCATCGTTGCCCCCAATGGCACCACCAGATTGGCGACATTCTCGGGCACGCCGAGCTGACGCGCCGACTGGATCGTCACCGGCATCACCGCCGAAGAACTGGATGTCGAAAACGCCAGCAAAAGGTTGCTGCCTGCCGCCTGAAGGAAGCGCAGTGGCGTGATCCGCGCAAAGATGAACGCAATCAGCAAGTAGAGGCCCAACAGTGCGCTCAGCCCCAACAGGACCGTGCCGACATACCCCGAAATGCCAAGCATGGTTTCAAACCCCATGCGCATCACAAGCTGCGCCATAAGGCCGAAAACTGCGAAAGGCGCCAGAAACATGGCCCATTTCACGATGTTCATGGAGATCGACAGCAGCGCGTCCATCAGGGCCAGAAAGGGCGCCGCCCGGCTGGGCTGAACCTGCGTGACCGAAATGCCAACCAGCAGCGCCAGCACGACAACGGCCAGCATATCCCCCTGCACGATCGACGCCGTGGGGTTCGCCGGCAGGATGTTGACTATCAAATCCGGCAGGGTCGCTTGCGCGCCCGCATCGGGCAGGTCCGGCAACTGGCCGTTCTGGGACGTCAGAGCCGGATCGGCCGGCGACGCGGAAAAACCTTCGAGGGCTTCACCGGGCCTTAGCCACTGGGCAAGCATCACACCGATAGCCGCAGCCGCCGCCGTGGTTGCAAGGATGAAGGCAGCCAGCCGCAAGCCCACCGAACGCAGCTCTTCGCCCGATCCCGCGCCGGACAACCCGCCGACGATTGACGCGAAAATCAGCGGGATCAGAACCATGGCGATCAACGCCAGAAATATCTTCCCCGGCAGTGCCAGCCAATGCCCGACAACCTCGGCCGTCTCGGGCCGGATCAAAGCTGCCGGCTCGCTTAGCAGCAGGCCAAGGCCGAACCCCAGGACCATCCCGACCAAGACCTGCGCCCAGAGTCTGGACGTGATCCAGACCCGCAGCTTGAAACGTTGATGCGCGATCCGCATCGTGGTGTCTTGTGTATCCTGTGCCATGGCCGGTCCCTAACACGACATGGCACCGGGGTTAAACGGGCAGTCCGCACGTGGCATGCCGTCCCGGGCCCGTGATGACGCTTCGGCACACCCGTTACGGCGTTATGGCGATTTTCAGGACCCCATCGGCCTGCTCTTTGAAAAGGTCGTATGCCTTTTCGATGTCGTCGAGCGGGTATCGGTGGGTGACAAGGCGCGTCGCGTCGAAGCGTCCGGTATCGACGATGTCCATCAGCCGCCGCATCCGCTCCTTGCCACCGGGACAGAGCGTCGTGCGGATGGTATGATCGCCCAAGCCCGCCGCAAAGGCGTCGAGCGGGATGCGCAGGTCTTCGGAATAAACACCGAGTGACGAGAGCGTTCCGCCCGGCCTTAGCACGCGCAGCGCGGCCTCGAACGTCGATTGCAGGCCCAGCGCCTCGATGGATACATCGACGCCGCGCCCGCCGGTGATCCGGCGGATCGCCTCGACCGGGTCTTCCTTGTTGAAGTCGATGGTGATGTCCGCCCCCATCGCCCTGGCCGCCTCCAGCCGTTCCGGCACCGTGTCGACGACGATGATCCGTGACGCGCCCATCAGCTTTGCGCCGCCCGTCGCGCAGAGCCCGATGGGCCCCTGCGCGAATATCGCGACCGTATCGCCAATCCTGATCCCGCCAGACTCCGCGCCCGAAAAGCCGGTGGACATGATGTCGGGGCACATCAGCACCTGTTCGTCGCTGAGCCCGTCGGGAACCGGCGCGAGGTTTGCCATGGCGTCCGGCACAAGCAGATACTCCGCCTGCGCGCCGTCGATCGTGTTGCCAAAGCGCCAGCCCCCCATCGCCTCGTAACCGCCTGGGGCCGCCCGGCCGCATTGCGAGTGATCGCCGCTCAGGCTGGCGTTCGACCAGCCGCAGGGCGTGATCGCGCCGGCAATGACGCGCTGGCCTTCCTCGTAACCGATAACGGCGGAGCCGAGCTTCTCGATCACGCCGACCGGCTCGTGCCCGATGATGCGGCCGCTCTCGACGGGGTATTCGCCTTTAAGGATATGAATGTCGGTACCGCAGATCGTTGTCGTGGTGACGCGCATCAGGGCATCAAGCGGCCCGACCTCGGGAATTGGCCGGTCTTCCAGCACGATCCTGCCAGGTTCGACAAAGACCGTCGCTTTCATCATCTTCGACATATCATCCTCCGTCTGTATCCGTTGAGACGTATGATATGTGCAACCGGGGGCTGCGGGATTTAACTTGCGTCAAGACGCCTACCGGGGCGCGTCGCCCTGGCCTTGAGGCACTCCGCTCAGGGCGAGACGGGTGCGACATTCACAGGGTGCGCGCGTTTCGCGAAAAGTTGGAATTCAGGTTTGTCGTGAACCGTCTTAAGCTGCCGGAACCCCTGGCACGGGCCGGATAAATCTGCTTCCTGACAGGCAGCCGCTGGCGCATGCGAACAATCGAGGAAGGACCGCGTGATGATCGACGGCGAAACACTGCCCTCTCCGCCAGAAACACCTGAACCCGAACAGGATCCGAAGTCCTTGCGCCAGCAGGTCAAGGACGCGGTTGAGGCCCGCGATGCGGAAACACTGGCGGCGCTTCTGGAACCGCTGCCGCCCTCCGCCGCACTGCGCCAACTGCTGCTTCTGCCAGCCGATGATCGCGATGTTCTGCTTGCGCTGATCCCTGCGGCGCTGGCCGCGAACCTGATCGTGGAGGCGCCGGTGCAGGCCGCCACCGATCTGTTCGAGCGTATGGCAACCGACCGCGCCGCTGACGTGCTGAACCTGCTCAGCTCAGACCTTCAGGCCGATATTGTCGGCAATCTGCGAAGCAAGGACGCCAACGCCATTCTGGCCCGACTGCATCCCGATGATGCCGCCGATGTCCGCCGCCTGACGGAATACGAGGATGGCACCGCGGGCGGCCTCATGGCCGCCGAGGCCTTCACATTCCCCGTGAGCGCGACTGTCGGGTCGGTATTGCGCAGTTTCGTGTCGGACGATGCCGATTTCGAACGCTATCGCGGCCAGCATCCCTATGTCATCGATGCCGAGGGCCGCCCTGTCGGCGTCGTTTCCCTGCGCAATCTGCTGACCACCAACCGCGGCGAAAGGCTGTCCGCGATCATGGTGCCGCCGGTCACGGTGGCCGTGGATACGACGCTCGATGTTCTGCAGGACCTCTTTGACAAGCACAGCTTTTTCGGGATTCCGGTCGTGGAGGCCGATGGCCGATTGGTTGGCGTCGTTTCCCGCGCGGCGGTGCAGGCCGCCGCCCTGGTGCGGTCCGAAAGCGAAAGCCTGAGGCGACATGGCGTTGTGGGCGACGAGCTGCGCTCGATGCCGACATGGCTTCGGTCGCGGCGCCGGCTTGTCTGGCTCTCGGCAAATATCGTGCTGAATATAATCGCCGCCTCGGTAATTTCGGCCTACGAGGAAACACTGGCCGCCGTCATCGCAATCGCGGTGTTTCTGCCGATGGTTTCGGACATGTCCGGGTGCTCGGGCAATCAGGCGGTCGGTGTGACCATGCGAGAGCTGGCGCTTGGCATCGTACGGCCAAAGGACGCGTTCCGGGTATGGCGGAAGGAGGCCATCGTCGGTCTGATCAACGGGATCGCACTGGGGATCCTGATCGGACTTGTCGCCTGGATCTGGAAGGGGAACGCCTGGCTGGGTCTGGTCATCGGCAGCGCGCTTGCCGCAAACACGGTGATCGCGGTATCGATCGGTGGCATCGTGCCGCTGCTTCTGAAAAGGCTGGGGCAGGATCCGGCGGTGGCGTCGGGGCCCCTGTTGACGACAATCACTGACATGGCGGGTTTTTTTCTGGTGCTAAGTCTGGCCAGTTTGATGATGCCATTGCTGGTTTGAGCCAGCCCCGACCGGATGCCATTCGCACGGGCCGCAATGCCGTGACAGCCGGCGCAGCCCCCTCGCCAGCGCGCGCCGTAGTCATCCGGTATTCAATTTCAGGGCGTTGGCCGTTAGCATGGGTGTAGGTGGCGACTCTGTCCTGCGCCCTGTGCCCGGGCGATCATGGCAACGTCTGAAAGGGGGCTGATCTGGTGGAACGGACCCGCATCGGAAGATTTGCAAGACTACTGCTTGCGCTTGTGCTTTGCGCAACAGCACCGTTTGCGAGCGCCGAAAATAACGCGGCTGCACGCGCCTCGCAGCCCGCAGGATTGATGTGGAACCGCAGCGGCCTGCCCGCCGTGTTTCCCCTGCAGGTCAAGACCCCGCCCGGTCAGGATTACTTTCTGAGATTGATCGACGAGGCCACGGACAAGGCCGCCCTGGCCGCCTACATAAAGGGTGGCGCATTTTTCAAGGTTCTCGTCCCGCCGGGGGTTTTCAGGCTGAAATTCGCTGCCGGAAATGGCTGGCAGGGCGAAGACGATCTGTTCGGCCCGGACGAGGACACGCATGTTTTCGAGTTGCCCAACCCGTTGACCTTCGAAACCCGCGGGCTTGGTGTCAAGGCTGGCCACGTCGTCAGCCTGCTTGAGCGTCAGCCTGGCCAGATTGCGCAGGCCACCTTGAAGGACCAGCTTATTTGCCAGACCACCTGGGCTGAATTTCCGAGATCGGTCTATTCCGCCTGGGAAATCGAGCAGGCGCGCGGATTTCGACACCATGGCCGGATTGGCTTGCTGACCGAACAGGCGACGGACCTGGGGGAAAGCGTTCTGGACCGATCACGACTTCACATCGACCTTCGCCAATATTTCACGATGCCGCGCTATCATTTCTGGTCGCGATATTGCGGATAGCCAATGTCGCCAGACAAAGCCGAGGCGTGCCTGAGACCAATTGGCCAAATCGGTTTCAAAGGCTCGCACCCTTGCCGACGTCGTCGAAGTTTCAAATAATGTTCGCCGAAAAGGTGTAACTCAAGGCACCGCCATTCGCGGAACTCAGGTTTTTTTGCGAAACGCTTCAACGCAAGGCGCGCAGCATTCGATTGCGCTGCAAAGTGCGCTCTTCCATGCAGGACCAGTAGAACATGGCATCCGCGCTGCCGCCCGCTTGCAGTTCCTGATCGCAGGCCGCATCGCGCTGCCGCAACCACGCGCGCTGCTCCTCAAGAAGCATCTGTCCGGTTCCACGCGCATCTGCCAACGGTTTTACCTCATTCCAAAGGCGGTTCAGTTCCTGATCCGCGACTTCCCATCTTTCTTTTGCGCAGAAGTTGGCATCAAGCTGGGTCTGCCCGTCGCAATGTGATTGCGCCATGGCAACCGCCGGGTTCAGAGCGACAAGAAGGACGAAAATGCGCTTCATGATCAATCTCCATCGTCAGATAGAGAAAATTTACCACAGCACGCCGATCTATCAAAGAACGTTGACAGATCCTGAAATGGCCCGGCCCGCTCAGGTCTTGAAAACGCGGTAGATTGCCGGGATCACCAGCACGGTCAGTGCCGTCGATGTCAGCAACCCGAACAGCAGCGACAGCGCCAGGCCCTGAAAGATCGGATCGGCAAGAATTACAGCCGCCCCGATCATTGCCGCGATGGCGGTCAGCAGGATCGGCTTGAACCGGGTGGCGCCCGCTTCGATCAGGGTTTCGACGGTGATGGCGCCTTCGGGATCGGCGTGGCGGATGAAATCGACCAGCAGGATCGAGTTGCGCACGATGATGCCCGCCAGCGCGATGAAGCCGATCATCGACGGCGCCGAGAACGGCGCGTTGAACAGCCAGTGACCCAGGACGATGCCGAGGAAGGTCAGCGGCACCGGCGTCAGCACCACCAGCGGCAGGCGGAACGATCCGAACTGCGCGACAACGAGGATGTAGATTCCCAGAAGCGCCACCGCGAAAGCCGCGCCCATGTCGCGGAAGGTGACCCATGTCACCTCCCATTCGCCATCCCACAGCAGGACGGGGTGGCTGGTATCGGCGGGCTGGCCGTTCAGACGGATTTCGGGCTGGGGCGTGTCGCCCCACTCCATCGCGTCCAGCCGGTCCGAGACGGCCAGCATGCCGTAAAGCGGCGCCTCGAATTCACCGGCCAGCTCGCCCATCACCATGACGATGGAATAGCCGTTGTGCCGAAAAATCGGATAGGAGGCGCGCTCTTCGCTGATCCGCACGACATCGCCCAGCTCGACGATTCCGCGCGCGCCCGGCAAAGCGGCGGCAGGGATCGGGGTGGACAGGGCCACCTCATCCATCACGCGGTCGCCGCGGGCGCGGGCCATGACGATGGGGATGGGCGGGCGCCCTTCGCCCCGGTGCGAATAGCCGATGGTGGTGCTGGAATTCAGCAGCCGCAGCGTATGCAGCGCGTCGCCTTCCTGCACCTTGAAGAAATCCATGTCGGTCGGGTTCAGCTGCGCGCGCAGACGGCGCGGGCGGGTGCCTTCGCTGTCGTCGGTATCGACGATGAAGGGCGTGTCCTCAAACGCCGCGCGCACCTTTTGCGCGACCGCGCGGCGGGTGTCGGCGTCGGGGCCATAGATCTCGGCCAGAAGCGTCGACAGCACCGGCGGGCCCGGTGGCGGCTCGACCACCTTGAAGACGGCGCCTTCGGGCAGGTCCAGCCCCCCGGTCAGCCGGTCGCGCAGATCCAGCGCGATGGCGTGGCTGTTGCGGTCGCGGTGGTCCTTGGCCGCAAGGTTCAGCTGCACCTGCCCCTGCTCGGGGCTGAAGCGGATGTAGTAGTGCCGCACCAGGCCGTTGAAATCGAAGGCCGCAGGCGTGCCTGCATGGGTCTGCGCGGTCTGGACTTCGGGCAGGTCCAGTGCAACCCGGGCGATGGCCTGCGCGGCGGCGTCCGTGGCCTCGACCGACGCGCCCTCGGGCATGTCGATCATCACCGAGAGTTCGGATTTATTGTCAAACGGCAGCAGTTTCACCGTCACGTCGCGGGTATAGAACGCGGCGAGCGAGCCAAAGGACAGCACCGCCACCACCAGCAGAAATATCCCCGAGCGCCATTTTCCCGCCAGAAGCGGGCGCGCGATGGCGGCATAGAACCGCCCCAGAGCGCCGCCGGGGTGTCCCTTCTTGTCCCCCGCATGGGCGATCGTAGCGGGGCTTGCGAATTTCATCATCAGCCAGGGGGTGATCATCACCGCGACGAAAAAGGAGAAAATCATCGCCGCCGAGGCGTTGGCGGGGATCGGGCTCATGTAGGGGCCCATCATGCCCGACACGAACAGCATCGGCAGCAGGGCCACGACCACGGTCAGCGTGGCGACGATGGTGGGATTGCCGACCTCGGCCACCGCCTCAATCGCCGCCTGCCGGGCGCTCTTGTCCTTGGGTTTCAGGCCCCAGTGGCGGGCGATATTCTCGATCACAACGATGGCGTCATCCACCAGGATACCGATGGAAAAGATCAGCGCGAACAGCGATACGCGGTTCAGCGTATAGCCCATCAGCCATGCGGCAAATAGCGTCAGCAGGATCGTCACCGGGATCACCACCGCCATCACCAGCGCCTCGCGCCAGCCGATGGCCAGCAGGATCAGCGCGACGATGGACAGCGTGGCCAGCCCCAGATGGAACAAGAGTTCGTTGGCCTTTTCGCTGGCCGTCTCGCCGTAGTCGCGGGTAATCTCGACGGCAACGCTGTCGGGGATCAGGCCGCCCTGCATCGCATCGACGCGGTGCAGGATCTCCTCGGCCACCGTCACGGCATTGGCACCGGCGCGCTTGGCCAGCGCCAGCGTGACGGCGGGGCGGCGGATGATCTGCCCGTCCTCGGCGCGGGAGAGCGTGGCGACATGCGCCTCGTTCATGTCGGACACGAAGGCCACATCGGCCACGTCGCGCACGTAAACGGTGCGCCCGTCGCGCGCGGTCAGTTCCAGATTGCCGATCTCGCCGGGGGCGCGCAGGGTCTGACCGATGACAAGGCCGATCTGCTCGCCCCCGTCGCGCAGATTGCCGGCAGGCGCGGCGCGGTTGGCGCCTTCGACCTTGGCCGCCAGTTGTTGCAGGGTAATGCCGTAAAGCGCCAGACGCTCGGGATCGGGCGCGATGCGCAGCACCTGATCGGTTTCCCCGACCAGATAGGTCAGGCCGACATCGCTGATGCGCGCCAGTTCCACCGCCACCTCGCGGGCGATGCGGGTCAGGGTATCGGCGCCGATACCCTCCTGCCCAGGTGCCGGGGCAAAGGTCAGCGCGACGATGGCGACGTCATCAATGCCCCGGCCAACGACCAGAGGTTGCGGGATGCCGACGGGAATCCGGTCGAGATTGGCCATGATCTTGTCATGCACCCGCAGGATCGCGGTGTCCGAAGATACGCCCACCTCGAATCGGGCCGTCACCATCACCCGATCATCGCGGGTGTCGGAATAGACATGCTCGACTTCGCTGATGCCCTTGACGATGGTCTCCAGCGGTTCGGTGATCAGTTTCAGCGCGTCCTGCGCGGCCAGCCCGCCGGCCTGCACATGGATATCCACCATCGGCACGGAAATCTGCGGCTCTTCCTCGCGCGGCAGGCTGACCAGAGCGATCAGCCCCACCGCAAGCGAGGCGATCAGGAAGAGCGGCGTCAGCGAGGACGCGATGAAGGCGCGGGTCAGCCGTCCGGCGATACCCAGATTGCTTGAATCATCGCTCATCCGGGGTCACCACGCGGTCCCCGGCACTAAGCCCCGTCAGGATTTCGCGCCACACCTTGCCATCGCGATCCACGATATCGCCGGGCACGACGACGCGCGCCACGGGGCCATCCGGCCCTTCGACGGTGACGTAATCAAGCCCACTGCGGGTGGACACTGCACCCTCAGGCACAAGGATCGCCTGCCGCGTCCCGACGGGCAGGCGCACCGGCACGCGGCGCCCGACAAAGCGCGCGTCTAGGTCCGAAACCTCGACATCAGCCTGCACGCGGCCACCGTCGATCTGGGGATAGACCTTGGCCAGCCGACCGACGCGCTGGCCATCGCCCGCGGACCCGATCACGATCTCATCGCCCTCGGCCAATGCCTCGG
Source organism: Roseovarius sp. (assembly GCA_036568405.1). Lineage (GTDB taxonomy): Bacteria > Pseudomonadota > Alphaproteobacteria > Rhodobacterales > Rhodobacteraceae > Roseovarius. The sequence goes on from DATCSR010000014.1 coordinate 17,426, forward strand.
CATGGCGTTCGGGCAGGGCCAGACGCAGGAACACGCCGCCGCCGCCGATTTCGGCAACCGCTTCGCCCGGAGTGACCACCGATCCGCGCGCCACCGGCACCGACAGAACGATGCCCGTCTGGGGCGATAGAACCGCGCCCTCGGTGACCTGCTGCTGCAGAACCAGCTTTTCGGCCTCAAGGCTGCGGATCTGGCCGTCAATCACATCGACCTCGGTACGCAGCTGATCAAACCGCTGGCTGGTGATCACCCCGCGCTCGAGCAAGGTTTCGCCGCGGTCCAGATCCGTCTGCGCGGTGGCGAGCCGGGCGCGCAACGCCTGTATCTGGGCATCAATTGAATCGAGCTGAAACGCAAACTTGGTATCCTCGACCAGCGCGATCTGCTGCCCGGCCTCGACCCGGTCGCCTTCGGTCACGTCCAGCGTGTCGATAGTGCCGCCGATGCGGGCGCGGGCCGGCACGCGGTCGCGGGTTTCAACCTCGCCATAGACGGATTTCCATTCGGTGATCCGGGCCGGCTCAACCGTCAGGCTGCCCGCCTGCACCGGATCTGCCGTGCAGATCAAGGATTGCAGAAATCCCAAGACCACCAATGACCTGATCATCTCTGCGCTCCTCGCTTGTGATCACTCAACACACTTCAGATTGCATGGTACCTCAACGTGCCGCAATGTCGCAGCAACAGGGAGACACATCCGCAAGGAGGGCTCGCGGATCGCATTGGCGGCCAGACGTTTACGCATATCGCGCCAACGTCGTCCCCGCGCGTTGCTTCCGCGAATCGCAATGAACGCTGTTCAAAGCAGAAGTCCGGAAAATTGTCATTGATTCAGATCATATCGCGCGATCCGTTTTCAATTACCGTTTATCAGGTGGCCCTGTAGTCTGGATTTACTGGCAGCGGGTTTGGCACAAGATGCCCTACCCGTCTGGTAATACACTCGCCGGTTATCCCCTTTACCCGATCACAGACCGCAGGTCTGTTCGCACCGCAAGTGTGCAAGCTCACCGAGCGGAACGCGGCATTACCGCCTTGTCACTCAGGAGGGATACACGTGGAAAAGACCGACAAGACAAATCCCGCCGCTGCACCGCAGCCGGATGAGCAGATCCCGGCGATGCAGCGCATTCTGGACAATCCGTTTCTGCTTTTGTTCATCGGCGTCACGATGCCGACGGTTCTCTACATTATCTGGGGCGTGATGGAAGTCGCCTCCGTTCCGATCGCCAACTGATCGCGAACCATTCTGAAAGGTTGTGCCATGTCCATCAACCCTCCGAGCAACCGCCTTTGGTGGAAAGAGCCGATCCACGGTATCGAACTGGCGTGGATCATAATCGCCTTCCTGTGGGGGGTGTTCATGTTCTTCTTCATGATCGCCTGGCACTTCATCGGCGATCAGAACCTGTCCACGGAAACCTATCGCATCAATCCCGACAAATTTGTCGAAAAGGTCGAGGCCTTCGCCGATGAATATCAGATGATGGACGCCTCCGGCGAGCCGGTGGAGATCGACGGCATTCCCGTGGTCAGCCCGCCGGCGGGCGGCGATGTCTACATGCTGGGGCGGCTCTGGGAATGGTGGCCTGCGCTGGAGCTGAAGAAAAACCAGAGCTACCGGTTTCACCTGTCGTCGGCTGACTGGCAGCACGGCTTTTCGCTTCAGCCCGTCAACATCAATATCTCGGTGCATCCGGGCTATGAACACATCCTGACGCTGACCCCGACCGAAACGGGTGATTACGGCGTCGTCTGCAACGAATACTGCGGCATCGGCCATCATATGATGACCGGCATAATCCGCGTCGTCGAATAAGCGGGGGACCAGAGCCATGACTACCATTGATCACGGAGCAATCGGATATGCGGGCCCGGACGTCAGGTATCGCACCTGCCCGTTCACCGGGCGCCGCATCGAGCGCAGCGCCGAGCTGCTGATCCGCGCCAATGCCGTCGCGGCGGTCATCTTTCTCGCGGTTGGCGGGTTCTTCGGCCTGATGGTCGCGCTGACGCGCTGGCCGGCGGTGCAGCTTCTGCCGGCCGAGTGGTTCTATCTGGTGCTGACCGGGCACGGCGCCAATGTGCTGCTGTTCTGGATCGTCTTCTTCGAGATCGCGGTGCTTTACTTCGCCGCGACCGTGCTGCTCGGCTCGCGGCTGGCGACGCCGCGATGGGCCTGGCTCGGGTTCGGGCTGATGATCATCGGCGCGGTAATGGCCAATTACGCGGTGCTGAACGGTGACTCGACGGTGATGTTTACCTCCTATCCGCCGATGATGGCCGAGCATTGGTTCTATCTGTCGCTGATCGTTTTCGCGGTGGGGGCGCTGATCGGGGTCTTTGTCTTCTTCGGCACGCTTGTCGTGGCCAAGGACGAAAAGACCTATGAAGGCTCCGTGCCGCTGGTGACATTCGGCGCCATCACCGCCGCAATCATCGCGGTGTTCACGCTGGCTTGCGGCGCGATCATTCTGGTGCCGACATGGCTGTGGTCGCTCGGGCTGATCTCGGGCATCGACACACTGATGTATAAATTGGTGTGGTGGGGCATGGGCCATTCCAGCCAGCAGATCAACGTCGCCGCCCATATCGCGATCTGGTACGCGATCGCGGCGATGGTCGTCGGCGCCAAGCCGCTGTCCGAGAAGGTCAGCCGCTTTGCCTTCCTGATGTATATCCTGTTCCTGCAGCTTGCCTCGGCGCACCACCTTCTGGCCGAACCGGGGATGAGTTCGTCGTGGAAGATCATCAACACCAGCTACATGATGTATCTGGCCGTGATGGCCTCGATGATCCACGGGCTGACCGTGCCGGGCGCCATCGAGGCGGCGCAGCGCCGCAACGGCTATACCCGCGGGATGTTCGAATGGCTGACCAAGGCGCCCTGGGGCAATCCGGCATTCTCGGGGATGTTCATGAGCCTGGTGATGTTCGGCTTTCTCGGCGGCATTACCGGCGTCATTCTGGGCACCGAGCAGCTTAACGTGCTGATGCACAATACAATCTATGTGCCGGGCCATTTCCACGCCACGGTGGTTGCGGGCACGACACTGGCCTTCATGGCGATGACCTATCTGGTGGTGCCGCTGATCTTCCAGCGCGACATCATCTGGCCGACGCTGGCGAAATGGCAGCCCTATCTCTTTGGCGTCGGCGCGGGCGGGATCTCGCTCTTCATGATGGGGGCGGGCACGCTGGGGGTGCCGCGCCGTCACTGGGACATCTCGCTGGTGGACGCGGCGCATCCCTATGAATTCGCGCCGGCCGCCTATCTGATGATGGGTCTCAACGGCATGTCCGCAATCCTCGCGGCCGCCGGCGGGCTGCTGTTCATCGTGCTCGTCGTTGCATCGATCCTCGGCGGGCCGCGCCTTGACCAGCCGGGTGCCAAGCTGGTGTTTCCGCTGCATGACGGGGGCGCACAGGCGGTGTCGGAATATGGCAGCGAAGCCTCGCTCAAGATCCCCGGCACGGTCATGCTGGTCACCATCTTCTTCTTCACGTTCATTCTCTACTACTTCGTGAACTGGAAGTATCTGTCGGACCTCTGGCTGTTCAACTAGGACGAAAGGACAGAGCCATGCTTGCCGCCCTGAACATGACCGTCTCGATACTGAAACTGCGGATCGGTTTTTTCATTGCCCTGGCCGCGCTGGTCGGGGTGATGACGGGGGGCGGCGAGCTTGGCACGCTGGAGGCGCTGGTATTCGCGCTCGCCGTCCTCGGTGCATCCGGGGCGGCAGGCGGCTTCAACCAATACTACGAGCGCGACAGCGACCGCATGATGGCGCGCACCCGCAACCGGCCATTTGCCAGCGGCGTTCTGAAGGCCGGGCCGATCTGGCCGATAACCCTGCTGGCGCTGCTGATCGGGGCGCTGCTGATGGCGTGGTCGGTCGGCGGCACGCTGGCCACGGTCCTCGTGTTTCTCGGCGCGCTCACCTACGGCGTGATCTACACCGTCTGGCTGAAGACCCGCACGGTGTGGAACGTCGTGATTGGCGGCGCGGCGGGCAGTTTCGCGGTGCTGGCCGGCGCGGCGGCAGCGGCGCCGCAATTCGGCCCGGTCATCGGCCCGGTTCCGGCAATTCTGGCGACGGTTCTGTTCCTCTGGACGCCGCCGCATTTCTGGAGCCTTGCCGTCGCCCGCAGCGAGGATTATCGCCGCGCGAACATCCCGATGTTGCCGGTCGTGTCGGAACCCGACGTCTGGGCGCCGGTGATATTTTGCCATGTCGCGGCGCTGTTCGTGCTGTCGCTGGTGCCACTGTGGTTCGGCATGGGCTGGATCTATGGCCTTTTTGCAGTGGCGGGCGGCGCCCCGTTCCTGTCGGCGGCGTGGCGCCTGCTATCCGATCCCGCACGGGGGCCGGCGCTGCGAACTTTCCGTGCATCGCTGGCGCAATTTGCCCTCCTGTCGACCGGCGTTGTGCTGGACGAGGCTTCGCGATGGGTATTCTGAGCCGCTCACTGCCCCTGTTATGGATTTTGGCGCTGAGTTGCCCGGCGCAGGCGCAAAGCCAGCCCGCCGAGGTTCTGGACGCAAAGCAGGTCTATGAGATCAGCCAGGACGCAATCGGCCGTCAGGTGGGCGCGCATGTCCTTTATGATCAGCATGGCGCCCCGTTGGCGTTGGCCGACCTGCGCGGACGCCCGCTGGTCATCTCATTGGTCTACACCAGTTGCAGTTCGATCTGCCCGGTGATCACGGACCATCTGCACGACGCCGTAGCCGATGCGCGCAAGGTTCTGGGCGATGGCAGTTTCGCGGTGCTGACCTTCGGCTTTGACGCGAGCGGCGATAAACCGGCGCGGCTGCGCGCCTTTGCAATATCGCACCGGCTGAACCGGCTGGACGACTGGTATCTGGCCAGCGCCGACCCCGAAACGACCGAGGCGCTGCTGCGTGACGTAGGCTTTAGCTGGCGCGACGCCGCCGGCGGGTTCGATCATCCCAGCCAGACCACAATCCTTGACGCCAATGGGCGCGTCTATCGCCAGCTGTATGGCGAGGACTTCCCGCTGCCGGTGTTCATGGCCCCGCTCAAGGAGCTGGTGCTGGGCCGCACGACGGTATCCATTGCGCCCGCAGATCTGTGGTCTCGGCTCACCTTCCTCTGCACCGTCTACAATCCACTGACCCGCGCCTACCGGTTCGATTACGGCATCCTGTTCGGTATCTTCTTCGGCGCCGTCTCGCTGCTGTTGACCGGCCTGATCATCGTGCGGCTCTGGCTGGAACGGCGGCACGGCAGGCGGAGGGGCGGCGTGCTGCGCCCATCGACCCCGACAGCAGACGAAGTGGCAAGGTGATGGGACTGCGCGCCGCGCTGAAGCGTGGTTTTGACCGGGTAGAGCGTCCTCTGGACAGGCTGTTCGGCCCCGATTGGAATCCGCTCGCCAATCTGGGACCGCTGGGCTGGCTCATGTTCTGGATCGTCACCGCCACCGGCATATATCTGTTCATCTTCTTCGACACCGGCGTGGTCAATGCCTACCAGTCGGTCAAATGGCTGAGCGAGACGCATTGGCTCCATGCCGGGCTGGCGCGCAGCCTGCACCGCTATGCGTCGGATTTCCTGGTGCTTCTCATGCTGATCCATCTGGTGCGGGAATGGGCCTTGGACCGCTATCGCGGGCGGCGCTGGTTCTCGTGGATCACCGGGGTGCCGGTGATATGGTTCGTCTACATGTCCGGCATCACCGGATACTGGCTGGTCTGGGACGAACTGGCGCAATACGTGGCGCTGACCACCACCGAACTACTCGACGCATTGCCGTTCTTTGCCGAGCCGATCGCGCGCAACTTCCTGACCCCGGCAAGCCTGTCGGGGCGTTTCTTCACGCTGATGGTGTTCTTGCACATCGCCATTCCGCTGCTGCTTTTGCTGATGATGTGGATTCATATCCAGCGCATCACAGCGGCGCGCACCATGCCGCCACGCGGGTTGAGCGTGCTGACCCTCGCGGCGCTCGTCATTGTCTCCTTCGCCATGCCGGCGGTCCTGCAGGGGCCTGCGGACCTGGCCACATTTCCGGCGACTGTCGGGCTCGACTGGTTCATCCTCGGGCTCTATCCGGTGATCGACATGGTGCCGCCCTCGGTGATCTGGACCGGCGCGCTGCTGTTCACGGTTCTGATGTTCGGATTGCCCTGGCTGCCCCCGCGCAAGGAGGCCGAGGCGGCGCAGGTGTTCCTCGATTTCTGCAACGGCTGCACTCGCTGCGAGGCCGACTGCCCCTATACCGCCATTACCATGGTGCCGCGCAGCGATGGCCTCCCCTTCCCGCAGGAGGCATTGGTCGACCCGGACCGCTGCGTCGCCTGCGGCATCTGCATGGGGTCCTGCCCCTCGTCGACGCCGTTCCGCCGCTCCGGCCCGCTGATCACCGGGATCGACCTGCCGGGCCGGCCGCTGGAACAGCTGCGCGACGAGGTCATTGCCGCCGGTGCGGATCTTTCGGGTCAAGGCCGGGTGATGACCATCGCCTGCGAACACGGCGCGGCCAATGTGCCGGAAAAGGGCCGCGTGATCCTGCCCTGCGTGGCGATGGCGCCGCCCTCGCTGTTTGACTTCATCCTCAGCCGCGATCTGGCCGATGGCGTCTGCATCGCCGGCTGCGCCGAACGCGAGTGCTACAACCGTCTGGGGGCCAGATGGACCAAGGACCGCATCGCCCGAACCCGCGATCCCATGCTGCGCGAACGCGTCCCGCGCGAGCGGCTGCTGACAGTCTGGGCCGGCCCCAGCGAGCGCGCGCGCCTTGCGGATGCCATCCGCGCCTTCCGCGAACGAGTGGCGGCACTGGAGCCGATGCCGGGCAAGCGCAGGCTTGAGACGGAAGAAGCCGAGACAGCCGCAGATGCGGCAGCCGAGGAGGACGCAGAGTGAAGGGGCGCCTGCACCATCTGCTATTGGGCGGGATCGCGACGCTCGCGCTCGGCCTTGGCGTCGCGTGGCTGTCGGCATCGCCTGCCTGGCGAAATGCGCCAGAGGATATGGCGCTGCTCCGGCTCAGCTTCACGCACAGCGGTGACCGCAGCGCCAGTTGCCGCGACAGGACGCCGGAGGAACTGGCCAAGCTGCCGCGCAACATGCGCCAGACCCAGATTTGCGACCGCAGACGCCCGCCGATCTATGTCGAACTGGAGGTTGACGGCACGCTGATATATTCTGCCGAAAGCGCGCCATCGGGCATTGCCGGGAGCGGTCCGTCACGCCTTTATGAGCGCCTGCTGCTGCCTGCGGGCGTGCATGATCTGACGGTGCGGATGCGCGACAACCCGGCGTCCAGCGCCTTCGATTACGAGACGACGCACGAGGTCGAGCTGGAGCCCGGCCAAAGCTTTGTGATCGACTTCCGCAAGGACAGCGGATTTATCTTTGAATGATTGGAAAGGAGGCCACCATGGCACCGATTGAATGGAAACCGGAATACAGCGTCGGCAATCCGTCAGTGGATCATGAGCATCAGGAGCTGATCGACCTTGTCAATCAGACCGCATCGGCGATCCTAGACAACGAGCCGGAGGCCAATATCCAGGACAGCTTTGGCGATCTGCTACGCGCCATCACGGCGCATTTCGCCCTCGAAGAGCAGCAGATGAAAGCCTACGGCTACGACCAGCGCGCCCAGCACAAGCAGCATCACGAACGCCTGCTGGACGATCTGCGCGACATCATGGACGACGATAAAACAGCACCGGACAAGACCGCAGACCGGTTGGCGACAACTTTGGAAGCGTGGTTCGCCGACCACTTCAAGACCCACGATGCCCGCCTGCATGACCGGTTGGGGCCGCATCCGCATACCTGATCGGCACCAGCGCACCGCTTGCCCTCACCAATACTGGTTGACCAGCGGCTGGTTGTTTTTGCAGTGGCGGGCCAACAGCTGCTTCATCATCTTGCCGGTGTCCGGGATCAGACGGGCCGATACCGCGTGGAACTCCGGGTGGGTGATTTCGGGAAAAAGCGCAACGATCTCGTCCCGCGCTGCGGCAGAAACGGCCTTCAGCGCCTCCGGCCCGGTGAACAGGCTTTCGGTTGGCGCCCCGTTGGACCATATGACGTGATGGCGGTCGAACAGCATGTGCCAATACTCAATGTCCTGCGGGTCCTCGACGATGTCGATCCCGTCCAATGCAATCAGCTTGATCGCCGGGATCAGCACATCCCGCACCCCGAACATACGCTCGACAATGTTGGAGCTTACCAGCAAACGATGCTGGCGCGACACGGTAAGATCGTGTTCGGGCTGGCCGTTTCCAAGCGCGCCGGCGCGGATGCGCACGGGCCGCAGCTTGGGGTTCGCAGCCAGATCGACAGAGCGAAGCGCGCGTGACCCGATCCAACGTATCGGCTGATACCCCTCATCCATCGTCAGAACATGGTCACCCGGCTGAAGCATCTCGACGGGAACGTCGCCCGACTGGGTCTTGATCAGCGTGCCGGACGTGAAGCAGACGATATTCTCGATCTGCGAGAATTGCACGAATGTGCCGTCGGCCATGGTGAAGCTGCCTGACAGGCCACCATTGTCGTCGTCCGTATTGCTGAACGTGATATCCGCCCGCACCATCCCCGGCGACAGGATCAAGGTGTCGCCGGTCGTCTCGTCCCCCTCGCCACCGATGATCGAGATGGATGCGTTGCCCGTGCCGGTTGTGTCCAGATCCTGCAACCGGAACGTATCGTCACCGGCGCCGCCTGACGCCGTGTCGCCCTGATCGACCATGATCGTGTCATTGCCTGCGCCGCCATACAGCACGTCGCTGCCATCGCCGCCATCGAGGATGTCATTGCCCCCCGCCGTTTCGGGGCCGATGATAAGCGAGCTGCTGGCCAGATCCTGGGCCGTGCCGCCCGGCGGTGTGACGGTGCCGGAAATGACCTGCCCGCCCTGGTTTTCCCAGTGGCGCACTTCGATGGTGTAGACCCGGCCCGCTTCCAGATCGACCTCTCCCGACCGGGTGGTCGGCGCTTGGTGGAAGTCGTTGTCCATGAAGCTGTCGGTGCCGCCGGTGCTGTTGGACCACGTCAGCGGGGTGCCATCCTCATCAAGGATGCGGATGGTCGAGCCATCGTCCGAGGTAGTGGAGAACGTATAGGTGCCGCCTGCATCAGCCAAAATCTGCGAGGTGTAGATCACCCCGAAATCGTTGGGATCTCCACTGGTGCTGCGGGCGTCATTCACCAGGCTGGTTGACGCAAAGCTGCTGGTCTGCCCCTGGCTCAGCAGGGTGCCGTTTTCGATGTCAAAGGCCTGATCCGCGGTCGATCCGAAATTGTAGTTGTAGACCTGATAATCCCAGACGCCCGGTTGCGGGGCCGCATCGCCATAGAGGGTGTCATTGCCCGTGCCGCCATCGATGCTGTCGTCGCCCGCCCCACCGATCAGGGTATCGCCTCCGCCAAGGCCGCTGATTGTGTCGTTTCCTGCGCCGCCGTCAATGTAATTGGTGGTGGTGCCGCCATCGAAGACACCGTCATATCCGGTCAGCGTGTCGTCGAAATCCGATCCGACGATCCCGTCCATACCGCCGCCAACATCGCCTTGCGCGTCGCCGCCGCTGTAGGTTCCGCTGCTCAGGTTCACGTCGACCGCTGCCGACGAATTGGAATAGTCTGCGATGTCCAGACCGGCCCCGCCCTCCAGCGTGTCCGCGCCGGCCCCGCCGATCAGCGTGTCATTGCCGGCGCCCCCTTGCAGGCTGTCATTGCCCGCGCCGCCATCCAGCAGGTCGTCGCCGTTGCCGCCCTGCACGGTGTCGTTGCCCGCGCCGCTGTAGACCGTATCATCGCCGTCGCCGGCCACGACCGAATCCGCGTTGTTCCCGTCACGTCCGCCATTCGTGTCGATCCGGTCGCCCTCGGGATCGCCCGTGTAGGCGGCGTCGATCAGATCATTTCCGGCGGTGCCCTCAACGATGCCGTCCTTGAACGCCAGATCCAGCCGGTCGATCCCCAAGCCCGAATAGTTTGCGCCCGAAAGATCATCGAGCGTTATGGACTGGATCGGTTTGGCGACCAGCTTGGCAACGTCGGCACTGCTGGTGCGCGGCGGGGCGAGAAACAGGTTCCCTTGGGTATCCTGAGCCACCGCCGCGGTAATCGTGTCAGTGCTGCCATCGGTGTATGTGACTGTGGCGGCATAGGTTGCGACCGCATCAAACCTGAAGGTTTGTGTTCCGTTCCCGATATCGGTACTGAATTGATCGTTTGAGACGTTGTTGTTCTGGTCAAGCGCGTTGTTTGCGCCGCCATTGTTGATCATGGTGGCGCGGGTGATGTTCTCAAACAGCGGATTGGCAGCCGAGCCGAAGCTCTCGTTCTCAAGATCGTCGGCATTTTCGGCGTTGGTATTGCCCTCGGTGGGGTCAATGACGATGCTCGAATTGCCTAGAAAAATCCAGTTGAACGTTGTCGGCATGATTCAGATTCGCTTCCTAGAGACCGGGTTTTTCGTGGCGCAGTTATCTTTGTGGCGCCTGCTGATCAGATGGCCCTGGCAAATCGCTGCGTTGTGTGGCTTCCCACTGCGCTGCGTCTCGACCGGTTATCGCCACCCTATGCACCTACCACTGTCGGACAGACAATCATAAGAATTTAACCACATCAATTAACCAAGAATGCGGGGCCACGCTTTATGCATGTGCCGCACGGGGGGTACAAGTATCGATCAGCTTTGGCGCAATTTGGCTCAATTTGCGGCTTTTCGGCGACGAGTGGCGGAAGGTCAAGATATTCGGAGGCGGCATCCGGGACCGGCCGCGGAATCGGGACCTGTCACGCTTTTATGCCGCCCCAAGTGCTCATTTTGGCCACCTTACGCTCTAAGGCGACATGGCTTTTCCAGCCCAATGCTGAGTGCCCGCGGCGTGGACAATAAAAGATGTTGATGTATTCGAAGAAGCAAGATGCCCTTGCAGGTCATGAAAAACTGGCACAAGATCAAACCTGAGCTGTTCAAGAAGCAGCCGTACTACCTGCCGGGATGTGGCAACTATTTACAGTGAAGCGATTTAAAATCGTAGAGTTTATAGAAGCTTTTTTCGGTAGTTGTGGCAATCTATGTCAATTAATAGTTGCCGCATCAGAGCGATACAGATTTCTCAGTCATACTGGCCGCTTCAGATGTGATGCCACAGATTTACAAAGACAGGCTAGAGTCGGCGGTGTCCAGTCTGCCACAAGTTAAAATTGATTATAGTGAAGCACCAAATGTGCAAAACGCAGTTTGATCCCATGTAAAGCGGTTCGCCGACAGTAACGCTCATCAAACATTGCATTTCAGGCTGGATGATGAAGATGTCCTTGGCAAAGACACAATTGCAGGGCTCAAGCCTATGGGCAAGCGGGCTGAGCCTGAAACAATTTTGACACAGCCGTCTGGTTATTGTCTGTTAGTTCGAGGCGGAAAGCCCGCACGTTAAAGCACGCACGTTACAGAGGACGTCCGCACCATCTCACCTTTCTTTTTCCAGTTTGCGCTAGAACAAATTGGGGGAAGCTCTTTCGTGCCAGCGTTCCATTGCTATCAGCCTTGGAGGATGTGATGTTGGATTACTTCAAGACGTTCCGAGACCGGATGTGGTCCAGTCGAGAAATCGATTCTTTGGACGAAAGGTTGTTGGAGGATATCGGAATCAGCAGATTTGGATTGCGTAATCTTTCCTCGACGTCAAAATTGGTCATGCGTCGGTTGATGGCGATGTCGACCAGACAGAACGTCGACGAGTCTGCCCTTTTGGGTGACCTGCAAAACCTGTCTGTTGTTGTTGAGCGGTGCAAAAACTGTCGCAAAACGCGCGCCTGCGCCAAGTATCTTGCCGCCCAGTCTGTCAGCCCTGACGAGGCGACATTTTGCCGGAATCTCGCAGAGTTCCGTCGGCTCTCTCTCAAGTCGCCCGGCGAGACGGGTGTGCTGCGTTAACCCTCAAGGCCAATACCTGTGTTTCCGTTCCGGCAACTTATGCCGCCAACGCAAAGATCCAATGGATGAAGGCAATCTCGCCTCGAACATCTGGTTGTTTTGATCGTCTCCACCCCCAGCAGATGGCAACGGCGGCGTAAAAACCGACCGATGCGCTTGGACCTGCTTTTGCTCAACCCCAATGGCCGGTTCGTTAGTGAGCGTCGCTCTAGCCATTGAAATTCCACGGTAGCAGCCGGTCGATGTCTTCCTGAGCCGGATCGCCCCGGCGCATAGGTAAAGGCCGCATCGGGTGGCTCTGGTTCGCTCAAGGCGCGGTCAACTCGGACCAGTGCCCGGAGATGCCCTTTCCTGACCTTGCCCCGACCGGGATCCAGCACCGGTGCGGGGGGTCGGCGAGAGAAATCAGGGCCGCTGCAACCACACGATCAAGGCCGCCAAGCCGGTCAGGAGGAGCGAAAAGGCGGCGAACAGGATCAGGGCGATCACGGCCCGCCCGACAATTTGACCGGACTTGCCTGGAAGGATGTAGATGCAACGACGCAGCATTATCGTGTGGTCAGCCTTCTCGTTCAGAACACGCTCGACCGTCGCAGTGTAGAGCGGCAGAGCGCTGATCATCGTCGCATAGAGGTAAACTCCCGAGATGTTCTCGAAGAACGCGGACCGCGCCAGTGTGGGCCCGACCACGCGAAGCGCCTGCCACCGGTCGCCGCCGAAAGACCCGAACCAGTCGGCCGACGCGACGTAAATCAGTCCATGAAGGACCACGAAGATAATAATCCGGGCGGGCAGATCAATCAGGAGGACGAGGGCTGACACGTTGGCTGTACGCTGTCCGTCATTAATCACAGCGAACAAAAAGAAACTCACGTAATACACCACAAAAACCACAGGCACGCCGTTCGTGACGACTTGCCGCAAGAACCGACCCAGGGCCATGCGATTATCCAGAAGCATACCCGCGAAACCAGGCGTGAGCAGGACGTAAAGCAGCAGCAGCGGCGCGAGGCTGAGGCAACTGATTATCAACGTGTTTCCGGCAAAGCGCCGGAAGGGTATGTCCAAGTTGAAGTAGCGGTTCATCGCCGCCAAGTCTTGCCCGATACCCCGAGTTTAGTCGAGGGCGTGCGCACCAAAGAAGTTCCAAGGTATCGATCGGCACCGAATATTGCCCCCCGAAAGGCGCACAATTTCGAACCTCCTGTTGTACGGTGATCAGGGCTGTCCCGACGTAACTGAGCATGTTGCGGAGGCGGAATAGACTCTGAAAGGTTCGTGTCAGACGCGATTTTTTGAAACGCCATGCCTCGTTGCCGGTTTCGATGATCTCGCAGTGATACGTGAGGCGGTCGAGCAATGCAGCTGTCAACTTAGCGTCGCCAAAAACCGTCGGCCATTCTCCGAAGGCCACGTTCGTCGACCTACGATGGAGGTTCGCTCGTGGAGTTTACGGATGAGATGGGACAGCAATTGCCCGCCGTCCTGAGCGAAGGTCAGATACACGGATTTGCCAATGTCAGGACAGAATGAAGAACACCTTGCGCACATTTGTGAGGTTTTCCCATGTGCCGTCAAATCCCGCCGCCACAACAAAGCTGTCCCCCGCGCCGAACATGCGCGCCTGGCCAGAGCCGTCCGTCAGGCGCACATCGCCCTCCAGGATATTGCACAACTCGTCATAGTCGCATTTGCACCGCTCCTTGTGCGGGCCGGCCTGCCAGATGCCTGCGATAGCGCCTTTTTCTGTGTTTTCAAAATGACGCCAACTGCGGCTTTCATAGGGAGTATCGACGACAGCGGGATCGTCGATCACCGTGTCGCGCGGCGTGATCGACGCCGTATCAAAGGCGATGACGTGTTCGGGGTTTTTCATGCAGATGTCTCCTTTAACCTATGATCCGAAACCAATTCTGAGCTTGTCCATCGCTCTGAGCAGCAGCGAGCGCCGTCCGTCGCGATCCTCGCGGGCCAGATCGGCCTGCGCCCATTTCACCGCCCAGCTACGCAAGGGTTCGGGCGGGAATGGCACGGCGGGACTGCTGAGCAGTTTCAACTGCGTGCGTTCTGTTGTCTTGCCTTGCAGCAGGTCCAGCATCGTCAACGCGGCAAACCGGGTGGCGGTAACCCCCTGCCCCGTGAACCCCATCGCATAGGCAACGCGGCCCTGCATCGCGGTCCCGGCAAAGGCCGTGAGCCGCGCCGAAGTATCGATGATGCCGCCCCAGCGATGACTGAAGCCGATGTCGCCCAGCGCAGGGAACGCCTCGCGGAAATTGCGTTCCAGCCTTTCATAGCTTTCGGCGCGATCATGCAGATGCGGATCCCGCCTGCTGCCGAAATGATAGATGGCGTCATATCCGCCCCAAAGGATCCGGTTGTCGGCGGTCTTGCGGAAATAGTGAAACTGGTTGCCGCTGTCGGCGATGCCATATCGCCCCTGCCAGCCGATGGCCGCCAGTTGGTCCGCGCTCAGCGGCTCGCTCATCAGCGTGTAATCCCAGATCGGGATGATGGCCGCACGCAGCCGTTTGAGCAGCGGCACCGCCGCGTTGGTGGCAAGGATCACCTGCCGCGCGTCGACCATGCCGCCCGCTGTGGTCAACCGCACGCCGTCGGTCATTTTTTTCAGCCCGGTCACAAGTGTATCTTCGAAGATATCCACGCCGCGCGCCACCGCGGTCTTGGCCAGCCCGTCGACCAGCCTTGCCGGATTGACCAGGGCATAATTCGGCTCGAAAAGACCGGCCCTGTATTTCGGCGTCTTGAAGCGCTCATCCAGCGCCGCGCCTTCGAGAAACTCGGTCTCGATCCCGAAGCGCGCATAGGCGGCCTGCATCGCGTGCAGCCCGTCCACCTGCCATTGCGTCACGGCGACGTTCAGCTTGCCGCTGCGCTCGAACTCGCAATCAATGTCGTAATGCTCCAGATCGCGCTCGAACTCATCCAGATTCTCGCGGCCCAGCCGGATCAGCGTTTCGGCCTCACCGGGCCAGCGGTTCACGGCATTTGAGACCCCATGCGAGATGCTGGGCGCGCAAAAGCCCCCGTTCCGTCCGCTGGCGGCATCGCCCAATTTGCCACCTTCGAGCAGAACTATGCGGGCATCAGGAAACAACTCGGCGGCCTTCACGGCGGGCCAAAGGCCGGCAAATCCGCCGCCGATGATGGCCAGATCGCACGAAGCATCACCGCCCAGCGCCGCGGCGCGGAACGGATTGCTGACGGTCTCGCGCCAATATGGCGCGGGGGTTGCATCAGCAAATCGGCAGAGCCGGATCATGTCGGGCGGGTCGGCGCGGGTGTTCATACTTTCCCCTTACTTTTTTCAACCAAGAGCATATATCAGCGCCCCGTGATCTTGTTGGCGAACCGGGCCAGCAAAGAGGTCCGCGTACTGCTGCCTTTCGCCTCGGCGCGGTCAGCAAGATGATACAGCCAGTACATCGAGTGAATACCCAACCATCTGAACGGCTCAGGCTCCCAGCGGCGCACCTTGCGGTTGACCCATGGCAGCGTCGTCCTCTCGGTTGTGCGCTCCAGCACGAGATCTGCCAGCGTCTGGCCCGCCATATTCGATGTGGACACCCCTATGCCGACATATCCGCCGGCTTTGGCAATCCCCGTTTTGCGGTCGATTCCCGCCGTCGCACACCAATCGCGCGGCACACCCAGAACACCGCACCATGCCTGATGCAGTCCGATCTCGCGCGTCTGTGGCAAAAGACGTGCCAGAATGCCCTTCAGCTGCTCAATTGTT
This sequence comes from Roseovarius sp., assembly GCA_036568405.1. Lineage (GTDB taxonomy): Bacteria > Pseudomonadota > Alphaproteobacteria > Rhodobacterales > Rhodobacteraceae > Roseovarius. The sequence goes on from DATCSR010000014.1 coordinate 33,126, forward strand.
TCGGGCTGAGTCTGGCCATTCACATCGACGCCCGATCCAAAGCGGTATGGCACGCCGCGCCCGCCCATCGCAATGCGCCCGTCGCGCGTGCGCTGCGCATAGCAGTAAGCATGCGAGGAATCGCTCAGCAGCTGGCAATCATCCCACCCCAGATCGTCCCACATGGATTGCGGCAAGGGATCAGTCACCACCAAGGCACTGTTCAGCGGCACCCACTCGCGTTTGCTGCCCTTCAGGCTGGAGGTATATCCCTCGGTCGCGCGCACGATCTTGTCCGCAGTGACGCGACCGCGGTCCGTCTGAACGCAGCCCTTGGAAATCTCGCTGGCGGTTGTCTGCTCAAAAATCCTGACGCCCCGACGCTCGACCACGTCGGCCAGCCCCCGGACCAGTTTGGCGGGCTGGATGCGCGCAACACCGTGCTCGACCAATGCGCCCTGTGCGTTGTTGACGCGTATCTTGGACAAGACATCATCGGCACCGATAACGGAGAAGCGGCTTTCGGGGACGCCCGCAGCAATGAACTCATCATAGCTTTCGTACATGCGCCGCATCTGGGCAGGCGAGCAGGCGTATGTCAGGCAGTCGGTCCGGTGGATGTCGGCGTCGATGCCTTCGTTGTCGGCTACGCGGATGATTTCGTCGACGGTATCCAGCAGCATCCGCTCCATTCGGGCGACATCCTGCTGTGTGCCGTTGTCGAGATAATTCTGGCGGCTCCAGCTAAACCCGCCTGACAGCCATCCACCATTCCGCCCCGAGGCACCAAAGCCGGCAAATTCACGGTCCAGAATGACGATGTTCAGGTCTGGCCGGATTTCGGTCAGATAATACGCCGTCCACAGCCCGGTTTATCCGGCCCCGACGATGCAGATATCCACATCCAGATCGCCTGGCAGTGCCGGGTGGTAATCAGGCACGCCGCCGATATCGTCATACCAGAACGAGATACCGCCATTCTTGATTTCGTTCATCTTCAAATCCGTCACGTTTGTTGCGCAGAACTGTCCTCGGCACCTGGGGCGTTTGTTTAGGACCCTTCAAGGGGGGCCGCCACACCGGCCCATCGATGGAAGCTCGCCCGCGTTTGTCACACGAGTATCGATCCTGACCGGTCGGTGTCATCCCGCGATTGAGCGGTTTGCGCCGGATCTGATCATCATCGGCAATGGACAGGACGCGGGCCAGTTCGACCCCAATGGCAGACAGATCGTGACATTGGCCGGCTTCAACAGCCTTGCGCGCGCCGCGCGGGCGCTGGCAGATCGGCTCTGCCAAGGGCGACTGCTGGTGGTCCAGGAGGGCGGATACAATCCCGCATATGCCGCGTTCTGCCTTCACGCCCCCGCCGAAGGGTTTCTGTCAGAGACGTCCTCGCTTGGAGATCCCCTGGCCTATATTCCCGAACCCGAAGCCCGCAGCTTGGCGGAAATCTCGGATCTTGGGCAAAAGCTGTCCGACGCGGGATGGAGTTTCACCGTCTAGCAGGGATTATTGCGGTGTCGAGGCATGGTCGAGATTGATTTCCAGAGGTGGTTCGGTTTGTCTGAGCAGTTTCCGCGCGTTGCATAAGTGGTTTTCCGCCGTGATGATGCCGCAACCGCTTGGGGCCGGGGCATGTTGAAGCAAGCCTGATCGCGGGCTTTCCCGTCAAGAGATGAATGGGCGCGTCGGTTGTTGTAGAAGCTGAGATAGCGGCCGATGGAGGCACGGGCTTCGGTGGCGGCGCGAACGCCTGTTCGTGCTGTCAAGTGCCCGGCGTTCCGCCCGCTCCAACATCCCAGAATAATCCCGCCATCACGCACAGCGCGTCGCGGCTGAGTGACTTCAGCACATGCTCGTTCGGCGCATGCTGCGAGCACCCGCGATAGGAATGCGGCACCCACACGGTCGGCAGGCCCAGAATGTCGGCAAAGCTGTCATTGGGCAGCGACCCGGCGAGGTTCGGCAGCACATGGGGTGGCTTGCCCGCCGTGCGCTCAATCGACGAAGTAACGAAACGGACCCATGGGTGTTTCGGGTCGAGCCGCGTCGCGGCAAAGAAGCCGCGATCATGCGCAAGAATCTTGATCGCCTCGAACCCATGTGCGTCCAGATGGCGGCGCAGCGCAGGGATGATATCCTCAGAGTCGGTGCCGACGACAAAGCGCAGCTGGCAGGTGGCGCGCGCCGAGGCGGAAATGGCGTTGACCGGCGCCTCGGGGACACCGCTTGTCATGGCAAGGACGGCAAAGCTGTTCCAGCCATAGACACGCTCGGCCGGGGTCTGGCTTTCCTCGCCCCAATCCTCGTCGACCGTGGGGCCGTCGCCGCCGGTCACCGGCAGCCCATCAAGGGCCGCGCGCACGTCATCGGTCAGGCTGTCGGGGCGCCATTCGGCAATCTGGATCTGCCCACGCCGGTCGGTGATCGTCGCGAGCGCATGGGCGAGAATGATCGCCGGATCAGCCAGAAGACCGCCCCAGTTGCCCGAATGATGCGCGCCCTCGCGCAGCGTCAGTTCCAGATCGAAAGTCACGCCGCCGCGCGATCCCATGAACACCGTGGGCACCTCGGGTTGCAAACGCGGGCCGTCCGAGGCGATCAGCACGTCGGCGGTCAGCCGGTGCTTGTGGCTGCGGAACACATCGGCCAGACCGCTCGATCCGACCTCCTCGCTCATCTCCAGCACGATGCGCATGTTGAATCCAAGGCTGCCGCGCACCTCCAGCACTGCCTCAAGCGCGGCGATGTTGATGAGGTGCTGGCCCTTGTTGTCAGCGGACCCGCGCCCATAAAGGCGGTCGCCCTCCTCGATCAGTTCGAACGGCGCCAGCCCCTCGCGCCACATGCCCTCCTGCGCGCGGATCACGTCGCCGTGGCCGTAGGTCAGGATCGTGGGCAAGCCGTCCCCTTCGCGCCGCTCCCCGATCAAAAGCGGGCCGCCGCTGGTGTCCGGGTTGGCGATGATCTCGGTCTCAAACCCCATCTTTTCGAGCCGCGGTTGCATCGCCTCGGTCAGATAGCGCATCAGTTCGGGAGCGGCCTCGGGATTCTGGCTCTCGCTCGGGTAGGCTACGAGGGCGGCCAATTCGCTCTGAAATTTGCCGTTGTCGAAATAGGCTGCGGCGGTGTCGATGGCGGTCTCGCGATCCATGGGTCAGTCCTTTAGTTCAAGTGCGGCGTCGCCCCAGGGCGACATGATCTCGGTGCAGCCGGTGTTCGTATCGCCGTCGCGCATCACCCCGGCCGGGCATGCGAAAGCATAGGGAAAGACGGTGCGCGGCGCGGTGACGACGTCGCGGCCGTTGCGCAACCTGTCCAGCACGTCGGGCGCGTGCGCCTCGTCCGCGACCACGTTCGGGCCGCCGGACACGTCGATGCGCGGATGATGAAACGCGGCCTCGATATCCATGCCGAAATCGGCGACGAAGGACGCCATCTGCGTCATGGCCGACACGATCTTGCGCCCGCCTGACGCGCCGAAGGCAAAGCGTCGGCTGCCCACGTCGCCCAGGATCGGGCATACATTCATCAGGCACCGCTTGCCGGGCGCCAGCGAGTTGGGGCGTCCCTGCACCGGGTCAAACCACATGATACCGTTGTTCATCAGGAATCCGGTCGAGGGTGACACGACCCGGCTGCCAAAGATCGACAGCAGCGTCTGCGTCTGCGACACCATGTTGCCCATACGGTCCACGATCGAGAAATGCGTGGTACATCCCGGCGCGTGTGGGCTTTCGCCGGTATCACCCATCTTGCCCAGCCGCGCGGCGTAGGCGATGTCGAGCGCGTCGGCATAGGCGGCAAAAGCCTCGGGCCTGGCACTCAGATCGCGCGCTTCCAGTTCGCCCATGGCATGGGCGAAGGTCGGCCCGGCGGTCAGCCCGTCCAGCACATGGAACCGCGCATCGCGGTAGGACACGCTCAGCGGTGCCTGCATTTCGGCGCGGTAGGCCCGCAGGTCATCGTGGCTGAGGTAGCCGCCCTTGTCCTGCACATCGCGGGCCATCGCCGCGCCCAGATCGCCGTCATACAGCGTCCGCGCGCCATCCCGCGCGATGATGCCGAGGCTGTCGGCCATGCGGCTCTGGTCCAGCCGCTTCTCGGCCAGCGCGGTCCAGCCCGAGATCATCGGCCATTGGCCGTCCTCAAGGAAGAGCGCTGCAGCGTCGGCGTCTTCGGCCAGCGCGCGGGTGGTCGAGGCGATGATCAGCGCGGCATACCAATCGACCAGCATCCCCTCGCGCGCATGGGTGATCGCGGGGGCCAGCAGATCAGCCCAAGGCATCCGCCCGAACTGCGCGTGGACCTGCCCCAGACCGTCCACGACGCCGGGCACCGCGATCGCCTTGGCGCCTTGCACGTTGACGTCGCCGGTTACATGCTCCCACGGGAAAAGATCACCGGCGACCCCGGCACCCGACAGTGGAAAATCCTCGATGCGCAGCGCACCCGGTGCGCGCATTCCGTGGTTAACGGCCACGGCCTTTTCCTCGCCCGCGCGCCACAACATCATCGCTCCGCCCCCTGCCGGGCCGCTCATCCAAGGTTCGAGAACGCCGACGACGAAAGACGTCGCGACAGCTGCATCCACCGCATCGCCGCCCGCGCGCAGCACCTCTGCGCCCGCCTCCGCAGCGAGGCGGTGCTGCGACGCCACAACGCCGCCCTTCGTCTTGATAACGGTCTTGCTGGTACGCATCGTGCGCGACAAGGACGAGGCCATGAGCGGACTCCTTAAAGCTTAGACAGTGAAATCAGGGCGATACATCGCGCTATCGGGATCGTGCAGGTGGCATTCCACATGCCCGCCGTCGCGCGTTACCGGACGGGGTGCCTTGGCCTTGCACTCGGTCTCGGCGAAGGGGCAGCGCGGGTGGAAATGGCAGCCCGGCGGTGGCGAAATGGGGTTGGGATAGGCCGCGCCCAGCTGGGTGTCGGGTATGCCCAGACTTGGATCGGGCGTCAGCACTGAATTGAGCAGCGCGCGCGTATAGGGATGACGCGGTGTGTCGAAAAGCGTGCCCACCTCCGCCTCTTCCACGATGCGGCCGAGATACATCACAGCGACCCGCGTCGCCAGATGTTCGACCACCGCCAGGTCGTGACTGATGAAAAGATAGGTCAGCCCGAATTTTTCGCGCAGATCGTTGAGGAGGTTCAGGATCTGGCTTTGCACCGACACGTCGAGGGCTGATGTCGGCTCGTCGCAGATAACAATTTCTGGGTGCATGATGAGGGCGCGCGCGATGGCGACGCGCTGGCGTTGCCCGCCCGACATCTGGCTGGGATAGGTGTTCAGCACGCGCGCGGGCAGACCGACCAGATCCAGCGTTTCGCGCACGGATTTGGCGCGGCTTTTGGCATCACCTATGCCATGCACACGCAAGGGCAGCGACACGATGTCGGAAATGGTCTTGCGCGGGTTCAGCGACGAATAGGGATCCTGAAAAATCGGCTGAATGCGCCGCGCGAGCGCGAGTCTATCCTGCCCGCCGATTTCCTCGCCATCGACCAGTACCTGGCCAGATGTTGGCGCCTCAAGGCCCAAGAGTATCTTGGCTAGGGTTGACTTGCCGCAGCCAGACTCGCCCACAAGGCCCAGGACCTCGCCGCGGCCCAACTTCAGCGACACATCGTTGACGGCATTCAGCGGCTTTGGCTTGCTAAACAGGCCCTGCTTGACGCGGTAGGTCTTGGCTACGCTCTTGAGTTCCAGAACGGGGGCGCTCATGCGGGTTCTCCTTCGGCGGCGCGAGCGCCATCGGGGTGGACGCAAAGAAACTGGTGCGGCGGCTCGCCGCGCTCGGGGATGGCGGCGCGGCAGGCTTCGACCGCATGGGGGCAGCGGGTGCGGAACGCGCAACCCTGTACGTCACCAACCAGCGACGGGACGATGCCGGGAATCGTGCCCAGCTGGGCGCCACGCTCGGTCTTGCCGGGTTGCGGGATGCAGCGCAGCAGGCCGCGCGTGTAGGGGTGCAGGGGTTTGCCAAAGACGGTGGCGGCGGGGCCAGATTCGACCAGCTCGCCCGCGTACATGACGCCCACCTTATCCGCGACACGGGCGACGACGCCCAGATCGTGCGTGATAAGGATCATGGCGACGTCCATTTCCTTCGTCAGGTCCACCAGCAGGCGCAAAATCTGCGCCTGAATGGTCACATCGAGCGCCGTCGTCGGCTCGTCCGCGATGATAAGTTCGGGTTCACACATCAGGGCCATGGCGATGACAACACGCTGGCGCAGACCGCCTGACAGCTGGTGAGGATACTGACCCAGACGACTGGCAGCGGCAGTGATACCGACCTTTTCCAGCAGCTCGACGGCGCGCGCGCGTGCGGTGGCGCGGCTGACATTGCGGTGCAGGCGCAGAGCCTCGATCAACTGATCGCCGATAGTGTAGGCCGGGTTGAGCGACGTCATCGGCTCTTGAAAAATCATCGCAATCCGGTCGCCGCGCAGCCTGCGCATCTGGCGCCGGGACGCAGTTGTCAGCTCGGTTCCGTCGAAGTCCATCCGCTCAGCGCTGCGGCGGATGTTCTTGTCCAGTAGGCCCATCACGGCGAGTGAGGTCAGCGATTTACCTGAACCAGACTCGCCCACGATGCACAGCGTCTCGCCCCTGTCCAAGTCGAAATCTATGCCGCGCACCGCGTGGAGCATTCCACTGGCGAGCGGAATATCCAGCGTCAGGCCCCGCACGCTGAGCAGCGGTTTGGCGTTGTCTTCGCTCATCAGGTCAGCTCCGGTTTTCGGGGGCAGTGACGTCGCGCAGCCCGTCGCCCATCAGATTGATCGCTAGGACCAGTACAAACAGCACGACGCCGGGGATCAGCACCAGCCACGGCTCGAACAGCATCATGTTCTTGCCCTCGCTGACCATCAGGCCCCAGCTGGGCGTCGGTGGCTGCACTCCGAGCCCCAGAAACGACAGCGTCGCCTCGAGCAGGATGGCGTGGGCCATTTCCAGCGTCACGATCACGATCAGGTTGTTGACGATGTTCGGCATGATTTCGGACAGGATAACGCGGCGCGTCGAGGCACCGATGGCTTGCGCTGCCGCCACATATTCGCGCCGGCGCACCTGCAAGGTTGATGCGCGCATGACCACGGCAAAGCGGTCCCAAAGCAACAGACCCAGAACGCCGATCACCACTTGCAGCGAGCCACCGAGGATGGCGACCACAGCCAGCGCGACCAGTACAACGGGCATCGCGAGGCGGACGTTGATGAGAAAGGTTACGACTGCGTCCACCTTGCCGCCGAAGTATCCTGCGGCGACGCCCATTGCAGTTCCGATAATGCCCGAGATGAAAGCGGCAACAACGCCGATCAACAGTGACACCCGCGCGCCGTAGATGAGGCGCGACAGGTAATCGCGACCCAGATGGTCGGTGCCAAGCGGATGCTCCCACGTGCCGTCCATGAATACCGGCGGCACCATGCGGTTGCCGAGGTTTTGCACATAAGGGCTGTGCGGTGCCAGCACCGGTGCAAAGATTGCGACCAGAAGCAGCAGCAGCACGACACTGACACCAAAGAGCAAGCCCGTATGGCCGCGCACACGCTTGCGCAGGATCTGGCGGGGGGTCGGGCCGCTGATTTCCTCCAGCAGCGGATCGGCTGTGGGGTTCAGGTCGGTTTTCTGCACGGCCATCTTACGAACTCCTCATGCGGGGATCGAGCCATGCGTTCAGCACGTCCGCCAGAAAGGTGAAGATGATGTAGAACATCGAAAAGATCAGGATCAGCGCCTGGACCGTCGGCAGATCGTTGCGCGCAATGCTCTCCCACGCCAGATAGCCGGCGCCGTGCAGCGCAAAGACCGACTCGACCACGATCGAGCCGCCCAGCATGAAGCCCATCTGAACCGCAGCAAGGCTGACCACCGGAATGATCGCGTTGCGCAGCGCGTGCTTGAACATCACACGGCTCTCACTGGCACCCTTGGCGCGAGCGGTGCGGATATAATCGGAGTTCAACACTTCCAGCATTCCGGCCCGCGTCAGGCGCATGATCGCGGGCATGGCGTAATAGCCCAAGACGACTGTCGGCATGATGAAATGCCGCCACGTGGAGGCACCCGAGGGCGGCAGCCATCCCAGCTTGATCCCGAAAAGGACGATCAGGATCAGACCAAACCAGAAGCTGGGCATTGCCTGCCCCGCCACCGACAGGAAGAGCGCGACGCGGTCCACGATGGAATTGGGCCGGATCGCCGCCACGACGCCCAGCGGCACGGCGGTCAAAAGGGCAAAGCTGATGCCGCAGACGCCCAGCGTCATCGTGACCGAAAGGCGATCGGCGATCAGGCTGGCGACGGGCAGCTTGAAGTAGTAGCTCTCGCCGAAATTGCCCTGCAGCGCCTGCCACAGCCAATCGCCGTATTGCACCAACATGGGCCGGTCAAAACCATAAAGGCGGCGCAGCGATTCGATGTCCTCGCCGCTGGCGGTCTCGCCCGCGAGGGCCGCCGCCGGGTCACCCGACAGGAACAGCAGTGAAAAGCTGATGAAACTGACCGTGAAGGCCACAAGAAGCGCGAGGCCGAGCCGTTTGAGAATGAATGGCAGCATGTGCTGCTGTCTCCTTGCCGGTTTTTGCGATTGCCTATCAATCGGAAAAGGCGAAACGCCCGCAGGGTCACATCGGATCCTGCGGGCCTATTGCCGATTTTAGTTCCAGGTCATGTTCGTAAAGCGCAGCACCTCATCCGCCGTCGGAGTGTATTCCACCTCTTTGGTCATGACGTAGTTGGTGTTGTAGCTGAACAGCGGCGCCCAGAATGCCTGATCCGCGATGCGCTGTAGCGCCTTCGTGTAGAACTCGATCCGCTTGTCCGCGTCGGTCGAGCTATCGGCCACATCCAGCCATTCTTTGGTCTGGTCGTCCTGCGCGTCGTCCAGGCTGCCATGCTTGAAGAACTGGCTGACCATTGCCGACGCATCGTTGACCGAGAAACTGCCCCAGGTCGAAAACATGATCGGCACTTCGCCCTTCATGTTCAACTCGCGCAGCGCGGAATACTGCAGCAATTTGAAGTCGGTTTGAATGCCGACAGCGTTCAGATAGCTCGAAATTGCTTCGGCATATTCGCGGTCACGATAGGCATAGAATTCGGTGCTGAACCCATCCTCATAGCCCGCCTCGGCAAGCAGCGCCTTGGCCTTTTCGGGGTCATACTCATAGCTGGTGACGTCCTGCGCACAGCCGAACTGACTGGGGAAGCAGGCGGTCGAGACGACCTTGGACTTGCCTTTGAGCAGGTTGTCGACCAGCGCCTGGCGATCGATGGCGTGGTTGACGGCCTGGCGCACCTTTAGATCAGTAAACGGATTTGGGTCCATCGACGAGCGGCCCGCCGCGTCCATGGCGATATAGCCGACGCGCATCGTGGATTCGTTCAACACAGTAAACCGGTCGTCCATCGCGCTCATTTTCTCGGCCTGATCCGCCGGCACCTGCCAAATCAGATCGAGCGTGCCGGAAAACAACTCGGCCAACTGGGTGTTCACGTCGGGAATGGTGCGAATGTCAATCTTCGAGATGCTCGGCTGACCCTTGGGGCTGTCATGGTAGCCGTCATATTTCTCAAGCTTGAAGTGCTGGCCGGGAACAACCTCGGTCACCTTGTAGGGGCCGGTTCCGACAGGCTTCAGGCCCATGCCCGAGGGGCCGACTTCGGCGTAATAGTCCGCCGGGTACATGGACACGGGGCCGGACAGAAATTCGACCGCCGCCGGAAACACGTCCTTGGTGGTGATCCGGACGGTGTAATCGTCGATTTTCTCGGCCGCTTCCATCCAGTTCACATTGCGCTGCGTCTTGACGCCGTTCTCTTCCTTGGCGACAAAGTTGACCGTGGCGACCACATCATCGGCATTGAAATCTGATCCGTCGTGGAATTTCACGCCTTCGCGCAGTTTGAATTCCAGCGTCTTGTCGTCGATCCACTCCCAGCTTGTCGCAAGGTTCCCTTTGTATTCGTTGGTCACGGGGTCGCGATAGATCAGCCCGTCCCAGACGGCGCGTTGCATCACGACGCCCTCGCGCGACGAGTTGAAGAAACTGTCGACGTTCTCCAACTCCTTGGTAAACGCTACGCTCAGAGTATCGCTCGCCTTGTCCGCCAGCGCGGTGCCAGCAGCACCTACCGACATCACCAACGCCAGCGACGTCGATTTCAAAAATGCAGCTTTCATCTGTTGTCCTCCCTTCCGCAGACGCGCTGCGGTTCTCCACCAAATTTTGTTTACACACGCAATCTATCATATAATAATACGCAAGATCACAATTTAATTATTTGAACCCTGCGACCGCGTATAAATCAAGAGCAAATTTGGACGATCCGCCTGCTCCATCTCAGAAAAGCGAAATTTGGTGACCAAGCTCAAACAGAATACCCTCTTTGTGGGCTCACTGGCCAAGGGTCTGCGCATATTGCGCGCCTTCGATCAGACCCATACCGAATTGTCGCTGGCAGCGCTGGCCAGGATCACTGGCCTCGACAAGAGTGCGGTTCAGCGCCTTGCCAATACGCTCCACATTGAGGGAATGCTGGACAAAGACCCCGTGACGCGGCTCTACCGACCCTCGCATGCATGGCTGCGTCTAGCCTATGCCTATTACTGGTCCGATCCGCTGGTCGCGCGTGCTATGCCCAAATTGATCGATTTATCCCAGCGCCTTGGCGAGACAGTGAACCTGGCACAGTTGTCGGGGCAGGACATCATCTATGCGGCCCGCCTGCCCTGCACGCGCACAGTATTCGCCGCGTCCGTGCCGGGCCGCTCGGTGCCAGCCCTCAGCATATCAGCGGGCCAGAGCATCCTCGCTACGTTTCCACTAGAAGAACGCGCGGCTGCAATTCGCGATTGGCGCTTGTACGCCGAAACACCCCGCACCACGATGGACCGCGCAGAAATCGCACATCAGATCGAGGCTGCAGCGCGAACCGGCTATGCGATTACATACGACCAGATGATCCTGAATGAGGTCGGCATCGCCTGCGCCATTCGCGGCCCAAATGGCAGGGGGCACGCCGCCGTCCATTGCTCGGTTTCGGCCCACCATTGGGATAAGGGCCGAATCCAAACAGAAATCTTGCCGTGGCTACAGGATACTGCAAACGCGATCTGACCGCATGGCCTGCTCCCCTGAGAGTCCGCGTTTATTGGTTAGCTCTGTTCAGGTTTTGGTCTTCCTTCGACCGGATAGCATATTCCTTCGGTGTCAGGCCAGCGAGGCTGGAATGCGGGCGGTGGTGGTTGAAGTCGCCGCGACCTGTGCCCCGAGTCCCCTCCAGCTTTGCGCGGAGTCCTTGGGGTTAAATCTGTGACCTCGGGCGGCTATTTTGTCTATAGCCTTTCTCTGCAGGAATTCCATCGGCGTCAGGTTTCCCAATGCCGGATGTGGTCTGCGCCAATTGTAATCCTCTTGCCATTCTTCCAGCGTTTGGCGGGCATCGTGCAATATGCCAAATAGCGTTTCATTCAAACATTCGTCCCGCAGCTTACCGTTGAAGCTTTCGATGAAACCGTTCTGTTGGGGCTTTCCGGGCGCGATATAATGCCAATCGATACTCGTCTTCTGAACCCATTTTAGGATCGCCATACTGGTGAACTCAGTTTCATTGCAGGGGTAATACCGCCGATGCCCATATTTGGGCGGTCGTTGTTGTATGTCCATAACCACTGTGTGGCAAAGTGTTGGGCCTCCTCGATGCTCTTGATGATGTATTGGTCCAGCCATTCGTGCCTGACGG
>DATCSR010000015.1:0-81491 GCA_036568405.1 Roseovarius sp.
AAAAGGGCTGGCCCTTCGGCCCGCCCCTCTGCAATCCGGTAAAGCCTGTCCGGCGTTACTCGGTGAAGGCGCCGACGGCGTCATAGCCGGCGGTGAAACCGTTCAGCGAGATATCGATCGTGACCTTCTGATCGGGCGCCTGCGCGGGGACCAGAACCATCTGCGCCTTGGAGCCTTTCTTGAACGTGGCGATATCCTGCTCGGTCAGACCGATCTGCGCAACGCAGCCGGCCTCGGTGCAGACGCGGTAGGGATAGCTCTTGGCAGTGCCGCCATCGACGGACATCTTCAGCTCTTCGGTCAGCAGCGTGACCAGCGGAACGATCGCGGTGGCACCCGCGACGGCGGGCGCCTGGCCTTCGATGCGGAAAATGCTGAATTCAGCAACGGGGTTGCCGCCCTGTTCGCGCAGCAGTTGATACAGCTGGCAAGGATCGTCACCCTCATCATTGCGGAAGCAGCGCAGGTTCCAGTCGCCGAATTTTTCCTTGATATAAACGGCAGGCGCGCCTTCTGCGACTTCGGTTCCGGTCGCGAAGGCGTCGCCCTCGCTGGCGGGTTCGTCCGTGGCGGTGTCGTCGGCGGCCTCTGCGTTTGCGTCCGCTTCTGCCGGCGCTTCAGCGGCGTCTGCATCGGTTTCAGCGTCTGCGGCTGTGGCGGCGTCTGGTGCGGCCTCTTCGGTCGCGGCAGCCGCGCCTTCGGTGGTTGCCGCATCATCCGTGGCGGTATCTTGTGCGAATGCCGCGCCGGCCAGGCCAAGCGCTGCCGCGAAAGACAGAATGGAAAGTGAGTTTTGCATGATTTCCCCGTCGTCATTGTAAGTTACATGGCGATCTAACATGACGCATCGCGACTGTCAGGATCAAATCGCCGGGTCTCGCGCCCGGCATGGCGGAATTCCGCGCGGGCCCGGCAGACGTCAGCGTATCGGACCGAACCGGATCAAAAAAAGGGGCCTTCCGGCCCCTTTTCACTTCTCCCTGCCGGACTTGGCCGACTTAGTAATTGAAGCAGACGCTACGGCAGCTTGAAATCGCCGTCAACAGCCAAAATGCACACTCTTTCGACGTAAACTTTCGACGCAAAAATGGCCGCACCCGAAGGCGCGGCCAGTCTGATAGGGAGGAAGTCACACCGGCGTCAAAAGGACATAAGCCACCGGATTGAATTTGATACTGGCACGAAGAGGTTAAGGATGTATTGTCGCGCGGCACGCAGGGAAAGCGGGCGCAAATGGGGGCGGAACATTGAGCAACGGCATCTTTATCGGCGGCGGCGGGCCGGATTACACGGAGCCGCAGAAGCTGAGCCTCAAATACGCCAATCGGCACGGCCTGATCGCGGGTGCCACCGGCACCGGCAAGACGGTGACGCTTCAGATCCTGGCCGAAGGATTCTCGACCGCGGGCGTGCCGGTCTTCCTGTCGGACGTGAAGGGTGATCTGTCGGGCCTTGCCGCGGCTGGCAGCGCCGATTTCAAACTGCACGAGGCGTTCAGCAGCCGCGCCGCCACCATCGGGCTGGAGGGTTACAACTATGCCGCCTTTCCGGTCACGTTCTGGGATCTCTTCGGCGTACAGGGCCACCCGGTGCGCACGACGCTGGCCGAAATGGGCCCGCTGCTGCTGAGCCGTCTGATGGAACTGAGCGAGGCGCAGGAGGGCATCATGAACATCGCCTTCCGCGTCGCGGACGAGGAGGGGATGCCGCTGCTGGACCTCAAGGATCTGCAATCGCTTCTGGTATGGGTGGGCGAGAACCGCGACGCGCTGTCGCTGCGCTATGGCAACGTTTCGGTCCAGTCGGTCGGCGCGATCCAGCGCCAGTTGATGGTGCTGGAAAATCAGGGCGGCACGCAGCTGTTTGGCGAACCTGCGCTGGACCTTGCGGACCTGATGCATGTGGGCGCGGATGGGCGCGGACAGATCAATATCCTCGCTGCGGACAAGCTGATGGGATCGCCGCGCCTTTATGCAACCTTCCTGCTATGGCTTTTGTCGGAACTATTCGAAACGCTGCCCGAGGTCGGCGATCCGGAGAAACCCAAGCTGGTGTTCTTCTTTGACGAGGCGCATCTGCTGTTCGACGACGCCCCCAAGGCGCTGGTCGACAAGGTCGAGCAGGTTGCGCGGTTGATTCGCTCCAAGGGCGTCGGCGTTTATTTCATCACGCAAAACCCCGATGACGTGCCCGAGGATATCCTCGGCCAGCTCGGCAACCGCGTCCAGCATGCCCTGCGCGCCTTTACCGCGCGCGACCGCAAGGCGCTTAGCCGGGCGGCGGAAACCTATCGCCCGAACGAGCGGTTTTCGACCGTCGACGCCATCCGCGATGTCGGCGTGGGCGAGGCCGTGACATCCATGTTGGAGAACAAGGGCGTGCCCGGCATCGTGGAGCGTACGCTGATCCGCCCGCCGTCGTCGAAACTGGGACCGATCGACGAGGCCGGGCGCCGCGCCGCGATGCAGGGCTCGCCGGTGGCGGACAAATACGAGACGCTGATCGACCGACATTCCGCCCATGAAATCCTCAAGGCCCGCGCCGAAGCTGCCGCGCAGGACGCCGCCAAGGCCGAAGAATTCGCGCAAGACCAATCCGCCGCCGAGAGGGAATTCAACGCCGGGCGCCGCTACACCGGCGCCCGTGTCGACCGTTCGACCGCGCAGCCGAACCGGGGCAGCATGGGCAGCGAGATCGGCAAGGCCTTCGGTGATGCGGTCCTGCGCGAGATGAAGGGCAGCACCGGACGCCGCATCGTGCGCGGCATTCTCGGCGGCCTGTTCAAGGGCCGCTGAGCGCGTCAAGGGGCAGACCAGCCGGCAGAAGAGAGAACTGGCATAAAGCCCTTGACGCAGCTAACCTGTGGCCGAGTGGAAAATAATCAGGAGGCAGCCATCATGGCAGGCCGCAAAACGACAGGCAGCAAAACCGAAACCAAGGGTGCGAAACCCGCCCGTGCCAGCGGGGCGGCGCCTCAGGCGTCCTCCGCGCCGCGCCCTCGCGGCATCGCGACCACACTGGTGCCCAAGCCGCCGCTGACCGGCGGGCACGCGCCGGATACCGGCGCCGGCATTGATGGCCCTTTGCCCCTTAAAAAGCAGGAACTGATCGCCAAGGTGGTCGAGCAATCCGAGGTCCCCAAGAAGCACGCCAAACCCGTCATAGAGGCGATGCTGGCCGTGCTTGGCGAGGCGCTTGGCGAGGGGCGCGATCTGAATCTGCAACCAATGGGCAAGATCAAGCGCAAGCGCGTGAAGGATACCGGCACGGCGCGCGTGATCGTTGCCAATATCCGCCAGCCGAACGCGCCCGCGGCAGGCGGCGGCGCACCTGTCCGTCCGGCAGCGACGGCGGGGTCGAAAGCGGACAAGGATCAGGCGGCGAATCGCGGCAAAGAAGCGGTTGCAGACAACGCCGAGTGACGCTAAAAACCGGCGCAAGGGTGATTAGCTCAGTGGTAGAGCGCTTCGTTCACATCGAAGATGTCAGGGGTTCAAATCCCTTATCACCCACCATTTCCAACTGATCGAGGTGTGTGAGGCATGGGCATGTCGCCGGGTTGCGCGTGGCCCGATATCTGGTTCCTGCGCCATGGGCAGACCGAATGGAATGCCGCAGGCCGCATTCAGGGACGGATGGATTCGCCGCTGACGCCCCTGGGCCAGCGGCAGGCGCAGATGCAGGCGGGCCTGATCGGTGACATTCCGGACCAAATTGCCCTGGGGCAGGGCGCAATCTACGTCTCGCCTTTGGGCCGGGCGCGGCAGACGGCGGCGATCGCACTGGCTGGGCATCCCGTCACTGTCGAACCGCGCCTTGCCGAGATCGGGGCAGGCGCGTGGGAAGGCATGCAAAAGGCCGACCTGCCGCAGCGCGCGAATGATCTGTTGACCTACACATCCGCGCCGCAAGGTGAGACGCTGGACCAGTTGGTCGACCGCGTGACGGAGTTTGCCGGCGCCCTTGCCGGTCCGAGTATCGTCGTCGCACATGGCCTCTGGGGGCAGGTGCTGCGCGGTCTGGTCAAGGGGCTGGAGCCTTCCGAAATGGGCGCGCAGGACAACGGGCAGGGCTGTATCTATCACCTCAGCCGAGGGCGCGAGACGCGGCTGGACGCGGTCGGCCCGAATTAGACGGGGGTTGTCGGGTCCGCCACGTCCTACACCATCGGATTTCACGGGCCGGAATGCCAAACCGCCCTTGCCAGATCGGCCGCTTGGCGCTAGAGGGGCCGTGCGGGTGATTAGCTCAGTTGGTAGAGCGTTTCGTTTACACCGAAAATGTCGGGGGTTCGAGCCCCTCATCACCCACCATATTATCCCTTTGAAATCAAATAAAACCCTTGCAAGCAAGGGTCATAGTCCGTTCTAACGTAACAAACTTGGTTATAAACGGGGAACTGACATGGCTGGCAAGGTTCGAGACATGATCAACCGATCAGGCCGCTATCACGCGCGGCTTGTCGTGCCGAAAGACCTGCGCAAGATAGTCGGCAAAACCGAACTGCGCGCACCTCTGGGCGGCGATTATTACACGGTGCTCAAGATGCTGCCGGCGCGGTGGCCCAGCTTCAACACCAGATCGCACAGGCCGAGCGCGAGGCAGGCCACGTTACCCGGCTGGCACCATAATACCCGCTGGCACCCGATCAAATCGCGGCCAGCCATTATGCGCAGCGCCGTGCGTTTGATGATCGGCTAAGGGGCGATCCGCGCTATCCCTCTGTCGGCATCGATGACCTGTTAGTGTCCAAGTTGCGCGATGCCATTGCCGGAAAAGCGACCGACGACGAACTGGCCGCACTTGTCGGATCACGGATTGAGCGTTTCCGCGCCGCTGGCAATCTGGATGCAGCCCAAGGTTCGGACGCATGGCGGATCGTGGCGCGCGCTTTGTGCGGTGCCGAACTGGAAGCCTTGGAGCGTGGAGCAGAGCGCAATAAAGGCGACTTTAGCGGCGCAGCTACCACACCAATGATCGTCAACGCGCAGCCGCCCGAGGATACACCGACACCCGTCAGCTTATCGAAGCCATGGCGCGATTATGTTGATACACGAACGCAGGCAGGTTTCATGCGTAGCGGTTCGCGCCGCCAAGACCCGGTGGTAGAGAACCTGCGCAAATTCGTGAAGCACGACGATGCGCGGCGCATCACTAAAGCAGACGTAATGGCGTGGCGCGAACACCTGATGAAAACGCTATCGGCCAAGACCGTCAGCGATATCTATCTATCAACGATCCGGTCCCTATTCGCATGGGCCGAGGATAACGACCGCCTGTCTGAAAACGTCGCGGCTAAAGTCAGGCAACCCAAACCGTGCCGCCAATACAGCCGCGAAAAAGGTTTCACAGAAGCCGAGGTGGTCAAGGTGCTAAAGGCCGCGACTGCCTACAAGCCTAGTGCAGACGTGAACGGGTACATCCGCGAGAAATCGCATCTGGTCGCGGCTAAGCGATGGGTTCCGATCATCTGCGCTTTCTCCGGTGCGCGCGTCAGCGAAATTACACAACTGCGCGAAGAGGACGTGCGCAAGGTGGATGGCCGCTGGGTGATCCGCATCACGCTGGATGCCGGATCGATCAAGGCAGGGGATTACCGCGACGTTCCCCTGCATGCGCAGATCGTCACCCTTGGCTTTGCAGAATTCGTGAAAGCTGCAAACCCCGGCCCGCTTTTTCCATGGCTGCACCGAACCGGCGAAATACGCGACCAAGGCCAAGCGGATATCAAATCAGCTTGGGGAATGGCTGGGGCGGTTGGAGTTAGTGCCCGATGGCGTCCGGCCCAACTATGGATGGCGGCACTGTTTCAAAACGCAGTGCCGTGAACTTGCGTTCTCGGATCGTGTAGCAGACGCCATACAGGGCCACGCAGGCAGGACCGCAACCGACGGATACGGCGACGTTACCTTGGCTGCGCGGATCGCCGTTGTAGATCGCCTGCCGGAATACAAATGGTTATGGTGTAACACTTCAGGGATTCACCTATGGGTGTGAGTGTGATTTATCTGCCACAGTGCAAGTTATCACATGGTGAACCGTGGCCTTCGACCGACTTAGAAACGCGCTAGGCTTCAAGCCCGAAGAGAAGGCGCTGACCCTGACCGACCCCGAGGCGTTTAGCCTGTTCGGTGCGGTGCCTACATCGTCCGGCATTCATGTCGGCCCCGGCAATGCCATGCGCGTCCCTGCCGTGGCTTGCGTGGTGTCCCTGATCAGTGAAACAATCGGCGCACTGCCGGCCAAGGTCTATGACCGTGACGACAAATCCGCCCTGACCGATCACCCGGCCTTTCGCCTGATCCATGACGAGGCAAACTCTTGGACCAGTGCCGAGCAGCTGCGCGAAGAATTGACCGGCGCCGCACTGCTGCATGGTAGCGGATATGCGTTGGTTACACGCAGCAACACAGGCCAGCCCCTTGAGCTACACCGGCTGGGCCCGGCCAAGGTGCAGCGCGAACAAGAGGCCGATGGCGAACCCTTCTATCGCGTCTCATACGATCAGGGCCAGCGCCGCCACGCATACCAAGACATTCTGCATAGCGAGGCATTCGGCGGCGTGTCACCCGTCACACTTGGCCGCGAAGCAATCCCGCTTTCAATCGCTTTTGAGAACCATATCGGCAGTGTGTTCAAAAATGGTGCGCGCCCGTCCGGCGTTATCCTCGCCGAGAAATCTATGGATGCCGAAGCCAAGCGAAAGCTATCCACGAGCTTTTCATTTCAGCACAGCGGCAACAACGCAGGCGCAACTGCGCTGCTGGATGAAAACATGAAGTATCAGCAGCTATCGATGACGCTGGCCGATGCACAGTTTTCCGAAAACCGCCTTGAGTAAATCCGCGAGATTGCGCGCGTGTTTCGCGTTCCGCCCCCGCTCTTGTTTGAACTGAGCCGCGCAACGTGGAGCAACAGCGAACAGATGGCGCGTCAATTCTATGACCTGACGTTGAAGCCGTGGATTGCAGCATTGCAGCGGGCCTATAGCCGCGTCCTGCTTTCACCTGACGAGCGCCGCGATACCTACATCGAATTCAATCTGGAAAGCCTCTTAAGCGCGGACCACGCGACCAAGGCAACGGCATACGGCCAGTATTGCGCAATGGGCGCGCTGACCGCTAACGAAGTGCGCGCCGGGTTGAACGTCGCTCCGCATCCCGACGGCGACAAGTTGGACAATCCGCATATCACCACGCCGGACAATCGGAGCGCAGACGATGCAGCATGAAGCATTCTTCGGTGATGGCGATCACGTCTTCGCCCTGACCGATGACATGATCGCCGAGCTTGGGCGCGTCACCGATCTTGGTATCGGCGCGCTCTATCAGCGCGCAATCGGCATGCGCTGGCCGATTTGGTGGAGATCCTCCGGTTTTCCCTGATCGGCGGCGGCGCGTCACCTGAACAGGCCATGCGCCTCACGAACACCTATGGCCGCAACCGCCCCATTGCCGAGCTTTACCCGCTGGCGATGGACATTCTCGATTCCCGCTGGGGCGGCGACACCGACACAGAAGAGGCCGCAGCATGAGCGAACGCATCGAAATCAAGGCGGCATTGACCGTCACAGACGAGGGCGCGATTGAAGGCATCGCGTGGGATTACACCACGCCGGATAGCGTCGGCGACGTGCTCACCAAGGGCGCGATCATCGCCCCGGCCACGCTGCCCATGCTTTTCCAGCACGACCAGAGCCAAGTTGTCAGCGTCTGGGAATCCATCACGGAATCCGACACCGGCCTGATCGTCAAGGGCCGCTTGCTGGTGGATGACTTGGAGCGCGCCCGAGAGGTCCGCGCCATGATCCGCAACAAGGCAGTGTCCGGCCTGTCCATTGGCTTTGTCACCACGAAAGCCACACGCAATGCGAAGGGCCGGACAATCACCGCTGCCGATCTGCATGAAAAATCTGTTGTCGCTATCCCCTGTCATCCGCGCGCGCAGATCACGTCCCTCAAATCCGATGACACCAAAACCCAGAAGGAAATGACTATGGACCCCGAAGAAATCGAAAAGATGATCGCGACTGCTATCGCAGCAATCCCGGCCAATGACGCCCCCGAATCCGAGATCAAGGCTTTCGAAGCGGTGCAAAAGCGCCTTGATGACATGGAAGCCAAGGCCGCGCGTCCGCAAGGCGTTCACATCGCTACACCGGCGCTGAACCTTGAGCGCAAAGCCTTTGGATCGTTTCTGCGCCGTGGCGTCGAGCGTATGGCCCCCGAAGACCAGAAGAACATGATCGTCGCCAATGACGCCAGCGCCGGATACCTGGCACCCACAGAGACGGCAACCGAATTGCCATGCACGGCCCGCCAGCGATGGAATTGCCGGTTTGCTGTTTTTCCCCCTTGCCGCGCGCCAGTGCCCTGCGCTAAACCCGGGCTACTTCGGTCCGGGCCCTCAAAAGTCCGGATAATAGGGAACGTGGTACGGCGCCCCGGCGCCAATTCCGCGACTGCCCCCGCAACTGTAGGCGGCGAGCGAAGCCGGAAACACGTCACTGCCGCGCGCGCGGCGGGAAGGCCCGGCCAAGTGTTGACCCGCAAGTCAGGAGACCTGCCGAGGTGCTCACCCTGTCCGGACGCGGGGCGCGTCGGGGACAACGGATTCTTCCGGTGTGGTGGCATTTCGCCGCCTGCGGAGGGGCCAAGACGTCGATCCGCATGCATATCCAAGACCTGCATCGCCTGAATACAGGCGACCCGGAGACGCATATGAAACCCTCTTTTTCCACCTCAACCTTTCTGACCGCGACCGGTCTGGCCTGCACCGGCACGCTGATCGCCAATGCCGCCGCCGCGCAACAGACCTATGATCTGGGCACCATCGTGCTATCGTCCAGCCTGACCCCCGTCGAGCTTGGCCGCACCGGCGCTACCGTCGAGGTGCTGGAGGGCGATCAGGTGGGCCACAATGATTCTTCAGTGGTGGATCGGTTGGACCGGCTGCCGGGCGTCAATTCGACCTCGAATGGCGGGATCGGAGCCTCTCGCGGCATACAGATCCGCGGCTTGCCAGCACGCTATGTTGGCGTGCGTATCAACGGAATCGACGTGTCTGATATGTCAGGTGCGCAAAATGCTTTTAATTTCGGAGGGCTGACAAGCTCGGGCATCCAGCGGATTGAGGTGCTCAAAGGCTCGCAATCAGCGCTCTACGGATCAGAGGCAATTGCCGGCGTCGTCAATATCACGACATTTCGCCCGGAGAAGTTGGGCTTTTCCGGCACAGCCTCGGTTGAGGGGGGCAGCTATGAGACCTATGGCGCCAATATCAGCGCAGGATATAAGTCCGAGAAAGGTTTTGTCGCCCTGTCATATGGACGGATCGAAACGGAGGGTTTCTCGCAACGCAGCTTCAACACGGACAAGGACGGGTTTGAGCAATCGACAGTTGATGTAACAGCAGAATACGACGCCACCGATGCGCTCACGTTCGGCGCGGTACTTCATTACCGCGACAACGAGCTGGATATCGACGTCGCTGGAAGCGATGGCGACAAATTTTACCTGGCGGAACGCGGTGCGCGTGTCTACGGCACGTGGCGCGCCGGCGCCATCACCCACACGCTGAGCTATACTTATTTCGATATTGACCGCGACGATCCTCAAAGCCAGTTCACCACCGCCTTCAATGGTGATCGTCAAAGCGTTTCCTATCTGGGCAGCGCCGAGTTGACCTCGCGCACGATATTGAATTTCGGCGCGGAATATACAGAAGAGACATTCAATACCATTCCGGGGCCTTCAATATTCGCCGGCCCGCCGGCAAGCGGATCCGAGGATGACACAGCCGTAAATGCCGAGATCCTGTTCAGCCCGTCCGCGACTGTCGATCTGTCGGCGGCGCTGCGCTATGACGACAATTCCTCATTCGGTGGCCAGACGACTGGGCGCATCGCCGCTGTCTGGCGGCCGGTTCAGGATCTGGCCTTTAGGGCAGTTGTTGGTACCGGCTATCGCGCGCCATCCCTATACGAACGTTTCAGCCTGTATGGCCTTCCGACGCTGCAACCGGAAAACAGCACCAGCTATGAGCTGGGCGTTGAAAAGACATTCGGCACGGCGGGTTATGTCAAAGCAACGGTGTTCTACACGGACATTGACGATCTAATTGATTTCGAATTCAGCAACAACGGATGCAACAACGGCAACAACGGATGCTACGTCCAAATACCTGGCACGACGACGTCAAAGGGGATCGAGCTGTCGGGTGAATACGCGCTGAGATCAGGGCTAAGTGTGTATGGAGCCTATACATATACTGACGCCGAAACGGATGGTGTCCGGCTGGTGCGCACGCCAAAGCATGACGTTACGCTTGGGCTGTCGAATGATTTTACGGACCGGTTCTCGGGCTATATGGATGTGCGCCATGTTGCGGACATCGTTCCCAGCGCGTTTGCACCAGTTGGTCACAAAGTCGGCGACTACACCCTCGTCGGCGCCGGGGTCTCCTACGACGTCACCGATAAGGCCCAGCTTTACCTGCGTCTGGAAAACATCTTTGACGAGGATTACGAGACGGCGGGCGGCTATAACCAACCGGGCCGGGCGGCCTATGTCGGGCTTCGTGCAAGTTTCTGACCGCATACGCCAGATCGCCGCGCGTGCCATGATGGCGGGCGCGGCGGTGCTGTTTTCGGCGCCGCTGGGGGCGGCGCCGTCGCGGGTCGTGTCTATCAACCTGTGCACTGACCAGCTGGCGATGCTGCTGGCCGCCCCCGGCCAGCTGATGTCGGTCAGCCGTATCGCGCTGGACCCGCGCGTGTCGTCCATGGCGGATGAGGCCGCGCACTATCCGATCAACGCAGGCCGCGCCGAGGAGGTGCACGGCATGGCCCCCGATCTGGTGGTCGCGGGCGAATATTCCAGCCGCGACACGGTGGCGCTGCTCCGGCAGCTGGGGATAGAGGTGGTGCAGTTCGACATTGTCGGATCGCTCGAGGAGGTGCGCGATCGCATCCGGCAGATGGGCGCGGCGCTGGGACGCGAGGCGGCGGCGGCTGCGATGATCGCGAAGTTCGACGCCGACCTTGCACAGTTGCGGGAGGATCTGGATGGCCCGCCGGGCCCGGACGCGCCGCGCGCGGCGCTCTATTCGGCCAATGGCTATACCTCGGGCGACAAGACCCTGTCGGGCGAGATCCTCGCCGCAGCCGGGCTGCGCAACGCGCCGGCGGAGGCAGGCTATGGCTGGGGCAAGCTGCCGCTGGAGGTGCTGGCGATGCTACAGCCCGACCTTGTCATCACCGCGCGCCGCTATCCACGCGGCTCGCGCGCCGAAGAAATCATGGACCATCCCGTTGTCGAAGGGCTGAACGGGCAGGCCGCCCGCGCGGTCATGAGCGATCAGGACTGGGTCTGCGGCACCCCCTACGTGCTGCGCGCGATTGGCGACATGGCTGCCGCCCGCCGCAAGCTGGAGGCAGGCAGATGAGCCGCGTGATGATCGCCCTCGCTTTGCTGACTGCTGCGCTGTTCACCGCATCGCTGCTGGTTGGCCCGGCCGATCTGGCTCCCGGCGACAGTCTGGCGGCGCTTTGGCAGGGGGGCGACGGTCCGGTGGCGATGGTCATGCGCCAGATCCGCCTGCCGCGCGCCCTGCTGGCGCTGATGATCGGCGCCAGCCTCGGTCTTGCCGGGGCGGCGATGCAGGGCTACCTGCGCAACCCGCTGGCCGAACCGGGGCTTATCGGCGTGTCGGGCTCTGCCGCTTTGGGCGCCGTGCTGGCGATCCATACCGGGGCGGCGGCGATGTGGTCGCTGGGCCTGCCGCTGGCGGCGCTTGGCGGCGCGCTGGTGGGGGTCGCACTGGTCATGGGACTGGCCGGGCCGCGCGGCGGATCGCTGACGCTGATCCTTGCGGGCATCGCCATTTCGGCGCTGGCCGGCGCGCTAACCTCGCTGGTGCTGAACCTGTCGCCGAACCCCTTTGCCGCCAATGAGATCGTGTTCTGGATGATGGGGTCGCTGGCCGACCGCTCGATGACGCATGTGTGGCTGGCGGCACCCCTGATGGTCATTGGCTGGGGGCTGATCGGCACGCTGGGCCGTGGCCTCGATGCACTGACGCTTGGCGAGGATGCGGCGGGGGCCATGGGCATCAGCCTGCCGCGGATGCGCCTAGTTCTGGTGCTGGGCACGGCCTGCGTTGTGGGCGCGTCCACGGCAGTTGCCGGGGCGATCGGTTTTGTCGGGCTGGTGGTGCCGCATATCTTGCGGCCCTTCGTCGGCGCGCGGCCGTCGCGTCTGCTCTGGGCGTCGGCGCTGGGGGGCGCGGTGATGCTGCTGATCGCCGACATTGCCGTGCGGATCATCCTGCCGACGCAGGATCTGAAGCTGGGCGTTCTGACCGCGCTGGTTGGCGCCCCGGTGTTCCTGCACCTGATCTACAAGACGCGGAAGGATGGGATATGAGCCTTCTGTCGCTGTCGGATCTGGCCGTGACGCTGCGCGGACGCCCGGTGATTTCAGGCGTCACGCTGGACATCGCGCCGGGCGAATTCGTCGGCTTGATCGGCCCCAATGGTGCGGGCAAGACGACGCTGATGCGCGCCGCGCTTGGCCTGATTCCGGCGGCGGGGCACAGCTCGCTTGCTGCGCTGCCCGCGGTGCAGCGCGCCAAATTGGCCGCCTGGATGCCCCAATCGCGTGAGATTGCATGGCCGGTTTCCGTCGAAACGCTGGTCATGCTGGGCCGGGTGCCGCACCTCGGCGCAGGCCAGCGGGCGACCGAGGCCGACCGCGCCGCTGTCGAATCGGCAATCGCGCAGATGGGGCTTGGGCCGCTGCGCCACCGCGCTGCCACCCGCCTTTCGGGGGGCGAGACTGCGCGCGCCCTGATCGCGCGCGCGCTGGCGCAGGAAACCCCGCTGCTGATGGCGGACGAGCCGAATGCCGGCCTCGACCCCGCGCACCAGATTTCCACGATGGAGACCTTCGCGGCGCTGGCCGCGCACGGCAAATCCTGCCTCGTGTCCCTGCATGATCTGGGCCTTGCAGTGCGCCATTGCACGCGGCTGGTCCTGCTGGGGCAGGGCTGCGTGGCGGCAGATGGCCCACCCGCCGCCGTGCTGACCCCCCAGCGGCTACAGGACGTGTTCGGCATCACCGCCGCTTACCTGCACACCGAGGACGGACCCCTGTTTCAGCCCCTCAAGGTCACGCGATGAGCACGCTGGTTCACGATGCGCCCTGGCTGGAGTTCGATTTGGGGGCAGACATGCAGGTGCTCAGCTGGGCGATCAACCGCCCCGGTCTGGTCACGGCGCGCCGCATTCTATGGCGCGAGGTGCGCAATGCGGATCTGCCGCAGGATCTGGATGTGCTGGACTGGTTGCATGGCCAGCTTAGCGCGCGCGGCGCGCTGGACGCGGTGACGTTCCTCACCTCCCGCCATATCCGCTGCCACCATGTCGCCGAGGCCGAGGTCGGCGCGGTGCGCGCCACCGCCATCGCGACCGTGGGCCTGTCGAACGCCGAGCGAATCGGCCAGCGCATCGACCGGGCAGGGCATGATTGGGGCACCGTCAATATTGCCCTGCGTCTGGATGCGGGGCCGGGTGCCGGGCTGACCGACGTCGCCCTGATCGAGGCGCTCAGCATCGCCGCAGCCGCGCGCACGGCTGCGGTGCTGGAGGCGGGGATGGACCTGCCATCGGGGCGCGCCACGGGCACGGGGACCGATTGCATCGCCGTGGCCGCGCGCGCCGGGACCATCGCCTATGCCGGCATGCACACCGAACTGGGCGAGGCGGCGGGCAGGGCGGTGCATGACGCCGTCACGGCCGGTGCGCAGGAATGGATGCGCCAAATGCACCCTGCGGCTGCGCAGTAACGCCGCCCCGGTTCGCTGCCCTGCCAGATAGATGCGATTTTGCGCCAACTGCCGCTTGACGCCCCCGATCTTGCCGACTAAAGACGTGCAACGCTTGGCGGGCAACGGCCCACAGGCGCGCAGTGGGCGGTTGTAGCTCAGTTGGTTAGAGTACCGGCCTGTCACGCCGGGGGTCGCGGGTTCGAGCCCCGTCAACCGCGCCATCACTGCATTTTTCCTCGATAATCGTCGTAAGAACCACTCCCAACCCGGTCCGATTTGACCGGTGGCTGCTGCGCGATAGAAACTTGCCAACCACGCGGAAAACCGATCATTTCATCATTGACGGTCTCGGGCGTCTCAACTAATCCAGACCCCACGCGCGGTTGTAGCTCAGTTGGTTAGAGTACCGGCCTGTCACGCCGGGGGTCGCGGGTTCGAGCCCCGTCAACCGCGCCATTTCCCCTTTTCTTTAGATAATCCCCATTCAGGGGCGGTAGCCGCGTTGCAAGGATTTTTCCGGGGTCAGTGTTTCGGGCCACCCGAAGACCCGCTCGACCGCATATAGCCCGATGCAGACCGCAATGATGGCCAGCACGAATTTGACCCGCCCGGCACTGGGCGGATTTTGCGCCCAGCGTGTGGCGCGCAAAAGCCAGCGGGTGTTCATCGCACGGCGCCTGTAATTCGCATGAGGGTCGCTGCGCAATAAGCTAATTTAAAATTGAAAATGTATCTCTCCATCTGGATTTCCTGGCGCCCCCTACGGGGCATCGGGCGCGGCGCCCCTTGTGTTTTCCGCTTCACTCTATGACATAGGGCCCACCTGTCATGCAAAAATACCGGAGCGGTTCTTGCCTACCCATTCCGAAACCCGCCAGATGCCCTACAGCGCGCAACAGATGTATGATCTGGTTGCAGATGTCGGCAAATACCCCGAATTCCTGCCATGGAATTCCGCCGCCCGCGTCAAAAGCCGCACCCCGCAGCCGGACGGCAGCGAGGTGATGGAGGCCGATCTGGTCATCAGCTTCAAGGTCTTTCGCGAGAAATTCGCCAGCCGAGTCGTGCTATGGCCCGAGGCAAAGATAATCGACACGAAATATCTGGACGGGCCGTTCAAGCACATGATTTCGAATTGGAAATTCACCGACACCAACGATGGCTGCGAGGTAGATTTCCACGTCGATTTCGAGTTTCGCAATCGCCTTCTGCAATCTGCGGCAGGGCTATTTTTCTACGAGGCGATGCAGCGTATCGTGCGTGCGTTCGAGCGGCGGGCGCATGAATTATACGGCTGAGCCGTCCTTGAGCGCGGTCAGCAGCAGCGCCAGCGCATGATCCCGCGCGGCGCGGCGCACGCCGGAGCGTCCCAGCGCGCCGAAATCCTGCAGGTCCACCCGCACCGGCGCACCGTCGCGCGCGACGCCGAAACAGACGCGCCCCTCGGGCTTGGCCTCGGATCCGCCGGGTCCGGCAATGCCGGTGATCGACACGGCCAGCTGCGCCATGGAGTTGCGCAGCGCGCCCTCGGCCATTTCCGCCGCGACCTGATTGCTAACCGCGCCATGCGCGCGCAGCGTTTCCTCTGCGACACCCAACATCTGTATTTTTGCGTCATTAGAATAGGTTACAAAGCCACGTTCAACCACGTCCGAACTGCCCGGCACGTCCGTGAGCGCGGCCATCACCATGCCGCCAGTGCAGCTTTCGGCGGCGGCGATCATGACGCCTGACGCCCGGGCGCGTGCCAGCAGGTCGGCGACATTCATAAGCCCAGCACCCCATGCGACAGAGCTGCGAATAAGACAACGCCGATCGCGGCGAACACGCCTGCAATCACATCGTCCAGCATCACGCCCAGCGGCGTATGGCGACGATCTGCCCACCCGATCGGGCCGGGTTTCAGGATGTCGAACAGACGGAACAGCACAAAAGCCGCTATCCAGCCCGGCCACAGCGCAAAGACGGACGCGCCCACGTGCCACGCGCCGAATGACAGCGGCAGCAGCGCGATCCACTGACCGACCACCTCGTCGACGACCACATAGGACGGGTCGTGATCGTCCTGCCAGCGCGTGACCTGCGTAGTTGCCCATAGCCCTTCAAAGAAGATTGCGATGATCGCGATGACCAGCAACCAAGGCCCGCCGACCAGATGCAGCACCGCCGCCATCGGCAGCGCCACCAGCGATCCCCAGGTGCCTGGGGCAGGGCGTAGATACCCGACGCCGCCGATTGTCGCGACGAACCGCGCGGTTTTCATGGCTGCACCAGAAGGACGGTGGCAAGGGCGGCGATGCCCTCCTCCCGGCCGGTGAAGCCCAGCCGCTCCGACGTCGTCGCCTTGACGGAGATGCGGCCCGGTGCCAGTCCGGTAATGTCCGCAACAGCGGCCTGCATGGCCTCGGCGTGCGGCCCGATCTTGGGGTGTTCGCACACAAGAGTGAGGTCCATGTTGCTGATTGTAAACCCTTTATCGGACGCCAGCGCGATGGCATGGCGCAGAAACACATGACTCTCGGCGCCTTTCCACTGCGGATCAGAGGGGGGGAAGTGCCGCCCGATATCGCCCTCCGCCAGCGCGCCATAAATGGCGTCGGACAGGGCGTGCAGGCCGACATCGGCGTCCGAATGGCCTTGCAAGCCACGCGCGTGCGGAACTGCAACGCCGCACAGCATCACATGATCGCCCGGCCCAAAGCGGTGGACGTCATAGCCGTTGCCGATGCGAATATCCATTGTGCCTCTCGCGGTGTTTTTCAGCAGGGCCTCGGCCCGTGCAAAATCGGAAGGATGCGTAATCTTGAGGTTATCCTCATCGCCCGGCACGATCACCACGTCAAGCCCGGCCGCCCGCGCCACCGCCACATCATCGGGCGCCTCGCCAGAATGGCCGCGATGGGCGGCAAGAATAGCATCAAAATCAAAGCCTTGCGGCGTCTGCGCGCGGTAGAGCCCGGCGCGGTCCGGCGTGCCGGTCACGCGGTCGCCATCGCCCGTCCACAGCGCATCCGTCACCGGAAGCGCCGGCGCGGCGGCGGGGGCGGTGTCCAGCGCGCGCAAGACGCGGCGGATCAGCGCACCGCTGACGCAGGGGCGCGCGACGTCGTGGATCAGCACGCGGCTGCAGCCGGCGCCAGCAAGCGCCTCCAGTCCCGCCCGAACCGAAGCTGCGCGCGTGGCGCCGCCTGCCGTGACACGCACGCCTGTCGGCGCGGTAAATCCAGCGATATCATCGGGGTGCAGCACGATGATGATGTGCGATATGTCAGGCAGATCCAGAAACGCGCGCAGCGTCCAGTCGATCACGCGCGCGCCGGCCAGCGGCTGCCACTGTTTTGGCCGGTCCCCTCCGGCGCGGGTGCCGCGCCCGGCGGCGACGATCAGTGCGGCGCATGTCATGGGCGCAGCCTAGCGCGCTGCGCGGTGCCCTGCAATTCATTGCGCGCGGGCCGCTTGGCGGGTAGAGAGGACCGCGTGGAGTTAGGAACCGGCCCATGCCCCTGTCATTAAGCGATACCCCCCTGTCGTCGCCCGTCCTTCTGGCGCCCTTGGCGGGCATCACGGATCTGCCATTCCGCAATCTGGTATCCCGCTTTGGCGCGGGGCTTGTCGTCAGTGAAATGATCGCCAGCCAGGAGATGGTTCAGGCGAAGCCCGCGATGCGCGACAAGGCCGAGCTTGGGTTCGGCGCCGCTGCAACGGCGGTGCAACTGGCCGGATGCGAGGCGTATTGGATGGCCGAGGCCGCCCGCATCGCCGAGGCGAATGGCGCCCGCATCATCGACATCAACATGGGCTGCCCGGCCAAGAAGGTCACGCGTGCCCGAGGGTTTGGCGCCGCCGGATCGGCGCTGATGCGTGCGCCGGACCATGCGCTGCGCCTGATCGAGGCTGTCGTTGGCACCGTATCCGTACCAGTCACGCTGAAAATGCGGCTGGGCTGGGACGACGCGGTACGCAACGCGCCTGACATCGCCCGCCGGGCCGAGGCGGCGGGCGTCCGCATGGTCACGATCCACGGGCGCACGCGCTGCCAGTTCTACAAGGGGCGGGCGGACTGGTCCGCCATCGCGGCGGTCAAGGACGCGGTGCGAATCCCCGTCATTGCTAATGGCGACATTGTCGACGCGGCCACTGCCCGGCGGGCGCTGGCGCTATCGGGCGCCGACGGCGTGATGATCGGGCGCGGCGCGCAAGGCAAGCCGTGGGCGCTGGCAGAGGTTGCGCATCGCCTGTACGGCGCGCCGACACCGGATGTGCCGCAGGGCGCGGCGCTGGCGGATATGATCGGCGGCCATTACGAGGCGATGCTGGAGTTTTACGGCACGGGTCTGGGCCTGCGCGTCGCGCGCAAGCATCTGGGCTGGTATCTGGCGGACTCCGATCCGCAACTGCGACGCCTTATCCTGACCTCGGATCAGCCGGCGGAGGTTTTGCGCCTGCTTCCCTGCGCCGTGTCCTCGCAGCGCGAGCTTGCTGCATGAGCGGGCCCGACCATGCAGTCTGGGGCGCACTGCCGTTGCCTGCGCTGTTGCTGGATGGCGCAGGGCGGGTGACGCAGATCAATCCGGCGGCGGAGGGGTTTCTGAACATCTCCACGCACGCGGCACAAGATGCAGGCCTGTGGGATCTCTTGCGCGTTGATACCCCGCCAGACGCGGCGCTGGGGCGCGCCCGCGCCAGCGGTGGGCCGCTGTTCATCAATGATGTCGATATCGGCGCCGGGCACCGCAAACCGGTGCGGTGCAGCCTGTCCATCGCCGCTCTGGGCCTTGACGCCGCAGCCGACCCGGGCGCGATGCTGGTCGTCATTACGCCCCGCGAACTGGCAGGCCAGAGGATGCAGGACGCATCGGCCCGCATCGCCACCCGCAGCGCCATCGGCATGACCGAGATGCTGGCGCATGAGATCAAGAACCCGCTGGCCGGGATCACTGGCGCGGCGCAATTGCTGTCAATGACGCTGGACGACGCGGACCGCGAACTGACCGATCTCATCGTCAGTGAGAGCCGCCGGATTGCGGCCCTTCTGGATCAGGTCGAACGGTTCGGCAATCCCGCGCCTCCCGCTCTGCGCCCAATCAACGTCCATGATGTATTGGCGCGCGCGCGGCGCAGTGCACAGCTGGGCTTTGCGTCCGATATGACGATCATCGAGGACTACGATCCGTCGCTGCCTGAGGCGCTTGGGGATCCCGAC
Source organism: Roseovarius sp. (assembly GCA_036568405.1). Lineage (GTDB taxonomy): Bacteria > Pseudomonadota > Alphaproteobacteria > Rhodobacterales > Rhodobacteraceae > Roseovarius. Next base: position 19,031 of record DATCSR010000015.1, read on the forward strand.
ATGCTGCAACAGGTGCTGTTGAACCTCATGAAGAACGCGGCCGAAGCGGCAGGCCCGCAAGGCGGCACGATCCGCCTGCGCAGCTGGTTCGAGCATGGCGCGCATTTGCGCACCAAAGCGGGCGCAGGGGCGTGGCTGCCCTTGCAGATCGAGGTGGTGGATGATGGCCCTGGTGTGCCAGAGGCGTTGAAAGATGCCCTGTTCGAGCCGTTTGTGTCGGGCCGCGAGGATGGCACCGGGCTGGGCCTTGCCATCGCCGCGCGGATCATCGAGGGGCACGGCGGCTGGATCGCCGCGGCCTCGCAGCCGGGGCATACGGTATTTCGGGTGTCGCTGCCGTTGGCAACCACCGGGGAGGGGCGCTGATGGACGGCACGGTTCTGGTCGCCGATGACGACCGCAGCATTCGCACGGTTCTGACGCAGGCGCTGACGCGGGCAGGGTGCAAGGTGCACGCCACCTCCAGCCTGACGACGCTGATGCGCTGGATCGGCGAGGGCTTGGGCGATGCGGTCATCACCGATGTGATGATGCCCGACGGTAACGGGCTGGAAATGCTGCCGAAAATCGCGCGCGACCGCCCAGGTCTGCCAGTGATCGTGATCTCTGCCCGCAGCACGGTGATGACCGCCATCCGCGCGGCCGAGGCCGAGGCATGGGATTATCTGCCCAAACCCTTCGATCTGCCCGATCTGATGGCCCGCACGGCCCGCGCATTGGACAGCCGCCGCACGGTGCCGGTCTCTTCGCCACCGGAGCAGTTGCAACAGCCGGACCTTCCGCTGGTGGGGCAAAGTGCCCCCATGCAGGCGCTGTTCCGCGTGCTGGCGCGGGTTGTCCAGTCCGGTCTTCCGGTCTGGATCGCGGGGGAGCAGGGCACCGGCAAATCAGTGATTGCGCGGGCGATTCACGACCTGTCGCCGCGCCGTGGGCTGCCTTTTGTGGTCGTGGCTCCGGGGGATATGGCGCAGGACGGTGCGCCCGCCACTATTCTGGCGCAGGCCGGGGCCGGCACAATCCTGCTGGACGGCTTGCACGACATGGACCCGGCCGCGCAGGCGCGCGCGCTCTACCTTGTTGATGCGGCCTCCGCGCAGCAGGCGGACGCCGGCCCGCGCCTCATTGCCGCGATGCAGCCGGGGCAGGGCGCGCATGAAACACGCGCCGATCTTTACTATCGTCTGGCCGGCGCGGTGATCGACGTGCCGCCCCTGCGCGCACGGGCCGAGGACGTTGCGCTGCTGGCGACGCATTTCCTCTATCTGGCCGAGGAGGCGGGCGCGCCGCCGCGCCGCCTTGGCCCGGAGGCGCTGGAGATCCTGCGCGCGCATGACTGGCCCGGCAATCTGCGCGAATTGCGTCATACCGTCGAGCGGCTGGCATGGGCCGGGCGCGCGCCGCTGGTCTCCGGGTCCGAGGCGGCAGCCGCGCTGCAATCCGCTCCGGCCCGCGTTCATGCCGCATCCGAGACGCTGCCTGAGGCGGTGGAACAGCATGTGCAGCGGTATTTTGACCTGCACGGGCAGGATCTGCCGCCCGATGGGCTCTACCACCGGCTGCTGGCCGAATTCGAGGCGCCGCTGCTGCGTGTTGCGATGGAATCGGTTGCCGGAAATCAGGCGCGCTGCGCCGCCCTGCTGGGGATCAACAGGAATACTTTGCGCAAAAAATTGACGGCGCTGGATATTCAGGTGACACGGCGCGGCAAGTTGATGTAAAAGCGCAACAGACCTGTGGTGTTTTGGGGTAACGGCCTGATCACCGCGCTGGATATTGTGGGCGCGGGACCAAACGCGCCAAGACGTTGGGGGACGGTAGTGGCCGCAAGGACACGCACAGCGGGCTGGGAACGCATTTTGCGGCTGCGCCGCGCGAAGCGGTTTCAGAATTTTGCAACCCTGGGACTGGTCGTGCTGGGTCCGGTTCTGGCGCTGGTGACGTTCCTTGTCATGGGTCCGCTGGATCAGGGGGCGCAGACGAATGTTCTGCGCCTCGTGCTGCTGTGTGACCTGATCTATATCATCGCCGTGGCCGCGCTGGTGCTGCAGCGCGTCGTTCAGATGATCTCGGCGCGCAGGTCGCGGTCCGCCGGATCGCGGCTGCATTTGCGGCTGACCGGCGTTTTTGCGATCATGGCGCTCTTGCCGACGATCACCGTCGCGGTTTTCGCCACCCTTTCGGTCAACATGGGGCTGGAGGCGTGGTTTTCCGACCGCGTGGGCCGCGTCGTCAGCAATTCGGTCGCCGCCGCCGAGGCCTATGAGGAGGAGCATCGCCGCGATCTGGTGATCGACGCGCGGGCGGTGGCGCAGTTTCTGGAAGTGGTCAAGCAGCGCAGCGTTTTTCTGGACGATGGCGATATCCGGCAGGTCCTGTCCGAAGGCCAGCGCGAGATCCAGCGCGGCCTGCGCGAGGCGTTCGTGATCGACGGCACCGGCGAGATCCGCGCGCGCGGCGAAAGCTCGTACCTCTTCGACTATGAGCAGCCCACGCCCGACCAGATTGCCGCCGCGCGCGAGGACGGCCTGCTGATCATTCAAGACTGGGACAACAACGAGTTTCGCGCGCTGATCCCGCTAGAGGGCTTTGCCGACCGGCTGCTTTATGTCACACGCAACGTCGATGGCGACATTCTGGCGCTGCTCGATGAAACCAAGGAAACCGCCAATTTCTATCAGCAGCGCGAAAGCGAACGGGGCCGGGTGCTGTTCGAATTTGGCCTGCTTTACCTGGGATTTGCGGTCATCCTCATCCTTGCCGCCGTCTGGCTGGGCCTTTGGTTTGCCGAACGTCTTGCGCGTCCGGTGGGCCGCCTGACCAGCGCCGCGCAGCGCGTCGGCGGGGGCGATCTGGATGTTCAGGTCCGCGAGGAAGAGGGCGACGACGAGATCGCGCAGCTTAGCACCTTCTTCAACCAGATGACCCGCCAGTTGAAAGCGCAGCGCGCCGCGCTTCTGTCCAACACGGAACAGATCGAGCGGCGCCGCCGCCTGTTTGATTCGGTGCTGGGATCGGTGTCGTCGGGGGTTGTCGGTCTGGACGCCAAGGGGCGCATTACGTTCGTGAACCGCGCCGCCGAAAAGCTGCTGGACTGGCAGGAGGACCGCCAATCGGTCGATATCGCCGTGGCCGTTCCCGAGTTTGCCGATCTGTTCAAGCGCCTGCGCAAAAGCGCCGGCGGCTTTGTGCAGGACGAGATCCGCGTGACGCGCGGCGGCGATCAGGAAAGCCTGCTGGTGCGCATGTCGACCCGGCGCACCGACGCTGGCCGGCGCGAGGGATATGTCGTCGCCTTCGACGATGTGACCGATCTGGTGTCCGCTCAGCGCATGGCGGCATGGGGCGATGTGGCGCAGCGCATCGCGCATGAGATCAAGAACCCGCTGACACCGATCAAACTGTCGGCCGAACGTACGCAGCGCAAGTTCTCCAAGCTGCTGAATGAAAAGGACGCCGCCGATCTGACGCAGCTGACCGATGTGATCGTGCGCCAGACCAATGATTTGCGCCGGATCGTCGATGAATTCTCGAAATTCGCCCGCATGCCCGAACCACAGCGCAAGCCCGAAAGCCTGACGCAGCTGGTGCGCGAGGCAGTGCTGCTACAGGAGGCCGGCCAGCCAGATGTCCGGATTGAGACGGATCTGGACACCGCCCCGCTTTGGGCCGATGTGGATGCGACGATGATTTCCCAGGCGCTGACGAACCTGATCAAGAACGCCGGCGAAGCCACTGAAACCTTGCGGGAAAAGGGCCTTGCGCCCGAAGGGTTCCAGCCCACGGTCCGGATCACCAGCACCACTTCGGACGGCTGCGCCGAGCTGCGCATCGCCGATAACGGCATCGGCCTGCCCGAAGACCGCTCGCGCCTCTTCGAGCCCTATGTGACGACGCGCGACAAGGGCACCGGGCTGGGCCTGCCGATCGTTAAGAAAATCATCGAAGAGCATGGCGGCACCTTGGCGCTGACCCCTGCGGACCCCTTTGAAGAGGGCGCGCATGTGGGCGCGATGGCCGTGATCCGGCTGGATCTGACAGACATCACCATTGATCAAGAAGACGCCGATAAGGCGATGGGAGAACAGGTATGAGCGATATTCTGATTGTGGACGACGAGCGCGATATTCGGGAGCTGATCTCGGACATTCTGGGCGACGAGGGGTTTGAAACCCGGCTGGCCGGAAACTCGGACGATGCCATGGCCGCGATTACCGCCGACCCGCCGGCGCTGCTGATCCTCGATATCTGGCTGAAAGACAGCAACATGGATGGCATCGACATCCTCAAAGCAGTCAAGCGCAACTACCCCGAGGTGCCCGTCGTCATCATTTCAGGCCATGGCAACATCGAGATTGCCGTCGCCGCGATCAAGCAGGGCGCCTATGATTTCATCGAAAAGCCCTTCAACATCGACCAACTGATGGTGGTCATCCGCCGCGGGATGGAAGCCAGCCGCCTGCGCCGCGAAAACACCAGCCTCAAGCGGCGCGAGACGACGCCAGCCGACATGCTGGGCGAAAGCGCGCTGTTCCGCGCTCTGGTGGGGCAACTGGACAAGGTCACACGTTCGAACGGGCGGGTGATGCTGTCGGGCCCTGCCGGCAGCGGCAAGGAGCTGGCTGCGCGCTACATCCACGTCAATTCGAACCGCGCCGCCGCGCCCTTTGTCACCGTCGGATGCGCCTCCATCGAGGCGGAACGCATGGAAGAGGTGCTGTTTGGCCGCGAAAGTCAGGAAAAGGGTGTAGAGCCCGGCCTGCTGGAAGAGGCCAACGGCGGCGTGATCTATTTCGACGAAGTGGCGGACATGCCGCAGGGCACCCAGGGCAAGATCCTGCGCGTGTTGGTCGATCAGCAGTTCCTGCGCGTCGGCGGATCGACCAAGGTGCAGGTCGACCTGCGCGTCATCTCCTCCACGTCCCGCGATCTGGAGGAGGAAATCGCCGAAGGTCGGTTCCGCCGCGAATTGTATCACCGACTGAATGTCGTGCCGATTATCGTTCCCTCGCTGGAAGAGCGGCGCGACGACATCCCGCTGCTGGCCGAGTATTTTATCGACATGCTGAACAAGACCCAAGGCCTGCCGCTGCGCGCCCTTGGTCCCGACGCACGCGCACAGCTTCAGACGATGGCATGGCCGGGCAATGTGCGCCAGCTGCGGAACATGATCGAACGGGTGCTGATTCTCGGTGACGGCGCGGGCGAGATCGAGGCGCGCGAGTTGCCTGCCGAAACGGATAACGCCGCGGGCGACGGGCGCGTTGTGCTGTCCGGGTCGCTGGCCACCATGCCCCTGCGCGAAGCCCGCGAGGCGTTCGAGCGCGAGTATCTGCTGACCCAGATCAACCGCTACGGCGGCAATATCAGCCGCACCGCTGAATTCGTCGGGATGGAGCGCAGCGCGCTGCACCGCAAGCTGAAATCGCTGGGCGTCGTGACATCCGGGAAATCGCCCGCGCGGGCCGAGTAACCGCCGCCACGGCACCACCAGACCATTTGACCGCCAGCCGTTTGTCAGGCACATCGGTGCAGCAGCTTTGAAAGGCACGCCATGAAGGTCATCATTTGCGGCGCAGGTCAGGTCGGCTGGCAGATTGCGCGCCACCTGTCGGGCGAAAACAACGATGTGACGGTCGTGGACAACAACGCCGATCTGGTGCGGCGCGCCACCGATACGCTTGACGTGCAGGGGCTGCACGGCTTTGCCAGCTATCCCGATATTCTGGAACGGGCCGGGGCGCGCGACGCAGACATGATCATCGCCGCGACCCATTCGGACGAGGTGAACATGGTCACCTGCCAGGTCGCGCACTCGGTTTTCGCGATCAGCCGCAAGATCGCGCGCCTGCGCAGCCAGTCCTACCTGGATGCGATCTATTCCGATCTCTACCGGCGCGACCACATGCCCATCGACGTGGTTATCAGCCCCGAAAAGGAGGTGGCCGAGGCCGCGCTCCAACGCCTTGCTGCGCCGGCGGCCTTCGATACCGAGACGTTCATGAACGGCAGGGCCCAGCTGTTGGGCCTGCGCCTGGAGGAGGATTGCCCGGTCGTCAACACGCCGCTGCGCCAGCTGTCGGACTTGTTCTCGACGCTGCGAGTGGTCGTTCTGGCCGTGCGGCGGGAGGGGCATCTCTTTGCGCCCGAAGCGGGCGATCAGCTGTTTGTCGGGGATGAATGCTACGTTTTTGCCCCGAACGAGGATATTCCCCGCACGCTGGAGGTGTTCGGCAAGACCGCGCACAAGCAGGAACGCGTCGTGATCCTGGGCGGCGGCAACGTCGGCCTTGCCGTGGCCCGCGCGCTGGAGGCCAAGGGCCGCGGCCTGCGCGCCAAGGTGATCGAGCGAGATCGCCGCACCGCCGAACGTGCCGCCGACGCGCTGGAGCGCACGATTGTGCTGAACGGTGACGCGCTGGATCGCGCCATCCTGCACGAGGCGGGCATAGCACGCGCCGACGCCGTGCTGGCCGTCACCGACGATGACAAGACGAACCTTCTGGCCGCTGTGCGCGCCAAATCCGAGGGCTGCCCCTTTGCCATCGCGCTGATCAACGACCCCACGCTGATCCCGCTGCTGGAGCCGATCGGCGTTGACGCCTATATCAACCCGCGCGCCACCACCGTCAGCAGCATTCTGCGCCATATCCGGCATGGGCGGGTGCGGGGCGTCTATTCGATCGGCGACGCCGAGGCCGAGGTGATCGAGGCGCAGGTCATGTCCACCTCCTCCCTCGCCGGCAGTATGATCCGCGACATCGACTTTCCCGAGGGCGTGCTGGTCGGCGCGGTGCAGAAGGGAGGCAAGATCCTCAAGCCTACCGGCGCCCTGCGCATCGACGAGGGCGACGTGATCGTTATCTTTGCCATGGCATCGGATGTGGAGCGTGTGGAACAGCTGCTTCAGGTCTCGATCGACTTTTTCTAGCCATGGCCGCCCGCCCCCGGATCGCTCTGACCGCGCCACTGGCCCGTCTGCCGCTGATTCTGGTGCTCGCCGGGATCGCGTCGGTTGCGATGTTTGTGCCGGCCCTGCACGCGCTGATGCTGGACGACCATACCGTATCGCGCAGCTTTGCCTATTCCGGCGCGCTGGGGCTGGTGATGATCGGGCTGATCGCGCTGGCGATGGCCGGCAACGCACGGCGCGAGGCCAGCGATCTGGACAACCTGTTGTCGCTCTGCCTTGCCTTCGCGGCGCTGCCGGTGTTTCTGGCGGTCCCGTTCTATGAGGGGCTGCGCACGACCACGTTTCTCAATGCCTATTTCGAAATGGTGTCGTCCTTCACCACCACCGGCGCGACCCTGTTTGAAAAACCGGGGCGGCTGGTGGACAGCCTGCATCTGTGGCGCGGCATGGTCGGCTGGCTGGGTGGGCTGCTGATGTGGATTGCGGCCTCTGCCGTGCTGGCGCCCCTCAATCTGGGCGGATTCGAGGTGACAGCCACGGCCGAGCCGGGGCAGGTCGATGACGGTCAGGGCAGGTTCCAGCGGGCCGGATCGGGGCGGCGCGTGGCGGAAGTGACCAGCGCGCTGGCGCCGCTTTACGTCGGGCTGACGGGGGCGCTGTGGCTGTTTCTGGCAATCGGCGGCGACCGGCCGCTGGTGTCCTTGATGCACGCGATGTCGACCATGGCGACCAGCGGCATATCGCCGATTGGCGGCGTTGCGAACGCCGGGTCGGGTATCGGCGGCGAGATCGTCATCTTTTTCTTCATGATGTTCGCGCTGTCGCGTCTGACCTTCTCGTCGGACACGGTCACGTCGGTGCGGCCCGGCCTGCATAACGACCCGGAATTCCGCCTTGGGATGTTAATTGTGCTGGGCGTTCCCCTACTGCTCTTTTCGCGCCACTGGCTGGGTGCTCTGGATGCCGAACAGGTCGAGGATCTGCCATCGGCGCTGAGCGCGCTGTGGGGCGGTATGTTCAGCGTGCTGTCGTTCCTGTCGACCACCGGGTTTGAAAGCGCGCATTGGGATCAGGCGCGCAACTGGTCGGGCCTTGGCACGCCGGGGCTGATTTTGCTGGGCGCGGCGCTGATGGGCGGGGGCGTTGCAACAACGGCGGGGGGCGTCAAACTGCTGCGCGTCTACGCGCTCTATCTCAACGGCCAGCGCGAGATGGAGCGGCTGGTGCATCCCTCCTCCGTGGGCCGCGCCGGGGCGCGCAGCCGGCGTATGCGGCGGCAGGGTGCGTTCGTGGCGTGGATTTTCTTCATGCTGTTCGCGATGTCGCTGGCGCTGATTACCGTGATTATGTCGGCGCTGGGAATGACGTTCGAGCAGTCCATTATTCTGGCGATCGCCGCCCTGTCCACCACCGGGCCGCTGACCCAGATCGCCGGCGAAGTGCCGATCACGCTCAGCCTTATGGGCCCAACCGCCAAGCTGGTGATCTGCGCCGCGATGGTGCTGGGGCGGCTCGAAACCCTGGCGATCATCGCGCTCATTTCGCCCAGCCTCTGGCGCGACTGACGCTTCCGGCCGGACCGCAATCGGGGCGGCAAACTGCCCAATTCGGGCAACCATGCGCAACCACTCGATTTTAGGGCTGGAAACTCGCGTCGCGGCGGATCATATTGGCAAGGATATTACCATCCGAAGCCGATCCGCGGCACTGCAAGAATAATGGATTTGGGGACAAACTATGGCATCTGACCGGCAAAACCTTCAGGACGCATTTCTGAACCAAGTGCGCAAGACCAAGACACCGGTGACGGTGTTCCTGATCAACGGTGTGAAATTGCAGGGTGTGATTACCTGGTTTGACAATTTCTGCATCCTGCTGCGCCGCGACGGGCAGTCGCAGCTGGTCTACAAACATGCGGTGTCCACGATCATGCCATCCCAGCCGATCAGCCTCTACGACGGTGATGATGCCGCCTGATCCGCATCACTCCCGCAGGTTCAATTGATGAACGATGACGTTGTCGACGGCGGGGACGAAGACGCGGAAGATCCGCAGGATCCGCTTTCCCGCGAGGCCCGCGGCAATGATACCCGCGCCCGCGACACTCGGGCATGGGTCCTGCATCCCGACATCCACAAAAGCGGCGGCAACGCCCGCAAACCGGCGCTCGCGCTGGAAGAGGCAATGGCGCTTGGCCGCGCCCTGCCGGGGCTTGAGGTCGTGGGCGGCACCGTTGTGCGCCTGCCCAAGATCCATCCCGGCAAGCTGTTCGGCAAGGGCAAGATCGCCGAGCTGAAGGCGCAGTTCGAGGAGGCCGGGATCGAGCTTGTGCTGATCGACGGCCCGGTCAGCCCCGTGCAGCAGCGCAATCTGGAAAAGGATTGGGACGTCAAGATCCTGGACCGCACCGGGCTGATCCTTGAGATTTTCAGCGACCGCGCCGCAACCCGCGAGGGCGTGTTGCAAGTGGAAATGGCCGCGCTCAGCTATCAGCGCACGCGGCTGGTGCGCGCCTGGACCCATCTGGAGCGGCAGCGCGGCGGCCTTGGATTTGTCGGCGGCCCCGGCGAAACCCAGATCGAGGCGGACCGCCGTGCGATCGACGACCATATCGTGCGCCTGCGCCGCCAACTTGACAAGGTCGCCAAGACGCGCACGTTGCACCGCGCCGCGCGCGCCAAGGTGCCGTTTCCCATCGTCGCACTAGTGGGCTATACCAACGCCGGAAAATCAACGCTTTTCAACTATCTGACCGGCGCCGATGTGATGGCCAAGGACATGCTGTTCGCCACGCTGGACCCCACGATGCGGCGTATCGCGCTGCCCGGCGGCGGGCCTGAGGTAATCCTCAGCGACACGGTCGGGTTCATCTCGGACCTGCCGACCGAACTGGTCGCCGCCTTCCGCGCCACGCTGGAAGAGGTGCTGAGCGCCGATCTGATCCTGCATGTGCGCGATATCGCCCACCCCGAGACCGAGGTGCAAAAAGCCGATGTCGAAGAGATCCTGACCAGCCTCAAGGTCGAGGAGGGCACTCCGCGCCTTGAGATCTGGAACAAGATTGATCTGGTGCCGCCGGAGGAACGCGCGGCGCTGATCACCCGCGCCGAGCGGACCGAGGACGTGCAGGCCATCAGCTCTGTCACCGGTGAGGGGATGCAGGCGCTGGTTGACCGAATCACGCAGATGCTGACCGGCGAGGCGCGCCGCGAAGAAGTGTCGCTGCCATTCTCGGCCGGGCGCCAGCGCGCTTGGCTGCACCAGCACGGGCTGATCGAGGATGAGGCGCAGGGCGAGGACGGCTATGAGCTGACCGTCCGCTGGACACCCCGCCAGCGCGCCGAGTTCGACGCGCTTTAATCTGCGCTCTGCGGAGCCTGCGTGGGGGTCAGCACTGTCACGCCCACGGCGCCGGCGCGGGCCAGTTCCGGGTCCAGTGACATCGGTATGTATTCGCCCCGCCGCCACAGCTGCGCCAGATCGTCGTAATAGCGGCTGAGAAAATGGCCCGATTGCCCGGTGGAGATGATGAAGACGCTGCTTCCCGGATCGGCGAAGTCATACACCCCGCGATACCCCGCCGCGTGCACGTTCTGAAACGGGTTCGGCCCGGTGCCGCTGGTGCGCCCGCGTTGCAGGGTGTGATCGCCGCCGCTGGTGGATTGGCGGATGTTCACGAAATAGCGCAGGCCCGGCACGGTTCCCAGCACCGGGTGATCCTGCACCGCCTGATGCGCGTCGCCCCAGCGCAGCGATTCCAGCGCGGTGCCGTAGCGCTCGCTGATCCACACCAGCGCATCATCCAGCGCAAGGCGGGAAATGTCGGTGCAGGTCTCGACCGGCGAGGACTGCTTGACGTCACACCAGGCTGACGCGCCACCGATGTTGCGGAAAACACGTTCGACGAACACCGGGTCGGTATGGGTGAATTCCTCGGCCAGCGGCCCCAGTTCATCCTGCGCCAGACGCTGGCCCAAGGCACGCAGCCAAGCGGCGTAGATCAACGGCTCGGGGCGGTGCTCGTTCATCTCGCCGTTCCAGCTGGCCAGCAGTTCGAGCGCGCGTTGGCGCAGGCGCAGCTGCGTGCCCTCAGGCGCGCTTTCGCCGGTGAACCACAGATCGGCAGCGATCAGCGGCAGAAGCGACCGGGCGGTAAAGCTGACGGTATCCAACTGCGCCTCGACAAAGCTGTCTCGGGTATGCACCTCGCGCCCCTGCATCAGCCGTTGCCAGCGATGGACGCGCTGCGTGTCGCCCCAATGGTGGCTGACATGCAGCGGAAAGGGGCGGTCGACGATCTTGTTATTCGTGTTGCCCAGGATGCCGCCGGGCGGATCAATATATTCGGGATTGGCCGAATAGGGCGAACGGCCCTGCCAGCGGTTGTGCGCGATCCAGCCCCGGCTGGGCAGGCGGCCCAGCGTGTCGTGCTCGGCGTGGCGGCGCGGCATGGCGCCGACCATCTTCATCGCGATCCGGTCCGCGTCGACCACGGTCAGAACCTGCGCGGGCGCAACGAACTTCTCGCCCGCGGCCAGCGCCTGATCGATGCTGCCCGCGCGCATCAGGTCAATGCCCGCGCTCATCGTCGTGTCGCGCGGGCTGAGCGCAGTCCACGCCAACGATGCGACATGGCCCGGCGGCGTGATCGCCGCCAGATCATATTGCGAGCCGGGCAGAACCGGCCCGTTTTCCGTGCTGCGCAGGATCAGCGTGACCGGCTGCGCGCCCTTGACCTGGATGATCGAGCCGCGCGTGGCGAATTTGGCGTATCCCTCCGGCGTGCGGTATTCCTCGGGATTGTCCGGGTTCAGCTGCTCGATGTGGACGTCCTGATCGTCCAGATAGGCCGTGGTAATACCCCAGCCCAGCCTGTCGCTCCGCCCGCTCAGCACAAGGGGCACGCCGGGAATGGTGGCGCCGATGACGCCGCCGGTGGAGAGCTCCAGCCGGGCCAGATACCAGATTGACGGGGCTGTCAGGCCCAGGTGGGGATCATTCGCCAAAAGCGTGCCGCCCGCGGCGGAGCGTGACGGCGCGGCAGCAAAGGCGTTGGACGCCCCGGCCAGCGCCGGCGGGCGGATCGGCGACAGCGGGTCCATCGGCGTCTGGTCCGCCCCGGCAAAGCGGGGCAGCGCGCCGGGTGCAAAATAGCTGGCATATTTGGGCAACGCGGCAATGCCGCTGCCGGGTGCATCCGGCAGAATGTCGCCGAGGCGCGCCGGATCGTCCAGCACCAGCGACGTGCGGGCGCGCAGCACTTCGGTTTGCATATGGCCCGACGTCTGCACAGCCATCAGCTTGATGATGGCGATGGAATCGGCGGGCCCCCAAGGCGAGATGGGCGCGTTGAACAGGAACATTTCCGGCGCGCCCCGGCCCAGTGCGCTTTGGTTGATCTCCGTCAGCCGGGCGTTGACGCCGCGCGCATAGGCCTCCAGCGCGGCGCGGGTCGCGGGATCCTGCCAGCGGACAGACGCGCGCGCGGCGGCGTAGATGCCGAACCGGCGCATCAGCTTGTCGATAGCCAGGCTGCGGGGGCCGAATACCTCGGACAGCCGCCCTTGGGCAGTGCGGCGCAGAACCGTCATCTGCCAGAGGCGGTCCTGCGCATGAGCGTATCCCAGCGCCTGAAACACGTCCGCCTCGGACTGGCCGAAGATATGCGGCACATCGGCATTGTCGCGCACGATCTCGACCGGATCGCCAAGGCCGGCGATGGCCAGCGTCTTGTCATAATCGGGCAGGGACCGGGACAACAGGAAATAAAGGCCCAGCAGGGCCAGCACGGACAGCGCAATCAGCGCGCCCGCGATCCGCATCAGCCATTTGAACACCTGCGCCATGCCGCCCCGCCTTGCGTTTTCGCCTGCGGAGGGGATAGTCAGAAACGGGGCCCGAGACAATGGCCCCGGCGGCAATGTGAACGGGGAGACGAAGCATGGCGAAACTGGCATTTTTGGGACTGGGCGTGATGGGCTATCCGATGGCGGGGCATCTCGCCGCCGCCGGACATGACGTGACGGTCTATAACCGCACTGCTGCCAAGGCGGAAAAATGGGTGGCCGAACATGGCGGCGCGAGCGCCCCAACCCCGCGCGAGGCAGCGGAAGGCGCTGATTTTGTCATGGCCTGCGTCGGCAATGACAACGACTTGCGCAGCGTCTGCCTTGGCGAGGATGGCGCATTCGCCGGGATGGCGGCGGGCGCGACATTCGTCGATCACACGACCGTATCGGCGGCCGTGACAGCAGAGCTATACGCAGCGGCGGGCGAGGCCGGGCTGAATTTCGTCGATGCGCCGGTCTCCGGCGGTCAGGCGGGCGCGGAAAACGGCCAGCTTTCCATCATGTGCGGTGGCGACGCGGCGGCTTATGAGGCGGCAGAGCCGTTGATGTCGGTCTACGCCAAGCTGTGCCGCCGGATCGGTGCGTCCGGCGCGGGGCAGATGACGAAGATGTGCAACCAGATCGCGATTGCCGGGCTGGTGCAGGGCCTCAGCGAGGCGCTGCATTTTGCCGAAAAGGCCGGGCTGGACGCTCGCGCGGTGGTCGAGGTGATTTCTCAGGGCGCTGCCGGCAGCTGGCAGATGGCGAACCGGTACGAGACGATGCTGGACGATCATTTCGAGCATGGCTTTGCCGTGGACTGGATGCGCAAGGATCTGGGGATCTGCCTGAAAACGGCGGACGAGAATGGCGCGTCGCTGCCGGTGACCGCGCTGGTCGACCAGTTCTACAAGGACGTGCAGAAGATGGGCGGCGGGCGCTGGGATACGTCCAGTCTGTTCAAGCGGTTGCGCCAGAGCGGTTAAGGCTGCGCCGCGTGGCGGGCGGCGTAATCTGAGTATTTTTGGAACATTGAAAGGTGGGGTGCGCGCAAGGGCAATGGCGGCGCACCCCCGTTTTTTTGCGCCTATTCGGTCAGATAGGGGACGGGATCGAGGCTGTCGAAGCCGTCGCGGACCTCGAAATGGACGGCGGCGGCGCCGGTGGTCGGGATCTTGGCCAGTGTCTGCCCGCGCGCCACGCTGTCACCGGTCTTGACCGCGACATTTGCCACGTTGGAGTAGACCGTCAGCAGATTGTTGGGATGTTTGATGACGATTATCGGGGTGCCCTTGGTGTCCTTGGTGATTGCGGCAACGGTGCCCGCATCGGCGGCCTTGACCGGTGTGCCGGCACTGGCGGCGATGTCGATGCCGTCGTTTTTGCCCTTGGAATAGGGGCGCACGATGTCGCCGCGCACCGGGTAGCTCATCCGCGCCTTGGGCGCGGTGGTGGTTTGCTGCTTGCCCAGATCGGGCGCCTCCTTTGGGGCTTCGGCCTTGGCGGCGGGCACGGTATCCTCGGGCGGCAGGGGTTTGGCCGCGCTGGGAGGCTCGGGCGTGGGCGAGCCGGTGCCGGGCAGTTCGGTCGTCGTGGTGGGCGCGCGTGCCGCTGTTTGCTGCCCCGGCAGGGTGACCGGGATGATCAGGAACTGCCCCTCGCGCACCGCGAAATCGCTGCCGAGGCCGTTCCAGTCGGCAAGGCTGCGGATCGGCACGTTGTAAAGACGGGCGATGGTATAGGCCGTCTCGCCGCGTCGGACCTGATGGCGCACCGGCTCGGCGCCGGTTTGGGGGGATGCGGGGGCCAGAATGCTGGTCTCGACCTGGCTGGGGCCTGCGCTGTCGATGGCGGCGCCGGCGATGTCGGTGATATCGCGGCCTGCGGGCTCGGCCACGCGGCCGGGCAGGGCGATCACCTCGCCCGAGCGCAGCGGATCGCCGGGCTGGATGCCGTTGTAGCGGGCCAGCTGGTTCGCATCGACGCCGATGCGCGTGGCAAGACTGGCCAGAGTATCGCCGCGCTGCGCGACCGCGACCTGATAGCCGGGGTAGGAAATGATGCCGCGTGCGTCGGGTTTGGGCCTGTCGGCGGTGGCCGCGCGGGCGGCGCCGGCGGTGTCAAGCCCGCCGCCGATGGGGCCGCGCAGGTCGAAATCCGGATTGTCACCGCAGGCCGCCAAGGCCAGCACGCAACTTCCTGCCAGCAGAATACTGATACGGGGGCGCGGCTGGCGGTGCGTCGATGGGCGCTGGAGTCTGCTCATGTCGATCTTCGTCCTCATGCTCGGCCCCATTATCCGTCGGGGCTGGTCTGATTTTTTTTTGTGCCCTCAGGCGGTATCGCGTCCCAGCCCCTCGACCAGCGGCACAAAGCGTACCGGACGCAATTCGTCATAGTCAAAGCCCGCGTCGGTGCGCGTTACCCGTATCAGCCGCTGCACCGTATCCGATTGGCCAACGGGAACCACCATGATACCGCCGATTTTCAGCTGGGCCAAGAGCGGTCCGGGCGGATCTTCGGCGGCCGCCGTCACAAGGATCCGGTCGAACGGCGCCTGTTCGGGCAGACCAAAGCTGCCATCGGCAGTGAGCGCGGTGATGTTTGTCAGGTCCAGCGCCTGAAAGATCGCGCTGGCCTCCTGCACCAGGCGCCTGTGGCGGTCGACCGTATAGACCCGGCGCACCAAGAGGCTGAGGATCGCGGCCTGATAGCCCGAGCCGGTGCCGACCTCCAATACCTTGTCGCGCGGGCTGAGCTTCAGCGCCTGCGTCATCAGCCCCACGATTGACGGCTGGCTGATCGTCTGGCCGCAGGCGATGGGCAGCGGCATATCCTCATACGCGCGGTCCGAGAAATAGCCGCGTATAAAGGGGCCGCGGTCGATTTTCTCCATCGCGGCCAGCACACGGTTATCCGTAATCCCCTTGGATCGCAGGGCATAGAGGAACTGCATCTTGCGTTCGGCGATATCGGGGGCCTCATCCGTCATTCGATCGCTTTCAACGGCTCCAGCATGTCATGGGCTGTCAGATCAGCGCGCATCGGCGTGACCGAAATGTAGCCGTCAAGGTTCACCGCCGCGTCAGATCCGGGGCTGGTCGGCTGCTGCTGGCCTGCGCCCGTGACCCAGAGGAACCGGCGGCCCGAGGGAGAGATATGCGGCTGAACCCCAAAGCCCATGTCGCGGCGAAATCCCTGCCGCGCGGCGCGCAGGCCCTTGACGTCGCTGCCGGGAACGGGCGGAAAATTGACGTTGTAGAAGATGCCGTAATCGTCGCGCGTCCAGATGCCTTTTTCCAGAAGGCGCTGCACGGTATCGAGGCCATGCACGCGGGATGCGTCGAACGCATCGTCCAGATCGCGGTTGGCCGGCCCGTAGAACTGGCTGAGCGCTATGGCGGGGATGCCTTGCAACGCCGCCTCCATCGCGGCGCCCAGCGTGCCGGAATAGACGGCGTTTTCGGCCGCATTGTTGCCCCGGTTGACGCCCGACAGCACCAGATCGGGGGCCTTGCCCTTGAGGATGTCGTAAAGCCCGGCCAGAACGCAGTCCGCCGGGCTGCCGTGCACGGCAAAGCGGCGCGGGGCCAGTTCGCTGACCATCATCGGCTGGGTGTAGGAGATGGCATGGCCGACGCCCGACTGCTCGAACGCGGGCGCGACGCACCACACTTCGCCACGCGGGCCGGCCAGCGCGTCGGCGATGCCCTGCAGGACCTGAAGCCCCGGCGCATTGATGCCGTCGTCGTTGGTGATGAGTATGCGCATTAGTGCCCCTGCTTCTTCGCCTCTTGGTATCTCTATCCGGCGCAGCAAGGACGGGCAAGCGTCACACCCCTATGTCACTTGTGATCGCGCTTGATATTCGAGTGAAAATATAATCTATGCGCGGGATCATCCGGGGCGGAGCGCAACATGACGAGTCGGAAGCTGACGACCACATTTGAAATATCGGGTTCCGTGCTGGCAATGGCGTACGCGCTTCTCATTGCCTCGAATACTGGGAATGAGGTTTTGGGATTCAGCCTTTTGCTACTGTCCTCTGGCCTCTTTGCCGGGTGGGCGTTGATAGATGCGCGCTGGACGTTCCTGCTGTTGCAGGGGTTCTATGCAACATCTGCGGTTATCGGATTGATCCGCTGGGCGTGACTGCGGCGTAAGGCCGGCAGGTCCGATAGGGCAGTCGCCTGCCTTTCTGCTAGCCGATCAGTTGCAGAAGCCTGCGCGCCGCCTCGCGCGGGCTGGCCAGCGCCTCGCGGTCCTCGCCGGGATAGAACCGCGCGCGGGTGGCCGTGGCCATCGGGCCGGGGCTGACAATATGCACCTTGGGGCCGTGCCGCGCGCTTTCGGCCTGCCACGAGCGGGCCAGCGCGATCTGCGCGGCCTTGGTGGCGCCATAGGCCCCGGCGAATTTCTCGCCTGCCTTGAAATCCTCAAAGAACATGGCCTGACCAGACTCGCCCAGAAGCGGCGCGATATAGGGGATCAGATGGCCCGTCGCGGTCACGTTGGTGGCAACCGATTTGTCCCAGTCGCGCGCATCCAGCGTCATCGCGGGGCTAAGCGGGGCTGCGTGAACGGCGGTATGCGCCCAGATCGCGATGCCGCCCCACCGGTCGTGGATGCTGCGGCACAGCTGCGCCATCGCATCCGGATTGGTGATGTCCATGGGCGCCAGCGTGGCCGAATGGCCAGCGGCCTGAATGCGGTCGTCCAACTCCTCCAGCGCGCCGGTGGTGCGCGCGACGGCGACCACGTGATAGGCGGCGGCGAGTTCTTCGGCAAGGGCGGCACCAAGGCCGCGCGACGCGCCGGTAATGAGGGCTACTTGTGTCATACGGGCGATTTGGACGTGATGGCGCGCGGCGTCAAGGGGGATCGTCCGGCAGCTAGGCTGGTGGGCGCACTGTCACGGCGGCTGGATGAGCCGATCGGATTGTATTGGATAGTTTTGTTATCGGCTATTTTCAATTGAAGAAAATGCGTTGGTCGGCTTTGAGGCCTGAGCGGACTCCCTGAATGCCGGAATTCCAAACGAAATCCCAGTCGTTCGCTTGGAGACTAAAGCCAATGCTGGAACACGCTCCACCACAAACGACACGAAAATTCTTGTCCGCGAAATCGGTTGGCAATCAATCTGCCCCAACACAGCATTGATCAATATCAATTGTTCCGACCCACCGTATGCCACTCTGACAAATATCAATTGGAGGCTTTAGAAATGACCCGATCAATTCTTCGCGGCGTCGGTGCGGCGGCTATCCTACTCTTCCATTCATCCTTCGTTGCTTCGGCTCAGGAAGGAATGCGCGATTTCGAGCCTTCTGCGGTCGAATTCATCAACTCCTGTTCGTCGTGCCATGGCGATGAGGGAAAAGGCGCGGGATTTCTTACTCGCGTCTTCAGAGGCATCGATCCCGGTGACCTGACCCAACTCGCTGCGAACAACGACGGAAAATTTCCATTCGAAAGAGTTTTCGAGGTCATAGACGGGCGTGCAGAAGTGGCCGCACATGGCGACAGACAGATGCCCGTCTGGGGCGACCGGTACTGGGAAGATGCCATGTCAGACTATGGGCCGGACGACCTGAACCAGCGCCGGGCGAGAACTCGGGTGCTGGAAGTAACCTACTTCCTTCAGTCTATTCAGGAGTAAACTTACGGAGAGACCGACTTGCTCCTACGTAGTCAATTTTGTCTCTGTCGGAAGCGATCGAATTCCTACTCCGCAGCCTTCAACTCGAACCCCTGTTCGATCTGGTCCGAGGGCCGGATCGGGTATTCGCCGGAGAAGCAGGCATCGCAATACTGCGGGCTGCTGTCATCGCGGCCCGATGCCTCGCCCACCGCCCGGTACAAACCGTTCAGCGAAATGAACTTGAGGCTGTCGACGGCCAGATGCTCGCGCATCTCGTCCTCGCTCATCGTGGAGGCCAACAGTTTTTCGCGCTGGGGCGTGTCGACACCGTAAAAGCAGGGCCAGGCTGTGGGGGGCGATGCGATGCGGAAATGGACCTCGGCGGCGCCGGCATCCAGGATCATCTCGCGGATCTTGCGGCTGGTGGTGCCGCGCACCACGCTGTCATCGACGAGGATCACCCGCTTGCCCTTGATCAGGGCGCGGTTGACGTTCAGTTTCAGGCGCACGCCCATGTTGCGGATCTGGTCCGTCGGCTCGATAAAGGTGCGGCCAACATACTGGTTGCGGATGATGCCCAAGGCGTAGGGGATGCCCGATTCCTGGCTGTATCCAATGGCCGCAGGGACGCCCGAATCCGGCACCGGACAGACCAGATCGGCGTCGACCGGGCTTTCCTTGGCCAGCTCCACCCCGATCTGGCGACGCGTCTCATAGACGCTGCGGTCGCCGATGATACTGTCGGGGCGGCTGAAATAGACGTGCTCGAAGATGCAGAACCGCGGTTTTTGCCTGCGGAAGGGAAAGTGGCTTTCGACGCCGCTGGCGTTGATCACGACCAGCTCGCCCGGTTCAATCTCGCGGATGTATTCCGCGCCGATGATGTCCAGCGCGCAGGTCTCCGAGCTGAGAACCCAGCCATCGCCCAGCTGGCCCAGCACCAGCGGGCGCACGCCCAAGGGGTCGCGCACGCCGATCAGCTTGGTCCGGGTCATGGCGACGATGGAAAACGCGCCCTCGACGCGGCGCAGCGCATCCTCCATCCGTCCGACGATATTGCGTTGCAGCGACCGGGCCATCAAATGGATGATGCATTCGGTGTCCGAGCTGGACTGAAAGATGCTGCCGCGCTCGATCAGTTCCTTGCGCAGGGCGTCGGCATTGGTGATGTTGCCGTTATGCGCAATCGCCGCGCCGCCCATCGAAAATTCACCGAAAAACGGCTGCACGTCGCGCAGGGCAGGCGCTTTGCCCCCTGAGGTGGAATAACGTACATGGCCGATCGACACCTCGCCCGGCAGGGTTTTCATCAGGCTCTGCTTGGTGAAATTGTCGCGCACATACCCAAATCGGCGCTGGCTGTTGAAGCCGGTATTCGGCTCGTAGCTGACGATGCCGCCGGCCTCCTGGCCGCGGTGCTGCAAGGCGTGCAGGCCGAGCGCGACGAAATTGGCCGCTTCTGGCATGCCGATCACGCCAAAGACGCCGCATTCCTCCTTCAGCTTGTCGTCATCGGCGGCGTCGCGCACGTAGGAGGTATCGAAGGGATGGGCGGGAGGCATGAGTTTGGCCAAGGGGCAACTCCGAATCCGGTTTCTCTATATGCGCCACACATAGGCATTGCTGCCGCACATGTCACGGCATGATCGTGCAAACCTGCGTGATATGCCCGGCCAAATGCGCAGGCCGCGCTACCAGCGCGACAGGATCACGCCGCCCGCGACCAATGCCGCCGAAAGCAGGCGCGTGGGACTGACGCTTTGCTGCGCCACGCCGAACGCGCCGATATGGTCCAGCAGCAATGCGGCGCCCATCTGGCCAAAGATCATCAGCGTCGTGGTGGTCAGCACGCCCAGTTTCGGCACGCTCCACAGCGCGGCAAAGACATAGACAGCCCCCAGCGCGCCGCCGGCCAGCATCCACATCGGCACGCGCGTGACCCGCAGCAGGTTCGGCCCGTTCCCGATCAGGACCGAGACGACCAGCAGGATCACGAACCCCACGCCGAACGACAGCGTCGCCGCCGCAATAGGGCTGCCGACGCTGCGCCCCAGCGCCGCGTTGATCGGCGCCTGGCTGGCAATCATCGCGCCCGCAACCGCCATCAGGATCGACGCGGCAAGGATCTGGTTCGCCATCGCGATTATTCGGCAGGGGCGATGGTTGCGTCACTCGCGGCAGGGGCCACCGGCGGCTCGCTGCATTTGCCAACCAGCGCCTCGTATTGGGCGGTGATCCAGCCAAGCGCCCGTTCGGGATTGCCGTCCTCGATCTTGCCGGTCATGCGCTGGAACACCCGCGCCGAGCGGCTGTCATCGACCATCTGGATCTGCTGCGATGTCACGACCGTTTCGTAGACGAAATATGCGATGGCAACCAGAAGGATGCCCCGCGCCACGCCAAACAGGAACCCCAGCCCCTGATCGACACCGCCCAGCGCCGAGCGCTGCACCAGCGACGAAAACAGCGGCACGATCAGCGACGCCACGATCAGCGCGATGGTAAACACAAGGGCGAAGGCCGTGATCATGCTCAGCTCGCAGCTGTCGGCGATAAAGTCGCCGATGACCGGAATCTCCTTGACCAGCGGCTCCAACTGCGGGGCAAAGATGAAGGCGATGATGCCCGCCACGATCCAGCCCGCGATTGCCAGCGCCTCGCGCACCAGTCCCCGTGAATAGGCCAGTAGTGCCGAAAGTACGATAACCAGCGCCACAACGCCGTCGATGATGGTAAAGCCGTCCATGTCCGCCTCGATCCTTATGCGCTAACCTGCGCCAAATGTGTCGCCCACAAAGCCAATCAGATCCGCCGCGCGGGTCAGCTTCAGACCGGTTTTTCCTCCAGGCTTGCCGCCTTCGGGAATGATTGCACTGCTGAAACCAAGTTTCTGGGCTTCTTTCAACCTGTTTTCGGTCTGGCCCACCGGGCGCAGGGCGCCTGATAGGCTGATTTCACCGAAAATGACAGTGTCGGCGGGCAGGGCGGCGTCTTCTCGCGCGCTGAGTAGCGCGGCGGCCACAGCCAGATCGGCCGCAGGCTCGCTGATCTTCATGCCGCCCGCGACGTTCAGATAGACGTCAAGGCCCGCAAACGGGATGCCAACACGCGATTCCAGCACCGCGAGGATCATCGCCAGACGCGCGCCGTCCCAGCCGACAACCGCGCGGCGCGGCTGCGAGTGTGGCGAGGGGGCGACCAGCGCCTGCAACTCGCACAGGACGGGGCGCGTGCCCTCGATGCCTGCAAAAACGACCGATCCGGGCGAGGGTTTGCCGCGTTCGGACAGAAAAAGCGCCGAGGGGTTCGTGACCTGCGCCAGCCCGGCGCCGGTCATCTCGAAAACGCCGATCTCATCGGCGGGGCCGAAGCGGTTTTTCACCGCGCGCAGGATGCGGAACTGATGCCCGCGCTCGCCCTCGAAATAAAGCACGGTATCGACCATATGTTCCACCACGCGCGGACCGGCGATCTGGCCGTCCTTGGTGACATGGCCGACCAGAACGACGCTGACGCCTTTGCGCTTGGCAAAGCTGGTCAGCTCATGGGCGGCGGCGCGCACTTGGGATACGCTGCCCGGCGCGCTGCCTATGGTGTCCAGCCACATGGTCTGGATCGAATCGATGATCACCAGATCGGGCTTTTCCGCCTCCATCGTGGTCAGAATGTCGCGCAGATTGGTTTCGGCGGCCAGTTTGACATTGGCGTCTGACAGCCCCAGCCGTTCGGCCCGCATACGCACCTGTGCGCTGGCCTCTTCGCCCGAGACGTAGATGGTTTTCAGCCCTTGCCCGGCAAAACTGGCCGCGGCCTGCAGCAGCAGGGTCGATTTTCCGATACCCGGATCGCCGCCGACAAGGATGGCCGAGGCCGGCACCAGCCCGCCGCCCAGCACGCGGTCCAATTCGTCCATGCCCGAGGAGGTGCGCGGCGGCGGCGCCTCCTTGGCCGAAAGGTTCGTCAGCTTCATGCCGGTTCCGCGTTTCGCGCCGAGCGTCGCGGCGGCGGGCCCGGCGCTGAGCCCCTCATCCTCCTGAATGGTATTCCACGCGCCGCACGCATCGCAGCGCCCGGACCATTTGTTATGGACCGCGCCGCAGGCCGTGCAGGTGAATGTCGGTTGATTTTTCGCCATAGGCTGCCTGATGCCCCAAGCGGGCAGGGCCGTCAACGGGGCGCTTAGCGCACCGCCTCGATAGGCCCCTCGGCGCGGCCATGGATGAACTGATCGAGATAGGGATCGCCTGAGGCATCCAGATCCGCGACCGGCCCGGTCCACTGGATCACGCCGTCATGCAGCATCGCCACATTGTCAGCGATAGCGCGCACGGATGTCATGTCATGGGTGATGGTCATGGCTGTCGCGCCCATTTCAACCACGATCTCGCGGATCAGATCGTTGATGACGCCCGCCATGATCGGATCAAGGCCCGTCGTCGGCTCGTCAAAGAAAATGATCTCGGGCTCGGCCGCAATCGCACGGGCAAGGCCCACACGCTTTTGCATGCCGCCCGACAGCTCGGCAGGGAATTTGTCGGCAGACTCCGGGGTCAGGCCGACACGGCGCAGCTTCTCGATGGCGATCTCGCGCGCCTCGGCGGCGGGGCGCTTCAGCGATCCGCGCAGCAGGCGGAACGCGACATTCTGCCAGACAGGCAGCGAATCAAACAGCGCGCCGCCCTGAAACAGCATTCCGAACCGCGCCAGAAACGCATCCCGGTCGCCGCGTGTCACGTCGGCGCCGTCCAGCGTGATCGTGCCGCTGTCAGGCGTCACCAGCCCGAGGATGGATTTCAGCAAGATCGACTTGCCGGTGCCAGACCCGCCGATGATCACCATGGACGATCCGCTCTCCAGCGTCAGGTTCACCCCGCGCAGGACGTGATTGCTGCCAAAGGATTTATGCACGTCCGTCAGGGTGATCATGCCGCGAAAAACACCTCTGTCAGGACATAATTGCTGGCCAGAATCAGGACCGAGGCGGTGACGACCGCCGCCTTGGTCGCGCGGCCCACGCCCTGCGCGCCGCGCGCCGAGTTCATGCCGTAGTAGCAACCCATCAGCGCGATGATGAAGCCGAAGACGGCGCCCTTGATCATCCCGCTCAGCACGTCCCAGCCCTCAAGGAAATCCAGCGTGTTGTGCATGTAGGTCGCAGCGTTGAAGTCCAGTCGGCCAATGCCCACCAGAAATCCGCCCATAATGCCGATCACGTCGCCGACGCCCACCAGCAGCGGCACCGCAAGCGTCGCTGCCAGAACGCGGGGCAGGGTGAGGTATTTCATCGGATTGGTGCTGAGCGTGGTCAGCGCGTCAATCTGCTCGGTCACTTTCATCGTACCGATTTCGGCAGCGATGGAGGAGGCCACGCGTGCCGCCACCATCAGACCGCCAAGGACGGGACCAAGCTCCCGCGTCAGACCGATGGCGACGATGGAGGGCACGACCGTTTCGGCGTTGAACCGCGCGCCGCCCGCGTAGATCTGCAGCGCCAGCGCGCCGCCGGTGAACAGCGCGGTCAGGCCGACGACCGGCAGCGACAGCCAACCGATCTGCACCAGTGCCTGTCCGAATTCGCGCATGTAAACCGGCGGGCGGATCAGGTGCGACACCGTCTGACCGGCAAACAGCGTCACGCGCCCGATCCCGGCCAGCGCGGCAAAGACATGCCGGCCGATGGCGGCCAGAAATCCGAATATCATGGTCATCCGCCCAGATAACGCCGCGTGTAGCGTGCCCCCAGCGATGTCAGGATTTCATATCCTATCGTCCCTGCCGCATCCGCCAGATCATCGACGCCTTGCGACGGGCCGAGCAGCGCGACCGAGCGAGGATCGCTGGCGGTGTCCGTCACGTCGATGCCGATCAGGTCCATCGAAATGCGCCCCACGATGGGACAGCGCACATCATCGGCCCAGACGGCGGCACGGTCGCCAAGGCAGCGCAGGATACCGTCGGCATAGCCCGCGCTGAGCGTGGCGATACGGCTGGGGCGGCGGGCTGTCCACGCGCGGCCATAGCCCACCGCGTCACCCACCGCGACGTCGCGGCACTGGATCACCGGGACGTCCAGCGACACGACCGGGCGGGCCTTTTCGAACGGCATCCCACCATAAAGGCCGATGCCGGGGCGCGTCACGTCGAAATGATAGGCCCGGTCCAGCAATATGCCGCCGGTATTGGCAAGGCTCAGCGGGCAGTCCAGACCGGCGGTCATCTGGCGGAATGTCGCTAGTTGGTCCGTGTTCATCGCCGCGCCGGAATCGTCCGCGCAGGCCAGATGGCTGATGATCAGCTGCGGGCTTTGGGCGACGGCGATATCGCGCACGGCGGCCCATTCATTGGGCTCCATCCCCAGCCGGTGCATGCCGGTGTCCAATTGCACGCCGAAGGGATGACCCGGCAGCGCCTCCAGATGGCGGATCATCTGGTCCAGCGAATTCAGGATCGGCGTCAGGTCCATGTCGCCCAGCATGTCGGCATCGCCGGCCATATGGCCAGACAGGATGTAGATCACCGGGCCGGGGCCAAGCGCCTGACGCAGCGCCGCGCCTTCCTCGGCGACGGCGACGAAAAAGGTGCGCGCGCCAGCTTTGGCCAGCGCCCGGCCCACGCGAGCGGCGCCAAGGCCGTAGGCGTCCGCCTTGACCACGGCAGCCGCTTCGGCGCGGCCCATGGCAGCGAGGGAAGCCCAGTTGGCGGTAAGCGCACTGAGGTCGATGGTCAGGGTGGCTGTACTCATGGGCGGGGTTTTGACATGGCCGCGCGCGGCGTCAAGGCCAAAGCGCCCGGCAGCGCAGAACGCGTCCTCCGGCGGGCGGCGCCCCGAAGCTGGCAGGGCATCAGAATTCCTGCTCGCCGCTGCCGCCGCCGTTCTGCCATGGCTGCACGAGATTGCCAAAGCGGGTGAAGCGCCCCTCGAAGCTGAGCTCGATCGACCCGATAGGGCCATGGCGCTGTTTGCCGATGATGACCTCTGCCTTGCCGTGCAGACGCTCCATCCGTTCCTGCCAGGCGGCCATTTCGTCCAGCCTGTCATCGGAGGGTTTTTCGCGCTCGACGTAATATTCCTCGCGGAAGACGAACATGACCACGTCGGCGTCCTGCTCGATCGAGCCTGATTCGCGCAGGTCGCTGAGCTGGGGGCGCTTGTCCTCGCGGTTCTCGACCTGGCGGCTGAGCTGGGACAGGGCGATGACGGGGATGTCCAGTTCCTTGGCGATGGCCTTGAGGCCCATGGTGATCTCGGAAATTTCGTTCACGCGGTTCTCGCTGCGCCCGGTGCCGCGCACCAGCTGGAGATAGTCCACGATCAGCACATCAAGGCCGTGCGTCCGTTTCAGCCGCCGCGCGCGCGCCGCCAGCTGGCTGATCGGCAGGGCGGGCGTGTCGTCGATATAAAGCGGGCAGGATTCCAGCTGTTTGGCGGCATCGACAAAGCGGCGGAATTCGCCCTCGGTCATGTCGCCGCGGCGGATCTGCTCGCTGGGCACTTCTGACGCCTCGGAGAGGACACGCGCGGCCAGCTGTTCGGCGCTCATTTCAAGGGAGTAAAAGCCGACAACGCCGCCCTCGATCGCCCCTTCGGTGCCGTCGGGCATCGCGCCGCGCTTGTAGGCCTTGGCGATGTTGAACGCGAGGTTCGTCGCCAGCGACGTCTTGCCCATCGAGGGGCGCCCGGCGAGGATCAGAAGGTCGGATTTGTGCAGCCCGCCCAGTTTCTTGTCCATGTCGACCAGCCCGGTCGAGATGCCGGCCATGCCGCCCTCGCGCTGATAGGCGGCGTTTGCCACATTAACAGCGTCCGTTACGGCCCTGAGAAAGCTCTGAAATCCGCTGTCGGTCTGGCCCTGCTCGCTGAGCTTGTAGAGCTGCTGTTCAGCTTCGACAATCTGGTCCTTGGGTTCAGAATCCACATTCATATGCGCGGCCTTGCCGGCGATGTCGTGGCCCAGTGCGATCAGTTGGCGGCGGATGGCCAGATCATAGATCATCTGCGCGTAATCGCGCACGGCATAGGTGCTGATCGCCGCACCGGCCAGATTGACCAGATAGGCCGGGCCGCCCAGCTCCTTGAGGCCCTCGTCGTCCTCGAGGAACGCCTTGATCGTGACGGGCGAGGCGAGGTTGTTCTTGGCGATCCGCGCGGCTGCCGTCTCGAAGATGCGGGCGTGGACCGGGTCGTAGAAATGCTGCGGGCCGATGATGCTGGCGATGCGGTCGAACACGTCGTTGTTGGTCAGGATCGCGCCCAGCAATTGCTGCTCGGCCTCGATCGAGTGGGGCATGGTGTCGGCGGCCTGAATTGGGGTCCCTGCGGCGCTTCCGCTGGCGTTGAATTTGATGATTTCGTTCATGTCACTCTCCGGCTGCCTCGCGATGCCGTCATAGACGCAGGCCGGGCGCGGGTGCAAATTGTATAAACCTGTGGAAGGATTTGCGGGCGCCCTGCTTGGACATTATCTTGCGGTTTTTTGGGGGCCTTCGTCAACATCTGGTGTTCGGAGCGCGCGGATTGCCGCCCGCGCGATCCACGCGGCCTGCATAATGATTTGCCGCTGTTGCGGGAAAGCGACAGCCGAGGCGGGACCTTTCAGGCGCGGGCATCCTGCCATGCGCGGGGCGCCTTGAGGAACGCCTCGACCTCGCGCAGGGTGGCATCGTCGAATGTGCCCTGAGCGCGCGCCTCGGCCAGAACGTCCCACCATGTGCACAGGTGATGCAGCGCGACGCCGTGATCGTCCAGCGTCTGCACCGTGTCCGGGAAAATGCCGTAGTAGAAGATGACGGCGGTATGTGCGCAGCTTGCCCCCGTTTCGCGGATCGCATCGACAAAACCGATTTTCGAGCCGCCATCGGTGGTCAGATCCTCGACCAGCAGCACGCGCTGGCCCTCGGTCATGGTGCCTTCGATGCGCGCGCCCCGGCCATGGCCCTTGGGCTTTTTGCGCACGTAGGTCATGGGCAGCGCCATCCGCTCGGCCATCAGGGCGGCAAAGGGGATTCCAGCGGTCTCGCCGCCGGCGATGTTGTCGAACGCTTCCAGCCCCGCGTTGCGCATGACGGTCACGGCTAGAAAGTCCATCAGCGTGCTGCGGATACGCGGGTAGGAGATCAGCTTGCGGCAGTCGATATAGGTCGGCCCGGGCAGGCCGGAGGAGTAGATATAGGGCGTTTCGGCGTTGAAATGGACGGCGCCGATTTCCAGCAGCATGCGCGCGGTCAGGCGGGCGATTTCCTCGGCGGGGGGGTAGGAGCTGGGAATCATGCGGGCGGTCCTTGTGGCGGCGGGATGGGATTATTTCGCCTTCGGCGAGGATATTTTTAGCAAGAAGAACGGCTGGTGACGTGCCATCCGGGCGTGAAGCCGGGATCGAAGACCGTGACGGGGCCGCTTTCGGTGTCGATATGGGTCGGCAGGTCGGGCGCGCCTTTGGCCAGGGTGATCGTGCCTTCGTTCGGCGGCAGGCCGTAGAAAGCTGGGCCGTTCAGCGAGGTGAAGGCCTCCAGATTGTGCAGCGCGCCGTCCTCTTCGAACACATGCGCGAGGATGGGGATTGTATTTGGCGCGGTGAAGCAGCCAGCGCAGCCGCAGGGTTGCAGTTTTGCGGGGTCCGTGTGCGGCGCGCTGTCGGTTCCGAGGAAAAAGCGCGCATCCCCGGAGGTGGCGGCGGCGCGCAAGGCAAGGCGATGCTCCTCGCGTTTGGCGACGGGCAGACAGTAGTAATGCGGGCGGATGCCGCCGGCGAGGATATGATTGCGATTGATGACCAGGTGATGCGTGGTGATCGTGGCGGCCAGATCGCTGTCATGTGCCTTGACGTAATCCACGCCTTGGGACGTCGTTATATGCTCCATCACTACCTTGAGGCCCGGCACGCGGCGGCGCAGCGGATCGAGCACACGGTCGACGAACACCGCCTCGCGGTCGAAGATATCGACGGCAGGGTCTGTCGCCTCGCCATGCACGCAAAGCGGCAGGCCGATCTGGGCCATCCGTTCCAGCACGCCTTGCACGCGGGTGAAATCGGCCACGCCGCTGGCAGAGTTGGTGGTGGCGCCCGCCGGGTAGAGTTTGACCGCGTGGATCAGGTTTGAGGCGTGCGCGGCGGCAACGTCATCGGGATCCGTGTCTTCGGTCAGGTAGAGCGTCATCAGCGGCGTGAAATCCGCGCCTTCGGGCAGGGCGGCCATGATGCGCGCACGGTAGGCGGCAGCATCGGCGCCGGTGACGACGGGCGGCACCAAATTGGGCATGATGATCGCGCGGGCAAAATGCGCGGCTGTCCACGGCAGCACCGCGCGCAGCATGGCGCCGTCGCGCAGATGCAGGTGCCAGTCGTCGGGAGTGCGGAGTGTCAGATGTGTCATGTGGGCGCTTTACACAATTGCAGGACGCCGCGCCAGTGGGGACGGATCAGACGTCCGCGTCTGCATCTTGCGGCGCATCCGGCGGCAAATGCGTGCCATTCTCATCGGAAGCCTTGCAGGCGCCCTGCATCGCCTTGCGAAAGGGGCGGGCGTTGCGCTTCTCCAGCACGTGACGGGCCAGTAGGACTGTCAGATAGTGCCGCGCATTCGCCTTCAGCTTTTGCAGCAGGTTGAATTGATAGCCACCATCATCGCGGCGCGCCCGGAAAAGCTTGGCCAGCGCGACGCGATCTAGTTTGCCCGCACTGGCCTGCGCCAGAATGCGAAACAGGATCGATAGCCGCATCAGGCCAGCTTCCAGCTGCGGCCCCATGAAGCGCATGCGAAACAGGGTCACATTGGGCCGGGTAAACAGCGCGGCATGCATCGCGTCCAGACTGACCTCCGGATCGTAGAGGATGAACGCCTCGGCCGCTGCGTCCAGCATCTCGGGCGCGTATCCGTAGCGATCCGTGAAAGAGGTGCGCCGAATATGGCGATACCTGTCGTCCCATTCGGTCACGCGCGGATCCAGCGTCGCCTGCGGTGACACGGCCACCACCCGGGCGCCCGGCGCCGCGACGGAAAACGCGGCAGCGGCATAGCCGCAGGGGCCCGCGCCGTAGAAGATGACCCGTTCGAAATCCTCAAAGAATCCGTCATCGACCAGCCGGTCGAAATACCCGTAAACCGCAGGATCGCGGAACCACGTATCGCCGTCCGAGACGAGGCACAAATGCGACCACCCCAGCGCGCCAGCGATGCCCCACCCCAGCGGCTGCGCCTTCGCCGAGGATGCGCTTATACCCTCATGGGTCTCGAACGTGACCAGAAGCGTAGGTTTGTTTTCGATGAAAAGGGCCGCATGACGCGCCCCGAGGCGCTGAACATAGCCGTCATCGCCCGCGATTTCTTCTACCTTGTCCAGCCACGCCTCGCGCCCCGAAAGGTCAGAGAGCGGCATATCGAAGGGCGTGCGCGCATCCAGCATTAATGTGGTCCTCGAATGACTCGCGCGGTACGATTCCGGTCGCGACAGATCTGGTGATATCGGGCAATTCTGGCGAAACTTTGAAAAATCCGTGTGGTTTGCTGGACAGGCGGTGACGGGCGTATCAGGATGCACCCGGTAGAGCAGGAAAACGAGGCGATCATATGACGCAACCGGCCAATATCGACGATGTGCAACAGATATTGGCGCAGCAGGGGTATGTTTGCGGTCGGGCATTGGCCACGGCGCTGTTCCTGTCGCTGCGGCTGGGCCGGCCCCTGTTTCTGGAGGGCGAGGCCGGCACCGGCAAGACCGAGATTGCCAAGGCCGTCGCGACCGCCCTTGGCCGCCGCCTGATCCGTCTGCAGTGCTACGAGGGGCTTGACGCCTCCAGCGCCGTCTATGAATGGAACTTCACGGCCCAGATGATCGCCCTGCGCGCCGCCGAGGTTGGCGGCACCGCCGATCCGGAGACCCTGACCGACCACCTCTTTACCGAACACTTCCTGATCGAGCGGCCCCTGCTGCAGGCCATGCGCCCCCAGCCCGGCGGCGCTCCGGTGCTGCTGATCGACGAGATCGACCGCACGGACGCCCCCTTCGAGGCGTTCCTGCTGGAGGCGCTCAGCGATTTTCAGGTCACCATCCCCGAGCTTGGCACGATCAAGGCGCCCGAGCCGCCGATCGTCATCCTGACCTCCAACCGCACCCGCGAAGTGCATGACGCGCTCAAGCGCCGCTGCCTTTATGCTTGGGTCGAGTATCCCGATTTCGACCGGGAGGCCGAAATCCTCGCCGCCCGCGCGCCCGAACTTTCCGCATCGCTCAGCCGCGAGGTTGTCGCCTTCGTGCAGGCCCTGCGCACCGAGGATCTGTTCAAGAAACCCGGCGTGGCCGAAACCATCGACTGGGCCAAATGCCTGCTGGCGCTGGATGCGGTCGCGCTCAGCCCGCAAGTAGTGGCCGACACGTTAGGTGCGCTGTTGAAATATCAGGATGACATCGCCAAAATGCAGGGCAGCGAAGCCGCCCGTATCCTGGAGCGCGCCCGCGCCGCGCTGCCGGCCGCATGATCTTTCATCTTCCTCCAAATACTCCGGAGGTCCGGGGGTAGACCCCCGGCGCGACATATGAATGAATACCCCGACCTCGATCTGCCCGATAACCCCAAGCTGGCGCAGAACATCACCCATTTCATCCGCGCCCTGCGCCGGGCCGGTCTGCCGGTGGGGCCGGGACGCGTGATCGACGCGGTGCGCGCGGTGGCGGATGTCGGCTTTACCTCGCGGCGCGATTTTTACTGGACGCTGCATGCGCTCTGCGTCACGCGCCCCGAACACCGGGCAGTCTTTGCGCAGATCTTCCGCCTCTACTGGCGCGATCCGCGTTTTCTGGAGCATATGATGGCAACGCTCCTGCCGGCCATGCGCGGCCTTAACGAAAGCCCGCCCGCCAAACCCGCCGAGAAACGCGCGGCCGAGGCGCTGTTGGATGGCGCGCAGGCCCCTGTGCCCGAAATGCCCGAGGGCAAGGACGAGGACAGCCTGCTTGAGATTGACGCCAGCGCCACGGCTTCGGCGCGCGAGCGTCTGCGCAGTCTCGATTTCGAGCAGATGGGCACCGCCGAGATCGCCGAGGCAAAGCGCATGCTGGCGCGGTTGACGCTGCCGGTCCCGCCCATGCCCTCGCGCCGCATGGACGCCGACGCGCGGGGCCGCCTGATCGACGCGCGCCGCACCATGCGCCTTGCCATGCGCCGGGGCGGCGAGATTACGCAACTGGCCCGCCGCGCCCCCCGGGCCCGCGCGCCCGATCTGGTGGTGCTGTGCGACATCTCCGGCTCGATGAGCCAATACAGCCGCATGGTGCTGCATTTTGTCCACGCCGTCGCCAACAGCCGGGGTGCGGACCGCGCAGGGGGCTGGGGCCGGGTGCATGCCTTTACCTTCGGCACGCGGCTGAGTAATATCACCCGGCATCTGGACACCCGCGACGTTGACGCGGCGCTGGCCGCCGCCGGGCGCGAGGTGCAGGATTGGGAGGGCGGCACGCGCATCGGTGACTGCCTTGCCGCGTTCAATCGCGACTGGTCGCGCCGGGTGCTGGGGCAGGGCGCCGTCGTGCTGCTGATCACCGACGGTCTGGACCGGGGCGCGCCCGATTTCCTTGCCGCGCAGATGCAGCGCCTTCAGTTGACCGCGCGGCGTGTCATCTGGCTGAACCCGCTGCTGCGCTGGGACGGCTTCGCGCCCAAGGCCCAGGGCATCGCGGCGATGCTGCCGCATATCGACAGCCTGTTGGCCTGCCACTCTGTCGCCTCGATCGAGGATCTGGCTGCCGCCTTTTCCGCCCCGCTACAGGCAGGCGAGAAAACCCGCCTGATGGCCGCGCGCTGAATCTCGCCGATCCGCAGGGCGCCGGGGGAACAATCCGGGCGCTGCGGCGTTTCTGCCGTAACGATCCAAGGATCGCGCGCAGCGGCGGATTCGCTTTGCGCGCAGATTTTGCTGTAACAGGAGAAGATACATGCGCCGCAACTGGCTTACATCCACCACCGCACTTGCCCTTGTGCTGAACGCCGCAGCCCCGCTACCGGGCGCGGCTCTCGGATCCAATGGTTTGGAAACCGAAGCCAACATGAAAGTGGCGCCGCAAGCCGTGCGCTTGGCCCAGGCCGAGACTGAATCAGCGGAGGCCGACACCGCGGTCGATGCACTTGAAGATGCCCTAGAGGGCGCTGGCGACGTAGCGAAAGAAGAGGCCGAAGCGGCGCAGCAGGCAGCAGATGCCGCAGCAGCAGACGCCGCCGCCGCTGCCGCCGCCGAGGAGCAGGCTGCCGCAGAGGCGGCGCAGCAAGCCGCCGAGGCTGAGGTGCAGGCAGCCGAGGATGCCGCCGAAGCTGCGGCCCAGCAGGCCGAGGCCGAAGCCGCTGCCGGCGAGCAGCAGGCCGCTGAAGATGCGGCGGCTGCCGAAGCGGCGCAACAGGCCGCCGAAGCAGACGCGGCGGCACAGGCCGAAGCTGATGCAGCAGCACAGGCCGAAGCTGACGCAGCCGCACAAGCGGAAGCCGATGCGGAGGCAGATGCAGCCGCACAGGCCGAAGCAGACGTGGCGGCACAAACCGAAGCAGATGCAGCGGCACAAGCCGAAGCGGACGCAGCAGCCGAGCAGCAGGCCATTGACGACGCAGCGGCACAGGCAGAAGCCGAAGCGGCAGAAGAGGCGCAACAGGCCGAAGACGCCGCTGCTGACGAGGCTGCAGCTGCGGCTGAGGATGCAGCGGCGGCCGACGCCGCAGCAGAGCAGGCCGCTCAGGATGCCGTCGCCGAAGATGCCGCCACAGCAGAGCCCGGCGATCAGACAGCATCGGACGATGAAGACGCAACCGTCGCAGGTGAGGACACCGATGCGCCCGCCGAGACGGAGGCAGCCGGCGCCGCCGAAGCGGAGGCCACTGACGCACCCACTTCCGACACCGCCGAAGCGCCTGAGGTCAGCGCCGAGGCTCAGGCCGAGGCCGTGGCAGAGGAAACAGTGGACGCACCGGTCGCCGCTGCCGCCAGCGGCGAGGGCGAGGTTGTCGAGACCGAGGAAGGCACTGTCACCGAAGATCAGGCCCGCTCCTCGGACGAGGAATTCGAGACGACCGCCAGCGGTACACCGGCGATCGTCAATCAGGCGCCTGCCGCCAAGAAGAAGGATAATGACCTGCTCAAGGCCGTCGGCATCGTCGCCGCGGCGGGTCTTGGTGCCTATGCGGTCGGCAAGCTGCTGGATAACGGCGGGGAGGTTGTGTCGAACACCGGCGACCGGGCCGTTGTGCGCGATCCGAACGGGCAATACCGTATCATCAAGGATGACGACACGCTGCTGCGTCAGCCCGGCGCGAACGTCTCGACGCAGACCTATAGCGACGGCTCGACCCGGACCGAGGTTGTCGCGCGCGATAACTCTTCGACAGTCACGATCCGCGCCGCCGATGGCCGAGTGCTGCGCCGCACGCGCATCCTGCCGGATGGGCAGGAGGTGCTGCTGTTCGACGACACCCGCAGCTTTGATCGCGTCGACGTGAGCAATCTGCGGCCTGCCCGCGAGAGCGAATACGATTACAGCAATGCTGACGCCGACAGCCTGCGCGCCGCGCTCAGCGCCAAGAACGAGGCGCTGCCGGACCGGACATTCTCGCTGAACCAGATCCGGCGGATCGACGCGGTGCGCAAACTGGTTCCGGTGATCGCCTTGGATGCGATCAACTTCCGTACTGGTTCGGCGGTGATCGAGGCCGCAGAGGCGCAGGATCTGTCGGATCTGGGCACGGCCATGCGCCGGGCGATCGAGGACGATCCGGCGCAGGTGTTTCTGATCGAGGGGCATACCGACACGGTCGGCGACGCCAGCTACAACCTCGCGCTGTCCGACCGCCGGGCCGAATCCGTCGCGCTGGCGCTGACCGAGTATTTCGACGTGCCCCCGTCGAACATGATCGTGCAGGGCTACGGCGAGGCCGATCTGCGGATCAAGCAGACCGGCGACGTTCGCGGCAACCGGCGCGCTGCGGTGCGCAACATCACGCCGCTGCTGACCGGCAACCGGTAAGGCGCGCTCGCCCCGCGGATCCGATGCGGATTTGCATTGAGTGTCACGGCCCTCCGCCACATACTGTTGGCGGAGGGCCTTTTCATGTCCGAGATCGACGATATTCCGAAGGTTGCGCTGGGCTGGCACCAATCGGGGCAGGGCGCGGCACTGGCCACTGTGGTGCAGACATGGGGCAGCGCGCCGCGCCGTGTGGGGGCTATGTTGGCCGTCTCAAGCGGCGGTGACATGGCCGGGTCCGTGTCAGGCGGCTGCGTCGAGGGCGCGGTCGTGGCTGAGGCGCTGGAGGCGATAGCCGATGGTGCGCCGCGCATGCTGGAATATGGCGTCAGCGATGGTGACGCCTTTGCCGTTGGTCTTGCCTGCGGCGGCACGATCCGTGTGCTGGTGCAACCCATCGGCCCGGCCCTGCCGGAGGACGTTCTGAAGGCGCTCGTCGCCGCCCGCGCCGCGCGCCGTCCTGCCGCGCTGGTGACAGTGCCCGGCGCGACGCCGGTGCTGGAGATGTCGGGCCATGAAGACCGCTTTCGCATGGACCGCTCGGGGTTTGAGGAGGATGGCGAGACGTTTGTCGCCATCCACAACCCGCCCCTGCGGCTGATCGTGGTGGGTGCCGTGCATATCGCGCAGGCGCTGGTGCCGATGGCGCGGATTACGGGGTACGATCCGGTCATCATTGACCCGCGCGCCGCGTTTGCGTCGGACGCTCGGTTTCCGGGGGAAACCCTGCTGGACGACTGGCCTGATGACGCGGTGCGTGCGCTGGGGCTGGACGCCCGCACGGCGCTGGTGCTGTTGACGCATGATCCGAAGCTGGACGATCCGGCCCTGACCGAGGCGCTGCGCAGCGATGTGTTCTATATCGGCGCGCTGGGCTCCACCCGCACCCATGCCAAGCGGCTGGACCGGATGCGCGAGGCCGGATTTTCTGACGCCGAACTGGCGCGTATTCATGGCCCCATCGGCCTTGATATCGGCGCCGCCGGACCGGCGGAAATTGCGCTGAGCATCCTTGCGCAGATGACGCAAGTGCTGAGGAGGGGGACATGAGGTTCGGACCGGTTCCACTGGCCGAGGCGAAGGGCGCGATCCTTGCGCATTCCGTCGGCGTGCCGGGCGGGCGGCTGCGCAAGGGGCTGGTGCTGGAGCGCATCCATCTGGATCAGTTGCATGCCGCCGGGCTGACCGAGGTGATCGTCGCGCGGCTGGCGCCGGGCGATGTGGGCGAGGATGCCGCCGCGCAGCGCTTGGCCGAGGCGCTGGTCGAGGGGGCCGAGGGGATCCGTCTGGGCGCGCCGGGCACGGGCCGGGTCAACCTGCTGGCCGAGGGGCCGGGCGTCGTCCAGTTGGACGTCCCCGCGATCCACGCGGCAAACGCGATCAATGCGATGATAACCGTCGCCACGGTGCCGGACCTGCACCAGATGCGCGCCAATGACATGATCGCCACGGTCAAGATCATCTCCTACGCCGTGCCCGAGACCGCTATCGTCGCCGCCTGCCATGCCGCGCAAAGCGCGGTGCGGCTGGTCGCGCCAAAGCTGCGCGGCGTCAGCCTGATCGTCACCGAAACCGACGTCGGCGCGAGCGACAAGGGCGTGCGCGCCATCGCCGCGCGGCTGGAGGCGCTGGAGGCGGAACTGAGCGAAATTGTCCATGTTCCGCACGAAACGGACACCGTCGCCGCCGCGCTGCGAAGTGCGCAGGGCGATCTGGTGCTGATCCTGACCGCCTCGGCCACCTCGGACACCGACGATACCGGCCCTGCGGCGCTGCGGCAGGCGGGGGGCTATGTCACGCGGTTCGGTATGCCCGTCGATCCGGGCAATCTGCTGTTCCTGGGTCATCTGGACAAACGCCCGGTGATCGGCCTGCCGGGCTGCGCACGCTCGCCCAGCCTCAATGGCGCCGACTGGGTTCTGGCGCGCATCCTGTGCGGCATTGATGTCAGCGCCGAGGATATCGCCGCGATGGGCGTGGGCGGCCTGCTGAAGGAGATCCCAAGCCGCCCAATGCCGCGCCGCGGCAAGAACTAGGCGTAAAAACAGGCTTCTCAAGT
This sequence comes from Roseovarius sp., assembly GCA_036568405.1. Taxonomy (GTDB): domain Bacteria; phylum Pseudomonadota; class Alphaproteobacteria; order Rhodobacterales; family Rhodobacteraceae; genus Roseovarius. Next base: position 55,466 of record DATCSR010000015.1, read on the forward strand.
GGCGGGCGCCGTGCTTAACTCTGCCCATACAGCGATACCTGAGGGAGGCGCCCATGTCCGAAGTCAGCATGACCGTGAACGGCAAACCCGCGCGCGGCACCATCGAGGGCCGCACGCTGCTGGTCGATTTTCTGCGGGAAACACTGGGCCTGACCGGCACCCATGTCGGCTGCGATACCAGCCAATGCGGCACCTGCGTCGTGCATGTGGATGGCAAGGCGGTGAAATCCTGCACCATGTTCGCCGCCGAGGCCGACGGCGCCACAGTCGACACGATCGAGGGGCAGGCAGCGCCTGACGGCACGCTGAACACCATCCAGCAAGCGTTTCAAGATTACCATGGCCTGCAATGCGGATTCTGCACCCCCGGCATGGTGATGAGCGCCGCAGCCTTGCTCAAGGAAAATCCCAAGCCGACCGAGGCAGAGGTGCGCAGCTACCTGACGGGCAATCTGTGCCGCTGCACCGGCTATCACAACATCGTCAAGGCGATCCTGGCGGCCAGCGGTCAGGATGTGACCGGCATCCCGGGCGAGATCGCCGCCCAGTAGGCCCGTCCAGATATCGCCAACTCAGTTTGCCAAATCAGGGAGACACGACATGCCCAAGGACACACCCCCCGATCATGGCGGAATCGGCGCCAGCCCCAAGCGGCGCGAAGATGTCCGCTTTCTGTCTGGCACCGGAAACTACACCGATGACATCAATCTGCGTGGTCAGGCGTACGTGCATTTCCTGCGCTCGGACATGGCACACGGCAAGATCAACGGTCTGGACCTTTCCGAGGCCGTAAAGATGCCCGGCGTGCTGCGCATCTTTACGGGCGAGGATTTCAAATCGGCAGGCTCCATCCCCTGCGGCTGGCAGGTGACCGACCGCTTCGGCCAGCCCATGCAGGAGCCGCGCCACCCGGTGCTTTGCGAAACCCACGTGCGCCATGTCGGCGATCCTATCGCCGCCATCGTCGCGGAAACGCTGAACGAGGCCCGCGACGCGGCCGAGGCGATCGGCTTGGATATCGAGGAACTGCCCGCCGTCGTCGACATGCGCGCCGCGCTGGAGGACGGCGCAACCAAGGTGCATGACGAGCTGACCAGCAACCTCTGCTTTGACTGGGGCTTTGTCGAGGAAAACAAGCAAGCCGTGGATGACGCGATCAAGGCTGCCGCGCATGTCACGACCGTGGAATTGATCAACAACCGGCTGGTGCCAAACGCGATGGAGCCGCGTGTCGCCATCGGCGATTTCAACCGGGGAACGGGCGAGTCGACGCTTTACACAACCAGCCAGAACCCGCATGTGATCCGCCTGCTGATGGGCGCGTTTGTCCTCAACATTCCCGAGCACAAGCTGCGCGTCGTGGCGCCCGATGTCGGCGGCGGCTTCGGCTCGAAAATCTACCACTACGCCGAAGAGGCATTCTGTACCTATGCCGCCAAGGCGCTGAACCGGCCCGTAAAATGGACCTGCACCCGCTCCGAGGCGTTCCTGAGCGACGCGCAGGCGCGCGATCACGTGACCAAGATCGAACTGGCGCTGGATAAGGACAACAACTTTACCGCCGTGCGCACCAGCACGCTGGCCAATATGGGCGCGTATCTCAGCACCTTCGCGCCGTCGATCCCGACATGGCTGCACGGAACGCTGATGGCCGGGAATTACAAGACGCCGCTGGTCTATGTGAACGTGCGCGCGGTGTTTACCAACACGATCCCCGTCGACGCCTATCGCGGCGCGGGGCGGCCCGAGGCGACGTATCAGCTGGAGCGCGTTATCGACAAAGCCGCGCGCGAGCTGGGCATGGATCCTATCGCGCTGCGCCGCCAGAACTTCGTCACCGAATTTCCATATCAGACACCGGTGGCCGTCGAATATGATTCAGGCGATTTCAATCGCTTGGTCGACAAACTTGAAGCGCAGGCCGATCTGGGCGGGTTCGAGGCGCGCCGCAAGGAAAGCGAGGCGAAGGGCAAGCTGCGCGGCCTTGGCGTCAACTGCTTCATCGAGGCGTGCGGCATCGCGCCGTCGAACCTTGTCGGCCAGCTTGGCGCGCGCGCGGGCCTTTATGAAAGCGCCACGGTGCGCGTCAATGCCACGGGCGGAATCACGGTGATGACCGGCAGCCACAGCCACGGGCAGGGGCACGAGACGGTGTTCCCGCAAGTTGTGGCCGACATGATCGGCATCGACGCGAACATGATCGAGATCGTGCATGGCGACACCGCCAACACGCCGATGGGCATGGGAACCTATGGCTCGCGCTCGATCGCCGTGGGCGGCAGCGCCATGGTGCGCGCCACCGAAAAGATCATCGCCAAGGCCAAGAAGATCGCGGCCCATATCATGGAAGCCTCCGACGGTGATATCGAGCTGAAGGATGGCAAGTTCACTGTTGCGGGCACCGATAAATCGCTGGCCTGGGGTGATGTAACGCTGGCAGCCTATGTGCCGCACAACTACCCGCTGGACGAGGTGGAGCCGGGGCTGGAGGAAACGGCGTTCTACGATCCGAACAACTTTACCTATCCCGCCGGCGCCTATGCCTGCGAAGTCGAGGTCGACCCCGAAACCGGCAAAGTCACCATCGAAAGGTTCATTACGGCGGATGATTTCGGCAACGTAATGAACCCGATGATCGTGGACGGACAGGTGCATGGCGGGCTGGCGCAGGGCATCGGCCAGGCCTTGATGGAGAACTGCACCTATAATGCCGACGGGCAGCTGCTGTCGGCCAGCTACATGGATTACTGCATGCCGCGGGCCGATGATATGCCATTCTTTGTTGTTGATCACAGCAATGGCACGCCCTGCACCCATAACCCGCTGGGCGTGAAAGGCTGCGGCGAGGCGGGGGCGATTGGATCGACGCCCACTGTTGTCAACGCGGTTGTGGATGCGCTGCAATCGGGCGGTCACAAGGTGGATCATGTGGATATGCCCGTGACGCCGTCGCGCGTCTGGGCGGCGATGCAGCAGGGCTGAGGCCGGGAGATTTCGGGGCGCTGCCCCGGAGCCCCGGGATATTTGAGGCAAGAAGAAATGCTTGCCCGGTTTTGGGAGATGTCGAAATGTATGCATTCGAAATTGAGCGTCCCGCAACGATCGAAGATGCCGTCAAGGCGTTGAGCGCGGAGGAGGCGCAGCCGCTGGGCGGTGGGCAGACGCTGATCCCGACGCTCAAGCAGAGGCTGGCGATGCCGTCGGTCCTAGTCAGCCTGACGGGCATACCCGCGATGCGCGGAATTTGTACGGACGATGCCGGGCGGCTGTGCATCGGCGCCGCAACCACCCATGCCGAGGTGGCGGAGGGCGCGGGCGGTTTTGCCGGCCTTGCGGCGATGGCAGCTAAAATCGGGGATCCTGCGGTGCGCAATCGTGGCACCTTGGGCGGATCGCTGGCCAATAACGATCCGTCCGCATGTTATCCGGCCGCAGCGCTGGGATCGGGCGCGACAATCGTGACGGACCGGCGCGAAATTGCTGCCGACGATTTCTTTGAGGGCATGTTCGACACCGCATTGGACGAGGGTGAAATCATCGCCGAGGTCAGGTTTCCGGTGCCGGAGGCATCGGCCTATGCGAAATTTGAACAGCCGGCGTCGCGATTTGCGTTGGTCGGGGCCTTCGTTGCCAAATACCCGGAGGGGGTGCGCGTCGCGATCACCGGCGCATCAGAGAACGGCGTGTTCCGCTGGACCGAGGCCGAAACGGCGCTGAACGGCAATTTCTCGGCCTCCGCGCTTGAGGGGCTCAGCGTGCCTGCCGACGAAATGATCGGGGATCTTCACGGGACGCCGGAATACCGGGCGCATCTGGTTGGTGTGATGGCCCGCCGAGCCGTGGGCGCCGCGCGTTAAAGCGGTTTGCGGGCAACGAAATCAATGAGCGCGGACATGCCGGAATGTCCGCGTCCCTCGCTGATTTCGCGCCTGTAGGCGGTGTTCTCCAGAATTTCCCAACCGGCAAAACAGTCGCGGAGCAGCGTTTCTGTATACATGTTCTCGGCATGGGGCGGTCCGCCGGTCCCAAGGTCCACCTGCTCGGGCGTGTAGCCGTGCAGCAATATCAGCCCGCCGGGCGCGACGCTGCGTTTCATGTCGTGAAACAGCGCCTTGCGCGCATCCGGACCGAGGAATTGAATGAAGATGCCGACAACCAGATCATATTGGTCCGGCCAGTCATATGCGGTGACGTCTACCTGTTGGAAATCGACGGTTACGCCACGCCCGGCGGCCAGCTTGCGGGCCTTGGCGATAGCGGAGGGGGCGAACTCCAATGCCGTCACCTGAAGACCGCATTCGGCCATATAGACCGAATTGCGCCCCTCGCCATCGGCGACACTCAGCGCGCGCTGCCCGTGCTGCAGATAGTCGCGGTGATCAACGAGAAACTGTGCGGGGCTGGTGCCGAACACGTAATCTTCGGTCTGAAAGCGGTCTTCCCACATGGTGCGACTCCCTCAAATGCAAACGGCCCGGATTGATTTCGGGCCGTCCAACGCATCAATACTGCTGCCCCATGCCAATGCCAGCACGCTTCGCCTTGAGCGCACGCCTCGGGTTCAGGGCAGAACGCGTTAGTGTGGCATCGGGCCGATGATCATGATCATCTGGCGGCCTTCCATCTTGGGCATATTCTCGACCTTGCCGGTGCCTTCGACATCGGCGGCGATACGCTGCAGCAGCGCGCGGCCCAGATCCTGATGAGCCATCTCGCGACCGCGAAAACGCAGGGTAATCTTGACCTTGTCGCCGCCCTCCAGAAACCGGAACACATTGCGCATCTTGACGTCGTAATCATGCGTATCGGTGTTGGGCCGAAACTTGACCTCTTTCACCTCGATGATTTTCTGCTTTTTGCGCGCTTCGGCCTCACGCTTTTGCGTTTCGTATTTATACTTGCCGAAATCCATGATCTTGCACACGGGCGGCTTGGCATTCGGCGAAATTTCGACCAGATCTAGGCCCGCTTCTTCGGCCATTTCCAGGGCGCGCGCACCTGACACGACACCGACATTTTCACCATCGGCCCCGATCAGACGAATTTCGTGATCACGGATGCGGTCGTTTACGCGGGGGCCTGTGTCGCGCGTGGGTGGCGCGTTGTGGGGTCTGCGGGCTATGGCTTTGATCCTTTGATTGTTAAGATGTCTTTCGGAACAGCAATCTAGACGCGGCCCTGTGATGTTTCAACCCGCAAAGTAGGCCGATCCGTGCCGATCCGGGGGGAATCGGCCTTGCGCCTTGCGGGTGCGGCGGGCATGACGTCAAATGCAACGTGAGCCTGCCGTGCAAGTTGTCGGGCTGTGTCGTGATTGCCATGGATTATTGAGGATAAACAAATGAAAAATCTGCTTTGGATTGTACTGGCCGCGATCGTTTTGATCGGGGGGTACGTGCTGGTGACCGGCAGGACGCCGGCCGAGATGATCGACACTGCGGAGGAGGCGATCGAGGCACCCGCCGCGATGGACGAGACGGCGAGCGAGGCAGCCGACACTGCAGACGACGCCGCCGCTGACGTCGACGCTGCGGCAGATGAGGCAGGCGCCGCGATCGAGACTGCAACGGATGATGCGCTGGAGAATGCAGACGACGCCATGAGCGCGGTCGAGGATACCGCTGGCGACGTGGCCGCCGGTACCGAGGATGCCGCCGCCGACGCCGCCGCAGGTGCGGACGCCGCGGTCGACGCGATGGCCGAAGAGGGCGCCGATGCGATGCAGGCCGTCGACGACGCTGCGCAAGACGCAACCGATGCCGCGACTGACACCGCAGACGATGCACAGACCGCCACCGAGCAAGCCGCGGAAGAGGCGGCAGAAAGCGCGGCGGATTCCGCAACGAATGCAGAGGTGAATGCCGAAGCCGACGCGGCTGGCCCGCTGAGCGTGGAGAATTTCGACATGCAGGCGGCTGCCGACATGATCGACAATTCGCAGATCGACGATATGCAGAAGACCCTTCTGAAGGCCACTCTCAAGCAGGCAGAGGACAATCCCGAGCTGTTGAAGGCCGCGATTGAACAGGCCCGCGCTGCGCTGGGAATGTAATCGACTTCGCCATTTTCGAGCGAGTCATCAGGGCCCCGGCAGGATATGCCGCCGGGGCCCTTTTTTTGTTTCTATTCAATCCTTCGGACGCGTCTGTGATCTGGCGCTTATATCATGCTGGTCGGTATGCCGAGTTATCCGCGCCGACCAATTCGATTCGCTGGCGGGGCGCGACGTTCCCGATCTGGCGCAGCGCCTCATCAAGCAGGCCGAACACCTCGTCGCGACAGTCCACGTCGCGATCGAACCGGGTCAGCCAGTAGCGTATCGCATAGACGATACCCTCTGTCTCGTAGGACAGAACGCGGATGTCGGGTGGCGGATCCTGCTGGATCAATGTCGCATTCTTTACCGCGGCCAGCATTGTCTGGCGCGCCAGATCAATCGGGATCGAATGATCCAGAACGATTGAAACCTGCGCGCGATATTGCGCCCTTGGCGCGGAATAGTTGGTGATGCGCTGGCGCGCGATCTGGCTGTTGGGCAGGATCAGGTAGGCCGAATCGCGGGTCAGAACGCGCGTGGTGCGCCAGCCGATTTCGATGACCTTGCCGCGCGCCAACCCGTCGATATCAATCCAGTCACCGATGCGGAACGGCCCCTCGACACCCAGCGCGATCCCCGACAACGTGTCGGCGACCACATTGCGGATCGCAAAGCCCAGCATGGCCAGCACCAGGCCTGATCCGGCCAGCGCGCCGACGGCGCCCTGACCCATGAACAGCGCGACGGAGGCCGCAAAGGCAAGCAGGAAAAGGACCGCGGCGATCAAGTCCTTGAGCAGGCGCGGATAGGGCCGCCGACGCGTCGTGGCCTGATCCAGCAGCAGCGCCAACAGGCGGCTGGCCAGCCACGCCAGTGAGAAATAGACCGCTGCCGTCACGACTGTCGACAGGGTCTCGCCCTCGCCGAGGATGTGACTGAGGTCCTCACGCAGCAGGGCGAGGACCAGTCCCAGGCTGAGCGTCACCGACAGGGCCGGCCAGATCAGACGGCGGGCGTGCTGCCGCAGGCTCATGGTCGGCGCCCATCATCTGCGGCGGTGCATACCGGCGCCGCAAGCTGCGCCGAGCTGGGGATCGCGTCGACGGCGCGCGCGCCGCGCACTATCGGCGCATGGCAAAGCGGGCAGCGGTGCGATGCGGCACGCGGCAATGGCTGCTTGCAAGCGGTGCAGACGGTATTGGCGGGACGCGGGAACATTGCAGAAGATCCGATTAAGTAGCGGGACAGAAAACAGATGCGAGTGAGATTGGCGCCCACCCGCGCCATCCCCCGCAGACCCATGCAGGTCAGCGGGGCAGGCGTTTGCAGTGCGGCGCCCGGCACATCATCCGGCGTCGGACGGATCATCACCGGCTGCGGCGGGTGCATCGGCACCCGGTTGGCGTACGCTGATCACAGTCAACATCCGGCGCTGATCGTCGCGGGTGTCCCAGTAGAACGCGGCCCCTTCGGACAGCCCCAGCAACGACACGCCGATCGGGGTCATGATCGACACCCTGTCGCGCGAGATATCGGCGTTCTCCGGATAGACCAGCGTGACCGTCTTTTCCTGTCCCGTCGTCTCGTCGCGATAAACGACGCTGCTGCCGATCGACACGACATCGGCTGGCATCTTTGCCGCCTTGACGATGCGCGCACGGCCTAGCTCGTCCAGCAGGCGGTCAGCCAGCGTTGGATTGCGTTGATAGGCGCCTTCGGCCAGCGCCTCGATGTGGGCCAGTTCATCCTCGTTGATGACCAGCTTGGGCGCGCGCAGGCGGGGCTTTTTGACGGTGTCCGTCGTCTGGGCTGTCATGTGTCTGGCTCCTGTGAGAGGGCGGTGAAAAAGGGGGCACGTCACTCGCATGCGGGGTGTATCGGTAATTCGTTATGTGTTGGTTGCAGACACCGTTAATTCCGCAACTGTCTTATCCGTGCTACGGGCCGTCGGACGGGTCTTGGCCAATTTTCGGACGGTTTACGCCCTGTGTGTAACATGTGCTGAAATCTGGAAGCTAGGGAAGCCCGGGAAGCCCGGGAGGCTCGCAGGGGCGCGTGCGCCTATACCGCCCGGGGCGGCAGGCGGTTCAGCAGGGGATACCCGTAATGATCTGCGAATAGCTTCATGCGCTTAAATGTAGGCATGCGCCCCGCATCTGTCAATCGGTGGCGCTCGGGGAAACGGAATGCCCCTGCGACTGGCGCCTTTGCGCCGATGACTTATGCTGGGGGCCTCGCGCCCTCTCTCTGGCAGCGTGCCGGTACTAAGGGCGGGCCAGAGCGGCCCGCCCGTTGTTGCCTCAAACGGACCGGATCACTTCAGATCGAAGCGGTCCGCGTCCATGACCTTGGTCCATGCGGCGACGAAATCGCGCACGAAGCGCGGCCCGGCATCGTCCTGCGCATAGACTTCGGCAACGCTGCGCAGTTGCGAGTTGGAGCCGAACACCAGATCGGCGCGCGTGCCGGTCCATCGGATCTGCCCTGTCTTGCGGTCCCGCGCCTCGAATTCGTCCTGATCGTCATCGGTGGATGTCCACTCGATATCCATGCCCAGAAGGTTGACGAAGAAATCATTCGTCAGTTGTCCGGGGCGGTCCGTCAGAACGCCGTGTTTGCTGCCGCCATGGTTGGCATCCAGCGCCCGAAGGCCCCCGACCAGAACCGCCATTTCCGGCGCCGACAGGCCCAGAAGCTGCGCGCGGTCGATCATCAACTGCTCGGCGCGGACGCTGAACTTCTGCTGCTGATAGTTGCGGAAGCCGTCGACGACAGGCTCCAGCACGGCAAAGCTGTCCTCGTCAGTCTGTTCGGGCAGCGCATCGGTTCGGCCCGGATGGAACGGCACGTCGACCTTGTGGCCAGCGGCCTCGGCGACCTTCTCGATCGCGGCGACGCCGCCCAGCACGATCAGATCGGCGATGGATACCTTCTTGGCGCCCGATTTGGCGTCGAAATCGGCCTTGATCGCCTCGTAGGTCTCCAGAACCGGCGCCAAACGCGCAGGATCGTTGCCGTCCCAATCCTTCTGCGGTGCCAGACGAATGCGCGCGCCATTGGCGCCGCCGCGATAGTCCGAGCCGCGGAAGGTCGACGCCGAGGCCCATGCGACGAAAACCAGATCGGAGGCAGGCACGCCGCTGTCCAGGATCTGCGCCTTGAGCGCCGCGATGTCGCCCGCGTCGATCGTCTCGTAATCGGCTGCCGGGATCGGATCCTGCCAGATCAGGTCTTCGGCGGGCACGTCCTTGCCCAGATAGCGCGATTTGGGGCCCATGTCGCGGTGGGTCAGCTTGAACCACGCGCGCGCGAACGCCTCGCCGAATGCTTCGGGGTCCTTGTGGAACTTGCGGGCAATCGGCTCGTAGATCTCATCGAACCGCAGCGCCAGATCGGCGGTGGTCATCATCGGCGGATGCATCTTATCGGGGTCATGGGCATCAACGACCATATGCTCGGGCTTGGGGTTCTTGGGCGTCCACTGCTGCGCACCGGCGGGGCTTTTGGTCAACTCCCACTCGTTACCGAACAGCACGTCGAAATAGCCCATGTCCCATGTCGTCGGTTTGGGCTTCCACGCGCCTTCGATACCTGACGTCAGGGTGTGCACGCCGATGCCGGACTCGTGGCTGTTCTTCCAGCCAAGGCCCATCTGGGCCATGTCGCCGGCCTCGGGCTCGGGGCCCATGTAGATCGGATCATTCGCGCCATGCGCCTTGCCGAAGGTATGCCCGCCCGCGATCAGCGCGACGGTTTCCGCATCATCGACGCCCATACGCGTAAACGTCTCGCGGATGTCATGGCCCGAGCCGATTGGATCGGGGTTGCCGTCCGGCCCCTCGGGGTTGACGTAAATCAGGCCCATCTGAACGGCGGCCAGCGGATTGTCGAGCTGGCGCTCGCCGGAATAGCGGCTGTTTTCGGCCTTGGAATCGGCCAGCCATTCCGCCTCGGCGCCCCAATGGACATCCTCCTCGGGGGCGTAGATATCGGCACGGCCGCCGCCAAAGCCGTAGATCGGCCCGCCCATCGATTCGATGGCGACGTTGCCCGCCAAAATCAGCAGGTCAGCCCAGCTGAGATTGTCGCCGTATTTTTTCTTGACCGGCCACAGCAGGCGGCGCGCCTTGTCCAGATTGCCGTTATCGGGCCAGCTGTTCAGCGGCGCAAAGCGCTGGTTGCCGGTGTTCGATCCGCCGCGACCGTCGGCGGTGCGGTAGGTGCCGGCGCTATGCCAGGCCATGCGGATGAACAGCGGGCCGTAATGGCCGTAATCGGCGGGCCACCAGTCCTGACTGTCGGTCATCAGCGCGTGCAGGTCAGCCTTGACCGCGTCCAGATCCAGCTTCTTGAACGCTTCGGCATAGCTGAAGCCCGGCTCCATCGGGCTGGGGCTGCGGCCATGCTGGTGCAGCACGCCGACATTCAGCGCATCGGGCCACCAGTCGCGATTCGTGCGCTTGGCCTTGTTCGTGACGGGGCATTTCAGATTGCCGTCCATGGCTGTCTCCTTGAGTTGGATGGGCGCGCATGTTGCGCGCTCGAATAGGGGTCTGCTTCCGACGCCCCGAACGGGCGTTTGGAATAGTTCCAAATTGAACATCGGGCTTTAGGCCGATAAATGCAAATTGCAGTTTCTTCTGATTGCTATAGCTTAAGATTATGAATATCACCTTCCGCCACCTGACGTATTTCCGCGCATTGGCCGCACATCGCCATTTCGGGCGGGCGGCGGCGGCAGTGTCCGTGTCGCAGCCCGCCCTGTCGGTGCAGATCCGCGATCTGGAGGCGCAGCTGGGCCAGCCATTGGTCGAGCGGCGCGCGCGCGACGTCGTGCTGACGCCCTTTGGGCGGCTGATCCTGAGCCATGCCGAACAGGTCGAAAGCTCGATGCGCAATCTGGAGGAGGCGGCGCGCTGGCATGGCGGGCTGTCGGGCCTTCTGCGCATCGGGATGATCCCGACGCTGGCGCCCTACATGCTGCCCGGCGCGCTGGAGGCGCTGCGCAGCGGCGATATTTCGATGGATGTGCAGGTGCAGGAGGCCAAGACAGACCGGCTGACCGTCGATCTTCTGGCAGGTCGGCTGGATGCGGCTGTAATGGCGCTGCCTGTTCCCGGCGACGGCCTGATTGCGCAGCCCCTGTTCGAGGACCGTTTTCTGCTGGCGGGCAGCGCCGCGCGGCTGGCAGCCGTGGGCGCCGGGGCCGAGGCGCTGCGCCCCGAAGGGCTGGGAGCGCAGCAGCTTCTGCTGCTGGAGGATGGCCATTGCCTGACCGATCAGGCCCTGGAGGCGTGCCGCCGGGGCAGGGGCCACGCGCAGATCGACATGGGCGCCTCATCACTGGCCACGCTGACGCAGCTGGTGGCGGCCGGGTTCGGCCTGACACTGATGCCCGAGATTGCGGCAGAAGCAGAGGTGCGCGGCGCGCCCGCCGTGGTTTTACGCCGATTCGATGCGCCCGAACCTGCGCGCACCATATGCCTTGTGCGCCGCGCCTCGACGCTGGGCGACGAATGGTTCGGGCAGCTGGCAGAGGTGCTGACAGCCGTCGGAACCGGACTGACCCGTGCCGCGAGACGCAGCTGATTGCGCTGCTGGGTTGGGGGGCGCACTGGTGAAACGTCGCACCCCGCACTTGGCCGGGCGCTTGCACTGGAAACTCCCCCCGGAGCCCCATATAGTCAGGCAAAGTTACCAAACCATTCGCGGGGACAGAATTCGTGCGTGATCTCAAGATACCGGCGCAGCGCCATCCCGAAAAGGCCCGTCGCCCCGACAACGCGCAGCCCAAAAAACCCAGCTGGATCCGCGTCAAGGCGCCCGGCGGGCAGGGCTATGCCGAAACCGCCCGCATCATGCGCGACAATGATCTGACCACCGTCTGCGAAGAGGCGGGATGCCCGAACGTGGGCGAATGCTGGTCCCAGGGTCATGCGACCATGATGATCATGGGCGAAATCTGCACCCGCGCCTGCACGTTTTGCAACATCGCAACCGGCAAACCCACCGAGGATCTGGACGCGTTCGAGCCGGGCCGCGTGGCCGAGGCCGTCAAGAAGCTGGGCCTGAAGCATGTCGTCATCACATCCGTGGACCGCGACGATATCGAAGACGGCGGCGCCGAGCATTTCGCCCAGACCATCCGCGCCATCCGTCACCGCAGCCCCGGCACCACGATCGAGATCCTGACGCCCGATTTCCTGCATTGCGACCCGAAGGTGCTGGAATTGGTCGTCGCCGCCAAGCCCGACGTCTTTAACCACAACCTTGAAACCGTGCCCGGCCTATATCCGTCCGTGCGCCCCGGTGCGCGTTATTTCCATAGTTTGCGTCTGTTGCAACGGGTCAAGGAGATGGACCCGACCATCTTTACCAAGTCCGGTATCATGGTGGGCCTCGGCGAAGAGCGTCCGGCGGTCCATCAGGTCATGGACGACATGCGCGCCGCCGATATCGATTTCCTGACCATCGGCCAGTATCTGCAACCGACCCCCAAGCACCATGTTCTGGACCGCTTCGTCACCCCGGAGGAATTCGCGGCCTACGAGAAGGCCGCCTTCGGCAAGGGGTTCCTGATGGTGTCGGCCACGCCGCTGACGCGGTCGTCCTACCATGCGGGCGATGATTTCGCCCGCCTGCGCGCGGCCCGTCTGGCGCGGCTTGCGACGGCATAGACTTCGCCGATCTGTCAGTGTTTTTCTCCTCCGGCCTGCGCCGGAGGGGCCTCAATCAGCTATTGAGGCAGTGCCGGACTTGCCCTAACACTGCTCCACCTAAGGCAATTCCTCATCCAAGGCTGAGGGCGAGAACCAGCTTGGCGGGGTGCTGCATGGCGTGGGCGTTTCTATTGATTGCGGGACTTCTCGAAGTCGTCTGGGCGTTCCTGATGAAACAATCCGTGGGCTTCACCCGATTCTGGCCCAGCGTCGGCACGATCCTTTTCATGTTCGGCAGCTTCGGTTTGCTGTCGATCGCGATGCGGTCGCTGCCGCTGGGCACGTCCTACACGATCTGGACGGGGATCGGCGCCGTCGGGGCATTCACCATCGGCATCTTCGTTCTGGGCGAGCAGCTCAGCGCCACGCGCCTGATCGCGGCGGCGATGATCGTGGGCGGTATCGTCCTGATGACGTTATCGACCGACGCGTGAGGTTGCGCCGGTTTCAGGCGGGCGTGATGGCCTCCAGCGCGGTGCCATCGAAGGACGCGAGGCAGGCCGCGATTTCGGCTTTCGTCTGAAACAGACAGGCCGCCGTTGACAGCGCATCGGCAAGCGCGGCCGAGGGGGCCGATACCGTGATCTCCCGCCAGTTGGCACGGGTCGGCGCGCCCGTCACCGGATCGAGGATATGACCCACCGTCGCGTGCTCGTCAAAGGTCGTGCCAAGCGGCGCAGAGGTGGCCAGCGCGCGCGCGGCCAGTGGCACTTCGCCGCCTGCGGCCAGTTTGACCGGCCATGCACCGCCGCCGGGATGCCCGCCAAGCGCGCGGAATTCGCCGGTGTCGATCAGGATATTTGTCAGCCCTTCATTGGCAAGCAAGGTCGCCACACGGTCCGCGATATAGCCCTGCGCGATGCCGTTCAGCGTCAGCGCCATGCCGGGCGCCATGGAAATGACCGAGGTGTCCAGCGTGACGCGGTCCCAGCCGACCCGCGCGCGGGCGCGTGTCAGATCAGCTTCGTCCGGCATTTTTCCAAGCGCGGATGCCTCCGCATATCTCTCCCAGAGCGGCTGAATGGTTGGATCGAAGCGGCCTCCGCTTGCAGTGTGAACGGCGCCGGCCAGCGACAGACATTCCAGCAATTCGAATGGTGGCGCTGGCAAGCGGCCCTCACGGTTGAGCTGCGACAGCGCACTATCGGGGCGGTAGAGGCTGAAGACATCCTCCAGCCGCGAGATTTCGGCGGCAACGCGCGCGCTGATCGCCGTCGCATCGGGATGGGCCAGACGCAGCGTGGCGCGCGCGCCAAGGGCGGTGCCCTGCCATGTGTGGACCGGTTGCGCGGACAAGGCACCGGGCAGGGCGATGGCGGCGGCGCTGATGGCCAGAAAACGGCGGCGATTGGTCATGGTGTCACTCTCCCACTGTGCGCGACAGGTTGCGCAGGCGATCTTGAAATTCTGTATCGTCCGAGTCGCCGTCCAATTCGACAGGGGCCAGAACGGCAGAGTCGGGGATCTCATTCAGTTGCATGACCTGACCGCCGTTGGCGGCGGCGAAGTCTGCGGCATCCCCGGGGTTTGAGAACGGGACAATTTCGGGGGCGCCCATGCCACCGATGGCGCGGCCGCCGACGACGAAATGCGCTTCATCGGTGTCGATCCAGTTGGCCTCCCCGGGTGCGTCCCAGGCGGCGCCGGGTGCACCCATGTCGTTGACCCAGACGGCCAGCACCGCATGGCTTTGCTCGGGCATGCGCAGATAGGCGATGACGTCGCGCACTTGGCTGAAGAACAGCGGCGCGCCGGGCAGTCCGGCCAGATGGGCCTGCGCCTTGGGGCCGTCATGCTCCAGCAGGTTCATCTGGCAATAATGCCCGACCGCAGCCGGGGTTAGCGGCAGCGGGGACGTGTCCTGCGCGATCTCTTCCTTGCAGGCGGTCAGGGCCAGCAATGCGGCGGCGATCAGCAGCGCTCTCATGGTTCGACCTTTCGAAAGGCCAGCGCGGCCAGCAGTAGCGACAGCAGCGGCCAGACCGCGACGGATGTCAGCGATTGCCACATCGGGATGGCATTCGCCGCGCCGCCAACACCCGACACGGCGGCGGTGGCCTGCGCCGCCGTCAGGTTGAACAGGCGGAACGCATCGGCGGGGTTGGCCAACAGGAGCGACGGGAATATCTTTGTGGTGAAGGTGCCACCGTCATCGGCCACGACCGCCGCCAGCAGCCCCAGATCATAGAGCACGACCAGCCCCAGCCACAGCCCGATCGCCAGCCCCGCAGCGCCCGACACGCGCCGTGCCATCGACGACAGCGCATAGCCGATCCCGAGGAAGGTGGCGCCGAGCAGCACAGAGGTCCACGTCAGCCGCCACAGCGCGCCAAGCCCCGACATCGCCGCCGGATCAGCCGCGATGGTGACAGCCGCCGCCGCGCCGTAGCCCGCGACGATGGCGACGATCAGGATCGCGGTATGGGCCACCAGCTTGCCCGCCAGCACCTCCCAGCGCGCGACGGGGTAGGTCAGCAGCAAGGGCAGCGTGCCACGCTCAACTTCGCCGGCGACGGCGTCGAAGGACATCAGCAGCGCCACGAGGGGCACCAGATAGACCGACAGCGACGTCAGCGAGGCGACCACGACCGACAGCCGGTCTGCCCCCAGCGCACCGGTGGGCGCCGATCCGGCGGCGGACAGGACCAAGGAGAAGACCACCATCAGCAGCACCGCGATCAGCACCCAGCGGTTGCGCCGGGCGATGTGGATTTCGGTGGTAGCGGTGGCAAGGATGCGGGCGATCATTGGCCGTCCCTCCGGCTGAAATGACTGTAGATATCCTCAAGGCTGGGCGGGATGACCTCCAGATCCGCGACCTTGCCTTTCAGCGCTGTGATGCGGCCGAGCGTCGCCAGTTTGTCGTCCTGCGTGCAATTCAGCTGCAGCGCGCCCTGCACCCGGATGGCGCCGGGCAGGGCGGCAAGAATGTCGCTGTCATAGCCATTATGCGCGGTGACATGCATCGCCACGGGCAGGGCAGCCTCGCGCCGCAGATCGGATAGCGTGCCTTCGGCCACCATACGCCCGCCCGACAGGATCAACAGCCGGTCGGTGCGCGCCTCGACCTCGGTCAGGGCGTGGCTGGACAGCAGGATCGACGCGCCATCGGCTGCCAGCCCGTCCAGCAGCTCGTAGAAATCGCGGCGCGAGACCGGGTCCAGCCCGCTGGTCGGCTCGTCCAGCACCAGAAGGCTGGGATGCCCGATCAGCGCCTGCGCCAACCCGACGCGCTGGCGCATCCCCTTGGAATAGGTGCCGATCCGGCGCTTGGCGGCAAAGGCCAGCCCAACGCGGCCCAGGAGGTCCATCGCGCCGGAGGGATCCTCGTTTCGCAGGCGCATGTAGAGCGTGATCTGCTCCAGCCCGGTCAGGGCCGGATGGAATGTGGCATTCTCGGGCAGATAGGCCACCTTGGCGCGTGCGCTGGCATGGCCGGGGGCGGCGCCGCAGACGGAAATCTGGCCACTATCCGGCGCAATCAGGCCAAGGATGATCTTCATCAGCGTGGATTTGCCCGCACCATTATGGCCCAGCAGCGCCACACGCTCGCCCGGCGCGACGCTCAGCGAGACATCGGTCAGCGCCTTGGTGCCGCCGAACGCCTTAGTGAGTTGCGAGATCGTTAACGTCGAAGTCATAGCTGTCACTTTCATCCCGGTCGGCGACCGCTTCGGCCTCCATCTGGGTGTATTCGGGGGAAACTGCAAATTCGGGCGCGCGCATCAGCGGAAAGCTGTCGACAACCCCGCCCGGCAGCGTCGCCGGAAAGCTGGACTGTGCCCAGCGGATCAGTTGCACGGCGGGGGCCCCGGTCAGCAGGGCGGCGGCGGGCTGTGACCACAGGATATGGTCCATCAGATCGTTGGGGCGGAAAACGCTGTCGGCAATACCGTCCCCGCCCAGATCGAAGCCGGGATGGTCGGACCAGTAGTTGCCGCGGCCCTCAAAGCTCCATTCGATGTCGCGGGTGCCGACATATTTCACTTGTGTCCGATTGCCGACAAAGGCGTTGCCGGTCAGCACATTGCGTTCGGACCCGGCGGTGAAGTGGATGCCGATATTGCACCCCTCGAACCGGTTGTCATAGATCAGGTTCTTGTGCGCGTTATAGATAAAGGTGCAGCGATCCGCGCCGCCGCGCACCAGATTGCCGGAGACATCGGCGTTGTTGGCATAGTTCAGCATCACGCCGTGACTGATGTCGGACAGGCTGAGATTGTCCTTCACCACCACCTTGTTCGAGAACATGATGGCATAGCCCAGATGGTTGCCGATCGACACGTTGCCCGACACTTCGGAATCGTTGGTGTACATGTAATGCACGGCAAATCGCAGGTCGCGGAACAGGTTGTTCCGGTAGGTGCCGGTGCGCGAGGCGTTGGAAAAGATGCCGTCGCGGCCCCAGCGGACCGAATTGCCCTCGACCAGCGTGCCGGGTGAATTCCAGACATAGATGCCGTTGCCGCGATCATTCAGGCGCTTCTGCTGTGTGCCCTCGATAATGTTGCCGCGCACTTCGGCGTCATGGCCGCCATGCACGTCGATGCCGTGCAGGTTGCCCAGCACGCGGTTGCCCTCAATGATGGCGCGGTCGGCTTTTTTCAGGATCTTGATTCCGGCGTCCAGCGCGGCGCTGTCCATGCCCGATCCGGTCACGGTCAGATCCGACACGGTAACATCGGCGGCGTCGATGGTGACGACCGTGCCATTGCCCATGCCGTCGATGATGGCCTCAATGCCCCCCGTCATGGTCAGCGGGCGGTCGATGACCACGCTGCCCTCATGGCGTCCGGGCTGAAGGATCAGCACATCGCCGGGGCTGGCCCCGGCGATGGCGTTGGCAAGGTTCCCCGGCCCCGGCGGCACGCGGGTCTCCGCCGCCGCGAGGGGCAGGGCGACCGCGAGTGACAGCGCAAGGATCAGGGAACGCAGCATGGCCTAGGCAGACTTCGGCTCAACGAACATCCGGCCGCGCATCTCCATGTGGAGGGCGTGGCAGAACCATTGGCAATAGTACCAGTAGACACCCGGCTGGGCGGCGACAAAGGTCACCGATGCTGTGGCTTGCGGCGCAAGCTCCATCGCGATGCCGTGGTTGCCCATGGTAAAGCCGTGGGTCAGATCGTCGATGTCATCAAGGTTTGTAACGATGACGGTGACTTCGTCGCCTTGCTGCACGGTGAACTTCTCGATCGAGAAACTCGGCGCGACGCTGCTCATGTAGACGCGGACCTTGTTGCCGTCACGGATGATCGTTTCCTGCCAGTCGTCCAGATCGACGCCGTCGATCTCGGCCTGCGCGCGGGCGTCGGCCCACATCGGATCGTCGCGATCCCAGACCGATTTCGGGTTCACCTTGCTGGGGTCGACGATGATCGCGTCATGCGGTTCGGCAAAAGTAGGACCGTCGTGGATCAGCGTCAGAGTGTCGCCGTCGATCGCGAAGAGCTGCTCGTTCTCGGGCTTCAGGGGGCCAACGTTCAGGTACCGGTCCTTGGAGAACTTGTTCATCGTCAGATAGTATTTGTCGCTCGCCTCCAGCGTTTCGCCCATGACGGTCGAGTTGTGGCCGGGCTGGTAATGCACGTCCGCCTTGGTGATGATCGGATCGACATCTTCGCCGTTGTAGAGCTGAATCGCCTTTTCGATGTCCCAGGCCACAACCTGACTGTCCAGGAACAGCGTGGTATAGGCGCGGCCGTTACCGTCAAAGCAGGTGTGAAGCGGCCCGAGGCCCAGCTGAGGCTCGGCCACCACGACGCTGCGCGGATCGGCGTCCTCGTCGAATACCGCGTCCAGCTTGCGCACGTCGATCACCGATACGGTCGGAGACAGCTTGCCGCCGATGCACAGGTGGATCTTGTCGGGGGCCATGTTGCAGCCGTGCGGGTTGTTGGGGATCGGGATGTAGCGGGTGTATTTCTTGTTCTGACCCTTGCGGCCGTCGATCACCTTGACGCCGTTCAGCTCGATGAAATCGCCCGCTTCGATGCCTGCCTCGATCTCCTTGATGTTGAAGACGACGACATGGTCCATGTCGGCCTCGGTCATCTCGGGCAGGGTCATGCCCATTTCCGAGTTGTAGGAGGTCGAGAAGGCGTATTTGCCCTCATAGTCGCAATCGGTGTTATCGAGGTTGCCCGACACCATGACCTGCCATGCGACGGTCATTTCGTCGGCATTCACGGCGGTGTAGAAGTTCACGTACTTCTCCGGCTCGTCCAGGATCTTGCCGTCGTTGACCATCGGCACTTCGTCTTCGCCGTTGCAGAAGACATAGTCGGTGCGCGGCCATTTCTGCGGACGCAGGCCGTGGATTGCCTTGGCGTTGGGGATCTCGATGATCTTGTCGCACTTCATCACGTCGCAGCGCACGCGGGCAACGCGGGTGTTGGCCTTGTCGTTCATGAAGAGGTAACGGCCGTCATACTTGCCCTCGGTAAAGGACATGTGCGGGTGGTGCAAATCGCCGTTGGGCGGGAATTCAAGGCCGTTGGCGGCCAGATATTCCTTGGTCTTGGGCAGCAGGCCCTCGGTCAGGATCTTCTTGGATTCGTTGGTGATGCCCCAGCCGGTGGCCGAGCATGTGTTGAACACCGGAATACGCATCAGCTCGCGCATGGACGGGATGCCCAGAATCCGCATTTCGCCGCACTGGCCCGAAGACCAGAAGCCGTAAAATTCGTCCAGCTGGCCCGGTGCCACTTCGGCGCCGGCAGCGGCGCGCGCGCTGGTCGTGCCGGCAAGTGTTGCAGCGCCGACGACAGCGCCGCCTGTCAACATCGCGCGCGATCCGAGTGCACCGGCAAGCGCGGCGCCTCCGGCTGTCGCGCCCAGCAGGCTACGGCGCGAAATCGGTAGTTTTTTTCCCTCAGACATTACATGTCCTTTCATGTTGCAGTTTGGGTTTTGGGTTGGTTCGGGTGCCCGGAGATGTCGCGGTCAAGGTTCGGCACGGTGCCGGTCGTGGCGCGGCGCTTCATCTTCTTTATGACGACGGGGCAGGTTGTGGTCGATTGGTACAGGACCTGGCAATGCAGGCAGTTGATGCACTCGTTCGGATTGATCTCCCCGGTCGGGTGGATTGCCTGAACCGGGCATTGATTGGCGCACGTCTGGCACGGGTTGCCGCATTCACGATAGCGTTTGAGCCAGTCGAACATGCGCATCCGCGCCGGAATGGCCAACGCGGCGCCCAGCGGACACAGATAGCGGCAGAAGAACCGCTCGACAAAAAGGCCCGCGACCAGCAGTGCGACCGCGTAGGCGACAAAAGGCCACGCGCGCACGAAATTAAGGATGATCGCGGTCTTGAACGGCTCGACCTCGGCCAGGCGTTCGGCCTGCTCGATGCTGGTCAGCGACACCCCGAAGAGGCCGAGGAAGATCATGTATTTCACCGGCCACAGACGCTCGTTCAGGCCCCACGGTAGCGTCCATTGCGGGATGCGCAGCGCCTTGGCAATGCGGTTCAGCAGTTCCTGCAAGGCGCCGAACGGGCACAGCCAGCCACAATAGGCGCCGCGCCCCCAGAACAGCAGCGCGGCGGCAACGGCGAACCACATGATGAAGGTCAGCGGGTCCAGCAGGAACGCTTGCCAGCTAAAGCCCGACACCAGCGAGCCGAACAGAGCCATCAGGTTGACCACCGACAGTTGCGCGTTGGCATACCAGCCCAGATAGACCAGCACGACGGTCAGGAACGCGATGCGAAACCAGAAAAACTTGCGCTCGTTCCTGGTGGCGATGGATTGGAAGAAGAACACGCCGGTCAGGATGGTGAGCATGACGGCCAGAACGATGATTTCCGTCGTCTTGCCGGCCCAGATCCGTTTCCACAGCGCCCGATGCGCGTCCGCTTCGGTTTGGGTGGTCACCTCGGCGACGTTGGTGGGAACGTCCGCCGCAGGCGGGGGGGCAACCGCGCGCAGATATTGGTCCGGCAACTCATAGCCCAGATCGAATGTGGTAAACACCTTTTCGATCGCCGCCACTTCGCGCTGCACCAGCAACTGAATACGGAACGGCTGCGACGGATCGAACCCGCTATCTGCCGGGATCTTGAACATGTCCGCTTCGTTGAAAACAGGCGCGCCGTCTGCGGCGATGGTGTTGATGCGTTTGTGCATGCGGTCGCGGAACCGCACCGAAATATCGTCCTGAACCAAGACGATCCGGTCAAAGATGCCGCCGCGCACATAGCCCGACCCCTTGAAGGAATAAAGGCCCCGGCCGAAGATGGCGACGGCGTGATCGCCCTCGTCCAGCCACGTGGCCAGATTGGCCGCCTCCGCATCGCCCAGCAGCGCCTGCGCGATGCCGGGATGCGAGACCAGCGCGGCCTGCATTTCGATGAACGTGGTCTCGGGTGCTTCGGTCAGCGCACGCTTGGCGGCGCGGGGATCTTCCATCGCCGCAAAGGCGGCATTGACCTGCCCGACGTCCAGCGACAGGCGGCGCAGGGTGCCGTCGCCCTCCAGCGTGATCCAGTCGTCTGCGGCGGTGGCGTCCGGGTCGATCTCGAATTGCGGGCCGGTGCCCTTTTCCTCGACCGCCAAACCGCCAAGACCCAGCTCGCGCGCGACCTTCAGCCCGGCGCGGATGATCGAATCGTCGATCACCATGATGGTAACGGTTGTGCCTGAAATGATGTCCAGCTCGTGCGAGGTGCCGCCGGATGCGGCCTCGGCCACCAGATCAAGACCGCGATACCCGGCGACCAGCGCCTTGATCTTGGACTCAGGAATACCAATCAGAACAATCGGTTCGGAGTGTTTGACCAGTTCCACCCCGATTACCTGCGCGGCATCATCAACGGCAACCATGGTGTGGATGGGTTTGCCCGAATATCCCGTGGTCGAGACATAATCGGAGGTGATGAACGCCCAGCCGATCTGCTGCCCGCCTTTCAGAACCTGCACCGCCGGCATGTCCTGATGCACTGCGCCGAACGCATCGGCGCCCTCCACCAATTGCCCCGGCTGCACATCATCGATGAGCGTGGACAGGATGGATTGCGCCATGGCCGGAAACCCGAACAGGGACATCAGGCTGACAACGGCCAAATTTCGAAGGAGGGAGAGGAGGGTCTTCATGCGTCGGCGTCCTTTGGAAGAGGTCGCCCGTTGCTGTGCATGTATTGACCGGGGTCGGAATGATCAGATTCGATCACATCTTGGGTGGTCAGTATTGCGGTGCGCGCCAGCGGGGGCGCACGAGGTAAGGGGCGAATGTTGGATATCCGGGCCAGGGACGTCCCGCTAAGATTGAAATCGAGTGTCATATCAAACGCATGAAGCACGCGCTGCGCGTCCGTCAGCTGTGGCTCGCCGCCTGAAATGAGGCTGCAACCGATGCAATCACAGCAATTCCCGGCAGGCTCCACCGGCGCGCCGCCCATATCGACCTGCACCGTCTGGGCCGCGCCATTGACGCAAATCTCCATTGTCATCAAACCGTTGGCGGAGCCGGTTCCAGCCATCGCAAGCGGGCCGTACCAGACAAGGCACAGCACAAGTAGCATGCGAGAGAATTGGAAAAACACGGTTTTCATGCTGCCTGTTAACAAGGTGTGGGGACGCCAGTCTTTGCGCTAAATCAACAAGCGGAGGCGGCTGTGTCCGCGATGTGATGCGCCGGGTGGTGGTCTCGTGAATGATTATCCATCGTGCCATCCCGTTTCTGCGAGAAAAGACGCCCACGGCCCTGTGGTGCGCCTCAAAGTTTATTTATCTCTGACGTGCCAAGAGGCTGTCGTGGTCCGATAAATCGCACCTTCTTCTTGCCGCACCCCAAGAGTGTCTGTTGCGTCGAGGCCGAGCATAGACCAGTCGCCAATCGGCTTTCAAGCCCCAGACCGGACCGCGCAGACGTCTGGCGTTATCCGGTTGGACGCTTGATGATATTTATTATCATATCATATTGTTATGATAAACATTTAAAGTCGCCAGAGGCTCAAGCCGGCCTTTGGAATTGGTCGGAATTTCTGGGGCGATCCAATGAGCCGGGATACGCCAGCGGTCACCACATTTGGGCATTCTGATTTGGCGGCTCCCAAGGGGAGATGGCGCATCGCCCAGATCCGTAAAAACAAAAAGGGGCGAGGCCACGCGCTGTTTCACTGTCTGCCGCCCTTCAGGCGCCGGTTGTCAGGGCATCCGCGATCCCTTGTTAGCCGAAGCCATCGAAGTCTGGACGGCGGGGCCTACCCGGTGCGAACGGTCCAAACCGGACTTCCAGCGGTGTTCTTCGATGCTGCGGTGCGGCCCGTCATTCCGATCATACGCTGCAAGTGCAGAATCGCAGCAGTTTGTGCGCCGCCTCTTCCGACGATGCCGGGTTCTGGCCGGTTACTAGCTTGCCGTCGGTGACCACGAAGGATGCCCAGTCATCGCCTTTCCGGTAGTTGCCGCCGTTCGATTTCAGCATGTCCTCGACCAGGAATGGCACGACATCCGTCAGGCCGACGCCCTCTTCCTCGGTGTTGGTAAAGCCGGTCACAGTCTTGCCGGACACCAGCGGCTTGCCGTCCGCGCCCTTGGCGTGCCTGAAAACGGCCGGGGCGTGGCAGATCGCACCGATGGGACGGTCACTTGCGGCAAAGGCCTCGATCAGCGCGGTGCTATCATCGTCTTCGGCCAGATCCCACAGCGGGCCATGACCCCCGGGAAAGAAGATCGCGTCGTAGCCATCGGTCGAGATGGTCGATAGAACCTCGGTTGCGGCGAGATCCTTCTGCGCGGATTCATCCGCCTTGAACCGCTTGGTGGCATCGGTCTGGGCATCGTCGCTGTCGCTGGACGGGTCCAACGGTGGCTGACCTCCCTTAGGCGAGGCCAGGGTGACCTCGGCCCCGGCGTCCTTGAAGACGTAATAGGGCGCGGCGAACTCTTCGAGCCAGAAGCCCGTCTTGTTGCCCGTGTTGCCCAGTTGATCGTGTGACGTCAGCACCATGAGA
The DNA here is from genome assembly GCA_036568405.1 of Roseovarius sp. GTDB lineage: Bacteria > Pseudomonadota > Alphaproteobacteria > Rhodobacterales > Rhodobacteraceae > Roseovarius. Next base: position 79,182 of record DATCSR010000015.1, read on the forward strand.
ATTTTCATCGATTTATTCCTTTTGTTTCCGGGTCGATCAACCGCTCAGCTTGACGACACGTTTGCCGAATGCCTCGCCGTTCAGCAGGCCAACAAACGCTGAGGGTGCTTGTTCCAGCCCTTCGATCATTTCTTCCCGATATTTAATCTTTCCTTGCGTCACCCACTCGCCCATCTGCTTGGCGAATTCGGGATACAGATGGCCGAAGTCGTCGAAGACGATGAAACCGCGCATGGTCATCCTTTTGCGCAGGATCGTGCCCATGAGCAGGCTCAACCGGTCAGGGCCCGCCGGCAGCGATGTCGCGTTGTACTGCGAAATCAGGCCGCAGACCGGGATCCGCGCCGACGTGTTGAGCAGGGGCATCACCGCATCGAAGACCGCGCCGCCGACATTCTCGAAATAGATGTCGATGCCGTCAGGAACAGCGGTTTCGAGCGCTGTCTGGAACCCGTCGGCCTTGTAGTCGATGCAGTCGTCGAAGCCGAGTGTGTCCACGACATGGCGGCATTTCTGCACGCCGCCCGCGATGCCGACAACGCGCACGCCCAAGATTTTTCCGATCTGTCCGACCGTCGCGCCAACCGGACCGCTGGCCCCAGCGACGACCAGAGTTTCGCTCTTTTTCGGCTGCCCGATCTGAGTCAGTCCCGCCCAAGCCGTCAGGCCCGGCATGCCCAACACGCCGAGGGCCCAGGACGGATTCTCTGGGGATTTGCCCAAGTTGATCACGCCAATGCCGTCGGACAGGGCATAGTCCTGCCAGCCGCCGAAGGCGACGACCCAGTCGTCCTTCTCGAATCCGTCCACGTCCGATGACACGACCTGCGCCACGGTGCCGCCGACCATCACCGCGCCGATATCGACCGGGGCGGCATAGGACGGCGCGTCGCTCATCCGGCCACGCATGTAGGGATCGAGCGACAGAAATTCGTTGCGCAGCAGCATCTGTCCCGGCCCTGGCCTTGGCACCTCCCCAGTTTCCAGGCGCAGGGTGTTGTCGTCGGGGGCGCCCCTGGGACGCTCGGCCAGAACGAACTTGCGGTTCTTTGTGCCGGATTGGGTCATGGGGCTTTCCAATTTGATAAGCTGTTGCGCTCGATGTGTGGGTTCGGCCACCACATCACAAGGCCACCACATCACAAGGCCACCACATCACAAGGGATGGGTGCCGAACGTCACATCGGACGAGCTACCCATCAGGCGTAGGCGCCCGCAGAATAGGTCAGCTCGTAGCTGTGGCTGTAGAGCTCGAACACGATGCCGAACGGGTCTTCGACATAGACCATACGATAGGGCTTTTCGTCGGGGAAGTATTCCCGCACGGGCATGCGCTGCCTGCCGCCCGCCGCGATGATCCGGGCCAGCAGACCTTCGAGATCGGGGTCCTGGATGGCGAAGTGGAACGTGCCGTGACGGCGGAAGGTCAGGTTGTCCTGCGGCGCCTCGTTGCCGTCGAATTCAAACAGTTCAAACCCGATCCGGTCGGCAGTCGCCAGATGCGCGATGCGCAGTCGCGCCCAGCCGGGTCCGAAAACGTCGGTGCACATCCGACCGATGTCGCTCTCGTCCTCGACAACCTCGGTCGGCTCCATGATGGTGTAGAAGCCGAGAACTTCGGTGTAGAATTTTACGGCGGCGTCCAGGTCCGGGACGGACAGTCCGATGTGCGAAAAGGTACGGGGTGTCGGCAGCATGATGTGATCCTCCTGTCTGTGCTGCCACAAGACATAGCCGCTGCGTGCCGGTGATAAAAATAATCATTTGAACGAAAAATGATAACTTGTAGTAATGCGCCATGTTGAATGCGCAATGGTTGGAAACCTTCACGACACTGGCCGAAACCGGTCATTTCACTCGCACCGCGGCGCAATTGGGCATGACCCAGCCCGGGGTATCGCAACACCTGCGCAAGCTTGAGGGCCAGGTGGGTCAAAAGCTGATTTCGCGACACGGAAAGTCCTTCACCCTCACGCCCGTCGGCGAGGCCGTTCTGTCGGTCGGTCGGGCCAGACGCGCCCAGGAAAAGGCCTTTTTCGACGCGGTACTAAGGGATGATCCGACTGTGGGGGAGGTCAGCATCGCCTGCTCGGGAAGCTTTGCCATGCTGTTGTACCCGCACCCGGCGTCGCAATGCGCCATACTGCAGTTGTCATCGACTGCTACGAAAGGAGCCACCCAATGACAGTTAAAACAGTTGGCCTGGATCCGCTGACCGGCAGGCGATTGCATTGCAATCGCTGAGAGGTTGGCCAAGGACGTGTTTCAAGTTCACTGCGTTTCCGCCACCGGTCGCCGGATCATCAACAA
>DATCSR010000016.1:0-30359 GCA_036568405.1 Roseovarius sp.
TTCATCGAATAACGACGGGCAACCTGCGCGACCGACACACCCGGGGCCAAAGCCTGCTCGCAGATCGACCGCTTCTCTTCGTCCGCCCAGAACCGCTTCTTCTGGCCCTTCTTGCCCGCCATGGAGTGCCTCATGATGTCCGCTTCGATGGTGGACACTATCAGCCCCAGATTCCCTCGGTCAGAGCGGCGTCAGCGGACGGATACTACCCTTCTTCGAGACGGTGCGTTTCAACCGCGTCCCGAGCGCCCTGCGCCGCAGTTCCACGGACGGCATGGGCGCAACACCATATTTCGCAACCAACCTGCGCCAGCAATTGCGCGGGGTCTCGCCACCAAGTCCGGCATGGGAGCGGCGGTGGCAGACATGCACAACCCAGCGGACCAGCGCTTCGCTCAGGTCCTCGGCGGTCAGGGCCGCGCGCGCTTCGGCATCGTAGTCGCCCTTGACGACCGTGTTGCTGGAAGTATGCCCGGTGGATGCGCGGGGCGCTCTATGGCAGCGCGATAACCGTGGCGGTGGTGGCGATCTATCCGCTCTCGCCCAAGCTGCCGATCCTTCTAAGCCTCGTCCTTCTGGCCGGACTGTGGGTGGGAACAAAGGTGCTGACGGCTCCGCGGCCCCACATGGCCTACCAGAACGCCTATCCCGCCGCGCTTGCCCTTATCGCGGGCGCGTTGAGCACACAGGACCTGGGGCAGGCCGTGCTGACCCGCGTTATCCTGACCCTGATCGGTGCCTTCACCGCCGCCTATGCTGTCGCGATCCTGGACAGCCTGACGGGCTGGCGGGGGCGTGCGGAACCGGCGACGGAGGGGTTTGGGAAAGTCGCACCTCATGATGCGCGTACCCGATAGCTATTGTCACTTCGCAGGATCCGCTTGCAGGGAGAGCAGCGCTTTCTTGATCTGCCTGAGCAACTCCGGGCGATCATCGCCATGCATGCCTTCTTCGGATGCGCGCATGTAGTCCTTCTTATCGTCGCGCCATTGTTCCAGCATTTCTATTTTCTCATCGCGACTCAAACTTTCGTCGCCCAAAAGCTCCGTCGGTGATGTGTATTTTCCGTGATATGCCAAAGCAGTTCTCCAACGATTACTTGTCTCGAAAACGATAGCATATCAAATGAGGTGCCTAAAGGACCTTCCCGGCGTTGCCCCGAGCATGACGGCAGGCCGCCCCAAACCCACGGGTTCTCGCTGTAACGTCCTGCCGGCCAAACATCCATGTGCGCGACCGTAAGCTGGCCGCAAACTTCCGCTCGCAGAGGTTGCACCTCGTCCGGGCCGACTTGAAATCGGCCGGTGCAATGGCCATATCGAGAGCATGATGATGTTCAGCTTCCATAAGAGGTTTCTGCTCAACGCAGGAAAACTCCTGAACCGCCTGTAGCCCCGGGCGGGCGGGCCTTTGCGCTTGTCCACGCTTCGGGGTTTTCTGATCTCTCATTGATCAAATCAACATGACGACGATGCTCCCGCAGCCTGCGCAGGATATGTGGATACCCCGTATCCCGTGACTGGCACGGCGTGGACCTCGACGTCTCGATATCAGTGCTCACAGGATTGGAGGATGACATGTCCATCTACATCACACGTCAAATGATAGACCCCGCACACGACGGGCGCGGCAGCCATGAAAGTGACGGACTCTTCCGGCGGCTGTTCACGTCCGCTGTCAGAAATTGGCAACGGCGCAAGGCGATCGCTGAACTCGAAGCGATGGATGATGCTACCCTTAGGGATATCGGCATCTACCGCAACGATATTCCGCGCGTGGTGAACGGGTTCAATGACCGCGACCTGGGAATTGTGCCCGTCGCCCCGGCTGCGCGTTCCAATGGAGGTGGGCGAAAAAGCCTGCCCAAGGGTGGCTCGCGCGTCGTTCCGGTGTGACCGGCACTTAAAGCATCGACCAACTAGCCGACACAGCGAACACCAACCCCAACCTGACAATTTAGGAGGCTCCATATGACCACCATGAAACAGAACCCGGCAACCAAAGGTGCGACGTCCGATATCTCGAACATCGCGTCGGTGACAGATGCGCTGACCGAGGTTCTGACGGGCACATATCGGCTTGTCTTGAAATCCCACATCTACCACTGGAACGTGACCGGTCCTATGTTTGTCCCGATCCACGACATGACCGAGGAACACTACACCGACATGTTCACCGCCGCAGATGTGCTGGCCGAGCGCATCAGGGCCTTGGGCAAGCCTGCCTTGGTCACTCCCGCAGGTCTGACCGCAAGGCAGGACGGGCAGGAGGCGGATGCAAACCTGACAGCGGACCAGATGGTAAAGGATCTGCTGTCCGACCATGAGGATCTGGCAGGCCGGATGCGCGCGCTTGTCGAGACTGCGGAGAGCGCCGGAGATCCGGTGACGGCAGACCTCGCGACCGAACGCGCGGCCTTTCACGAGAAATCGGCCTGGATGCTGCGCGCAATGGCTGCGTGAACCCATCCAGCGACAGCCCTAGGTGGCAGATCAGCCCCGGCCCTTGGCCGGGGCTTTTGCATTGCCGTGTTCCTGTCGGCGCCTACCTGGGCTATACGGAACCTTATGACCAAGCCAAACCGTCCTTTGGGGGGATACGACAGGGGATCCAGCCATGGCTCATAGTTTGCGCAGCCTGCTGGCGCCTGTCCGGCCGCTGCTTGGTGGCACGGCTGCTTTCATGGCCGGTAACAGCCTCCTCGGCGTCGTGCTTCCACTGCGCATGGAGGCGTCCGGTTATCCGGTGGCGCTGACCGGCGCGATCATGGCGGCGTATTATCTGGGGCTTGCCCTGGGCGGGCTGCGAGCCAAACATGTCATTATACGCATCGGGCATATTCGCGCCTTCTCGGCCTTCGCGGCGCTGACTGCTGCGGCCTGCCTGGCCTATGCGTTCTTCTTCAACCCGTTCGCCTGGGTGATCCTGCGGGTCATCAACGGATTCTGCATCGCCGGAATGACAACCTCGATCGAGAGCTGGCTCAACGAACGCAGCAGCAATGAGACCCGCGGGCGTGTCCTTGGCGTTTACATGCTGAGCTTTTATCTGGCGGTTGCTTTGGGCCAGACACTGGTGAACGTCGCCCCGGTGGGGGGCAGTGACCATCTGATGATCGCCTCGGCACTGATCGGGTTGTCGCTCATTCCCATTGCGATGACGCGGCTGGGCGAACCCGATCTTGGGGAAATCCGCATTCTGGGCGTGCGAGAGCTTTACGCAGCATCGCAGGTTGGCGTGATCGGGGCGGGCGTCGCCGGCATACTGATCGGCTCGTTCTACGCTTTGGGCGTTGTCTTTGCCCGTCAAATTGGATTGGGCGTAACCGAGGCCGCCCTGTTCATGAGCGTCGTGGTCCTTGGCGGTCTGGGATTTCAGGTGCCCGTCGGCATGTTGGCGGACAGATTTGACCGCCGCATTGTCATGTCCTGCATTCTTATCGCGGTTGGCACGTCTTGGGGGTTCCTCTCGAACTCGATTGCGAATGGTGTGCCGATTGTGGTGCTCATGGTCATGGCGCTGGTCTTTGGCGGGGCGATCAGCAGCGTCTATCCGCTGTGTGTCGCGCAGACCTTTGACCGGCTGGAGCGGAAATACTACGTCGCGGCGTCCGGGCGTTTGCTGATGGTCTATTCGATCGGCGCGACGATCGGTCCCTTGCTCGCGTCGACGCTGATGTCGATCTACGGGCCCTATTCATTCTTCCTGTTCGAATCTGCCGTGGCGGTTGCCTATGCGATATTCGTTCTTTTCAGGGTCAGGGCGGAGCCATGTCTGCCGAAAAGCGAACGGGAGAAGTTCGTGCCGCTTCCCGACATCTCGCCGGTGGCAATGGCGCTGGACCCGCGCACCGAGCCGGAGGCGGCGCGGGAGCGCGAGAGGGACCGACCGGCCTTTGATCCAGCAGGCTAACAACGCCACACGCGGTTCGGCAAAGCCGCTGTTTCTGCAGCGGTCATGCCGGCCAAGGTGGCGATAATCGCATATGCGGTCAGAGGCTCAGAACCGCCGTGGCGATGGAGAAATAGATCACAACCCCGGTGGCGTCCGAAATCGTCGTGACCAGCGGCCCGCTTGCCGTCGCCGGATCCAGTCGCAGGCGGCTGAGCAGGAAGGGCAGGGACATCCCGACAAGGCTGCCGATGATCACGACGAGGAACATCGTCAGGCCAACCGTCAGCGCGACGTCCACGCCGCCCCGCCACGCGCCGACAGGAAACACCACCGCCGCCATCGTGGCCCCCAGCGCCGCGGCGACTGCCAGCTCGCGCAGGATCAGGTTGCGCCAGTCAGCCAGTGCCACGTCCCCCGTAGCCAGCGCCCGCACCATCAGCGTGGCCGATTGCGACCCCGCGTTGCCACTGCTGTCGATCAGAAGCGGCAGAAAGAAAACCAGCGAGACATATGCCAGGATCGTCTCCTCGAAAAAGGCGATGCCCGCCCCTGAAAACAGGTTTCCGAATACCAGAAGCGCCAGCCACACGATGCGCCTCGAATACAGGATGCCGATCCCCGCCTCGCGCATGTTCTGCGTGAAGGGCATGACGGTCGATATTTTCTGAAAATCCTCGGTCGCTTCGGCCTGCATCACGTCGGCCGCGTCGTCATGGGTGACGATGCCGACCAAACGCCCGGTGTCATCCACCACCGGAATGGCCAGAAGGTCGTAGCGCGCAATCAGTTTGCCGACATCTTCCTGATCGGTGTCGAGTGTCACCGAAATTGGCGCTGGCTCCATGAGATCGTTCACCGTGGTATCGGCGGCAGCCAATATCAGCGCGTGCAGTCGAACCGAACCGGTCAGACGATGATCTTGGTCCACCACATAGGAGCGGTAGATCGTTTCCTTTCCGGGGGCCTGCTGCCGGAGGGCCGCGATGGCGGCTTCGGCGGTCATGCCCGCGTCAAGCGTTGCGTAGTCCGACGTCATGATGGCGCCCGCGCATTCGTCCGCGTAGGTCGATAATCTGCGAATGTCGTCTTGGTCCTCGGGGGCCAGATCGCCGATCAGCCGGGTCTGTTCATCGGGCCTCAGCCGATTGAAGAAATCCACGCGATCATCGGCATCCATCGCGGCAACGATCCGGGCCATATCAGGTCGCGGAACCATGCGGGCGAGATCGACCTGAACGTTCAGCGGCAGGTTTTCAAATACCTTCGCCCGTCTTGATGGCTCAAGGCCGAAAAGGTGTCGCCATGCCTCCTCAAAGGGCAACCGGGCCAGCCAGGATGCCACGTCGATGGTATGGGCTGATTTTAGAAACCCCTGCGGGGCGTCGCCGCCGGCAGCACTTGATCGGGAAACAGGATCCGGCGCCATGTCAAATCCTTTTATGGTCGTGATTCATTCTGCGGCAGTGGACCGCAATTCCCCGGTCAAGTCCACATGGCCACACCCCGGCGGGCATTTTTCCGATCGGCATTTTCCCGGAGCCGGCGCGCAAAATACGGCGGTTTGCCGAATTGCAGGCCTGTCCGAAAATGCAGAACCCCTTTACGATGATGCGGGAACGGGGCCGCGACGCTCTGGAAAACCATGGCACCGAAAGGTCTTTCCTGACCGTTTCCGCCTAACGAAAGATATAATTTCGCATGATGATTGATAAACCTGAAAGAAGTGAAACGACCGGGCGTTTTTTCGGGTATGGCGGGCTTGGTCCGCGCGAGGATGAAGCGCGGCGATGGGTGCGTGATGCGATCGCGCTGTTGAACCGCGATGCGCATCGTTCCGCCGATACGCATTTGATCCGGTTATCGCTGCCCGCTCTTGCGGGCATTGATATTTACCTCAAGGACGAAAGCACGCATCCGACCGGCAGTCTGAAACATCGCCTCGCCCGCTCGCTGATCCTTTATGGGTTGTGCAATGGCCATATCGGGCCGCGCACGACACTGGTTGAGGCGTCATCCGGCTCGACTGCCGTTTCCGAGGCATATTTTGCGCGCCAGCTGGGGCTGGAGTTCGTTGCTGTCATGCCGGCCTCAACCTCGGTCAGTAAAATCGAAGCGGTCGCCCGGTACGGCGGACGCACTCATTTCGTCGACCATCCGGCGCAAGTCTACGATGCCGCCCGTCAGATCGTCGAGGAGACCGGCGGTTACTATCTCGATCAGTTCACCTACGCCGAGCGCGCGACCGACTGGCGCAGCAACAACAACATCGCCGAAAGCATCTTTACGCAGATGTCACAGGAACCGCACCCGACGCCATGCTGGATCGTCATGAGTGCGGGAACAGGCGGCACCTCGGCAACCATAGGCCGTTTCATCCGATATCGCGGATATGACACAAGGCTCTGCGTCGTGGACCCGGAAAATTCGGTATTCTATGACAACTATCTGAGCGATGACTGCGCTCTGACAGGCAAGGCCGGTTCCGCCATCGAAGGGATCGGCCGGCCACGCGTTGAACCCTCGTTTCTGCCCTGCGTCATTGACCACATGTTAAGGGTGCGCGACAGCGCGAGCATTGGCGCGATGATGGCGCTGTCTGATCACCTGTTCCGCCGGGTCGGTGCCTCGACAGGGACAAACTTTTACGGGCTCTGCTGGATCGCGGCGCAGATGCAGGCGCGCGGCGAACAAGGCTCGATCGTGTCGGTGATCTGTGACGACGGTAACCGCTATGGCAGCAGTTATTACGATCCCGAGTGGGTGGCGGCGCGTGGCATCGAACCGGACCCATACCGGCGTCAGGTCAGCCATTTCCTGAGCAGTGGGACGTGGGCGCCTGTGGGATAACGGTAGGGAGGGCGCCCCTCGGGGCGAAGCCTTCGCCGCATCGTTTCAAGCGACGGGTGCGGGGGTGATTTCCGGCGACGTGTCCTCGCTGCGCCGGACCAGATGGCGCAGATAGCGACGCTCGAACCAGCGGAAGGCCCATGTGATGCACAGGACGATCAGGAAGTAGAGGACGGCCGCCGTGATGAACCCCTCATACGCAAGATAGTAGCGCCCGTTCAGCCAGCGCCCGACGCCAAGGATATCCTGAAGCGTGATCGTGCTGGCGATGACCGATCCGTGCAGCATGAAGATGACCTCGTTCGAATAGGCCGGGATCGCGCGCCGGAAGGCCGAAGGCAGGATGATCCGCCGCATCCGGCTGCGGTAGGAATGGCCGGTGGCAATTGCGGCCTCCACCTCGCCGGTGGGCGTGTCGGCGATGGCACCGCGCAACAGCTCGGTGGTATAGGCCGCCGTGTTCAGGGTGAACGCGATCAGCGCGCACCACCAGGCCGACGACAGGATCGGGTCCCACAGCCAGCTGTTGCGAATAACCTCGAACTGCCCGACGCCGTAATAGATCAGATAGGTCTGGACCAGCAGCGGCGTGCCGCGAAACACATAGGTGTAGACCTGTACCAGCGGGTTCAACACAGCGTGCCCGGACGCGCGCGCGATCGCCATGGGAATGGCTAGTAGCCCGCCCAGCAGCAGCGCAAGAAACGTAAGGTTCAGCGTGGTCCACACGCCATAGAGAAAACGGTCGAAATTATCGGCGATCAGCGCAATGTCGAGCGGGATATAAGATAGCAGGTTTTCCATCATCTCGCCCTCACCACGCCGCGGCTGTAATACCGTTCCAGCGCGCGCAGCAACACGTCCGAGATGGCCGTCAGCATCAGATAGATGACAAACGCCGCCGCCATGAAGGTAAACAGCATGCCCGTGGAGCGGCCTGCGGTGAACGCGTTATAGACCAGATCCTGAAGGCCGATGACCGACACCAGTGCCGTCGTCTTGAGTTGCACCAGCCAGTTGTTGGTGAACCCCGGCAACGCATAGCGCACCATCTGGGGCCAGATGATGTGCCGGAATATCAGCGACCTGGGCATGCCACAGCTTATCCCGGCCTCGATCTGGCCGCGCGGGATGGCCATGATTGCGCCGCGGAAGGTTTCGGTGAAATAGGCGCCGAAAATCACGCCGATGGTACAGGCGCCCGCCGCGAACTGGCTGACCTCGACATAACCCCACAGCCCGGTCATCACGCCGATGTTGTTCAGCGTCACCTGACCGCCGTAGAAAACCAGCAGGATCAGCACAAGGTCGGGCACGCCGCGCACGATGGTCGTATAAGCCCCGGCCAGACGCCGCGCCAGGCGGTTGGAGGACAGTTTCGCCCAAGCCCCCAGCAGCCCGAACACCAGCGCGATGACAAGCGACGTCAGGGCCAGCTTGATCGTCATGAGCGTCCCGTCGATCAACTGGGATTGGTATTCCAGTATCAGGTCCATCAGGCGTCCTTCGGTTGGGGTATCAGGGCGGCGGGATGCCGCCCTGACCTTTCGGTTCAGATCAGATCATTCCGACGCAGGACGTCCGCCATAAATGTCGAATTCGAAATACTTGTCATTGATCTCGGCGTAGGTGCCGTTTTCGCGGATGGCGAGGATCGCGGCGCTCAGTGCGTCGCGCAGTTCTTCCTCGCCCTGGCGCACGGCGATGCCGACGCCTTCGCCGTAGCATTCGATATCAAGGTGGTCGCCGCCGAGGAACGCGTAATCCGCCCCTGCATTCGTGTCGAGGAACCCCTCCTTGGCAATCAGGCTGTCCGACAATTGCGCGTCCACACGGCCCAGCGCGAGGTCACGGAACACCTCGTCCTGCGAGCCATACAGAACGATTTCGGAATCGGGGAACATCTTTTCGGCATAGCACTGGTGCGTCGCGCCGCGCTGCACGCCGATGCGTTTGCCGGCCAGCCCTTCGGGCGTGCCCTCAAAATCGGGATCCTTCGGCGCCACCACACGGGCGGGGGTCTGATAGTACTTGTCCGTGAAATCGATCTGGCGCTTGCGCTCTTCGGTGATCGACATGGAGGCGACGATGGCATCGAACTTCTGCGCCTTGAGCGCGGGGATCATGCCGTCCCATTCCTGCTGCACCAGCTCGCACTCACGCTCTATTTCGGCGCAAAGTGCCTTGGCGATGTCGATATCGAACCCGACAAGCGTGCCGTCAGATGACGTGGACGAAAACGGAGGGTATGCGCCCTCGACGCCGATGCGCAGCACGTCCTGCGCAGTGGCGGGGATCGCAATCGCGGCCAGCGCGGCGGTAAGGGCAGTGGTCAAAAAAGTTCTACGGATCATTTCTGGTTCTCTCCTGTTGGTGAATCGTTAGTTCATGCGCGATAGAAACGCCTGAAATTCGGTGGTTTGCGGGTTGGAAAACAGCTGCGCCGGCGGGCCTTCTTCGCAGACCTCGCCTTTGTGCAGGAAAACGGTTTTGGTCGAAACGTCACGCGCAAAGCCCATTTCATGCGTGACGACCAGCATCGTGCGGCCCTCATCGGCCAGATCGCGCATCACGCCCAGCACCTCGCCCACAAGCTCGGGATCGAGAGCCGAGGTCGGCTCGTCAAACAGCATGACGTCGGGGTCCATCGCCAACGCCCGCGCGATGGCGACACGCTGTTGCTGACCGCCGGACAGATGCGCCGGATAGTAATCGGCGCGGTCCGACAGCCCGACCTTGGCCAAGAGGGCCTTGGCCTTTTCGCGCGCTTCGGCCTTGGGGATTTTCTGCACGTAAAGCGGGCCTTCGAGCACGTTCTCCATTACCGTCATGTGGGACCAGAGGTTGAAGCCCTGGAACACCATCGCAAGGCGCGCGCGCATGCGCTCGACCTGCCGGATATCCTCGGGGACCGTTTCGCCATGGCGGTTGGTCGTCATGCGCATCTTTTCTCCGGCCAGCCAGATGTCGCCGGAATTCGGCGTCTCAAGCAGGTTGATGCAGCGCAGAAACGTGCTTTTGCCGGACCCGGACGCGCCCAGGATGGCGATGACCTCGCCCTTCTGCGCTTCCATCGAAACACCCTTGATGACCTCATGACTGCCAAAGCTTTTGTGCAGGTCTTCGATCTTCAATGCTGCGGGATCGCTCATGCTGTTTCCTCCTGATCGTTGACCAAAGTTGCCAACTCGCCCAGCGCAATTGGCTTGATGGGCGAGCGTGCCCTTGGCGGGTCGATCCGGCCCATGCGAGATGCTTTGCCAGCGCTCAAGATCCCACGCACGGTGGCATCGCACATGCGACCTTGGCACGCGCCCATACCAACGCGCAACGATGTTTTGATCTGGCGGTGGCCTTGTGCGCCCTCGCTCATGCCCTGGCGGATTGCGCTGGCCGTCACTTCCTCGCAGCGACAGATGACGGTATCGTCTGGCGGTGACAGGATCTCGGCCGGGGGCTGGTAGGCGGCATCCAGAAAGGGACGGATGGCGCGGGCGCGAAACAGGGTTGCACGCGCATTTGCTGCGCGCTGGTTGCGGTTATCGGCGCTGATACGCCCCGTGACATGCAGAATATTGAGAGCCGCCAGTTCCCCGGTCGCCGCCGCAGCCTCCGCGCCGCCGATGCCCGCCCCGTCACCGGCGACGTGCAGGCCGGGCTGATCGGTTGCGCCCCAGATGTCGTGGACCGGCTGAAAGGCGACTTGCGCTGCGTTCCATTCATGCCTGATGCCCGCGGCGCGGCTTGTGTGGGTGGAGGGGATCACGCCCTGATGTGTCAGCAAAAGGGCGCAGGTCAGACTCTGCTGGCGGCCTTTGAAACGGAAAGAAAAATGGATCATGCCGCTTGCGTCGGTCGTCGCTTTGAAGCCCGAGGTGGCTGCGTAACGCCGCACGCCAGCAGCGCGTAGTTTTCGGATGAGGCCCAGCCCCTTCAGCAGCGTTGGTGCGGCAAAGACCGCCTTGGGCAGACAGGGCAGGGCGCCCAGCATCATGCGGGGTGTCTGGGTCTCGACCAGCGCCTTTGGCGGGCATCCGGCGTCGATCATCTGCGCCGCAACCAGATAGAGCAGGGGGCCCGAGCCTGCCAGCACGGCGCCTTGCGGCAGCATCCCGGCGGTTTTCATCAATATCTGAGCGGCCCCTGCCGTCATCACACCGGGAAACGTCCAGCCGGGGAACGGCACGGGCCGCTCTTGCGCGCCGCCAGCCAGCACCACATGCGGCGCGGCTGTGATGTGACTGGCCCCATCTTGCGACCAGACGACACGCGGCCCGCTGTCCAGTCGCCAGACGGTCGCGCGAAATTGCGCCGTCACGCCGGGATGGACAAGCCCGTCGACCAGCCGCGATCCGGCCGCGTAGTCTTTGCCCAGCCACTTATACGAGGACCGGTTTCGGCCAACGTTGCGGTAGATCTGCCCGCCGGGCCGCTCCTGCTCATCCAGCAGCAGCACTTGCAGGCCGCCACAGGCCGCCGTGCGTGCCGCCGACATGCCGGCAGGACCGGCGCCGATGACGATGAGATCGAAGTCAGACATCCTCGCCCCCAATTTCGCCACCGGTCAGTTCACGCAAGCCGATCTGACGCCTGACTGTCATGCCGCTGCGTACGGAAATCATGCAGGCTTGGGTGTTGGGCTTGCCATCAACCTCGACCAGACAATCGAAACAGACGCCCATCATGCAAAAAGCCGTCCGCGCCTCGCCCTTGGCCGTTTGCCTCGTGGACGCGCCCGAATGGGCCAGAAGCGCCGCAGCAAGCGATATTCCGGCAGGCGCCGTGACAGCCTCGCCCTCATAGCGGAACTGCACGTCGGCGCCCACCTCAGGCGGCGTCAGAAAGCGTGAAGCGATTTTCATCGAATGCCTCCAGATCAGGTGCCGCAGATGTGCCTTCTATCCAGTCCGCAAGGACGGAGGCATGCAGCGGGGCAAGCGTGACACCGCTGTGGCAGGTCACGAGATAGGCACCGGAATGCTGCGCTGAGCGCGCGTAGACCGGATAGCCGTCGGGCGACATGACGCGCAGCGCGCCCCAGGCCCGGATCACGCGCACATCCGACAGCGCAGGAAAGACCGTCACGGCGTGGCGCGCAAGACCGGACATCAGGTCCAGCGTTTCGCTGTCATCCATCCCCGCATCGGCCTTGGTCCCGCCGATTTGCACACCGCCCTCATCCACCTGCCGGATCGTGCTGGACAGGAATGGCAGGCGCGCGCCCAGTTTTTCGGTGATCAGCAACTCGCCGCGTTGCGGCCGTATCTGCGTTGCAAAGCCCAGGTTTTTCGCCAGCGAGGCGGACCCCAGCCCCGCGCAAAGGATGACCCTCTCGGCGCTGGCCTTGAGGCCGCCCGCCAACGACAATTCGAAACCGTCACCCGGAACCGGCTCGATCCTTGAGACTTGCGCACCCATGGTCACGCGGCCGCCGGCGGCCGTGACCGCGCGCCGCAACCCGCGCAGGAAGCGAAGCGGATTCACCTGCCCGTCAAGCTGGGAGAAGCTGGCCCCGACAACCTCCGGACCGATGCCAGGAATCCGGCCTCGCAGATCATCGCCGCTGAACATTTCATGGTTGAACCGATTGCCCAGATGCCGCTGCTGCTGCGCCAGCATCGCGGCGAATTCCTCCATCTCGGTAGGGTCCGTGAAAAACTCGAAACCGCCGGACTGATCCAACGCGACATCGATTCCTGACAGATCGGCCAGTTTGCGTGCAAACTCCGGCCATGCGGCCAGCGCGTCACTGGTCCACCTGGCGTAAGGCGCGAAATTCCAGCCCTTGCCCTGTCCCCAGACAAGCCCGAAATTGCCCTGCGACGCCCGCGCATCGCTGTCCGCGCCATCCAGCACATGCACGCTGCGGCCCGCCAAGAGCAGCCCCAGCGCAACGGACAACCCGACAACACCGCCGCCGACAATGGTGATTTCAGGGTCCGTCCGGTTCATGCGATTCCTCCTCGGGTAAGGTCGCAGATTTTCTTTTATATGAATAATCGTATTATTTGTGAAAATCATTCCTTTTGGATATGTATTCGCCATGCTTCCACGTCTCACCCATCGCCAGATCGAGGCCTTCCGCGCTGTGATCGAAACCGGCAAGGTCACTGCCGCAGCCGGCGTGCTGGGCACCACCCAGCCGTCGATCAGCAAATTGATCGCTGATCTGGAACATGCCGCCGGGTTCGACCTGTTCGAGCGGCGCGGCCGTCAGGTCGTGCCCACGCCCGAGGCGCTGGCCCTTTACGAGGAGGTCGAACGCTCCTTCGTCGGCATGTCCGAGATTAGTCGCGTCATCGAGGATATCCGTGATTTCCGCAAAGGCAGCCTATTGATTGCCGGGATGCCGGCGCTGGCGCTGAAGCTGTTGCCGGACGTCATTGCACAGTTCACCGCCCAAGAGCCCGGCATCACCGTATCGCTGCGCGCCCGCAGCTCACAGGCGGTTTTGCGGCACCTTAGCTCACAGCAGTTCGACCTCGGCTTTGCCGCGCTGGACAATGACCACCCTGCCGTCATTCGCAAACCGATATTCACGGCGCCAATGCTGGCCGTGCTGCCGATCGGCCATGATCTGGAACACAAGGACGTGCTGGAGCCCGCCGATTTCGACCGGCAGCCGTTCATCGCGCTCGGGGCCGAAATCGGCACGCGGTCCGAGACGGACCTGTTTCTGTCGGCGGGCGGGGCGCGCCCCCGGATCGTGGCCGAAGCCCAATTGTCCGCGTCAATCTGCGAGCTGGTCGCGGCCGGCGCGGGTGTCTCCATCGTCGAGCCGGTCACCGCAACATATTTCGCGATCGCAGGGCGCGTCGCCGTGCGTCCGCTCGTGCCCGAGCAGCCGTTCCGCTATGATTTGCTGCTACCGGCCTTGCGCCAGCCCTCTCGCGTTGCCAGCCGGTTTCTGGAACTTGTCGAGGATCGGTTTGCAACGTTCATCACGCGCTGAGATTGGTGAATTACCGCTGAAACCAAACGCCTCTTACGGCCCAACGCGCGGGCTATTGGACAGACAGCATTTTTCCGGGCGGGATTGGCTGTCGTTGCAAAGCCGCGCGAATCCGGCGCATGTTGGTGAAAAAGGACGCACCCTTGAAGATCGCACTCTGGCAAACCACGCCGCTACATGACCCAAGCCAGGCCGTGGCCGCGTTGGATCACGCGGCGGCGCTTGCCCGGGCCGAGGGCGCCGACCTGATCCTCACGCCAGAGATGATGTTGGGCGGCTACAACGTCGGTGCGGACAGGTGCAAGGCGCTGGCCGCCTCGGCGGACGCCCTGATTGATGCGCTGAAATCAATTGCCGTAAAACATGAGATCGCGCTGGTCGCCGGCCTTGCCCTGCCGGGGCCGGACGGTCCTTACAACGGCGTCATCGTGCTGGATGCGGCAGGGGCCGAGCGGTATCGCTATCACAAGACCCATCTTTACGGCGATGTTGACCGAACCCAATTTGCTGCGGGCGCGGCACTGTCGGGGGTGTTCGAGCTGAACGGCTGGTCCATCGGCCTCGGCATTTGCTATGACATCGAATTCCCCGAGGTCGCCCGCACCCTCGCCTTGCAGGGGGCTGATCTGATCCTTGTGCCAACCGCTAACATGAAACCGTTTGACAGTGTCGCCACCCGGCTGGTCCCGGCACGCGCCGAGGAAAACGCGATCTACATCGCCTACGCCAACTACATCGGCACCGAAGGAGACTTCGACTATGGCGGTCTATCGTGTATCTGCGGGCCCGACGGCGAAGACCTTGCCCGCGCAGCCCAAGATGCCCCCGATTTGCTGTTCGCAGACCTAAGCCAAGCCGGTCTTGCGGCCCGTCGCGCCCTTCAAAACCATCTTACTGATCGCCGCCCGGCTCTTTATGGGTGCTCCAATGGCAAAGGTCCCTTCCATGAATAAAGTCTCTGTCTTCGGGCCAGATTTTCCGTTTGCTTACGACGATTGGATCACCCACGCCAAGGGGCTGGGCCATCTGCCCGACACCGCCCATGGCGCCAAGGTGGCGATCATCGGCTCGGGCGCGGCGGGGATCATCGCGGGCTATGAGCTGATGAAACTCGGGGTTCAGCCGGTCGTGTTCGAGGCCGGCCAGTTCGGCGGTCGCCTGCGCTCGCAACCCTTTGAGGGGGCCGATGGCGTCATCGCGGAATTGGGCGGCATGCGTTTTCCCGTCTCCTCCACCGGGTTTTACACCTATGTCGACAAGCTGGGCATCCAGAGCGAGCCGTTTCCCAATCCGCTGACCCCGGCAGCGGGCTCGACCGTAATCGACCTGCTGGGCAAGACCCATTACGCCGAAACGCTGGCCGACCTGCCGCCGCTGTTTCACGAAGTCGCCCAAGCCTATGACAAGGCGCTGGAGGACGGTGCGAATTTCACCGCGTTGAAACAGGCGATTCGCGACCGGGACAACGCCCGGATCAAGGAAATCTGGAACCCCATCGTCGAGCAATGGGACGAACGGACCTTCTATGATTTCGTCGCCTCGTCGGACGCCTTTCAGGCGCTGTCCTTTCATCACCGCGAAGTCTTTGGTCAGGTTGGTTTTGGCACCGGCGGCTGGGACTCCGATTTCCCCAATTCCATGCTGGAAATCCTGCGGGTGAATGTGACCGAATGTGACGATCACCAACGCTACATGGTGGGCGGCGTGGGTCAGGTTCCGCATAAACTGTGGGACCATGCCGCCGATAATATCGCCCATTGGCCCAGCGGCACGACGCTGTCCAAGCTGAACGGCGGGGCCACCCGTGCCGGGGCGACCCGGATCAGGCGGCAGGGCGACACATTCGAAGTCACCGATCAATGGAAGCGGGTCGAGACATTCGACGCCGTGCTTGTCACATGTCAGAGCCACATGCTGTCGACCGTGATCGAGACCGAAGAAACCCTCTTTGCCCATGATCTATGGATGGCGCTGGACCGGACCCGCTACATGCAGTCGGCCAAGACTTTCGTGATGGTCGACCGCCCATTCTGGAAGGACAAGGACCCGAACACCGGCCGCGATGTCATGTCAATGACCCTGACCGACCGCATGACCCGCGGCACCTATCTGTTCGATAATGGCCCGGACAAACCTTCGGTGATCTGCCTCAGCTATTCGTGGATGACCGACGCGCTGAAAGTGCTGCCCCTGCCGGTGGAAAAGCGCGTGGAGCTGGCGCTGTCCTCGCTGGCGAATATCTATCCCGGCGTGGACATCCGCTCGCACATCCTGGGCGATCCGATCACGGTCAGCTGGGAAAATGACCCCAACTTCCTGGGCGCGTTCAAGGGTGCGTTGCCGGGGCATTACCGCTATAACCATCGAATGTTCGGTCACTTCATGCAAGACAACCTGCCGCCGCAGGAACGCGGGATTTTCATGGCGGGCGACGGCGTCAGCTGGACACCTGCCTGGGTGGAGGGAGCGGTGCAAACCTCGCTTAACGCAGTCGCCGGGATCATCCGGCATCTGGGCGGCGGGTTTCATCCTGAAAACCCATCGCCCTGTGATGCGTATGCTGAATGGGGGCCGGTCAAACTCCCCGATTAGCGGAATCTTTCCCGCGCAGCACAGTGATCGCCAACGTACGGCCGACGAACTGGCTGAGGTGCTGGCTTCGGACCGATGCTATTGCTCGCCCGGGCTATGACCCTCGCAGATCGCGCTTGTATCCGATATGCGACGGCTCGAAACCCAATGCCTCATAGAACTCATGCGCCGTGTTGCGCGAGGCATCCGTCGTGAGCTGCACCAGCCCGCAACCATGAGCGCGGCAGGCGTCGAAGGCCCATTCGAACAGGCGGCGCCCCAATCCGGTGCGGCGCGTGTCTTGCGCGGTGCGGACGGACTCGATCTGGCCGCGCCACGCCCCTTGCCGCGACAGGCCCGGAATGAACGTCAGTTGCAGCATACCGACGATGCGATCTTCGCGCGCGGCGACGACCAGATGCTGGTTCGGATCATCCTCGATGGCAGCGAAGGCGTCGAAGTACGCGCGCTCCAGCGGCATGCGCGGGTCCTCGCGTGTGCGCCCAAGCGGATCTTCTGCCAGAAGGGCAATCATCTGCTCAAGATCGGAGATCACGGCGGGCCGGATCACGACAGGGGTATCGGACATGGTCTTGCTCCTGACAGGGGGAGATGCAGGGGGGCGCGTCGGCTTGTTGTCTCACATAGAAGGGCTCTGGGACACCCAAGACAGGCCGAAAAGCAAGAGCGCCGACGAGGCGAAGCAGGCAGCGGTGCGGACCCCGTTCCAGAAGGTCCAGCGGGGCAGGTAGGTGTCGAACCAGAAGCGGTGCGTTTGCTCGCAGGCGGGGTCCATCCGGGCCAGCGCCTCATTCAGAGGCACGTTGAAGGCCAGAGTGACGCCGAATCCGGCCACGAGATAGACGGCCCCGGACAATGCGATCAGCGTTGCGGTGGGTCCCGAAAGCTGGAAGGCGCCGTAACCCGCGATCACCAGCGAAACCGGAGCCATGCCGATGAACAGGCTCATGAAGACATAGCGAAACACCTCGCGGTTGATGACCTGCATCGCCTCTACTCCGCCATCTTTGCTGGTGTTGGCCAGCGCACGCATGATGAAGTCCGAGAATGCCAGAAAGACACCGGCGAGAAGCCCGAAGGTCAGGACCGAAACCTGACTTAGCAGAAGAAACC
Source organism: Roseovarius sp. (assembly GCA_036568405.1). Lineage (GTDB taxonomy): Bacteria > Pseudomonadota > Alphaproteobacteria > Rhodobacterales > Rhodobacteraceae > Roseovarius. The sequence goes on from DATCSR010000016.1 coordinate 17,399, forward strand.
ACGTGGCCATTAGAAACTCCTTTCATGAGCCGAGCCGCCTTGCGCGCCCAAGAGGCAGGCGCGCAGGCATGTTGGCGTTCAGGTGGGGTAACGGTTCTGCGGAATGGCAAACCGTGGCCTGCCGGGCCCCTTGTGGCGGCGTGTGCCGGGCGGCGTCAGGCAGAGCGCACCGATGGTAATCTTGAAGAGCGCCGCCAGCATCAGCCCGCCATCCGGCGCGCCATTGAGGGTGAAGGAAAGCAGGCGCGACAGCCCATATGACAGGAAAACCCCAGCCGCGATCCAGCGCGACATCTGCGCGAGGCCGGGCCGAACGAGGCCCGCCAGCATGAACAGGCCCATCGTGAGAAGGGCACCGCCCGGCGCGCGCATTTCGTTGAGAAGGCTCGGATCGCTGCCAAGCGATATGCCGTAGGTCGCGTAAAAACCGGCAGGCGCGATCAGGATCGCGGCCCCGATACCAAGCGCGGTCGCGCCGGCGAGGCCGAGGATGGATTTCTGGAACAGGGTCATTTCTCTCTCCGTCATCTGGGTTTCGCGAACGCGCTTGGGCGGCGAGGGTCCGATCAGGCGGCCGCGCGCCATGCACCGTCGGTGGCCGCACGTTGGCAGAAATCGGTGAAGTCACGCGGCGCGCGGCCAAGGGCGCGCTGCACCCCGTCGCCCAGCCATTGGTTGCGCCCGTCAAGCGCCTCCTCGCAGACATGGGTAAAGACATCTGCGATGAAGGTGCCGCCGATCTCGGACATGACGGCGTGGAACTGCTCCAGCGTGATCGGGACGTAGGCGACCGGGTGACCGATTGCGCGCGCAAGCTCCGTCGCCGCCTGCGCGAAATGCAGCAGGCGCGGTCCGGTGATCTCGTATAGCTCACGCGAATGCCGGTCCATCTGGGTCAGCGCCGCCACGGCGACATCGGCGATGTCATCCACGTCGACAATGGGCTCCTGCACGTCTGCGGCCGGCAGAGCGATGGTGCCGTCAAGCACCGGGTCACGCAAATAGCCCTCGCTGAAGTTCTGCGCGAACCAGGCGCAGCGGATCAGGGTGAAATCGACGCCCGAGTGGCGCACGATTTCCTCGCAGCGCTCGGCCTGGGTTTCGCCCCTGCCGGACAGAAGGACCAACCGCCCAACGCTCTGCTGCCTGGCAAGCGCACAAAGTGCCGCGATCTTTTCGGCGGCGCCGGGAAAGGCAAGATCAGGAAAGTACGAGATGTAGGCGGTCGATACGCCGCTGAGCGCGGGCGGCCACGTGGCTTCATCGTCCCAATCAAAGGGGATCTTTGCGCTGCGGCTGCCGGGCCGTATAGTGTAGCCTTTGTCAGACAGTGATCGGACGATACGGCGCCCGGTCTTGCCGTTGGCGCCGATCACGAGGATGGGTTGGGTCTGCATCTTAAGTCTCCTTTTGGCGGTGTGATGCAGTCAGGATGAGGTTTTTCGGCGCCATCCGTATTGACAGACCCGGCCAGGGTTTTGACGGATCCTGCCAAATCAGCCCCGGTCAGCGCGCCGCGTGATCTGCCCGATAGGCCGCTGGCGTTTGGCCCACCCAGCGTTTGAAGGCGCGGGTAAAGGAACTCTGCTCCGAGAACCCGGTCAGGAAGGCGATTTCGGCAATGGAATGGTCGGTGCGCGCCAGCAGCCCTTCGGCCAGCCGGCGCCGTGCTTTTTCGAGGATACCTTGGAACGTTGTGTGTTGTTCGGACAGGCGACGATGCAGCGTCCGCTCGCCGACCCCGATTTTCTGCGCCATGTCGGCGACGCGGGGCGGCCCTTCGCTGAGGTGGTCGGAAATCAACCGCAAGAGAACCTGTTCGAAGGATGATTCCTGCGCGATGGCTGACATTTCCTGATCGAGATGGGGGATGAGGAATTGCGAGATCGCCGGATCACCAAGCCGGTTGCCGCGCTCCAGATCCTCATCGGAGACAAGGATGCCGTCAACGGAGGAGTCAAATATGACCGGACATCCGAAATAGGCCGCATGCGTCGCGACAGAGCTTGGGGCAGGGTGTTTGAGATGCACCTCAAGCGGGGAAATCGGCACGGGCGACACTTGCCGCATGATCGACACGACACTTGCAAGTGTCGCCTCATTCGACAGCCTGAGGCCGAGGCGCCGCGCGCCCTCTCTTTGCAACAGAAAATATGCGCCTCGTGGATGGTCCCGCACCTCATGTTTCGTGACGGACGTCAGAAGCCGCCCATAGCGCTCGGCGCGCGCAAGCGATCCCCTAAGCGTTGGCGCGGTCTTCCAGGCCAGACCAAAAGCGCCGTAATCGTCGCAGCGCATGGACTGGCCGACGCGAAGCGGAAAGCCGCGGGCATCGTCCAGTTGGGCCGCTATCATCTCCAGCAGGGAATAGTAGTCGGCGTCCGCAATCATGCTCCTGACGTCGGGCGCACCATCGGGGGACAGGCCCACGCGAGCAAGGAGCGCCGCGCGGTTGACGTCATCCCCGGCGGCGTCGATGACCTTCCTTGCAAAAAGGGCCGTGATTTTTCCCATGATCCCTGTTTTCCAAATTTCATCCCGGTTGCATGAGCGGGGCGACTGTCCAGAAAATACTGCGTTCGAACGTCAATTGCACCGCTCCAATCGTCGATATCTGTAAGGATGACCCTGATGCGATGCAGCCCTGACCATCGGATCACCATTGGAAATAAGCTCCCGAGCAAAAGCCATGCTATACTCCCTCCAGGATGCAGGCAGCCTATCACATCACGACGTCCAGATTTGCGAGGGGGCGGGCAAGCTGGATTTCTCTCACGGTGACGTCCGAAAATGCATCAGAAAAGGGACATTCCAATGGGGTTGCAAATTATTGGATCCGGCTTTGGCCGAACGGGAACCATGTCGACCAAGATCGCACTTGAACAGCTGGGTTTCGGCCCCTGTCATCACATGGTTGAGGTGATGGAAAACCCCGATCAGCCCGCCTATTGGAACGCCCTCGCGTCGGGCAAAAGTGTTGATTGGGCGCGGGTTTTCGAAGACTACAATTCCCAGGTCGACTTTCCCGGCGCGGCCTATTGGCAGGACCTCGCGATTGCCTTTCCGGAGGCAAAGGTGATCCACACCGAGCGCCCGGAGGAGGATTGGTGGGCCAGCTATTCCAACACCATCGGCAAGTTCTTTGCGAACCGCAGCTCGCTACCGCTGCCGCCCCCCATCGCGGCAATCTTTGAGACGATGGACCATGTCGTGATCAAGCGTGTGTTCGGCGGCCTCGACCGGGAAACTTCGATCACCGCTTACCGGCGCAACAATGAAAAGGTCCGCGCGACCATCCCAGCGGGCAGGCTGCTGATCTTCACGCCGTCAGAGGGTTGGGAGCCGCTTTGCGGCTTCCTTGATGTGCCTGTGCCCGCCACAGAATTCCCGCGCAGCAACGCCCGCGACGAGTTTTGGGCGCATTTCGGCGGCGAGCCGACGGGTTGACGACAACGTGGCAACGAAAGATCCTGCGGTCGGGGGGAGCTTCCTTGCCGGCGCGACAGACGCGGATTGGGCACTCCGCAGCATGGTGCCGGATGGTGAAACGCTGGTATATTTGCAACTGCATGCTGGCAATCCCGGGCGCACCGGCAGGCCCGCCGCCGTGTGGATGATCGGTGCCGTTTCGCGAATTCAGAACGTCGGCGGCGTGTTGGCCCACAGGATGCGCGCGCGCGTTGCGCCGGGGTTGCGATAGCCGTGTCTGCGGTGCGACTTGAAATGAAACGCATCGCCTGCGCCCAGCAGGAACGTCTCGTCATCCAGCAGCAATTCGATTTGCCCATCAAGGACATAGCCCATCTCTTCGCCGACATGGTCGATCTGTCCATCGCTCGATCCCCCCGGCTCGACGATGTGGATGTTGCATTGCAGCATGTGATCGGACGTGCAGGGGATCACCCGCTCGAGGCTGAGACCGGTGCCTTGCCGCACTGCGTCGATCTCCAGAACAGGGCGCGCGCCGGCACGCGAGACGGCCCGTTCGGGCGCGTCCGGCTCGTCAAAAAACAAGTCGAGGTTCATGTCCAGTGCCTGCGCGACCCTGTGCAACAATGCCAGTGACGCCTGGGTCTTGTCGTTCTCGACCTTGGACATGTGCCCTTCGGAGGTGCCGCTGCACGCGGCCAGCTCCTTGAGCGTCATGTTCTTGAGCCGTCTTGCCGACTTGATCCGCGGACCGATCATCGGATGCTCCTTTGTGCTGGGCCTGAACCATGGCTTTAACAAGAGGTCGTGCCAGTGTTTCAAGCCCGTTGTCAGACCGCTTCGCGATTCTCATGCAAGATACTTGCATGGGCAGACAGGTTGCGCATAGGCTGAAATCAGGAGGACGTGTTCTTGAGGAGGGGCACGGGTCAAAGAGGGCAGGGCGGTGCACGTATTGCATGCGTGATTGGCCCGGATAACAGGGAGAATGAGAATGACGAAACATAATTGTTTCAACTATTTGGCTGTGCCGGTGCGCCGTCTGGCGCTGGCCGGGACGGTCGCTGCCGCCGGATTGGGCATTGCCGCGCCCGCGCTGGCCGAATCCGTTCTGAAGGTCGTGCCGCATGCCGATCTGCGTAACATCGACCCGATCTGGACGACGGCCTATATCACCCGCAATCACGGCTATCTGGTGTTCGACACGCTGTTTGCGATGGACGAAAACCTTGAGGTGCAGCCGCAAATGGCGGAGGGGCATGAGGTCAGCGAAGATGGCCTGACCTACACCATCACCCTGCGCGACGGGCTGACGTTCCATGACGGCACGCCGGTCAAGGCCGAGGACGCGGTCGCGTCGATCAAGCGCTGGGGCCAGCGCGACGGCATGGGCCAAAAGCTGATGCGCGTGACCGAAAGCGTCGAGGCCGTCGATGACAAGACGTTGACGCTGACCCTGAGCGAACCTTATGGCCTCGTGTTGGCATCGCTGGGCAAAATCTCGTCCAACGTGCCGTTCATCATGCCCAAGCGGCTGGCCGATACAGATCCGAACGCCCAGATCGAGGAAATCATCGGCTCTGGCCCGTTTGAATTCGTCGCCGATGAGTGGCAGCCGGGTAATCAGGTGATCTACAAGAAATTCGAGGGGTATGTGCCGCGTGACGAGCCTGCCAGCTATGCGGCGGGCGGCAAGGTGGCCAATGTGGACCGGATCGAATGGCGCTACATCCCCGATGCCGCCACCGCCAGCCAGGCGCTGATGGCGGGCGAGGTGGACTATTACGAAACACCCGCCGTCGACCTGCTGCCGATGATCCAGTCCGATCCCGGTATCAAGGTCGAAACGGTCGATCCGCTGGGCACGCAGGGCGTCATCCGCTTCAACTTCAAACACCCGCCCTTCGACAACAAACTGGTCCGACAGGCGGCGCTGTGGGCGGTTCAGCAGGCCGATTACATGTATGCGATCATGGGTGATCCGGAGTATTTCGAAGAGTTCTGCGGTGCATATTTCATGTGCGGCGGCCCTTACGAGACTGACGTAGGCAGCGAGCCGCTGCGCGAAAAGGATATCGAAAAGGCCAAGGCGCTGCTGGCAGAGGCGGGCTATGACGGCACGCCCGTCGTGATCCTGGACCCGACCGATGTGCCGGTCGCGCATGGCGAGGCGCTGGTCACGGCGCAGGCGCTGCGCGACATCGGAATGAATGTCGAACTGGCGGCGCTGGACTGGGCGACCATGACCTCGCGCCGGGCGGTCCGCGAGGCGCCCAGCGAAGGCGGCTGGAACATCTTTCCGACGTGGTGGCTGGCGGTCGATCAGCTGAACCCGATCACCAATATCTCGGTGGCGACGTCGGGTGACAACGCGTGGTTCGGATGGCCCGAAAACCAGAAGATCGAGGATCTGCGCAACGCCTTTGCAAAGGAGACCGATCTGGAAAAGCAAAAGGCCATCGTCGAAGAGCTGCAGGCTGAGCTGTATGATTTTGTCCCCTACATACCGACCGGACAATATTACCAGCCGACTGCCTACCGCGACAACGTCAAGGGCGTTCTGACCGCACCGGTGCCGTTCTTCTGGAACATCTCGGTCGAATAAACTTCTCCTGAAACTGGCGGCACGTGTCATCATGAGGCGTGCCGCCATTTTTCCGCAGGCTATCCCGAACCGGATTGGACGCTGACATGATCGCCTATATCATCCGCCGCCTGCTGGCCACGATCCCGATCATGGCGCTGGTCGCCGTGTTCGTCTTCATGCTGCTGCATCTCAGCCCGACTGACCCCGCGCTGATCATCGCGGGCGATTTCGCCACGCCCGAGCAGGTGGACGAGATCCGCCGCCAATTGGGCCTGAACGAGCCGCTCTACCAACAATTCCTGAGTTGGGCGGTCAATCTGCTACAGGGCGACATGGGCAAATCCATCTATTCGGGCCTGCCGGTCACCACCCTGATCGGTCAGCGGGTCGAGCCGACCTTGATGCTGACGCTCTGCACCATGCTGATCGCGATCACGCTGGCAATTCCACTCGGCGTGATTGCCGCTTGGAAGGTCGGAACATGGATCGACCGGACGGTGATGACGCTGGCGGTGCTCGGCTTTTCGGTGCCGGTGTTCGTCATCGGCTACCTGCTGATCCTCGGCGGCTCGCGCAAGCTGGGCTGGTTCCCGGTGCAGGGCTACACCAGCATCCTTGACGATTTCGGCGGCTTCATCTCGCATATCACGCTGCCCGCGCTGGCGCTGGGGGCAGTTTACATGGCGCTGATCGCGCGTATGACCCGCGCCACCATGCTGGAGGTGCTGAACGAGGATTACGTGCGCACCGCCTATGCCAAGGGGCTGGCGACGCGCAAAGTATTGGTGAAACACGCGCTGAAAAACGCCATGGTGCCGATCAGCACCACCATTGGTCTGGGCGTTGCGCTGCTGATCGGAGGCGTGGTGGTGACGGAAACGGTGTTTGCCATTCCCGGCCTTGGGCGGCTGACGGTGGATGCGGTCCTGCGCACAGATTACCCGGTTATTCAGGGCGTCATTCTGGTCTTTTCGCTTACCTACGTCCTTCTGAACCTGCTGGTCGATCTCAGCTACGTGCTGTTCGACCCGCGCATCCGCTACTGATGCAGGAGCCATCCGCATGACTGACACCACCATCAAGGACCCGTCCCTGGGCGCCCGTCTGCGCCACCGCGCGGACGTGGTTGTCGACAGCCTGCAGCGCAACCCGACCATGCTGTTCGGCCTCAGCGTTCTGCTAGTGATGGCGTTCATGTCGTTCATCGCACCCTTTCTGGGCCTGCCCAGCCCGATGGAGCAATCGCCCCGCGACCGCCTGCAACCCCCGTCGGTCGAGGCGTTTTTCGGCACCGATATGTATGGCCGCGATCTGTTCAGCCGCGTGCTGCATGGCGGGCAGGTGTCGCTGGTGGTGGGTCTGTCGGTCGCGGCGCTGGCGACGGCGTTCGGGCTGGCAATTGGCCTTGTCACCGGCTTCATGCGGCGGGTGGATGCGGTCCTGATGCGCTTCATGGATGCGCTGATGTCGATACCGTCGATCCTGCTGGCGATTGCGCTGGTGGCGCTCTGGGGCAGCAGCGTGCCGAATGTCATTCTGGCCCTCACCATTCCCGAAATCCCGCGCGTCGTGCGTCTGGTGCGCTCGGTCGTGCTGATGCTGCGCGACCAGCTTTATGTGCAGGCCGCCATCGCCGCCGGCACCTCGACCCCGCGTATCCTGATCCGGCATATCCTGCCCAACACCATCCCGCCGCTGATCGTGCAGGCAACGTATATCTGCGCGCAGGCGGTGATTTTCGAGGCCTATCTCAGCTTTGTCGGGGCCGGCACACCGCCAGAGATTCCCAGTTGGGGCAACATCATGGCCGAGGGGCGCATGTTCTTCTTCCAGACGCCCGCCATTATCCTCTATCCCGGTGCGTTCCTGGCGATCACCGTTTTTGCCATCAACACCTTTGGCGACGGCCTGCGCGACTCGCTTGATCCGCGCATGCAAAGGAGCGTCTGAGCCATGAGCGATACCTCCTACGCCCCCCGCATCATCGACCGCACCGCCGAGCCGGTGTTGGAGCTGGACGATCTGCGCACGCATTTCGACACCCGCGACGGCGTGGTAAAAGCCGTCGACGGCCTCAGCTTTGCCGTCCGCCCAGGCGAGATCCTTGGCATCGTGGGCGAATCCGGCTGCGGCAAATCCATCACCTCGCTGTCGATCATGCAGCTGGTCCCCAGCCCGCCTGCGCGCTACGCCTCGGGCGAGATACGCTACAACGGGCGCGATCTGCTGAAGGCCAGCGATGCTGACATGCGGAAAATCCGCGGCAATGACATTTCGATGATCTTTCAGGATCCGATGTCGTCGCTGAACCCGGTGCTGAGCATCGGCGACCAGCTGACCGAGGCGATCATGCTGCATCAGGGGATGGGGTCCAAAGCCGCTCTGGACCACGCGCAGGAGATGATGGAACTGGTCCACATCCCCGAGCCGCGCCGCCGTCTGGGCGAATATCCCCACCAGCTCTCCGGCGGAATGCGCCAGCGCGTGATGATCGCGATGGCGCTGTCCTGCAACCCGTCGGTGCTGATCGCGGACGAGCCGACGACGGCGCTGGACGTGACCATCCAAGCGCAGATCCTCGCCCTGATGGAGGAGATCCGCGACAAGCTGAAAACCGCGATCATCCTGATCACGCACGATCTGGGCGTGGTGGCCGAAATGTGCGACCGCGTGCTGGTGATGTATGCCGGTCGCAAGGTCGAAGAGGCGGACGTGACCGAGATTTTCGAGCGCCCGCAGCATCCCTATACGCGCGGCCTCATGCGGTCCGTCCCGCGCATCACCGGCGACGAGGCGCCCGAGCACGGCGCGCGCTTGCCCGAAATCCCCGGCATTGTTCCGGCCCTGACGGCCCTGCCGCCGGGCTGCACCTTTGCCGCGCGCTGCAAGTTTGCGACGGACCGCTGCCGCGCCGAATACCCACCGCTAGAGGCAAAGCAGCCGGATCATCTGGCCGCTTGCTGGGAAAGCCAAAACCTCCCGGAATGGACCGCATGAAGAACGACGCACCGCTTCTGGAAGTCAGAAATCTGGCCAAGCATTTCCCGATCAAGGGGGGCCTACTCAACCGCGAACAGGCGCGCGTCTATGCGGTCGACGGCATATCGTTCACGGTTGGGGCAGGGGAGACGTTGGGCATCGTCGGCGAATCCGGCTGCGGCAAATCCACCGTGGGCAAGACGATCCTGCGGCTGGAGGACCCTACAGAGGGTCAGATCCTGCTCAAGGGCGAGGACATCACCAACATATCGCGCAAGCAGATGTTGCCGCACCGCCGCGAGATGCAGGTGATCTTTCAGGACCCCTATGCCTCGCTGAACCAGCGGATGCGCGCGCAGGATATCGTGGCCGAACCCTTGGGCAATTTCGACACCGGCAGTCGCCGCGCCCGTCTGGAGAAGGTCGCGGACCTATTCGCCCGCGTCGGCCTGCGGCCCGATGCGATGCACCGCTTTCCCTACGAATTTTCGGGCGGCCAGCGCCAGCGCCTTGGCATCGCGCGCGCGCTGGCGCTGAACCCCGAGATCATCATCGCGGACGAACCCGTTTCGGCGCTGGACGTGTCGGTGCAGGCGCAGGTCATCAACCTGATGATGGATTTGCAGCAGGAAATGGGCCTCAGCTATCTATTCATCGCGCATGATCTGGCGATTGTACAGCATATCAGCCACCGCATCGGCGTGATGTATCTGGGCAAGATGGTGGAAATCACCGACAAGCGCAGCCTGTTCCGCGACCCGCAGCACCCCTACACGCAGGCGTTGCTGGAGTCGGTCCCGGTGCCGGACCCGCGCAAGCGCAAGGCCCGCACGGTGCTGAAAGGCGACGTGCCCAGCCCGCTGAACCCGCCAAAGGGGTGCAGCTTCAACACCCGTTGCCCCTTCGCGTTTGATCGCTGTTTTCACGATGAGCCGAAGCTGCAAGAGGTCGCGCCCGGCCATATGGCCGCCTGCCATCTGCGCGATGCCGCCTGACCACACCGGAGCCACCCCCATGACCGACACCATAACCGGCCTCGATCTGACCCGCCGCCTGATTGCCTTTGACACCATCAACCCGCCCGGCAATGAGGCGGAATGTTTCAAATATCTGGCGAGCCTGCTGGAGCCTGCGGGCTACCGTCTGACGTGGCATGACTGGCGCCCGAACCGTCCCAACCTGATCGCGCGTTTGCCCGCGACGGAGCCTGCGAAACGCGCGCCGCTGGTCTACTCGGGCCATGTCGACACCGTACCGCTGGGGCAGGCGAAATGGAGCGTCGATCCCTTCGCGGGTGAGATCAGGGAAGGCCGCCTCTATGGGCGCGGCACGTCCGACATGAAGGCCGGCGTTGCCGCCTTTGTTGTCGCCGCCTTGCGGCTGGCCGAAATCCCCGAGCGCCATGCCGAGATCCAGCTGATCATCACCTCGGGCGAGGAAACGGGCTGTGAAGGCGCGCTGGGGCTGGCCGAAACGGACCTGCTGGAGGAGGTTGCAGCGCTGATCATCGCCGAGCCGACGGACAACCGCGCGCTGTGCGGCCATAAGGGCGCGCTGTGGATGAACCTGATGCACGAGGGCGTGACGGCGCATGGTTCGATGCCCGACAAGGGGCGCAACGCGATTTTCGCCGCGATAGAGAGCATCGAACGTCTGCGCAGCCATGATTTCGGCATCAAACCGCATCAGGTGATGGGCGGCCCGACGCTGAATGTGGGCAACATGCAGGCCGGGCTGAACGTCAATTCGGTGCCGGATCTGGCGCGCGTCGGCGTCGATATCCGCTCGGTCGTGGGACAGACCAATGCGCAGATCCGCGAGGATTTGCAGCGGCTTCTTGGCGACAATGTTCGGCTGGAGCCGCTGACGGATATGGACAACGTCTATACCGATTTCGACGATCCGTGGATGAGGCAGGTTTTCGCCGTGACCGAAGAAATCCTTGGCACCGCGCCCGAAGTCGCCACGGCGACCTATTTCACCGACGCGTCGGTGCTGAAACCGGCAATGGGCAATCCGCCAACGCTGATCATGGGACCGGGCACGATGGCGATGGCGCATCAGACGGATGAATACTGTGAGGTCGCTCTGCTCGATCCCTGCATCGACGTATTTACGCGCCTCGGCCGCGACCACATCGCCTGATGCCAAAGTGCCTGATCTGCGGTGCCGACGTGGGCCGCTCTGCAACCCAATGCAAATCCTGCGGCACGGTCCAGCCGCAGCGCCGCATCGGCGGAACCATCGCGCTGGCGATCCTTGTCGGTGCGCTGGTCGTGGCGGCCCTGGCCGCGATCCTGCTTTAGCCCGCCACCGGGTCAATCGGCCCCAGCGGCCCGCCCATCGCCATCTCGACAAAGCGCGCGGCGGCCAGCAGCCCGGCCTCGCCGCGCGGCTTGCCGACCAGTTGCAGACCCACTGGCATCCCGCGCGGGCCCAGCCCCACCGGCACCGGCACCGACATCGCAGGCAGGCCCGCCGTCGTGGCGAGGAAGGCAAAGCGCAGCCAGTCCATGTAGCCGCTCAAGGGTTGGCCATCTATCTCGCGCACCCACGCCTCATTCTGCGGATGCGGCATGCAGCCGACGACAGGCAGGGCCAGCACGTCGAATTGTTCGAAAAAGGTCAGCATCGCGTTGAAGATCGCCGTGCGCCCGACCTGTGCCTCGGCCACGTCCTGTATCGTCAGGCCTTCGCCAAAGCGGATGTTTTCCTCCAGCGTCGGCTTGAAGTGGCGTCGCAGACCCGGGTTCAGCGTGCGCGCGCCCGTCACCCAGCTGATCCCGCGCAAGATGTGATATGTCCGCTCCAGCCCGGTCACATCGGGGCACGCCTCTTCCACGGTCGCGCCACTGCGCTCAAGCTGCGTCATGGCGTTCGCCAGATGATCACGCATGTCGCCGTCGACCGGGCAGATGCCGCCCAGATCGGGCGCGTATCCGATGCGCGGCCTGCCATCCGCGCGGTGCACGGCCTCCTGGAAGGGTGCATCGGGTGCCGGGTACGAGATCGGAAAGCGCGGCTCGAATCCGGCCATCGCGTCCAGAAACAACGCACAATCCGTCACGGATCGGGCCATCGGCCCCTGCACGCTTTCGATCAGAAATCCCGCCGCCAGCGATGCGCCGCCCGCGCGGCCCGGCGTGGGACGCATCCCGACGACCCCGCAATAGGCCGCCGGCGTGCGCAGCGATCCGCCGTGGTCCGACCCGTGGCTGAGCCAAACCTCACCCGTTGCCAGCCCCGCCGCGGCCCCGCCCGAGGAGCCGCCGGCATTCATCTGCGTGTTCCAGGGGTTCAATGTCGGGCCAAAGACCTCGTTGAATGTATTTCCCCCGGCGCCCATTTCCGGTGTGTTGGTTTTGCCGACCACGAGCGCGCCGCGCGCCTCCAGCCGTTCGACCAGCGGATCGCTGGCCTTGGGGATGAAATCAGCCAGCCCGCGTGTGCCGAAGGTGGAGCGCACGCCTGCGACCGGGGTCAGATCCTTGATGCCGATTGGCAGCCCGGCCAGCCAGCCCGGCGCGTCCCTGTCGCCGCGCGCCAATGCGTCAATGGCCGCTTCCGCGCGGTCCCAGCAGGTGGTCGGCATCGCGTTGATCTGCGGCTCGACCGCGTCGGTTCGGGCGCGCGCGGCCTCCAGAAGGTCACGTGGCGCTATCTCGCCCTTGCGCAACAACGCGACGACCTCATGCGCCTCACGCGCGCACAGGTCCGGACCGGTGAAAGGCTGTGTAATAGATGAAATCATGGCCGTTTTCCGTCTGTCGATGCGCCGTGGCGGCGCTGGAGGCAAGGTAGACAGGGAAGGTGTCAGGGCGCAAGAGCGCGTGGCTGGCGCAGAAACGACAGCCGTCGCGTGCGCCTGTGTTTCAGTGAGTTTCAGGACTGCGATGATCTGCAACATTCAACGAGGGAATGCCATGGATGGGTAGAGAATTCATCAGCGGCAGGCGCCCGTCGGCG
>DATCSR010000017.1:0-28857 GCA_036568405.1 Roseovarius sp.
CTCTTTCATCAGCCCGGCTTCGCCAAGCAGATCCTCAGGCCGCTCGCAGCCCATCAGAAGTTCGTCCAGCAGTTCCTTGGAAATCGTCATCGTCCTTGCACCTCTCAGGAAGCATGGACCAAAGCCCAGTTACACAGAAGATCTGACACTCTCGGCTCGTCCGAACAGCGCCATCGCGACGAGAGCCGTGCGACGATGATCCGCGTGCCCGTTCTTTTACCGGAAGCTTCGGTCCCTCCCGATCACCCGGTGTAGAGGGCCTCCGAGAACTCGCCCGGGCAGGATCCCACACATCACCCTTTGCTTTGAGGGGACCGGGACCATGGCGCGTCGATGATTATGGCGACAAGCACGACCCCGATCATCACCAGGGACGGGATCCATGGCGCCTGCGCTCCGGTTTCACGGTACCCGGACCAGGTCGCCGCAAGGCTTGGAGTGTAAAACATCAACGTTCCGACCGGCAGCGCCCATCTCACAAGCGTTCTGCTCTGTTTCAGTTCACTCAGCACAAGCGCGATGGTGATTAACCCCAATGCCAGCCAGCCTCCGCCTGCCAGCTTCATCAAGGCGAGGATCAGCGCCTGCGTGCCGTGATCCACGTCCTCCCAAGCCGACCCAACGGCTTGCGAATGATAGGAGAGGAACCGATCCGATGTGAGATAGATCGCGCCGAAAACGAGGTTGTTCACGGCAATCACCGAATAGGCCAGAAGCGCGACTTTCCTTCGCATGAGCAAGCCTTTTTGTTGCTGCGCGAGACCGCACACGGACGGGCAGCCGTGGCGTGCGCACTCTCGCCTTATTTGGCGCGGTTCGCTCCTTCACGATCAAAGCGCTGGTGACGTTCCTGCGCCTTGTAGCCGAACAAGACCGAGCAGACAGGGAACGTATCACCGTTCTCGGTCACCAAACGGAAATCAAGCCCGGCATTGTCGATTAGGCGCGGCACAAGCGCGTCCGCGATCGCCGCCGCAGGTGTCCAGTACCCGCCAGATAGCGCCTTCTTTTCCAGGTCATGGGCGAGGCAGACAGCCACTTCACCGATCAGCCGGTTCGACGCACCATACCCCGGATCACGATCACCGGTGATGATGAGGTCCAATCGCTGATCGGATCGCGTTACGGCGATTAGGCGACATTCGAAATGGCCGTTCTCGCGCGCCTCTTTCGACGGCCTCTCGCCGGGCTTGGGGAGAAGCACCGCTTCGAGCAATCGCCGCAACAGTCGGAACCTGTACGCCCGATAGAACGTGGATGAAGCAGCGGCGAGAACCGTTGCCGCCAGCTTGAGGCAAACGTCCATGCTTTCGCGGTATGTGAAGTCCGGTCCGTACGGGTATCCCGGGAATGAACGGCGAGAGCTTCCGCTTGCATCAAAGCCGAAAAGCCAGAATCTGAAGACCATAAACCCGGGATCAGAAGGGCTGGCCTTCGGCCAGCGCGCTTTGACACGCGTCAACTATATGACAAGCACGCGCGCCAAGGCGCGGCCAACTCCCAACCATACTGTCCAGTTTTACACCGGGAAACTGACCCTTTTTGCTCCGGGATTGACAGCATACTTGGAATGCTGCCACATGCCAATTTTTATTGTTATAAATCATATAGTTATATAACTCCAGCAAGCTGTTCCGGTCTGTTCCGAAAAAAATCAATGGCACACGACGACTGGCACACCAAACCATGTCTTGGCACATTTTCTTGGCATACTTATCTCTCTGATATATCAATATCTTTTCGAGTTGAGCCCGGCTCGGAATGCCCATGGATGTAAATTTAATATTTAAATTCAATCCGTTATACGCTTTAGGCCTCTAATACAGAGTGACGCATAACCCTTCCTCTCGAGGCACCAAGTTTTCCTCGCGGAACAGGCGTTGCACAACACTTTTTTGAGCCTGCACAACGCCAAAATTTTTTCTCTTTAATATCAAAGACTTCGATGTAGATATTCACATACCCAACGCTTCTTTGTACATCTCCAGCACGGCCTCTTCTTCGGCGATGTCATCTTTGTCCCGCTTGCGCAGCGCGATCACCTTGCGCATCACCTTGGTGTCATAGCCGCGTGCCTTGGCTTCGGCCATCACCTCCTTTTGCTGTTCGGCGAGATCCTTCTTTTCGGCATCCAAACGTTCGATCCGCTCAATGAACTGGCGCAGTTCGTCGGCGGTTACGCGATAGCTGTCGGGGGTTCCTTGGGTCTGATCGTCCATGCTGTTCTCCGCATCGTCGTGAAGCTGTGTGACTACCCTGCGCTCGTCGCCCTCGCAAGCCCCGCCTGCTTGAGCTTGGGCGCATGATCGACTACGCCAGCGCACAGACGGGGAAAGCAAGGGGAGCGGCGCGATGGAAATTCTGATCTGGTGCGGCGCGGCTGTATCGCTCCTGGGTCTTTTTGGCCTGATCTGGTGCGTTGTCCGCGTGTGGCGCGCGCGGCGGGCCGGGCTGGACGATACCGCCATGCGCGATGTTCTGCGCAAGGTCTTGCCGGTCAACACCGGTGCGCTGCTGCTGTCCGTCATGGGTTTGATGATGGTCGTGCTGGGCATCATGCTGCGCTGAATAAGGTCAAAGGTGCCGCGCTGAACGGCGCCGGATTCGATGCCACTTCACTGTCAGGCACGGAACCCGGTATGCCGATCTACCCGAGCCTTGCGGCAGCCTTATCCTTCCGCATCGAGGCCCGCATACTCCTGAGTTTGCATTTCCTCGGGCAGGCGGGGTGTCGCCGTCTCTTTCTGTGCATCCGGTGGGGATGCGGCCATCTCTTGAGCTGGCGTCTGCGATGCCTTGGCCACGGACACTGCGCCGGCGGGGGGTGACGCAAGGTCTGCTGCCGGACGGAGCGCAGCGCCGCCGCTTTCTCCGCCGGGTGCCAGGCGCACGGCCCGCATGCCGTTCATCTGGCCAAGCCGCCCCAGCGTGACAACGTGTTTTTGACTCGTTTCCAGCCGGATCTGAAGCGGGCGGTCCGTCTTGAACGGAACAACATCCCCCGGCGTCAGACCGCAAAGCTGTGTCAGCGGAATCGAGACGCGGCCCAGCACCGCCTCCAGGCTGACAGGCGCGTTCATCGCACTTTGTTCAAGCGTGCGCTGCACCT
This sequence comes from Roseovarius sp., assembly GCA_036568405.1. Classification (GTDB taxonomy): domain Bacteria; phylum Pseudomonadota; class Alphaproteobacteria; order Rhodobacterales; family Rhodobacteraceae; genus Roseovarius. The sequence goes on from DATCSR010000017.1 coordinate 3,110, forward strand.
TTTCCTCGCCCGGCGCAGTGGCGCGTGGCGGTGGCGCTACTGGCACCGGCAAAAGGAACGCAATACTGCCGGGAAAAGCGCCCTCCCCCAATTCGACGGTCATGCGAAAGACGTGAAAAGCGGCGGCGTTCAGCGCCAAAGACATGCCGCGCGCATCCTCCATCATCACGCCGAAACGAAACCCGTTGGCCCAATGGTCCGGCGTCTCTTCGCTCAGCTGCGCCTCTGCGCGCTCCAGCGCCGCGTCGATCAGGGGGGCGGCGATGGCCGCATCGGTGCGCGTTACGGCCCGCCCGCCGGAAGGGCGTCCGGTGACGCGGCCCGTTGTCTGCACCTCGATCAGGGCCGACAGCAGCGCGTCGTCCATCCTCACGGCGCCGCATGCACCCTTGGGTCCGTCCAGAAGGACCAGAAGGCCGCCGCCGCTGAATTCCGCCCGCAAAGCGGTTTGCGAAATCTCGACCTGCTCCACCGTGGTGACGACCATCGGCAAATCAAAATGCGTATCGGACGCCTGCGCCAGCGCCAGGCGCAGCGCCTTGGCCGGGGACATGGCGCGCGCCTGATATTCCTCGCGCGAGGCCCGCGCCTTGCGGTGTATCACCATGTTACCACCGTCCGTCGCCATGCGCTGCCCGTGCCATCCCTTGCCAGATCCTCAACGCAGCCACCCTAACTCTCGATTGGTTACCAAATCGTTTCACAGAACCCGATTAGCGCCGCGCCTGCGGCAGCGTGACGCGAAACGCGGCGCCGCCCTGTCCCGGCAGATAGGCGATGGCACCGCCCAGCCGGTGCATGATCTCGCGGCAGATCGCCAGCCCCAGGCCTGCGCCCGGCGCGCCCGTCTCGCCAAGGCGCGAGAATTTCTCGAAGATCAGCGCGTCGTCCTTGATCGGGATGCCGGTGCCGTTGTCCACAAAATCCACGATCAGCCCGATGCTGTCACGTTCGGCGCGGATTTCCAGAACGGGATGATCCGCATCGCAATATTTGCGCACGTTTGCGATGAGGTTGATGAAAACCTGCGCCAGACGGTCGATGTCGGTGTGCAGGGTCATCGCCTCGGCCGCGCTGTCCCGGCGGATGTCCAGTCCGCCGGGCGCGCCGCCCACCGCGCCCGAGATGGCCCGGTCCAGCACCTCGGCCAGCGTGGCGGTCTGCACGTTCAGCACGACCTGCCCCGATTCCAGCACTGAAAGATCCAGAAGATCGTCCAGCAGCCGCGTCAGCCGCAGCGATTCGGCGTTAATGATCGACGCATATTTCTGTAGTTCCTCGCGGGTCAGACCGCCGCCGAGCAGAATCTCGGAAAACGCACGGATAGATGTCATCGGCGTGCGCAATTCATGGCTGACCTGACTGAGAAAGCCATCCTTTTGCACCGATAGCTGCGTCAGTTTCTCGTTGACCACCCGCAGTTGGCGCGCGGTGCGGGCCTGCTCGGCTGATTTCGCCTCCAGACGGCTGGAATACTCCATGATCTGCGCGGTCTCGTCGGCCACGGCCAGCAGATCCTCGACCGATACGGTCGCGCGCCCGACGATCTGGCTGACCATGGCATGGGCGGTGGCGGCGCCGACGGACCCCGAGAGGCGCCGCTCCAGATACTCTAGGAACTCCGGCGACGGCTCGGGCAGGTAGCCGCCCAGACCCTGGCGGCGGGCCGCGCGGGCGAACATCTCCTGCGCCTCGGCGGCGCCCAGGATGCGCTGCGACATGATCAGCAGATCCTCGGACTGGCCCAGCCCGCCTGTCCAGCTTCCGGGGCGCTGGGAATGGTCGAACACGTTGACGAACTGCGCCCCCTGCAGCCGCTCGACCGGGCGCGGAAAGGTGAACACCGACACCGCGCAGAACGCCGCGCAATTCAGCAGCATCGACCACATTACCGCATGCACCAGCGGGTCCATCCCCCCGGTCCAGAACATCGCATGCGGGCGCAGCCACGACAGGCCAAAAAGGCCCGCCTCCATCACGTGCACCGGCACGATCACGCCAGCCCCGAAGCTGGGAAGAAGCAGGCAATAGAGCCAGAACGCAAATCCCACGCCCAATCCAGCCAGCGCGCCGCTGCGCGTGGCGCCACGCCACACAAGGCCGCCCATCAGCGCCGGCAGGAACTGCGCCACGCCGGCAAAGGCGACCAGCCCGATCGCCGCCAGCGCCGTGCCCCCGCCGGAGAGGCGGAAATAGAGATACCCCAGAAATACCACCCCCCCGATGGACAGCCGCCGCGCCAGCAGCGCCACCTGCCGCACATCGCCCGACATCATCGCCGCGCCCCCGGTCGCGCGGAGCCAGATCGGCATGACGATATGGTTCGACACCATCGTCGACAGCGCAATGGCCGCGACGATCACCATCGACGTGGCTGACGAAAAGCCGCCCAGAAACGACAGGATCGCCAGCCCGTCCTGCCCCGCCAGCAGCGGCAGTTGCAACACATAGAGGTCAGGATTCGACCCTTGTGGCATCAGGTCGAGGCCAACCGCGGCGATCGGCACGACAAACAGGCTGATCAGCATCAGATAGAGCGGAAAGGCCCAGGCCGCAGTGCGCAGATGGCCCTCGTCCTCGTTTTCCACGACCATGACCTGAAACATGCGCGGCAGGCATAGAAATGCGGCCGCCGACAGCAGCGTCAGCGCGGTCCAGCGGCTGGCCGACACGTCGAATGCGGCGATGGGCGACGCGTCGATCCGGGCCAGCGTCTGCGCAATGCCGCCCTCCAGCCCCCAGACGACAAAAACGCCGACGGCCAGCAGCGCGAACAGCTTGACCACCGCCTCCAGCGCGATGGCGATAACGACGCCGTGATGCCGCTCGTTCGCGTCCAGATTTCGGGTTCCGAAGAGGATAGTGAACAGCGTCAGCCCCAGCGCCACGTAAATGGCAAGCGATTGTTCGCTGCGGCCTTGCAGGGTGGGGCCCGTCGGCGCGAAGGCGGCAAAGGACAGCGTGACCGACTGCAATTGCAGCGCGATATAGGGTGTCGTTCCGATGACCGCCAAAATCGTGACGCAGACCGCCAGAAGGTTCGATTTACCGTAACGCGACGAAATCATGTCGGCGACCGAGGTGATGCGCTGGCTGCGGCCCACGCGCACCATTTTGCGCAGGGTCCACCACCAGCCGATCATCACCAAAGTCGGGCCAAGGTAGATGGTGACATATTCCAGCCCCGACCGCGCGGCAAAGCCGACAGCGCCGTAAAATGTCCACGCCGTGCAATAAATCGACAGCGACAGCGTATAGACCAGCGGCGAGCGCAGCCACGCCCCCCGCCCCTGCCGCGCCGCCCGGTCAGCGGCAAAGGCGACCGAAAACAGCAACACTACGTAGGCGACGCAGACCGCCGCCAGAATGTTGAACGTCGCCATCAGTCGTGCCGCACCGGGGGTGCTGCGGCGTCGTCCGTATCGGCGTCCGCGCCCGAAACGCCATCCGGGGCGCCCGGAGCCTCGCTCTGGCCCGGCGCCGCGTCACCGCCGGCGCCAAGGCCGCGTGTCACCAGCGCCGACAGGATCACCAGCAGCGCCCAGACCGCAAAGAGATACAGCAACACATGCGACGTGCGCGGCGCCGCGCCCAGCGCGCCGGTCCACAGCAGCGGCAGTGCAAACAATAGCGCGCCGAGGATCGGCAGCAGCCCTGCCGCGTCGATCATGCGGCGGCGGCGATACGCCGCGCGCGCGACGAATTCGGCGCGCTTGCCCGGCGGCGGGCCGGGGCGGGCGCCGGTCATCTGGCCCCCGCGAGGGCGCGCACCGCCTCCAGCATCTCGGCGTTGGAAAAGGGCTTGGTCATGAACATGCTGGCGCCCGCCCGCTCGGCCATCTCGCGGTCCTTGCGCTGGCCGCGCGCCGTCAGCATCAGCACCGGCGTCTGCGCCAGCGCAGGATCGCGGCGAATTTCGGCCAGCAGGTCGAACCCCGACCGGCCCGGTAGCATCACGTCCAGAACGATCAGATCGGGCCGGCGGGCGCGCACCACATCCATCGCGTCAGGGCCGCCTGCATGGCTGCGGACCTGCCACCCATCGCGCGAGAGGATGAAGGTAATCGCCTCGATGATGTTCGGCTCATCCTCGATCAGCAGAACCTGGCTGGTCATGCGGTATCTCCTCTCTGGAAACAGGATGCATCAGGCGGTCACTATTGGGCCAAGGCCTGCCGCATGTCAAAACCAAGGCGCCTGAGCGTCGCCTGCATGCGCCAGAACCGAAGGCTCACGGCGGGCGGCGCAGTCCGGGCGCGGGCAGATGCGGCAGGCGGTGCCGACGGGCATCGGCGCCGCGTCGCCGGCCTCTGCCGTGTCCGGCAACAGCAGCATGTAGGACCGCATCAGCGTCGGCATGTTGTAGCTCGGCGGCGCGGCGGCCTCGCAGGCCGCGATGGCCTGAACCGGCTGCGCGCCCCGTCCCGGCTGCACGATGCGCTGGCGTAGCGGTGTGGCAGGCTGCGCCGCTGCGCGGAACAGCGGCCAGAGCGGGCAAGCCCCGGCCAAGCGCGTCACGGCAAACCCCTCAAGCGGTTTCAGCGTGCCGATCACCCCCGCGGCGTCCGCGCTGATCAGCCCGACCGGGCCGACCGCCTCCTGCGGCATCGCGGCAAGGCGGCGCATCAGGCGCGGCAGCGGCACGTCCAGATCCTGAGCAAGCGCCAGCGGCGCAAGGCCATGGCGCGCCACCGCCTGCAGCAGATGCGCCTGCGGCAGGGCTGCGGCGTCGGCACCATACGTCTCCAGCGCCGCGCGGGCCAGCACATGCGCGCCGGTACCCGGGCGCAGATCGCCCGCCGCAAGGGCGGCATCGACATCGCCGGCTTTCTCCAACGCGGGAAACCGGTACTCTGCCGCGGCCAGAAACCGGTCCAATTCGTCCTGCGGCGACAGGATATCGCGCCCGGTTCCGGGCCCGTCGTCCAGATAGCGCACCAGCCGCTGCGCCCCTTCGGCCAGACGCTGGCTGTCCTCGCCCAGATTTCGGTGAAACCGCGCGCGCCATTCCGGCTCCAGCGCCGGCGTTTCGACAAGGATCGACGCGGTCGAGCGGATGGCGGTGACGACCGACAGCACCTCGTGCAGGGATGCGGCCAGTTGCGGATCATGCGCCAGCCGGTCCGAGAGGGCATCGACCTGCCGCGCAGCCGCCTGCGCGCGGCGCAACGTGCCGGCCAGCAGATTCGCCCAGCCGGGGAACCGCCCGGCGAACTCTTCGATCCGGTCCAGATCGGGCGCTGGCACCATGTCCGGGTTGCCGGCCTCGGCGGCCTCACCCGCCGCCTCGTGCAGGGCTGCCAGCAGCGCCGCCTCGCTGCCGTGCGACAGCTCTTGCGGGTCCACCTCCAGCGCTTCTGCCAGACGCAGCAGGATGCGCCCCCCGATCTTGCGCCGGTTATGCTCGATCAGGTTCAGATAGGACGGCGAGATCCCGACCTGGCCGGCCAGCGACCCCTGAGCGATTCCGCGCGCCAGCCGCCGCTCGCGGATCCGGGTGCCCGTCATGGTTCCGGGTTCGGTGCCGCCCTCCATTCCGTTTCCTTCTCGAATCAGTGCTTTTTCATCCCGATTGACAAATCTTTACACAAAAGAGGTGGCGCTTGTTCAGTATTTTACAAAAATATCGTTCCGCATGCAGCGCTTGTTGAGGAATTTTCTTACGCCGTGCCATACTACCTTTGCACATTTGTGCGATCCGGCGGTGCGTGGAGGAGGCGCGCCGCCGTGATTACTCAACAGGGAGGATTTTATGTCCACATCAAATTTCTCGCGTCGCAGCTTGCTGAAGACAAGCGCAGTCGCAGGCGCAGGCTTGGCTGTTCCGACCATCTTTACGGCCAGCAGCGTATCGGCCTTCACCAACGATCCGGGCGATGCCAGCACCGTCACGCTGGGCTTCAACGTGCCGCAGTCCGGCCCTTATGCCGACGAGGGCGCGGACGAGCTGCGCGCCTATGAATTGGCGGTCGAGCATCTGAACGGCGGCGGCGATGGCGGCATGATGCAGACCTTCAGCTCCAAGGCGCTGCAGGGCAACGGCATCATGGGCAAAAAGGTGGAATACGTCACCGGCGACACCCAGACCAAATCGGATGCGGCCCGCGCATCGGCCAAGTCGATGATCGAAAAGGACGGCGTCGTTCTGGTCACGGGCGGATCGTCGTCGGGCGTGGCCGTGGCTGTGCAGGCGCTCTGCCAGGAGGCCGGCATCATCTTCATGGCCGGTCTGACGCATTCGAACGACACCACCGGTAAGGACCGCAAGGCCAACGGGTTTCGGCACTTCTTCAACAGCTGGATGTCCGGCGCGGCACTCGCCCCCGTTCTGGCCAATGCCTACGGCACCGACCGAAAGGCCTATCACCTGACCGCCGACTACAACTGGGGCTACACCACCGAAGAGGCCGTGCGCAATTCCACCGAAGCGCTGGGATGGGAGACGGTGAACGCGGTCAAGACGCCGCTGACACAGACCGATTTCAGCTCGTATATCACGCCGGTCCTGCAATCGGACGCCGACGTGCTGGTGCTGAACCACTACGGCAACAACATGGTCAACTCGCTGACCAACGCGGTCCAGTTCGGCCTGCGCGACAAGATGGTGAACGACAAAAAGTTCGAGATCATCGTGCCGCTCTATTCCGAGTTGATGGCGCGCGGCGCGGGCAAGAACGTGGCCGGCATCTTCGGGTCGCAAAACTGGGACTGGAAACTGCAAAAGCAACTGGGCGACCGCTATGTCGGGACCGACGCTTTCGTCCAATCGTTCGGCGAGAAATACGGCTTCCCGCCCAGCCAGGCGGCGCATACCTGCTATGTGCAGACGCTGCTTTATGCCGATGCGGTCGAGCGTGCGGGCAGCTTTGATCCCTGCGCGGTCGTCGAGGCGCTGGAAGGGTTCGAGTTTGATGGTCTGGGCAACGGCCCGACCCTCTATCGCGCCGAAGATCACCAGTGCTTCAAGGACGTCGTCGTCGTGCGCGGCAAGGAGAACCCCGAAAACGAATTCGATCTGGTCGAAATCGTCGAGGCAACCCCTGTCGAGCAGGTGACCTACGCTCCCGACGCCCCCGAATTCGGCGGCGCGGACGCAACGCTGGGTCAGTGCAACTCCGGCGCCTGATCCGGATCATGGTCGTCCCCGGTGTGACGGGGGCGACCTGTTCACGCACGCGAGGCCCCATCGGGGCCGGTCGGCCGTCCGCGCCGGGCTTTTTCTGACATGTGAGGCAGACGATGGATGCAATAATCCTGCAAATCCTCAATGGACTGGACAAGGGATCGGCCTATGCGCTGATTGCCCTGGGCCTGACATTGATCTTTGGCACACTGGGAGTGGTGAATTTCGCGCACGGCGCGCTTTTCATGATCGGGGCATTCTGCGCCGTTACGATCAGCCGGATCCTGACGCTTAGCCACGAGGTGGTGGACGAAACGCGCACCGATTTTCTGGGCAATCCGATGACGGTCGATGTGCCCTACATCCACAGCCTCGTCGGGCAGAGTGCCGGTGACATCATGATCGACTGGGCGGTGCCGATCTCGATCCTTTTCGCGATTCCGGTGATGATCGCCATCGGCGTCGTCATGGAGCGCGGGTTGATCAAGCATTTCTACAAGCGCCCCCATGCCGACCAGATCCTTGTTACTTTTGGTTTAGCCATCGTGCTGCAGGAGATCATCAAGTTCTACTACGGCGCCAACCCGATCCCCACACCCGCACCCAGCGCGTTCCGCGGATCCTTCGACTTCGGCGCGTTTCTGGGAATGGATGCCAATTCGATCATCTACCCCTACTGGCGGCTGGTCTACTTTGCCTTTTCGCTGGTCATCATCGGCGCTGTCTTTGCCTTTCTGCGGTTCACCACCTTCGGGATGGTCGTCCGGGCGGGCATGGCCGACCGCGAAACAGTGGGCCTCTTGGGCATCAACATCGACAAGCGGTTCACCATCATGTTTGGCATCGCCGCCGCAGTCGCGGGCCTTGCCGGAGTGATGTACGCGCCCATCAACAGCCCCAACTACCACATGGGCATGGATTTTCTCGTGCTCAGCTTCGTCGTGGTCGTCGTCGGCGGGATGGGCAGCCTGCCCGGCGCGGTGCTGGCCGGATTCCTGCTGGGCATCCTGGAGAGCTTTGCCTCGATGTCCGAGGTGCTGGAGGTGCTGCCGGGCATCAATCAGATCGTCATCTATCTGGTCGCGATCATCATTTTGCTGACCCGCCCGCGCGGCCTGATGGGCCGCAAAGGCGTGATGGAGGAATAACCAATGCTGGGAATGACACGCAAAGACGCCCTGATGCTGGCAATCGTGGCCGTTCTGGCCCTGCTGGCCCCCTTCATCCTGAACCCCTTTCCGGCGGATTCCGGCATGGCGCAATTCAACGCGGGCTACCCGGACCTGATGCAACGGTTTGCGATCTTCGGGATCTTCGCCATCGGGTTCAACATCCTGTTTGGCCTGACCGGATATCTCAGCTTTGGCCACGCCGCGTTTCTGGGGGTCGGCAGCTATGCCGGCATCTGGATGATGAAGCTCCTGACGACGAATATCCTCCCCGCGATCGCGATGTCGGTGGTCGTCGCGGGCCTGTTCGCGCTGGTCGTCGGGTTCATCTCGCTGCGCCGGTCCGGCATCTATTTCGCCATTCTCACGCTGGCCTTTGCGCAGATGTCCTATGCGCTGGCCTATTCGGTGCTGACGCCGATCACGGGGGGCGAGACGGGCCTGCAACTGAAACTGAACGACGCGCGCATTCTTGACGGCGCGCTGGCACCGGGCGAGCGGGCAAATGCCAACTTCTTCGGCCTCGACATGACGGCAAGCTATGATCTGTATGTCGGCGCGTGGCAATTTACCTTCAATGCGGGCTACTACGTTGCCGCCGTGGTATTGGTGCTGGCCTTCTACCTGTCGATCCGCATCTTCCGGTCGCCATTTGGCATGATGCTGCGCGCGATCAAAAGCAATAACACCCGCATGACCTATACCGGCCTCAATGCGCGGCCCTATGCGCTGGCGGCCTTTGTCATCTCGGGCATGTATGCCGGCCTTGCCGGTGGCCTGATGGTGGCGATGGACACGCAGGTCGGCCCCGAGCGGATGTTCTGGACCGCATCGGGCGAGGTGGTTCTGATGACCATCCTCGGCGGTGCGGGCACGCTGATCGGCCCGGTGCTGGGCGCGGGCCTGATCAAATACATGGAAAACATCATATCCAAGATCAACGCCAGCATCCTGCACGAATGGTTCTACTGGCTGCCGGACGGGCTGGAGGATTTCGTGATCACGCTGATCTATCCCTTCGTCGGCAAGGGCTGGCACCTGACGCTTGGCATCGTGTTCATGCTGGTCGTCATCTTCCTGCCCGGCGGTCTGGTCGAGGGCGGGCAGCGGATCAAGCGCCTGTTCCGCGCCAAAAAGGCCGCCAAGACTTCCAAACAATCAACCCCCGCCGAATAAGGAGCCGCAATCATGGGCATTCTCGAAGTCAAGAACGTGAACAAGCGGTTCGGCGGCCTTCAGGCGCTGGGAGACGTGAACCTCAGCATCGCGGAAAACACCGTCCACGCCATTATCGGCCCCAACGGGGCTGGCAAATCCACCCTGCTGAATGTGCTGGTGGGCAAGCTGATCCCCGATACCGGGTCCGTGATGTTCGACGGCCAGTCGGTGCTGGGCCGCAAACCCTATGAGATCAACCAGATGGGCATTTCCCGCGTGTTCCAGACGCCCGAGATCTTTGGCGATCTGACGGTGCTGGAAAACATGATGATCCCGATTTTTGCCAAGCGCGACGGATCGTTCCGCATGCACGCCATCGAGAGCGTCGGCAGCGAGCGCGCCGTCGTCGAACAGGCCGAACGGATGCTGGAAAGCCTCAATCTGGCCAATGCACGCCATGATCATTCGGCCTCGATGTCGCGCGGTAACAAAAGGCGGCTGGAAATCGGCATGTGCCTGGCGCAGGAGCCGCGCCTTCTGCTGCTGGACGAGCCGACCGCCGGCATGGCCCGCGCCGACACCAACAACACCATCGACCTGCTGAAGCAGATCAAGGACGAGCGCGACATCACCATTGCCATCATCGAACATGACATGCACGTCGTCTTCAGTCTGGCCGAGCGGATTACCGTGCTGGCCCAGGGCTCCCCGCTGGTCGAGGATACCCCCGACAAGATCAAGGGCCACCCGAAGGTGCGCGAGGCGTACTTGGGCGAAACCGCCGCCGCCTGAGGGCAGATATCCTGCGCCGCCGACGCGCCAGAGAGGACAGACAAGATGACCGCCAAACCCGATTTCTCCAAGCACGCCAACCACGCTGCCACCGCCCCTGCCTTTCTGTCGGTCTGGGGGATGCAGGCCTATTACGGCGAAAGCTACATCGTGCAGGACATCAGCTTCAACGTGCACGAGGGCGAGATCCTGGCCCTGTTGGGCCGCAACGGCGCGGGCAAGACGACGACCCTGCGCGCCATCGCCCGCATGGACAACCCGCAGCTGAACCACGGCGAGATCTGGCTGGACCACCAGCCCCTGCACAAGATGCGCAGCCACGAGGCTGCCGTTGCCGGAATCGGCCTTGTGCCCGAGGATCGCTGCATCATTCCCGGCCTTACGGTTGAAGAAAACCTGCAACTGGCGCAGATCGCCCCGCCGATCGGCTGGTCGCTGGAACGGATCTACGATCTGTTCCCGCGCCTTGCCGAGCGCCGCACCCAGGAGGGCGTGACCCTGTCGGGAGGAGAGCAGCAAATGCTGGCCGTTGCGCGCGCATTGGCCCGCGATATCAAGGTGTTGCTGCTGGACGAGCCGTACGAGGGGCTGGCCCCCGTCATCGTCGACGAGATCGAGAAAACGCTGCGCATCATCAAGGCGCAGGGGATCACCACCATTCTGGTCGAACAGAACGCCGTGCGCGCGCTGGAGTTGTCTGACCGCGCCCTTATCCTTGACACGGGCGGCATCGTCTTTGACGGTAGTGCAGCCGAAGTTCTGGGCGACGAACAATTGCGCGCGGAATATCTGGCGATCTGACGTCAAGGCCCCCGCCGACCCGCCCCGCCGGCCCCGATAGATACAAAGGTACCCCCATGTCCGACAAAACATACCCACCCTCCCCGGAATTCGCGAAAAACGCGCATATCGACGCCGCCAAGTACGAAAAAATGTATGCCGCCTCGATCAAGGACCCCGAGGGGTTCTGGGCAGAGCACGCCAGGGACCTGGATTGGATCGAGCCGTTCACCAAGGTCAAGAATACCTCTTTTGAACATGGCAATGTCGATATCCGCTGGTTCGAGGACGGCGTTCTGAACGTCTCGGCCAACTGCATCGACCGCCATCTGAAAACGCGCGGCAATCAGACCGCCATCATCTTTGAACCCGACGATCCCGACGCACCCGCGCAGCACATCACCTATAACGAGCTGCACGAGAAGGTGAACCGCTTTGCCAACGTGCTGCTGAGCCAGGGCATCATGCGCGGCGACCGGGTGGTGATCTACCTGCCGATGATCCCCGAGGCCGCCTATGCCATGCTGGCCTGCGCGCGCATCGGCGCGGTCCATTCCATCGTCTTTGCGGGGTTCTCCGCCGACGCGCTGGCCAACCGCATCAACAATTCCGGCGCCAAGGTCGTCATCACCGCCGACGAGGCGCCCCGCGGCGGGCGCCGCACCGCGCTGAAATCAAATGCCGACGCGGCGCTTCTGCACTGCTCGGACAAGGTGCGCTGCCTTGTCGTCAAACACACCGGCGGGCAGACGACATGGATCAACGGGCGCGACATCGATCTGAAGGCCCAGATGGAGCAGGCCAGCCCCGATTGCCCCGCGCGCCCGATGAAGGCCGAAGATCCGCTGTTCATCCTCTACACCTCCGGCTCGACCGGGCAGCCGAAGGGCGTCGTCCACAGCTCGGCCGGGTATCTGCTTTATGCCGGTCTGACGCATAAATACGATTTCGACTATCATGACGGGGACGTGTTCTGGTGCACCGCCGACGTGGGGTGGGTAACGGGCCACAGCTACATTATCTACGGGCCGTTGGCGAACGGCGCGACCACCGTGATGTTCGAAGGGGTGCCGACCTATCCGGACGCCAGCCGTTTCTGGCAGGTCTGCGAAAAGCACAAGGTAAACCAGTTCTATACGGCCCCCACCGCCATCCGTGCGCTGATGGCAAAAGGCAACGACTTTGTCGAGAAATGCGATCTGTCGTCGCTCAAACTGCTGGGCACGGTCGGCGAGCCGATCAACCCCGAGGCGTGGAACTGGTACAATGACGTGGTCGGCAAGGGCAAGCTGCCCATCGTCGACACATGGTGGCAAACCGAAACCGGCGGTCACCTTCTGACCCCCCTGCCCGGCGCGACACCGACAAAACCGGGCAGCTGCACCAAGCCGTTCTTCGGCATTCAGCCCGTCATCCTCGATGCCACATCCGGCGAGGAGATCACCGAAACCGAGGCCGAGGGCGTCTTGTGCATCAAGGACAGCTGGCCCGGCCAGATGCGCACCGTCTACGGCGATCACGACCGGTTCGAGCAGACGTATTTCTCGGACTACAAAGGCTATTACTTTACCGGGGACGGCTGCCGCCGCGACAAGGACGGCTATTACTGGATCACCGGGCGCGTTGATGACGTCATCAACGTCTCGGGCCACCGGATGGGCACCGCCGAAGTAGAATCGGCCCTCGTCGCCCACGCAAGCGTCGCCGAGGCCGCCGTTGTCGGGTATCCACACGACATCAAGGGCCAAGGCATCTACGCCTATGTCACTGTGATGAACGACGTCGAGCCTACGGATGAGCTGCGCAAGGAGCTGGAGAACTGGGTGCGCTCCGAAATCGGCCCGATTGCCAAGCCGGACATCATCCAGTGGGCGCCGGGCCTGCCCAAGACACGTTCGGGCAAGATCATGCGCCGCATCCTGCGCAAGATCGCCGAGAATGATTTCGACACCCTCGGCGATACATCAACGCTGGCCGAACCTGCGGTGGTCGATGAGCTGATCGAAAATCGCAAGACGCAGAAGTAAACGAGGTCGCCCTGCCAGCCAGATGCTTGCGGGGCGACACTCCCTCACCCGCGCCCGCGGTAGGGCGCGACGCCCTGATCGGGAATCCAGACGCCATCTAGCATCGGCCCTGTCTGGTAGAAAACGTCGATCGGAATACCCCCGCGCGGATACCAATAGCCGCCGATGCGCAGCCATTTGGCCTCGGTGAATTCGGCCACGCGCCTGCCGATGCTGACGGTGCAATCCTCGTGAAACGCGCCGTGATTGCGGAAACTGCCAAGGTACAGCTTCAACGATTTGCTCTCGACCAGCCACTCGCCCGGCACATAGTCGATCACCAGATGCGCGAAATCGGGCTGGCCGGTCATCGGGCACAGCGACGTGAACTCGGGCGCGACAAAGCGCACGTTATAGTCCACATCGGCCTGCGGGTTCTGCACCCGCTCCAATTCGGCCTTGGCCGGGTCGTCGGGCAGCGCGGTATTGGCGCCGAGCTGTTTCAGACCCTCGTAGATATTCTCGGTCATTCTGTCCTCCAGCGGCGCTACACGCCGCGCTTGTTTCCCCATAGCATCACATGCAATTGCGGCAGCACCCGCGCCGCATGCCAGCGGTCCGCGATCACCCGGTCCACCAGCCAGCGCATGCGGTCCTCGATGCCTGCCAGATCGACAGTGGCGTCGTCATCCTCCGGTGGCGGCGGCGTATGATTGCCCGGCTGCAGGTAGACCTGTAGGCGGGGATGGCGGGCCGCAGCCCCCTTGGCATAGGCATAGTCTGCCTCGTCGAACACCACGATCTTCAGCACCGTGGGCGCGCCTTGGGCCGCATCAATGCACTCTTGCAGCATCGCCCAATCGGTCTGCATTTCACTTGAGGGCGGCTTGGGGCTGAGCACCAGCATATCCAGCTGCGAAAACCAGTCCTTGGCCACCGACCCTTGGGTTTCCATTGCAAAACCATAGCCCTCGGCCCGCCCCAGCGCGATCAGATCGCCCAGCGGCTGGATCGCCGGATTCCCGCCCGACAGCGTCACCGTCAAAGGCTGGCCACCCGACAGGCGGCGCACCTCGTCCATCACCGCATCCGCGCTCATCGGGGTCCAATCGTGGCGGTATTCGCTGTCCACCGCATGCAGGCTATCGCACCAGACGCAGCGATAATCGCAACCGCCCGTGCGCACGAACACCGTCGGCACGCCGATCAAGGCACCCTCGCCCTGTATCGTCGGGCCAAAGATTTCCGAGATGCGGATGACATCGCTCATGGCCGGTATTCAGCCCATGTCTTCGGCGTCTCGCTGACCTTCACCGCTGCCGTTTCCGCCCAGCGGGCGGCGCACCAGTTATAGAGGTGTTTCGCTATCCGCTCGGCCGTGACGCAATCGTCCCCCAGCACATCATTCAGATGCCGGTGGTCCAGTTCGTCGTCGATGTATCGCTTCAGCGGCGCCAGTTCGAGGTAGTCGCGCACAAACCCGTGCTGGTTCAGCACCTCCGACGCCAATTCGACCACAACGATATAGTTATGCCCATGCAGCCGCGCGCATTGATGGTCGTCCGGCAGGCCGAACAGCTGATGCGAGGCGGAGAAGTGGAATTCCTTGGTGATGCGATACATCGACTATTCCTTCCCGATTGCGCTGCGCCAGAAATCCGGATCGGCATAGACCGTCGGATCGTCCACGCCCGCCAGATGGAAAGCCTCGCGCCGCTCGACGCAGGTGCCGCAGCGCCCGCAATGCAGATCGCCGCCCTTGTAGCAGGACCACGTTTCGGCAAAGGGCGTGCGGTATTTTGCCCCGTCAACGGCAATATCGGCCTTGGAGCCGGTCACGTAGGGCGTCAGCAATTCGACCTGCGCATAGCCATCCAGCGCGCGATCCTGCATCGCCTGAAAGGCGGCGATGAAGTCCGGGCGGCAGTCAGGATAGATGAAATGATCGCCGCCATGCACGGCGGTTGCCACCGCATCCACCTTCTGCGCGGCGGCCATGCCAAAGGCGATGGCCAGCATGATCGCGTTGCGGTTAGGCACCACCGTCAGCTTCATCGTCTCTTCCGCGTAGTGGCCGTCCGGCACGTCGATATCGTCGGTCAGCGCCGATCCGGTCAGCGCCGCGCCGACGCTGGCGATGTCGATTACATGATGCGGCACGCCCAGACGGCGCGCGCAGGCGGCGGCATAATCCAGTTCCTTGGCATGGCGCTGGCCGTAATCAAACGACAGCAGTGCATGCAATTCCTGCGTGGCCGCGATCCGGTGCGCCAATGCCACCGAATCCATCCCGCCGGAGCAGATGACTATAACTTTCATGTCTCGTCCTTGTTTTGGGCGGGTAGGCTGCGACCGCATAGCGCTCATTTAATCCCGCCGCACCCCGGTGACAAGCCGGGCGGGCCAGAGGCGCCCTTGCCGCATTGCAATCAGCCGCGTTTAAGCCCACATGAGGCGGATGCCACAGACCCAGCTTGCCTTCGATCACGCGCCCATCGGGCTTGCGATCCTCGAAAACCGGATCATCCGGCAGTGCAATCATCGCTTTGCCGAAACCTTCGGCGATGGCACAGCGCCGCCCGATCCGGCCAGATTTGCCGGCGTGCCGCTGGCGCAGTATTATCCCAGCATCGAGGAATATCGCCGCATCGGCGAACAGGGCCTCTGCGCGATGCGCAAGACCGGGCGCTATTCGGACCAAAGGGTGATGCGGCGCACGGGTGGTGCGCTGTTCTGGTGCCGGGTGCGCGGCCAATCGGTCACGCCCGAAGATCCCTTTCGCTGCGACGTCTGGAGCTTTGCAGACCTCAGCGACGAGCGCCCCATGGTCGACCTGACCACGCGCGAACGCGAGGTGGCGATCCTGACCTGCCGGGGCCTGACCTCCAAGGAGATTGGCCTGGAGCTGAACCTGAGCTATCGCACGATCGAAGTGTACCGCGCCCGCCTGCTGGACAAATTCGGCGCACGCAAACTGGCCGAATTGGTGGCAAAACTCAGCGGAATGCCCCTATAGACACGACGTTGCGGTATCGCGACGCAACAAACCCGGTTTTCTATGGCATCCGCTTGCCATATAAGCCATGCAAAACCAAAGCGCGTCCCATGCTGGACGCCAGCCGCCGAGGAACCCGATGCCCAAAAAATCGCATGATGACGACGTTGCCTTCATCAAGGCACTGGCCGAGCTTCTGAATGAGAACGAGCTGACCGAACTGCAGGTCAAGCGCGAATATGGCGAAGATGACAGCCTGAATGTGCGCGTCAGCCGCAAGGTCGAAGCCGCTCCGCAATACGTCGCGCAGGCCCCGATGCAGCACGCTCCGGCGCCCGCCCACGCCCCGGCAAGCGCAGCCCCTGCCGCCGCGGTCGGCGAAGATCCCGCCAGCCACCCCGGCGCGGTCACGTCGCCCATGGTCGGCACCGTCTATACACAGGCCGAGCCGGGCTCGCCCCCCTTCGTGTCGGTCGGCGACAAGGTCAGCGAAGGCGACACGCTGCTGATCATCGAAGCGATGAAAACGATGAATCACATCCCCGCCCCGCGCGGCGGCACCGTCAAACGTATCCTCGTCGAAGATGGCGGCGCTGTGGAATATGGCGCGCCCCTGATGATCATCGAATAAGGCGCCCAAGCAATGTTCGAGAAAATCCTGATCGCCAATCGCGGCGAGATCGCCCTGAGGGTCATTCGCGCCGCGCGCGAGATGGGCATTCACACGGTCGCCGTCCACTCCACCGCCGACGCCGACGCGATGCATGTGCGCATGGCCGATGAGAGCGTGTGCATCGGCCCGCCCTCGGCCACGGACAGCTATCTGTCGATCCCCGCGATCATCGCGGCCTGCGAAGTGACGGGCGCACAGGCGATCCATCCCGGCTATGGCTTTCTGTCGGAAAACGCGACCTTCGTGCAGATCGTCGAAGATCACGGGCTGACTTTCATCGGCCCCACGGCCGAACATATTCGCGTCATGGGCGACAAGATTTCCGCCAAGGACACGATGAGAAAGCTGGGCGTTCCATGCGTCCCCGGCAGCGAAGGCGGCGTGCCGAACCTTGCCGAGGCCAAGCGCATCGGCGCGGAAATCGGCTATCCCGTCATCATCAAGGCCACGGCAGGCGGCGGCGGCAAGGGTATGAAAGTGGCGCAAAGCGCCACCGAAATGGAACGTGCCTTCCAGACCGCCCGCGCCGAGGGCAAATCAAACTTCGGCAATGACGAAGTCTATATCGAGAAATATCTGACCACGCCGCGCCACATTGAAATTCAGGTCTTCGGCGATGGCAAAGGCCGCGCCGTGCATCTGGGCGAACGCGATTGCTCGCTTCAGCGGCGGCACCAGAAGGTGTTCGAAGAGGCCCCCGGCCCGTCGATCACCCCCGAGGAGCGCGCGCGAATCGGCGCCATCTGCGCCGATGCCGTGGCCCGCATCAACTATACCGGCGCCGGCACGATCGAATTCCTGTATGAGAACGGCGAGTTCTATTTCATCGAGATGAACACGCGGCTTCAGGTCGAACACCCGATAACCGAGGCGATCTTTGGCGTCGATCTGGTGCGCGAACAGATCCGCGTTGCCGCAGGCTTGCCGATGGAGTTTCAGCAGGACGACCTCAAGATCACCGGCCACGCCATCGAGGTGCGCATCAACGCAGAAAAACTGCCTGAATTCGCGCCGCGCCCCGGCAAGATCACCCAGTTTCACGCACCCGGCGGGCTCGGGGTGCGGATGGATAGCGCGCTTTACGATGGCTACAGCATTCCGCCCTACTATGATTCGCTGATCGGCAAGCTGATCGTGCATGCTCCGGACCGCCCCGCCGCGTTGGCGCGGCTTAACCGGGCGCTTGGCGAACTTATCGTCGATGGGGTCGATACCACGGTCCCGCTGTTCCATGCGCTGCTGCAAGACGCGGATATCCAGTCAGGCGATTACAACATCCACTGGCTGGAACACTGGCTGGAGACGAATCTGCGGGGCTGAGGCGCGGTATGACGGATGACGATTTCGTCCTGACGCCCGAGTTGCTGCTCAATGCCTATGCGGCCGGCGTTTTCCCCATGTCCGAGGGGCGCGACGACCCCGGGCTGTTCTGGGTCGATCCGCGCCGCCGGGGCGTGCTGCCGCTGGACGGGCTGCACATCTCCCGTAGTCTGGCCAAAAGGATGCGGCGCGGTGGCTACCGCGTATCCCTGAACACCGATTTCGCAGGCGTGCTGGATGCCTGCGCGGATCGCCCCGAGACGTGGATCAATGCCGAAATCCGCCGCCACTACCTGATGTTGCATCAGCTTGGCCATGCCCATTCACTGGAAATCCGGCAGGATGGCGCGCTGGCGGGCGGCGTCTATGGCGTCACGCTGGGTGCTGCCTTTTTCGGGGAAAGCATGTTTTCGCGCCGCACCGACGGCTCGAAACTGGCGCTGGTGCATCTGGTCGATCACCTGCGGCGTTGCGGTTACATGCTGTTTGACACGCAGTTCATTACTGACCATCTGGCCAGCCTCGGCGCGGTAGAAATCAGCCGCGCCGCCTATCGCACTCAACTGGCCTCGGCGCTACGGCATTCGGCAGACATGGCGCGCTATCCGCTGGACACGGACCCTCAGTCGGTCTTGCAACGCAGCACCCAGACGTCGTAGCGGGGATGATCCAGCGCGTTCAGCGCCGGGGAGGATGCAACCATCCAGCCTGCAAATACGGGCGCATCCGCGCCCTCTTCCCGCATGATCAAGTAGGCAAACGCATCGGCCGCCGGATCGCCTGCCGGATACCGGCACTCACCCAATTCGATACTCAGGCGGCCGAATGTGGCCTGCTCACCCGGTGTCAGGGTAAAATCCGTCGTCTCGCCCGATATTTTTTCCAGCGCACGCAGCGTCGCCCCGGTGCCCGTCGTTGCCTGAGACTGCGCGACAGCCGCAACCGGCGCAAAAAGCGCGAGGATGATCGCCAGCACTCTCATTCTACAGCGCTCGCGTCGCCGTTATCACCACTGACGAATTTCATCAGCAGCGACACAAGACTGACAGACCCTTGGGTAAATTCGATCTGGTCGCCCGGCGCGAAATACATTGGCGACCCTCCGGGCAGGATTTCGACGTAGTTACCGCCCAAAAGCCCCTCGGACGATATCGCCAGCGCGCTGTCGTCGGGAACCTCTATCGTCTTGGCCACGCTGATGGTGGTTGCCGCGCGGTAGGTCGCCGGGTCCAGTGCCATCGTTGTCACGCGCCCCACCTTGACCCCGGCAAGGCGCACATCGGTGCCTACCGTGATACCGTCCGCCGAGCGAAAACTGGCCGATAGCTCGTAGCTGTCTGCCGCGGCAGAGGCACCGGTCAGGTTGGCTGCATAGGCAACAAAGCCCAATGCAACCACCACAACGGCGGCACCTGCGATGATTTCGCTTTTGTTTTCAGCCATGTCCGCTCTCTGCCAGTGGGCGCCTTATTCGGGGCTCCACGCCTCGTAATCGCTGCGCGGCTTGGGATCGCTGCGCCGGATCGATCCGGCCGGCGCATAGGCCAGCGGGGTGCCGGTCAGGTTTTCAAGGTGTGGTTTTTCCCAGGGCTGATGCGGCAGCGGCGTCTCCGTCGGCGGGTCCTGATAGGTATGATGCAGCCAGCCATGCCATTCGGGACTGACGCGGCTTGCCTCGGCCTCGCCATTGTAGATGACCCAGCGGCGGTCGCCGTCCTTTGAGCGGTAAAAGATATTGCCCTGCGAATCCTCACCCACCTTGGTGCCCTTGCGCCAAGTATAGAGTTGCGTGTTCAGCGTCTGCCCGTTCCACCAGGTCACGGCGCGCAGCAGCGAGTTGAGAATTCCCATGTCGTCCTCCGCCAATCGTTGTTCCTGATATGCCGCATCATCGGGCAAACGTCCAGTGGTCGAACGAACCGGATCGACCTGTAGAAACGGGTTTCGCCGCAGAAACCGAGCGGGCCACAAAGCAAGAGGGGCAGACCAAAGGCCTGCCCCTAAGAGGATGTGACTGAACCCGGGCATCAGCCCGCGCTGGCGCTCTCTTTTTTCTTCGGGCTTTCGGCGTAGATCATCAGCGGGGCGGCATCGGACATGACCGCCTCTTCGTTCACCACGACCTCTTCGACATTATCCATGCCCGGCACCTCGAACATCGTATCCAGCAGGATATCCTCAAGGATCGACCGCAGCCCGCGCGCGCCCGTTTTACGCGTGATGGCGCGCTTGGCGATGGCGATCAGCGCATCGTCGGTAAAGCTGAGCTTGACGTTTTCCAACTCGAACAGGCGCTGATACTGCTTGACCAGCGCGTTCTTGGGCTGCGTCAGGATGGTGATCAGCGCGTCCTCGTCCAGATCCTCCAGCGTCGCGATGACGGGCAGACGCCCGACAAACTCGGGGATGAGACCGAATTTCAGCAGGTCTTCGGGCTCCAGATCCTTGAACACCTCGCCGATGCCGCGATCATCCTTGTCGCGCACGTCAGCGCCAAAGCCCATCGCGCTGCCCTTGCCGCGCGCCGCGATGATCTTGTCCAGACCGGCAAAGGCGCCGCCGCAGATGAACAGGATGTTGGTCGTATCCACCTGCAGGAATTCCTGCTGCGGATGCTTGCGCCCGCCCTGCGGCGGCACGGCGGCAACGGTGCCTTCCATCAGTTTGAGCAGCGCCTGTTGCACGCCCTCGCCCGACACGTCGCGGGTGATAGAGGGGTTTTCCGACTTG
Organism: Roseovarius sp.; assembly: GCA_036568405.1. Lineage (GTDB taxonomy): Bacteria > Pseudomonadota > Alphaproteobacteria > Rhodobacterales > Rhodobacteraceae > Roseovarius. The sequence continues at coordinate 23,856 of DATCSR010000017.1, forward strand.
CGCGTGATCTTGTCGACCTCGTCGATATAGACGATGCCGCGCTGCGCGCGCTCCACGTTGTATTCGGACGACTGAAGCAGCTTCAGGATGATGTTCTCGACATCCTCGCCGACATAGCCGGCCTCGGTCAGGGTCGTCGCATCCGCCATCGTAAACGGCACATCCAGAATCCGCGCCAGCGTCTGCGCCAGCAGCGTCTTGCCGCAGCCGGTCGGGCCGATCAGCATGATGTTGGATTTCTGCAGCTCGACTTCGCCGCTCTTGCCGGAATTGTCGAGACGCTTGTAGTGGTTGTGAACCGCAACCGACAGCACCTTCTTGGCCGTGGCCTGGCCGATGACATAATCGTCCAGCACATCGCAGATATCACGCGGGGCGGGAACGCCTTCGGAGGATTTCAGCCCGGCGCTGCGCGTTTCTTCGCGGATGATGTCCATGCACAGTTCGACACATTCGTCGCAGATAAACACGGTCGGGCCCGCGATCAGCTTGCGCACCTCGTGCTGGCTTTTGCCGCAGAAACTGCAATAGAGGGTGTTCTTGCTGTCGCTGCCTGAATTATTCGACATGATCTACCTTTCGGGCGGTGCGTTGCAATCGGGGGCCGAACGCGGGACGGGCCACCTTTTCCACTAACTTAAGGCAGGCACCGGGCGGCGACAATCGCAAAATGCCCCGCCCGGACCCTGTGGTTTTCACCCCTACGACTTGGGCTTTTCATCCTCTTCGGGCTTGATCCGGTTCTCGACGATCTCGTCGATTAGGCCCCAGCCCTTGGCCTGTTCGGGTGACATGAAGTTGTCCCGCTCCAGCGCCTCTTCGACCTTTTTCAGGGTCTGGCCAGTGTGTTTGACGTAAATTTCGTTCAACCGCTTCTTCAGTTTCAGCGTCTCTTCGGCGTGAATCATGATGTCGGTCGCCTGGCCCTGATACCCGCCCGAGGGCTGGTGGACCATGATCCGTGAGTTCGGCAGCGAGAACCGCATGCCCGGCGCGCCCGCCGTCAGCAGCAGCGACCCCATCGAGGCCGCCTGCCCAATCACCAGCGTCGATACCTTGGGCCGGATATACTGCATCGTGTCGTAGATCGACAGGCCGCTGGTCACGACACCGCCGGGGCTGTTGATATACATGCTGATTTCCTTGGACGGGTTCTCCGCCTCAAGGTGCAGCAACTGCGCGACGATCAGGCTGGACATGCCGTCATGGACCGGGCCGCTCAGAAAGATGATCCGCTCTTTCAGCAGGCGCGAGAAGATGTCATAGGCCCGCTCGCCCCGGCTGGTCTGTTCGACCACCATCGGCACGAGGGTGTTCATATAGGTGTCCATTGGGTCTGTCATATTCCGCCTTGCCTGCTGAAGTGCCTCTGATCCTTACCTGACCAGATCCTAAAAGAGTCTTAGTAGCGCGCCCAAGGGGCTGCAAGGGCGCGCCGGGAAATTGTCGCCCGCCTATTCGGATGCCCGGCTTTCGCGCCCGATGGTGCGGCAGAGCAGCAGGACGGGAATCAGGCCAAATCCGACCAGCGCCAGCGATGGCACCGCCGCCTCGCGCAGCCGCTCGTCCGCCGCGAGGCGATAGGCCTGCACGGCCAGCGTGTCAAAGTTGAACGGGTGCAGGATCAGCGTCGCGGGCAACTCCTTCATCACGTCGACGAAAACGATCAGCAGCGCGGTCAGAACCGAGGTCCGCGCCACCGGCAGATGCACCCGCCACAGCAGCTTGGCCGAGCCTTGGCCGAGGCTGCGCGCGATTGCGTCAAAATGTGCAGGAACCGTCGCCATGCCGCTGTCATAGGCATTGAGGGCCGCGGCCATGAACCGCGCCATATAGGCCAGCACCATCAGCCAGATCGAGCCGGTGATCAGCAGCCCGGTATCTATGCCGAAATTGCCCTCCATGAACCGGTCGATGGCATTATCCAGCCCCGCCATCGGGACCATCAGGCCCACCGCGATCACGCCGCCGGGCACCGCATAGCCAAGGCCCGCCCCCACCACCAACGCGCGCGATGTGCGGCCCGGCTTGGTGCGCGCGCGAAACCCGATCAGAATCGCGCCCGCTACCGTCAGCACCGAGGCGACAGCGGCCAGCAACACCGAATTGCCCATCAGCGACAGATAGCGCGGCTGAATCAGGCTCTGCCCCGATCCCCACGCCATGATACCCAGCATCACCACCGGAATCAGGAACCCCAGCAAGACCGGCAGGAGGCAAATGGCGGTCGCCCCCCACCCCATCCAGCCGGTTAGTTGCGGCTTGGCCAGCACCTCGAACCGCGCGCCGCCGCGGCTTGCGCGCCGCGCGCGACCGCGCTGCGCGCGCTCCAGCCCGGCCAGCAGCAGCGCGAAGGTCAGCAGGCATAGCGACAATTGCGCCGCCGTTGCCCGCTCGCCCAGCGAAAACCATGCCTGATAGATGCCGGTTGCAAAGGTCTGCACGTTGAAGAAGGCGACGGTGCCGTAGTCCGCAATCGTCTCCATGATGGCCAGCAGCGTGCCGCCCATGATGGCCGGGCGCGCCATCGGCAGCGCCACCGCCCAGAACGCCGCCAGCGGCGGGCGCCCCAGCGTGCGCGCCACCAGAAACGCGTTCGAGCTTTGCTGGCGGAACGACGCCCGCGCCAGCAGATAGACATAGGGATAGAGCACCATCGTCAGCATCAGCGCGGCGCCGCCAAGGCTGCGGATCTCGGGGAACCAATAGTCGCGCGGGCCCCAGCCGGTGACGTCGCGCAGCAGCGTCTGCACCGGGCCGGGATGATCCAGAAGCGACGTGTAGGCATAGGCAAGCACATAGGCCGGAAACGCCAGCGGCAGCGCCAGCGCAACCTCCAGCCAGCGCACACCGGGAAAGCGGTAGACCGTCACCAGCCACGCCGTCGCCGTGCCGATCACGGCGGTGCCGCAGCCCACGATCGCCACCAGCGCGAGGGTGGTCGCGGTATAGCGTGGCAGCACCGTGGACAGAACATCGCGCCAAGTCTGCAAGTCGCCGCCCAGCGCAGCAAGCGCCGCCGCAAGGATCGGTGCCACACACAGCGCGGCGACGGCCCAGGCCAGCCGGTACATCAGCCGTTCGGTCAAGAAAAATCCCCAGACACCAGGCGTCTATGCCTGAGCGTTTTGATCAATAATCGGCACATGGGAGAGGGTCAAGGCCACCGGGGCGACATTGCCGCGCCAATCCGTCGCCCCGACCGGGGCGCGCACCCGCTGTTCCCTGCCCGGCGGGCGGCGCCTCATCCCCTCCCCGCCCTGCCGAAAAGAAAATTCGCCAGAATCCAGTTATTTATCAAGTCCATTCCGGACCAAATGATAGCCGCGCGCAGGATAGCGACCTTTACATGCTCACAGAATCGGGACAACCTGCCGCATCTGCTGACGCGGCGATCCAACTGCTGCGCGCATCTACCATCACGGAGATAATTACATGAAAACACTTCGCACCCTCGCCACAGCCACGGCCACGGCCCTGCTTCTGGGCGTCGGCAGCATGGTTTCGGCGCAGACGCTGAACTTTGCCTATGACGCCGATCCGGTCTCGCTCGACCCGCACGAGCAGCTCTCGGGCGGCACGCTGCAACTGAGCCACATGGTCTTTGATCCGCTGGTGCGCTGGAACAAGGACCACGGCTTTGATCCGCGTCTTGCCACCGAATGGGAGCGGGTGGACGACACCACCATGCGATTTACCCTGCGTGAAGGCGTCAAGTTCCACTCCGGCAATGAGATGACCGCCGAAGATGTCGTCTGGACAATCGAGCGTCTGAAATCCTCGCCCGATTTCAAGGGCATCTTCTCGGGCTGGACGACAGTCACCGCGATTGACGACACCACGGTTGAGATCAAGACCGACGGCCCCAGCCCGCTGGTGCTGAACACCGCCACCTATGTCTTCCCAATGGACAAGAAGTTCTATGAGGAAGGCGGCGCCGAGATTGCCAAGCACGGCGACAGCTTTGCCTCAAAGAACATCTCGGGCACCGGCCCCTTCACCGTCGCCGAGCGCGAGCAGGGCGTGAAGATGGTGTTCCAGCGCTTCGAGGATTACTGGGACACAGACAGCCCCGGCAACGTCCAGACCGCCATCCTGACCCCGATCAAGGAGGCGCCGACACGTGTCGCAGCCCTGCTGTCGGGTGACGTCGATTTCATCGCCCCCGTCCCGCCGACCGATCTGGAGCGGATCGAAGCCGATGAGAATGTCAACCTGGTCACCCTGCCCGGCACGCGTATCATCACGCTGCAACTGAACGGCAAGCGGAACGAGGCGCTGGCCAATCCGCAGGTCCGTCAGGCCATGGTCCATGCCATCAACAACGAAGGCATCGTTCAGAAGATCATGAAGGGCTTCGGCACGGTCGCCGCGCAGAACTCGCCCGAAGGATACGTCGGTCACAATCCCGAACTCACCCCCCGCTTCGACGTCGCCAAGGCAAAGTCGCTGATGGAAGAGGCCGGATATGCCGATGGATTCTCGGCCACCATGATGTGCCCCAACAACCGCTACGTGAACGACTACAAGGTTTGCGAAGCGGCGGCTGCGATGCTGGCCCAGATCAAGATCGACATCGATCTGACCACCATGCCCAAGGCGCAATACTGGCCCAAGTATGACGAACGCGCAGCGGACATCATGATGATCGGATGGCATTCGGATACCGAGGATTCGGCGAACTTCTTCGAATTCCTCAACATGACCCCCGACGCCGACACCGGCAAAGGTCAGTACAATTCGGGCAACTACTCGAATCCCGAGGTTGACAGCATGACCATGGCGACGCTGACCGAAACAGACGCGGACAAGCGCGCCAGGGATCTGCAACAGATCGAAAAACTGCTCTATGACGATGCCGCGTTCATCCCGCTGCACTGGCAGGATCTGGCATGGGCCGCGCGCAAGGGCGTCGATATCGAGCCGGTCCTCAACGTGATGAACTTCCCCTATCTGGGCGACCTCGTCATCGAGGAATGATAACGACGGCGGGCCGGTATTT
>DATCSR010000018.1:0-62605 GCA_036568405.1 Roseovarius sp.
GCACAGAAAAATAACCGCGACGCAGACAAAGCCCCCAGACGGACTCGCTATATGAGGGCGGCCCGCCTGGGAGCTTTGCCATCCGATAGGCGGGTCAAAATCAAACGCTGAAACCGGGTCAGTTTTGAACGCTCATTGACAAACCTGCCCTCCGCTGTCAGCCAAGGCATCAGGCCGACTCCACTGGAGATTCTACCGGATCCTGTGCCCTTTCTCTTCGAGAAGCCGATCAATTTCTGCCCACAGTTCGGCGATAGGACGGGGTGACCAGTCATCACCATCAATGGCCACCATCTCTTGGAGCAGCGCGCGGACTGGCAGTTCGAGTTCGCTTCCGTAGACGGGCCGGCCACGGACGCGGCCTATCGAATGTCCCATCAGGAAAGCCCTCTCCTCGTTGTCTATCTTCGCTGCCTTCATGCGATCTTCGAACGAGTGTCGTGTGCCACTGATCACGTAGTGCCCGTCTACGCGCTCCGGAACTGGCGGGAACAATCCGTTCTCCCGCAGGAACTTGTTAACCGTCCCAGAGAACTTCGCCTTGCCGCGATGCCCTGGGAAGCCCGTCGGATGCCGACGCATGGCGGCCAGTGCTGGTCCTTGGAGGACGAGCGTCCGAATGATGCCTTGCTTTTCAACTCCCGCCGCTCAGGTCCATCCAGAACGATCCGAAACTTGATGTGGGGAATAGGGTGATCCAGATGGATGTCTGCGGCCGGCACATCGTATATCTCGGAAGCGCGGCTACCGCCGATCGCAGAGATGATCGCGATGTCCGACGCCTCCTGCTCCAGTGCCTCGAGCACGCGGTCCTTGATCAGTCGGTTTCGGATCCAAGTCTCCGGAAGCGGAAGCTTCTTCCGCTCGTCGTCTTCTGGGTCGTAAGCCAGCTTTTTGACACGCTTCTTCTCAAAGACATTGATGCGCTTGCTGTCCGGCATCCGAATATCATCGAGATGCGTGTCGATCATCTGGCGCACGTAGCGGATCTGCTTATTGGCATAGTTCGTGGTGACCTTGCCTGACTCGGAAAGCGTCTTCCAGTGGGCCGTGTAGTCAGTCGCATCTTGCTCGGAGATCGTGAGAATCGTGCGCTTCCCTATCTGCGCGGCAAATTCACGGGCACCGCGCACCACTCACGATGCTGCCGGGCGTTCTTGGCGCGGATCTCATTTGCCTTCAGGATGGGCATGCGCTCTGCCATCTCACGGAGAGTAACATCCGGGAGATCGATGGTGCCGAGAGCCGCCGGGACCGCCGCCGACAGCGGGTCCACATTGGCAACTGCCTCGATCCGGGACAGCAAATTCTCGACAGGTCCCGCAATCAAGTCATCCATCAGGCTGAAGGTCATTCCCCAGCCCTTCAGGAGGTCGATCGAGGCATCGAATGTCGCACGCGTGTCGGCGACCCGGCCAGCGCGACGGGCCCGCCACTCTGTGAATAGAGCAAGCCTGACGTTTGCGCACCGAGCTTCGGCCTCGAGGCGATCCCTCGTTTTCAGCGACCTGTTGATTTCGCGGAGAGGTTCGACGTCTGCGAACTCCTTCGGGACTCGCATGCGGAAGTAGTAAGTTTTTCCTCGCAACTCGAGGTGGCTTGAGGTGTTCGACGACATAGGAGTTGCCCCACATTCTGCCCCACACAGGAGCGGTTCTCGGAAACTCCACCCGTGGCTGAGTGGAGCAATTTCTCCCGAGAAACTGGGAACTTGCGTCAGCCGAGGGAAAAATTATCTTCTCCCTCGGGTCTGCATCTCCTGGGCACCAAATCCCCATATAACTCATTGGTAACGCTTCAGCTTTTAGCCGACGCCAGGAGCCGTATACCATTTCGCCCACATTCACCTTCGTGAAGGATGGGGGCGGTGTGATCACCTTTATCAGGCATGCTTACTGCCATTTTCGATCACTCAGATGCTGCTCTGGCGTGCCCCCATCGGGCGGCCCAGTTGGGCCAAGCGGCATGAAACCAATCCGGATACATCTTGGCTGAGCCACAAGCCTGTCCAGACAGGAAGGACCACGTCACCGGTTTGCTACAACACATTCACAGGACCGGCCCGAAAAGGGCCGCTCTACAATACGGCCTCACGAAAAGTTTGGTGCCCACCGCCGCCAAATGAATTGACAGGTGTTCCGCTTTGCCCGCAAAACGCTTTGCATGTCGCCCAAGAAAACCATCTCTGCATGTCTCAAGGGTCTCTCATACCTTGGGATCATCTGCGCTTTGATGTTCTTGCCGCCCTCTGCAACCCACGCGGCCTCGGGTATGCACGGCGACCAGCATGGCGCGGCGGCTCACTCGGACCACGCAGTTGCCAAACATGCGCATGGCGCCGCTTCGGCAAACTCCATGCATGACGCCAGCGAGTCTGCTTCCCAAGGCGAACACGAGAAGGCGGCATCGGGCGAGTGCTGCAGCGGACTCTGCGCCTCGGTCGTCCTTGATGAAACAGGCATCGCTTTCGCCCGGCACGCTGAGCGAGGCAGATACCGGACGGTTCGTGCCCAGCCAGACTCGTTTGAACCGACCGGTTTTCTGCGGCCCCCTTTATACCTGATCTGAGCCAGAGCCCTTAGCGGGCTTTTCGCTTTGCGCATGTCCATGCGTGAACCCGACGTCGATCATTCAGGTTACCATCATGAAATTCCACTTATCCATGGGGGCTTCGGCCCTCGCGCTTGGCGCATGTGCTCACGAGCCTGCACCGCTGCCTGACGTGACGGCGCAACAGGCAGTTACCAATACGGCAATATCCACTCCGGTCAAATATCAGGATCCGCTGGCCGGATACACCTATCGCGGCCCCACCGGCCCGCGCGACTGGCGAGCCGTCAACCAAGAACAATCGGAGGGCAATTGATGCGCTTCAAGAGCCTCCCAGTTATCGTTGGTTTCCCGTTGGTCCTCGGCGCCTGCGCTACCGCCATTCCGGGTGCCTACTCCGATCCCAACGCAGGCCTTGCCACAGTGTCGGGCCAGACCTCGGCCACCATCGGAAAGCGTACCGCGTTTGCCCAAACACAGGCCCAGAACGACGCGTTGGCCCGCGAGGTGCGCAGCATGGTGCAGGGCAAGACGATCTCGGCCGACACCGCCGTTCAGGCCGCCCTGCTTAACAACAAGGGGCTGCAAGCATCCTATGCGAATGTCGGCCTGTCCGCCGCCGAGGCATGGCAGCAGGCGACGCCAGAGAATCCCATTGTGTCGATCGGCGTCCTGGGCATAGGTGCGCCTGAACTGGGTGCTTACCGGGCGATCGAAGGACTGTTTCGTGCGAACCTTCTGGACGCCAAGACACGCAAACAGCGGGTCGCACTGGCGGATGTGAATTTCCGAACCGCGCAACTGACGGCGGTGAATGACACGCTGACGCTGGCCAATCAGACCCGGCAGGCGTGGATCAATACGGTCGCCGCCTTTGAGACAGTCAGCTATCTCAAACGGGCCAAGGCGACCTCGGATGCCGGGTCCGAACTGGCCCGCAAGCTGGGGGAAACCGGCGCGCTGAACAAGGCCGGGCAGGCGCGAGAGCAGGCGTTCAACGCCGAACTGGCGGGGCAACTGGCGCAGGCGCGGCTGAATGCGATCCGCGCCAAGGAAGACCTGACACGGCTGATGGGGCTTTGGGGGGCGGGCGTGGACTACTATGTGCCCGATGCCCTTCCTGCATTGCCGCGCTCAGTCGGGCGGATCGCAAATGTCGAAGCCAAGGCCTTGCAGAATCGGTTCGATCTGCGCGTGGCCAAGCTGGGTCTCGAGGCGCAGGCGGCGGCCTTCGGACTGACCGACCAGACCCGGCTGGTGACGGACCTCGAACTCATCGCCGGCTTTGAGGCCGAGCGCGAGGCGGAGGATGGCGGGACAAGCACCGAGACCACCCCGCAGATCGAACTGGAGTTTGCAATTCCGATCTACGACACCGGCGAGGCGCGGATGCGCAAGGCAGAGCTGGCCTATTTGAAGGCGGCCAATGTCCTCGCCGAAAAGGCCGTCAATGTGCGGTCCGAGGCGCGCGGCGCAGAGGCCGCCTATCACGCGTCCTACAAGATCGCGCGGCACTACCGCGACGTTCTGGTGCCGCTACGCAACACCGTCGAGGAAGAGGGCCTGCTGTCCTACAACGGCATGATCACCAGCACATTCGAGCTGCTGGCGGACGTGCGCGATAAGCTCGGCGCATCGCTCGATTCGGCCAACGCGAAACGGGACTTCTTCATGGCTCAGGCTGACCTGACGGCCGCGATCTATGGCGGCGGTGCAGGCAGCGGTGGTGCCCGCGGAGAAGCCGCGACACTTGCCGCCAGTGGCGGCGCAGGACACTGAAAGGACGATGACATGATCAACAGACGTCAACTACTCGGGGTCGGCGCTGCAGGGGCCGCGCTGGTGTCCTCGCAGGCATGGGGCAAGACCACGAACATCGGCCTGCCCGAAGCGGCGCAGATGGACAGCGCGGCAACCGCGATCACGCCGCGTCCATCCTCTGGGCCGGACTACAACCCCGTCGTCACGCTCAACGGCTGGACCCTGCCGCACCGGATGAACAACGGCATCAAGGAATTCCACCTCGTTGCCGAACCGGTGGAGCGCGAGCTGGCCGATGGCATGATCGCGCATCTGTGGGGTTATAACGGCCAGTCGACCGGTCCCACCATCGAGGCGGTCGAAGGCGACCGGGTGCGCATCTATGTCACCAACAGGCTGCCGGAACATACCACCGTCCACTGGCATGGCATGATCCTGCCCTCGGGCATGGACGGTGTCGGCGGGCTCAGCCATCCGGGCATCCCGCCGGGCAAGACCTATGTCTACGAGTTCGACCTGATCAAATCCGGCACCTTCATGTACCACCCGCACGCCGATGAGATGGTGCAGATGGCGATGGGAATGATGGGCATGTTCGTGGTGCATCCCAGGGACCCCACCTTCATGCCGGTGGATCGCGATTTCCTGATCATGCTGAACGCGTTTGACATTGATCCGGGCACCTATGTGCCGCGCATCATGACGATGACCGATTTCAACCTGTGGACTTGGAATAGCCGGATCTTTCCCGACATCGACCCGCTGGTGGTGAACAAGGGCGACCGCGTGCGCGTCCGCGTCGGCAACCTGACGATGACGAACCACCCGATCCACATGCACGGCTACGACTTCAAGGTCACCTGCACGGATGGCGGCTGGGTGCCCGAGGCCGCACAATGGCCCGAGGTCAGCATCGACATCCCCGTGGGGGCGATGCGGGCCTATGAGTTCACCGCCGACCATCTCGGCGACTGGGCGATCCATTGCCACAAATCGCACCACACGATGAACGCGATGGGCCACGATGTGCCGACCTTCATCGGCGTCGACAAGAAGCCGCTGACCCGGAAGATCCGCCAGTTCCGACCCGAATACATGCCGATGGGCACGGCAGGCATGGCGGATATGGGCAGGATGGAGATGCCGCTGCCGGACAATACCGTCCCGATGATGACGGGCTGGGGGCCTTACGGGCCTATCGAGATGGGCGGCATGTTCTCGGTCGTGAAGGTCCGGGACGGCATCGACGCCGACGATTATTCCGACCCCGGCTGGTATGAAAACCCTCCGGGCGAGCAGGCCTATGAATGGACGGGCGAGTTGCCCGAATTTGCCTCCAACGACAGCCCGAAAACCGTGATTACCCCCAAGCCATCGTCGAAGGGATGATCTGCCCTTCTGTTCTCTCTTCCAATCTGAAACCACAGGAAAAACTGATGAAAAATCTCCTTCTGACAACCGCACTGACGTTCACTCTGACCGCTCCGGCATTCGCGGCGGGCAGCCACGATGGCGGCCACGAGGGCGACATGCCCGCGATGCCAGTCGGGATGCCCGGCGATGCGGCATCTGTCGACCGGACCATCGACGTGACAATGAGCGAGACCGACGACGGCGAAATGCTGTTTTCCCCCCGCGAGATGACGTTTGCCACGGGCGAAACGATCCGCTTCAACATCACGAATGAGGGCGCGCTCGAGCATGAATTCGTGCTCGATACGCTGGAGGGCAATGCCAAGCACAAGGAAATCATGGCCAGGATGGACATGGAGCATGACGATCCCAACTCCGTCCGCCTGGACGCGGGCGCGTCCGGCGAAGTGGTCTGGACCTTTGCCAACGCAGGCACATTCCAATTCGCCTGCCTGATGCCGGGCCATTACGAATCCGGCATGCACGGGCCGATCATCGTGGGTGATCAAATGGCGCAAGCGGATGTGGACTACACCACCGGCACGATCAAGAAGATCGACGCCAAGGCGGGCAAGGTGACCATCATTCACGGCCCGCTGGTCGCCCTCGACATGCCCGCGATGACAATGGTGTTCCGCGCCGATGAGGCGACGATTGCAAGCATGTCAGAGGGTCAGGAGATCGAATTTGTCGCGGACCGCGTCAACGGCAAGCTGACTGTAACGCAGGTAAAATGAAGTCCTGATAGGGGCGCCGATGCATGTCGGCGTCCCTTCCGGGCACAGCCCTGCGGGTAATGCCGGTTCAATGGCAAATCGAATGCGAAGGAATAATCGAGATGAAAAGGGGTGCGATATCGTTGGCTGTGATCGCAGTAGTTGCAGGGGCGTGGTACGTCATGCAGCCCGATGACGCGACGGTGGGCCTGTCCGGGGGCGTTGTCCCGATCGCGAATGGTTCAGCGGAGAAAGCCGGCAGCATGCTGCAAGCGGGCGATCCGCAGATTGTAACGCTCGGGGCGCAACTTTATTCGGAGAATTGTGCCAGTTGCCACGGCGGCAATCTGGAAGGTCAGCCCGATTGGCGGCTGCGGGGCCCGGACGGTCGGCTGCCTGCCCCGCCCCATGACGAAAGCGGACATACGTGGCACCACGACAGCGACACCCTGTTTCGGCTGACCAAATACGGTATGGCCGAGCTGATCGACGATCCAGACTATGAGACGGACATGCCGATCTACGATGGAATCCTGACGGACAAAAAGATCCTTGCCATCCTCAGTTACATCAAATCCACTTGGCCGCCGGAAATTCGTGACCGCCATGATGCGATGGACGAAAGCGGGTGACCCGGATGCAATGCCCGGTGCTGATCGCGTCCTGGCCGCAGTATTCCCCCTTTTGCCTGCCGAGAGTCCGGCGAAAGAGCAGCAGCTCATCTGGTTGGTCACAGTTCGAAGTAGGTTGCTTATCGATTTCGCGATTCATGGGCAGAGCGTGCCATTCACTTGGGCGGACGAAATTACCCGGGAGTTTGCGGCGCCCTACTCCGCGCTGGTCACGAATTCATGCGATAGTCGCCGCCGCGCGGGCCAGTTCGGTTATGGCATCCCAGTCTTGTGCTTCGACCAGATCGTGCGGGGCGATCCAGCTGCCTCCGACGCAGATGACATTGGGAAGGCACAGATATTTTGCAACGTTCTCGATACTTACGCCGCCCGTCGGGCAAAAGCTGATTTGCGGTAGGGGCCCGCCGATTGCGCCAAGCGCGGGCGCGCCACCTGATGCCTCGGCGGGAAAGAATTTCTGCATCGTATAGCCGCGCGCCAGCAGCGCCATCGCCTCGGTCGCGGTGGCGGCGCCGGGTAGCAGCGGCAGGCCCTCGGCCTCGCAGGCGTCCAGCAGCACCTCTGTCGCGCCGGGCGACACGCCGAACTTCGCGCCCGCCGCCTTGGCCGCGCGCACGTCCTCGGGCGTGATCAGCGTGCCGGCACCGACATGGCCGCCGGGCAGATCGGCCATCGCGCGGATCGCATCCAGCGCGGCGGGCGTGCGCAGCGTCACCTCCAGCGCGGGCAGCCCGCCCGCGATCAGAGCCTCGGCCAAGGGGCGCGCATGGGCGGCGTCATGGATCACGAGGACGGGAATGACGGGCGCCAATGCGCAGATCTCGCGGGTCTGCCTGCTGGCATCCTGGGCGGTTATCGGCATGGATCAGTCTCCGAAAATCGTCGCGCCAGTCTCGGCAGAACCCACGTTTCTGCGGAAGGACGCGAACAGCTCGCGCCCGACGCCGAACTGATTGGCGCTGAGGTCCGCCGTGGCGGCGGGCCGCTCCAGCACGCCATCCGTGAGGATCTCCAGCGTGCCGGCCTCGGGATCAATCCGCAGGATGTCGCCATCGCGCAGCTTTGCAATGGCACCGCCATCCATCGCCTCGGGGCAGACATGGATCGCGGCGGGCACCTTGCCCGAGGCGCCCGACATGCGGCCATCGGTGACCAGCGCCACCTTTTGCCCGCGCCCCTGAAGGATCGACAGAAGCGGCGTCAGGCTGTGCAATTCGGGCATGCCGTTCGCCCTTGGCCCCTGAAAGCGAACGACGACAATCAGATCGCCGGTCAGCTCGCCCGCCTTGAACGCGGGTTTCACAGCATCCTGGTCATCGAACACGCGCACCGGTGCTTCGACCATCCGATGTTCGGGCGCGACGGCGGAAATCTTCATCACCGCGGTTCCCAGCGACCCGCTAAGGCGCACCAGCCCGCCGGAGGGCTGAAACGGATCGGTCGCCGGGCGCAGGATCTTGTCGTTCAGGCTGCGGCCAGAACCGTCCTGCCAGACCAGATCGCCGTCCTGCAACCGTGGCTCCTGGCAATAGGCGCGCAGGCCATCACCGCCGACGGTGGCGGTGTCGGGATGCAGCAGGCCATTCTCCAGCAGATTGCCGATCATGTAGCCGAGGCCCCCGGCGGCGTGGAAATGGTTCACGTCAGCCAGACCGTTGGGATAAACCCGCGCCATCAGCGGCGTGATATCCGACAGGGCCGAAAAATCATGCCAGTCCAGAATGATGCCCCCTGCCCGCGCCATAGCGATGAGATGGATCAGCAGGTTGGTCGAGCCGCCCGTCGCATTCAACCCGACGATGCCGTTCGCAAAGGCCCGCTCGTCCAGCACCTTGCAGACCGGGGTGTAATTGTTTCCCTGCGCGCTCAGCGCCAGCGCGCGGCGCGCCCCTTCGCGGGTCAGCGCATCGCGCAGATCGGTGTTCGGGTTGACGAAACTGGCGCCGGGCAGGTGCAGCCCCATGAACTCCATCAGCATCTGGTTGGTGTTGGCGGTGCCATAGAAGGTGCAGGTGCCGGGGCCGTGATAGGAGGCCATCTCGGCCTGCATCAATTCCTCTCGCGTGGCGTCGCCAGTGGCGAATTTCTGGCGCATCCTGGCCTTTTCGTCATTCGGCAGGCCGCTGGTCATCGGCCCGGCGGGAAGGAACACGGCGGGCAGGTGGCCAAAGGCCTGCGCGGCGATCACGAGGCCCGGCACGATCTTGTCGCACACGCCGAGGAATACGGCGGCGTCGAAGGTGTCATGGCTCAGCGCGACAGCGGCGGCCAGCGCGATGACGTCGCGGGAAAACAGGCTCAACTCCATGCCCGCCTCGCCCTGGGTGACGCCGTCGCACATGGCAGGCACGCCGCCTGCGACCTGCGCGGTGCCGCCTGCCTGCCGCACCGCGTCGCGGACCAACTCAGGGAAGCGGTTGAACGGCTGATGCGCCGACAGCATGTCATTATAGGCGGTGACGATGCCCAGATTGCCTGCGCTGGTGGTGGCCAGCGTCGCCTTGTCGCCCGCGTCCGCCGCCGCATAGGCATGCGCCTGCCCGCTGCAGGACAGATGCGCGCGTGCCGGCCCCTTGGACCGGGCGGCCTCCATCCGTGCCAGATACGCGCCGCGCGTCTGCGCGCTGCGGGCGATGATGTCGTCGGTCACGCGCTCCAGAACAGGGTTCAAGGTCATGTCGTCGTCTCCCTATGGGGTGCGATGGCTGTCGCTGTGGCGCAGGCTAGCGCTAACATATTTGCCGGACAAGGAACAGCCCGGCCCTGCGTGATCTGTCATACGCGGTCAAAAGACCTGAGCGGCCTCCACCGCGCGGCGCCAAGCGCTGTATTTGGCCTCGCGGGTTTCCGGGGGCATGAGCGGCGTGAACTTGTGCTCCAGCGCCCACATCTGCGAGAACTCCTGCTGGCCGGGGTAGATCCCGGCACGCTCGCCCGCCAGCCAGGCGGCGCCGCGCGCCGTCGTCTCCAGCGTGGCGGGGCGGTCAACCTCGGCGCCGATGATGTCGGACAGGAATTGCATGGTCCAGTCCGAGGCGCTCATCCCGCCATCGACGCGCAGGGTGGCAGCGTTTGGCGAGCCGTCCGTCTCGTGCGCCCAGTCCAGCGTCATCGCGTCCAGCAGGTCGCGCGTCTGATAACCGACCGATTCCAGCGCCGCGCGGGCAAATTCGGCTGGCCCGGTATTGCGTGACAGGCCGAATATCGCGCCGCGGCATTCCGCATTCCAGTAGGGCGCGCCAAGGCCTGTAAAGGCGGGCACCAACACCACGTTTTGCCCCGGATCGGCGGCCTCGGCCAGCGGCTGCGTCTCGCTCGCCGTGCGGATCATCTTCAGCCCGTCGCGCAGCCATTGCACCACCGCGCCGGCCACGAAAATCGACCCCTCCAGCGCATAGGTCGGCGTGCCATTCAACTGGTAAGCGATGGTCGTCAGCAGCCGGTTTTGCGACCAGACCGGCGTGTCCCCGGTGTTCAGCAGCGCGAAGCAGCCCGTGCCATAGGTGGATTTCAGCATGCCGGGGGTGAAACACGCCTGCCCGATCGTGGCTGCCTGCTGATCACCGGCAACGCCGCAGATCGGGATGGCGCGGCCAAACAGATCGTGGCGGGTGGTGCCGAAATCGTGGGAACAGTCATGCACCTCGGGCAGCATTTCCATCGGAATATCCAGCAGATCGCAGATCGTCTGGCTCCACCGCCCCTTGCGAATGTCATAAAGCAGCGTGCGCGCCGCGTTCGTCGCATCGGTCACATGCGATGTGCCGCCCGTCAGTTTCCAGATCAGGAAGCTGTCGACCGTGCCGAACATCAGATCGCCAGCGCGCGCCTTTTCCCGGGCGCCCTCCACATGGTCGAGGATCCATTTCAATTTCGTGCCTGAGAAATACGGATCGAGCAGCAGGCCAGTGCGGGCCGTCACCATTTCCTCGTGCCCGGCATCGCGCAGGGCATCGCAGATTGCAGCCGTGCGCCGGTCCTGCCAGACGATGGCGTTATGGACGGGCTGGCCGGTCTTGCGATCCCAGACCACCGTCGTTTCGCGCTGATTGGTGATGCCGATGGCGGCAATGTCAGCGGATGAGAGCCCGGCCCGCTCGATCACTTCGCGGCAGGTGCCGGCGACGGTCGACCACAGATCTGACACGTCATGTTCGACCCAGCCCGATTGCGGATAGTGCTGAGGAAACTCCTCCTGCGCGATGGCGCTGACGTTCAGCCCCTCATCGAACAGAATGGCGCGGCTGGAGGTGGTGCCTTGGTCGATCGCCAGAATATAGGTCATTTTGTCTCGGGCTTGGATTGGGGGTCCGGGGCGCACGTATGGCGCGCCCCGGCAGTGGTCAGTTTACTGGTTCCAGGAACTGACCAACTCGTCATAGCCGATGGTTTTCGGCTCTTCGTCCTCGTTCTCCAGCTTTGCCTTCGGCGCGCCGGGCTGCTCCAGCCAGTAGGAGGCGTCCTGCTCCTCGTTCAGGACCGGGCCCAGATCGCCCTGCACGCCTGCACGCTCAAGCCGCTCCATCACCTTTTCCATATCGGCGCAAAGCTGGTCCAGCGCCTCCTGCGAGGATTTCGCACCGGACATGGCATCACCAATGTTCTGCCACCACAGTTGCGCCAGCTTGGGATAGTCCGGCACGTTCGTTCCGGTGGGCGACCAGCGCACGCGGTCGGGCGAGCGGTAGAATTCCACGAGGCCCCCCAGCTTGTCCTTGCGCGCGGTGAAGTGGTCGGACTGGATGGTCGACTCGCGGATGAAGGTCAGGCCAACGTCAGCCTTCTTCACGTCTACGGTTTTCGAGGTGACGAACTGCGCATAGAGCCATGCGGCCTTGGCGCGATCCTCGGGCGTGGATTTCATCAGCGTCCAGGATCCCACGTCCTGATAGCCGACCTTCATGCCCTCCTCCCAGTAAACGCCATGCGGCGACGGGGCGAGGCGCCATTTCGGCGTGCCGTCTTCGTTCATCACGGCATCGGACGCGACCAGCGGCGCGACAAACGTGGTGTACATGAACATCTGCTGCGCGATGTTGCCCTGCGCCGGGACCGGGCCGGCCTCGGAGAAGGTCATGCCGGCAGCGGCGGGGGGCGCGTAGTCCTGCAGCCACTTGATCGCCTTGTCCACCGCATAGGCCGCCGCGGGCGAGTTAGTCGCGCCGCCGCGGGCCATGCAGGCGCCGACGGGTTGCGACTTCTCGTTCACCCGGATGCCCCATTCATCGACCGGCAGGCCGTTCGGCTCGCCCTTGTCGCCCATTCCGGCCATGGACATCCATGCGTCCGTGTAGCGCCATCCCAGTGACGGATCCTTCTTGCCGTAGTCCATGTTGCCATAGACTTCGACGCCGTCGATGGTGCGGCCGGTGAAGAATTCGGCGATATCCTCATACGCCGACCAGTTGACCGGAACGCCCAGATCGTAGCCGTATTTTTCCTTGAAATCGGCCATGTTCTGGGGATCGTTGAACCAGTCGTAGCGGAACCAGTATAGGTTCGCGAACTGCTGATCGGGCAGCTGATAGAGCTTGCCATCGGGCGAGGTGGTGAACTGCGTGCCGATGAAATCGGCAAGGTCCAAGGTGGGCGAGGTGACGTCCGCGCCCTCGCCCGCCATCCAGTCGGTCAGGTTGCGCACCTGCCCATAGCGGATATGCGTGCCGATCAGGTCAGAGTCATTGACATAAGCGTCATAGATATTCTCGCCCGACTGCATCTGCGTTTGCAGCTTTTCCACCACGTCACCTTCGCCGATCAGGTCATGCTTGACCTTGATGCCGGTAATCGCGGTGAACGCGGGCGCCAGAACCTGCGATTCATATTCATGCGTGGTGATCGTTTCCGACACCACGTTGATCTGCATGCCTGCGAACGGCTGGGCGGCGTCGACGAACCACTGCATCTCGGCCTCCTGTTCGGCGCGCGGCAGGGTTGTGATATCGCCGATTTCCTCGTCGAGGAATTTCTTGGCCGCCTCCATGTCGGCCATGGCCGGTGCGGCCACCAGCCCGAGGACAAGCCCAAGCGCGGTGGATGATTTCAGCAGGACGTTCATTTGGTTTCCTCCCTTATTGAACGAATTTTTTGCAGGCGCGTGTCAGACCCAGCGGAACACCGCTGCGGCATAGACAAGGCACACCAGCAAGGCGAAGTATTGCGGCCCAAGGCCAAGGCCCAGCCACGCAAGATTGATAAACGCCGACCCCAGCAGCGTGATGAACAGCCGGTCCCCGCGCGTGGTTTCGATCCGCAGGATGCCGGTGCGCGGCGTTTCGGGGTATTTCACCGCGAGGATCGTGAAGAGCAGCAGCAATCCGGCGATGACCAGAAAGAAGGTCGCGGTGGGCCATGTCCATGCCATCCAGTCAAGCATCGGCCTTATCCTTCTTCTCTGGTTTGGGACTGTTTCCTTTTTGAACGATGTGCCGGTACTGGTAGTATTGCAAACCTAACAGAGCGATCACTCCGAACAGAGCGACGCAGACTCCTGCTAGACTGGCCACGACCAGCGCAAGAAGACCGGCATTCGTGAAACCTAACACCATAGCTCTAAAATATAGAAAGCCTCGAGAATAACCTGGAATCAGCGAATCCCAACTCAGCCTCCGAGCATTCATGGGCCAAGTGATGGTTTCATGTTTTTCATTTGCAAGATCTAAAATAACTTTTTCGATTTCTTTTACGCGATGTAAATATCTACCCGCATTCTGTGTTTCGGCACAGAAATAAAGAAATGCATAGTGCCCCGCCAAGATTAGCAGGAAAAGGAAAATATATACACCGAATAAAATATTGGAAGGTATCTCAGGAACAGCCTCCTTAACACGCGCCAAGGCCACTAGCCCAACAACAACCGGTACGGGTATTGCTACAATTTTAATATAGTAATCTAACACTTCCTTTCGCAAATCCTGTGATCTTAGATAATACGCCCACATCTCCGTCTTAATCGGATTAAGGGCCAATAGTTTCTCCGATATGGTTGGCTCTACCGCCATCATACCCTCCCCAGGGCAAAGCCCTTGGCGATGTAGTTGCGGACAAAATAGATCACTAGTGCGCCCGGCACGATCGTCAGCACCCCCGCCGCCGCCAGCACGCCCCAATCGACGCCGGCCGCACCCACGGTACGCGTCATCGTGGCGGCGATGGGTTTAGCGTCCACCGAGGTCAGCGTGCGCGACAGCAGCAATTCGACCCATGAGAACATGAAGCAGAAGAACGCGGCGACGCCGATGCCCGATGCGATCAGCGGCGTGAAGATCTTCACGAAAAACGCCGGGAATGAATAGCCGTCGATATAGGCCGTCTCGTCTATCTCTTTCGGCACGCCGCGCATGAACCCTTCCAGAATCCACACCGCCAGCGGCACGTTGAACAGACAATGTGCCAGCGCCACGGCGATGTGCGTGTCAAAGAGGCCGATGCTGGAATAAAGCTGAAAGAACGGCAGCGCGAACACAGCGGGCGGCGCCATGCGGTTGGTCAGCAGCCAGAAGAACAGATGCTTGTCCCCCATGAAGCTGTAGCGGCTGAACGCATAGGCCGCAGGCAGCGCCACGGCGAGGCTGATAACGGTGTTCATCACCACATAGATCAGCGAATTGACATAGCCCATGTACCAGCTGGGATCGGTCAGGATCTTGGCATAATTGGCCAGCGTCAGGTCGCGCGGCCACAGGGAAAACGAGCCGAGGATTTCGTTATTGGTCTTCAGGCTCATGTTCAGCAGCCAGTAGATCGGCAGCATCAGGAAGAGAAGGTATAGCGCCATGACGATGGCCGAACCGGAGGGGCGATACCGGCGGGCCACAACGCGCGGCTTTTCAATCGTCATGTCGCCTTCGTCGGCCAGCACGGGCGTTGCTGTATCGCTCATTCAGTTGCCCTCCCTTTTGTCCAGCGTCGTCATGACGGTGTAGAACACCCACGAGATGACGAGGATAACGAGGAAATACATCAGGCTGAACGCCGCCGCCGGGCCCAGATCGAACTGGCCGAGGGCCATCTTGACCAAATCAATGCTGAGGAACGTCGTCGCATTGCCCGGCCCGCCGCCGGTGACGACGAACGGCTCGGTATAGATCATGAAACTGTCCATGAAGCGCAAGAGGATCGCGATCATAAGCACGCCCGCCATCTTGGGCAGCTCGATATAGCGGAACACGGCCCAGCGGCTGGCCTGATCGATCTTGGCCGCCTGATAATAGGCGTCGGGGATCGAGCGCAGCCCGGCGAAGGCCAGCAGCGCCACCAGCGATGTCCAGTGCCAGACATCCATCACGATCACCGTCACCCAGGCGTCAAAGCTGTTCTGCGTATAATTGTAGTCGATGCCCAGCGCGTCCAGCGTATAGCCCAGAAGGCCGATATCGACCCGTCCGAAGATCTGCCAGATCGTGCCGACCACATTCCATGGGATCAAGAGCGGCAGCGACATCAGCACGAGACAAAGAGACGACCAGAAGCCCGATTTGGGCATGTTGAGGGCGACATAGATGCCCAGCGGAATCTCGATCGCCAGAATGATGCCCGAGAACATCAGCTGCCGGCCCAGCGCGTTCCACATTCGGTCGGAATGCAGCATGTCCTTGAACCAGTCGAGGCCCGCCCAGAAGAACTGATTGTTGCCGAACGTGTCCTGCACCGAATAATTGACCACCGTCATCAGCGGGATCACCGCCGAAAACGCCACGAGGACCAGCACCGGCAAGATCAGAAACCACGCCTTTTGGTTGACGGTCTTGTTCATGCGGCGCCCTCCCCTTGCGGCGCAACGCGCCAGTCATCCGCGTAGATATTGATCCCCTCGGGGGCAAATCTGATGCGGTCGGCATCTGCCGGAATCGCCTCGCCCTCGCCTGCGATCATGCTGACCTCATTGCCCGCCACGTCAAGGCGGACGATCTTGTGCCGGCCCACATCCTCGATCCGGCTGACGCGGGCGGGAATGCCGTCGCCGCCACTGGCAAGGGTGATGAATTCGGGGCGCACGCCGATCTGGGTGCGGCCAGTGGCTGAATAGTGTGCGCCAAGGTCGATGGATGTCTCGCCAATGCGCGCGCGGTTGCCGTCGATCTGCGCATCGAACAGGTTCATGCCGGGCGAGCCGATGAAGTAGCCGACGAACGTATGCGCGGGCCGCTCGAACAAGTCCTGCGGCGTGCCGATCTGAACCACGCGGCCGTCATGCATCACGACAACCCTGTCGGCAAATGTCAGCGCCTCGGTCTGGTCGTGGGTGACGTAGATCATCGTATGGCCGAAATCGCGATGCAGCTTTTTCAGCTGGGTGCGCAACTCCCATTTCATATGCGGGTCGATCACCGTCAAAGGCTCGTCGAACAACAGCGCGTTGACATTCTCGCGCACCATGCCCCGGCCCAGCGAAATCTTCTGCTTGGCATCCGCCGTCAGGCCGCGCGCCTTGCGGTTCAGCTGATCCTCCATGCCGATCATCGCCGCGACCCGCTGAACCCGGCGCGCGATCTCGGCCGCGTCCATGCCGCGGTTTTTCAGCGGAAAGGCCAGATTTCCCTCGACCGTCATCGTGTCGTAGACCACCGGAAACTGGAACACCTGCGCGATGTTGCGATCCGCCGTTGGCGCGGTGGTCACGTCGCGTCCGTCGAACAGCACCTTTCCCTGCGACGGGATCAGCAGGCCCGAAATGATGTTCAGCAGCGTGGATTTACCGCAGCCGGACGCGCCAAGCAGGGCATAGGCCTCGCCGTCGGCCCAATCGTGGTTCAGCTCCTTGAGAGCGAAGTCGTCCTCGGTTTTGGGGTTCGGCAGATAGGAATGTGCCAGATTTTCAAGCGTGATCTTCGCCATCAGGCGGCCTCCGCATAGGGGGCAGTCGCGACCAGCGCGCCGTCCTCGGCAAAAAGGTAAACGCGGCTGGGGTCCAGATAGACCGGCAGCGCCTGACCGGGCCTCAGGTCGCGCAGCCCGTGGATCAGGCCGACCCACCGCTCGGTGCCGTGATCGAGATGCACGAACGTCTCCGAGCCGGTAATTTCCGTCACGTTCAGCGTGGTGTCAAAGCGGATTACCCCCTCTGACGGCTCCAGCTTCAGGTGGTTGGGGCGAAACCCGGCCAGATAGCGCCCGTCCGCCAGACTATTGCCCAGCTTACCAGCGGGGAACTCAGTCTGACCGTAGCGCATCGTATTGCCGCGCTTTTCCAGCGTGAGAAAATTCATCGGCGGGTCCGAGAATACCCGCGCCGTCGTCGCATCTGCGGGCTTGCGATAGACCTCGGCAGTCGGGCCGAACTGCGTCACGCGCCCCTCCCACAGGGTGGCGCAATGGCCGCCCAGCAGCAGCGCCTCTTCGGGTTCGGTTGTCGCATAGACAAAGATCGAGCCCGACGCCTCGAAGATACGCGGGATCTCGGCCCGCAACTCCTCGCGCAGTTTATAGTCGAGGTTCGCCAGCGGCTCATCCAGCAGCACCAGCCCGGCGTTCTTCACCAGCGCCCGCGCCAGCGCGCAGCGCTGTTGCTGCCCGCCCGACAATTCCAGTGGCTTGCGGTCCAGAAACGGGCCAAGCTGCATCAGGTCGGCGGTTTCGCGCACGCGGCTGTCGACCTCGGTCTTGCGCATGCCCATCAGGCGCATGGGCGAGGCGATGTTGTCGTAGACGCTCATCGACGGATAATTGATGAATTGCTGGTAGACCATCGCGATCTTGCGGTCCTGCACGCGCTGGCCGGTCACATCCTCGCCGTTCCACAGGATGCGGCCCCTGCTGGGCTGGTCCAGCCCGGCCATCAGGCGCATCAGCGACGTCTTGCCCGACAATGTCGGACCGAGCAGCACGTTCATCGTGCCCGGCTCCAGCGTCAGCGTGGTTTCTTGAATGAACACCTGGCCGCCGACCCGATACGTCACCTTGTCAAGTTTCAGCGTCACGGGCGTCTCCCCTTATCATTCGGCAGCAGTAGCTCCACGTCCAGTATCGCGTGCGCGCATGTAATTGCCCAGCGTTTCCGCCTGCTCTTCGCTCAGCCGCAGGCCCAGCTTGGACCGGCGCCACAGCACGTCGTCGGCGGTTTGCGCGTATTCGCGGTCCATCAGCCAATCGACCTCGGTTGCCGTCAGGGTCGCGCCAAAGTCCTGCCCCAGATCGTCCGCGCTGGCTGCACCGTTCAGAAGGCGCGGCGCGTCGGTGCCGTAGGCGCGGATCAGGCGGCGCGCCCATGCGGCCGTCAGGAATGGAAATTCCCGCTCAAGTTCAGCGATCTTGGCGTCCACAGCATCCACCGCGAAACCGCCGCCCGGCAGCGGAACGCCTGCGGTCCAGCCACCGGGCAGGCCATCCAACTCTTCGCTGACCAGATCCATGACCCCCTCTGCCAGACGCCGGTAGGTCGTGATCTTGCCGCCAAAGATGTTGATCACCGGCGCGCCGGCCAACTTGTCCACTTTCAGCGTGTAATCCCGCGTCGCTGCGGTGGCGGAGGATGATCCGTCATCAAAAAGCGGGCGCACCCCGGAATAGGTCCAGACGATATCGTCCACCGATATCGGATCCTTCAGATATGCGTTCACGAAATCGATCATGTAGGCCTGCTCTTGCGGGGTGCAGACGGGCGGTGTGTCGGGGTCGTCGTGTTCCTGGTCAGTGGTGCCGATCAGGGTGAAATCCGTCTCATAGGGAATCGCGAACATGATGCGTCCGTCGGTGCCCTGAAAAAAGTAGCATTTGCCGTGGTCAAACAGACGCCTTGTGACGATATGACTGCCCCGCACCAACCGCACGCTGTCCTTGCTTTTGGTGTGGATCGCGTGGCGGATGACGTCGCTGACCCACGGGCCGCCGGCGTTGACCATGACACGGGCGCGCACGATCTGGGTCTCGTCGGTCGTGATATCCTTGAGCGTGACATGCCAGATGCCGTCCTTCTGCTCGGCCGCCATGACCTGCGTGCGCGTCAGGATCCGCGCGCCGCGCGCCTCGGCGTCGCGGGCGTTCAGCACCACCAGCCGCGAATCCTCGACCCAGCAGTCGGAATATTCATACGCCTTGGTGAAACGGTCCTGTAGCGGACGCCCCTCCGGGGCCGTCGTCAGATCGACCGTCGTGGTGCCGGGCAGGATTTTGCGACCGCCGAGGTTGTCATAAAGCAGCAGCCCCAGCCGGATCAGCCAGGCCGGACGGCGGCCGCGCATCCACGGCATGAAGATTCCCAGCAGCTTGGAGGTGGGCGTGTCGCTCTCAAACCGCATGTCCTTGTGATAAGGAAGAACAAACCGCATCGGCCACGCGATGTGCGGCATTGCGCGCAGCAGCGTCTCGCGCTCGATCAGGCTTTCCCGGACAAGGCGGAATTCGAAATATTCGAGGTAGCGCAGGCCGCCGTGAAACAGCTTGGTCGAAGCAGATGACGTGGCCGACGCCAGATCGGACATTTCGGCCAGCGTGACCGACAGCCCCCGACCTGCGGCATCGCGCGCAACGCCGCAGCCATTGATGCCGCCGCCGATCACCAGCAGATCGCAAACCTCCTCGGACCCCGTCACTCAGATCCTCCAAATATCCATGTTTCAGACCTGCATCGTAACAAACCGCGACAAAAAGAACAGAGGCTACTTTCGATTTTGTTCGCTTTTCGGCGAGCGTTCTCACCCTATCGACGGCAAATCGCGCAGCCATGCCCACTGGAGTCGCAAATTTTCGCGCCTTTTCGAACAAGCTTTGCTAAAAGCGAAGATTAACGCACATCCCGCACCCACCCCGGAAGCCTTCATGTCGCAGACCATAAGATACCCCGAAATCCTCGAAATCGCCCGCCGCGACGGCAAGGTCACGGTCGAACATCTTGCCGAGCATTTCGGCGTTACTCTGCAAACCATCAGGCGCGATCTGTCGGATCTGGCCGATTCGGGACGGCTGGAGCGTGTGCATGGCGGCGCGGTCCTGCCGTCGGGCAACACCAATATCGGATACGAGGAACGCCGCCGCATCAACGCCGAAGGCAAGGCCGCGATTGCCCGTGCCTGCGCCGCCCGGATCCCCGACTCCAGCGCCATTTTCCTGAACATCGGCACCAGCACCGAGGCCGTCGCCGCCGAGCTGGTGCACCACCGCAACCTGCTGGTCGTGACCAACAACATGAATGTGGCCAACATTCTGGCCCGGAACCGCGATTGCGAAGTCATCGTCACCGGCGGAGCGCTGCGCCAATCCGACGGCGGCCTGATCGGCGACATCACCAAGGCGTCGATCCGCCAGTTCAAATTCGACATCGGCATAATCGGGTGCTCCGCCATTGATATCGACGGCGATATTCTGGATTTCGACGTGCAGGAGGTCGCGGTCAGTCAGGCCATCCTGTCACGATCGCGCCGCCGGATGCTGGTGGCTGACCACAGCAAATTCAAACGCACCGCCCCCGCACGCATCGCCTCGCTGGAGGAGATCGACATGGTCTTTACCGACCGCAGGATGCATCCCGACCTGCAGGCGCGCTGCGACGCGTGGCAAACCGAGGTCGCCGTCGCGGACGACAGCGAGCGGTAGACCGGCATCAACCTGCGCGGTAACGTGAGGTCCAACTGCAAAGGAATCCTCCATGACCAGATCTGTCGTCATCACCTCGGGCGTGCGCACCGCCATCGGCACTTTTTCAGGATCGCTGTCGGGGATGTCCCCTTGCGATCTGGGCGCATTCGTCGCCTCCGCGGCGATTTCCCGCGCCGGAATAGACGCCTCCGAGGTGCAGCAGACCGTGCTGGGCAACGTCATGCACACCCTGCCCGAGGACATGTATATCAGCCGCGTCGTTGCCATCCGCGCCGGGGTGCCGGAAACCGCGCCCGCGCTGACACTCAACCGGCTGTGCGGATCGGGGCTTCAGGCCGTGGTGACGGCGGCCGAGCAGATCATGCTGGGCAATGCCACCATCACGCTGGCCGGCGGTGCCGAAAGCATGAGCCGCGCGGGCCACCTGCTGACCTCGGCGCGGCACGGGCAAAAGATGGGCGATACGCGCGCGATAGACATGATGATCGGCGGGCTGACCGACCCCTTCGGCAACGGCCATATGGGCGTGACGGCGGAAAACATCGCGCAGCGTCATGGCATCGACCGCGCGGCGCAGGATGCCTTTGCGCTGGAATCGCATCAGCGCGCGGCGAAAGCGATTGCAGAGGGCCGGTTCGCCGATCAGATCCTGCCGCTGACAGTCAAGCAGGGCCGCGACGAGGTGACCTTCGACACCGACGAGCATGTGCGCACCGACATCACCGCCGAGCGACTGCAAGGGCTGCGCCCCGCCTTTGCCAAGGATGGCAGCGTCACGGCAGGGAATGCCAGCGGGATCAACGACGGCGCCGCTGCGCTGGTGCTGATGGACGAGGATACGGCCCGCAAAAAGGGTGCCGCACCGCTGGCGCGGATCGTGGCCTACGGACTGGGCGGCGTCGCGCCCGAAATCATGGGCATGGGCCCGGTTCCCGCCACGAAACAGGCGCTGGAACGCGCGGGGCTGAGCGTCGGCGATCTGGACGTGATCGAGAGCAACGAGGCATTCGCCGCGCAGGCCTGCGCCGTCTCGCAGGAGCTGGGGTTTGATCCGGCACGGGTAAACCCCAACGGCGGCGCCGTCGCGCTGGGCCACCCCATCGGCGCATCGGGCGCGATCATCCTGACCAAGCTGCTTTACGAGCTGAAACGCACCGGCGGGCGCTATGGCCTTGCCACCATGTGCATCGGCGGCGGGCAGGGCATCTCCATGATCGTCGAGCGGATGTAGGCACCTGCCGGTTCCCCGACGTCAGTTTGCGCAGCAGCCCCGAAAACCGGCGATATCCGCCGACCAGAGGGCGGAGATTAACTGACATCAAGTCGGGGCCGCCGAACATGCCTTAGAATTGGCGCTGATCCACTGGCCGATGCCACATCCGCCGGTGGGCTGGACATGTAGCAGCAAGGTGCCCGAATGAGCGAGCAATCCCAGGCAGAGGTGATCGCCTTCCTGTCAGGCCAGATGGATGGCGCGGACGGCTCCCTGCCCCGAATCGTGCGCACGCATGGCGCGGTTATCTTGCTGGGCACGGTCGATGCCTACAAGATCAAGCGCGCCGTGCGTTACGATTACCTCGACTTTTCGACCCTGCAAAAACGGCATGACATGCTGTCGCGCGAGCTGGAGCTGAACCGGCCCGCCGCCCCGTCGATCTACCGCGATCTGATCGCCGTCACGCGCGATGCGGACGGCCGTCTGCATCTGGGCGGCACAGGCGAGGTCGTCGAATGGGTGCTGCGGATGCGCCGCTTTGACGCGGCGGATGAGCTGGGACAGGTGGCCGCACGCGGCGCGTTGGATGACCGGACGGCGGCGGCACTGGGCGAGGTGATCGCGCACTACCACGCCAATGCGCCGACGAGGCAGGATATGGGCGGCGCCGCGCTGATTGGCGCCATTCTGGACCAGGTTCACACCGCGTTTGATGACATGACGGACGTATTCGGCGCCGAGCAGATATCGCAGTATCGGACAGCCACCGATCACGCCTGGCGCAGCGCCCGGCCGCAGATGAATGCGCGCCGCGCGGCCGGGCATATCAGGCGCTGCCACGGCGATCTGCACCTGGGCAATATCGTGCTGACGGGCGGGGTTCCGACGCTGTTCGATGCGCTGGAATTTAACGAAACACTGGGCACCTGCGACGTGCTGTATGATCTGGCATTCTTGTTGATGGATCTGGATCACAAGGGTCTGCGACCAGCCGCCAACGCTGTGCTGAACGCTTACCTCTTTCATGCGGATTGCGCTGATCATTATGCAGCCCTGTCCCTGCTTCCGCTGTTTCAGAGCCTGCGCGCGGCGATCCGGGGAATGGTCGCGGTACAGGCGGCAAGGGCTGGCGGAGAGGACGCGGATGACCTGCCCCAAGCCCGCAACTATCTGTCCGAGGCGATTGCCTATCTGGCCCCGCCGCCCGCGCGATTGATCGCTGTCGGCGGGCAATCGGGAACCGGCAAATCGGTGCTGGCCGCGGCGCTGGCCCCGCAAATCGGCGCGGCGCCGGGGGCGGTGCATCTGCGCAGCGACATGGAGCGCAAGGCGTTCTTCGGCCTGCCGCCGCTGGCCCGCCTGCCAGAGGCGGCCTACACGCCCGAGGTGGGCGCGCGCATCTACGATATCATGCGCAGCAAGGCACGCAGGGCGCTTTTGGCCGGTCACTCCGTGGTCATGGATGCCACTTGGCTGGACGGCGAGGAGCGAATGGCGCTGGACCGCCTTGCCGGAGAAACCGGCGCGCCCTTCAACGGCCTCTGGCTGGTGGCAGGCAGCGCCATCCTTGAGGCGCGGGTGACCGCGCGCCGGGGCGATGCATCGGACGCGGATGTGGCGGTGGTGCGCAAGCAAGCGGACCACATACATACACCCGCGGATTGGTCGGTGATCGATGCCTCCGGCAGTCGCGCCGATACGTTTCGCCAGGCTGACCGAATACTTGAACACCCCCCCCGGCGCCGCCACGGCGGGCTGATGCGCCCGCAAGACCAAAATTGATGAACAGGATGAACCGATGGAAAAATCAAAAAAGCAACGCCCCCCGAAGAAAAGCAACGTATCACCGATCCGGCCCCTGCCCGAGATGAACCCCGAAGCGCGCCCTGCTGCCGGCCCCAAGCCCGAGATCACCCAGCCCCCGGGAAAATTACCGCCGGAACTGGCCCTGCGCGAGGATATGCCCGAGCTTGGCAGCCGTCGCATGGAGAATCTGGATCACGCGATCAAGGCGCAGCTGGCCCATATGACATCGGGCGTGTCGCCTTTTGGGCTGTCCTCCAGCATCTTCAACTGGTGGATGCATCTGGCCTCGTCCCCCGGCAAGCAGTTGGAACTGATGGAAAAGGCAATGCGCAAATCCGCAAGGCTGGCGATCTGTGCCGGGCGACAGCAAAAAGCCGATCCGTGCATCCTGCCCCTGCCGCTCGATCATCGGTTCGATGCGCCTGACTGGCAGCAATGGCCCTACAACCTGATCTACCAGAACTTTCTGCTGACCCAGCAATGGTGGTATAATGCCACCAACGACATCGACGGCATGTCGCGCCGCGATGAGCAGGTCGTATCGTTCATGACGCGCCAGATTCTCGATATGTTGTCGCCCTCCAACGGGCTGTGGACCAACCCCGAGGTGATCGCCCAAACCATGGAGGAAGAAGGCGCAAATCTGGTGCGTGGCTGGACAAACCTGATGGAGGATTGGGAGAGGTCGGTGGCCGGCCTGCCCGCTGAGGGGGCTGAGGATTTCCTGCCGGGCCGTGACGTGGCGGTAACACCCGGCAAGGTCGTCTATCGCTCGCGCCTGATGGAGCTGATCCAATACGCCCCCCAGACAGAGACCACCGTGTCCGAGCCGATCCTGATCATCCCGGCATGGATCATGAAATACTATATCCTTGATCTGTCGCCGCATAATTCGCTGGTGCGCTATCTGACCGATCAGGGCTTTACCGTCTTCATGATCTCGTGGCGCAACCCGGATGCGGACGACCGCGATCTGGGGATGGCCGATTATCTGGATACCGCCGACGAAGCGCTGGAGGTGATCGGTGCTATCGTCCCCGATACGCCCGTCCACGCGGTCGGCTATTGTCTGGGCGGCACGCTATTGTCCGCCAAGGCGGCACAGATGGCGCGCGATCATGATGAGCGGCTGAAGACCGTGACGCTTCTGGCGACGCAGGTCGATTTCAAGGAGCCGGGCGAATTGCAGCTGTTCATCAGCGAAAGCGCGGTTTCGTATCTGGAGCATTTGATGCGCGATCAGGGCTATCTGGATACCAGACAGATGGCCGGTGCATTTCAGCTGCTGCGGTCCACCGATCTGATATGGTCGCGCTACATCCACGAATATCTGATGGGCCGCCCGCAACCGATGTTCGATCTGATGGCCTGGAACGCCGACGCGACGCGGATGCCGGCCAAAATGCACAGTGAGTATCTGCGCAGCTTTTATCTCAACAACGAACTGACGCAGGGCCAGTATGACGTTGACGGCAGGCCGGTCGCAATCACCGATATTTCGGCGCCCATATTCTGCGTATCGACAACGGGTGACCATGTCGCCCCCTGGCAATCGGTGTACAAGCTGCATCTGCTGACGGATACCGATGTGACCTTTGTGCTGACCTCGGGCGGCCACAACGCCGGGATCGTCAGCGAACCGGGCCATGCCGGCCGCAGCTATCAGATCACGACGACGGCGCATGACAGCAACTATGTCCCGCCCGAAGCGTGGCGGGCGCAGACATCCCTGCAGGACGGATCGTGGTGGCCCGAACTGGTCGCATGGCTGCGCGGCCACTCCACCGGCGAGGGCGAACCGCCCGCCATGGGCACCGGCCATGGCCCTGCCCTGCCCGACGCGCCGGGCAGTTACGTCTTGCAGCGCTGAGTGACCGAAAAGCAAAGGAAGTACTGAACATGAATGATACTGTCGCCTCCAAAACCTCATCGGCCTGGCGTCCCGACCGTCTGGACCGTCTGGAGCAACTGGCCCGTGACGCCGGTGCGATCCGCGTCGCCGTGGTCTATCCGGTCGACGGCCCCAGCCTGACGGGCGCACTGGAAAGCCAGAAAAGGGGGCTGATCGAGGCGGTCCTGATCGGCCCCGAGGCCTTGATCCGGCAGGTCGCCGCCGACAAGGGGCTGTCCTTGGGCGACACCCGGATCATCGAGGCGGCGACACCCGAGGATGCCGCACAGATGGCGGTCGAGCTTGCCATCTGCGGCAAGGTTCAGGGCCTCAAGAAGGGGGCGGTGAAAACCAGTATCCTGATGCACGCCGTCATCTCGGAAAAGGCGATGCGCACGCGCCGCAGGATCAGCCATGTGTTTGCCGTCGATGTGTCCAGCTACGAGCGGCTGCTGTTCGTGTCCGATGCGGCGATCAACATCCGCCCCGATCTGGGCACGCTGCGCGATATCACCGCGAACGCCATTGATCTGGCCCACGCGCTGGGGATCGAACGACCCAAGGTGGCGCTGCTCTCCGCATCCGAGAATATCAACGAAAAGATCGAGTCGACGATTTTTGCCGCCGCTATCTGCAAGATGGCCGATCGCGGCACAATTTCGGGGGCCGATGTCGACGGGCCGCTGGCGATGGATCTGGCCATCTCTCCTCGGGCGGCCGCGATCAAGGGGATCGTGTCGGAAGTGGCCGGATATGCGGATATCCTGATCGTGCCGGATCTGGTGTCAGGCAACATTCTGGTCAAGGATCTGGACTATCTGGCCAACGCCGAGACCGCCGGCATTGTCATGGGCGCCACCGTGCCCATCGCCCTGACCAGCCGCGCCGACACGGTCGAGCAGCGCTGTGCCTCGGCTGCGCTGGTGTGCCTTGTGGCTGCGGCAAAACGGGCAGAGGCGAAACTTCATGGCTGAGAAAATGGTCGTGACCTTCAACGCCGGATAGTTCAGCCTGCGCTGCACCGTTTTCAAACTGGGCGAGCACGGACCCGTTCAGGTCCGGAATTTCCACATTCGCGGACTGCCGGGCAGCATGGTTCTGAGCGTGGTCCTGACCGGGGGCATGGCCGAGCACATCCCTGAACTGCGTGCGCGGCTGGTTGGCGAATTGGACTGGCTGGGCGCGGTGCTGGACAAGGCTGCCAACGGCAAGGGCAGACCGATTCTGACCGCACCCGGCAGCAGGCTGCCGGTCCTCATGCTGCCCACGGATGAGGAGCAGGTTCTGGCCCGGCATGCCTATGATGCGCTGACAGACGGCTAGATATCGGGCGGGATGCGGATTACCGGGTGTCCCGGCCGCCGCATCCGGTCAAACTGGCGGCGACTTGGCTGTCTGACCTGCTTTTTTCGTCTTTTCAGCGGTTTCCTCAATCGCCTTGACCTCGTTCACCGCCAGTGTGTTTGCACATTGCGTGAACATCTCGGTGCAGTCTTTTGCATCCGCTGTCAGACGCGCCATCGCGCCGGACTGAAGTTCGGTCACTTCCTTCATGATCACTGCCGGATCGCTGCTGCCGTCCGAGGCGATTCGCTTGCTGGCGTCGATCATCGCCTGTGTCGCATCCTGGCGGCGCCGGAACCATGCCTTGGAAAACGTCTCGACCTGATCCAGAATCCGTTCCTGAGCCTCAAAGAAATGCTTGGTTTGCGGTGGTAAAAACAAGGGGTTAGCCGTAAAGAGAACTTGGGACGCATTCAGCGCCTCCTCGATCTCTTGGGTAGTGTTTTCGTGGCTTGCCATGTCGCTATCCTTTGCTGTTCATACTGCGCCAAATTCGAGCATGACCAATGCTACGCCCGGCTACGTTAACCGGGATCAATTTACTGCATGGCCCCAAGGCAACCGGCAGAACATTGCCGAACACCCCGCGCCTAATTGAAACATATACATAAAACTGGCCGGTTTATTTGCGCCATGTCATTGTCGCGGTTTCGGGACATGTCACGATGACCGAATAACGCGAGGAGAGTGAAGCATGTATAAACACATTTTGATATCCACTGACGGATCGGATTTATCCCTGAAAGGGGTCGAGCACGGCATCGGCCTGGGCAAGGAGAACGCGAGCGAGATTACCGTGGTCACGGTCTGCCAGCCCTACCCGCTCCAAAGCGCGGCAACACTGGATTCCTGGAGCGCCGCTCAGAAAAAGCACGCGCATGAGGCTCTGACAAAGGCCAAGCAGATTGCCGAAAAGCACGGCGCCGATATCACCACCCGGCAGGAGACCAACGATTCTGCCGCCGAGGCGATCGTGGAAACCGCCGAGAAACTCGGGTGCGATCTGATCGTCATGGCCTCGCATGGCCGGCGGGGTATCAGCCGTCTGCTCTTGGGCAGCCAGACCTCCGAGGTGGTCAGCCACAGCCCGATCCCGGTGCTGGTCGTCCGCTGACCGGCGGCTGCCCTTTTCCAGCCTGAGGAGCGGTGCGTACCGCTCCTCAGGCTAAAAGAGACGATAGCGCTGCAGAGAATCCCGGCGAGCGAGGCGGATCGTCAGCCGCCGTCAGCAACAAGCCCGATGCTTTCAATCGCGGACACCGCGCATTTTTCGTCATTGTCGGACGTGTCTCCGGTGATGCCGATCGCGCCCAGAATATGGCTGTCATGCTTGATCAGCACGCCGCCTGCCACCGGCACCAGCGACCCGCCCGCCAGTGCGTTCATCGACTGGATAAAGAACGGTTCGGCCTGTGCCCGCTGGAACAAGGCCCTGGAGCCCAGACCCATCGCCACCGCTCCGCGTGCCTTGCCCTGCGCGATTTCAGGCCTGAGGTTGCTGGTTCCATCCTCGCGCGCGAGCGCGATCAGATAGCCGCCGCTGTCCAGGACGGCGATGGTCAGGGGCTTCAACCCATTGGCCTTGCGCCATTTCAGGCAGTGGTCGATCAGCTTTTGGGCAAGATCAAGATCCAGTTTCACCGCAGATACTCCTTCAGCAAAGCGCCATGGTTCGCGAAAGCATCGCAGGAGGTCAAGTCGCGATCACGGCGCGCGACTTGATCAAGGTTTCGATCTGATCCTTGCCATATCCAGATTCGCCCAGCACTTCGCGGCTGTGCTGGCCCAACAGCGGCGCCGCGTGCGTGACGCGGGCCGGTGTGCGGCTGAATTTCACCGGGTGGCCAAGCGTTTCGACCTTGCCCGCTGTCGGGTGATCCACCTCGACGATCATATCCCGCGCCCGCGCCTGCGGGTCCGCATGCATCTGCAGGATATCGTTGACCGGTCCGGCCGGCAGCTTTGCCGCTTCCATCTTTGCCAGCCAGTTCGCGGTCGTGTCGCGGCTGATGTATCCATCCAGAATGGCAACCAGTTTCGGCAGGTTCCGAATACGCTGGAGGTTGGACGAAAACAGCGGATCGTCATTCAACTCCGGCGCGCCGATGACGCCCAAGAACCGCAACCAGTTGTTCTGATTGGCGGCGCCGACGTTGATCCAGCCATCGCTGGTTCTGAAGGATTGATAAGGCGCGTTCAGCGGATGGGCGGACCCAAGCGGTTCGGGCTTTTCGCCGGTGGCGAAGGCGATGGCGGATTGCCAGTAGGTCTGCACGATTGCCGCCTCGAAGAGCGAGGTGTCGACCTTCTGGCCCAGCCCGGTTTGCAGCATGTTGGCGTAGGCCGCCGAGACCCCCATCGCCGCCAGAATACCGGCGTTGATGTCGGAAATGGGCGCGGCAACCTTGACCGGCGGGCGGCCCGGCCCCTCGCCGGTGATCGACATGAGGCCGGACATGCCCTGCGCGATCAGATCGAAACCGCCCCGGTCGGCATAGGGGCCGGTGCGCCCAAAGCCGGAAATTTCGCAATAGATCAGACGGGGGTTCAAGGCGGCCAGTTCGTCATACCCCAAACCAAGCCGCTCCATCGCGCCGGTGCGATAATTTTCCACCACGACGTCGGCATCCATCAGCAGCTTGTGCAGAACCTCGACCGCGGCTGGATCCTTGAGGTTCAGCGCGATGCCGCGCTTGTTTCGGTTCATCATCATGTAGGCCGCGGATTCGCCGTTGATCTCGGGCGGGATAAAGCGGCGGGTGTCGTCGCCGGTTGGTTTTTCGACCTTGATGACATCGGCGCCCATATCGGCCAGCATCAGCCCGCAAACCGGGCCGGCCATGATGTGGGCCAGCTCGATGACGCGCATCCCGTTCAACGGGCCGGTGGGGGATGTCATTTTCCGCTCCATTCCGGTTTTTGCTTGGACAGAAACGCCTCCATACCGGTGCGGAAATCGTCGCTCATGTAGCACATGGTGATCAGATCGGAATCGTCGACACTGTTTGCCGCGCGGTTGCGCCGCATCGCCTCTTTCGTGGCGCGCAGGGTCAGGGGCGCCATTGACCCGACCAAGGCCGCGAGGTCAGCGGCGCGGGCCAGCAGAGCCTCCTCGTCCGCCAGGACTTCGGTGATCAAGCCCGTCGCCAAGGCCTCGTCGGCGCCCACCAGTCTGGCGGTAAAGATCAGTTCGCGCACCCGGCCCGCGCCCATCAGTTCGGACAATCTGGCGAGGTTTGCAGCCGCCAGACAATTTCCCAGCGTCCGCGCAATGGGAAAGCCGAACTTCAAACCGGACGAGGCGATACGGATGTCGCACGCCGCCGCGATCGCCGCCCCGCCGCCGGTGCAGGCGCCATGGATGGCGGCAATGGTAGGCACGGGGCAGCTTTCGACAGCGTCCAGAACGCCAGCGATCCGGCCCTCGTAATCAAGCGCGTCCTGCTCCGTCTCGAACGCGCGAAACTGTGTCATGTCGGTGCCTGCGGCAAATGCCTTGCCGCCCGCGCCCGAGATCACGATGGCCCGCACCGTTCCGTCTGTCGGCACAGCCTTGCACAGCGCGGCCAGCCGTGCGTACATCCCGAAGGTCAGCGCATTGCGTGACGCCGGGCGGTTGAATGTGATCCACAGGATGCCGTCGCGCAGCTCGTCGATCACTTCGGGGGTATCAGAGGTCATCGGTAAAAATACTCCACAAGGAACATCGGAACGGACGGCACATAGGTGCAGATCATCAGGACCATCAGGAGGACGGCAACGAACCAGATGTTGACCTTGGACACCTCCCAGATGTTGGCGCGGGCGACCGAACAGGCGGTGATCAGCACGGATGCGACGGGGGGCGTCTGCTGCCCGATTGCCAGATTCAGGGTCACAACCAGACCGAAATGGACCGGATCAATGCCCGCCGCGGTGATCAGGGGGATGACAATCGGAATCACCAGAATGATCGCGGCGGCAGAGTGCAGGAAAAACCCGACGATCAGGAAAAAGAAGTTCAGGATCAGCAGAATGGCCCATTGCTGCGTCGTGA
This sequence comes from Roseovarius sp., assembly GCA_036568405.1. Classification (GTDB taxonomy): domain Bacteria; phylum Pseudomonadota; class Alphaproteobacteria; order Rhodobacterales; family Rhodobacteraceae; genus Roseovarius. The sequence goes on from DATCSR010000018.1 coordinate 30,899, forward strand.
TCGACAAAAGCCCCTCGGCCAGTTGCTGCGGGATCTGGGCGCGGGTCAGGAAGCCGCCCATCAGCACGGAGGCCGCAACCAACAGCATGACAACCGCCGTCTGAATGCCACCATCCAGCATGGCGCGGCGCAGGTGGCGCAGGTCGAGGTTGCCGTACCATGCAGAGACGACCAGCGCGCCAAGAACCGCCAGACCGGCAGCCTCTGTTGCGGTGACAAAGCCGCCGAAGATACCGCCAAGGATGATCACCGGCAGCGTGAAGGCAGGCAGCGCATCTACAAAGGTTTCGCGCACGCGGGGCAGGTTGAATGCGTCTTCTGTCGGGAAATTGTAGCGTTTGGCAAAGAGGTAGGCGACGCCCATCAGCCCTGCCGCCCCCAGCAGCCCCGGCACCACGCCCGCGACGAACAACTGCTCGACCGACGTATTGGCAGACGCGGCGTAAAGGATCATCGGGATCGACGGCGGAATGATGATCGCCAGCGAGGCCGAGGAGGACGTGACGGCGGCGGAAAATTCCTTGCTGTAGCCGCGCTTTTTCATCTGCGGAATGAGGATCGAGCCCATCGCGGCGACGTCGGCGACGGCGGACCCGGAAATCTCGGCAAAGAAAAGCGATACGCCGATGTTCACCATCGCCAGACCGCCCCGGATGAAGCCGATGATCGAGGTGACGAAATTAATCAGACGGTCCGTGATGCCGCCCGCGTTCATGATGGCGCCGGCCAGAACGAACATCGGGATCGCGATGAGCGAGAATTTGGTCGACCCGTCGTACATATCCAGCGCGATGCTGACCAGACTGCCGGTGCCTTCGGTCGCCACAAGGCCCAGAACCCCGCACACGGCCAACGCGACGGCGATGGGAATGTTGATGCAGATCATCAACAGCAGTACGAAGAAGATGATTGCGATCAGCATCAGGCGCGATCCTTGTTTTTGTCGAGTTCGGCCTCGACCTCTTCCTCGATCTCCGCGTGTTCCAGCGAAATACCTGCGGCGGTCAGCTTCAGATAGGCGGGCAGACTCAGAAGCTGGCAGATGATGAAAAGGATCGCGCCTATCGGGATCACCGACTGGGTGAACTGCACCGGCACCCACGGCAGCGAGATCAGCACGTCGCCTTCCAGCACGGCCAGCACTTGAAGCCCCGCCCGCGCCATCAGCACGAAAAAGATGAGTATGATCGCTTCGCCCGCCAGCAGCGCAGCGATGCGGAACTTGCCGGGCAGGGCCAGAAGAACCGTATCGAACCCGATGTGACGGCGGTACAATGCCGCGAGCGCAGATCCGTAGTAGGTGATCCACGCGAGCATTATGGCCGCCACCTCATCATACCACGAGAAGCTTTGGCCCAAGAGCCGCGCGATGACGGCCACGGTCACGGTAACCGTCAGCAGCACCATCAGACTGATGGTGACGACCTCAAGTATTGAACCGACCGCGCGGTTGATGCGCGTCAAGGTTGGGAAGGCAGCGTGCTCCATCTCGGACCTGTATTTTCGGCAGAACCATGTTTGAAGGCAGCAATTCCCGGAACACCCGGAGCGGCGGACTTCGATCATGAACGCGTGGACACGGGGCAGCGGGGGACCCCGCCGCCCCAGGATCATTTAGTTGGTATTGCCAAGCCCAAGGACGGTGTCGATCATCTCCTGACCGCCATCCACTTCTTCGGCGAATTCCTTGTAGATCGGCGCGGACGCCTCGATGAACGCGGCGCTGTCGGCCGTGTTGACCTCCACACCCGCATCTTCGATGACCTTCAGCAGGCTTGCCTCCAGCTCGGCGGCTTTTTCATAGGTGAAGTCCTGCGTCTGGTTCGCGCAGTCGGTCAGTGTCGCCTGAACATCCTCGGGAAGGTTCTCAAACGCCTTCTTCGATGCCAGTATGTAGGCTGGCGTGTAAACGTGGCCTGTGATCGAAAGGTATTTTTGCACCTCCTGAAACTTGGCCGAGGCGATCTGCGCATAGGGGTTTTCCTGACCGTCGATCACGCCCGTTTGCAGGGCGGTGAACACGTCGGAAAACGCCATTGGCGTCGGGTTGGCGCCATATTCCTGAAACATCTTCAAACGCCACACACCATTCGGCGTCCGCAGCTTGATGCCGTCCAGATCGGCGGGCACATTGATCGGGCGGACATTGTTGGTGATGTGGCGAAACCCGTTTTCGGCAAGTCCGACGATGTAATAGCCATTGCGTTCGGCGGCCGCCTGAAACGTGTCCATCATGGCGTCCTGCACCCGGCGCATATGGTCGCGGTCTGAAATGATGTAGGGCATTTCGAAAATACCGAACACATCATCGACCGACGACATTACCGAGGATGGCAGAGCGAATTCGACCTGTCCAAGCTTCAGCTTTTGCAGCAGCTCCTTGTCCTTGCCCAGCTGGGACGACCCGAACGTCTGGACTTCGATCTGGTCGCCAAAAGCATCGTTCGCGCATTGCGCGAAATGATCCGCCGTCGCCTCAAACAGCGAGCCGGGGGCGCCGACGTGGCCGAATTTCATCGTGGTTTCTGCCGCAGAGACAGTGGATGCCATTCCGATGGCAGCGGTAGCCGCCAGTAGCTTTGCCTTAAGTTTCATGGTTTTCTCCTCCCAGAGCCTAATTTTTATTGTTTTGATGCAACCGCGGCGTCCGGCTGCTGCGAATTGGCAAGCACGTCCATTGCCGCGCCGACCCCGCCAGCGGTGTGGGGCACGTTCGCCCCTTTCAAGCCCATTTCGACACCTGCCAATGTTCCGACCAGCATCAGATCGTTGAAATCGCCCAAATGTCCGATGCGGAACACCTTGTCTGCCACCTTGGACAATCCGCTGCCCAATGAGATATCAAACCGCTCAAGCGTCGATGCCCTGAAGGCATCGGCACCGTGTCCTTCGGGCATGACAACGGTGGTCAGAACATTGCTTTGCTGGCCCTGATTTGCGCACAGCACCTCAAGCCCCCAGACGCGGACCGCTGCGCGCGTCGCAGCGCCATGGCGCGCATGACGGGCGAATACGTTCTCCAGCCCCTCTTCGTGCAGCATGTCTATCGCCTCGTTCAAACCATAAAGCAGGTTGGTATTGGGGGTATAAGGAAAATAACCCTTCTTGTTCGGGCCGACCATTTCCGCCCAATCCCAATAGGATCGCGCCAGCTTGGCGGTTTTGTTGGCGGCCATCGCCTTTGCGCTCGCCGCGTTGAACGACAGGCCGGGGGGCAGCATCAGACCCTTTTGCGATCCGGACACGGTCACATCCACGCCCCATGCGTCGTGTTCGTATTCCAGCGATCCAAGGCCAGAAATCGTATCGACCATAAAAAGCGCCGGATGCCCGGCGTTGTCGATGGCCTTGCGCACGGCGGCGATGGGCGAGACGGATCCCGTCGAGGTCTCGTTGTGAACAACGCAGACCGCCTTGATCTCGTGGCCTTTGTCCTCTGACAGATAAGCTTCTATCTGATCGGGGTCCGCGCCGCCGCGCCAGTCACCGGCGATGAATTCAGCCTTCAGGCCCAGCTTTTCCGCCAGCTTCTTCCACAGCGTTGCGAAATGCCCGGTTTCAAACATCAGCACGCGATCACCCGGCGACAGCACATTGACCAAGGCCGCCTCCCACGCGCCGGTGCCCGATGCGGGGTAGATGAATACGTGCCCATCGGTCTTGAAAATCGACTTCATGCCGTTCAGCGCGCGCAGGCCAACGCTCGCGAATTCAGGGCCGCGATGGTCGATAGTTTGCTGCGAAATGGCGCTCAGAATCCGGTCCGGAACCGCGCTGGGGCCGGGAATCTGCAAGAAATGACGACCGGCTTTTCTCATGAATCTGTATCCTGTTGCATCTCAACTACGGCGGCACGGGGGCCGACATGCGGGTCACCGACCTCTTTTTCGTTGCTCAAGCGTAATTTTGAATTCATAATTTAGTCAACAAAAATCGACGCGTGATAGCAACCAGCGGGCTGGGCCATGATCTCAAACTTATCCAAAGCTCTGGCGGACCGCGTCGAGGGCGATCTGCTGTTCGACAGCTTCTCGCGCGGGCGCTATGCGACCGATGCGTCCTTTTATCAAATGATGCCTCTGGGCGTCCTGTCGCCCAGAGGCGAGGACGATATTCGCGCCGCCATCGACGTGGCTGGCGAACAGCGGATTCCGATTCTGGCACGCGGCGGTGGAACGTCGCAATGCGGCCAAACCGTCAATGAAGCGCTGGTGATTGATAACACCCAGTATTTCAACCAGATCCTCGAATTGGATGTCGCTAAGAAGCGATGCGTCGTGCGCCCCGGCATGGTGCTGGATGAATTGAACCGCATCCTCAAGCCGCATGGCCTTTGGTTTCCCGTCGATGTCTCGACCGCGTCCCGCGCGACGATCGGCGGCATGGCGGGCAACAACTCCTGCGGCGGCAAGTCCCTGCGCTACGGCATGATGCGCGACAATGTCCTGTCCATCGACGCGTTTCTGTCGGACGGATCAAAGCACCACTTCGGCCTGGGGGACCGCGATCAGAGCGCTGAATATGCCGCCTTGTCCCGGGATCTGCTGGCCTTTGGCGCGCGCGAAGCAGACGAAATCGACGCACGTTTCCCGCGGGTTATGCGACGGGTCGGCGGCTACAATATCGACGCGCTGGTGCCGGGTGCCGCGCCCAACAACCTTGCCCATCTGCTGGTGGGATCAGAAGGCACGCTCGCCTACTCGACCGCCATCGAACTGAAGCTCTGGCCGCTTCTGCCGGACAAGGTGCTGGGCGTTTGCCATTTCCCCACCTTCTATCAGGCGATGGATGCGGCCCAGCACCTTGTCACGCTGCACCCCCAAGGCGTCGAATTGGTCGATGCAACCATGATCGCGCTGGCCCGCGATATCCCGCTGTTCCGCCAGACCATCGAAGAATTCGTGACCGGCGACCCGGAGGCATTGCTGCTGGTGGAATTCTCCGAAACCGATCCCGGCCAGAACATCCCCAAATTGAAGCAGCTCGAAGAGATGATGGGGGATCTGGGTTTCTCATGGTCCGGGACGGGCAGGAATTGGGGCGGCGTCACATCCGTGACGGGCACCCGGATGCAGACCAATATCGCCGAACTGCGCAAATCCGGCCTGAACATCATGATGTCCATGAAGGACGACGGCAAGCCGGTGTCATTTGTCGAGGATTGCGCCGTCGAACTGCCCGATCTGGCCGAATATACCGCCGGATTGACGGAAATCTTCGACAGACATGGCACCAGGGGCACGTGGTATGCCCATGCGTCTGTCGGCTGCCTGCATGTTCGGCCCGTTCTGAACCTGCGGCTTGATCAAGACGTCAAGACCATGCGGGCCATTGCCGAGGAGTGTTTCGATCTGGTTGCCGCCTACAAGGGTTCGCATTCCGGCGAGCATGGTGACGGGATTGTCCGGTCTGAATTCCATACCAAGATGTTTGGCCCGCGCATGGTTGCGTCCTTCAACGAGGTGAAGCAGCGGCTGGACCCGGCGGGCATGTTCAACCCCGGCAAAATCGTCAACCCGCCCAAGATGGATGACCGCAGCCTGTTTCGTTATGGGCCGGACTATGCCGTCCCTGAGTTTTCGACGCATCTGGACTGGTCGGAATGGACGGGCAGCGGCGGCGGTTTCCAGGGGGCCGTCGAGATGTGCAACAACAACGGCGCCTGCCGGAAACTGAAGGGCGGCGTCATGTGCCCGTCGTTCCGGGTCACCCGCAAGGAGCAGGATCTGACGCGCGGGCGCGCCAACACGCTGCGGCTGGCGATTTCGGGGCAGTTGGGGCAGGATGCCATATCCTCGGACCAGATGGCCGAGACGATGAGCCTGTGTGTGTCCTGCAAGGGCTGCAAGCGCGAATGCCCCACCGGGGTGGACATGGCCCGGATGAAGATCGAGGTGCTATCCGCCCGCGCCCGAAAACACGGGATCAGCCTGCATGACCGGCTGGTGGCCTATCTGCCTCGCTATGCCCCCTGGGCCGCGCGGGCGCCCTGGCTCGTCAACCTGCGCAACAGGGCTCCGGGGCTGGCGAGACTGACGGAGAGGCTTTCGGGTTTCACCGCAACGCGCGATCTGCCGACATGGAGCAGCCGGCCATTTACCAACCGAGAAGTGGCGCATGGCAGCGCCCCGCAGGTGGTTCTATTCGCCGATTGCTTCAACCGGTATTTCGAGCCGGAAAACCTGCGCGCGACGGTCAACGTCCTAGCGGCGGCAAACGTCCCGGTCCATGTGGCGTCCGCACCCAAGGGCGAGCGTCCCTTGTGTTGCGGCCGCACATTCCTGTCCGCGGGTCTGGTGGACGAGGCGAAAACCGAGGCGCAGCGTTTGGTGCAGGCCCTGCTGCCCTACGCCGAAAAAGGACTGCCGATTGTCGGGCTGGAGCCCAGTTGCCTGCTGACCTTGCGGGACGAAATTCCCGGCCTCTTGCCCGGCAAGGAGACCGCCCTGCTGGCCCGGCAGGCCCGCATGCTGGAGGAATATATCGCCGATCAAGCCGGCGCCTCCGGCTTTAACCTGCGCCTGAAATCGCCGGCCCCCAAAGTACTACTGCACGGCCACTGCCACCAAAAGGCGATGGGGGTGATGTCGAGCATCGAAAAAACGCTTGCCTTGCTGCCGGACACGGAGGTCGAAATCATCGAGTCAAGCTGTTGCGGCATGGCAGGTGCCTTTGGCTACGGCGTCGATACGCATGAGATTTCCCGCAAGATGGGCGAGCTTGATGTGCTGCCCGCCGTGAGGAAAGCCGAGGCCGACACGCTGATTGTTGCTGATGGCACATCGTGCCGACATCAAATATCAGATACCACCCAGCGCAGGTCGATCCATGTTGCGCGGCTTCTTGAAATGGCACTTGAACGATAATCCGGGAAACCCGATGACAGAAAATGCGACCGTATATGAAATTTCACGCAAATCGCTTCACCAGGAACTGGTTTCCCGCATCCAGCTCTTGATTATCAGCGGCGATCTGGCGCCCGGCACGAAGGTGCCGGAAAAATCGCTCTGCGAGCGGTTTGGTGTCTCGCGCACGCCGCTGAGAGAGGCCTTGAAAGTCCTCGCCTCCGACGGTCTGGTCAGGCTGGAGCCCAACAGGGGCGCGTGGGTCACGCTGGTCACCGCAAGCGAAGTCGAGGAAGTTTTCCCCGTTTTGGGCGCTTTGGAGGCCCTGTCCGGCGAGTTGGCCTGCCAGAACATCACGGACGAAGAAATCCGCGCCGTGCGTGATCTTCATGATCGGATGATTGTCAGTTATGAGGACCGGAATCTGGACGAGTATTTCAAGATCAACCAGAAAATTCATCGCCATATCCTTGTGGCGGCGCGCAACGACACGTTGACAACGTCGTGTCAGGCGCTGTCGCTGCGCATGCAAAGGGCGCGCTACTTGGCCAACATGTCCGAAGAACGCTGGGCCGCCGCCGTGCAGGAGCATGAAAAGATCATCCACCTGCTGGAAGCCCGCGACGGCGCGCAACTGGGCACGACATTGGCCGCCCATATGAGCGCAAAACAAGACTCTGTCCTGCGCTGGCTATACGCCCAGAAGGCTTCAAACTGACGCAAGGTGCGGGATCGACGCATCACACCATGCTTCACGATCACATCATTTTGCCGCCGCAGCGCCACGGGCCGACGCGGATATGTCCTTTAAGGAACTGGCGCGGTGCGTCTATACTGCCAAAACCAACCTAGGGAGAGATACATGAAATTCACCGTAATTCTTGCCGCCAGCACCATTCTGGCGGGCGCCGCCATCGCGCAGGACGTCGATAAATCGGACTGGCCCAGCAGCTTTACCGTCGGAACGGCCAGCCAGGGCGGCACCTATTTCGCCTATGGCTCGGGCTGGGCAAACCTCGTGGCCAAGGAATTGGGCCTGACCGGCGGCGGCGAAGTCACCGGCGGGCCGATGCAGAACATGGCGCTGGTCCACACCGGCGAGGCCGCGTTCGGCATGACCACGATGGGCCCTGCTGTGGAATCTCTGGCAGGAACCAACCCGATCGCGCCGGGGCTGGAAATGACGCAGGCCTGCGCGATGTTCCCGATGTATCAGACGCCGTTTTCGATAACGGCGCTGGCGTCGACGGGGATTGAGTCGGTCAGTGACATTCCCGCCGGTGCAAAGATCGGATTTGGCCCTGCCGGGTCCACATCTGACACCTATTTCCCACGCATGATGGATACGCTGGGCGTGGATTATGAGCGCCGCAATGGCGGCTGGACCGATCTGGGCGGCCAGTTGCAGGACGGCCTGCTGGATGTGATCGCCTTTGCCGCCGGCATCCCGGTCCCTGCCGTCAGCCAGTTGGAGGTGCAGACCGACGTCAACATCATCGAGTTCACCGAGGAAGAGCAGGCCAAGCTGATCGAGGCATTCCCGGTCTCGGAATTCACGATCAAGGCCAGCACCTACAGCACGCTGGAGAATGACGCGCGTTCGGTCTCGATGTGGAATTTCGCCATCGCGAACTGCGATCTGCCCGCGTCCTTCGTCAATGCGGCCGTCGATGTGGTCATGTCCGATAACGCTCGCATGACCGGCATCCACAAGGCCGCCGCATCGACCCTGCCCGAGAACTGGGACAAGAACAAAGTGCTGAAATGGCACCCCGGCGCGGCGGCATGGTTCAAGGAAAACGCAGGCGCCGACATCCCCGATGACATGATCTACGGCGGCTAAGCCACGCATCAAACTACATGTCGCCCCCACGGGGGGCGGCATGATTTCACCGCGCAGGCGGCACCCCGGGGGAGGAGATTTCGATGACCGAGCAGCACAGCAGTGATCCGCAGGGGCCGATCATCGTAGAGGGCGTGGACGAAGAGCCTATCGGAGGCAACCAACGCGTGTTCGCCGGGCGCACCTACCTGATCATGGCGACGATGTCGGCGGTCTATGCGTTCTTCCACATCGCTGCGCTGAACGGGATGTCGATCCAGGAATGGACGGGCGTGCGCATTCCCCTGCTGCCGACCTTCCCGATGGAGACATGGAATTTCCGCATCGTCCACATCGCCGGCGCTCTGATCCTTGGCTTTACCCTTTATTCCGCGCGCGCTTTCGTGGACGAGGGCGCAGGCCGCACGCGCCATCCGCTGGATATTCTGGCATGGGCCGCGATGATCCCGGCGCTCTACGCCATCTGGACGGCATGGGGCATCGCCAGCCAGATCGCGGGCGGCGTGCAATGGAACGGCATAAGCCCGGAGTTCAAATCCCTTGAAATCTATCATTACGGCCTGCCCCTGATCGCCGCGACCGCCATCGGGATCGTCGTCGGCTGGCTGCGCGGGCGCGAGCGTGGGCAGGTGGCGGTTGCCGATATCCTGCTGTCGATCTGCGGGATCGCGGTGGCGCTCTACCTGATCACCATCTACGGCACGCTCATGCGCAATTCGACCGGCACGCCTTTCGCGCCCATCGGCATGAGCCTCGCCGCCGTGGTCGGGACCGCCCTGATCATGGAGCTGACGCGCCGCGTCGCCGGCCTTGCGCTGATCGTGATTTCGGGGATCTTCCTGATCTATGTCTTTACCGGCGACATGCTGCCGGGATTCCTCAATGCGCCGAATATCCAGTGGACCCGCTTCTTCAGCCAAGTCTACACCGACGCGGGCATACTCGGGCCGACAACGGCCGTGTCCTCCACCTACATCATCCTTTTCATCATCTTCGCAGCCTTCCTGCAGGCGTCAAAAGTCGGCGATTATTTCGTGAATTTCGCCTTCGCTGCCGCCGGACGGTCCCGGGGTGGCCCGGCCAAGGTGGCGATCTTTGCCTCGGGCCTGATGGGCATGATCAACGGCACCTCGGCCGGCAACGTCGTGGCCACAGGATCACTCACCATCCCGCTGATGAAAAAGGTCGGCTACCCCAGCCGCACCGCCGGCGCGGTCGAGGCTGCCGCCTCCACCGGCGGGCAAATCATGCCCCCCATCATGGGCGCGGGCGCCTTCATCATGGCCGAGATTACCGGTATTCCCTATACCGACATTGCCATCGCGGCGATCATCCCTGCCGTGCTCTATTTCGTGTCGATCTACTTCATGGTCGATTTCGAAGCGGCCAAGCTGGGCATGCGCGGCATGAGCTCGGACGAGTTGCCCAAGCTGCGCGACATGATCCGCCGGGTGTTCCTGTTCATCCCGATCATCATCCTGATCTACGCGCTATTCATGGGCTATTCGGTGATCCGCGCGGGCACGCTTGCCACCGCCGCCGCTGCGGTGGTGTCGTGGCTGACCCCCTACCGCATGGGCCTGCGCAGCATCATCAAGGCGTTCGAACTGGCGGGCATCATGTCGATCCAGATCATCGCCGTCTGCGCCTGCGCGGGCATCATCGTGGGCGTGATCAGCCTGACAGGCGTCGGCGCGCGGTTCTCGTCCGTGCTTCTGGGTCTTGCCGAGGCCAGCCAGTTCCTGGCGCTGTTCTTCGCGATGTGCATCGCGATCCTTCTGGGCATGGGGATGCCGACAACGGCGGCCTATGCGGTAGCCGCATCGGTGGTGGCGCCGGGCCTTGTGCAGCTGGGCATCCCGCAGCTGACGGCGCATTTCTTCGTGTTCTACTTCGCGGTCGTATCGGCCATCACGCCGCCCGTGGCGCTGGCCAGTTACGCGGCGGCGGGCATATCCGGCGCCAACCCGATGGAGACGTCGGTGGCGTCATTCAAGATCGGCATTTCCGCCTTCATCGTGCCATTCATGTTCTTCTACAACGGCGCAATCCTGATGGATGGTACGTGGTTCGAAGTGATCCGCGCGGGTGTAACCGCGATTTTTGGCGTCTATCTACTGTCATCGGGCATACAGGGCTGGTTCGCCGGAAGCGGGGCGGCGTGGTTCATGCGGCTGGGGCTGATCTTCGGCGCGCTTTGCATGATCGCGGGCGGGCTGGTGACGGACCTGATCGGCATTGCGGTGGCGCTTGCGCTCTTTGCGATCCAATGGAAATTGCGCCCTGCCCCCGATGCCCAAATCTCGGTACGCGGCAGCGACTAGGGCGTTTAGGGTTCAGGATCAGACACCTTGGCGGGCCTCGACATAACGCCAAAATGCGTCCGCTGACGGTGTGCGGGGCGTTGAACGCGCCCGCGCCAGAACGACCTGCCGCGGCGCGGGCGGCGCCAAGGGCACGACGTGGATACCGTGATGGTCGTCTGGAAGGGCCAGTTCAGCGATCACAGCCACGCCCAGCCCAGCGCGGACAAAGGCCAGGATCGAGCTGATCTGCTGCACCTCGTGCCGGACGTCCGGAACCTGACCTGACCGTGCAAACCAGCGCCTTATCAGCGGCTCGCTGCCCCCCTTTGTCATGATAAACGGCATCCCGGCCAAGGCCTCGGCAGTTACCGAAGCGCCGACGTCGCCCGGCAGCAAGGCAATCAGTTGATCCGTGGCCAGATCGGCAACCTCAAAGCTGTCACTATCGGCATCAACCAGAAGCGCCACATCGACGACGCCGTCGCGCAACGCCTGCGCCATGCCCTTGTCCCCGATCTCGCGAACCTCGATCACCACATGAGGGTGCAGTTTTGTGAAGCCCGCGATCAGATCCGGCAGGATCCGCGTCGATGCGGACGCGCCGAACGATCCGATCCTGACGGTGCCGCTGCGAAGCCTGCGCGCATCTTCGACATCGCGCAGCGCATCCTCCAGCAACAGCGCGTCGCGCCGGGCGAATTCAGCCAGTCGCGCCCCCTCGTCTGTCAACGTCACAGGCAGGCGCCCGCGCCGCAGGACAGGCACGCCCAGATGTTTTTCCAGCGTTGTGATGGCGCGGCTGACCGCAGGCTGAGATACCCCCAGATTTGCGGCGGCCGCAGAGACGCTTTGAAGGCGCTCGATGACCGGCAAAGCGCGCAGCGCAAGCCTCGGGATGCCATCCAGATGGTGCGGGTTCTTGCTGCCCGTCTCGGGTTCGTTTGGGGTAGCGGGCACTTCGGCGTCTCCGGCATGACATAACAACAGGTTATTTCATTATCCATCCCATCACACATAGCAAGGGCGCAATTGCAGGCCGCGAGCGCAATGCTCAACGCGCTCGGTCCGGGCCTCGCCACACGCTATGAGATGACGCTGAAATGAATGATCTGGTCGCCGTGGTCTGGGCCTTCCTGCCGGACATCGCCTTGATCGTGCTGGGCGGTCTCATCGCCGGGCGGATCCCGGCTGAGGGGTGGGCCGGTCTGGATCGGCTCAACTTCTTCATCCTGTTTCCTGCCTTGATTTTCAGCGCCGCGGCCAGCCGCCCTATCGAGATCTCGCAGATCCTGTCCATCGGTGTCAGCGTATGGATCGTGATGCTGTCCGGGCTGGCGCTTGGCTGGTCATTGCGGCGCTGCGGCCCGCCGCGATTCCTAGACTTTGCGGGGGCATGGCAGACTGCGTGGCGCTTTAATACCGCCATCGCCTTTGTCGCGGTGCAGGCCCTTCCTGCCGCGACCGCTGCCCTGATGTCCGTTATCGTCGGCCTTGCTGTGCCTCTGGCGAATATGCTGGCCGTTGGCGCGCTGTCGCGGGGAAATGGCGTCAGCCTGCGACGTGCGGTGTATCTGATCGCGCTCAATCCATTCCTGATTGCGAGCCTGTCCGGCGTAGCCGTCGGACTATCAGGCTGGACGCCGCCCGACATTCCGATGCGGGCGGTGCACCGGCTGGCCGACGCGGCCCTGCCGCTGGCGCTGTTATCGGTCGGTGCCACGCTGGACTGGCGCAGCATCCTGCGGCTTGACCACTTTCAATCCGGCATGAACGCAATCAAGCTTGTTGCCCTGCCAACCATCGCGCTGGTATTCGGCAAGGTGACGGGCATGGCCCCGGCTTCGGCGACAATTCTTGTTGTCTGGGCCGCGCTGCCGACCGCGTCGGCAGCGCATGTTCTGGCCGCGCACTTTGGCGCGGACCGCAGGCTTCCGGCGACGATCATTGCACAATCGACCCTTCTGGCCTGCGTCACCCTGCCGGTATGGATCGCGCTTGTCAGGTAAGAGCGGTTCGTGAAACTCAGCGCCCGAAAATGGCGGCCTATGAACCCAGCCGGCCAAAGGTCAGCCCCGAAATCAGCTGGCGCAGGCCCAGCGCGGCCCCGGCAAAGATCGACGCAAAGACGATCGGCGCGTTGAGGGTAAGCAGCGAAAAGGCGGATATGCCCTGCCCGATGGTGCACCCCATCGCCAGCCCTGCGCCAAACCCCATCAGGACCGCGCCCAGAACCTGCCGTTTCAACTCGCGCGGGTCTTCGCAGGCCTCCCAGCGGAAATGCCCCTTGATCAGGCTGCCGGCAAATGCACCCGCCAGCACCCCGCCGACCGATCCGACCCCGAAGGTCAGCCCGCCGCCGCTGGAGGTCATCAGGAACAGCAGCGTTTCGCCCAGCGGCGACGTAAAGGTGTGGCTGTTCACCGGGTAGGCGCTGAAGCTGGTATCGGCCACCCACTGCGTCCCGGCCCATCCGCTGACGATGGCGGCGCCCACCAGCGCGCCCCAGATCACGGCGCTGCGGTTGCGCATGAAATCGCGCGACCACAGCGCCCATGCCGTGATCGCCGCGCTGATCATCAGCCCCCATGCGAGCGCGGGAATCCCCGTGAGGGCGCTCAGCGCTTCGGGATAGCTGCGGGTTTGCGTCGACATGTCCGTCAGCGCCAGTCCGGCAATGCGCAATTGCGCCAGCGGGCCGGACAGCACGAAATAGGTGCTGATCCCCATCACCAGCACGATCACGAAGGACCGCAGATCGCCGCCGCCGAACCGGGCCAGCGCGCCGAACCCGCAATTGCCCGCCAGCGACATCCCATACCCGAACAGCAGCCCACCAAGGATGCCGAACGCGGGCGACCACGGCGCAAGGTGATAGATGCTCTGCGCCGGATCCAGCGCGCCGAGCGCGATCAGGCCAAAGCTGCCCAATCCGGCAACGCCGATCGCCAGTGCCCACATGCGCAAACGCGCGCTGCTGCCCTGATACAGATAATCCTCGATCGCGCCCAGGGTGCAGAACCGCCCCAGCCGCGCGGCCAATCCCAGAATGACACCGCCAAGCAGGCCGATGAGGGCCAGCATCATCGCATCGGGCAGGGTGTCACTCATGAGGTCCCTCCCGCAGGTCCGCGAAGGACGGGCGCGCGGCTATTTTTCCTTGCAGAACAGATCATAGACCAGATCGAGTATCTGAATGGCGCGCGGATCTGTCAAACGATAATAAATCGCCTTGCCCTCGCGGCGCGGGGCCACCAGCCCTTCCTCCCGCAACCGCGACAATTGCTGTGATACCGCCGCCTGCCGCGACGACAGCAACCTTTCCAGTTCGGTGACTGATTTTTCGCCGGTGGCCAGATGGCACAGGATCATCAGCCGGCCCTCATGGCTGATCGCCTTGAGAAACTGCGCGGCGTGGCAGGCGCTTCGCATCATCCGCTCGATTTCGGTGTCGGACATATCGTTTGTGATGACGGGTAATGACATTTTGGCTGATGATCCGCGTTTTTTCGCCTTGGTTAGCGCCTACGCACCCGCATGGCAATTCCGCCGCGATGTCGCAGGTGTAATAGGTTCATGGCTCGCTATCTGTTTCCACTTCGTTGTCGTCCAGCAACTTTCTCAGCAAAAACCAAAAGAATTCGTCACCGGCATATCCTTCGATCCGCCCCAGTTCCTGTCCCTTCTCGACCAGCACGAAGGTCGGCGTAAAGACCGGGCGCGAGGTGAATTCGATATCGTCCGGCAGATCGCGCAGATCGACACGGCGCAGCGGCGCGCGCATACCCTCGTCTGTTTTCGGATAGATGTGCGCGATTTCGGCGTCCCATCGGGCGCACCAGCTACACCCCTCCTGCTCGACCATGACAAGGTCTGCCGCCGTCACAGGCAGGGAACTGCATCCCAGAAAGAGGGCCAGTGCAAAGCGCTTCATCGGAGTCCCGATTGACGGATCAATTAAATATAGAATAACGTGAATATGTCATTTGCACAAGCGCCGGAGCGATTGCGATGTTCGATGTTTCTCTGTTGGGCGCTTTTCTGGGCGGTCTGATCGTGTTCTTTTCGCCCTGCATCCTGCCGATCGTGCCGTTCTACCTGAGCTACATGGCCGGCGCATCCATATCCGAAATCAGCGCCGAGGGCGCGCTTGCGCCGGGCGTGCGCAGGCGCGCGTTTCTGGCCTCTGTCATGTTCTCGCTGGGGATCATCACGGTGTTCGTCCTGCTGGGCGCCGCCGCCTATGGGCTAAGCCAGACGTTTCGCGGCATGCAGACCGAATTCCGGCTGTTCGCGGCACTGGTCGTGCTGGTCATGGGCCTGCATTTTCTGGGCGTCTTCCGGATCGGATTCCTGAACCGGGCCTTCCAAATGGACGCAGGCAACACGCAGAACATGTCCGTTCTGGGCGCCTATGTGGTCGGCTTCGCCTTCGCCGCCGGGTGGACGCCTTGCGTCGGCGGCGTGCTGACCGCCGTGGTGTTCACCGCCAGCACCGAGGCGACAGCCCTGCGCGGGCTGATCCTGCTGCTGGTCTTTGGCGTCGCGATGACCGCGCCCTTTGTGGTGGCATCGCTGTTCATCGGACCGTTCCTGAAATTCGCCTCGAAATTCCGACGCCACCTGCCCAAGGTCGAAAAGGCCATGGGGGTGCTGATGATCCTCTTTGCGATCCTGATCGCGACGGACAGCATAAACTACATCGCCCAATGGATGCTGGAAGCCTTCCCTGCCTTTCAGAACATATAAGGAGATTCTGCAATGAAACGCCTGATTGCCGTGCTGATCGCGGTCCTGCTGCCCGCCTTTGCCGTCGCCGCCACACTGGGCGACGACGGGCTGCATAAAACGGACTGGATGCGCGACACGTTCAAGGATCTGAACGAGGATCTGGCCGAGGCGAATGCCGAAGGAAAGCGTCTGGTCGTGATGGTCGAACAGCGCGGCTGCATCTACTGCGCCAAGATGCACGAGGAGATTTTCTCGCAAGAGGACGTCGCCAGCTATATCCGCGACAATTTCTTTGTCGTGCAGATCAACCTGCACGGCGAAACCGAAATAACCGACTTTGACGGCGAAACCCTGACCGAGAAACAGGCGGCCCGCAAATGGGGCCTGCTCTTTACCCCGTCGATTCTGTTTCTGCCCGAGGAGGTCGAGGAAGGCGCAACAGCCCAGAGCGCGGCGGTCGCGATAATGCCGGGCGCATTCGGGGCCGGCACCACGCTGGACATGTTCACATGGGTCAACGAGAAACGGTATGGCCCTGAATTCGAAGAGGATTTTCAGCGCTATCACGCGCGGCGCATACAGGAACGGCAGGCCGAGGCAACCGATTGAAGCCAACTCAAATTCATATTTTTGAAACTGTTCTTGATTGCCGGCGGTTACGTATCCTAGAGTATGCCAAGACTTGAATGTGTTTGGGAGGACGCATGGAACGCAAAATTCTCACGATACTGGCCTTTGCCGCATCAACAGGTGCCGTGATGGCCGCTGAGACAGCACCATCCGATGTGGCCTTCGTCGATGGCAGCATTGAGACGTCGCTGACCGGCGTTCCGGGCGATCCGGAAAATGGCCGCAAGATTGTCGGTGACAAGGGCACGGGTAATTGCGTTGCCTGCCATCAGATCACAGAAATGTCGGATGTTCCCTGGCACGGCGAAATCGGCCCGATGCTGGATGGCGCGGGCGAACGGTGGACCGAGGCACAGCTGCGCGGCATCGTCACCAATGCCAAGATGATGTTCGACGACAGTCTGATGCCGTCCTTCTACAAGGTCGACGGTTTCATCCGGCCCGGCGATGGGTTCACGGGCAAGGCGGCAAAGGATATTGCCCCCCTTCTGGACGCCCAGCAGATCGAAGATGTGGTGGCCTATCTGGTCACCCTCAAAGAATATTACTGACACCCCAAGCGAATGACGGCCCATTCGGGCCAAACGGAGGTTCCTAGATGCAACTGACACGACGCGACGCAATTTTGATGGGTGCTGGTGCCGCACTGGTGGCGGGTCTGCCGCTGCGCGCCCTGGCCGTGACGGGCGAGGAGGCCATTGCCGCCTTCACCGGCGGCGCCGAGGTTGGCGAGGGCGACATCACGCTGACTGCGCCGGAGATCGCGGAAAACGGCAATACCGTTCCGATCGAGGTCTCTTCTGACAGCGCGACCGAGATCCTTGTGCTTGCCCTTGGCAACCCGACGCCTGCGGTGGCGACGTTCAAATTCGGGCCGCTGGCTGCCTCGCGCTCGGCGTCGACCCGTATCCGCCTTGCCGGCACGCAGGACGTGATGGCAATCGCAAAACTCGAGGATGGCTCTTTCGTCAAGACCTCCTCAACGGTCAAAGTTACAATCGGCGGCTGCGGCGGCTAAACAGGAGTTAAAGACATGGCAGAAGGTGTAAAACCTCGCGTTAAGGTCCCGAAAACAGCATCGGCTGGTGAGGCAATCGTCATCAAGACGCTGATCAGCCACAAGATGGAATCCGGTCAGCGCAAGGACAGTGACGGCAACCTGATCCCGCGCTCGATCATCAACCGCTTTACCTGCGACTTCAACGGCGAGAATGTCGTCGACGTCGTGCTGGAGCCGGCAATCTCGACCAACCCGTATCTGGAGTTCGAGGCGGTGGTTCCCGAAGCCGGTGAATTCAAATTTACATGGTACGACGACGATGGCTCGGTCTACGAGGACAGCAAAAAGATCGCGATCGAGTAAGCCAACTGTCTTGGGAGGGACAAGGATGATACGACTGACATCGGCCGTCACAATCGGCCTCATGGCTGCCACGCTGGCCTCGGCAGACCCGGTGGATGATACGCTTGTCCTGAACGGCGAGACCGAGATTGTCACCCGCACGGAGGCACCGCCCGCCGTGGCGGATGTCTTCGACGAGGCAATCTCGGGCTGGCATTTCCGTGGTCTCGAAACCCGCGCAATGCAGGCGGACGATTTCGACAATCCCGGCATGATCTTTGTTGAGCAGGCCGAGGATACATGGACGACCGCCGACGGCACGGAAGGCAAATCCTGCGCCGATTGCCACGGCGACCCCGAGGAGATGGCCGGCGTGCGCCCCGTCTATCCCAAGTGGAACGAGGAGGCCGGCGAGGTCCGCACCATGGAGATGCAGATCAACGACTGCCGCGAAAACCGCATGGGCGCGGAGCCGTGGAAATACACTGGCGGCGAGATGGTCAACATGACCGCGCTCATCTCCTCGGTTTCGCGCGGGATGCCGGTCGACGTCGCCATGGACGGCCCCGCGCAACCCACTTGGGAGCAGGGCAAGGAGCTTTATTACACGCGCTTTGGTCAGCTGGAGCTGGCCTGCGCATCCTGCCACGAACAAAGCACCGGGTTGATGATCCGTGCCGACCACCTGAGCCAGGGCCAGATCAACGGGTTCCCGGTCTACCGGCTCAAGAATACCAAGCTGAATGCGGTCCATAGCCGGTTCAAGGGCTGCGTGCGCGATACCCGCGCCGAAACCTTTGCCCCCGGCAGCCCCGAGTTCGTCGCTCTTGAGCTTTATGTCGCGACGCGCGGCAACGGGCTGGACGTCGAAGGCCCGTCCGTCCGCAACTGACCGCCGAGCACCCCGCACGGGATCCGTGCGGGGTTTTCCCGCCTTGTTACATTCAGGAACACGCATATGATATCCCGGCGCGATTTTCTTCAGACCAGCATGGCGGCCAGCGCGATCCTTGGCGCGTCCGGATTCGGGCAGTGGGGGCGCATTGCCGCGCAGCAGGCTCTGACACAGGACCAGTTGCTGCAGTTCGACACGTTCGGGAACGTCTCGCTGATCCATATCACGGACATTCACGCCCAGCTGAAACCAATCTATTTTCGCGAGCCGTCAGTCAACCTTGGCGTCGGCCCGAACAAGGGCGAAGTGCCGCATATCACCGGCGCCGATTTCCGCCGCCTCTATGGCATCGATGACGGATCATACGCCCACTACGCGCTGTCCTCGGGCGATTTCACGGCGCTGGCTGAGGGGTATGGCCGCGTCGGCGGGCTGGACCGCGTCGCGACCGTCATCAACCAGATCCGCGCCGACCGGCCCGACGCGCTGCTGCTGGATGGCGGCGACACGTGGCACGGCAGCTATACCTGCCACCACACCGAAGGTCAGGACATGGTCACCGTGATGAATGCGCTGAAGCCCGACGCGATGACATTCCACTGGGAATTTACGCTGGGCTCCGAGCGGGTGCAGGAGATCGTCGAGGGGCTGCCCTTTGCCGCGCTTGGCCAGAATATATTCGACGCCGAATGGGACGAACCGGCCGAGCTGTTCCCGCCCTACAAGATGTTCGAACGCGGCGGCGTGCAGATCGCCGTGATCGGGCAGGCCTTTCCTTACATGCCGATCGCCAATCCGGGCTGGATGTTCCCCGAATACTCCTTTGGCATCCGCGACGAGCATATGCAGAAGATGGTCGATCAGGTCCGTAGCGAAGGGGCCGAGCTGGTCGTCTGCCTCAGCCACAATGGTTTCGACGTGGACAAGAAGATGGCCGGGATCGTCACCGGTATCGACGTGATCCTGTCGGGCCACACCCACGACGCCCTGCCCGAGCCTGTGCTGGTGGGCGAGACGATCATCGTCGCCTCCGGCAGCAACGGTAAATTCGTCAGCCGCGTCGATCTGGATGTTCAGGGCGGCCGCATGATGGGGTTCCGCCACAAGCTGATCCCGATCCTGTCGGACGTCATCACGCCCGACCCCGAGGTCGCCGCCGTCATCGACGAGGTCCGCGCGCCCTATGAGGAGGCGCTGGCCGAAGTAATCGGCAAGACCGACAGCCTGCTCTACCGGCGCGGCAATTTCAACGGCACGTGGGACGACGTGATCTGCGACGCGCTTCTGTCCGAGCGCGAGGCCGACATCGCGCTCAGCCCCGGCGTGCGCTGGGGGCCGTCGCTTCTGCCCGGTCAGGACATCACCCGCGAGGATCTGTGGGGCGTCACCTCGATGTCCTACCCCGAGGCGTATCGCACTGAAATGACGGGTGAATACCTCAAGGTCGTGCTGGAGGACGTGGCCGACAACCTGTTCAACCCCGACCCCTACTACCAGCAGGGCGGCGACATGGTGCGCACCGGCGGTCTGGGCTATCGCATCGATATTTCCAAACCGCAGGGCAGCCGCATCAGCAATATGACCCTGCTGAAAACCGGCGACGCGATCGACCCGGCCACCACCTATCAGGTCGCCGGCTGGGCGTCCGTCAACGAGGGCACCGAAGGCCCGCCGATCTGGGACGTGGTCGAGGCGCATATTCGCAAACAAGGCACCGTAAGCGCGCCCGGCAACGACAGCGTCGAGGTGGTTGGCATATGAGTAGCAAGACAGAAAAGACGGAGGAAGCAATGACACGCGGACCCTCACGCCGGAATTTCCTGCGCGGCGCTGCCGCCGGGACGGCACTGATCGCAGGCAGCGCTGCCCGCGCCGCCACGCCCGATCCGCTGATTACCGAGGTTCAGCCATGGGCCACCGGCTTTGGCGATCCGGTCGACGCCCACCCTTACGGCCTGCCGATCCGTTTCGAGGATCACGTGATCCGCCGCAATGTCGAATGGCTGACGGCGGACACGATCAGTTCGATCAACTTCACCCCGATTCATGCGCTGGACGGCACCATCACGCCCCAAGGCTGCGCGTTCGAGCGGCACCATTCGGGCGCGATCGAGCTGAGCAAGCAGGACTACCGGCTGATGATCAACGGCCTCGTCGATCGTCCGCTGGTGTTCAGCTACGCCGATCTGGAGCGTTTTCCGCGCGAAAACCACGTCTATTTCTGCGAATGTGCCGCCAATACGGGCATGGAATGGGCCGGCGCGCAGCTGAACGGCGCGCAGTTCACCCATGGCATGATCCACAACATGGAATATACCGGCGTGCCCCTGCGCACGATCCTTGAGGAAGCGGGCCTCGACGCGGCCGGCGATCTGCAGGACAAATGGGTGTTCGTCGAAGGTGCCGATGCGTCGTCAAACGGCCGCTCGATCCCGATGGAGAAGGCGCTGGACGATTGCCTCATCGCCTTCAAGGCCAATGGCGAGGCGCTGCGCAAGGAGCATGGCTATCCTGTCCGCCTTGTCGTGCCGGGCTGGGAAGGCAACATGTGGGTCAAGTGGATCCGCCGGATCGAGGTCATGGATGGCCCCGTCGAGAGCCGCGAAGAGACCTCGAAATACACCGACACGATGGCGGACGGCACATCGCGCAAATGGACATGGGCGATGGACGCCAAATCGGTCGTCACCTCGCCCAGCCCGCAAGCGCCGATCACCCACGGCAAGGGGCCGCTGGTCATCACCGGTCTTGCCTGGTCGGGGCGCGGCGCGATCACCCGCGTCGACGTGTCCAGGGACGGCGGCAAGACGTGGGAGACCGCGCGGCTGGCCAAGCCGGGCGAGAAAATGGCGCTGACGCGATTTTACCTCGATACCGACTGGGACGGAGAAGAGATGCTGCTTCAGAGCCGCGCGATGGACGACACCGGCTATGTGCAGCCCACGAAAACGCAGTTGCGCGAGGTGCGCGGATTAAATTCGATCTATCACAACAACGGTATCCAGACATGGTGGGTGCGCCCGACAGGGGAGGCGGAAAATGTCGAAGTTTCTTAAGATCGCCGCATCGCTTGCTATGCTCGGCGGCTCTGCGCATGCAGAGACGTTCGGCCTTGGCCGCGAGGCCCTGCCCGAAGAAATCGCCGCTTGGGATCTGGACGTGAGCCCGGACGGCACGGGACTGCCCGAAGGGTCGGGCGATGTGCTCACCGGCGAAGAGATTTTTGTTGACCAATGCGCTGTGTGCCATGGTGATTTCGCCGAAGGGTTGGGCAACTGGCCCAAGCTGGCGGGCGGCGAGGATACGCTGGACCGCGCCGATCCGGTAAAAACGGTCGGCAGCTATTGGCCTTATCTTTCGACCACGTGGGACTACGTCAACCGCTCGATGCCCTACGGCAACGCCCAGACGCTGGAGCCGGACGAGGTCTATGCCATCGTCGCCTATATCCTTTATTCGAACTATCTGGTCGACGACGATTTCGTGCTGTCGAACGAGACATTTGCCGATGTCGAAATGCCCAACGCGGACGGTTTCTTTGTCGACGACCGGTCCGAAACCGAATACGCGCAATGGTCAACTGGCGAGCCTTGCATGGAAAACTGCAAGGACAGCGTCGAAGTCACCATGCGCGCGATGGTCCTGGACGTGACGCCCGGCGGCAATGACGAGGCCGGCAGCGGCACCGAAGACGCCGCATCAACGGACGAGGCCGGTCTTGCGCCGGAACCAAATGCGGAGGATGACGCAGCCGAGGATGCAGCCGAAGAGGAACCGGCCGAAGAACAGACCGCCGCGCTTGACCCCGAACTGGTCGCTGCAGGCGAGAAGGTGTTTCGCCAATGCAAGGCCTGCCACCAGGTCGGCGATGGCGCGAAAAACCGGGTCGGTCCGATCCTGAACGGCATTGTCGGCCATCCCGCAGGGCAGGTAGAGGGCTTCAAATACTCCAACGTGCTGATGGATATGGCCGATGACGGGCTTGTCTGGGACGAGGAGAACCTCAAGGCGTTTCTGGCCGATCCAAGGGGCTTCATGAAAGGCACCAAGATGAGCTTTGCCGGGTTGCGAAAGGATAAGGACCTCGACGCGATCACCGCTTATCTGGCGAGCAATCCCAAATGATTGGCCGCGTGCTGGCGCCCCCTGCGGCGCTGGCCGCGGCCCTTGTGGCGAACGCAGCCTGCGCTGCGGCCCTTGGCGACGCTGCCGCCGGGGCGGAGGTTTTCGAGAATTGCGCCGCTTGCCACGAGGTCGGCGACGGTGCGCGCGACCGCGTGGGGCCCCATCTGAACGGCATCTTTGGCCGCAAGGCGGCTGCGCATGACGGATTTCGCTATTCCAAATCCATGGCGCGGGCGGGCGCCGACGGGCTGATCTGGACCGCCGAGACTCTGGACGCCTATATCGAAAATCCGCGCGCCTTGGTGTCCAAGACGCGGATGAGCTTTCGCGGGCTTTCGGATCCGCAGGAACGGGCCGATCTGCTGGCCTACTTGCGTGGATTTTCAGACGATCCCTCCAATATCCCCGAGGCCGAGCCGACGGCGCGCGGGACCGACCATGACCTTGATCCGGCGATCCTCGCGCTGGAGGGGGATCCGGAATACGGGGAATATCTGGCGAATGAATGTCTGACCTGCCATCAGGCCGATGGCAGCGCGCAGGGCATCCCGTCTGTCACCGGATGGCCGACAGAGGATTTCGTCGTCGCCATGCATGCCTACAAGGCCAAGCTGCGCCCGCATCCCGTCATGCAGATGATGGCCGGCCGCCTGAACGACGAAGAGATTGCCGCACTCGCCGCCTATTTCCAACAGCGCGGGCAATGATGCCGAAACTCTGGAAGGAGAAGACCGATGACATTGAACAGACGCCTGTTTCTTAGCACCGCCGCCGCCGGGGCCGCCACGCTCACCGCCCCTGCCCTGCTGGCCCGAGGCGCGGGCAGGCCCCGCGTCATCGTCATCGGCGGCGGCGCGGGCGGGGCCACCGCCGCGCGCTACATCGCCAAGGACAGCGAGGGCGCTGTCGACGTCACCCTGATCGAACCGTCGCGCGCCTACTACACCTGTTTCTTCTCGAACCTCTATATCGGCGGCTTCAAGCAGATGGACGATCTGGGCCATACCTATGGCACGCTGGCCGCGAAATACGGCATCAATGTCGTGCACGACTGGGCCGTGGACGTGGACCGCGATGCGAGGACTGTCAGCCTCGCCAGCGGGGTATCGCTGCCCTATGACAAGCTGATCCTCAGCCCCGGCATCGACTTTGTCGAAGGTGCCGTCGAGGGTTGGTCGCTGGCATCGCAAAGCGTCATGCCCCATGCCTACAAGGGCGGCACGCAGGCCGAGCTGCTGAAGGCACAGGTTGCGGCCATGCCCGAGGGCGGTACATTCGCGATGGTCGCCCCGCCCAATCCCTTCCGCTGCCCCCCCGGCCCCTACGAGCGGATTTCGATGGTCGCGCATATGCTCAGACAGTCAAACCCCACGGCCAAGATCATCATCGCGGACCCCAAGCCGAACTTCTCGAAGATGGCACTCTTTCAGGAAGGCTGGTTGACCCATTATCCCGGCATGATCGACTGGATCGGCGAGGATTTCGGCGGCGGCAACGTGTCGGTCGATCCCGGCGCCATGACCGTCACCATCGACGGCGAGACGACGGATGTGGATGCCTGCAACGTTATCCCGGCGATGAAAGCGGGCCGCATCGCGGAAATGGCGGGCGTCACGGAGGGCAATTGGGCGCCGATCAACCCGGCCGACATGAGCAGCAGGGCCGATCCTGATATCCATGTTCTGGGCGATGCTGCCAATCAGGGCGACATGCCGAAATCGGCCTTTGCCGCCAACAGTCAGGCCAAGGTCTGCGCCAACGCGGTGCGCGGCGCGCTGACCGGGTCACGCGTGTTCCCGGCCAAATTCACCAACACCTGCTGGTCGCTGATCGACACGAACGATGGCGTCAAGGTGGGCGCGACATACGAGGCAACCGACGAAAAGATCGCCAAAGTTGACGGTTTCATCTCGGCCCCCGGCGAAAGCGCGGACCTGCGCAAGGCCACCTACGAGGAGTCCGAAGGCTGGTATGCAGGCATCGTGGCCGATATGTTCAGCTAAGACGCCTGCCGGCCATGCCCGGCCCGGGCATCGCGCGGGACAGGCGGACGATTTTGGCCCGAACCTGATCAAGGTTAAGGTTCGGGCGATCCGAAAAATGTTTGATAGCACGGAAAACAGAAAGGACATCACATGAAACGTTACATTCTGGCAGGGCTCCTGGCCTTGGTCGCCGGGCCGGGCAGTGCCGCCGATCAGGCCGTCAGCTATCCCTTCGCGGGCAGTTTCGAGGATGCGGCCTTTGCCGTGGAAAATGCGATTGTCGGGCGCGGACTGGTCATTGATTATGTCAGCCATACCGGCGAAATGCTGAACCGGACCGGCGCTGACGTGGGCAGCACCAAGGAGCTGTTCAACGAGGCCGATATTTACGTTTTCTGCTCGGCACAGGTATCGCGCAGCGTGATGGAAGCGGACCCGATGAACATCGCGCATTGCCCGTACGGCATCTTTGTGGCTGACCAGGGCGGCGACGTGATGATCGGCTACCGCACCTATCCCGAAGGGCCGATGCAAGAGGTGCAGGCCCTGCTGGACGGCATCGTCAAGGACGCGATGAAGTAGGCGGGCCGCGATCCGAAAACGCCGCCAGCGTGATCGCGGCGCTGGCGGTTGCGCTGGAACAACGCCGGGATCGGCATGGTATGCGAGTGATGACTGCGTGGGCGCCGTGAGCCACCTTGGCCATTCAGCACGGTGGTTTGCGCCGTTCGTTTCGTAACCGTCGAAAGGGCCGATGGATGCTGGAGGCTTTGCTTGACCGATTTGGCGATGGCGCCGTGCTGGCAATGGCCGGTGCGCTGGTCGGCGTGATTTTCGGCGCGGCGGCGCAACATTCCCGGTTTTGCCTGCGCGCGGCGTCGGTCGAAGTCTCGGAAGGGCGGTTCGGCAGCCGTCTGTCCATCTGGCTGATCTCTTTCACCTCTGCCGTGGCGGCGGTGCAGGGTCTGGTGGCCGCCGGATGGCTGGATGTGTCCACGTCCCGCCAATTGGCGACGACGGGCAGCCTCTCGGGGGCAATCATAGGTGGGCTGATGTTCGGCTGCGGCATGATATTGGCGCGCGGCTGCGCCAGCCGTCTGCTGGTTCTGTCGGCCACCGGAAACCTGCGCGCCATCGTCACCGGGCTGGTCCTGACGCTGGCGGCGCAGGCCGCGCTTCGGGGCTTTCTGGCCCCTGCGCGCGAAATTCTTGCATCGCTCTGGATGGTGCAGGGGGGCCGCGCGCGCGACATGCTGGCAATGCTGGGCCTGTCGCCGGCGATCGCGGCAGGATTGTCGATGATCGCTCTGATAGCGTCCGTGGTGCTCGCGCGGCGCAAGCTTGTCCCGCCCAGCCGCGCCATAGCCGCGATCTTTGTGGGGCTGGCCGTGGCGCTTGGCTGGGTCGCGACCTTCGCCGTTGCGCAGATTTCGTTCGAGGTGGTGCCGATTGCGTCGATCACCTTTACCGGCCCCTCGACGGATACGCTGATGGGCCTGGTCGATAACGTCCGCCTCCCTCTCAGCTTTGGCGTCGGGCTGGTGCCGGGGGTGTTTGCAGGGTCGGGCGTGATGGCCCTCGCCACGCGCGAGTTCAAGGTCGAACGCTTTGGCCCCGACACCCCGATGGAGCGCTATCTTGTCGGTGCGGTCTTGATGGGGTTCGGCAGCATGCTGGCCGGTGGCTGCGCTGTGGGTGCGGGCATGTCGGGCGGATCGGTCTTTGCTGTCACCGGCTGGCTTGCGGTCTTTTGCATGTGGATCGGGGCGATGGCTACGCACCGCCTGCTTGACGCGGGTCTTGTCGTGAAACCCGCCTGACCAGACCGCCGCTGGCGGGCGCCCTATTCAAACTCCATCTGTTCAAACACGCGGCCCGCGTTTTTCGTGGCCAATTCCTCGAACGTATCGAGATTGGCATAGGGCGATTGGTCCACGTAATAAGCCTCGGAAAGCCCGCCGCCTGCCTCGATATGCGCGCCGATCTTGTCCCGCAGATAGACCAGATAGTCCTTTGTGTAGCGGCGCACCTGATCCATGTTCGTCGGATGCCCGTGGCCGGGGATGACGTAGGTCGCCTCCAACGGCTCGAATTCATTATCCCATGTCTCCAGCCAGTCGGCGGTGTAGGTATCGGCGAAAATCGGCAGCATCCGCTCGTGAAAGGCCATGTCGCCCGAGATGACGAGGCTCTGATTGGGCAGCCAGACCACGATGTCGCCGGGCGAATGGGCCGGGCCCAGATACCGCGCCTCGATGCGGAAATCGCCCATCTCGACGATGTATTCATCCTCGAACGTCTCAGTCGGCCCTTGCACTTCGGTCCCCTCGGCGCGGTCCTTGTTGTAGCGCTTCATCGCCTCCAGGATCGAGCCGCCGGTGCTGGCGACCACCTCGGCGGCGTCGACATGCGCGACGATGGGTACGCCCAGCTCGGCCCAGTAATTGTTGCCCAGAACCGCATGACCCTGACCGTTTTCGTTAAAGACCAGCTTGACCTCCTGATCGGTCACGGCGCGGATCTCGTCATGTAGCGCCTTGGCCAGACCGTAGGCCGCGCCGCCGTTGATCACGACGACCCCGTCGCCGGTCACGATGAAACTGAGGTTATTGTTATGGCCCGCGTTCTCGTAGGTTGGCGGGGCGGTGGCGCCGATGGCGGAAAAGACGCCGGGGATCACCTCGTAGGGTTTATTGTAGAGCAGCGAGTTCGGGTATTTGTCCGCGATATCCTCGCTGGCATGGGCAGTGGTGGCGGCAAGTATGAAAGGCAAAATCCAGCGCATCATGCGTCCTTTGCAACAAAACGATAAGCATCTCCGGCCCGCTCGACCCGGCCCAGTCCACCGTGCGGCAAATGAAATCCCAGCAAGGCGATTTCATCGGCCGCAAGCTGATCCAGCAGGCGCATCCGCGTCTTGGCACCCAGATCGGTATCCTGATCCGCGCCGCTGGCCCAGTCCGGGCGCTCGAAGGCGACGTGTGCGTTACCTATCGCGTCGCCGCCAACCATCACGGCGGAGGATCCATCGCGGATCTCGAATGCCATATGCCCGGGGGTGTGGCCCGGCGTCGAATGGGCCATCACGCCCGGCAGGATTTCCTCGCCGCCGTTGAAAAAACTGATGTGATCCTCGATCGCCGCCAGCCTGCGCGCGGCGCCGACGGCAAAGGATGCGCGGGCCTCTCCGATGGTGTCCACCGTGTTCGGGTCTGTCCAATACTCCCATTCGGCCTGCCCGATCATCAGCTTGGCCTGCGGAAACACCGGCTCGTCGAAATCGTCCAGTATGCCCCACAGATGGTCGGGATGCGCATGGGTAAACACCACATGCGTGATGTCCTCGGGCGTCAGCCCCTCGGCCTCCAGACTGGTCAGAAGCTCGCCCGCGCTGGGCATGAAGGCCGAACCCGAGCCCGCATCGAACAGCACCAGCCTGTCCTGCTGACGAAGCAAGGTCAGATTGCAGGGCGGCTCCAGCTGGTCGCGGGGCACGTTATGTTTGGCCAGGATCAGATCCAGTTCATCCTGTGGCAAACTGTCGAAAAAGAAAGACGCGGGAAGGACCAGATTACCGTCGCTGAGACTGATCACCTCGGCCTCGCCCAGTTGCATCACGGCCCGCGCGAAGGACGGCAGACCCATGCCGCCGAGCGCGAGCCCGCCCAGACCTGCAAGAACCTCTCTTCTGCCAAATCGCATGCGACATCCCCCCGGATACAAATTCCAATTACTGAATATCACACCAACAATAGGGAAAAAGCAAGCGTTGCCTCCCGCCTTCCCGCGCCTCTTTTGCGGTGCTGGGGCGCGGGGGGGGGTCTGCTCTTGGCGTTGCCAAGGTGTTCGGCGTATGCTTATTTTCGGATGTGACGGCGCGGGCGTGGCTCGCGCGGGGTTTTGCGGCGGATCGGGCCCTTGGGGTGCGCCGGCGCCGAAGAGATGGATTGGTAGGCAAACGTGAAAATTGGTGTTCCCGCAGAGGTCATGGACGGTGAAGCGCGCGTTGCGATGACACCCGAAAGCGCGCTTCAGCTTCAGAAACTGGGGTATGACTGCGCGATTCAAAGCGGCGCGGGCCAGCGGGCCGGCTTTGCGGACGCGGATTACGCGGCGGCGGGGGTGGAGGTGGTCAAGACCGCCGACGCGCTCTGGACCGCCAGCGACCTCATCGCCAAGGTGCGCCCGCCAACGGGCGCGGAGCTGGAGCATCTGCGCAAGGGGCAGACGCTGATCACCTTCTTCAACCCCGCCAGCAACGACGCGGGGATGGAGGCGGCGCGCAAATCCGGCGCCAGCGTCATCGCGATGGAAATGGTGCCGCGCATTTCCCGCGCGCAGAAGATGGACGCGCTGTCGTCGATGGCCAATATCGCCGGCTACCGCGCCGTGATCGAGGCCGCGGGCAATTTCGACCGCTTCTTCACCGGCCAGATCACCGCGGCGGGCAAGATGCCCCCGGCGCGCGTGCTGGTGATCGGTGCGGGCGTGGCCGGGCTGGCTGCCATCGGCACGTCCACCTCGCTGGGCGCGGTCACGCTGGCCTTTGATGTGCGCCCCGAAGTGGCCGAGCAGGTCGAAAGCATGGGGGCCGAGTTCGTCTATCTGGATTTTGAGGAGGCGCAGGACGGCGCGGCGACGGGCGGCTATGCGTCGGTCTCCAGCCCCGAATTCCGCGCCGCGCAGCTGGCCAAGTTCCGCGAACTGGCGCCGAATATCGACATCGTCATCACCACCGCCCTGATCCCGGGCCGGGACGCGCCCGAGCTGTGGACCGAGGACATGGTCAAGGCGATGAAGCCCGGATCGGTCATCGTCGATCTGGCCGCCGAGAAGGGCGGCAACTGCAAGCTGACGGTCAAGGACGAAAAGATCGTCACCGAAAACGGCGTCACCATCATCGGCTATACCGATTTCCCCAGCCGCATGGCCGCGCAGGCCTCCAGCCTTTATGCCACCAACATCCGCCACATGCTGACGGATCTGACCCCTGAAAAGGACGGCCGGATCCATCACAATATGGAGGATGACGTCATTCGCGGCGCCACGGTCGTGCACGCGGGCGAGATCACCTATCCGCCGCCCCCGCCCAAGGTGCAGGCCATCGCGGCCAAGCCGAAACAGACCGCCCCCGCGCCGACGGCAGAGGAAAAGAAGGCGCAGGATCTGGCGCTGTTCCGCAAACAGACCAAAACGCAGGTCGGGATGCTGGTCGCCGGGGCGGCCGTCATGGTGCTGGTCGGCGGTTTTGCCCCCGCAAGCTTCATGAGCCATTTCATCGTCTTCGTGCTGGCCTGCTTCATCGGGTTTTCGGTCATCTGGGGCGTGTCGCATTCGCTGCACACGCCGCTGATGGCGGTGACGAACGCGATCTCCGGCATCATCATTCTGGGCGCGCTGCTGCAGATCGGGTCCGGCTCCTGGCTGGTCGTTCTGCTGGCCGCCGTGTCGGTGTTCATCGCCAGCATCAACATCGTGGGGGGCTTTCTCGTGACGCGCCGCATGTTGGCGATGTTCCAGAAATCCTGAAAGGACAGCAGAAATGACCCTTGGAATCGTATCCGCGGCCTATATCGCGGCAGCCGTCCTTTTCATCCTGTCGCTTGGCGGGCTGTCAAACCAGGAAAGCGCCAAGCGCGCGGTCTGGTATGGCATCTTCGGCATGGGCGCCGCCGTGGTGGCGACGGTGTTCGGCCCCGGTATGGGCAACTGGTTCGTCATCCTGGTGATGATCGCCGGCGGCTCGGTTCTGGGCTGGTATGTGGCCAAGCGGGTCGAGATGACCGAGATGCCGCAGCTGGTCGCGGCGCTGCATTCCTTTGTCGGGCTGGCCGCCGTGTTCATCGGCATCAACGCCTATCTGGAGCTGCAATCGGTGCTGGCGCTCAAGGCGGCGATGCCTGCGGGCGAGGCCGATATGTGGCTCGACCAGCAGGGCCTGACCGGCTTTGCCAAGACGCTGGCCCATAAGACCGGCGCCGAATACACCATCCTGCGCGCCGAGGTGTTCCTGGGCGTGTTCATCGGCGCCGTGACCTTCACCGGATCGGTCGTCGCCTTCGGCAAGCTGGCGGGCAAGATCACCTCCAAGGCCGAGAAACTGCCCGGCGGCCATGCGCTGAACGCTGTCGCGGCCGGGCTTTCGGTGCTGCTGCTGATCCTGTTCATGCAGGGCGCAGGCATCTGGACGCTGCTGCTGATGACGCTGCTGGCGTTCTTCATCGGCTACCACCTGATCATGGGAATCGGCGGCGCCGACATGCCGGTGGTGGTGTCGATGCTGAACTCCTATTCCGGCTGGGCGGCGGCGGCGATCGGGTTCTCATTGGGCAACGATCTGCTGATCGTGACCGGCGCGCTGGTCGGCTCGTCGGGTGCGATCCTCAGCTACATCATGTGCAAGGCGATGAACCGCTCGTTCATCTCGGTCATCCTGGGGGGTTTCGGCAACACCACCGGCCCCGCGATGGCGGTCGAGGGCGAGCAGGTGGCGATCGACGCCGAGGGCGTGGCAACCGCGCTGAACGAGGCCGACAGCATCGTGATCGTGCCCGGCTACGGCATGGCCGTGGCGCAAGCCCAAGGGGCGGTGTCCGATCTGGTCACCAAGCTGCGCGCCAAGGGCAAGAATGTGCGCTTTGCCATCCACCCCGTCGCGGGCCGCCTGCCCGGCCACATGAACGTGCTCCTGGCCGAGGCCAAGGTGCCCTATGACATCGTGCTGGAGATGGACGAGATCAACGACGATCTGGCCAAGACCGACGTGGCGATCGTCATCGGATCGAACGACATCGTGAACCCTGCCGCAATGGACGACCCCAATTCGCCCATCGCCGGCATGCCGGTGCTGCGCGTCTGGGAAGCGCGGCAGGTCTTCGTGTCGAAACGCGGCCAGGGCACCGGATACTCCGGCATCGAAAACCCGCTGTTCTACAAGGAAAACACCCGCATGTTCTACGGCGACGCCAAAGCCTCGATCACCGCCCTCCTGCCCATGATCGACTGAAA
>DATCSR010000019.1:0-160855 GCA_036568405.1 Roseovarius sp.
CGGATCGTGCCGAGTGGAACAGGCTCAAGGCGCTTCAGCCGGACGACCCCGCGCTTTTCTCGGAGGACATGGTGGCCGGCCTGCGACAAGCATGACAGCCAGCGCCGCAAACCCAAGATGAACCTTCATTTTACAACTCCATATTTATTGGTGCCAGAGCAACCGATTACCCTGATAGGCTATCGTGCGGCGCAGCGTGTTAATCTGGATCAACCGATCGCCGATGCTCCCCCGCCAGCGTCCGCGTCTCGGGCGTCACAGCCGGCCCGGCAGTGCCGATCATTCGGCAGGGAAGGCGGTCGGTATCACTTCTGTCACCGCACCCGCGCGAGCAAACATGGCGTCGCGGTTCCACCAGACAACGACGACAGCGACCGCGACGAGGATCCAGGTGTCCCAGGGCTGCGCGTCGGGCCAGAACGGGTTGATCAACTGCCAGTGGAACAGCATCGGCCACAGCAGGCTGCCGCCTGTCCGGTTGAGGATCGGCGTCACGAGCACGGCAAGCACCACGTTGCCGATGAGAAACGGCAGGAAATTCCAGCCGCCAAAGACCGTGCCCGCAAGGAAGAAGGCCGGAAGATGCCACAGACCCCAGATTGCGCCGATCAGCATGCCCGCCCAGATCGGCGCCATATGGCGCTGCAGAAGGGGCTGCAGGACGCCGCGCCAGCCAAACTCTTCGACCGGCCCTAGAAAAAGCATCATCACCATGACCGCGACGACCGGACCGGCGCCGCCGGGCGGAAGCGGCGCCAGCACGGGGCCACCCTTGAACAGCGATCCGGCAACGAAGACGAGCGGCAGGCCGACCATGACAAAGGCGACCCATCCCGTGGGCGCCCGCCAGAGCAGCAGCCGCGACAGGAAGCGCCCCAGACCGGTCGCGCCGCCATGGAAGGCGACGAGCACGAAGGCCGCGATGGCCGGCGCCCACGTCGCGAGGAAGAAGAGCGGATGCGATCCGCTGATCTCACCGAACCACGATGAAGCCCACTCGGGCAAGAGCAAGTAGAGCCCGACAATGCCCCATGTGATCGGGAAGGTGGCGGACAAGAAGTACGGAATTGCGCGTGAAGGCATCGGGCTTCGCTCCCTTCTCCAGCTGAAGGTTGGTCTTCCGCGCAAGAAAACGGCGGCGTGTAGGGATTCAGTAGCCCATGCGCGCAAGGCTGGCGGTGATTTGTATCAATCGGTGCCTTGCCATCATGTTCAAGTCCACGCCGGTGACCCGCGCAGCATCCGCCCTGTCCGTTCCCCTGTCCGTGGTCCCCGTCCGGAACGCGCACCTCCAGAGAAGGTGCCGATAGACTGCCCGCCATTTGCGCCCTGCCCATTTTTTGCTGCGATGAGCGGAGAAAATGGCGCGGAAGGACATATTCCGGTATCATTCCTTTGCTGACTTGAACGCATGTCGCCCGCAGAGAGGGCCGCATCTTTCCACCTTGAGGAGTTATTGACGATGGGTAATTCGTCCGGGCTAGCGTTTGCCTTTGCATTTGTCTCAAGCGTTGCGGCCGCAGAGCCATTACCCATGCTGAACCTCGAACCCGAAGCGACAACCGTTTCGGGGCTGTCCAGCGGAGCGTTCATGGCGGTGCAGCTGCAAGTCGCCTTTTCGAGTGCCATCTCGGGCGCGGGCATTGTCGCGGGCGGGCCATATGACTGCGCGGATCACTCGCTGTGGCGGGCGTTCTACGTGTGCATGGATCCGTTATTTTTCGACGCCGATCCGGACAACTCCCTCGAGTCGATGCAAGCCCTGGCGGCAGAGAACCGCATAGACCCGCTGCAGGATATCGCGCCCGACAGGCTGTATCTGTTTCATGGTCAGGCCGACGATACCGTAGCGCGATCGACCATGGACGCATTGGGGCAGACTTATGAATTGCTCGGCGTAGATCCAGGCGACATGACCTATGTGACGGATGTCGATGCCGGGCACGGGTTTGTCACTGAGCAGGGGACTGTGACCTGCAATGCGACCCGTCCCGATTTCCTCATCGATTGTGACTTTGATCAGGCCGGCGACATTCTGACCCAGCTCTATGGGGATCTGTCGCCTCCGGCCGACCCAAGAGAAGAGGGGTTCGTGGTCTTTGATCAGGCTGGATATCTTGAAGGTGCCTCCGGCATGGACGAGCGGGCCTTCGTCTATGTTCCGGCTGACTGCGCGGCGGGCGAAAGCTGCCGTCTGCACATCGCGCTGCATGGCTGCAAGCAGGGGCGGCAGGTCATCGGCCAGGATTATGCTCGGCTGACAGGCTATAACCGATGGGCCGAGGCAAACAGGATCGTCGTGCTTTACCCACAGGCAAAAATCATACCGGCACCGTGGTACAACTGGTTTGCCGGAAACCCGAATGGGTGCTGGGATTGGTGGGGCTATTCGGGGCCGGACTACCTGAGTCGAGCGGCGCCGCAACTCTCGGCGGTCGCACGGATGGCCGCCGCACTTGGCGCGCCGCTCCAGCAATGATGCCCCACTGATCAACGTAAAAGGCCCGGCGTTGACCGGGCCTTGCAGTTTCAAACTAACACAGCTTTGCGCCGTATCAGGTGACGTTTTTCGCCGACAGCTCAACCGCATGCAGGAACGACTTGGCCGAGGAGCTGGCGGACAGCAGCAGATACGTGTCCTCGTCGGTGCGCGCGATGATCGAGCCCATGTGCTCCATCACCGTTCGTGCGATGGCGCCCACCGCGAAGGCATCGGGGTGCAGGTCGATCGGGCAAATCCGCTCCAGCGCGCGGCGGGCGCCGGGGCCGGAGATTTCCAGCGCACACCATGCGTCGGTCTGGTCGGTCGTGTAGGCCGCGCCTTTCAGTTTGGCCGCAATCTGCCGCTCGGCGTCGGGCGTTGCGCTGGCGAAGAGGACAAAGGCCTGATCAATGCCAAGGCGCATGATCGCTTCGGCGTCAGCCTTGGTCGTGGCCGACATGCCGACCTCGGGCAGGGCGATGCCAAAGGCGGTTTTGATCGCCTTTTTGGCCGCGTCCTCGCCACCGAGGGGCAGGGCGATGGATACGATGGCCAGATCCTTGGGCGCGCTTAGCTTGATATCGCCAAAGCTGCGGTCATATCCGGCCAGCGGCGGGGCGGCGGTGAGGGTGAAATCAGGCACGCAGACGCTCTCCTTCGGGGTCGATGAAGTGGGCCGAGACGATCTCGACTTCCATCTCGGTGTCGTGGACGGGGCTGACGGCACGGACGATTTCGCCCATGCGGGTATCGCCCGACTTGATGAAGCCAAGGCCGACCGAATGATCGAGGCTGGGCGACCATGCGACCGACGTCATCCAGCCCTGATCGTTGGCCATCGTCGCCTCGTCGCCCTTGTTGATGAAATGCGATCCGGCAATCAGCTTCTTGCTGCGGTCCACCGGGCGGAAGCCGACCAGTTTTTCCGCATCCTCGCGGTTCATTTCGGGGCGCTGCGACAGGGTTTTGCCGATGCAGTCCTTCTTCTTGCTGACCATGCCACCCATGCCCAGCATGTGGGCCGTGGTGCGCCCGTCCAGCTCGTTGCCGGCCGCGTGGCCCTTTTCGATGCGCATGACGCCCAGGGCTTCGGTGCCGTAGGGGCAGGCGCCGAATTCCTCGCCCGCCTTCATCAGCGCCTCCATCAGGGAGTTGCCGTAGCGCGCGGGCACCGCGATCTCATAGGCCAGCTCGCCCGAGAAGGAGATGCGGAACAGGCGCCCCGGCGTGCCGCCGCAGACGGTGACTTCGCCGCAGGCCATGAAGGGGAAGCCCTCGTTGGACATGTCCTGGCTGTCGGCGTCGACAATTTTGCTGAGCAGTTTGCGCGCGTTAGGACCGGCGACGGCGAATTGTGCCCACGCATCGGTGGTCGAGATCATGTGCACGTCCATATCGGGGTAGAGGCACTGGCGCGCGAATTCCATCCGGCGGAACACCAGAACCGCGTTGGCGGTGGTGGTGGTCATCACGAAATGGTTCTCGGACATGCGCGCGGTGGTGCCATCGTCATAGCAGATGCCATCCTCGCGCAGCATGATGCCGTAGCGCACGCGCCCGACCGCCAGCTTGGCAAAGGCGTTTGCGTAGACCTTGTTCAGGAATTCGGCAGCGTCCTTGCCCTGAATGTCGATCTTGCCCAGCGTGGTCACGTCGCAGATACCGACGGAATTGCGGGTGTTCAGAACCTCGCGGTCGACCGAATCGCGCCAGCCCTTTTCATTGCCCTTGACGAACCATTGCGCGCGCAGCCAGTTGCCGACCTCGACAAAGGTCGCGCCATGTTTCGTGGCCCATTCATGGCTGGGTGTCAGGCGGTAGGGGCGGAAATCCTGCCCGCGCGCCCGGCCTGCCAGCGCGCCGATGGGCACGGGCGTATAGGGCGGGCGGAAGATGGTCGTGCCGGTTTCCGGGATCGATTTGCCGGTACATTCGGCCATGATCGCCAGCGCCGACATGTTCGATGTCTTGCCCTGATCGGTGGCCATGCCGGTGGTCGTGTAGCGTTTCAGGTGCTCGACCGATTTGAAGCCTTCGCGGTGGGACAGTTTGATATCCTTGACCGTGACGTCGTTCTGAAAATCGACCCAGGCGCGTTTCTTGCCCGAGGGGATGTGCCATTTCGGCGCGCCCTCGTATGCCTCGTCCTGTGCCTTTGGGACTGCCTGCTTCGACGGGGTGAAGCCCAGATCCTTGACCTGGGAATCGGCGGCCTTGCGGCCCTCGTCCAAGGCGGCGGCCAGCGTCAGCGCGCCGCTGGCGGCACCCGCGACAACCATGCCCGGCGGCAAGTCCTTGCCCGGAACGAAGGCAGAAATCTTCTCGTTCCAGACGGGGCGGCCTTGCTGATGGCAGGTCAGATGCACGGCGGGGTTCCAGCCACCGGAGACGGCGAGGCAATCGACGTCGATCATCTGCCCATCGGTTAGTGTGATCCGCTTCAGCGCCTTGCGGCCTGCGGTATCGACGACGCCCGCACTGCGCACATGGCGCGCGCCCGGCACATCGCAGACGGCGGGGCGGTCGCGTGTGTCGATGATCGCGGCAATCTCGACGCCCTTGGCCGCGAGGTCGGAGGCGGTGCGCCAGCCGTCGTCGTTGTTGGTCAGCACCGCGACCTTCTGGCCCGGCGTCACGCCGAAGCGGTTGACATAGGTGCGCACGGCGCTGGCCAGCATGATGCCAGGGCGGTCGTTGTTGCCAAAGGCGATCGGCCGCTCGGTCGCGCCGGCGGCCAGCACGGCGCGTTTCGAGTAGATCCGCCACAGCACCTGACGCGGCTTGCCGCCCGAGCCGGGCAGGTGGTCGGTGCACCGCTCCAGCGCGCCATAGACGCCGTGATCGAAGGCGCCGTAGATCGTGGTGCGGGTCATCAGGCGCACGTTGTCCATCGTCGCCAGCTCGGCCACGGTCTGCGCGGCCCAATCGGCGCCGGCCATGCCGTCAACGTCGAGCGTTTCCGAATTCAGGCGCCCGCCAGGGGCAAAATCCTCATCCGCGAGGATCACTCGCGCGCCGCTGCGGGCGGCGGCAAGGGCGGCAGACAGCCCCGAAGGCCCCGCGCCGATCACCAGCAGGTCACAGTGCAGGAAGCCCTTGTCGTAGGTGTCGGGATCTTCCTGCATGGACAGGCGCCCCAGACCGGCGGAGTTGCGGATGATGGGTTCGTAGAATTTTTCCCAGAACGCGGCGGGCCACATGAACGTCTTGTAATAAAAACCCGCAGCGAGGAAGGGCGAGACCAGATCGGTCATCGCCATCAGGTCGAATTCAAGCGAGCCGCGGTGGTTCTGGCTGGTGGCGGCAAGCCCGTTGAAAAGCTCGGTCACGGTGGCGCGCGTGTTCGGCTCCTGCGCCGCGCCGTTACGCAGCTGGACCAGCGCGTTCGGCTCTTCCGAGCCGGCGGTCAGGATGCCGCGCGGGCGGTGATATTTGAACGACCGGCCGACCAGCACCTGGCCATTGGCCAGAAGCGCCGAGGCCAGCGTATCGCCCGCATGGCCTTGCATCGACTTGCCGTTGAAGGTGAAGTTCAGCGTCTTTGAGCGGTCGATCAGGCCGCCCTTGATCCGGTTGATCTGGCTCATTTGCTGCGCCCTCGCGTGCGGGCCACATCACGGGCCATTTCGACATCGGTGATTTCGTGTGTGATGGTGTCGCGCGTGACGACCAGCCAGCTGCGGTCGCCCTGTTCGTGATACCAGAGTTCCTGCATCGGGCCGGCAATGTTGTCGCGGATATACCCGTATTCGTGGAATTTCTCGGCTGCATCATCGGCTTCCCAATCGGGGCGGTCGATGAGGCAGGCATCGCCGAGATAGATGAATTCGGCCACGTCGCGCGGTCCAAGAAGGGGGTGGTTGATGATCATTTACTCACCTCAGCGTGAAACGGAATTCGCGCGAATTCCGGGAAGTTTTCCGCGCGGAAAATCGCGCGCTGCGATGCCTGCGCGCCTGAGCGGCGCCGTGCATGCAGGCAGGGTGTGACATGGGTATTTTTACCAAGAAAAAGCATGATGCCCCTCAATGCAGGTTGGGCTGGTTGCCCTGGCCTTTTTCGTCGATCATGTGACCGCGCTTGAACCGGTCCAGACGCATTTCCGTCGCGACGGGGTGGGGCGTATCCTTGGCGATGAGATGCGCGTAGCACCATCCCGATCCCGGTGTCGCCTTGAAGCCGCCATAGCACCAGCCGCCGTTGAAATAGAGACCGCCGATATGCGTCTTGTCGATATAGGGCGAGCCGTCCATCGACATGTCCATGATGCCGCCCCAACTGCGCAGGAGGCGGGCGCGCCCGATGATCGGCATGATGGCCATGCCGCCTTCGGCCACGTCCTCGATCACGGGCAGGTTGCCGCGCTGGGCGTAGGAGTTGTAGCCGTCCAGATCGCCGCCGAAGACCAGCCCGCCCTTGTCGGACTGGCTGACATAGAAGTGGCCCGCGCCAAAGGTGATGACGCCGGGGATGACCGGTTTCAGCCCTTCGGTGACGAATGCCTGCAGCACGTGGCTTTCGATCGGCAGGCGCATGCCGGCCTTGGCGGCGACTCGGCCGGAAGAGCCTGCGACGCACATGGCGACCTTCTTGGCGCGGATCGGTCCGCGCGATGTTTCGACCCCGCGGCAGACGCCGTTTTCGATGTCGAAGCCTGTGACCTCGCAATTCTGGATGATGTCGACGCCGCGGCTGTCGGCGCCGCGCGCATAACCCCAGGCGACCGCATCATGGCGCACCGTGCCGCCGCGCCGCTGGAAGAGGCCGCCCTTGATCGGGAAACGGGCGTTGTCATAGTCAAGGAAGGGCAGTTCGGCGCGCAACTGCTCGGCCGAGGCGTATTCGGCGTCTGCGCCTGCAAGGAACATCGCATTGCCGCGCCGGATGAAGGCGTCGCGCTGCGCGTCCGAGTGCAGCAGGTTCAGGATCGACCGCTGCGAGATCATGGCGTTGTAGTTGAAATCCTGCTCCAGCCCTTCCCACAGCTTCAACGACAGCTCGTAGAACGGCTCGTTGCCTGGCAGCAGGTAGTTTGAGCGGATGATGGTGGTGTTGCGGCCCACGTTGCCGCTGCCGATCCAGCCTTTTTCCAGCACGGCGACATTGGTGATGCCGTGCTCCTTTGCCAGGTAATAGGCCGTGGCAAGGCCGTGACCGCCGCCGCCGATGATGATGACATCATATTCGGCCTTCGGCTCGGGCTCGCGCCAGACGGGTTTCCAGCCCTTGTTGCCGGTCAGGCCTTCTTTGAGGATGCGGAGTGCGGAATAGCGCATAGGGATTTCATCCAGCTTGTG
Source organism: Roseovarius sp. (assembly GCA_036568405.1). Taxonomy (GTDB): domain Bacteria; phylum Pseudomonadota; class Alphaproteobacteria; order Rhodobacterales; family Rhodobacteraceae; genus Roseovarius. Next base: position 7,780 of record DATCSR010000019.1, read on the forward strand.
GTGAGTTGCAGCTACCATATCGTGCCTCCGCATTTGCACTTTCCTGAAAAGGTCGCCTATATGTCCGAAATGGACGTTCGCCCGGATCCCGCTGCCAAGCCCATGCGAATCGGCATCCTGCCGGTCGCCGATTTCGCCGTCATGTCCTATGCGGCGACGGTGGAGCCGCTGCGCGCCGCCAATCTGTTGGCCGAGCATCCGCTTTACGAGGTGATCCACGTTGCGGAGGGGGCGAGCCCCGTGCCCAGTTCGGGCGCTGCGGTGGTGCCGCCCGATGCACGGATCGGCGATGCCCTGTCGCTGGATATGCTGTTTGTCATCGCCGGCGGCGATATCAGCGCCGACCGCGACGCAAAGCTTTATCGCTGGCTGGCGCGGCTCGCGCGGGAGGGCGTGGCGCTGGGCGGCGTGTCGGGCGGGCCGGTCATTCTCGCGCGCGCGGGGCTGATGGCGGGGCGGCGCATGACGCTGCATTGGGAATATGCCGAGGCGCTGGCCGAGCTGTCGCCGGATCTGGCGATCGAGCGCACGCTATATGTCATCGACCGCGACCGGATGACTTGCGCGGGCGGCACCGCGCCGCTGGACATGATGCATGCGCTGATCGCCCGCCAGCATGGCGCGGGATTCGCGCGGCAGGTCAGCGACTGGTTCATGCATACGGACATCCGCCCGCCCGTCGGCCCGCAGCGCGGCGGGCTGGCGCAGCGCGTCGGCACACATACGCCGGCCATCCTCGATGCGGTCGAAGCGATGGAGAGCCACGTCGCCGATCCGCTGGATCTGAGCCAGTTGGCGGGTATCGCCGGGGTGTCGGCGCGGCAATTGAACCGGCTGTTCACCGATCAGTTGGGGCAGCCGGCCATGCGCTATTACCGGACGCTGCGGCTGGGCCGCGCGCAGAGCCTTCTGCGCAATTCGTCCCTGCCGCTGACGCAGATCGCGCTGGCGACTGGGTTTGCCAATTCATCGCATTTCAGCCGCGCCTATTCGGCCCAGTTCGGGCAGGCGCCGTCGCAGTATCGCTGACGTCAGTTCAGCAGACCGGCGTGGCGCATCGCGTTCTCGACCAATGCCTTGGTTCCATCCGTCAGCGGAACCAGCGGCGAGCGGACCTCTTCGCTGCATTTGCCCAAGAGGGACATGGCGTATTTGACGCCGACCAGCCCCGGCTCGGTAAAGATCGCGTGATGCAGCGGCATCAGCCGGTCCTGAAGTGTCAGCGCCTCGGCATAATCACCGCGCAGGCACGCGGCCTGCAGCTGGGCGCACAGCTTCGGCGCGGCGTTGGCGGTGACCGAAATGCAGCCAACCCCGCCTTGGGCGTTAAAGCCGTGCGCCGTGGCATCCTCGCCCGAGACCTGGATGAAATCCGTGCCGCAGGTGATGCGCTGGGCGCAGACGCGAGCCAGATCGCCGGTCGCGTCCTTGACGCCGATGATACGCGGCAGTTTCGCCAGCGTGCCCATCGTGGCCGGCGACATGTCGACGGCCGAGCGGCCGGGGATGTTGTAGATGATGATCGGCAGATCGCAGCTGTCATGCGCGGCGGTGAAATGCGCGATCAACCCGGCCTGAGTCGGCTTGTTATAATAAGGTGTCACAACCAGCGCGGCATCTGCGCCGACCTTGTGAGCGTGCTGCATGAAGCTGACGGTTTCGGCGGTATTGTTGCTGCCAGCGCCCGCGATGATCGGGATGCGGTTCGCGGCAACGCGCACGACTTCTTCGACGACGGCCATATGTTCGGTGTGGCTGAGTGTCGGGCTCTCGCCGGTCGTGCCGACGGGGACCAGCCCATCGCTGCCCTCGGCAATATGCCACTCCACCAGTTTGCCCAGCGTGTCGAAATCCACCTCGCCGTTTTTCAATGGCGTGACCAGGGCCGGAAGGGATCCTTTGATCATCGTGAACTCCTATTCTCGTCGCGGGGCATCTAGGCCCGGTTGTGGGGCGCGCACCATGGCAAGCGGCGTCCAATGCCTTATGTCAGGCTGGGTGGACGGCGCATCGGCGCGCGCTTAGGCTGGGGCTGTCTATCCTTTGCAATGACGGGAAATGCAAGCCATGTTGCGTCCTCTTTTCGCCGCCCTTTTGCTGATACAGGCCGCCCTGCCTGCCTTCGCCGAGACGCCTGCGCGCGTATTGCCACCGCGCCCGCTGGCCTCTGCGCTGGACGCGGCGGGGGCCGGGCGGTGGGACCGCGCAGCGCAACTGGCCGAGCGTGACGGACCTGTGGCCAGCGCGCTGATCGAATGGGCGCGGCTGCGCGCGGGGCGTGGCACAGTGCCCGAAGTGCTGGCGTTTCTGGCCGCCCACCCGCAGTGGCCGGGGCTGGACCGGCTGCGCAGCCAGTCGCTCGAGGCGTTCGAGGACGCGAATGACGCCCAGATCCTTGCGTTCTACGAAGGCGCCGCGCCTGACACCGGCGCAGGTGTGCTGCGCCACGCCGAAGCGTTGAAAAACGCGAACCGTCTGGGCGACGCCGAGGCGAGCGTGGTCGAGGCGTGGCTGACCTTCGATCTGAGCACCGAGGAGCATGTCGATTTCCTCAACGCGTGGGGCCGTCTGCTTGAGCCGCATCATGATGCGCGCATGGATATGACCCTGTGGCGCGGCCTGCGCGATTCGGCACAGATGCTGCCGCTGGTCAGCGACGACATGCGCGCCCGCGCCGATATACGCCTGATGGCCAGCGACGGGCGCCGCGGGATCGGGGAAAAGGTCGCGAGCCTGCCGGAGGAAATGCAGCGCGATCCCGGCATCGCCCACATGCTGTTCGAGCAATACATCAAGACCGACAAAGCCGAGAAGGCGATGGACCTGATGCAGCGCCAGAGCCGGATCGAGGGCGGCCTGGGCGAGGCCGCCCGCTGGGCCGGATGGCGGCGCAGCTTTGCCCGCCGGATGATGCGGGACGGCGACTATGCCCGCGCCTATGATCTGGCCGCGCATCACCAGCTGCTGGATGGCGGCGCCTATGCGGATCTCGAATGGCTTTCGGGCTATCTTGCCCTGCGCTTCATGGATGATCCGGCGCTGGCGCTGGATCACTTCCAGCGGCTGCGTGCGGCGGTTGGCAGCCCCATTTCAATGGGGCGCGCTGGCTATTGGATTGGCCGCGCGCAGGAGGCGCTGGACGATCCCGAGGCGGCGCAGATCGCCTATGCTCAGGGCGCCGAGGAACAGACCAGTTTCTACGGACTGCTCGCCGCCGAAAAGGCCGGATTGCCCAGCGATCCGGCGCTGGCCGGAGCAGAGGTGTTCGCGCCATGGCAGTCGGCGGACTTCGTGCAGACCGATCTATTCCAAGCCGCGGCGCTGCTGGCCGCAGCGCGGCAGTTGACGCTGGCCGAATGGTTCGTCACCGCGCTGGCCGACACGCTGGAGCGTCCCGCGCTGGGCAGTCTTGGCGCCGCTCTGGCCGACATGGGCCAGCCGCATCTTCAGGTCATGCTGGGCAAGGCGGCGGCGCAACGCGGGATCGTGCTGCCGGCCGCCTATTATCCGCTACATCCGATGATGGACGTGGATCTGCCCGTGCCGATGGAAATGGCCCTCGCCATCGCCCGCCGCGAAAGCGAATTTGACCACCTCGTCGCCAGCGGTGCAGGCGCCCTCGGGTTGATGCAGGTGCTGCCCGGCACGGCCGGCGATGTGGCGCGCGATCTGGGCATCGCATATGATCGCGCAGCCGTGCTGAACGACTGGCAGTATAACGCGCGGCTCGGCTCGACCTACCTCGCGCAGATGTCGCAGCGTTTTGGCGGCAACGTCGTGATGATTTCAGCGGCCTATAACGCAGGCCCGGCGCGCCCGCCCCGCTGGATCACAGACCGGGGCGATCCGCGTAGCGGCGAGGGGACGAATGGCCTCGACGTGATCGACTGGATCGAATTCATCCCGTTCGATGAGACGCGCAACTACGTCCAGCGGGTCGCGGAAAGCCTGCCGATCTACCGCGCAAGACTGGGCAAGGATCCGCACCCCGTACCGTTCACTCAGGAACTGACCAGCGCGACCATCCCATCATCGCTGACGCAATGACATCACCGGGCGCGGATCGGCTGGCTGGCCAAATCACGCCCGGCTTTCATCGTTCCCAAAAATACTCGCGCCGCAGGCATCCGCCCTATGCCACCTTGCGCTGCCGCCAAAGTGTAAAGAGACCCGCCCCCACGACCACCGCCACACCGACGGCCACATTCGTGCGGATCGTCTCGCCAAAGACCGTCACGCCGATGATCGAGATAAAGACCAGTTGCAGGTATGCAAAAGGCTGCACGGCGCTGGCCTCCGCGACCTCGTAGCATTTGATCAGCGTGAAATGCCCCAACACCCCGGTCAGGCAAAGCGCCGACATCCAGCCCCAATCGACTAGTGCCATAGGCTCCCAAAACCAGACGCCGACGCAGGTCATGCCCAGCGCGCCAACCGTTCCGGTCCAGAAAAAGCTGGTCGCCGCCGTATCGCGCCGTGCCGCATAGCGTGTCAGCAGGCCATATAGCGCGAACATGAGCGCGCCGATCAACGGGATGATCGCCGCCGGCTCGAACACGGTGACGCCGGGCTCGAGGATGATCAGCACCCCGATGAACCCGATGCCGATGGCCGTCCAGCGGCGCCAGCCTACATGTTCGCCCAGAACGGGGCCGGAGAGGGCGGCAATCAGCAACGGATAGCAGGCAAAAACCGCGTGCGTTTCGACCAGCCCCAGCAGGGTGAAGGCCAGCACGATCATGCAGATCTCCGTCACCAGCAGAAGCGCCCGAAACGCTTGCAGCACCGGCTGCGTCGTGCGCGCGGCCGCGCGCAGCCCGCCTGCCTTGCGCTTTGAGATGGTCAGAACGAAGGCCGCAAAGAACCAGTAGCGGATCATGATGACCATAAAGACGTTGTATTCGCCCGCCAGATGGCGTGACAGCCCGTCCTGAATGGCAAAGACCAGCGTCGTCGCCAGCATCAGCAGAATGCCCAGCCGTGCGTTCTGTTCTATCATCGCGGCATCCTCGCTGTGGTCATGTGCCTTTTGCGGCCATAGCCGGGCACGCGGGCAACGTCCATGCCCGTCGCCGCCAGCGCCCGGCGCACATGGCCTGCGGCGGTATAGGTCGCCGCCGTCCCGCCGGGGGCGGTGTGCGCGGCGACGGCGGCCATCAGATCCGGCCCCCACAGCTCGGGATTGCGCGCAGGGGCGAACCCGTCGAGGAACCACGCATCGGCGCGGCCTTCCCAGCCGGGCAGGGTGGTGCGCGCGTCGCCGATAATGACCTCCAGCAGCGCGCCATCGCCCAGATCAATCCGGGCCGCATCGCTGCGCCATTTCGCCACCAACCGCGCCGCGCGCGGTGCCAGCGCCGGAAAGGCGGACAGCGCGCGTTCCATGTCGTCGGCCTCCATCGGGTGCGCCTCGAACGAGGTCAGGTGCAGGGCGCCGGGCGCGCCATGTGCCGCCCAGGCCTCGGCCACGACCAGCATGTTCAGCCCGGTGCCAAAGCCCAGTTCGGCCACGCGGAACCCATCGCAGAACCGTCCGGGCAGATCATTGCCGTCCAGAAACACATGCTGCGTTTCGGACAGGCCGTTATCGAGGCTGAAATACGGATCGTCATACCGGCGCGAGACGGGGACGTCGCCCGCCCGCCAGTCCAGCCGGGCACGCTGGTCCTGCATGGCGCTGTCCTTTATGCAAGGTTTGAAACAGGCAAACCATGCAGGGGGGCAGGGCGAATGGCAATGGCCGATGTAACGGTGCGCGGCGCGGGCATCTTCGGGCTGTCGGTCGCATGGGCCTGCGCCCGGCGCGGTGCGCTTGTGCAGGTGGTCGACCCCGGCGGGCCGGGCGCGGGCGCGTCGGGTGGCATTGTCGGGGCGCTGGCGCCGCATGTGCCGGAGAACTGGAACGCCAAGAAGGCATTCCAGCTGGACAGCCTGCTGATGGCCGAGGCGTTCTGGGCCGAGGTGGCCGAGGCATCCGGCCTGTCCCCCGGCTATGCGCGCACCGGGCGGCTGCAACCGTTGGAGGCGGGCGGCGAGGCGCTGGCTGCCGCGCGCGGGATCAAGGCGCGCACGCTCTGGCAGGGCCGCGCGGTGTGGCGCGTGGCGGATGCGGCAGAGTTCGCGCACCCGCCGCACAGCTTGGATGGCCGGATCATCCACGACACCCTGACCGCGCGCCTGCATCCGGCGCAGGCCTGCGCCGCGCTCGCCGCCGCTCTGGCAGCCAAGGGGGCGGTGATCCGCACCAAGGGCGCGGATGAGGGCCGCGTGATCTGGGCGACCGGGGCGGCGGACCTTGCGGCGCTGAACGCGGCCCATTCCCGGCAGGTTGGCACGCCGATCAAGGGGCAGGCGGCGCTGATGGATGTGGCCCTGCCGGACCATCCGCAGATCTTCGCGGGCGGCGTGCATATTGTCCCGCATGAGGACGGCACCACAGCCATCGGCTCGACCACCGAGCGCGAATTTGACGGGCTGGGCTGCGATCCGCTGCTCGACGATGTCATCACCGCCGCGCGCGCCGCCTGGCCGCCACTGCAAAACGCCCGCGTGATCCGCCGCTGGGCCGGGCTGCGTCCACGCACCCGCAGCCGCGCCCCCATGCTGGGCGCGCATCCGCTGCATCCCGGCCAGTTCATCGCCAATGGCGGTTTCAAGATCGGCTTTGGCATGGCGCCCAAGGTGGGCGAGGTCATGGCCGACCTGCTGCTGGAGGGCCACAATACGATCCCCGAAGGCTTTCGCCCCGAGGCATCGCTGTGACGCAGGCAGGGATGCACCCGCACGACATGGTGCTGACACCCACCGGCCTGCGCTATCGCGGGCGGCGCTATCCGTGCAGCATCGGTAAGGGGGGCATCTCGAACGCCAAGCGCGAGGGCGACGGTGCCACGCCAACCGGTATTCACCGCATTGCCATGACGCTCTATCGCCCCGACCGCATGGCGTGTCCCGCCCCATGGGCGCGTCCCATCCTCACCGGCGATCTGTGGAGCGATGATGCCGGCGATCGCGCCTATAACCAATGGGTGCGCGCGCCCTATGCGCCCAGTCACGAAGCGCTGCGCCGGGGCGATCCGCTCTATGATCTGGTGCTGGTGACAGATTGGAACTGGCCGGATGCGGTGCCGGGGCGGGGCAGCTGCATTTTTATCCATCAATGGCGCAGACCGGGCTACCCGACCGAAGGCTGCATCGCGCTGCGCCGCGATCATCTGCGCCTGCTGGCCGCCGCAGCCCCGCCCGGCACCCGCCTGATTGTGCGGCCTTGGTAGCGGCTGGACATTAACGCATCACAGTCCGGTGCCCCGTCCGCACAGGCGCGCGGCCTGCGCGAGACCGAAATTAGGGCAGCTGAAATAGTTTTTACGCATTACATGGTCCGAAAAATACACGTAGGGCGCGTAAAATGCGCTATTTCGCGCTGAGACATCGGTTTCTTTTGCACCTGTTTTTAGTTTCGTCTAAAGAAATAGAAAAACATATGGTGAGAAAACTATGGCTAAATTTGATCTGAAGTCCTTGAGCGTGCAGGAATTGAAATCCCTGCAAAAGAAAGTCGACCGAGAAATGGCGGGCCGCGACAAACGCCAGCGCAAGGAAGCGCTGAGCGCGGTCAAGGAAAGAGCCAAGCAATTGGGATATTCGCTGGACGAGCTGATTGGCGACGGCACCGGCGCAAGCCCAGCCGGTATCAGCGGCAAGCCCAAGGAAATGCGCGCACCCGCCCCTGCGAAATACCGCAGCAAGGACGACCCCAGTCTGACGTGGAGCGGCCGTGGCCGTCCGCCGCTCTGGATCAAGGAAGCGCAGGAAAAAGGCGTCGATCTGGAAACATTGCGCATCGACAAGGACGACTGACCTCGGATCGGGACCGGGCGCGGCAGGTAATCTCTGCTGCGCCGGCCTCGGGCTAGACCAGCCAGCCTCAGGGGTTAATCACGATCCCCGAAAATGGCGCTGCCCACGCGAATATGGGTGGCGCCTTGTGCTATTGCGCGCTCAAAGTCGCCGCTCATCCCCATGGACAGCCCTGCCAGATCATTGCGCGCCGCGATTTTCGCCAGCAGCGCAAAATGCAGACTTGGCTCCTCGTCGACCGGGGGAATGCACATCAGACCTTTTACCGGCAGGCTCAGCGACCGGCATTGGGAAATAAAACTGTCCGCATCTTCCGGCATCACGCCAGCCTTCTGGTCCTCTTCCCCGGTATTCACCTGCAGGAACAGATCGGGGCAATGACCCTCCTCATCGGCAATGCGCGCGATGGCGTTGGCAAGTTTCGGGCGGTCCACGGAATGGATCGTCTGAAACAGATCGAAGGCGGCGCGCACCTTGTTTGATTGCAGCGGTCCGATCAAATGCAGATCGACATCGGGATATGTCTCGCGGAAAGCGGGCCATTTGCCTGCCGCCTCCTGCACGCGGTTCTCGCCAAAGACGCGGTGCCCTTCGCGCAGCACCTGTTCCACGCGCTCGTTCGGCTGCATCTTGGACACGGCAATCAGCGTGACGCTGCCCGGATTGCGCCCGGCAGCGGTAATGGCAGTATCCACGCGGGCAGTGATATCGGCAAGGCTCATGGGGGGAAACTCGTTGATTTGGGCGGAACAGCGCCCCCATCTAACCACCCCCGCCGACGGGATGCAAAGCGTCAATTGGGCCGCCGCACCTGTGCTGCCCGCAAACAGCTTGCCCCATGGGCGCGCGTTGGTTACTAGGAGGAAAGGCAACGTCGGACGGTAATATGATGCTTATTTCGGTGAAACGCACGGTGATCGCAATTGCGGCCCTTGGCATGCTCGCGGCGTGCGGGGATGAGCCGGCGAAACTCGATCGCGAGGCGATGCAGGTGAAGAGCGGCAGGGAGGCCAAGGGCCCCGCACGCGTCGGTGCCGCGCCGGGCGAATCCGGAAGCAGCGTTTTCGACATTTTCAGGGGCAAGGATGCGGGCGTCAAAGTGAACCGTTTCCTTTGGACGGCATCGCTGCAGGTCCTCGATTTCCTGCCGATCCAGTCGGCGGATCCCTTTACCGGCGTCATTTCCACCGGCTACGGCACCCCGCCGGGCGGGGGGCGCGCCTATCGCGCGACGATCCTGATCAGCGATCCGGCACTGGATGCGCGGTCGCTCAATGTGTCGCTGTCCACGCAGGCCGGCCCGGTCGATGCAGCCACGCGCCGCGCCGTCGAGGATGCGATCCTGTCGCGCGCGCGGCAGTTGCGTATTCAGGCGGGCAAATACTGATCCGCGCTGCGGACGCGGGACGCTGATGCCGGGCCGGCTGGCCCCTCAGGCCTCAGACCGCAAGCGCCATCTGCATCACCTTGTCCACCCACGCGATTTGCCGGGGTAGGCAGATCTTTTCCAGATCGTAATTTTTGACCATCAGCCGCCGCGCCGCCGCACCCAGCCTATCGCGCGCGGCGCTGTCGTCCAGCAGATCGCAGACCTCGCGCACCAGCGCCGCACGGTCAAAGAAATCGACAAGGCGGCCTGTTTTATCATGGGTGACGACTTCGCGCACCGGGGCGGTATCGCTGGCGACGATGGCGGCGCCGCAGGACATCGCCTCCAGCAGGGACCAGCTGAGCACGAAAGGATAAGTCAGATAGACATGCACGCGGCTGATCTGCAGCACGCGGGTGAACTGATCGTGCGGGATGCGGCCCAAAAAATGCACGCGGCGCCAATCTTCGGGCGTGATCTGGCCGTCCACCTCGTCGCGAAAGATCTGCTTCCACGTCTGGCCCTTGGGCGGCGCGCTGCCATAGCTGACCTCATCGCCGCCGATAATGACGACGCGCGCATCCGGGCGCGCACGCAGCAGATCGGGCAGGGCGCGCATGAAGATGTGATAGCCGCGATACGGCTCGAGATTGCGGTTGATGAAGGTGATGATCTCCGTCTCGCGACTGTATTCGGGAAACCCTTTCAGTCGAAGCGTGACAGTCGCATCCGGCGCCGACCAATTCGTATCTATGCCATCGTGCGCCACCGTGATGCGGCCGCGAAATTCATCCGGAAAGGTGTCCGCCTGGAATACGGTCGGGCTCAGGCCGGCCTCGGCGCGCGGGAAATGCAGGTGGTTGTTGAGGTTCTTCAGCCGGATGCGCAGCGGCTGCACCTCAGGCTCGGGCGCGCGAAATTCAGGGTCGAAATCCAGATGCGGATAGCCGGCCTCGTGATATAATTCACAATAGAGGCCGATACGCGCGTCTGGCCACAGGTCGCGCAGAAACAGCGATTCGCCCCAGCCGGGATGCGCCAGGATCAGATCGGGCGCATAGCCCGCATCGGCCAGCCGCCGCGCCGCGCGCCAACACGCCTCGCCGCGCGTGACCTTGGTATCCAGATCGACCAGCCAGGGGTGCAGGCTTTGGCCGGGACGCTGGGGCAGGGCGTAGGGCAACACGCGCACGCCTTTCCAGTCCAGCGGCTCTTTTACTTTCAAAGTCAGGGCGGTGCAGTCATCGCCGCGCGCGGCCAGTGCAGGGGCCAGATGCTTGAACTGGCCCGGAAAATTCTGATGGATAAAGAGGATTTTCATGGGCCTGGCCTGCGCTGCATCGTTGAAAACGCTTATAGGCACCGCTTGCGCCGCTGCAAACCCATGCAATTTTGCGCGGCGACACTGGACGATAGGCGCCGCTGCGCCTATCACCGCAGCTGACGTATTGCCCCAGTGAAAGCCGCCGCCATGCCCCGTTATTCCGCCGCCGAAATCGAAGCCAACTGGCGCAAAGCCTGGGATGAGGCCGGAATTTTCCGCGCGGGCAGCGACCCGGCCAAGCCGAAATACTACGTGCTGGAAATGTTCCCCTATCCGTCGGGGCGCATCCACATGGGTCATGTGCGCAACTACACGATGGGCGACGTGATCGCGCGCCACAAGCTGGCGACCGGTCACAACGTGCTGCATCCGATGGGCTGGGACGCGTTCGGCATGCCGGCCGAAAACGCGGCGATGGCCTCGGGCGGGCATCCAAAGGATTGGACCTACCAGAACATCGCCGACATGCGCGACCAGATGAAGCCGCTGGGCCTGTCTATCGACTGGTCCCGCGAATTCGCGACCTGCGACCCGGAATACTACGGCCAGCAACAGGCGCTGTTTCTGGACATGCTGGAGGCTGGTCTGGTCTATCGCAAGAATGCGGTCGTCAACTGGGACCCGGTGGACATGACCGTTCTGGCCAATGAGCAGGTCGAAAACGGCCGCGGCTGGCGCAGCGGCGCCGAGGTGGAGCGCCGCGAATTGACGCAGTGGTTCTTTGCCATCTCGGACATGGCCGAGGAACTGCTGGAGGCGCTGGATACGCTGGACAACTGGCCCGCCAAGGTGCGGCTGATGCAGGAAAACTGGATCGGCAAATCGCGCGGGCTGCAATTCGCCTTTGGCATCAATGACGGCCCCGAGGGGTTCGACCGGGTTGAGGTTTATACCACCCGTCCCGACACCCTGATGGGCGCCAGTTTCGTCGGCATCTCGCCAGATCATCCGCTGGCGAAACATCTGGAGAAGGACGACACCGATCTGGCCGCGTTTTCTGCGGAGTGCCGCAAGGGCGGCACCACCGAAGAGGCGCTGGAGAAGGCGGAGAAGCGCGGCTATGACACCGGCCTGACCGTGCGCCATCCCTTTGATACGTCGTGGGAATTGCCGGTCTACGTCGCCAACTTCATCCTGATGGACTACGGCACCGGCGCCATTTTCGGCTGCCCGGCGCATGACCAGCGCGATTTTGACTTTGCCACGAAATACGGCCTGCCGATCATCCCGGCGTTCCTTCCGTCCGAAGACGCGGACCCGCATCTGGCCGAGGCATATGTCCCGGCCAAGACCGAAAAGGTCCATTACGTCAGCAAATTCGCCGGCGACACGCAGCAGACCGGCGCCGAAGCTATCGAGGCGACCATCGCATTCTGCGAGCAGAATGGCGTGGGGCAGGGCGTGACCAAATACCGCCTGCGCGACTGGGGGCTTTCCCGCCAAAGATACTGGGGCTGCCCGATCCCGGTCGTGCATTGCGAGACCTGCGGGGTCGTGCCGGAGAAAAAGGAAAACCTGCCGATTCGCCTGCCGGATGATGTGACGTTCGACGTGCCGGGCAACCCGCTGGACCGCCACCCGACCTGGCGGCAGGCACCATGCCCGAAATGCGGCGCGCCTGCGCGGCGCGAGACGGATACGATGGACACGTTTGTTGACAGCTCGTGGTATTTCATCCGCTTCACCGCGCCCCATGCGCAGACGCCCACCGATGTGGCGGCGGCGGAATACTGGATGAATGTCGATCAGTACATCGGCGGGGTCGAGCATGCGATCCTGCACCTGCTCTACAGCCGCTTCTTTGCCCGCGCGATGCACATCACCGGGCATCTGCCGAAATCGGCATGCGAGCCGTTCAACGCGCTCTTTACTCAAGGCATGGTGACACACGAGATCTACCAGACCACGGGGGACAATGGCCGCCCGGTCTATCACCTGCCCGAGGATGTGCAGGACGGCAAGCTGACCGACGGCACGCCGGTGCAGATCATCGCCTCGGCCAAGATGTCGAAATCCAAGAAGAATGTTGTCGACCCAAAGGATATCATCGACGCCTACGGCGCCGATACCGCCCGCTGGTTCGTGCTGTCCGACAGCCCACCGGAGCGGGACGTCGAATGGACCGCCTCGGGCGCCGAGGCCGCGCACAAGCATCTGGCGCGCGTCTGGCGCATCGCCTCCGAAATCGCGGCTGGCACGGAAGAGGGTATGCCAGAGGCGGACGAGGCGCTGCTGCGCGAGATGCACAAGGCGATCCATGATGTGACGGTTGGCGTCGAATCCTTCGGCTTCAATGCGGCGATCGCGCGGCTTTACGCCTTTACCGGCGTGCTGGCGAAAAGCGACGCTGGCAACGCGGCCAAGCGGCAGGCGGCGCGCACGCTGGCGCAATTGATGTCGCCGATGACGCCCCATCTGGCCGAAGAAATCTGGCAGATGCTGGGCGGGGAGGGCCTGATTGCCGTCGCGCCATGGCCGGTGGCGGACCCGGCGATGATGCAGGACGATACGATCACCCTGCCGGTCCAGATCAACGGCAAGCGGCGTACCGAAATTCAGGTGCCGCAGGACATGGCGAAGGATGCGGTTGAAAAAATCGCGCTGGCAACCGATGCTGTGCAGCGCGCGCTGGACGGGGCCCAGCCCAAGAAAATCATCGTCGTCCCCGGCAGGATCGTCAATGTCGTCGTTTAACAGACGTGTCTTTTGCCTTATGGCACTCGCCGCCGTTCCGGCCTGCGGATTTACGCCGGTCTATGGACCGAACGGCGCAGGCACGGCGTTGCAGGGGAAGGTGCTGGTCGATGCGCCGGTCACGCGCGACGCCTATCTTCTGACGCGCGAGTTGGAATCGCGTCTGGGCCGGGCCAATCCGGGGCGCTACGGGCTGAGCTATTCGATCACCCTGGGGACCGAATCCATCGGTGTCACCAAGACCAACGTCAGTACCCGGTACAACATGCTGGGCAATGCCACCTATGCCTTGCGTGATCTGGACGGCGGGGAGGTTGTCACCTCGGGCAAGGTCAATAATTTTGTCGGCTATTCCGCCTCCGGCTCGACCGTGGCGACGCAGGCGTCCGAGGGCGATGCGCGCAAGCGGCTAATGAATATCCTCGCCGATCAGATCGTCACACGGTTGATCGTCGCCGTTCCCGCCACGGGCCTATGAAACTCTCGCCCCGAGACGCACCCGGCTATTTCGCGCGACCCGAGCCGGCGCGCACCGGCTTGCTGATCTACGGCGCCGACGCGATGCGCATCGCCCTGCGCCGGGCCGAGGTGATCGCGGCCCTTGTCGGCCCCACCGGCGAAGAGGAAATGCGCGTCACCCGTATGCCCGCGGGCGAATTACGCAAGGATCCCGCGCGCCTGAACGACGCGGTCAAGGCGGCCAGTTTTTTCCCCGGCCCGCGCGTCGCCTTCGTCGAGGACGCGACCGAGGCGCTGGCGGCCCCTATCCTTGCCGCGCTGGAGGATTGGCGCGAGGGGGACGCGCAGATCATCGTAACGGGCGGGCAGTTGAAACCCACATCCAAGCTGCGCAAGGCATTCGAGGCGCACAAGAACGCCTATGCCGCCGCCATCTATGACGAGCCGCCCAGCCGCGCCGAGATCGAAACGACGTTGGCGAAATCGGGGCTGAAGAATATCGGACAGGACGCGCTGCGCGACCTGCATGATCTGGCGCGCGCGCTGGACCCCGGCGATTTTCGCCAGACCATGGACAAGCTGTCGCTGTACAAGCTGGACGACGACACGCCCCTTGCCCCCGAAGATATCGCCGCCTGCGCGCCCGCCTCGGTCGAGGCGGATCTGGACGACATCCTGCATATCGTGGCCGAATCCCGCTCGGGCGAGATCGGCCCGATGATGAAGCGGCTGCGCGCCCAGGGGGTGCAGCCCGTCGCGCTGTGTATCGCGGCGACGCGGCATTTCCGCACGCTTTATACGGCAGCGTCCGATCCGGGCGGCGTGAGTCAAGGGATCGCGCGGATGCGCCCGCCGGTGTTCGGGCCGCGCCGCGACCGGATGCAGCGGCAGGCGCAGGCTTGGGGCGCGGCGAATCTGGAAACGGCGCTGAGCCTTCTGACGGAGACGGATCTGGCCCTGCGGTCGGCGGCCCAGACCGCGCCGCAGATGCCGCTGGTGGAGCGCGCGCTGATCCGGCTGGCGATGACGGTGCGGCGCTAAGGCGTTTCGCCTTCGAGGCACTCCCCTCAGGCGAAACGCTTCAGTTTCCGCTATCCGCCGCCGTGGCATCCTCGATCATGGCAAAGAATTCGGCGCCGGTGATCCTTGTGTGATCGCCCGCGAGCGCATAGCCGCCCGGTTTGGCGTCGATGAACAACTCATGTGTCAGCGTAATGCCACCGGGGTCATCCAGCGCGCCCAAATTGACGTAGAAAGTGCCGTGCTGCGGGCCGGGCGCGACAAGCCGGAACCACAGGCCGCTGCCGCAGTCGCTGCAAAAGGCGCGCTCGCCCCAGTCGGATGACGCATAGACCTTGATCGTGTCGCCGGCCTCAACGGTGAGCGCATCGCCGGGCACCTCGACCGACATCACGATACCGCCCGACCATTTGCGGCACATTCGGCAATGGCAGGCCGCAGCCTCGGTTGCCGGGGTGTCAAAGCTGAATCTGGCGGCGCCGCACAGGCATGATCCGGTATGGGGCATCGGGTATCCTCGGTCTGGGCGCCCTTGGGGCGCGGGTTACTCTGTGGCGGCGCTTTCCTCCGGTGCGGCGGGTTCTTCGGCGCTGTCCTCGGGGGCCGCAGGTTCCGGCGTCGTCTCCGGCGTGGCCTCGGGCGGGGTGTCTGGTGCTGCGGCGTCGCCCAGTGGCGTTCCAGTCGGCAACGCGCCATCGCGCCATTCGCCGCTTTCGACCTGGCCAGAGGCGTAGCGCATGGTGCCGGCGCCCTGCCGTTTGCCATCCACGAAAAGGCCTTCGTAGACGTCGCCGTTCACATAGGTCGCGACGCCCTTGCCGTTGATCTCGCCGTCCTTCCATTCGCCTTCGTAGACGAACCCGTCGGGCATCTCGATCCTGCCTGTGCCGTCGCGCTGACCGTTGACGAAGCTGCCGGTATAGACCGTGCCGTCGGGGTAGGTGGCGGTCCCCTGGCCCTGCCGTTCGCCATCCGCCCACTCGCCCTCGTAGCGATAGCCGTCGGCATAGGTCATCACGCCCTGGCCGTGGTTGCGCGCATTCCTGAACATGCCCTCGTACACCAGCCCGCTGGGATAGGTGGCGCGGCCTTGCCCTTCGATCACGCCGTCGGTCCACTGACCGTCATATGTGGCGCCGTCGGGATAGACGATCTTGCCCTCGCCATTGGCCAGGTCGTCGCGGAAATCGCCCTCGTAGACCGACCCGTCGGGATAGGTCACGCGGCCCCTGCCCGAGATTTTGCCCGCCACCCAGGAGCCTGTGTAGACATAGCCATCGGTGCCGGTAAATGTGCCCTGACCATCGCGTTTGTCGTCTTTGAATTCGCCCTCGTAGACATCGCCGCTGTCATAGACGACGCGGCCTTGCCCCTCGCGGCGGCCGGCGACCAGCGTGCCCTCGTAGACGTCGCCATTGGGCTGGGTCAGCTTGCCCATCCCGTCGATCTGGCCGTCTTTCCACAGGCCCGAATAGATCAGCCCGTCGGGCATGGTCAGCGTTCCCTGACCATCGCGCGCACCGCGCTTTACTTCGCCCTCGTAGGTGGCGCCGTCCGGATAGGTGATCGAGGCCTGACCGTCCTTGACGCCTTCGACCCAGTCGCCCTCGTAAACATAACCGCCGGGCGATGTCATCGTGCCGCGCCCATGGTGCATCGCGTTCAGGAATTCGCCCTCGTAGCGCACGCCATTGGCATAGACGGCAATGCCGCGCCCGGTGATCTTGCCGTTGACCCAGCCGCCCTCGTAGGTGCCGCCATCGGTGAACACGATCTTGCCCGTGCCGTTGGGCTTGCCCAGGCTAAACTCGCCCTCGTAGACTGATCCGTTGGGAAAACGCGCGGTGCCCTTGCCCTTGATTTCGCCCTCGTGCCAGTCGCCGCTGTATTCATAGCCGTTGGGCAGGGTGTAGGTGCCGGTGCCGTGCTGAAGCCCGTCCTTGAACGTGCCCTCATAGACGCCGCCATCTTCATACTGTTTGGTCTGGATCGCGCCGTCTTGCGCGGCCAGCTGCGTGCCCAAGCCTGCGCCCAGCGCCCCTGCGATCAGCCCCAGTGATGCGGCGAATACGATCGGTCGTGTCGATTTGGATACCATGCTGTGCCCCGGATACGATGTCGTCGCACCCTTGATGCGATCCTTGCGTAAAACTAATGGACAGCCCCCCTCGGGGCAACGCGATTCGTCCCGACCGGCGCAGTGCTGCCCGCCGGGGCGGGGCGATATGCAGCGCCCGAATGCGATTTATGGCAATCCGCGATTGGGGTCGCGCCGAAAACACTCTAGATCAGGGCGCAACCAACGAAGGAAACGCCCATGTCCGACAGCTTCCGCCTGACCCTTGCCCAGCTTAACCCCACGGTGGGGGATATCGACGGCAATGCCGCGCAAGCCCGTGCCGCTTGGGAGGCGGCCCGCGATGCAGGCGCCGATATGCTGGCGCTGCCGGAAATGTTCATCACCGGCTACAACACGCAGGATCTGGTGCTGAAGCCCGCCTTTCATCAGGCGGCCATCGCGGCGATCCATGCGCTGGCATCGGATTGCGCGGACGGCCCGGCGATCGGCATCGGCGGGCCGGCGCTGGAAGGGGCCGAGCTGTGCAATGCCTACTATGTGGTTCAGGGGGGCAAGGTCACGGCCTGCGTGCTGAAACACCATTTGCCGAATGAAACGGTTTTCGATGAGGTGCGGCTGTACGGGTCTGCGCCGCTCAGCGGGCCTTATACCGTTGGGGACATGCGCATCGGCAGCCCGATTTGCGAGGATGCCTGGCACGAGGATGTGGCCGAAACCCTGGCCGAAACCGGGGCGGAGTTGCTGCTGGTGCCCAACGGATCGCCCTATTATCGCGGCAAGATGGAGGTGCGCCAGACCATCATGGTCAGCCGCGTGATCGAGACGGGGCTGCCGCTGGTCTATCTGAACATGACCGGCGCGCAGGACGATCAGGTGTTCGATGGCGGCAGTTTCGTGCTGAACCCCGGCGGCGCGCTGGCCGTGCAGATGCCGCTATTCGAGGCGGGTCTGGCGCATGTCGATTTCACGCGCGGGCCGAACGGATGGACGGCGGACAAGGGCGATCTGGCCCATATCCCGGATAGTCTGGAGCAGGATTATCACGCGATGGTCGTCGCCCTGCGCGACTACCTGCGCAAGGCGGGCTTTGAAAAGGTGTTGCTGGGCCTGTCGGGCGGCATTGATTCGGCCATTGTCGCGGTAATCGCCGTCGATGCGCTGGGCGCGGATAACGTCCGCTGCGTCATGCTGCCTTCGGAATACACTTCGCAGGCATCGCTGGACGACGCGCAGGCGGTGGCCGAGGCGCTGGGCTGCCGCTATGATTTCGTGCCTATCGCAGAAGGTCGCGCGGCGATCACCGCGACGCTGGCGCCGCTGTTCGAAGGCACGAAGCCGGACGTGACCGAGGAAAACATCCAGTCGCGCCTGCGCGGTCTGCTGCTGATGGCGATGTCCAACAAATTTGGCGAGATGCTGCTGACCACGGGCAATAAATCTGAGGTCGCGGTGGGATATGCCACGATCTATGGTGACATGAATGGCGGCTACAACCCGATCAAGGATCTCTACAAGACGCGGGTGTTCGACATTTGCCGCTGGCGCAATGCGCAGCACCGCGACTGGATGATGGGTCCAAAGGCCGAGGTGATTGCGCCGCGCATCATCGACAAGCCGCCCTCGGCAGAACTGCGGAGCGATCAGAAGGACAGCGATTCGCTGCCCGATTACCCGGTGCTGGACGGGATACTTAAGCTGCTGATCGACGCGGATGCCAGCGTGGCCGACTGCGTCGCTGCGGGCTATGACCTTGCGGACGTGAAAAAGGTCGAGCACCTGATCTACATCAGCGAATACAAACGCTTCCAGTCGGCGCCGGGAACGCGGCTCAGCAAGCACGCCTTTTGGCTGGACCGGCGCTATCCCATCGTGAACCGCTGGCGGGATAAAAGCGGGGATTGAATTGCAGGAGCATTGGTGTCGCTGGCGCGCGGGCTATTCCCACCAGCGGTCGATGCTGGCGATGTCATCGTCGGACCAGCCGAAATGATGCGCGAATTCGTGGATCGTGACATGGGCGATTAGTTCTTCCAGCGTCACGCCGTCGCGCGTGGCCAGCTCTGCCAGAATCGGCTGGCGGAACAGCCAGACCGTATCGGGCCAGGGCGCGGGGTAGGACACCGATTTCTCGGTCATCGGGATGCCCTCATATAGCCCGGTCAGTTCCAGCGGATCGCCCATGTCCAGATCGGCCAGCATGGCCGCATCCGGCAGGTCCCGCACGCGCAGCACAACCTCTGCCGCGGCGGCGGCGAAGGGGGCGGGCAGGGCCGCGACAGTGTCGCGCGCGATCTGCTCCATCTGGTCGAGGCTGGGGAGTTGCTGGCTCATCGGGCACATATGGGCCGCCTGCGCGCCAAAGGGAAGGGCGCTGGCCGGATCGGGCGCCCCGCGCTAGAGCGGGATACGCAGCCGCAGGAAGCCGTCTTGCGTCAGGCCCAGATCCTCGGCGCGGGCGGCTGTCAGCGCGGCAGGGTCGCTACGCAGGGCCGGGCCGGTATCCAGTAACACGGCGTTGCCGGGCATCGGCGCGAAACGCCAAGCTGCACCGTAATCATCGGGCACGGCAAGCGGTGCGCGGGCAATTTCGTCGGCCAGCTCATCGCGCAGGGCACGCTCGGAGGCATGCACGATGGCAGCCCTGCGCATCTGCGCGAAGGCGCCGCCGCCCTGCGCGCGATAGGTATTTGTCGCCAGCAAAAACCGGTCCGTTTCGCGGAGCGGTCTGCCCGCATGGCACAAGTTGCGGATGCGCCGCGCCCCCTGATTGATCAACAGACCGTGGCGGTCATAGCGGGGCGCGACGGACAGGTCGATCTGGTAGGTCAGCCCCGCGATGACGTCGAAATCATGTCCCGGCACGGATGGATCGCGCAGCATCGCCTCGGGTGTATCCGTCCGCTGCGTGGCAAAGCAGATCGCGGACCGCTCCAGCCAGTCGCGCAGGTTGGCGGCGGTAATCAGCACGCCGCACAGATGGTTCGGAACGGGATAGAGATCGGCCGCATGGCGCAGCGAAATCGGCCCGGCGGGCACGTCGCTAAAGTTCTGCGGCCCGCCGCGACCGCCGGTTTTGAATGCCGGTGTCGCCGACAGGATCGGCACCCCTTCATGCACGGTGCCGGAAACGGCCCGCGACAGGATCCTCTGTTGCAGCATATTGACCGCCGCAACCGATGGATCGGGGCGCACCAGCGCAAGATAGCTGTGCAGGCGCGCCGCGCACTGCCCAATCGGTTTGCGCATATGGCGCAGCGTAACGGTATGCGCGGCGCGTACGGCGCGGGACAGGTCCGGGTCCGGGGGCGCGGTTGCCAGCGCACGCGGCGCGGCAACCGCGCGCAATTCGCAGCGGTGGGCGGAGATGTTCCAGCGCCCGCCGCGCCGCGTCAGCGTCAGGTCCATGACGCCCAAGTGAGAGCCGAAGGCGCCGGCCAACAGCGCGGGCGTGCCGTTCAGCGCGCCCTGCGCGTGATCGACGCCGCCCACCGCTGCACATGCGATATCAGCATGTCCGGGATGCGGAAACAGATCGTGACTGTGCCCGGCCATGATGGCATCGACCCCCGGAAGGGCCGCCAGCGCCAGCGCCGCATTCTCGGCCATGGGTCGGGGCGCGGCGGTGTCGATGCCGGTATGGGCCAGCAGCAACACTAGATCGGCGCCGGCGGCGCGCACCTGCGGGATCATGTCGCGCGCGGTTTCGACCATGTCGCGCGCGCAAAGGTGCCCCGACAGATGCGCCTCGTCCCAGACGTTTATTTGCGGCGGCACCAGCCCGATAACGCCCAGTGTCACATCGTGCATCTGCCCCGCCGCATCGCGCAACTGCCGGGGCAGCAGCAGGTAGGGCGGCAGGTAGCTGCCTGCGCGCTCTGCGCCGGGATCCCTGACGACATTGGCGCAGGTAAATGGAAACGTTGCATCGGCCAACGCGCGGTCCAGCCAGTCGAGGCCGAAATTGAACTCATGATTGCCAAGGCCCGCCGCGTCATAATCCAGCCAGTTCATCGCCGCGATCACCGGGTTCGGGCCGTGCCAGTCGCTGCCGTTCTTGCACGCGACATCGCCGACCGGGGTGCCCTGAAGCGCGTCGCCATTGTCGAACAGCATCGAATTGGCCACCTCGGACCTTGCCGCGTTGATCAGCGTCGCGGTGCGCGAGAGGCCGTAGGGGCGCCCGTCCTCATCGGCATAGTAATCGTAGGGCAGCAGATGCGCATGCAGATCGGTCGTACCAAGAAGGCGCAACTGCACCGACACCTCTCCGGCCTCCTCATGGTAGGAGCAAGGCGCGGTAAGGGGGATCTGAGCGTTCATTCACTCTTCCAATGGGAGGGCGCCAAGGCGGGAATGGAAGCCTTGGCAATGTCTGGTCACAGAGGTTTTCTAACACAGCCCTGAATGTTATCCATTATTTCGATGCAACCTTAAGGTGATCTGCGCATATTTGATGCGGCTGTTGCCGCCAAGTCACCCTTCTTGCGCAGGAACGGGGATCGTGGCACGGGGTGGCGCAGGCGGCCGGGCTAGGGAGACGTCGGTGAAACTGGCAGAGGGCGTGACATTCGGGGGCGCGGCGCTGGACCGTGCGGCGCATCTGCGCGGAGACGCGGCGGATCTGGACACCGCCATCGCCCGGATCGGCGCCGAGACGATCCTGATGTGGCGCGGCAAGCCATTGGTGCAGGCGGGCGCGCTTGCGCCACTGGTGCGATTGCCGCTGGATCATCCGGTGCTGGCCGGGGCGCGCCGTATTCTGCTGGGCCGCGAGGGTGGCACGGGACCGTTGATACTGGCGCATGATATCTCGCATTGGGCGCCCGAGGGGCAGGAGACCGACACGCTGAACAGTTTTCTCGACCCCAGCGAGCAGCGCCATCCGGCCCTGCCCGAGGCATATATCTTTGCCGAGCTGCGCCGCATCATGACCCTGCTGACCCCGCGTGATGCGGAGCTTGCGGCGACGGCGCGCGGGCTGTTTGCCTGGCATGACAGCCACGGCTTCTGTGCCTGCTGCGGCGCGGCCAGCGACATATCCATGGCCGGCTGGCAGCGGCGCTGCCCGGTTTGCGCCGCGCCGCATTTTCCGCGCACCGATCCGGTGGTCATCATGTTGATCACGCAGGGCAATTCGGCCCTTCTTGGCCGGTCCCCCGGCTGGCCCGAGGGGATGTATTCGCTGCTGGCCGGATTCGTCGAACCGGGCGAGACCATCGAGGCCGCAGTGCGCCGCGAGGTGCATGAAGAAACGGCGATCAGGGTGGGCGAGGTCGGCTATCTGGCCAGCCAGCCCTGGCCGTTTCCCGCGTCGCTGATGATGGGCTGCCACGGCACCGCCCTAAGCCGCGACATCACCATCGACCCGACCGAAATAGAAGACGCGGTCTGGGTCACCCGCGAGGATGTGATGGAGGCATTCGCAGGCCGCCACGCATTTCTGGCCCCCGCGCGGCGCGGCGCGATCGCCCAGTTTTTGCTGTCCAACTGGCTTGCGGACCGTCTGGATTGAAGCAACAATAGCCGCCCGGTGGTGCATCCGCTGCGCCGGGCGATGAGAATGAGCAGGATACCCTTATGAAATTCGAGGCACGCGAGGATATTGAGGCGCCTATCGACCATGTTTTTTCGCAGGTGTCGAATTTCGGAGCGCTCGAACGGAATCTGCTGCGGCGCGGCGCCGACGTGCAGCGTACCACAGACAAAATTCCGCCCGCCTCCGGCATTGCATGGGACACCGCGTTCGACATGCGTGGCAAACGGCGCCACATGCACCTGGAACTGACCATTTACGAGCCGCCGACGCTCATGCGCTTTGCTGCGACGTCCAGGTCGCTTGATTGCGATGTCAGGGTTGAACTGGTCGCCCTGTCGCGGGGTCGCACGCGGATGGCGCTGGCCGCCGATCTGAAGCCCCGGACCATGTCGGCGCGCCTGATGGTGCAATCCTTGAAACTGGCCCGCACAAACGTGACCAAGCGGTTTGAAATGCGCTTGGCCACCTTCGTCAGAGAGATGGAAGACCGGTATACGCGCTGCGCCTGACGCGGGGTGATCCGCGGGCGCCTGCGCTGGTTTCGCATTGGTGCGGCGGATCTGGCCTCCGTGTCCTGCGGGGTGTCCCGCGTTCTGTGGTCGTCGGGGGCGGCGGCCCGCGCCGCCCTCCGGGGGTTACAAGTGGCCGTTTACTTTGCGGTCCTTGCGATGGTGGGTATCAGCGGTGCGATCTTTTGACGCCGTCGTCGCGATCGCCGATGTCGCGCATGGAAATCGGCTCAGAGGACATCGGATGGAAGGGGGCAGCCAGCACGGGTGCGGTGGTGGCGGCCAGAAGAGCGGCAAGCAAGAGGGGTTTCATTGGATTATCCTTTCGGTTCAGGTGTTTGGGCTTTGGCTCTGCGGCCTCATTGCCGCACTGCCTGATACCAATGTGACTTGTTCCGAGCGCGCCGCATACCCGTCTCGCCACACCGTGATCCGGCCTGCGCGCGCCACCACGGCGGCGTGACAGATGCCGCCCCTCCTGTGAGCGGACCGTGATGGCCCATACGTGAAAACAGCCGGAATTCAAATCCGGACGGCGGCGGATTCGCGCATGGGAACAATGCGTTGAGCGGGAGGGTGAGCGCGCCGGTCAGTCCCGTCGCGGATCGCGGGGATACACGCCCAGAATATTCACCTGACTGGTGAAATAGTCCAACTCCTCCAGCGCCAATGCAACATTTGCATCTTCGGGATGACCTTCGATGTCCGCATAGAACTGCGTTGCCGAAAATGATCCGCCGATCATGTAGCTTTCCAGCTTGGTCATGTTGACGCCGTTGGTGGCAAAGCCGCCCATCGCCTTGTAGAGCGCAGCGGGAATATTGCGCACGGTGAAGACGAGGCTTGTCATCATACCCGCGTCACCGCGCCGGACAAGATCGGGTGCGGGCGCCATCACCAGAAAGCGCGTGGTATTGTCGCCTTCGTCCTCGATCCCGTCGGCGAGCTTTTCCAGCCCGTAGATCTCGCCCGCCAGGGCGCTGGCCAGCGCGGCGGTGTCCGGCACGGCGTCCTCGGCCACCTGCCGGGCCGAGCCGGCGGTGTCGGCGCCGGTGACGCGCTCGATGCCATGCGCCTCCAGAAATCCGCGGCATTGGCCCAGCAGCATCGGGTGGCTCTTTGCGCGGCGGACACCGGCCAGCGGCGTGCCCGGCACCGCCAGCAGCGCAATCCTGACGCGCACAAAAGCCTCGCCGATGATGTGCAGCCCGCTGCCGGGCAGCAGGTGGTGGATATCCGCGACCCGCCCGAACGTTGAATTTTCGACCGGCAGCATTGCCAGATCGGCGTTGCCGCCGCGCACCGCCTCGATTGCATCCTCAAAGGTGCGGCAGGGCAGAGGGGCCGCGCCGGGATATGTCTCGCGGCAGGCCTGATGCGAATACGCGCCCGGCTCTCCCTGAAAGGCGATGGTCTGGGTCATGGTCCGGCGTCCTTGTCTATCCGCTCTGCCGGGGCCGTGGAAACGAGCCGGGGGGCGGGCATCTGGTCGCGGAAACTATACCTTGCGCAAGGGGAGGGGAAGCGGATAGATACGCGGCCAAAGGATATAAAATGGAAGCGGGTACATGTTCGACACAATGACATTCACCAAGGTTTTGGGCGGCCTTTGCGGCGCATTTCTGGTCTTCCTTCTGGGCAAATTCGTTGCCGAAGAATTGTACGCGTCGCGCGTTCCCCACCATGGCGACGAGGTCGTGCAGGGATATGTGATTGAAACCGGCGACGATGAGGCCCCCGTCGAGGAAGAAGCCGGCCCCACCTTTGACGAGATCTATGCGTCGGCCGATGCCGGCAAAGGCGAGCGCGTTTTCAACAAGTGCAAGGCCTGCCATCAGCTGGAGCAAGGCGCAAATTCGACCGGTCCGTATCTGTATGGCGTCGTCGATCGTGACGTGGGCGCCGCAGAAGGGTTCGGCTATTCCGGTGCGCTCGAGGCGGTCGCTGATGTTTGGACACCGGAGAATCTGAACGGATTTCTGGAAAATCCCGCCGGCTACGCCCCGGGAACGTCGATGAGCTTTGCCGGTTTGAAAAGCGTAGAAGACCGTGCCAATGTCATCGCCTATCTGGCCGGTATCGGCAACTGAACGCAGGCGCCCGGCAGTGGATATTGAGGAGCGGTCCGGCTGGGCCGCTCTTTTTCGTCGCAGGCGATTAAGGCCGCGGGGTTGGTGGGCGCGGGCACCGCTTTAGGTGCTTGAATGTTGGGGGCCCGCTCCGGTAGCTTGCGGCAAGGTGCCCGGCGCTTCGGTGCGCGGCGCGGATCACTCAAAGAGGATGCCCATGCCACAGCGACACACCGCCATTTCCCGCGTTGCCGCAGCACCGAACGGCTTGGCCTGGCTGCTTCGCGGTGCCCTCGCGGGGCTGGCGCTGGCGGCGCAGGGCGCGCTGGCGCAGGACGCGGATAGCGAGATCACCCGCTCTCACGGATACAGCTATTTTGGCGATCTGAAATACCCCGAGGATTTCACGCATTTCGATTACGTGAACCCGGACGCCCCGAAGGGCGGCGAAATCGCGCTGGATGCGTCCGGCACGTTTGATTCGATGAACCCCTATTCGCGCAAGGGCCGCGCCGGGGCCTACTCGTGGATGGTGTACGAAAGCCTTCTGGGCGACATGCTGGCCACCAGCGAGGGGCTGCCGGCGGACACTTACGGCGAGGCTTACGGCCTGCTGGCGATGCGTCTGGAATATGATGCGGGGAAAAACTGGGTCATTTTCCACATGCGCCCCGAAGCGCGGTTTTCCGACGGCACGCCCGTCACCGCACATGACGTCGTGTTTTCTCACAACTTGTTTCTGGAGCAGGGGCTGCAATCCTATGCCGAGGCGGTCAAGCGCCGGGTGACGGGCGCCGAGGCGCTGGACGATCACACGGTGAAATTCACCTTTGCCCCCGGCATCTCGCGCCGGTCACTGGTCGATCAGGTCGGCGCCGTGCCGGTTTTTCCCAAGGCTTGGTACGAGGAAACCGGCGCGCGTCTGGACGAGCCGCGCCTTGATGCCGCGCCCGGATCGGGCCCCTACATGATGGACGAGGCCGAGGTGAACCGGCGCATCATCTACAAGCGCAACCCTGACTACTGGGGCCGCGATCTGCCAATCAACGTGGGGCGGCACAATTTCGACACCATCCGGATCGAGTATTTTGCCGATGATTCCGCCGCGTTTCAGGCGTTCACGGCCGGCGAATATACCTTCCGGCAGGAAACGAATTCCAAGACTTGGGCGACGGGCTATGATTTTCCCGCCGTTCAAAAGGGATGGGTCAAGCTGGAGGATCTGCCAGACGGCACGCCGCCAAGCCCCTCGGGGATCGTGTTCAACCTTGGCCGCGAGACGCTGAAGGACAAGCGTGTGCGGCAGGCGATCGCGCTGGCTTTCAACTTTGAATGGACGAATGAGAGCCTGCAATATGGCCTCTTCAAGCAGCGCGAATCCTTTGTTCAGGACACACCCCTGCAAGCGAAAGGCGCGCCCGAAGGGGCCGAGCTGGAGCTATTGCAAGGCCTTGGCGATGTGATCCCGCCCGAGATGCTGACCGAGCAGGCGGTAATGCCGCATGCATCGGAACCCAGCCGCCTGACCGACCGGCGCAATCTGCGCCGCGCGATGGCGCTGTTGGATGAGGCCGGCTGGCCGGTGGGCGCGGACGGCATACGCCGCAACGCGGCGGGCGAGAAGCTGAGCCTTGAATTCCCCATCCCGTCCTCGGGGTCGGCTACCATTGGCGCCGTGGTTGAGAATTTCGTGCAGAATCTGCAGGCTATGGGGGTCGACGCAAGGATGGAAAAGATTGACCCGTCGCAATACACCCTGCGCAGCCGCGACCGCGATTATGATCTGGTATTCGACAATTACACGTCGTTCTTGCAGCCCGGAACCGGTCTGATGCAGCGCTTTGGCAGCCAAGAGGCCGCTTTCAGCCTGTTCAACCCCGCCGGGCTAGCCAGTCCGATGGTTGACGCGATCATCAACGCCGCTCTGGAAACCAACGACCAGCAGATGCAGGACGCCGCCCTCATGGCGCTGGACCGGGCGCTGCGCTACGAATTTTTCATGATCCCGGTCTGGTATAATGACGCGTATTGGGTCGCCTATTGGGACATGTTCGAGCATCCCGAGGAAATGCCGCCCTATGCGCTGGGCGTGCTGGATTTCTGGTGGTTCAACGCGGACAAGGCGGCGGCGCTGAAATCCTCCGGCGCGCTGAGGTAGCGGCAAGATGGGAGCCTACATCCTGCGGCGTCTGCTGCTGATCATCCCGACGCTTCTGGGAATCATGATCATCAACTTTGCCCTGGTGCAGTTCGTGCCGGGCGGCCCGGTCGAGCAGGCCATCGCCAACATGCAGGGCAAGGGCGACGTCTTCGACAGCTTTGCCGGCGGCGGAAGCGATGCGGGCCCGGCGATGGATGCGGGCGGTGCGGGCGATAAATATGTCGGCGCGCGCGGCCTGCCGCCCGAGATGATCGCGGAGCTGGAAAAGCAGTTCGGCTTGGACAAGCCGCCGCTGGAGCGGTTCGGGCTGATGATGTGGAACTATCTGCATTTCGATTTCGGCGAGAGCTATTTTCGCAAGATCGAGGTGACCGATCTGGTGCTGGAAAAGATGCCGGTGTCGATCAGCCTTGGCCTGTGGTCGACGCTGATCGCCTACCTGATTTCCATCCCTCTGGGCGTGGCCAAGGCGGTGCGGGACGGCAGCAGCTTTGACACCTGGACCAGCGGCGTCATCATTGTGGCCTACGCGATCCCGGCGTTCCTCTTTGCCATCATGCTGCTGGTGCTCTTTGCGGGGGGCAGTTATTGGAAACTCTTTCCGCTGCGCGGCCTGACCTCGGACAATTTCGAGCAGCTCAGCCTGATCGGCAAGGCGCTGGATTACCTGTGGCACATCGCGCTGCCGGTGCTGGCCAGCACCATCGCGGCCTTTGCCACGCTGACGCTGCTGACCAAGAACAGCTTTCTCGACGAGGTGAAAAAGCAATACGTGATGACCGCCCGCGCCAAGGGGCTGAGCGAGCGGCAGGTGCTCTATGGCCACGTCTTTCGCAACGCGATGCTGATCGTGATCGCGGGGTTTCCGACGGTCTTCATCGGCATATTCTTTGGCGGATCGGTCCTGATCGAGACGATATTCTCGCTGGACGGCTTGGGTCGGCTGGGGTTCGAGGCGGCGGTGGGCCGCGACTATCCGGTGATGTTCGGCACGCTGTTTTTGTTCGGGCTGATCGGGCTGGTGGTGAACATCTTCAGCGATCTGATGTATGTGCTGGTCGATCCGCGCATCGACTTTGAAAAGCGGGAGGGCTGAAGCGATGGCTTTGTCGCCGCTCAACCAGCGCCGGTGGCGTAATTTCCGCCGCAACCGGCGCGCCTTCTGGTCGCTGATCCTGTTCACCATCGTGTTCGGGCTAAGCCTCTTTGCCGAGTTCCTGGCGAACGACAAGCCGATCCTCGTGCAGTATCGAGGGGAGCTCTACACCCCGATCTTCAAATTCTATCCCGAGACGGAGTTTGGCGGAGACTTCCGGACCGAAGCGATCTACCGCGATCCCGAGGTGCGCTGCCTGATCGCGTCGGGCGGGCTGGACGCCTGTTTCGACGATCCCGAAGGGGTGATCGCACAGGTCGCATCCGGCGAGGTGGATGGCGAGAAGGTCGAGGCCGGCTGGGCCATCTGGCCGCCGATCCCCTACAGCTATGATACGCCTGTCGACCGTCCCGGCGCGGCGCCGCTGCCGCCCAATGCGCAGAACCTCTTGGGCACCGACAACACCAAGCGCGACGTGCTGGCGCGGGTGATTTACGGGTTCCGGCTGTCGGTGCTGTTCACGCTGATCGTCACCACGCTGGCATCGATCCTCGGGATCGCGGCGGGGGCGGTGCAGGGCTATTTCGGCGGCTGGCTGGACCTGACATTCCAGCGCTTCATCGAGATCTGGGCGGCGACCCCGCAGCTATACGTCATCATCATCCTGTTTGCGATCCTGCCGCGCGGCTTCTGGCTGCTTGTGGCGATCACGGTGCTGTTCGGCTGGATGGCGCTGGTGGGTGTGGTGCGGGCCGAATTCCTGCGCGCGCGCAATCTGGAATATGTGCGCGCGGCGAAAGCCTTGGGCGTCAGCAACGGGCGGATCATGTTCCGGCACATGCTGCCCAATGCCATGGTTGCGACGCTGACGATGCTGCCCTTTGTCATCACCGGCACGATTTCCCTGCTGGCGGGGCTGGATTTTCTGGGCTTCGGCCTGCCGTCATCGTCGCCGTCCTTGGGGGAACTGACGCTGCAGGCTAAGAACAACCTTCAGGCGCCGTGGCTGGCCTTCACCGCGTTTTTTGCCTTTGCGATCATGCTGTCGCTGCTGGTCTTTATCTTCGAGGGCGTGCGCGACGCGTTCGACCCCAGAAAGACGTTTCAATGAGCCTTCTGGAAGTCGAGAACCTGTCGATCTCTTTTCGGCAGGACGGTCAGCTTGTGCAGGCGGTGCATGGCGTCAGCTTTACCGTGGACCGGGGCGAGACGGTCGCGCTGGTCGGCGAGTCCGGGTCGGGGAAATCCGTGACCGCGCTGTCCACCGTGTCGCTGCTGGGCGATTCCGCCGAGGTGGCTGGGTCCGTGCGCTATGACGGGCAGGAGATGATCGGCGCGTCGGACCGGCAGTTGCGCAAGGTGCGGGGCAACGACATCAGCTTCATTTTTCAGGAGCCGATGACGTCGCTCAACCCGCTGCACACGCTGGAGAAACAACTGGCCGAGTCGCTGGAGTTGCATCAGGGGCTCAAGGGCGGTGCGGCGCGGGCGCGGATCATCGAGCTGCTGGGTGAGGTCGGCATCCGCGATCCCGAAAGCCGTCTGGACGCCTATCCGCATCAGCTGTCGGGCGGGCAGCGGCAGCGCGTGATGATCGCGATGGCGCTGGCCAACGGGCCTGACATCCTGATCGCGGACGAGCCGACGACGGCGCTGGACGTGACCATTCAGGCGCAGATCCTGGACCTGCTGGCCGAGTTGAAGAGCCGCGACATGGGCATGCTGTTCATCACGCATGATCTGACCATCGTGCGCCGCATCGCCGACAAGGTCTGCGTGATGAAGGACGGCCGCATCGTCGAGGCCGGGCCAACAGCCGAGGTGTTTGCAAATCCGCAGCACGCCTATACGCGCAAGCTGCTTGATGCGCAGGCCGTCGGACGGCCCGATCCGGTGCCGGAGGCGGCGCCGGTCATTGTCGAGACGGAGGATCTGCGTGTCTGGTTTCCCATCCACAAGGGCTTTCTGAAAAAGACCGTTGGCCATGTGAAGGCGGTGAATGAGGCCAGCATCACCGTGCGCGCGGGCGAAACGCTGGGGATTGTGGGCGAATCGGGTTCGGGCAAGACCACGCTGGCGCTGGCGATCATGCGGCTGATCGCGTCCGAGGGGCGCATCACCTTCGCGGGCGAGGATGTGAATGGCTGGTCGACCCGCCAGTTGCGGCGCCACCGGGCCGACATGCAGATCGTGTTTCAGGACCCCTATGGCAGCCTGTCACCGCGCATGACTTGCGCTGAAATCATATCGGAAGGGCTTGGCGTGCATGGCAACCCTGCCGGGCGCGGCGACAAGAGGTCGGCGCGCGATCTGGTGGGCGACGTGCTGGACGAGGTGGAGCTGCCGCGCGATGTGATGGACCGCTATCCGCACGAATTTTCGGGCGGGCAGCGCCAGCGGATCGCCATTGCACGGGCGATGATCCTGCGGCCCCGGCTGCTGGTTCTGGACGAGCCGACAAGCGCGCTGGACATGACGGTGCAGGTGCAGATTGTCGATCTTCTGCGCCGTTTGCAGGTGAAATACGGGCTGGCCTACCTCTTTATCAGTCACGATCTGACAGTGGTGCGCGCGATGAGCCACAAGATCATCGTCATGAAACAGGGCGATGTTATCGAGGCGGGCAATGCCGAGGATCTGTTTGAGCGGCCGCAGACGGAATACGCGCGCAGCCTTTTGCATGCCGCGCAAAATCCGGCAGGGTGACAAAGATGCGGGCGGGGGCCGTCGTGCGTGCCGAAGGCCATGCGCTTAAATCGCAGCTCATCGCGACATATGTGCGCCCCTGCGCGTCTCGCTTTTACCGGATACTCCAAGCCAACGGCGAAACGCTTTAGTTGTCTTTCGTCCGGCGACGACTTATCTACAAGTCTTGATCGATGGTAAAACCGGCTGCGGCTGGGGGAAATGCGTGCGGATGTTTGCAGATAAGATTAGTCAAATGCCGCAGGAATGCGGTGACTGCCCCATCAGGCATCGTGCGGTCTGTGCGCGCTGCAACCCCGATGAGTTGGTGGAACTGGACCGGATTAAATACTACCGCAGCTTTCAGGCAGGCCAGACTGTCATATGGGCTGGGGACCGGATGGATTTCGTCGGGTCGGTCGTGTCGGGCATCGCCACGTTGACCCAGACGATGGAGGACGGGCGGACCCAGATGGTGGGGCTGCTGCTGCCCAGTGATTTTGTCGGACGTCCGGGCCGTAACGAGGCGGCGTATAATGTGATCGCGACCAGCGATCTGGTGATGTGCTGTTTCCGCAAACGACCGTTCGAGCAGATTATCCACGACACGCCCCGCATCTCGCAGCGGCTGCTGGAAATGACCCTGGACGAGCTGGACGCAGCCCGCGAGTGGATGCTGGTGCTGGGCCGCAAGACCGCGCGAGAGAAGATCGCGTCGCTTTTGGCGATCATTGCGCGGCGCAGCGCGCTGGCTGACCTGTCGGGATCGCGGGGGCAGGCGGTGTTCGATCTGCCGCTGACCCGCGAGGCCATGTCGGACTATCTGGGCCTGACGCTGGAGACGGTGAGCCGCCAGATTTCCGCGCTCAAGCGGGACGGCGTGATTTCATTGCAAGGCAAGCGGCACGTCACCGTTCCCAATTTCGCGAATCTGGTGCGCGAGGCCGGCGACGACGCGCAGGCGTTGCTGATGCAGTGATCTGCGCCGCCCTGGGTGGGCGCAGATCGGTCCTGGCTGCGGGACGCCACCGTCAGTGCGACAAGAACAGCGGCAGATGTGTGTTTTCCAGCAGGTTGCGCGTGGCACCGCCGAACATCGCCTCGCGCAGGCGCGAGTGGCCGTAGGCGCCCAGCACCATCAGATCCGCCTCGATATCGACCGCGTGGCGCAGCAGGACATCGGGTACGCGGGGCAGGGTGCGCGCCAATACGTCAATCTCGACATGCAGGCCGTGGCGGGCCAGAAATTGCGACACCCGTCCGCCGGGGTCCGATCTGTCGGGGCCGTGAACAGGCGGATCGACGATGACCACATGCACCCGCTCGGCGCTCAGCAGGATCGGCAGCGCCGCGCGCACCGCGCTCATCGCCTCGAAGCTGTCGTTCCATGCAATCAGCACGCGCTCCGGCGCGGCTGGCATCACGGTGCCGTCCGGCACGATCAGGGCGGGCAGGCGGCCATTGAAGAGGCAAGCCTCGGCGGCGGCCTCGACCTCGCCTCCGGCCCCTTCGGCATAAGGTTGCGGTAGCACGGCCAGATCGGCAAAGCGCGCCTCGGCCCCGATGCATCTGCCCATATCCGCCATCGGCGCGACTTCGATCTGGCTGCACCAGTGAATGTCGGCGCCCTTCATGTGCCGGTCGGCGGCATCGCGAATCTCGGTCGCGCGCTCTTGTGCGCGGACAAGGCACTGCTCGACCAGCGCGGCGGAGGCGGACGCGTGGAAATACCCGATCTGCGAGGCATCGACGCCGATGCACATGATATCGAGATGGGCGTCATGTGTCCGGGCCAGAACCGTCGCCGCATCAAGCGCGGGCGCGATCAGCGCGGGATCGGTCAGCACCGTAAAGAGGGATTTTATTGGCATTCAGCGCTCCTTGCGGGGTATTGATGCGACCGGGCGACGCGTTGCGCGTTCGGTCGTGCTGTGCAAGCTTAGCGCGGTGCCGGGATGCGAAACTTGATCCGCATCAATATAGACAGGAAGATCCAACCCTTGATGCAGATCAAGGATTGCGCCAATTCAGCAAGCGATACGACGCAGGTCTGGGCGCGTACGTGTGATTCGCCGTTCGATTCGCGCGGATTAAGAGGACGAAGGGACTGAGAATGACGAATTATATGAAGCTGATTGTGCTGGGATTGGTCGCATTCCTGGCATTGATCGCGGCGAACTATGCCCGCGATCTGGCTTATCTGATCAACGCGCTGACGATCGCGCTGGCAGCCGGCGCCGCATTCGTGTGGGTGCTGCGCAACACGGACGAACCTGGCGTGCGGGTGGATCTGTCCGGCGAGTATATGGATGGCGTGATACGCGCCGGGGCCATTGCGACCGCCCTTTGGGGTGTCGTCGGCTTTCTGGTAGGCACCTTCATTGCCTTCCAACTGGCCTTTCCGTGGCTCAATTTTGATTCCCTCCAAGGTATCGGCAATTTCGGTCGCCTTCGTCCGCTGCATACCTCGGCCGTGATCTTCGCCTTTGGCGGCAACGCCCTGATCGCGACGTCCTTTTACGTCGTGCAGCGCACCAGCGCCGCGCGGCTTTGGGGCGGCAATATGGCGTGGTTCGTGTTCTGGGGCTATCAGTTGTTCATCGTTCTGGCGGCGACAGGATACCTTTTCGGTGCGACCCAATCGCGCGAATATGCCGAGCCCGAGTGGTATGTCGACTGGTGGCTGACAATCGTCTGGCTGGCCTATCTGGCCGTGTTCCTGGGCACTATCGTCAAGCGCCGCGAGCCGCATATCTACGTGGCGAACTGGTTCTACATGTCGTTCATCATCACCGTCGCGATGCTGCACGTCGTCAACAACATCTCGATCCCGGTCAGCATCTTCGGGTCCAAGTCGGTTTCGCTCTTTTCGGGCGTGCAGGATGCGATGACGCAGTGGTGGTACGGCCATAACGCCGTCGGCTTCTTCCTGACCGCCGGCTTCTTGGGGATGATGTACTACTTCGTGCCGAAGCAGGCCGAGCGTCCCGTCTATAGCTACAAACTGTCGATCATCCACTTCTGGGCGCTGATCTTTATCTATATCTGGGCCGGTCCGCACCATTTGCACTATACGGCGCTGCCTGACTGGGCCTCGACGCTTGGCATGGTGTTCTCGATCGTGCTGTGGATGCCCAGCTGGGGCGGCATGATCAATGGCCTGATGACCCTGTCGGGCGCCTGGGACAAGCTGCGCACCGATCCGATCATCCGCATGATGGTCATCTCGATCGGGTTTTACGGCATGTCCACCTTCGAAGGTCCGATGATGTCGATCCGTGCGGTCAACTCGCTGTCGCACTATACCGACTGGACCATCGGCCACGTGCATTCCGGCGCCTTGGGCTGGAACGGCATGATCACCTTCGGCGCGCTCTACTTCATGGTGCCGCGTCTTTGGAACCGGTCGGGCCTTTATTCCCTGCGTCTGGTCAGCTGGCACTTCTGGCTCGCCACCATCGGCATCATCCTCTACGCCGCATCCATGTGGGTCAGCGGTATCATGGAGGGCCTGATGTGGCGCGAAGTGGATGCAAACGGCTTCCTCGTGAACAGCTTTGCCGATACGGTCGCCGCCAAATTCCCGATGAACGTCGTTCGGGGTCTGGGCGGGGTGCTGTTCCTCGGTGGGGCGCTCGTGATGTGCTACAACCTTTACATGACCATTCGTCGGAGCCCGGCCGTTGAGGCCACCAACTCCGCCGTTCCGGCAGAATAGGGAGGGGCCGGAAACATGGCACTTCTGGACAAACACAAGATCCTTGAACGAAACGTAACGCTGCTGGCCATCTTCGCCTTTCTGGTGGTCACCATTGGCGGCATCGTGCAGATCGCACCGCTGTTCTGGCTGGAGAACACCATCGAGGACGTAGAGGGCATGCGCCCTTACTCCCCGCTGGAGCTGACCGGGCGTGACATCTACATTCGCGAGGGCTGCTATACGTGCCACAGCCAGATGATCCGCCCGATGCGCGATGAGGTCGAGCGTTACGGTCACTATTCACTGGCTGCGGAATCGCAGTATGACCACCCGTTCCAATGGGGGTCCAAGCGGGCAGGGCCCGATCTGGCGCGTGTCGGCGGACGCTATTCGGACGAATGGCATGTCGATCACCTGACCGATCCGCAATCGGTGGTGCCCGAGTCGCTGATGCCGAAATACGGCTTTCTGGCGAACCGGTTGATCGACGGCAAGTATGTGCAAGATCTGTTGAAGACCCACCGCTTTGTCGGCGTGCCCTACACCGACGAAATGATCGAGAATGCATCGCTGGATTTCAGCGTGCAGGTCGATCCTTTTGGTGACTACGATGCCATGCTGGAGCGGTATCCGGGCGCGCAGGTGCGCAACTTTGACGCGCAGCCGGGTATTTCGGAAATGGATGCGCTGGTCGCGTATCTGCAAATGCTGGGCACGTTGGTCGACTTCTCGACCTTCACGCCCGTGGCAAGCCGTTAAGGGGGGCAAGTAATGGAATCCTATACGTTCCTGCGCGCCTTTGCCGACAGCTGGATGTTGATCGCGCTCTTCGCGTTCTTCATCGGCGTCTGCATCTGGGTGTTCCGCCCCGGCGCGACAAAGACCTACGAATCGCCGGCGAACATTCCCTTCCGGCATGAAGACAAACCAGCGCCCCCGCGTGCGCAAGACCCCTCAGAGGAGGTGTGAGCGACATGGCAAAGCCACCAAAGAAGACCAAGGAAGATCCCGACACGACCGGCCACCAGTGGGACGGGATTCAGGAGTTCGACAACCCGATGCCGCGCTGGTGGCTGTGGACCTTCTACGTCACCATCGTCTGGGCGATCGGATATTCCATCGCCTATCCGGCCTGGCCGGGGATCAAATCGGCCACGTCCGGCTTTCTGGGCTATTCGACGCGCGCCAATGTCGCGGCGGAGATCGACAAGTTCAACTCGGCAAACGACGCGATCAACGCGCGCCTTGCGTCGGCGGATCTGGGTAGCATCGCCACCGATCCCGAACTGTCGGGCTATGCCACTTCGGCCGGCAGCGCCGTGTTCAAGACGTGGTGCGCGCAGTGCCACGGATCGGGCGCGGCGGGGGCCAAGGGGTATCCCAACCTGCTGGACAACGACTGGCTGTGGGGCGGCGATATCGAAGCGATCCACGCAACCATCGCGCATGGTATCCGCAACGAGGATGATCCCGATGCCCGCTATTCGGAGATGCCCGCCTATGGCGACATTCTGGAGCGTGCCGAGATTGATCAGGTCGTGAACTACGTCATGTCTCTGTCGGGGACACCGCAGGATCCGAGCCTGGTCGGCGCTGGCGAAACGGTCTTCATGGACAACTGTGCCGCCTGCCATATGGAAGATGGCACTGGCGACCGCACGCAGGGCGCGCCCAACCTGACCGATGCGATCTGGCTCTATGGCGGGGATTTTGACACGATCAAGGAAACCGTCACCTACAGCCGCTTCGGCGTTATGCCGCCATGGACCGAGCGCCTGAGCGAGGCGCAGATCGCTGCTGTGGCATCCTATGTCCACCAGCTTGGCGGGGGCGAATAGCGCCCGGACTTCAGCCACCCCTCTGCGCGCTTCTGGGCGCGCAGGGTGCGGTGGTCCAGCCAACAGGGTATGACCCTAGAAAAAGTCAAAGGGCCCTTCCGGGCCCTTTTGCGTGCGTCGAGCCCAACGGGCACCGCCAGCGTCTGCCCCGCCACGGCCAACGCGGCGGGGCAGTGCGATAGCCGGTATCAGTCACGGCGACGCGCGACCAGATGCGCCTCGATTTCGGCATCGGTGCGGGTGTCGAACCGTGACCGGCGGCCTTGATGACCCTTGCCGTCTTTGGTCTGTGGGTCGGGGTTGCGGGTGGCAGTCATGATAGTTTTCGCGAAGATGTTCAGCATGGTGCGTTCCTTCCGCAGGTTGGTGTCCTCCTATACAATTGGCCATTCGAGCGGTATAAAGCGAGTCTGAAAGATTTCTCACATGTAAGGCTAACTTACAGATGGACTGGCGATCGCTTCCACCACTGACAGCGCTGCGCGCCTTTGCCGCGTTGGCGCAGGAAGGATCTGCCAGCGCCGCGGGCGAGCGGCTGAATGTAAGCCATGCCGCGATCAGCCAGCAGATCAAGCTGCTGGAGGCGCATATGGGCCTCGCCCTCACGCGCCGGGAGGGGCGCGGTCTGAGCCTGACCGACGAAGGGGCGCAGCTGGCCGAGACCTTGACCGAAAGCTTCGGTGCGATTGCGCAGCGCATCGCGACCTTGACCGGTGCGGATGCGCAGCGCCCCTTGCAGATCTCGGTGACGCCGCAATTCGCCGCCAGCTGGCTGATGCCGCGGCTGGGCGATTTTCAGGCGCATCATCCCGGTGTCGACCTGATGGTGCATCCCTCGCCGCAGCGGGCCGATCCGGCACCGGGGGGCGTGGATGTCGCCATCCGCTTTGGTCTTGGGCACTGGCCGGGGCTGAACGCCGAGCTGCTGGTGCCCACCGACATCGTCATCGTCGCCGCGCCCTCGCTGGTCGGCGCGCGCCAGTTCAGTGACCGCGAGGAGCTGCTGGAATACCCTTGGCTGTCCGAGCTGGATGCAAGCTCCGCGTCGGACTGGATGTTCGCCGGCGGGCTGGCCAATCTGCGCGGTACGTCGGTCACGCAGGTGCCGGGTAACCTGATGCTGGACGGCGTGCGGGCCGGGCAGGGGATCGCGGTGCTGACATCCTCGTCGGTCGAGGGCGATGTGGCGGCGGGCCGGCTGCGCATCCTGTTCAGCGAACCGGGCGAAACGGGGTATTTCATCGTCACGCGGGACGGCGTGATGCGGCCGCAAGCCAAGGCATTTATACGCTGGCTGCGCGCCCAAAGGCCGCATGGCCAATCCGGCGGTGCATAGTTATGACCAACGCACCCCGCAGCGATAGTTGATACAAGTCAAGGCGGTGCATATCTACGCCGCGCACAACACGCGGACAAATGACCCTCGGAGAGCAGTCACGTGACGGACACCCAGCCAGACACACCGCCCCCCAGCCTTTATGCTGCGCGCGAGCCGATATTTCCGAAAAAGGTGTATGGCAAGTTCCGCAATCTGAAATGGGCCATTCTGATCGTAACTCTGGGCATCTACTATATTTTTCCGTGGATCCGCTGGGATCGCGGCCCCAACCTGCCGGATCAGGCGGTTCTGGTGGATCTGGCGAGCCGGCGGTTCTATTTCTTCTGGATCGAGATCTGGCCGCATGAGTTCTACTTTGTCGCGGGCCTTCTGGTCATGGCGGGGCTGGGCCTGTTCCTCTTTACCTCCGCCCTTGGCCGGGTCTGGTGCGGTTATGCCTGCCCGCAGACGGTGTGGACCGATCTGTTCATATTGGTCGAGCGCTGGATCGAGGGCGACCGGAACGCCCGCCTGCGACTGCACCGGCAGGAAAAGATGGACGTTCGCAAGCTGCGCCTGCGGCTGACGAAATGGCTGGTCTGGCTGGTCATCGCGATTGCGACGGGCGGAGCGTGGGTGTTCTACTTTGCTGATGCGCCGACGCTGCTGGTGGATCTGTTCACGCTGAACGCGCATCCCATCGCCTATACGACCATCGCGATCCTGACGGCGACAACCTTCTTTTTCGGCGGCTTCGCGCGCGAGCAGATCTGTATCTACGCCTGCCCATGGCCGCGGATTCAGGCGGCGATGCTGGACGAGGACACGCTGACCGTCGGCTACCGCGAATGGCGCGGCGAGCCGCGCGGCAAGGGCAATGTGCGCCGCAAGAGCGCCGAGCAAGCCGCCGAGGCCGAGCAGATGAGCCGCGCCGCCGGGCCGGGCAAGGCGGTTTACGCGCCCACGCCTTATCCGGGCCTTCCCACCGGTATCAAGGGCACGACAGAAGGCCCCGGCGATTGCATCGATTGCATGGCCTGCGTCAACGTCTGCCCGATGGGCATCGACATCCGCGATGGCCAGCAGATGGAGTGCATCACCTGCGCCCTGTGCATCGACGCCTGCGACGAGATCATGGACAAGATCGGCAAGCCGCGCGGCCTGATCGATTACATGGCCCTGACTGACGAGCAAAGCGAGAGGGAAGGCAATCCGCCGAAACCCATCATCAAGCATATCCTCCGCCCGCGCACGATCCTGTATACGGTTCTGTGGCTGGCCGTCGGCTTCGCGCTGGTATTTGCACTGTTCATTCGGCAGGATATCGAGATGACGGTCGCGCCGGTGCGCAACCCGACCTTTGTGACCATGTCCGATGGCACCATCCGCAACACCTACGAAGTGCGGCTGCTGAACAAGCATGGCGAAGAGCGAAATTTTGCCCTCTCGGTGACGGGCGCGCCGGATGTGACGCTGATTGTCGAGGGCACGCAGGGCACCGATGTGATGGTGCCTGCCGACAGCACGCTGAACCAGCGGGTTTATCTTGAGGCTCCCGCAGGCACGGAACCGGCCACGTCCGAGCGCAGCGACGTGCGGATATGGGTCGAGGATACGGTGAGCGGCGAGCGCGCGCAGAAGGATACGATCTTTAACGGAAGGGGCGGGTAATGGCTCAGCGAGAGATTACGGGGCGGCATGTTCTGATCGGCTTTGTCGCGGCTTTTGGCGTCATCATCGGCGTGAATCTGTTCCTTGCCTATAGCGCGGTCAGCACCTTTCCGGGGCTTGAGGTCGCCAATTCCTACGTCGCCAGTCAGGAGTTTGACACCCGCCGCCACGCGCAGGAGGCGCTGGGCTGGACGGTGGATGCAAGCCATCAGGGCGGCGTGCTGACGCTGGCCATCACCGGCGCCAATGGCACGCCGGTCGAGGTGGCCCAGCTGGACGCGGTGCTGGGCCGCGCGACGCATGTGCGCGATGACATGACGCCCGATTTCACCTTCAACGGCACCGCCTATCTGGCGCCGGTCGATCTGGCGCCGGGCAACTGGAATATCCGGATGGAGGCCATCGCACCCGACGGGACCGAATTCCAGCAGCGCGTGGTGCTGCGCAAGCAATGACTGCCGCGCTGCGCCCCTCATTCTCGGCCTGCCCGGCTTGCGCTGCCGGGCCTGCCGCGTCTGCGCTGGCTGGCACGGATGGCGGCGACGCGGTCGGCGACGCGCGCCTGATGCTGTCGGTGCCCGGCGTGCATTGCGCCGCCTGCATCGCCAAGGTCGAGCGCGGGCTGATGGCCCATCCCGCCGTCAGCGCCGCGCGCGTCAACCTGACGCTCAAACGCGCCAGCGTCACCGCCACGCCCGACACGGACGTGGCCGAGATGATCGCGCTGGTCGAGGGGCTGGGCTACGAGGCGCATGAACTGGATGCCGCTGCCCTGCGCGCCACCGCCACCGACAAGGCCGGGCGCGATCTGCTGATGCGGCTTGCCGTGGCGGGGTTCGCCAGCATGAACGTCATGCTTCTGTCCGTCGCCGTCTGGTCAGGTGCCGCCGATGCGACGCGCGACATGTTCCACTGGATTTCCGCCGCTATTGCGCTGCCGACCATCGCGTTTTCCGGCCAGCCGTTTTTCCGCAACGCCTGGCATGCGCTCCGGGGTGGGCGGCTGAACATGGACGTGCCGATCACGCTGGCGATCCTGCTGGCGATCGGCACATCGCTGTGGGAGACCGCGCTCAGCGGGCATCACGCCTATTTCGACGCTGCCCTGACGCTGGTGTTTTTCCTGCTGGCGGGCCGTTATCTTGACCACCGCACCCGCGCCATCGCCCGCTCTGCCGCCGAGGAACTGACCGCGCTTGAAGTGCCGCGCGCGTGGCGGCTGGATGGCGATGCCGAAACGCAAGTGGCCGTGGCTGAGCTGACGCTGGGTGATCTGATCCGCGTGCGCCCCGGCGGGCGCATGCCGGTCGATGGCCTGATTGTGGAGGGCACGTCCGAGCTGGACCGCTCCCTTCTGACGGGCGAGACGACGCCGGTATTTGCGGGCGAAGGCCAACAAGTCTCGGCCGGCGAGATGAACCTGACCGGCCCGCTGACCTTGCGTGCAACCGCCGTCGGCGCCGATACGTCGCTGCACCGCATGGCCGACCTGGTGGCGGTGGCCGAGGCCGGGCGCGCCAACTACACCTCTCTGGCGGACCGCGCCGCTAAGCTATACGCGCCCGGCGTTCACATCCTGTCGGCGCTGGCGTTCCTTGGCTGGCTGGTCGGCACCGGCGACATGCGCACGGCGCTGAACATCGCCGCTGCGGTCCTGATCATCACCTGCCCCTGCGCGCTGGGTCTGGCCGTGCCTGCGGTCACGACGGCGGCCAGCG
The DNA here is from genome assembly GCA_036568405.1 of Roseovarius sp. GTDB lineage: Bacteria > Pseudomonadota > Alphaproteobacteria > Rhodobacterales > Rhodobacteraceae > Roseovarius. The sequence continues at coordinate 48,887 of DATCSR010000019.1, forward strand.
GGCGTCTGTTCAAGCGCGGCATGCTGATCAAACACGCCACCGCCTTGGAGCGTCTGGCCGAGGTGGACACGGTCGTCTTTGACAAGACCGGCACGCTGACCACCGGCACCCCGACGCTGGAGGCGCCGGAGGCGCTGGAGCCTGCATCGCTGGCTGTTGCGATGGCGCTGGCGGGCGGCTCGTCCCATCCGCTGAGCCGGGCCATTGTCACAGGCGCGCACGGTCTTTGCATCACCCCGGCAGAGGTGACGGACATCCGCGAGGTTCCGGGATACGGCACCGAAGGGCAGTGGCAAGGCCACCGCGTGCGTCTGGGCCGGGCCAGTTGGACCGGGGCCGATGCGCTGGCGCAGACGGCTGCATATCTGCAAATCGGAGAGGGCGCGCCGCTGGCGCTGACCTTTGCCGACACGCTGCGGACCGGCGCCGCCGAGGCGGTGGCGGCACTTAAGGACGCGGGCAAGCAGGTGATCCTGATCTCCGGCGACAGCGCCCCGGCGGTGCAGGCTATGGCGGGCCGGCTGGGCATTCCCGAATGGCAGGCCGAAGCGTTGCCGGAGGAGAAGGCCGCCCGCATAAGCGCCATGTCCGGCGAGGGCCGCAAGGTGCTGATGGTGGGCGACGGGCTGAACGATACTGCCGCGCTGAGCGCCGCGCATGTGTCGATCTCGCCCGCCAGCGCGCTGGATGCCGCGCGCGCGGCCTCGGACATTGTCTTGCTGGGCGCCGATCTGTCGCCCATCGCGGACGCCTGCGCCATCGCGCAGAGCGCGACCCGCCGCATCCGCGAGAATTTCCAGATCGCAACATTCTATAATATCATTGCCGTGCCATTGGCGGTTGCTGGTCTGGCCACACCGCTGATTGCGGCACTGGCGATGTCCACCAGTTCTATCGTGGTGTCACTCAATGCGCTGCGGCTGAAGGGGCGGACATGAACATCCTGGTCTATCTCATCCCGATCTCGCTGCTGCTGGGCGGTGTGGGTCTGGTCGCGTTCGTCTATACGCTGCGCAGCAACCAGTATGACGATCCGGAGGGCGACAGCCGTCGCATCCTGTCGGATGAATGGGATGACCATCCCAAGCCCTGATGAGGCGGGAAATGCGGACTCGCCCAAAGCAACGCGTGTGGGCTTGGATCCGCTGGGTGAAGCACCTGCAAAGGACCGGAATGGAAAACGGGCGGGAGGGGGTCCCTCGCGCCCGCTGCTGTTCGTAATGGTCCGAACCAGGCCTCAGCCCGGCTCGATCATGAAGCAGGTGACCTGGCGCGACTGAAGCCTGCGGCAGGCCAGATCGGCGGTCTCACGCGTGAGCCCCATGAAATTGGCGTCATACCCGTTCGAGCGTGTAACGATCTTACGCAGGGATCCGTCCAATGTGCTCATCTCGCTAAGCGCGGTTTTCAGCAGAACCTTTTGCGCCTTGTACTCGCTGGGATAGCGACCAACATTGATGCCCCAATTGCGTCCGCCAGACGTGGAAATGCGCGTGACAACCTCCTGGATCGGATCCTCCTCCCCGACCTGCAGGCTGGCGAGTGTCAGATCGCTGGGGCGCAGCATCGGTTTGACCGACGCTGGGGCGCGGGGAGCAGGCGCAACTGCGGCGACCTGAACAATGGTTTCGGCCGCAGGGGCGGCCTGCTCCGGAATAGGCTCGGGGGCAGCCGGCACGGGGGCGGCGGCGACCTCAACCTGTTGCGCGGCCATGAGCGCCCGGTTGATATCGTCCTGCGAGGCGATCAGCGTCGGCAGCTCGGGCACGTCGGGCACTGGCCGCGTCTGGGGACGCAGGCTGGTCTTGACCGCTGCCGCAGTGACGAGGCGCACTGTCTTGCCTGCAACGCCCTGCCGCCCGCCGGCGTCTGCGGTGCGGACCACCTGCGCGCCGCTCTTACCCATATAGCGCGGCTTGCCCGGGCGGTTCACGGCAACGCGTGTGGGCGCCTGGCGAAACCCCAGATCCAGAAGTTCCGCGACCCGCGCGTTCCGCGTTGCGGTCGAGCGGCCGCCAAATACCGTCGCGATCACCCGCTCGCTACCGCGTTCAGCGCTGGCGACCAGATTGAACCCCGCCGCGCGGGTATACCCGGTCTTGATACCATCGGCACCCTTGTAGGCCCGCAAGAGCCTGCGATTCGTGTGGTGAACCTTGGTGACTCCGGCGTCCGCAGTGATCCGCGAGAACAGATTGTAGTATCCGGGATAATCGTAGAACAGGTGCCGCCCCATGATCGTCATGTCATGCGCGGTGGACAGATGTCCTTCCTCTGTCAGGCCATGGGCGTTGCGGAATGTGGTCCGGGTCATACCCAGTGCTTGCGCCGTCCGGTTCATGCGGCGGGCAAAGGCCGCCTCTGACCCTTCGATAGCCTCGCCAATGGCGGTCGCGGCGTCATTGGCGGACTTGACCGCTGCGGCGCGGATCAGATAGCGCAGCTTGATACTCTGGCCGGATTTCAGCCCCAACTTGCTGGGCGGCTCGCTCGCGGCATTTCGGGAGATCACGACGTTATCATCAAGCCCGATTTCGCCATGCTCAATCGCCTCGAAAGCGATATAGAGCGTCATCATCTTGGTCAGGGAGGCTGGGTGCAATCGTGCATTCGCGTTTTCAGAATGAAGAACCTTGCCCGATCGGGCATCCACGACATAGGCCGCATAAGGCGCCGCCGCCGCGCTGAGCGGCACGATCACAAACATCCACACCGTGGCGAACACCCACAGACTCAGCCGGATTGACTGCCTGTTCCTGTTTTTCATGGAACTACTCTTTTTTACTGCCTCACGCCGCCGAATTTTTCCGACTGACTTTTATTGTTATGGTGAAGGTATCACATGACGTGTGTCAAATAAAGCGTTCAATTCAATGGTATTTATTTGTGCGGAAAAATTTTCGGCCCATATCTTGCGTGCGCCGGCCTCTTGGCCACTAGACTGGCCGGTGTTGCGGAAATGTGCTCATTACGGCGCGCCTTGCCTCGCCATTGCGGCCACGGCCTTGTGGCGGGGGCAGCAGGTAAGGTGATCGTTGACCAATCCGCTGGCCTCCATGAAAGCATAGACGATGGTGGGACCGCAGAATTTGAAACCGCGCTTTTTCAGATCCCTGGATATCTGCGAAGATAGCGGAGTGAAGGTGGGCACATCTGATTGGCGTGACCACTTATTTTGTATTGGCGCACCGCCGACATAATTCCATAAAAATGTATCAAATCCTTCTGAAGCTTCGATTGTCTGCCATGCGCGAGCGTTGCTGATCGTCGCTTCGATCTTGCCGCGATGGCGGATGATACCGGTGTCGGCCAGCAGGCGATTTACCTCCGGCGCGCCCCAGTCGGCGATGACATGCGGATCGAAGTCAGCGAACGCCGCGCGGAAATTATCCCGCTTTTTCAGAATAGTTAGCCAGCTCAGGCCGGCCTGGAACCCGTCGAGAACCAATTTCTCCCACAACGCGCGGCTGTCCCATTCCGGCACGCCCCATTCGGTGTCGTGATAAGCGATATAGATTTCGCCCGGCCCCGCCCATTCGCATCGCTTGCACATTTCGCGCGCTCCATCATTTCAAATTGTCTCTTTAAGGTTTCCTTAGTGCATGCGGCGCAATTTGGGCGACAGTCAAATCGGAGCGACGCATGATGGACCATCGCAAGGGGAAATGGGCGGACGTGCCTGCGGATCAGCAGGATCCATTGTCATACGCCATCTCTGCACGGGATCAGTCAACCATTTCGATCGTCGAGGATGCCGTGCGGCACAAACAGGTGATGCTCGCCTTTCAGCCGGTGGTTCCGGCGGGGCAGGTTGAGCGGGTCGCCTTTTATGAGGGGTTGGTACGCGTGCTGGATGGCACCGGTCGAATCATTCCGGCAAGGGAATTCATCGACGCCATCGAAACGACCGAGACGGGCCGCGTGATCGATTGCCTTGCATTGGAACAAGGGCTGAGAACGCTATCGGTTTATGGCTCCCTGCGGTTGTCGATCAATATGTCGGCCCGGTCCATCGGATATAGCCGCTGGATTCGCACGCTAAGGCGTGCGCTGGACGCGGATCCGACGATCGGCGAGCGGCTTATCCTGGAGATAACCGAAAGCTCCGCGATGCTGGTGCCCGAACTGGTGACTGGCTTCATGTCCGATCTGTCCCGACGTGGCGTCAGCTTTGCGCTGGATGATTTCGGCGCGGGATTCACGTCGTTTCGCTATCTCAAGGATTTCTACTTCGATATTCTCAAAATCGACGGTCAGTTCATTCGCGGTATCGCGCAGAATGCCGACAACCAGGTGCTGACGACCGCGCTTGCGACGATCGCGCGCCAGTTCGATATGGTGACGGTCGCGGAAAGCGTCGAGCGCGCGGATGATGCGGCGTATCTGACTGCTATCGGGCTTGACTGTCTGCAGGGGTATTACTACGGCGCGCCATCCGTCAAACCGATCTGGCTCAAGCCGGAACCGCGCCGCGCCTCTGCATAGGTCAGGCAAAATGGGGCGCAGGCAACTGTCCCGGTTGCCGCAATGCAGTGCATGGGATATCAAATGGTGAACGGGCAGGGGATGGCATCGGTCAGAAGACCGGCGCGCTCCAGCGCCCGACACCACACTGTCGGAGGATTTCCCATGACCAATGTCGTTATCGCATCAGCCGCGCGCACTGCCGTCGGCTCGTTCGGGGGGGCGTTTGCGAACACCCCCGCCCATGATTTGGGCGCTGCCGTGCTGGAGGCCGTCGTCGCCCGTGCGGGCATCGACAAGGCCGAAGTGTCGGAGACGATTCTCGGCCAGGTTCTGACTGCAGCCCAAGGCCAGAACCCCGCTCGTCAGGCGCATATCAATGCCGGTCTGCCCCAGGAAAGCGCCGCCTGGAGTATCAACCAGGTGTGCGGATCTGGTCTGCGTGCGGTCGCACTGGGCGCGCAGCACATTCAGCTGGGCGATGCTGCCATCATCTGTGCCGGCGGCCAGGAAAACATGACGCTGAGCCCGCATGCGGCGCACCTTCGGGCCGGGCAAAAAATGGGCGATCTGGCGATGATCGACACGATGATTCGCGATGGCCTGTGGGACGCGTTCAACGGCTATCACATGGGGCAAACGGCCGAGAATGTCGCCGAAAAATGGCAGATCAGTCGCGAGACGCAGGACGAATTCGCGCTTGCCAGCCAGAACAAGGCCGAAGAGGCGCAGAAGGCCGGGCGTTTCGATGACGAAATTGTCCCCTTCGCAGTGAAGTCGCGCAAGGGCGAGACGATCATCGACAAGGACGAGTACATTCGCCACGGCGCCGTGATTGAAGCCATGCAGAAAATGCGCCCGGCCTTCACGAAGGATGGCAGCGTCACAGCGGCCAATGCCAGCGGTATCAACGATGGTGCGGCCGCGACCCTCTTGATGAGCGCGGATGACGCCGAGAAGCGCGGTATCGAACCGCTCGCGCGGATCGCCGGCTATGCCACCGCAGGGCTGGATCCAGCCATCATGGGCGTTGGGCCGATCCATGCCAGCCGCAAGGCTCTGGAGAAAGCGGGCTGGAACGTCGGCGATCTGGATCTGGTTGAGGCGAACGAAGCGTTCGCGGCTCAGGCCTGCGCCGTCAACAAGGAGATGGGCTGGGATCCGGCGATCGTGAACGTGAACGGCGGCGCGATTGCCATCGGCCACCCCATCGGCGCTTCGGGCTGCCGCGTTTTGAACACGCTGCTGTTCGAAATGAAACGTCGCGGCGCCAAGAGGGGCCTTGCCACGCTTTGCATCGGTGGTGGTATGGGTGTTGCCATGTGCGTCGAGCGCGACTGAGCGCTTTTGGGTGCCGCCCTATGACGCATGCGGCGCGTGAAGAACTATATGGGCGCCCTTAGGGGCGCCTTTTTTCATTGCCTTGGGCTATGAATTGCCGATTGCGCATCTGGTTGTTTGCGGTCGCACAATTTGACTATCTAGTATTTCAATACGGAGGCATCCTGCAGCTAAGAGGAAATCATGCGCGCAACATTATTGCGCGTTGACACTTCTTGCGGTAACGGACTTACTGGCTTCAGGATGGAAATCAAAAGATAAAGGGATAGTATCCATGGCTAGAACGGCACTCGTCACAGGCGGATCACGGGGCATCGGAGCCGCCATTGCGAAACGACTCAAGGCAGATGGCTGTAATGTCGCTGCGACCTATGCGGGAAATGATGAGGCTGCAAAGGCCTTCACAAAGGAAACCGGCATCGAGACGTACAAATGGAATGTCGCCGACTACGAGGAAAGTGCGGCAGGCATCGCGCAGGTGGAAAAGGATCTGGGCCCGATTGACATTGTGGTCGCCAATGCCGGCATCACCCGCGACGCGCCCTTTCACAAGATGACTCCCGAGCAATGGCACCAGGTGATCGACACGAACCTGACCGGTGTATTCAACACCATCCATCCGGTCTGGCCGGGTATGCGCGAGCGCAAATTCGGACGCGTCATCGTCATCAGTTCGATAAACGGACAAAAGGGGCAGTTCGCGCAGGTCAATTACGCCGCGACCAAAGCGGGCGATCTGGGCATCATCAAAAGCCTGGCACAGGAAGGTGCACGTGCGGGTATTACCGCGAACGCGGTCTGCCCGGGCTATATCGCGACGGAAATGGTGATGGCCGTTCCCGAGAAAGTGCGCGAGTCGATCATCGGGCAGATCCCGGCCGGCCGCTTGGGCGAGCCCGAAGAAATTGCCCGCTGCGTGTCATTTCTGGCGGCTGACGACGCGGGCTTTATCAATGGTTCGACAATCTCGGCCAATGGCGCTCAGTTCTTCGTCTGACGTTCCGCGCCGTGAAACAAAGAGGCCGACGCAAATCGCGTCGGCCTTGTGCATTTGCAGCAAAACGGTCTGCGGTCAGCTGGCTGAAAGACGTTCAATCTCTTCTTTCAGACGCAACTTCTGCTTTTTCATTTCTGCCACATCGAGGGTACTGATGCCCGGCGCGCGTTGCGCCTGATCCACCTTTGTCGACAGGTCCTGATGTTTTTTCTTCAGTTCCTCGATGTGCGAAGCCAGACTCATGAAAGCACTCCTCTCTTCTATGTACGAAATGTAGCATGGTCAGTGCAGCACATTATCACCGCTCTGTCACGCCGCAGGCGCAGCATGGCGGCGGAATAATGCAAATAACTCTCGCGACCTTTCAGCGCGGCGGACGATATCGCGGCAGAACGCGTGAGTTGCATAAAGATCGCGTCAGGTCAGGGGCCCTCATGCACCTCGATGCCGTTGTCGCGCAATGCACGGACGGCGTCGGAGAAGTCGTCGGGATGGACCATCAGGCGCCGGGGAAAGATGCCAATGCCGCCTTCCAGAACGCTCATATTTACGTCCATTTCAAAGCAGTCTATACCCTCGCCCTGAAGCAGGGCCTGGGCGAAAGCGATTGTTGCCATATCCGAGGTGCGCAATAACTGTTTCATATTATGTGATCTATGCGTGCGCGCGGGCCTTGTCGAGGCGCGTCGGACGCGGACGGGGGTAAATGGACCAGATGTCGAGCAAACCGCATGAGCGGCTGGCCGCCCGTTTCGAGGCAAAGATGGCGTCGGTCGATGAGTTGATCCGGTCGCGTATGGCCTCGCGCCACGCGCCGCGGATTCCTCAGGTGACGGCGCATCTGGTTGGGGGCGGGGGCAAACGCCTGCGCCCGTTACTCACGCTTGCTGCGGCCGAAATCTGCGGCTATTCGGGCCACAATGATGAGAAACTTGCGGCGACGGTCGAGTTCATTCATACCGCCACACTGCTGCACGACGACGTCGTTGATGAAAGCAGTCAACGGCGGGGGCGCGCCACGGCAAACCTGCTTTGGGACAACAAATCCAGTATTCTTGTCGGCGATTACCTGTTTGCCCGGTCGTTTCAGTTGATGGTTGAGACGGGCAGCCTGCGGGTGCTGGATATTCTCGCTGATGCGTCCGCGACGATCGCAGAGGGCGAGGTGCTGCAACTGACTGCCGCCCGCGATCTGGCGACGACCGAAGCGATTTACCTGCAGGTCGTGCGGGGCAAGACGGCCGCGCTCTTTTCCGCCGCGACCGAGGTGGGCGGCGTCATCGCAGGAGCATCCGACGCGCAGTGCGACGCGCTGCATGCCTATGGGGACGGTCTGGGAATTGCGTTTCAGATCGCGGACGATCTGCTGGATTTTCAAGGGGATAGCGCGGCAACTGGCAAGAATATCGGAGATGATTTCCGTGAACGCAAGCTGACGCTGCCGCTTATCAAGGCCGTGGCGCAAGCAGACGCGTCAGAGCGTGATTTCTGGCGCCGTTGCATCGAGAAGGGCGACCAGCAGGACGGCGATCTGGAGCATGCCATTGACCTGATGCAGAAGCACGGCGCGCTGGAAGCGGCCCGCGCTGACGCTTTGGACTGGGCGGCACAGTCGCGTGAAAGCCTGACATTGCTACCGGACCATCCGGTATGTGACATGCTGGCTGATCTGGCTGACTACGTGGTCTCGCGCATCGCTTGATGGGGCAAGGCGCGTGCTGTTCCAGACAGCGCGCCGCCCCGCTGAACTTCCCTTCAGGCGGCGTTCAGGCGCGTCACGGCAACCCACCAGCCCGGGTGGCTTTCCTGCAGGCGTCCGGCCGCGCTGGCGGCGGTTTCGGCATCCGCATAGAGGCCAAAGCACGTGCCGCCAGATCCCGACATCCGCGTCAGCATGCAGCCCGGTGTGACCTCCAGGGTTGAGAAGACCTGCTCGATTATCGGCTCGCATTCGATTGCAGGCTCTTGCAGATCATTGCGCTGCTGTTTCAGCCATTCGATGAACGGACTTGCCTCGATGCCGGTTGGAATCGGGTTGGGCATGGGGGCGTTGTCGCACTTGGACAGGCGGCGGAAAACTTCGGTCGTCATGACGGGAATGTTCGGGTTGACCAGCACCGCGTGCAGTTCCGGCAGGTCTGGTATGGGCGTGACGATCTCGCCCACGCCGCTCATGCGGGCAGCGCCGGCGGGGGCGGCGCAGCACACGGGCGCGTCGGCGCCGAGGGCCAGAATATCTTCGGGAATCGGCTGGCCGGTCAAGTCCGACAGCGCGCGCAGCGTCGCCGCCGCGTCGCTGGAGCCGCCACCGATGCCCGCGGCAACGGGCAGTGTTTTTTCCAGTGTGATATGGGCACTGGAGCCCATCATGCGGGCGGCGCGCAGCACAAGATTGTCGTCACCCTTCGGAGTTTTTTCGGCCATGGGGCCGGTCATTTCCAGCGCGGAATCCTCGGCGCGGCGCACTGTGACGCGATCCCCGATGTCGGCGAACATGACCAGCGAATCGATAAAGTGATACCCGTCATCGCGTCTGCCGGTGACGTGCAGGGTCATGTTTATCTTGGCCGGGGCAAATACTTCGGCGGTGTCGTTCTCATTGCCTTCGGCCATATATTCATCCTTCATCATCACTCACTTTCAGGGGCTTGGCGCCCTCTTCCTCAAGAACCTTGTCCAGTCCGACCTCCAGCTTGCGGCGGATAAGGTCGGGGTCGACATCAGAGTTCGGTTTATCCTCGTCCACCAGCGACAGCGCGCGCCGCCATTGAAAACGTGCCTCGTTTCGACGTCCGACGGCCCACATCGCGTCGCCCAGGTGATCATTCACAACCGGATCGACAGCGTAGAGTTCCGCCGCCCGCTCCAGATTGATAACGGCCTCGTCATAGCGACCGAGGCGGAATTGCGCCCAGCCCAGACTGTCGACGATGGCGCCGCTGTTCGGTTCGGCCTGAACGGCGCGCTCGATCATGTCCAGCGCCTCGTCCAGTTTCATCCGCTTCTCGACCAGCGAATAGCCCAGATAGTTCAGCACCATCGGCTCGCCGGGGTTCAATTCCAGCGCACGGCGGAAATCGGCCTCGGCCTCGGGCCACCTGTCCAGCCGTTCATAGCTGATAGCGCGGGAATAGACAACGAACCACGGCTCGTCCCCTTGCGCCTTGTAAAGCGAGATTGCCGCGTCATACGCCTCGACCGCCTTGTCGAACTGGTTGTTCTGGCGATAAAGATCCCCCGCCGAGGCCTGCACCAATGCGACGGACGGATGGCTGTCGCGCAGGCTGGCGACCACCTCAATGGCACTGGCCAGATCGCCGGAACTGCGCAGCGCCTCGGCGCGGCTCAGTTCGGCGGTGTAGTACGAGGGTGACGATTTCGGCACGCGCTGGAACGCCTCGGTCGCCAGTTCATAGCGGCCCAATTGCGCCAGAAGTTCTCCCGTCATGATCATCGCATCGACGTCATTGGGGTCCAGATATTCGGCCATCCGCGTATAGAGCAGAACATAGTCCGGGCTGGTATCCTGCAAAAGCGCCATGCCCAGCGACAGGAACACCTCGCTGATGCCTTGCCTCGGCGTTTCGATACGGCCAAGGTTCAGCCGCTCGCCCGCCGCCAGCCTTTCGCGCAGATCGACCACTTGGGGATCGGAATCGGTGCCGAACGTATCGTCCAGAACCTTGATCGCGTCCTCGTTCCGCTCTAGCTGGCTGAGAACTTCGGCCCAGGCGATCACGCTGCGGCGGGTGGTCTGCATCGGGCCGTCGACGTCGCCGGAATAGATCCGGTCCGCGCTTTCGAAATCCCCGACCGAGGCCAGCGCCAGCGCCTTGTGATAGACGGCAAGGCTGCGCAGGCCCGGCTCGGCGGCGATGGTGTCGAACTTCTCCAGCGCGGCGCCCATGTCGCCGGTGCCCAGCGTGGCCCATGCCCCGATCAGCCCGTCGGCCAGCGGGCCGACCGCCTCTTCGGCGTCGATCATCCGCAGGACGGTGGCGAAATCGCCGGTTGCGACCGCATCGCCCAGCAGCACCATCTGCGCCACCTGGCTGCGCATGTCGGCCTTGTCCATACGTCTGGCGATCGGCAGGGCCTTTTCGACTTCGCCGGTGGCCAGAAGCGAGCCGATGGCGCTGTCCAGCAGCACCAGATTGTCCGGATCGGATTTCAGCGCCCTTAGCGCATATTTCGCAGCGGCGGCGTAATCGCTGTCATAGCGCGCAGCGCGGGTGGCCAGATAAGGCCCTGCGGCCTCATAGGCGCTGGCGGCGACAGGCGCGGCAAAGGTCGGGGCCACGAGTGCCAGAATGGTCAGAAATCGGATTGTCACGCGGGCTGCCCCTGCTTTTGCATGCATATATGCGGCGTAACGTAATGCGCGGCAGGTCCGAGGGCAATGACGCCCGGCGTATCGTCGCCGGGCGTTCGATGAATTTAGCGTGTAAGGTGCCGCTCACATGTTCGGGTAGTTCGGCCCGTCCCCACCCTGCGGGGTGGTCCAGTTGATATTCTGGGCCGGATCCTTGATGTCGCAGGTCTTGCAATGCACGCAGTTCTGAAAGTTGATTTGGAAGCGCGGCGGCTTGCCGTCTTCCTCGATGAACTCATAGACACCGGCGGGGCAATACCGCGCCGAGGGGCCGGCATACTTAGGCAGGTTGAAATTCACCGGAATGTCCGGATCTGTCAATTTCAGGTGCGGAGGCTGGGACTCTTCGTGGTTTGTCATCGAGAAACTGACATTAGTCAGCCGGTCAAAGCTGAGCTTTCCATCAGGTTTCGGATACTCGATCGGGGTGTGCTTCTCGGCCAGCTCGGTCGCTTCCGCGTCGGTTTTGCCATGCTTGAGCGTGCCAAGGAGCGAGAAGCCAAAGCTGTTGGTCCACATGTCCATACCGCCCAGCGCCAGCGACGTGGTCAGCCCGAATTTGGACCACAGCGGCTTGACGTTGCGGACCTTTTTCAGATCCTTGCCGATGTCGCCCTGACGCACGTCTGTCTCGTAATCGGACAGCTCGTCGCCGCTGCGGCCCGCCTTGATCGCCGCATGTGCGGCCTCGGCGGCGGCCATGCCCGACAGCATCGCATTATGATTACCCTTGATGCGCGGCACGTTGACCATACCGACCGAGCAGCCCAGCAGCGCAACGCCCGGCGCGACCATCTTGGGCATCGACTGCCAGCCACCTTCGCTGATCGCGCGGGCGCCGTAAGCCACGCGTTTGCCGCCTTTCAGCAGCTCGGCCACCATGGGGTGATGCTTGAAGCGCTGGAATTCCATGTAGGGATACAGATAGGGGTTCTTGTAGTTCAGGTGCACGACAAAGCCGACATAGACCTGATTGTTATCAAGGTGATAGATGAAAGATCCGCCGCCCGCATTCTTGCCCAGCGGCCAGCCCATCGTGTGGGTGACGCTGCCCTCGCGATGCTTGTCGGGGTCGATCTCCCAAATCTCCTTCATGCCGAGGCCGAACTTCTGCGGCTCGTGGCCAGCAGACAGGTCGAACTTCTGCATCACCTGTTTGGCCAGCGATCCGCGCACGCCCTCGCCGAGGAAGACATATTTGCCATGAAGCTCCATCCCCGGCTCGTAATTCGGGCCTTCCGTACCGTCGGCATTGCGGCCGAATTCACCGGCCACGACGCCCTTGACCGTGCCATCCTCACCATAGACGATTTCCGAGCAGGCCATGCCGGGGAACACCTCGACGCCCAGTTCCTCGGCCTGCTCGGCCATCCATCGGCAGACATTGCCCATCGACACGATGTAATTGCCATGATTGCTCATCAGTTTAGGCATGGGGAAGTTGGGCACGCGGATCTTGCCGCCTTCGCCCAGCAGGTAGAAATTGTCATCCTTGACCGGCACGTTCAGCGGCGCGCCCTTTTCCTTCCAGTCCGGTATCAGCCGGTTCAGGCCAATGGGGTCCAGCACGGCACCCGACAGGATATGCGCGCCCACCTCGCTGCCCTTTTCCAGCACGACGACCTCCATATCGGGGTCCAGCTGTTTCAGGCGGATCGCGGCGCTCAGCCCCGCCGGGCCGGCACCCACGATCACCACATCATATTCCATCGTCTCGCGCGTCGTCTGGGACATCGGATCATCCTTTCAATGGCCGCGCTGGGCGGGCAATATAGTTGCGCACGTCCCTAGCGCGTGGAGACGTCTGGCGTCAATTCAATCACGACCGAGAGAGATGCACAAAACGGCAATTTGTCACCCGTCGCGCGGGATCGGGTAGCGGGCGCGATTGCGCGCAGGCGGGCGATGCTCTATTGCAAAGCCGCGCGCGCTGGGATCATCCTTGGCGGTACGAAATCACTGTACGGCGGGCGCGGCAGGGGCCGCATCGCCGATTGGGGAAGATATATGGAAAAATTTCCGATGACACGCGCCGGAAACGACGCATTGGGCGCCGAGCTGAAGCAGCTGAAATCGGTCGAGCGTCCGGCGATCATCCGCGCCATCGCTGAAGCGCGCGAGCATGGCGACCTGTCCGAGAACGCCGAGTACCACTCCGCACGCGAAAAACAGAGCTTTATCGAGGGCCGCATCAAGGAGCTGGAGGGCGCGTTGAGCCTGGCCGAGGTGATCGATCCGAAGAAACTGTCGGGCACAATCAAGTTTGGCGCCACAGTGACGCTGGTGGACGAGGATACCGACGAGGAAAAGACCTGGCAGATCGTGGGCGAACACGAGGCCAGTATTGAAAAGGGCCTGCTCAACATCAAATCGCCCATCGCCCGCGCCCTTATCGGCAAGGAGGAGGGCGACAGCGTCGAAGTCCATACCCCGGGCGGCGACCGCGTCTACGAAGTATTGAAGATCTCGTATGTTTGACCGATCCGGTCCCGTAGTGGGCGCATGACCATGGCACCCAAGCCCACTGGCTTCAGATCCGGCAGTGCACCCGCGCAGGTAACAAGCGCGGCCCACGACCCCGAAAATGTGTCGACCATCGAAATGGCGGCGCTGATTCTGTCGGCTGTCTGGCTGTTAGCGGCGACGCTGTTCTTCGTGGTGTCGGGGACTGGCGTACGCGAGGGCGCTCTTGGCTTCGTGCTGACGGCGATGGTCATTTTCCTGCCGGTGGCGATGATCTGGGTGGCGGCGATCGCCGCCCGCACAGCCCGTATCATGCGTGAGGAAAGCGCCCGCCTGCACGCCGCGATCGAGGGGATTCGCCACGACTACATCAGCCAGACAAAGGCCCAAGGCCCCCAAGCCAGCGCCGATATGTCCGTCGCGCGCAAACTGGACGAGATTGCGGCAGCGCAGCGCAAGACGGAAACGGCGCTTGCGACATTTTCATCGACACGGCCCTTGGCTGCGGCACGCCCGCCCGCCCGTGCCACTGCGGCGGCGCGCCCGGCGGCAAGCGATGATCCGCAGGTGGCGTTGCCGCTGGGCACTCAGGCCGAAGATCTGCAGCCGCCGCTGGAGCGCAGCGATTTCATCCGCGCGCTGAACTTTCCCGAAACCGCCGAGGACAAGGCCGGCTTTGCCTCGCTGCGCCGCGCGCTCAAGGACCGCCCGACAGCGCAGCTTATCCAGGCGGCGCAGGATGTGCTGACCCTGCTCAGCCAGGACGGCATTTATATGGACGATCTGCGCCCTGACATGGCCCGCCCGGAGATCTGGCGCAACTTTGCCGGCGGCGCCCGCGGACGCGCCATCGCGGCACTGGGCGGCATCCGCGACCGCTCATCCCTGGCGCTGGCGGCGGCGCGAATGAAGAACGATCCGATCTTTCGTGATGCGGCGCATCATTTCCTGCGCCGCTTTGATCAGATGTTCAGCAGCTTTGCCGAGGCGGCGGATGATCATGATATCTCGGATCTGTCGAATACGCGCACCGCGCGCGCATTCATGCTGTTGGGCCGGGTCGCAGGAACCTTCGACTGAGGGTGTCGCCGGCGGCCCTGAGCGGTAGTGACCACGCCGGATTTCAGCATTCTTGACCGATGAAAGCGCGGCGCGGTGCTTTTTCTTGGTGAAAATACCCAAATCCGAGATCGCTACAGGCACAGCCAACCGATATCAGGGCGCTTCGCTGGCCATCCGCGATGTGCGCCGCGTGACGGCAAGGCGCCGAACGAAGGCGAGGATGAAGACCGCCGTGAGGATCAGCACGATGGTCGCAGCGGGCGCCGAGTCGATATAAAAGCTGGCATAGGTGCCGATCAGCATCGAGGCAGTGCAGACCAGAACCGACATCCAAAGCATCGCACCAAAACTGCGCACTGTTAGAAATGCAATCGCCCCCGGCGTGACAAGCAGCGCCACGGCCAGTATCAGCCCGACCGAGCTAAGCGTGGCCACGATGGTCAGCGACAATGCGGCGAGCAGACCGTAATGCAGCACGTTCGTGCGCAGCCCCGACGCTTGCGCCTGCGCCGGATCGAACGCATGCAGCAGCAGGTCCTTCCATTTGACCATCAGCAGGCCGGACACCACCAGTGCGATCAGTCCGGACGCCCACAGATCCTGCGTGCTTACGCCCAGCATATTGCCAAACAGGACATGATCCAGATGCTCGTTCGTCTCGATGGACGTATACATGATGATGCCGACTCCGAACATGCCCGAGAAAACGACACCCATAACGGTGTCCTGCTTGACCCGGCTGTTGTGCGCCAGATAGCCGGTCAGCAGCGCGCAAGCCATGCCTGCGGCAAAGGCGCCGACGATCAGCGGCAGGCCCAGTATCCACGCCAGAACGATGCCCGGCAGGGTCGCGTGGCTGACGGCATCACCCATCAGCGCCCAGCCCTTGAGCACCAGAAAACACGACAGCAGCGCTGTCGGGGGCGCAACCAGAAGCGCGATCCAGAAGGCGTTTTGCATGAACGGAAACTGAAAGGGCAGCAGCAACGTATCCATCATGGCTGCATCCCCTCGCGGATGGTCGCGGCCGGGGCCGCACCGCCGGGGCCGCGGGCCAGCGCCAGCCTTGCTTTGCGGCGCGCGGCCACCATGCCGTGCTTGGGCGCAAAAAAGAATGCGGCGAGGAAGATCAGCGTTTGCAGCGTCACGATGATGCCGCCTGTTGCGCCGTCGAGGAAGTAGCTGGCGTAGGCCCCGACAAAGCTGGTCATCGTGCCGATCAGCACCGACACCACGATCAGCCGCGGGAAGCGGTCGCACAGCAGATAGGCCGTCGCCCCCGGCGTGACCACCAGCGCGATCACCAGGAACGCACCGACCGTCATCATCGCCGCGACGATGGCGGCAGACAGCAGGGCGAAAAAGACGACCTTCAGCACCTCGGGTCGCAGGCCGATGCTGCGCGCGTGGTTTTCGTCAAAGAAAACGACCATCAGGTCCTTCCACTTGGCCAGCAGGACAGCGAGCGACACGAAGCCGATGATTGCCAGCTGCAACGTATCCTCGGGCGTGATGGCCAGGATGTTGCCCATGATGATGGTCTGGATGCTGACCGACATCGGCGACAGCGACACCATGAAAAGGCCCAAACCGAAAAACGAGGTGAAGATGATCCCGATGATCACGTCGATCTTCAGCCCCGACCGTTCCGACAGGAACAGCATCGCGCCGGCGGCCAGACCGCCCGCGATGAACGCCCCCAGCGCGAAGGGCAGGCCCAGCATGTAGGCGCCCGCCACACCCGGCACGACCGAATGCGACAGCGCGTCACCGATCAGCGACCAGCCTTTCAGCATCAGATAGCATGACAGGAACGCGCAAACGCCGCCCGTCAGGGCCGATACCCACATCGCATTGAACATGTAATTGTAAGCAAATGGTTCGAGCAGCGTCCCGATCATGTGTCACCGTCCGTCCCGGCAGCCGGTTTCTTGCGTGGTTTGCGGCGTTCGCCGTAGTGGACGAAAGGCCGCTCGTCATCGGTGATGATGCGCAACTCGCGCGGGTCGTCATCGTCATGCAATTCGTCCCCGCCAAGGGTGAAGTGGCGCAGCACCCCGCCAAAAGCGCTTTCGAGGTTTTCGCGGGTAAAGACCGCCTCGGTCGGCCCATAGGCCAGCACGGTGCCCTTGACCAGAACCGTGCGGTCGCAAAATTCGGGGACCGATCCAAGGTTGTGGGTCGAGACCAGCATCACGCGCCCCTCGTCGCGCAATTCGCGCAAAAGGGCGATGATCTGCTCTTCGGTCTTGACGTCCACGCCGGTGAACGGCTCGTCCAGCAAGATGACCCGGCCGTCCTGCGCGAGGCTGCGGGCGAGGAACACGCGCTTGCGCTGGCCGCCTGACAGCTCGCCGATCTGACGCTTGCGAAAATCGCTCATCCCGACGCGGGCGAGGGCGTTCGCGACGGCCGCGTGATCGGCGGCGCGAGGGCGGCGCAGAAAGCCCATGTGGCCGTATCGGCCCATCATCACCACGTCTTCGACCAAGACCGGAAAGGCCCAGTCGACCTCTTCGGATTGGGGCACATAGGCGACGAGGTTCTGGCGCAGCGCGTCCTTGACCGATGTGCCGAGCACGCGGATTTCGCCCCGTGCGGTCGGCACGAAGCCCATGATGGCCTTGAAAAGCGTGGATTTTCCGGCGCCGTTGACGCCGACCAGCGCGGTGATGGTGCCGCGCGGGATCTCGAAGCTGGCATCATAAAGCGCAGTGTGACCGTTGCGGTAGGTCACTGTGACATCGCGTGCCATGATGCCGCCTGCCGGATCGGCAGGAACGTCCGCATCGGTCGATATCTGGTCGCGCATGTGGGTGTCCTTGTTCCCGGATATGTGGCGCCGGGGTGCAGCGCCCCATTGGTAGGTGGTTCAGTCGGCCTGCGGCGCAAGTGCATCCGCGATGGTTTCCGCATCGACGCGCAACAGATCGAGGTACGTGGGCACCGGGCCGCCCGGCTCGCTCAGGCTATCGACATATAGTACGCCGGCATATCGTGCGCCGGTTTCGCGGGCGACCTGTTTGGCCGGGTCGGTGTTGACGGTGCTTTCGCAGAAGACCACCGGGATATCATGTTCCCGCACGCCGTCGATAACACCGCGCACCTGTTGAGGCGTGCCGACCTGATCGGCGTTCATCGGCCACAGATACAGCTCCTTCAGGCCGAAATCGCGGGCGAGATAACTGAACGCGCCTTCGCATGTCACCAGCCAACGGTCGTCCTCGTCGATGCTGGCGATGCGGTCGCGCAGGGGCTGGACCGTGGCGGTTATCCGCTGTTTGTAGGCGGCTGCATTGGCCTGATAATGTTCGGTATTCTCGGGGTCATGCTGCGACAAGGTGTTGGCGATATTGTCGATATAGACCATCGCATTGTCCAGCCCCATCCACGCGTGTGGGTTGGCCATGCCCTCATACGAACCGGAGGAAATCGAAATCGGGTCGATGCCATCGGTCAGGGTGGCCGAGGGGATGTCGCCCAGATTGTTCAGGAACTGCTCGAACCACAATTCCAGATTGAGGCCATTGTAGAGGATCAGATCGGCGTCCGAGGCGCGCACGATGTCCTGGGGTGTCGGGTTGTAGCCGTGAATTTCGGCGCCCGGTTTGGTGATCGAGACAACTTCGGCGTAATCGCCCGCAACGTTCTGCGCCATGTCTTGCAGGATCGTGAAGGTCGTGACGACTTTGAGTCCCGCACCGTCCCCGGCCATGGCGCTGGCGGAGAATAGCGTCCCGGCTATTGCCGTGGCCGCGATATACTTGATGGGGGTCTCCATGCGAAAGCTCCTGCCTCGGTTGCAACAGGCGTAATGTAAATGCGAACCATTCGCAATAGCCAATCCAGTTGAGAATGGCTTGCAATAGGGAGTAGAGGCTGAATTCGGTTTTACTGGCCGAAGAGCGGCTCGTCCCGCAGCCTACATCCGTGGGCCGCGCCGCTCGACCCAGCGAAAGCCCATCGTGATCACACCTGCGATCAGCATATACCCCACAGCCAGCAGCAACAGCGGCTCGTAGATGATGAACGTGTCCTGCCGCACGCGGGCGGCGACGGCGTAAAGCTCGACAATGGTGATGGTCGCGACCAGCGGCGTCGCCTTGAGTTGCAGGATCGTCTCGCCGCCCAGCGTCGGCAGGGCCTGACGGATCGCCTGCGGCAGCCAGATGCGGCGGAACATGGTGAAGCGGGGCATGCCAAAGGCGCGCGCGGCCTCGATCTGGCCCTTCTGGACCGATGCAAAGGCGCCGCGCATGACCTCGCCCTCGTAACCGGCATAGCTGAGGGTCAGCGACAGGATCGCGTAGGGCCATGCCTGACGCAGATAGGGCCAAAGCTCGGATTCGCGGATCCACGGAAATTGCGGGAAGAGCGAGCCGAGGCCGAAATAGAGCAGCCAGATCTGCAGCAGAAGCGGCGTTCCCCGGATCACCGTGCAGAACGCCCGCGCAGGGGCGGCCAGATACCATGGGCCGATCGCCTGGGCGAGGCCCAGCGGCACGGCGAGGGCAAAGCCCAGCACCAGAGAGACCACCAACAGCCAGATCGTGACCCACAGCCCGCTGAGGGCGAGAGGGGTGTAGGCGGGGATCCAGGACCAGTCGAGGGTGACGGCGCACCAGATCACGAAGGCTGCAAAGAGGCCCAGCATGATCAGGCGGCGGGGAATCAGCATCGCGCGGATCATGATGAACTCCGATGCGATGGTTGCCCGCGCCGCGCCCATTTCTCGATCCGGGCAAATACGACGCCCGAGAAGAGCGTGACCATCAGGTAGAGGAACCCGGCGGCGAGGAAGAAGGTGAAATAGGCCCGCGTCGTCTGCGCGGCCTGCCGCGTCTCCAGCGTCAGCTCGGAGAACCCGACGACGGCCAGCAGGGCGGTGTCCTTGGTCGCGATCAGCCACAGGTTGGCAAGGCCGGGAATGGCAAAGGCGGTCATTGCCGGGATCGTCACGCGCCGGGCCAGCAGGCCGCGCGGCATGCCAAAGGCGCGCGCCGCCTCGATCTGGCCGGGGGGAACGGCCTTGATCGCGCCGCGCAGGATTTCGGTGGAATAGGCGCCCTGCACCACGCCCAGCACCCAGATACCGGCGGCGATGCCGCTGATTTCAACGGGGCCGCGCCCCAAGGCAGCGGCGATATTGTTGATGATGTCGGTGCCGACGTAATAAAGGATGAGGATCAGCACCAGTTCTGGCACGGCGCGCACGACGGTGGTGTAGACCTCCAGCAGGTCGCGCACCCACGGGCTGCCGTAGAGTTTGCCCATCGCGCCGAAGAACCCGATGATCAGGCCAAAGCCGAAGGCCCCCAGCGCGATCTGGATGGATGCTGCCAGACCGCGCAGCAGATTCGCCCCCCAGCCGGGGGGCGAAAGCGACAGAAGTTCAAGCGTCTGCTCCAAGGGGTGCGCTTACTTGCTATAGATCGTGGTGGTGAAATACTTGCCCGTGATCTCGTCATGGGTGCCGTTTTCGAGGATCGCGGCGATACCTGCATTCAGTTTCTCGCGCAGCTCGTCGTCGCCCTTGCGCACGCCGGCGCCGATACCTTTGCCAAGGATGGCCTCGTCATCCGCGACGGCGCCGACGATTTCGCAGCAGGCGCCGATGTCGCTGTTCACGAAATCCGCCATGGCGATGCTGTCGGCCTGAATTGCATCGACGCGGCCGGAATAGAGGTCCTGATTGGCCTCGTCCTGCGTCTGATAGACGCGAATTTCGGCGACGCTGTCCTCAAAATGCTTCTGCGCGTAGGTCTGGTGCGTGGTCGACGCCTGAACGCCCAGAATTTTGCCCGACAGCCCGGCATCGTCCGGGGTGATCCCCGAGCCCTTTGCGGTCACGATGACGGCCGGTGTCTTGTAGTAGTGATCGGTAAAGTCGATTTTCTTCGCGCGCTCCTCGGTGATCGACATGGAGGCCATGATGACATCGATCTGCTCGCCCAGAAGCGAGGGGATGATGCCGTCCCAGCCGGTCGGCGTGATCTCGCAGGTCATCTCCTGCGCGGCGCAGATGGCGTTCGCGATCTCGACTTCCCAGCCGGACCAGTTGCCGGCGCTGTCGGGCGCGGCAAAGGGTGGGTAGGGTTCAGAGGCGATGCCGATCTTGACGGTTTCGGCAGCAGCGGCACCTGCGGTCAGCAGTGCGGCAGTGGTGATCGTCGCCAGCATGGTCTTGATGTTCATTGGTAAATCTCCCTGTTTGGTTTTTTGTTTTTCGGTTTTTTCGCAAGGGCCGCGCCGGTTAAGCGACGGTCCTGAGAAACTGTTGCAGGCGCTCGGATTTCGGGTTGCCGAACACCTCTTCGGGCGGGCCTTCCTCTTCGATGCGGCCCTCGGAAAGGTAGATGACGTGGGTGGCCACCTCGCGCGCGAATTTCATCTCATGCGTGACGAGGATCATGGTGCGCCCTTCGGCGGCCAGATCGCTGATGACGGTCAGCACCTCGCCCACCAGTTCGGGGTCCAGCGCGCTGGTCGGCTCGTCGAACAACATCACGGCGGGGTCCACCGCCAGTGCGCGGGCGATGGCGGCGCGCTGTTGCTGCCCGCCGGACAGGAACGCAGGATAGCTATCCGCCTTTTCCGCAAGGCCGACGCGTTCCAGCAGTTCCATCGCGCGGGCGGTCGCCTCGCGTTTGGGGATGCGCAGCACATGCACCGGTACTTCGATGACGTTTTCTAGCAGGGTGCGGTGGGTCCACAGGTTGAAGGCCTGAAACACCATGCCCAACTTGGTGCGGATACGCTCGATCTGCTTGGGTTTGGCGGGGGTGCCGTCGGGCTTCATGGCGATCTCCTCGCCGCCGACGATGATGCGCCCGGACGTGGGCGTCTCAAGGAAGTTGATGCAGCGCAGCATGGTCGACTTGCCCGAGCCGGAGCCGCCGATGATCGCCACCACGTCGCCGCGCGCGGCGGTCAGCGAGACGCCCTTGAGGACCTTCAGATTGCCGAAGGACTTGTGCAGATCCTCGACCCTGATCGCCTCTTCCGATACGGTGTCGGTATCGGCGTTATATGTCGCGGCCTCTGGCAGGCTCATGCGGTGCTCCCTATTCTTGGCTTGTAGTAATTCCGATTTTGTCTAATTATGCAACTGTATAATAACGGCACGATTCAACATCTGCCGCCAACCCAGCCCGACAGGCCCCGCATGACGCCCGAACGCAAGACATTCCGCCGGATCGGCCCTGACCAGCGCCGCGAGGCGATGATCGCAGCGATGCTGGCCGTGATCGCCGAAGAGGGAATCGCCGCCGCCACCACGCGCGCCGTCGCGGCGCGGGCAGGGGTGACGCCGGGGCTGATCGGGCATTACTTCGACAGCAAGGACGCGCTGCTGAGCGCGGCCTACGCGCAGCACATGAGTGATCTGACGCGCGAGACATGTGGCCAGGATGCGGACGGGCAGGGCGACAGCGCGGCAGCGCGGCTGGCCGGGTTCGTCGCCGCCGGACTGCGCCCGCCGGTGGCCAGCGCGCAGGCGGTGACACTGTGGGCGGGGTTCCTGACACACGTGCAGCGTGGCGGGCGCATGCGCGAGACGCATGCGGAGACCTATGCCGAGTTTCGCGACCATTTGCAGGGTCTGATCGCAGATGCGCTGGCCGAGGCGGGGCGCAAGGTGGCGCCCGACGTGCTGCGCCGCCACGCCATCGCATGCAACGCGGTGATCGACGGTCTGTGGCTGGAGGGCGGTCTGCTGCCCGAGGCATTCGGCGCCGATGAGATGGCACAGATCGGGCTGGCCTCGGTCGGTGCGATGCTGGGGCTGGATCTGACGCCTGATCTGATTGACACCCGAGAGGATTGAAAAGGGGACTTCGCCATGAAATTTGCAAGCATAACCCAGCGGCTCTCGGGCCTTGGCGGCGCGAAGTGGGAGGTTCATTCCCGGGCGCGCGAATTGAAAGCTGCCGGGCATGATATCGTCGAGTTGACCATTGGCGAGCCTGACGTGCCGCCGCGTCCTGAATTGCTGGACAATGCCGCCGCCGCCATGCGCGCCGGGCGCATGGGGTATTCGAATGGCATGGGCGAGCCGGGCCTGCGCGCGGCGCTGGCGCAGCGCTATACCGAATCGACCGGTCGCCAGATTACGCCCGATCAGGTGATGTGCCTGCCCGGCACGCAGACCTCGTTGTTCACCACGCTGATGGGGCTGGTCGAGCAGGGCGATGAGGTGCTGGTGGGCGATCCGATGTATGCCACCTACGAAGGCTGCATCCGCGCCAGCGGTGCCGCGATGGTGCCCGTGCCGCTGGACCCCGAGAATGGCTTTCGCATCCGCGCCGCCGATATTGCGGCGCGCATCACCTCCCGCAGCCGGGCGATTCTGCTGAACACGCCGCATAACCCGACCGGCGCTGTGCTGACGCAAAGCGATATCCGCGAAATCGGCGCTTTGGCCCGCGCGCATGATCTGTGGATCATCTCGGACGAGGTTTATGAGGAGCTGATCTTTGACGGTGTTCCCTTTGCCTCGCCGCTGGCCGAGCCGGATCTTGCTGATCGAACGGTCGTGGTTTCGTCCATTTCCAAAAGCCACGCGGCGCCGGGATTTCGCAGCGGCTGGGCCATCAGCAGCACCGAATTCACGTCGAACCTGCTGTCGCTGTCCGAAACCATGCTGTTCGGCAGCCAGCCCTTTCTGGCCGATGCGACCGCCGCTGCCGTGTCCGCGCCGTCGACGGTGGCGCCGGGGATGCGCGGACGCTTTGCCGCGCGCGCGACCTATCTGGCGCAGCGGCTGGAGGGGGAAAGTGCGCTGACCGTCAGCCGCCCGCAGGCGGGCATGTTCGCGCTGATCGACATTTCCTCCACCGGGATGGACGCCGAAAGCTATGCGTTTGATCTGCTGGAGCGGTCAGGCGTCGCCGTGATGCCCGGCACATCCTTTGGCAAGACGCTGGACACATGGGTGCGCGTTGCGCTCACCGCCCCCGACGCGGCGCTTGAGACAGCCTGCGCGCGCATCATCGCCCATGCAGCTACGCGCCAAGGCGCGGCGCTGGCCGCCAGTTCCTGAAGGACCACACCCATGACCAACCCCGCCACCCATTTCAGCCACGCCATCAGCCGCCGCCCCGGCGCCAGCGTCACGGGCGGCCTGCGCGCCGAGGATCGCGGCGCGCCCGATCTGGCGCGCATGCAGGCCGCCCACGACGCCTATGTTGCCACCCTGCGCAGCACCGGCGCCGAGGTTGTCGTGCTGGACGCGCTGGAGGAGTATCCGGACGCGCTGTTCGTCGAGGACACCGCGCTGTGCCTGCCGCAGGGCGCCGTGATGATGCGCCCCGGCGCCGCCAGCCGGATGGGCGAGGTCGCGCAGATGCGCCCCACGCTGGCCGGGCTGTTCGACGATCTGCGCGATATTCAGGGACCGGGGCATATCGAAGGCGGCGATATCCTGTTCACCGGGCGCGAAGTGCTGGTCGGACGCTCGGCCCGCACGGACACCGAGGGTGTGGCCGAACTGCGGGCAATTCTGGACGAATGGGGACAGTCCTTGCGCGAAGTGCAGACACCCGAGGGCGTTCTGCATTTCAAGACCGACTGTTCGCTGCTGGACCCTGACACGATCCTGTCCACGAAACTGCTGGACGCCAGCGGCTGCTTTGACGGCTACCGCGTGCTGCATCTGCCAGACGGCGAGGAAGCGGCGGCCAATACCATCCGCTTTAACGACGTGGTCCTGATGCCGGACGGGTTTCCGAAAACAGCCGACATGCTGACGCGCGAAGGGTATGATGTGCGTCCCATCGACAATACCGATTGCGCCCTGCTGGACGGCGGGATGTCGTGCCTGTCGCTGCGGTTCAATATCTGAGGCAGCAAGGCCGGGCGGCTTGCCCGGCCTTTTTTTCAAGGTGCGACCCGGCTTACTTCAGTTCGACCTCGATGAACGACATGGGCGCGTCGCCTTCGTTGATCACGTTATGCTCGGTCCCCTCGACGCGTTTGTAGACGCTGCCGGCGGGCACATGGTTTTCTCTGATCTCGCCGCCGGGCAGTTCCAGCCGCATCTTGCACTCGGTGAGCGTGGTGATGACGTAGTCCATGGGATGCGTGTGCCAGCCGGTCTGCTGGCCCGGTTCAAAGTCGAAACGTGTCACGCGCGTTCTGTCATCGTCGATCAATTGCGTGGCGGTGCATGTCATTGTCATTGGCGGAGCCTCCGGCGGGAGTATTTCGGGAAAGATGAAAGTCCATACCGCCACATTCCGAATGAAGTGTCCAGATGGCGCATCGGGCCTCCAAGTCCGGTTAACCCACTTCCCCGCCCGTTTTTTCTTGGCTCAAATACCCAAATCTCATCCTGCGCCCCTGGCGCTCCGCAGACAGCGGCGCGCAACCGTGTCAGCTTGCATAAGTCGACCCTTCATCGTCCAGTATGGCCATAAGTTCGGATAAATGACGGTCGCTTTGGCCGGGGTAGCCGTCCAGTTCGCTGGCGGTCTTTTCTGCGATCTCGTCAGAGAGTACCCGTAGCGGCTGGCCGGTTTGCAGGGCGCGGATATACGTCTCGGCAGCGCGTTCGAAATAATACATGCGGTTGAAAGTGTCGGCAACGCTATCGCCCAGCACCAGCACCCCGTGGTTGCCCATGATCATCACCTTCCTGGCCGGATCGCTCAGCTGCGCGGCGCAGCGTTCGCCCTCGCCCTCGAAGGCCAGCCCGCCATAGCCGTCGTCGATGACATAGCGGTTGAAGAAGGTCGCGCAGTTCTGGTCGATGGGGGGCAGGCGGCTGTCGGCCAGACTGGCCAGAACAGTGGCATGGATCGAATGCACGTGCATGACGCAGCGCGCGTGCGGGCAATGGCGATGCACCGCCCCGTGAAGGCCCCAGGCCGTAGGGTCGGGCGCGCCGGGGCGGCTGAGCGTGTCGGGATCGCCCGCATCCAGCAAAAGCAGCTCGGATGCGCGAATGCGCGAGAAATGCACCTGATCGGGATTCATCAGGAATCGCGTGCCGTCCCCGTTCACGGCCAGACTGAAATGGTTGGCGACCGCCTCGTGCAGGTTCAGCCGCGCGGTCCAGCGGAACGCGGCGGCCAGCTGGGTGCGCTGGGTCCAGTGGTCCATGTTGGGATGCGGTGTTGGTGATTGGCGTTCGGTTACTGGCATGATGCGCTCCTTTGGGGTTGCGACGATATGGCGATGACGCCGGGCCGGACCTGCGGGCAGGGGCAGCCAATTCGGTGCAGGCCGGGCAGCCGGGCGCCGTGCCCTCCACCTGGATCAACAGACTGCGCGATTCGCGGACGGAATCCAAATCCGCGGGGCGCACAAGTGCTGAACCGGCATGGGTTTTCATTTGTCGAACGGCGGAATCCATGGGCTGGGCGGGCCTATGTTCAATCAGCCCGAACAGGGCCGGACAGCGCCGGCGCTGGCGCCGATGCCAGCAGTCGCAAACGCGCCCCAAGCGGTCAAAGCTGTCAAAATAACTGGAAATGTCAGATTCCTGGCCGGATCGCGCAAAAAGTGTGTGCCTAAAACGTCACATCGCGGGCAACAACGTCCGGCGTAGGGCGGGCTTCGTTGACCGAACGGGCAAAAAGCAGCAATAGATGCTTCAAGTCGCGTCCATCATGGGAGGCGGCGGATCATGACATAAATCATACCTGCTACTCTGAGGAGGGACACACCTTGAAAAAGCATCTGCTTAGCACCAGCGCAATCGCCCTGGGCGTTGCCATGGCAGCACCCGCTGCGGCCCAGGAATGGGACGTATCGTTTGGCGGCTTCATGAGCCAGCACATCGGCTACGCCGACATCGGTGGCACAGTCGCCGCTGGCCGCGATCTTGACGGCGTTGACATCCATTCGTCCACTGAAATCATCTTCACCCCCTCGATCACGCTGGACAACGGCCTGACCTTCGGTGTGAACGTGCAGCTCGAAGGCGAAAACGCCGGCAACTCGCAAATCGACGAATCCTACATGACGATCAGCTCGGACACTCTGGGCCGTATCGTTGTCGGTTCGGAAAACTCCGCCGGCTACTCGCTGATGACCAGCGCGCCCGTCGTGACCTCGATGGCGATCAACTCGCCCTCCATCTCGACATTCATCCCGTTCTCGGGTGTTGAAACTTCCGGCGGCGACGGCATCTTCGGCTTCCGTCAGGCCGGTCTGTCGTCCTTCACCGAGGTTGGTGGTAACAACGACGTTCAGCGTCTGACCTACTACACACCGTCCTTCAACGGTCTGACCCTTGGCGTGTCCTATGCACCCACAGGTGATGTCAACGTCGGCAACAGCTTCAACGTCGACAAGAACCAAGTTCTTTCGGACATCTTCGACATCGGCGTGAACTACAGCCAGACCTTCGGCACGACCACCGTCACGCTGGCGGCTCGCTACGGTACGGGCAGCGCTCCGTCCTACAGCACCGTGACCAACACCGGGCCTGGTCCGGACGGCTTGAACGGAACAGCAGACGACCTTTCGGTGACAACAACAACGTTGAACACCGATAGCGATCCCGAGACATGGGGCGTTGGTGCGCAGATCGGCTTCGGTGCTTTCGCCATCGGTGCAAGCTACGCTGAAAACGACAACGGCGCACTGGACGGCGCGGGCGACAGCGAAGGCTGGAACCTGGGCATGACCTACGACATCGCAGGTCCGTGGGCTGTCGAAGCTGTCACATACCAGGGCGAAGTCGACACAGGCGCGTTCAAAGCCGACTACGAAGCCTATCGCATCGGCGCAAGCCGCGATCTGGGCCCGGGCGTTGACTGGGACATCTATGTCGCTTACGTGAATGCGGACAACGGCGAAGTCGGTGTTGACCGCAGCACCGTCGACGGCACCGTCATCGGCACAGGCATCAACCTGTCCTTCTAAGACCGGTTCATGCGAAAAAAAGCGGGAGGGGTGGCAACGCCCCTCCCGTTCGTTTATTTGCGGGGCTGACACGCAACTTGGCAGCAGGCGCGACAGATGAACAAATCCCAGATCAAGACCTCCGCAGCCTCCGGCGCCAAGCGGCCCGCGCCGAAGGCCAGCATCGTCTGGCTGGCCTCCTACCCGAAATCTGGCAATACCTGGGCCCGGATATTCCTCGCCAATTACCTGACGAACGCGCAGGAACCGGTATCGATCAACAATGTCCACCGTTTCGCGATGGGCGACTCCATTTCCAAGACATACCGTATGGTCGCGCGCGACGAGGCCGTCGATCTGGACGATATCGACACCACGCTGCGCCTGCGCGACGCGGTGTTGCGCGGCATCATCGGCAACGGCGCTGACGTCAATCTGGTCAAGACCCATAACATTCGCGGCAAGGCGCACGGGGTCGAGCTGATCCCCGCGAAGTATACCCGCTCCTCCATCTACATATTGCGCAATCCGCTGGACATGGTTCTGTCCTACGCGCGGCATTACGGGATCGACGTGGCGCAGGCGGTCGAGGCCGTCGGACGCAGCGACAATGCAAATGCCAACGATGGCGCTGCCGTCTGGCAATTTCTGGGCAGTTGGTCCGAACATGTAGACAGCTGGACACGCGCCGCGCCTTATCCCGGCCTTGTCCTGCGCTATGAGGACATGCTGGCCAAGCCCGAGAAATCCTTTGGTGCGATGGTGGAGCATCTGGGCATGCCGCTAGACCGCGAGCGTCTGGCGCGGGCCATCCGCTTTGCCAGCTTTGACGAGGTGAAAGGGCAGGAGGCCAAGACGGGCTTTGCCGAGAACCCCGGCAAGAGCGAGACGTTCTTTACCTCCGGCAAGGCGGGCGCGTGGAAAGAGGCGCTGACCGAGGAGCAGGTGACAAAGCTCAAGACCGATCACCGCGCCACCATGAAGCGGTTCGGGTACCTGTGACATGCAAAATCTGAAGCGGATTATCTGGATCGCCTCCTATCCCAAATCCGGCAACACATGGATCCGCAGCCTGCTGGCGCATTATTTCATGCCGCCCGGGCAGGCGCCCGACATCAACAATCTGCGCAATTTCACCACCGCCGATGTGCGGCAGGACTTCTATGATGCCGCCAATGGCGCGCCCTACAGGGGGGCGGACCTGGGCGACTGGATGCGAGTGCGCCCGCAGGCCCTGCGTCTGATCGCGCAATCACGGCCCAACCACCATTTCGTCAAGACGCATTGCCAGACGATCCGGCTGGAAGGGCAGGACGTTATCCCGCCCGAAGTGACATCCGGCGGGATCTATCTGATCCGCAATCCGTTCGATCTGGCGCCCAGTTTTGCGCGCCATCAATCAACGGATATCGACACCGCCATCGACCGGATGCTGAACCCTGACACAGTCATGGGCACGCCGACCGGCATTTTCGACATTCTGGGCCGCTGGGACGATCATATCTGGTCCTGGACCCACGCGCCCGGCCTGAAGCGGCGGGTGATCCGTTATGAGGACATGTTGGCCAAACCCGCCAAGGAAATGCGCGGCCTGCTGGAGGTGTTCCTGAGCCAGAAGGTAGATGCGGCCAAACTGGCCAAGGCGGTCAAGGCCACGGCCTTTGCCAACATGCAAAAGCAGGAGCGCGAACTGGGCTTTACCGAACGGCCCGAGGGCATGACCAGCTTTTTCGCCAAGGGGCAGGCGGGCGTTTGGAAGGACGATCTGACACCTGCGCAGGTGGGGCGCCTGCGCGCCGCTTTCCTGCCCACCCTTGAGACCTATTATCCCGAAATGCTGCGTGAAACCGAGGCGTTCGCCAAAAGGGCCTGACATCTGTGAATTTGCACCCGCGCGCCAACCCGCTATATCAAGTTTGACACAACGCAAGGTGATCCAGATGAAACCTTCCATGCTGATCCTGTTCGCGGCACTTGGCTTGACCGGGCTGGCCGCTTGTTCGCCCAACGTGTCGGCCGGGCGCGCGACGCTCGGCTCCGATCCGGCGCTGGGGGGCGGCACGTTCACCTCACCGGGCGGCATCACCGTTGCCGTGGACGCGCGCAATATTGGCGGGCGCACCGGTATCTGCGGCGTCTGGGCCGAAAGCGTCAACCAATCGGTGATGACGCGCAATTCCGGGCCGAAGATTCTGGACAGCGGCGGCGTTACCCTGGGCGGCGAGGCGGTGGCGCAGGGCCTTGGCTTCCTGCGGAAGGTGGAGCCCGCGACATCCTATGCGGGGCTGGAGGCGAATTGCATCACGACAGATCGCACATGGCGCGCCGGCGACGAAGCGCGGACGTTGAAGATACATCTGCCGCGCCAGATCGTCAGGAACGAACTGGATGGCGATCTTGACGGGGGCGGCATTATCATCTGGTTCCGTCCCGGTGGTCCCAGCGCGCACCCCGATGACAGAAAGCCATGGCATCAATTCAATGGCACGGGCGTGTCGGGCAGTCTGGATCAGTAAAAGGGGCACGCTGCCATAGGTCTGATTTCGGCGGCGTCGTGCGCACCATCTGCCCCATTGACCAGTCCCATCGGGTTAAATAGCGCCGCATTCACGGACCGAAAGAAAAGGAGTCGGACATGATCGACATTACCAGCGTGGGCGGCCTGATTGTTCTGATTTGCGACGTCTGGGCGATTGTCTCAATCTTCGGGTCGCGGGCATCGGCGGGCAAGAAAGTGCTGTGGATCGTTCTGGTCCTGCTGCTGCCGATCCTCGGGTTCATCCTCTGGCTGATTTTCGGCCCTCGCGCGGGTGGGGGGAATGCCTGATGCCGCATGCCCGGCGGCAGGGCCACGCTCGGACCCGCATAGGCATCTGGCCCGCGCTCAAGGGTGTCTGGCTGCTGATCGGTGAGAAGAACCTGAACCTGATCGCATCCGGAATTGGATTCTACGGAATTCTGGCGACGTTTCCCTCCATTGCGGCGCTTATCGCGCTTTGGGGATTTGTTGCTGATCCCGGCCTTGTGGCGGGGCAGGTGTCGGAGTTCACGACCCTTCTGCCCGACGAGGTGGCTGATCTGTTGACAGCGCGCGTGGCTGAACTGGTCGCGGCTGATGCGACAACACTGGGGTGGGCCGGCCTTTTATCGGTCGGCGTTGCCCTTTGGTCTTCGCGGGCCGGGATCGGCGCGCTGATCGTGGGCCTGAACGCGGTTTACGGCGAGCGGAACCGCGGCGGCTTGCGTCATATCCTGCTGGCGTTTGGCATGACGGCGGTGATGATCTGCCTTGCGCTGGCGTGCTTTGCCGCGCTGGTCGTGGCGCCCGTGATGCTGAGTTTTCTGCCGCTGGGGTTCATGGGGACGCTTGTGGCGGAAACCCTGCGGTGGGCTGTGGCAATCGGGACGGTTCTGCTGGCGCTGGGGTTCATGTATCGATACGCGCCCAACCGGCGCGGGGTCGCGCGCGCCAGATGGATCACACCGGGGGCCATTGCCGCCACCATCTTGTGGGCGCTGGCGACGTGGGCGTTCAGCATCTATCTGACGAATTTCGGCAATTACAACAAGATCTACGGATCGCTTGGGGCCGTTATCGTATTGCTGCTGTGGCTCTATCTCAGCGCGTTCGT
This sequence comes from Roseovarius sp., assembly GCA_036568405.1. Taxonomy (GTDB): domain Bacteria; phylum Pseudomonadota; class Alphaproteobacteria; order Rhodobacterales; family Rhodobacteraceae; genus Roseovarius. The sequence continues at coordinate 80,067 of DATCSR010000019.1, forward strand.
CTGCTTGCTGGGGGCGGCGCTGAACGCCGAATTGGAGTTGCAACAGCGCAAGGACACAACGCGCGGCCCCGCCAGACCAATGGGCCAGCGGGGCGCGTTTGTTGCCGACAACCTCAGCCGCGATACCGAGCGCGCGGACTGGACAGAGGGGGGCTGACGGCTACCGGTTCGAGGGGCCGCGCCCCCGCGCCGCGAGGGCCGCGTTAAGGCCGATGATGAAGGCTTCTGCCAAGGGCGGCAACGCCCCCGGCTGCGGCGGAGTGGCAGGATCGTTGAGGGGCGTTCGCGCGGCGGCGTCGCGCTTGGCAGAGGACGAGGCAACGCCAAGGGCGATCAGCCCAAACCCGATGTAGACCCCTGCCAGAATGACCGCCGCAGCGGCTGCCGAATATACATCCTCCAGCATGATCCAGGCGGCTGACGTCAAAAAGCCCAGACCTACAGCGACGAGAACACCCCCGACAATACCAAGCAGCGCGCGCCGTATGGCGCGCGCCGAGCGGTCCTTGAGTGCGGATACAAGACCCATCTGCGGGCTCAGCGGCGCGACGTGGTAAGGATGCCGACGACAAATCCCAACGCAGCAGCCATACCCAGCGACAGCGCAGGTTTTTCCTGAACAAATTCGTGCGCCTGAGCGTTCAGCGCGTTGGCTTGCGCCTGCGCCGCAGTGATTGCATCGGCGCCGCGTGCGCGCGCCTCGTCAAACTTTTTCTGCGCGGCATCGGTCATGTTGTCGCGCTGTGCCTTGGCCATCTGGCCAAGTGTCTCGGTGATTGCGCCGATATCCTGGCGCAGTGTGGCGATCTGGTCCTGAAGATCATCGGTGTCGGGGGCTGTTGTCTTGTTCGTTGCCATCTGGTGGCCTCCTGGATCTGAACGTCTGTCAAACAGGCAAACGCGTCGGCTGCCGTTTGGTTCCCAGCTAAATTTCGCGGCAGGCAGGAACTTCACCCACGAGCGATGCGTTTTGCTGCCAGCCAAGTGAATTCATCTTAACTTTCTTGAAGAAGGGAATCGAAATGCTCTATTGGGCCATTGTTTTCTTGATCGTCGCGCTGGTCGCCGCCGTGTTCGGGTTTGGCGGTATCGCCTCGGCCTCGGCGGGGATCGCACAAATCCTGTTTTTCATCTTTATTGTTCTTTTCGTGATCGCATTGATAGCCCGGGCGTTTCAGGGCCGGGGTCCACGCTGACAAGCAAATGAGGCGCCGTCCCACGCGGAGCGGCACGATCCGATTTGCAGATGAGAATAGAAAAAGCCGCCGACAACAATGTTGTCGGCGGGTTTCTTCGCGAAAAAATGCACCCGTTCAGGCTGTTTTAAGGGTTTCGGTTGAGGAAAAAAACATTGCCTGACTGACAGCCGAGCGCACTTGATCCTCGTTATAAGGTTTGGCGATCACGAATGCCGGCTCTGGCTTGTCCCCGGTAAGCAGCCTTTCAGGGAATGCCGTGATAAAGATGACCGGTAGATCGCCAACTTGATCAAGCAGCGCCTTGACCGCGTCGATACCGCTGGAGTTGTCGGCCAACTGGATATCAGCCAGAATCAGATCGGGCGTGTTCTTCAATCCCAGCTCGATTGCGGCGTCGCGGGTCCGGCCGATGCCCGTAATGTTGTGCCCCATGGACGAGACGATGCTGTGAAGGTCCATGGCGATGATTGCCTCATCCTCGATGATCAGAACGTCGCCTGCCATGCTGCTTTCGATATCACGGCGCGCGGTGTCGATCAGGTCTTCGGCGTCGGCCGTGCTGACGTCCATGATCTCGCCGATTTCCTGAGGGGTGAACCCCTCGATCGAATTCAGAAGCAACGCCTGCCGCGTGTCCGGCGTCAACAGGCGCATGTGATCCTGCGCCGCCGCCTCTAGCTTGCGGCCCGCAGGCCCGTTTTCGTCGGCGGTATCGGGCGCACCGGCGCTCTGCCAGACAAGCCGGAAGGCGCGGAACAGCGCAACCCGCGGAGACTGATCACCCTCAAAGGCGGCCCGATCCTCCAGGATCGCCTCCAGGGTCGCGGTGGCAAAAGCATCGCCGCTGGACTGGCTACCCGTCAGGGCGCGGGCATACCTGCGCAAGTAGGGGAGGTGACTCGCAATCTGCTGAGAGAAGTTAACCTTTGTCTCAGAAGAACCCGTTATGTCGGAAGTACCCATTGTTGCTCCGTGTTCGTTCGATATATTTCGTTGTCTACGCGGAACCAACTTCCGATGTCTGCGTTCGGTTCCCACTGGGGCAAAAGAAAAGACGTCTTTGAGGTGATTATCAAGACGGCAAGTTATGGATTGGCAGACGTGATGACGACAGGCAAGAGTGACGGGGCAAACAGCAGTGTGAAAGGTTCGCGAGCGCAGCCAAAACGCAGTCAGATTGACGAAAGTTTGAAGCGCGTTTACGACGACATGCTGGATGACAGCGTTCCCGACAGGTTTGAAGAGTTGCTTCGTCGTCTGCGCGAGCAGGACAGCAAAAAATGACAAAAAGCAATGCTGACGGCAGCGCCCCGCCGGTCGATCCGCGCGATGAAATCGTGACGCATCTCAAACCTATGCGCGCCTTCGCCCTGTCGCTGACACGCGACATGGCCCGCGCAGACGATCTGGTTCAGGACACGGTCGTAAAGGCCTGGACAAACATCAACAAATTCACTGCCGGCACGAACATGCGGGCTTGGCTATTCACCATTTTGCGCAACACGTTTTATTCGGAACGGCGCAAGGCAAAGCGGGAGGTCGCGGACGTCGATGGCGCCATGACCGAGCGGATGTCAGAAAAGCCGGCCCATGACGGGCGCCTCGCCATGACCGATTTCCGGCGTGCCTTCGAACAGCTACCGGCCGAGCAGCGCGAGGCGCTGATACTGGTGGGCGCGCAAGGGTTTGCCTATGAGGAAGCGGCCCGGATGTGCGGTTGCGCCGTCGGCACCGTGAAAAGCCGCGCAAACCGCGGTCGCAAACGGTTGGCCGAGATACTGGGAATGCGCGAGGATGAGGCGATGGAAATGACCGATCAGGCAACAATCGCGGTAATTAGTCGGAACCCGGGCGCAATGTAGTCATGGATGACACGCGTCCGGAAAAGGCGGTTGTTCCTGAACAGGGGTGGCAATCCCTGAGCAGGCGAAACGCATTGTTGCCGCGTGTCGCGCTCTTGCTGACGCTTGCACTATTGCCATTGGGTATCATCGCGGTGGCCCAGACCCAGCGCGCGGTCGATTCCGCCCGCGACACCTATCGGGCCAGCCTCAGCGCCCAGACGGCCCGGCTGGCGCAGCCCGAGCGTGAGGCGATCCAGAATGCACAGGGCATCACTCAGGGACTGGCCGATGCGCTGGTGGTCATGCGGCCGACGGATGCCGTTTGCACGGACCTGATGCGCTATTCAAGCTCGCGCAACGATCAGATCGTCTTTCTGGGGTTCATCGACAAAGATCTCCGTTCGCAATGCAACAACTTTGGCCAATCCTACGATTTCGCAGGCCTCGACAGTTTGCAGGCGGCGATGCGGCGCAGCTCGTTCACTGTCAGCTATAATCCCTCCGGCGGGGCCAGCGGCAAACCTGTCGTGATCGTGCAGCAGCCGGTTTTCAACGAGCAAGGCATCTTCAAGGGTTTTGTTAGCCTGTCGGTGCTGACCGAAGACCTGGTGGCCCAGCGTCGGGCCGACCGAATGGCGGAAAATGCGGTTCTGGTGACATTCAACGATAGCGGGCAGATCCTGACCTCGGACCGCCCCGGTGATAGCGTTGACGCCTTCCTGCCCGCCGGCACCCAGCTGGCCGATCTTGTCGGCGGTGGAACGCAGCTGTTTACTGAAAGGACGCGCGGCGGCGGGACGCGCGAATTTGCGGTGGTGCCGATTGTCGAAGGTTACGCCTATGCGCTGGGCAGTTGGGATCCGGCGCGCCCGCAGACCCGCGAGAGGGCCTTTGCGACGCTGACGCTGCTTTTCCCGCTGTTGATGTGGCTCATCAGTCTGGTGGTCGCGCTGGTTGCGATCCGGCTGCAGGTCATTCGCCCGGTGCGTATTCTGGGCCGCCAGATGCGCGATTTCGCCGAAGGGCGCCGCGTATTTCACAATGAGGTGCTGGAAAGCGCGCCGACCGAACTGCGCGAGATCGGCGAGACGTTTGCCACCATGGCGCAAAAGGTCATCCGCGATGAGGCGGATCTGGAGAACACCGTCCACGAACGCGACGTGCTGATCAAGGAGGTGCACCACAGAGTTAAGAACAACCTGCAACTGATGTCGTCCATCCTCAGCATGCAGGCGCGCACCGCCCCCACGCAGTACACGCGCAGCGCGTTGCGAAAGGTGCAGGACCGGCTGGCCAGCCTCGCTGCTGTCCACCGGGGTCTTTATGAAACGCCCTTGGTCAGCCAGGTACGCGTTGATGTGCTGCTGGACGATTTGCTCCGGCAGTTGACGGCGCTGGGCGGTGACGCCGCGGTGCCGCTCGACGGTGATTTTGATTTGCAACCCGTCGTTCTGGTGCCCGATCAGGCCGGCCCGTTTGCGATGCTGGCCGCCGAAGGGTTCACCAACGCGCTGAAATACGGCAGCGCGGGGCCGGACGGCCGCCGCATTATCTGGGTGCGCCTGCACCCCGATCCGGATGCGCCCGATATGATCATTTTCGAGATTGCGAACACCGTCGGCGTGAAACAGCAGGACGAGGCGGAGCAGGGCTTGGGCCTCAAACTGATTCAGGCGTTCTGCGCACAACTGGACGGGCGGCTGGTCAATAACGAGGAAAAGGATGGCTGGTATATCATGCGAATCCGCTTCAAGGTGCAGGAATTCGAGCCGGATCAGCACACGCCGCGGGTGTGACGCAAGGCGGAGGAGACTGTGATGAAGGTGACACGCGACGGCGATGGCGCCGTGATCGACGCGGCCGATCTGGGCACCTTGTTCGATCTGCCGCCCGCCGATGTGGCAGAGGCGATGCGCGCCGGCGACATCACCAGCCAGTTCGAGACCGGGACAGGCGAGGATGCGGGCACATTCCGGATGACGTTCTGGTACGGCGCAAGGCGCGTGCGCCTGACCTGCGCCGAGGATGGCACTGTTTTGAGAACGCTGCGCAACAGCACAAGGCGCGGCGCGAGCCATGCCGCGAAAACGGGCGACACCGGGTCGCCCGTCTAGGCTGTCATATCCGCCGGTGAACCGGCGTCAGGAGGCGCGGCTGAACCGGACCCCATCGGGCATATGGGCGTCAAGGACGCTGGCGACGATGCGGGTCAGGGCACGCCCCTCGGGCAGCAAGGTCAGCATCTGCTCGTCCAGCGTGACCAACGCTCCGAATCGCGCGGCGATCTGCGCCAGGTCGCTGTCCAGCCCGGTGGTCACTTCGCCATGGCGCGCGCGCAGTTCCGCGCGGTCGATGGCAAACTCGCACATCAGCATCTCGATAGCATCGGCGCGCATCAGATCGTCGGCGCTCATTACATGGCCGCGTGCGCCAGCCAGTTGCCCGGCGTCGATCCGCTGGATGTAGGCAGCGGTCGCAGCAGCGTTCTGGACATAGCCCTCTGGCAGCCGCGAGATCGAAGACGCACCAAGGCCGATCAGCGTCGCGCAGCTGTCTGCCGTGTAGCCCTGGAAGTTGCGCCGCAGCCGCCCCTCATCCTTGGCCAGGGCCAGCTCGTCGCCGGGGCGGGCGAAATGGTCGATGCCGATAGGCTCGAACCCGGCGGCGCGGAATTGCGCGGCGGCCAGTTCGGACAGACGGTGGCGGGCCATGTCATCGGGCAGGGCGGCCTCGTCGATCAGCTTCTGCCGCTTGGCGACCCACGGCACATGGGCGTAGCCGAACAGCGCGATGCGTTCCGGGCCAAGCGTCAGCACCTTGGCGACGGTGTCGGCAATGCGCGCCTCGCTTTGATGTGGCAGGCCGTAGACCAGATCGCAGTTCAACGACGTGACGCCGGCGGCGCGCAGATCGTCGACGCAGGCGCGTGTGACGTCATAGGGCTGCGCGCGCCCGATGGCGGCCTGCACTTCGGGGTCGAAATCCTGAATGCCGATACTGGCGCGGTTCATCCCCTCGGCGGCCAGCGCGTCGATCTTGGCGCGGTCTACCATAGTCGGGTCGATCTCGACCGAAAATTCCCAGGTCTCCGCCGGCGGAATCGCCGCCTTGACCGCCTGCGCAAGACGATGGATCAGATGCGGCGGCAGGATCGTCGGCGTGCCGCCACCCCAATGCAGGCGGCCCATGCGCAGCCCCGCGGGGATCGTCTTGGCCACCAGCTCCAATTCCGCTTCGAGCGTGCCGATATAGCTTTCGACCGGGCTGAGCGTCGTGGTGCCCTGCGTGCGGCAGGCACAGAACCAGCAGAGCCGCTCGCAGAAGGGGATGTGCAGGTAGACCGACACCGGCTCGGCGGGGTCGAGGGCGGCCAGCGCACCGGCCTGAAAATCATTTCCCACGGCGGGGGAAAAGACCGGCGCCGTCGGATAGGAGGTATAGCGGGGCACGCGGGCATCAAAAAGACCCAGTGCGCGGAGTGTGTCCAGATGTTCCATGCCGATCCTGTCGCACGACTGCGCGCGGCAGACCTTGTGCCAGATCAAACTTGGCGCAATATTGCGCGATATTGTCGAAAGGTTTGACGTTGGAACTGATCCCGTTGGGACTGCAGGCCGCCCTTTGGGGGCTGGTTGCCGGTGGCGCGCTGCTACTGGGCGCCTCTGCGGGGTATTTCCTGCGGCTGCCTGCCGTGCTTGCCTCGTCGATCATGGCGTTCGGCATCGGCGTGCTGATCTCGGCGCTGGCGTTCGATCTGATGGACGAAGCGTTCAGTCTCGGCGGAACCGGTGCTGCCGTCACGGGGTTCATCGGCGGCGCAGCGCTCTTTGCTGTGGCGAACGCCGTCCTTGCGCGGGCCGGCGCGCGCGAGCGCAAGCTGTCTGGCCGCGCGCCTGCGGCCAGCGCCGCGGCATCGCTGGCAATCGCCATCGGATCGCTGCTGGACGGCATCCCGGAAAGCGCGGCGATCGGCATATCCTTGCTGGACGGCGAAGGCGTGGCGCTGGTGACGCTGCTGGCGATCGTGCTCTCGAATATCCCCGAGGGGCTGTCCAGTACGATCGGGATGAAGCGGGCAGGCAAGTCCGCCAGCTATATCTTTGGCATCTGGATCGCGATCACGCTGGCGTGCAGCTGTGCCGCGTTCCTTGGATTTGCCGTGATCGGATCGTTTGGCCCGTTCTGGATCGCGGCGGCCACGGCCTTTGCGGCGGGGGCCATTTTCGTCATGCTGATTGACACGATGATCCCCGAGGCCTTCAACGAAATCCATGCGCTATCGGGGCCGATTGCAGCGGTGGGTTTCCTGCTGGCCTTCGCCGCGACGCATCTGCTGTAGCGGTGCGCGCGTGACGTGGCGCGAAAAAGGGGCAGCCGTTTGGCCACCCCTTGGAACTTGTTACCAAACTGATTTGCCTATTTCTTGGCGCTGGTGTGATGCGCGCCGATGAACCAGGCATCCTTGCTGACGCCGCGGCTGACGGCGGTGTAGAGGTCTGCGGTTTCCTCGTCGCCTGCGTCGCCGACTTCCTTCATGCCCTCATGGACCAGGGTCACGAACTGGATCATCCGTTTTTTAAGCTCGTCGATATGCGTATCCTGGTGGACCGCGTCCCGGGGATATCCGTCCAGCTTGCCGTTCTTTTCGACGCCTTCCAGCGTTCCGTCGGCGGTGCCGCCCAGAATGACGATGCGCTCGGCGATCACGTCGACATGCTCGTCCATGTTCGCGCGAACGTCGTCCAGAAGCTCATGGATACCGATAAAGCTGGGGCCTTTGATGTTCCAATGCGCCTGCTTGAGGGCCAGTTGCAATTGAATGCCGGTGGCCAGCGAGGTGTTCAGGTGGTTGATCGATGCTTCGCGTGCATTGTCGCTCAGGTAATCGGTGAACTTCTCGGTCATGTGGTATCCTTTCATTCATGTCGCATCGCTGGCGGGGCCGCGGCCCCGCATGCGGTCTATGCCACTACTACGCAGCAAGGGGCCGTGCGGTTCCACGCAGCGCCCCGTAAAGACGATGTATTGTGCGAGGTGCGACAAGGGGTCGCGACCGGCGGTCAGCGACCGCTCATGATCATGCGGAACCGCAGCTGGTCGAAGATCACCGCAAGGATCAGCAGCGCACCCAGAAGGACCATCTGCATGTAAGAGCTGACCTGCGCCAGGTTCATCCCGTTCTGCACAAGGATAATGAAGAACCCACCCAGAACCACGTTTTCCACCCGGCCCAGCCCGCCGCGCAGGGAGACCCCGGCGATCACGCAGGCGGCGATGGATTCCAGCGCGATGGTGCCGCCCAGATTGGCCTCGCCCGACTCGACGCGCGCGGTCAGAAGCAGGCCGGTCAGCGCGGCAATCAGCGAACAGAGGATATAGGCCACCATCAGCGTCCGGCGCGTATTGATCGCCGACAGATGCGCGGCCTTGATGTTGCCGCCCACCGCATAGATCTGCGCGCCCAGCCGCGTGCGCGACATCAGCACCCACATCAGTGCAATGCAGATCGCCGCGACGATCACCGGCACCGGGATGCCCCACAGCCTGCCAAAGCCGAATACGTTGCCGAACGCATAGGGCAGCCCCGACACCGGAATGCCCCCCGTCAGGAACAGCGCCAGCCCCGCGCCGACCGAGGAGACGCCCAGCGTCATGATGAACGGCGACACCTCGAACACGGCGACGCCGATGCCGTTGATACCGCCCACGACAATGGCGGCGCCGAAGCCCGCCAGCGCGCCGATGGCGATGGCCAGCCACACCGCATCGGGAAAGACCGGCACCATCGCCACCATCACGCTTGCCGACACCACCGAGCTGAGCGCGATGACCGTGCCGACCGACAGATCGAACCCCCCCGAGATCAGCACCAGCATCTGGCCCAGCGACACAAGGATCAGATAGACCGACTGCCGCCCCACATTGACGAGGTTCTGCACGGTCAGAAACTTGTCCGACAGGATCGTGAACACGATCAGCGCGACCCCGAGGAAGAAGGGCAGCACGCCCACGCGGATGAACACCCGTTTCAGCAGATTGTCCTGCGGCGCATCATCCGGGGTCATGCGGTCTCTCCTGTGTCGTCAAAGAAATGGCGCAGCACGTTGTCTTCGGTGCGCTGGTCGCCGGTCAGCTCGGCGCTGATGCGGCCCTCGGCCATTACCAACACGCGGTGCGCGAGGTTCAGCACTTCGGGTAGATCGGACGAGATCACGATCACCGCCTTGCCCGAGGCGGCGATATCGCGGATCAGGCGGTAGAGTGCTGCGCGCGTGCCCATGTCGACGCCGACCGTCGGCTCGTCGAAGATGTACAGATCGGCCTCATGGCCGAAGCTTTTGGCGAACAGCACCTTTTGCTGGTTGCCCCCCGACAGTTGCGCAACGGGTTTGGGACGGTAGCTGGCGCGCAGCTCGACCGTATCAAAAATCTCGGCGGCAACGCTGCGCAGGGCGCGCGGACGGATGAAGGGCCCGCGCGCCTCGCGGCCCATCATCAGGTCAATTCCCAGGTTCTGCCAACTGCTTTTTGCCAGATCCAGCCCCTCGCTCTTGCGGTCCGACGTCAGGTAATAGATGCCCGCGCCCATGATGTGCCGGGTGGCCGCGCCGGTGATCTGCGCACCCTTCCAGCGCACGGTGCCGCTGCGGATGGGCTGGATGCCCATGAGCGCGCGAAAGAGGCGCGATTTGCCCGAGCCAACCAGCCCGGCCATGCCCAGCACCTCGCCCCGCCGCGCGGTCAGGGACGCGCCGCGCACGCCCCAGGCGCGCAAGGCATTCACCTCGAGCAGCACCTCACCGGGGGCGTGGGGGATGTCGGGGTAGATGTCGCGGATCGCGCGGCCTGCCATCATCTCGACCAGCGTCGCCTCGTCGGTGTCGGCCATGGCCGTGGTGCCGATATAGGCACCGTCGCGCAGCACCGTCACGCGGTCTGCAATCCGCTCGAATTCGTGGATGCGGTGCGAGATGTAGATGATCGCGACGCCTTGCGCGCGCAGGCGCAGGATCGTCCTGAACAGGTGATCCACCTCGCGGTCGGTCAGCGAGGCCGTTGGCTCGTCCAGGATCAGCACCTTGGGATCGCCGTGAAATGCCTTGGCAATCTCAACCATCTGCTGTTGCGCGCGGCTGAGGTGCGCGATCACCGCGCCCGTCGGCACGTCAAAGCCGAGGCTGTCCAGCAACGCCTGCGCGGCGCGGCGCATGGCGCGGTGATCGGTAAAGGGGCCGAAGCCCGGCTCGCGGCCCAGAAACATGTTCTGGGCAACGGTCATCGTCGGGATCAGCGAGAATTCCTGAAAAACGGTATAGATGCCAGCCGCCTGCGCATCTGCGACCGAGGCAAAGCGCACGGGCGCGCCCTCGACCAGTATCTCGCCCTCCGAGGGCGTATTGGCCCCGGCGAGCAGCGAGATCAGCGTTGATTTGCCCGCCCCGTTCTCGCCGAACAGCACGTGGACTTCGCCCGGCCTGACGTCGAAATCGACATGATCCAGCGCGATCACGCCGGGGTAGACGCGCGTCAGGCGCCGCGTCTGGATCAGGGGGGTATCGGTCATTTGAATGTCGCCCTTTGAGGGGATGCGCCGGGCGGCGCTGGGCCACCCGGCGGCTGGCATCGATCACTCGACCGAGAAGACCGGCGAGAAATCCTCGGGTGGCAACACGGTGCTGCGGTCCGTCTCCGCGATATTGTCCTGATTGATGACAAAGATCTTGGGTCCGACATGTTTGATCACGTCCTTGCCCTCAAGGATGCGAACCGCCTGATCGACGGCCATGCGCGCCTGGATCACCATGGAATCCGCGGGCGCGGCGGTGATGAAGCCACGCTCGATCCCGGTCCAGACGCCGGGCGTCAGGTAGAAGGCCAGGATACCCGTCTGGTCCGTCAACCCGCGGGAGCGGAGGGCACCCTGCGCCGCCTCGGCTGTCACGGCAGTGCCTGCGATGTAATCCACCTCCGGGTTGGCCTGCAGCACGTCCTCGACCAGCTTCAGCTGCGCCTCCTTGCCGGTATCGCCATAGCGCGGCTCCAGCACCTTGACGGCGGACCCTTCGACAGCGGCCATGAAGCCGGTATTCGCCGCCTCGACCCAGCCCGCGCCCGCCGGGCCGGGGAACCAGCCGACGACCACTTCGTCGCTGCCTGCGGGGTGTTTCTCGGCCAGGTAATTGCCGATCTCGCTGCCCATCGTGTTGAACGATACCAGCGCCTTGGCGGCGATATCCTGCGACGAGACACCGTTGATCACGTCGATGACGGGAATGCCCTTGCCCGCCACTTCGGCGATGACAGAGTTCAGCCCGTCATAGGAAATCGCGCCGACGATCACCGCGTCGGCGCCGCCTGCGACGCAATCCTCGATCTGGCTGATCTGGGTGGCAAGTTCGGTGTAGCCGCCTGCCTCGGTCACGTTCAGCTTGACGCCAAGGCGGCGAGCCTCCTCGACCAGACCGTAATCGACGCCCAGCCAGTAGGCGTCCTTCATATGCGGCAGGGCGGCGCAGATGCTCCACGCCTTTTCGGCCTTGTCCAGCGCCTCGTAGGTGACGGGGCTGCGCGTGCCGTTCGCGTCAAAGGCGGGCGTCGTTTCCTCGGCAGGATAGGGAAACCATGCGTCCTGCGCCAGCGCGGCGCCGGGCAGCAGTGCGGCGGTGAGGGCCGTGGTGAGTGTCAGTCTGGTCAGAGTCCTTGTCATTTGTCGATACTCCCTTGGTTTTTAAGGCGGGCTTTTTGCCCGCTTTTATTGATTGTGGCGCGGCCCTCAGGTGAGGGCGGCGCGGATCTTCTCCAGCCGGTCACGGCGTTCGTGGCGCGCGTCCAGCGCTTCGGCCATATCCACCTGCCGGAACCTGACGGGCGTGTTGGGCTGGAGCTGCCCGATCAGATCCATATCGGCGGAAATGATCGCGCCGATGGTGAAATAGCCGCCGCCCGACACCGCGTCGCGGTGCAGCACGATGGGCTCCGTCCCGCCGGGGATCTGGATCGAGCCGTAGGAATAGCACCCATCGACGATGTTCGACGGGTCCGAGCCTGCGCCGAAGGGCTGCTCGCGCTCCACGAACTCCATCGAGTGGCCGCCGCGAAAGCGGTATCCCATGCGGTCGGCTTCGGGTGCGACCTTCCATTCGTCCGCAAAGAACTGCTGCTGCGAGCCTTCTGTCAGCCGGTGCCAGTAAAGGCCGGGCAGGACGCGCAGCTGGGCGGGTTTGGGCAGCTCGGCCAGCAGGCCATGATCCAGCGTGCGCTCCCTGGCCTGCGCTGCGGGCTTGCCGACGGGCACGACGTCGCCCGCCGCCAGCGCGCGCCCCTCAAAGCCGCCAAGCGCGCCGATGGGATAGGTCGAGCGGCTGCCAAGCGCGGGGGGCGTGTCGATGCCGCCCGCAATCGCGATATAGATGCGCGCGCCGGTTTTCAGGAAGCCGAATTTCAGCGTCTGGCCTGCCTTGACCGGAAAGGACGACCAGCTGCTGCGCTCGTCACCATTCACATAGACCGGCATTTCGGCTCCGGCCACGGCGACCAGCGCATCGTCGTTGAACGTCAGTTCCGGCCCCATGAACACCGCCTCCAGCCCGGCGGCATCCTCGGGGTTGTCGACCAGCATGTTGGCGATGCGCATCGCCGCGCGGTCCATCGCGCCGCCCTCGGGGATGCCGAGGTGGAAATAGCCCGGACGCCCCAGATCCTGAATGGTGGTCAAAAGGCCGGGTTTGATCACTTCAAACGTCATTGAGAGCCTCCATCAGCTTGGCGTTGGTGCCATCCATGTCCGCATTGAAATCCTCCAGATCGAAGGTGACTTCGGCGATGCGGGGCGTATAGGTGCCGTCCCCGACACCCTTCAGGATGCGGTCATATTCGGCGCGGTTGATCGGCTTCCATTTCACGATGTCGCCGGGTTTGAAGAACACCATGAAGTCCTTGAGGTAGCTCACCTTCTGGTCCGCATCAAAGATGGTCATCGGCGTGATGCCGAACATCTGGTATCCGCCCGCGCCGCGCACCGAATAGATGCAGGAGAAACAGCCGCCATAGCCGACGGTCTGCTTGGGCGTGTCGGTGCGCGGCTTGAGGTATTTGGGCACCTGGAGCTGCTTCTCGCGCTCGACCAGCTGGTAAAGGAAGGGCAGGCCCGACACGAAGCCGACCATCGACACGAACCATGGCGCGCTGTGGTGCGCCTCGATAAACGCCTCGACGCTGTCATAGCCGTTGATGCGCGCGGCATAGTCCAGATCGGTGCCCGACGGGTCCTGATGGCGCTCGCGAAAGCGCATGACACATTCGTGGGTCCACGGGTCCTGGTAGAAGACCGGCACCTCGATGATGCGCGTCTGTAGCCGTTTTTCGGCGCGCATGGCCTTTTCTTCAAGTTCCTTTAACTTGGCCATCATATCCTCGGGGGCGATCACGTCCGGATCGTAGCGCACCTGAAAGGAGGCATTTGCCGGGCAGATCTCGCGCACGCCGTCAATATTGGCCTCGCGGGCGGCGTTGCTCATGGCGAGGGATTTGAAGAAGGCGTCCAGCGACATCTCCTCGTCCATCTCGACAAAGATATGCTCGTCGCCGCCGTATGAATACCGTGTCTTCACGATGCTCCTCCTGTTTGGCTGTTGAGGTTGCCCGCGTCCAGCCACGGCTCCAGCCATTGGGTGTGGATGCGGCCTGCGCGCACGTCAGGCGATTTCGCCAGCGCCTTGTGCAGCGGGATGGTGGTCTTGAGCCCGCCGATCTGGATGGCGTCCAGCGCGGTCGCCATCTTGTCTATGGCCGCCTCGCGCGTCCCGGCATGGACGATCAGCTTGCCGATGAGCGAGTCGTAAAAGGGCGGGATCTGGTAGCCTTCGTAAAGGAAGTGATCGATGCGGATGTCGCCGGATTCCGGAAGATCGAGTTTGCCGACAACGCCGGGGAAAGGCATGAACTTGTTCAGCGGATCCTCGGCGTTCAGCCGCACCTCGATGGCGTGGCCGCGAAGGTGAATATCACACTGCGCGACCGGCAGAGGCTCGCCGCCCGCGACGCGGATCATCATGGCCACCAGATCAAGGCCCGTCACCATTTCGGTCACCGGATGTTCGACCTGAATGCGGGTGTTCATCTCGATGAAGTAAAATTCATCGGTGGCCGCGTCATAGAGATATTCGATGGTGCCGGCGCCGCGATACCCCACCGCCCGGGCCAGATCGACGGCGCTTTTGCACATCGCCTCGCGCGTCGGTTCGGGCAGATCGAAGGCCGGCGCCTCCTCCCAGACTTTCTGGCGGCGGCGCTGGAGCGAGCATTCGCGCTCGTAGCAATGCACGGCGTCCGTGCCGTCGCCGATGATCTGCACTTCGATATGGCGGGGCTGGGGGATGAACTTCTCGATATAGATGCCGCCGTCGCCAAAGGCGGCCTGCGCCTCCTGCCTTGCCTGCGGCGCCAGCCTGGCCAGATCCTCCGGCGTCTCGGCAATGCGGATGCCGCGCCCGCCGCCCCCGGCGCTGGCCTTGATCAGCACCGGATAGCCGATCTGCCCGGCCAGTTTGGCCGCAACGTCCATGTCGTCGATCCGCCCGTCCGATCCGGGCACGACCGGCACGCCTGCGGTTTCGGCGGCCTGACGGGCCGATACCTTGTCGCCCATCCGCTCGATCGTGTCGGCAGACGGCCCGACAAAGATCATGCCCGCCTCGCTGACCGCGCGGGCAAAGCCGGGGTTTTCGGCCAGAAAGCCATATCCAGGATGCACAGCGTCCGCGCTCGCATCGCTCGCGGCCTTTACGACGCGGTCCACATCCAGATAGGATTTGGCGGCCTGCGCCGGGCCGATGCACACCGCCTCGTCCGCCATGCGCACCGCCAGCATGTCTGCGTCCGCCTCGGAATGGGCCTGAATGGTGTGGATGCCCAAGGATTTTGCCGCGCGCACGATGCGCATCGCGATTTCGCCCCGGTTGGCGATGAAAAGGCGCTGGATGCTCATGCTATTTCAGCGTTGCCAGAGTGTCACCTGCGGATACGGCCCCCTCGTTTTCGATCGAATAGCCGCCGAATGTGCCAGCCTCCTCGGCCTGTACCTCGATAAAGGATTTCATCACCTCGACCAGCCCGATCGTGTCGCCCACGGCGACGTCGTCGCCTGCCGATTTGAACGGCACGTCCTCGGGCGAGGGGCGGTGATAGAAAGTGCCGGGAACCGGGGATTGAATGTCGGCCATGGTGTTTTCTCCTGATTGGATGATCTCAGATGCCGCGCGCCAGAACGTCCCAGGCGGGGGCAATGGAAATGCCGTTTTCCTTCAGCGTGCTGCGAATGGCACGCAGGATATCGAGCGCGCCGGGCGTGTCGGAATGAACGCAGATGGATTCGAAGGCGACGTCGATGACCTTGCCGCCGGTCGTCTCGACGGTGCCGTCCTGGCAGGCGCGCAAGCATTTGCGCGCGAGTGTGTCCGGGTCCATCGCTGCGGGTTTGCGGGTGAAGACAATCATACCATCTTCACCATAGTCGCGGTCGGAATAAAATTCGCGCACCACCGGATGCGCGTGGCGCCTGGCGACCTCGTAGGTTTTTGAGGCGCCCATGCAGAACAGGATCAGATCGGGGCTGGTCTGCTGCAGGGTTTCCACCATGTGGCGCGACAATTCCTCGTTTCGGGCGGCCTCCATATACAGGGCGCCATGCGGTTTGACATGCTGAAGCGTCACGCCGTGGCGGCGGCCAAATTCCCGCAGGGCGCCGATCTGGTAGAGGATGTCGTTGACCAGCTCGTCGGCGGCCGCATCAATCCGGCGGCGCCCGAAGCCCTGGAGATCCTTGTAAGCCGGATGCACCCCCAGCCCGACGCCATGTGCCTTGGCCAACGCGGCGACGCGGTTCATCGAATTGGGATCGCCCGCGTGAAATCCGGCGGCGACATTGGCGGAGCTGATGACCTCCATCAATGCTTCGTCAGGCGCGTCGCCATAAGACCAATGGCCAAAGCCTTCGCCCATGTCGCAGTTCAGATCGACGATATTGCGCATGCCGCGTTCCCCCCTTGGCTATCTTTCATTCCAGCCTGCAACGGTCGTTAACATTTGTAAATTTCAGTTTTTCGAAGGTAGGATATCGGATAATCCGATAATTCGGGCCCGACCTTGGCGGAGCGAGACAATGAACTTCAGACAGCTTAAATATTTTGTCGCCACCGCCGAAACGGGGCAGGTCAGCCGGGCGGCCTCGGCGCTGTCGATCTCGCAATCGTCGGTGACATCGGCCATTCGCGATCTCGAAAGCGTGCTGGGCACGGCGCTGTTCCTGCGCACCCATCACGGTATGGACCTGACCAATGCGGGGCGCGATTTTCTGGCCTCGGCCTACGCCATTCTGGCCAAGGTGGACGAGGCGCAGACGCTGCGCCACCGCGATACGGGCGCGTCGGGAAAGGTGCGCATTGCCGCCAGCTATACGGTGATCGGGTATTTCCTGCCCTATCATCTGGACCGCCTGCGCCGCCTGCATCCGGGTCTGGATATCGAGCTGCACGATCTGAACCGCGAAAGCATCGAAGAGGGGCTGCTGTCGAACCGCTTTGACATGTCGGTGCTGCTGACGTCCAACCTGTCCAACCCCGAACTGGAGGCCGAGACATTGATGCGTTCGACCCGGCGGGTCTGGGTTGCTAGCAGCCATCGTTTTGCCCAGCGGCGCAGCGTGACGTTTGATGAGATCGCGGCAGAGGACTACATCATTCTGACCGTGGACGAGGCCGCCAATACCGCGATGAAATACTGGAGCCAGCAGAGCGCGCAACCACGCGTCTGCCTGCGCACCATGTCGATCGAGGCGGTCCGGTCCATGGTGGCGAACGGGCAGGGCATCACCATCCTGTCGGACATGGTCTACCGGCCCTGGTCGCTGGAGGGCAAGCGCATCGCCACCGCCCTGACCGAGCCGGGCGTGCCGACGATGGATGTCGGTCTGGCCTGGCGGCGCGGCATCGCGTTCACGCCGCAGATGCAGCTTATCCACAGCTATTTCCGCCAGACCTTCAACGCGCCCTACGCGGTCTGACAGGGCTGCGGCGTCTTTGCGCTTGCCCGGCGGGACGCTGCCTGCGCAAATGCCGCCATGAAACTGTCTGACAATACGATCGGCGCGCTGCTGATGATGGCCTCGATGGCGGCCTATACGCTGAACGACACTCTGATGAAGTCGCTGTCGGGTCATGTGCCGCTGTTTCAGGTAATCTTTCTGCGCGGTTGCCTGACCAGTGCGGCGGTCGCCGTGATCGCGTGGCGGATGGGTGCGTTCTCCAAGCGGGTGTCGCGCCGGGACACGCGCGCCATTCTCTTGCGGGTGGTGGGCGAGGTGGCGGGGACCTATTTCTTTCTGACCGCGCTTTATCATATGCCGCTGGCGAATGTGACATCGCTGCTTCAGGCGCTTCCCTTGGCCATTACGCTGACCGCCGCGCTGGTGTTCCGCGAAAGGATCGGGATGCCGCGGCTGGGCGCGATTCTGGTGGGGTTTGTCGGCGTCATGCTGATCGTGCGGCCGGGCGCCGAGGGGTTCAACAGCTACGCGCTTTATGGGTTGGCGGCCGTTGGCTGCCTTACATTGCGCGATCTGGCCACCCGCAGCCTCAGCCGCGAGACATCGTCGATGCTGGTCACTTTTGCCACGTCGGTGACGGTCATGGCGGTGTTTGGATTGGCGCAACTGGGCGGGGAGTGGGCGCCGCTGGGGCGCACCGACTGGCTGACCATCTGCGGCGCGGCGGCGTTGATCGTGGGGGGATATCTGACCTCGATCATGGTGGTGCGGGTGGGCGATATCGGCTTTACGGCGCCGTTCCGCTATACCGCGATCCTCTGGGCGCTGCTGCTGGGCTGGCTGGCCTTTGGCGATTGGCCCGCGCCCATTGTTCTGGTCGGCGCGGGGATCGTGGTGGCGAGCGGACTGTTCACGCTGTATCGCGAGGCGCGTCTAGGGCGGAAAAGACGGCCCGTACCTGTTCTTCGTCCACGTTGAAGCGGTCCTTGAAGATCTGCCGCTGCGCATCCGTCAGCGGCGTCAGCGTGCGGGGGCGGAACTTGGCCGCGCTGTCGTTGTCGGTATGTTTGGCGCGGATATACATCGGCGGGCGGGGGTGAATGACGGCCGGCATTTCGTGATGCAGCTTGTGGTGGCCGTAATTCATGATCGTGCGGCTGTCGCCTTCGGCAAAATGCACGGCAAGGCCGCAAGCCCAAAACGCGCTGATGACATCCTCGGCGATGATGCCATCCTTTGACAGCGTGGCCGCGTAGCCGGCGTTGAATTCGATCGCCATGCGCGGCTCGCGTCTGCGCAGCCGCCCGGTGCGCCGCGCGATAGACCGGATATGCTCGACGAAGTCCACGCCGACCGCGTCGTCATCGTCAAGGCGGAATTGCAGGCTTTCGGGGCGCGCCTCGCCCAGTTCGTCCTGAATGGCAAGCTGCAGGGCAAGACGGTGTTTCAGTGGCTCGCGCTGGACGATCTTGATCTGCGGGACGGGGGCGCAGAGGGTTTGCAGCCTTGTCAGCCACGGCTCTGGCATGTTCTGGCCGATGACGATGAGAAAAGTGAAATCGGGATCGGTCTGGGCGCGGATCGAGGGCAGGGTCAGCGTCTCAAAATGGGCAAAGCGCAGCGCCATGCGGCCCGGCGCATAGAGATACGCCTCGCGTTCGGCCACGCTGTCGTGCATCCGTTTGAAGCCGCCGAGCGCCGGGTAGGAGAAACGGCAGACACCGATCACGCGCATGGTGTATCCCGTCTGTAAAAGGCGCGGACCGCATCCGCGTCGATATTGTAGGTCCGGCGAAACACGTCCTCGCCCGCGGCGTCCAGCAGGGGCAGGCGGACGGGTCTGATCCCGTCCTTCTGGCGCGAGTCGTTGAACCGGTTGTGGCCGCGCACGAACATATCCGCGCCGGGCAGGGTGACGACGGGCATGATGCGGCTCAGCTTGGCATGGCTGAAATTCATGATGCTGCGCGATGCGCCCGGCGCCACGGCCATTCCCAGCGCGGGGGTCCAGAGCGTCTGAAAAATGGGTTTCGCGTGGATCCCCTTGGGGCCGATCCGCGCGATATGACCTTGGTTGAAGTCAACGGCTATATAGCGGTGTCTCGCCAGCATCGCGTGCAGATCACCGGCTGCCTCGCGCAGGCGCTGCACAAAGGTGACGGCCACCGCGTCGTCGTCATCCATCCTGAACTGGAGCGATGGCAGGGCGCGGTCATCGCGCACGTCATTGATGACCTCGCGCATGACCTGTCGGTGCCGGCCCGGCGCGCGCGGGATGATGGCGGCCTGCGGCATGTCCTGCACCATCTCCCGCAGCCGGGTCAGGAGCGCCGCTGGCATCGCGTCGCCCACGACGATGGCAAGGGTGAAATCAGGGTCGGTCTGCGCCATCAGCGAAGGCAGCGTGAAGGACCGGAAGGTCGCGAAACGTTCCTCCATACGCTCGGAGGCATAGAGAAAGGCGGCGCGCGCCTCGGGCGTGTCATGCTCGATCTGGAAACCGCCGAGGGCGGGGTAGGAGAACCGGCAAAGGCCGATCACCTGCATCTTGGAATTGTCCATTGCCTGTGCGATCCTGCGCCCGTTGCCCTAGCCGACATTGCCAGCCGAGCATCGTCAACACAAGGCAGGCCGGCGGGCAATGCTGTGGCCGGGCGCAAGGGCCGAAGGGGCAGACATGACCGAGAAACTCAGAATGGACTACGTCGAATTCTACGCGCCCGATCTGGAGCGCGAGCAGGCGTTCATGGGCGCGGCGTTTGGCTGGGATTTTGTCGAATACGGGGCCGACTACCGCGATATTAAGGGGGCCGGGATCGGCGGCGGCCTCGCAAGGTCGCCATCGGGTGCGCCGCTGATCGTGCTGAAGGCAGATGATCTGGAGGCCGCATTGGCGCAGGTCAGCGCCGCTGGCGCGGAAATAACCCGCGAAATCTTTGATTTTCCTGGTGGCAGACGGTTCGAGTTTCGCGCGCCCGGCGGTACACGCATGGCCGTCTGGTCCAAGACGGCGGAATGACGTCCCGGCCAGTGGCGCGCGCCTGCGCCAATGCCGCGGGAGCAGGGGGCCCGGCACCCGGCCAACGGCCCCGGAGCGGCTGTTGACAAGCCTTCCGACTCCCCCTATACGCCCCTCATCCGGCTTGGGGGTCGCCCCGTCTGCCGATATCAGAACTGAAGTGGTCAAGATCCGGACGCCCGCCGTCCCGATCCTCTGGAAACTCGCCGCGTCCGCACCATCAGGGTTCGGGTCGCGGTTGTTGCCTATTGCGGACGCGTAACGGGCATGGATTAACCGCATGGGTAAGACCCATGCACACACATGTGTTGAGAGACGGGGAAAGAACCGGAATGCCAACGATCCAACAGTTGATCCGCAAGCCGCGGCAGCCAAAAGTACGAGCGCAGAAATCGCAGCATTTGCAGGGTTGCCCGCAAAAGCGTGGCGTTTGCACGCGCGTCTATACAACCACACCGAAGAAGCCGAACTCGGCCATGCGGAAAGTCGCCAAGGTGCGCCTGACCAATGGCTTTGAGGTCATCAGCTACATTCCCGGTGAGAGCCACAACCTGCAGGAGCACTCGGTGGTCCTGATCCGCGGGGGCCGTGTAAAAGACCTTCCCGGTGTGCGGTACCACATCCTGCGCGGCGTTCTCGACACCCAGGGCGTCAAGGACCGTAAGCAGCGCCGTTCGAAATATGGCGCCAAGCGCCCGAAGTAAGAGGATTAACAGATGTCCCGTCGTCACGCCGCCGAAAAGCGCGAAGTCCTGCCCGATGCCAAGTATGGCGACCGGGTTCTGACAAAATTCATGAACAACCTGATGGTCGATGGCAAGAAATCTGCCGCCGAGCGTATCGTCTACAACGCGCTGACCCGCGTCGAGGACAAGATCAAGCGCGCACCTGTGGAAATCTTCCACGAGGCGCTCGATCTGATCAAGCCGTCGGTCGAGGTCCGTTCGCGCCGCGTCGGTGGTGCGACCTATCAGGTCCCCGTCGAAGTGCGCCCGGAGCGCCGCGAGGCACTGGCGATCCGCTGGCTGATCAACGCCAGCCGCGCCCGCAACGAACATACGATGGAAGAGCGCCTTGCAGGCGAGCTTCTGGATGCCGTCAACAGCCGCGGCAGCGCCGTCAAAAAGCGTGAAGACACTCACAAGATGGCCGAGGCTAACAAAGCCTTCAGCCATTACCGTTGGTAAAACAGATACTCTGAGGAAGCAGCCCCATGGCACGCGACTACGCTCTAGAACGCTACCGTAACTTCGGCATCATGGCCCATATCGATGCAGGCAAAACCACCTGCAGCGAGCGGATCCTGTTCTATACAGGCAAGAATCACGCCATGGGCGAGACCCATGAGGGTGCCTCGACCATGGACTGGATGGAGCAGGAGCAGGAGCGCGGCATCACGATCACTTCGGCTGCGACCACCACCTTCTGGCAGCGCCAGAATGATCCGACCGTCGAAGGCACGTCCGATACCAAGTACCGGATGAACATCATCGACACGCCCGGCCACGTCGACTTCACCATCGAAGTCGAACGGTCGCTGGCCGTGCTCGACGGTGCCGTCGCGGTTCTGGACGCCAACGCCGGTGTCGAGCCCCAGACCGAGACCGTCTGGCGCCAGGCCGACCGCTACAAGGTGCCGCGGGTCGTGTTCGTCAACAAGATGGACAAGATCGGCGCCGATTTCTTCAACTGCGTCAAGATGATCAAGGACCGGACGGGCGCCACGCCCGCACCGATCCAGATCCCGATCGGCGCGGAAACCGAGCTGGAAGGTCTGGTCGATCTGGTCACCATGGAAGAGTGGGTCTGGGCCGGCGAAGATCTGGGCGCGAACTGGACCCGTGGTCCGATCCGCGAGAGCCTGAAGGATCTGGCCGACGAGTGGCGCGCGCATCTGATCGAAGTTGCCGTCGAAATGGACGACGACGCGATGGAGCAGTATCTGGAGGGCGTCGAGCCTGATGAGGCGACCCTGCGCAAGCTGATCCGCAAGGGGACGCTGTCGCTGTCCTTCGTCCCGATCCTGTGTGGTTCGGCGTTCAAGAACAAAGGTGTTCAGCCGCTGTTGAACGCTGTTGTCGACTATCTGCCCAGCCCCAAGGACGTCGTCGATTACATGGGCTTCAGCCCCGATGACGAGACCGAGACACGCAACATCCCGCGCCGTGCGGATGATGACATGCCGTTCTCGGGCCTCGCGTTCAAGATCATGAACGACCCGTTCGTTGGCTCCCTGACCTTCACCCGCATCTACTCGGGCAAGATTAAGAAGGGCGATACCGTCCAGAACACGACCAAGGGCAAGAAAGAGCGCATCGGCCGTATGATGATGATGCACTCGATCCAGCGCGAAGAGATCGAAGAGGCATTTGCCGGCGATATCATAGCACTGGCGGGCCTCAAGGATACGACAACGGGTGACACGCTGAGCGATGTCAAGGAGCAGGTCGTTCTGGAAACGATGACCTTCCCCGATCCGGTGATCGAGATCGCGGTCGAGCCCAAGACCAAGGGCGACCAGGAGAAGATGTCGGCAGGACTTGCACGTCTGGCCGCAGAAGATCCGTCGTTCCGCGTTGAGACCGATCAGGAATCGGGCCAGACGATCATGAAAGGAATGGGCGAGCTTCACCTCGATATTCTGGTTGACCGCCTGCGCCGCGAATTCAAGGTCGACGCCAACATCGGTGCGCCTCAGGTGGCCTACCGCGAGACCATCGGTCACGAGGTCGAGCATACCTACACCCACAAGAAACAGTCGGGTGGTTCGGGTCAGTTCGCCGAGGTCAAGCTGCTGATTTCGCCAACAGAAGCGGGTGAAGGCTTCTCGTTCGAGAGCCGTATCGTCGGTGGCGCAGTGCCCAAGGAATACATTCCGGGCGTTGAAAAGGGCATCCGCTCGGTCATGGACAGCGGTCCGCTCGCGGGCTTCCCGGTCATCGACTTCAAGGTCGCGCTGCTCGACGGCAAGTTCCACGATGTGGACTCCAGCGTCATGGCGTTCGAGATCGCCGGCCGCATGGGCATGCGCGAAGGTCTGCGCAAGGCCGGTGCCAAGCTGCTCGAGCCGATCATGAAGGTCGAGGTCATCACGCCTGACGAATATACAGGCGGCATCATCGGCGACCTGACATCGCGTCGTGGTCAGATTTCGGGCCAGGAAAACCGCGGCAATGCCATCGCGATCGATTGTAACGTTCCGCTGGCGAATATGTTTGGCTACATCAACACACTGCGCTCCATGTCCTCGGGCCGGGCACAGTTTACGATGCAGTTCTCGCATTACGAACCCGTGCCGAGCAACATCTCGGAAGAGATCCAGGCCAAATACGCTTAATCCGGGTGGCGGGGACATTCTCCGCCCTACCCAACCTGTAGGGTGCGCATAACGCCCACCACCTGACTTGCAAAAAGAGGAGCCACATCATGGCAAAGGAAAAGTTTGACCGCAGCAAACCGCACGTGAACATCGGGACCATCGGTCACGTTGACCACGGCAAGACCACGCTGACGGCTGCCATCACCAAATACTTCGGCGACTTCAAGGCGTACGACCAGATCGACGGCGCACCCGAAGAGAAGGCCCGCGGCATCACCATCTCGACCGCGCATGTCGAGTATGAGACCGACGCACGCCATTACGCGCACGTCGACTGCCCCGGCCACGCCGACTACGTCAAGAACATGATCACCGGTGCCGCCCAGATGGACGGCGCGATCCTGGTTGTGAACGCAGCTGACGGCCCGATGCCCCAGACCCGCGAGCACATCCTACTGGGCCGCCAAGTGGGCATCCCCTACATGGTCGTCTACATGAACAAGGTCGATCAGGTTGACGACGAAGAGCTGCTGGAACTGGTCGAGATGGAAATCCGCGAGCTGCTCAGCAAGTACGAGTATCCCGGCGACGATATCCCCGTCATTCCCGGTTCGGCGCTGGCAGCCCTCGAAGGCCGCGATCCCGAAATCGGCGAAGAATCCATCAAGAAGCTGATGGCCGCTGTCGACGAGTATATCCCGACCCCGGTACGTGCCATCGACCAGCCCTTCCTGATGCCGGTTGAGGACGTCTTTTCGATCTCCGGTCGTGGCACCGTTGTCACTGGCCGCATCGAGCGCGGTGTGATCAACGTTGGCGACGAAATCGAAATCGTCGGCATCCGCGACACCAAGAAAACGACCTGCACGGGCGTGGAAATGTTCCGCAAGCTGCTGGATCGTGGTGAAGCAGGCGACAACATCGGCGCATTGCTGCGCGGCATTGATCGTGAAGGTGTCGAGCGTGGTCAGGTTCTGTGCAAGCCCAAGTCGGTCATGCCCCACACCAAGTTCGAAGCCGAGGCATATATCCTGAACAAGGAAGAGGGTGGCCGTCACACGCCGTTCTTCGCCAACTACCGCCCGCAGTTCTATTTCCGCACCACGGATGTGACCGGCACGGTCATGCTGCCCGAGGGCACCGAAATGGTCATGCCGGGCGACAACCTGCGCTTTGGTGTCGAACTGATCGCCCCCATCGCGATGGAAGAAGGTCTGCGTTTCGCCATCCGTGAAGGCGGCCGTACTGTCGGCGCCGGCGTGGTGTCGAAGATCACCGAATAATTACTCCGGGCGGGCTGATTGGTCCGCCCCAAGGGTTCGACGAGGGAGGCTGGATGGTCCGGCCTCCCTCCTATCAACTCCAATGCCGCGAAAGGCTAGATACATGCAAAGCCAGAACATTCGCATTCGGCTGAAGGCGTTCGATTACCGCGTACTGGATGCCAGCACGCAGGAAATCGTCAACACCGCGAAGCGCACGGGCGCTGCCGTCCGTGGCCCGATTCCGCTGCCGAACAAGATTGAAAAATTCACCGTTCTGCGTGGTCCCCACGTGAACAAGAAATCCCGCGATCAATGGGAAATCCGCACGCACAAGCGCCTGCTGGACATCGTTGATCCGACACCGCAGACCGTGGACGCGCTGATGAAGCTCGACCTGGCCGCCGGCGTCGACGTTCAGATTTCGGTCTAAGGGGGGCACTGATTATGTTGCGCTCTGGCGTTATCGCAAAGAAGATGGGCATGACCCGTCTTTTCATGGAAGACGGACGGCAGGTGCCTGTCACCGTTCTTCAACTGGACAAACTTCAGGTCGTCGCACAGCGCACGGCCGACAGCCACGGCTATTCCGCGGTTCAGCTGGGCGCAGGCTCGGCCAAGGCCAAGCGGACATCGCAGGCAATGCGCGGCCACTTCGCCGCGGCAAACGTGGAGCCCAAGCGCAAGATCGCGGAATTCCGCGTTGCGCCTGAGAACATGATTGCCGTGGGCGAGGAAATCACCGCCAACCATTACTTCGAAGGTCAGTTCGTGGATGTCTGCGGCACGTCGATCGGTAAGGGTTTTGCCGGTGCCATGAAGCGTCACAACTTCAAGGGTCTGGAAATGACCCACGGTGTTTCGATTTCGCACCGTTCGCACGGCTCGACGGGCCAGTGCCAGGATCCGGGCAAGGTCTTCAAGGGCAAGAAGATGGCCGGTCACATGGGTGCTGCGCGTATCACCACACAGAACCTGCAGGTGATCAAGACGGACGCGGATCGTGGCCTGATCATGGTCAAGGGCGCCGTTCCCGGCTCCAAAGGTGGCTGGGTGACGATCAAGGATGCGGTGAAAAAGCCGTTCCCCGAGAACGCCATCATGCCCGCTGCGCTGAAGTCCGACGCTGAAGCCGCCGCCAAGGCCGCGGAAGAAGCCGCAGCAGCCGCAGCAGCCGCCGAGGCCGAAGCAGCCAAGGCAGCCGCCGAAGCGCAGGCCGCCGAGGAAGCCGCAGCCGAGAAAGAGGCCGAGGCCCAGATCGCGGCCGACAGCGCCGAAGCTGGCGACCGGAGCGAGACTCTGGACGAGACCAAGAAGGATGATGAAGCATGAAACTCGACATGATCAAACTGGACGGCAGCACCGCCGGCTCGGTCGATCTGGGCGAAGACATCTTCGACCTGGACCCCCGTGCCGACATCCTGCACCGCGTCGTCCGCTGGCAGCGCAACAAGGCGCAGGCCGGCACGCACAAGGTGAAGACCCGCTCCGAGGTCAAGTACTCGACCAAGAAGATCTATCGCCAGAAGGGCACCGGCGGCGCACGCCACGGCGCACGCTCGGCTCCGATCTTTCGCGGGGGCGGCATCTACAAGGGTCCGGTCGTGCGCAGCCATGCGCATGATCTGCCCAAGAAGGTCCGCGCGCTGGGTCTCAAGCATGCCCTGAGCGCCAAGGCGCGCGCAGGCGAGCTGGTGATCATCGAGGACATCTCGGGCGTCACCAAGACCGGCACCCTGGCCAAGCAGGTCAAGGATCTGGGCTGGAAGCGCGCACTGATCATCGACGGCGCCGAGGTGAATGCAGACTTCGCCAAGGCCGCCCGCAACATCGAAGGTCTGGACGTCCTGCCGACGATGGGCGCAAACGTCTATGACATCCTCAAGCGTGATACTCTGGTCATCACCAAGGCGGGTGTCGAAGCACTGGAGGCACGTTTCAAATGAGCGCGAAACCTGAGCATTACGATGTGGTCCGCAAGCCCGTCGTGACCGAAAAGGCCACCATGGCGTCCGAAAATGGCGCAGTGGTGTTCGAGGTCGCGATCGGCAGCAACAAACCGCAGATCAAGGAAGCCGTCGAGGCGCTGTTCGGCGTCAAGGTGAAGGCCGTCAACACCACCATCACCAAGGGCAAGGCCAAGCGTTTCCGCGGCCGCCTCGGCAAGCGCGCCGACGTCAAGAAGGCGTATGTGACGCTGGAAGAAGGCAACACGATCGACGTGACTACCGGTCTCTGATTTTCGGTTGGCTTGAAGATTTTAAACCCCGGCTGCGAAAGTGGCCGGGGTTTATTAATTCTAAGCTGCAGCGAGTTATCGCAGGCGTTAGATCGTTGATTTGGTGAGCGTTGCCAAGAGGTGGTGCGTGTCGTGCTGCACGTTCCTGAGTCGTTGGCGATCATGATCGTTGAGATGACGAAAAGCCCAGCCGTCATCGATCACCTGGCCGACGATTTCCAAAACTCTTTCGAATATTTCTGACATCCCGCTGGTTTCGATCGTCCAACCGAGCGGTTCAAAATGTATGAAAGAATTGCGAAAGTGGAACAGTTTATTGAATGCTTTTTTCTGCGCAGCATTAATCTTCAATATGCCGCCAGCATTCTCGATACGTTGGTTTGCACGCACCGCACGCTTCAACAACTCCGTCGGTCGAGCGAGAAAGGGTTTTTCCGGCTGCTCTATCGTCGAGTCCTTCTGCGAGGCGGCAATTTTTAATTTGGCGTTATCTTCCTTAAAAGCGCCGACCTGCATAGTCCCCGTGAGATTACACACGAGAGCGCCATTAACTGCGCTGGCTAAGGCTATCACAGCCCACTTCCAACAATGGACATCCCCGGCGGCGACTCGCTCCAGCTGATGAAGCACCTCAGCTAGGGAGAGCATCACATCATGCTGTTCATCGGTATCCAGATATCTTTCCAAGCTTTTATTCCTGCTCTTCGAGATGCCACGTCATTTGCTGTGAAAATTCTGTGTTAGGCGGTAAAAATGAAAGCCTATAGTTTGGCCTTCCTTTCGATCACACCATGAAGGCGATTTAGTACCTGAGTCAACGTTGGCTTCGGGCGATATTGCTAACACTTCTGTCGTTTTAATCTCGCCCGGTTTATTGTGGGGCAAGGCGCGAGCTAGGGGTTATGCTTGCTAAATCTTTCATCATCTGCCCGTAACTCCGGATCCGTCACAGGCGCATAGGCGTAGCTGGATCAGCAATAGCGCTCCGAATTGGCAATGGCCTCCCACCGCGAAACACCCGGCACGCCGCCTCTTGCTATCGGCAAAAATAGATAGCGCCTCCGACACCGACCAGTGTCACCGCGCCGGTGGCAACGACCGCAGGGGCGGACAGGGCGGTGCCGATCGTGGTCCCCGTGGCGCCCAGGGCGTTGACGATAAAGCCGCCGGAGCCTTTCATGATCAACGCGCCGGAACTGTGGCTGATGATCTCTCCAACATTCGGAGAAAGCGCGGATTGCGTTGTCGTCACAGCAGTGCGGCGCGCTGCGTCAAGGCCGGTCCGTGCGAGGGAGCGCGCCTCGTCCTTCGTGGTGTTGACACGCTCGCAAAAAGTCTTGGGGTTTTTACAGATCAGATAGGCATTCCGGTCACCTTCGGAAAATCCGGTATAGGTGTCGGCGTCCTTGTCATAGACCAGGCAAAAGGGCTTGCGCTCGGCATCGGTCAGGCCGGGGGTGAACTCCCTCAGGGTCAGATAGGCGGGGCAATCGACCTTGCCCCAACGGCCGAACAGCTTTTCCCGAAGGGATGTATTGCCCTTCAATTCCGCTTTTGGGACAGACTGGTCGGTGTCAACCATGTCCTGCCTGGACACCGTATATTCAATCTCATGGAGATTGCCGTCTATCGACGTCGTGCAACTGGCCGCCCAAGCAGGCGCGGCGACCGCACAGTAAAGGACCATGATCATCGAGACGCGTAGCAACATCTAAGGCTTGCTCCTTGTGGCGGCTGCTGGAGCCGATGGTCATTCGCCGGGCAGGTTTCATCCGGACCGGTGCCGCCGTCGCTCTATACCCATTCAGCGCTGACGTAGTCCGGGAATGTGAGTGCTCAGAGACATGGCTTGGTTCGGCTGATGTGAAGACGAAATCGACGCTCAACTTACCTGTAAGTTTCGGACCTTGGAAGCGGGCATCAGCGTGAACGGCGCCTTGCTGCGCATTGCCCGCTTTGCCGAGCGGCGCCGGTGCTGAATAGCTGATCGGGCGGGCAGGGGGTATTCCCGTGCCATCCTGCATCATCCGCTTGACCCTCGCGGCGCTCTGCCCTAAACGGACCCATCAACGCAGCCCCGGATTCGTCCGGGGTTTCGTTTTCGTCTCAACAGACGAGCTAGCCGGGGACCTTCGGGGCCCTATACCCATGGTGGGCCGGTCCCACCCTACATAGGCGGAACACACATCCGCCGTTTGCTAAACGGAAGACAGAAAGCATGGCACTCAAGTCGTATAAGCCAACGACGCCGGGCCAGCGCGGGCTGGTGCTGATCGACCGTTCGGAGCTGTACAAAGGTCGCCCCGTCAAATCCCTCACCGAGGGTTTGTCGAAATCGGGCGGCCGGAACAACACCGGACGTATCACATCGCGTCGTCGCGGGGGTGGGGCCAAGCGCCTCTACCGGATCGTTGATTTCAAACGTAACAAGGTCGATATCGCGGCAACCGTCGAGCGGATCGAATATGACCCGAACCGGACCGCGTTCATCGCCCTCGTCAAGTATGACGATGGCGAACAGACGTATATCCTCGCGCCTCAGCGCCTGGCCGTCGGCGACAAGATCTATTCCGGCGCACGCGTCGACATCAAGCCCGGCAACTGCATGCCGTTTTCGGGCATGCCCATCGGTACCATCATCCACAACATCGAGATGAAGCCCGGCAAGGGTGGCCAGATCGCACGCGCGGCAGGCACCTATGCCCAGTTCGTCGGTCGTGACGGTGGCTACGCTCAGATCCGCCTCAGCTCGGGCGAGCTGCGTCTGGTGCGTCAGGAATGCCGGGCCACGGTTGGCGCGGTTTCGAACCCCGACAACTCGAACCAGAACTACGGCAAGGCCGGCCGCATGCGTCACAAGGGCGTGCGTCCTTCCGTGCGCGGTGTCGTCATGAACCCGATCGATCACCCGCATGGTGGTGGTGAGGGCCGGACCTCGGGTGGTCGTCACCCGGTGACCCCATGGGGCAAGCCGACCAAGGGCTACCGTACCCGCAACAAGAACAAGGCGTCGCAGAAGCTGATCATCCGCTCGCGTCACGCCAAGAAGAAGGGCCGCTAAGATATGGCACGTTCTGTATGGAAAGGCCCCTTTGTCGATGCCTACGTCCTGAAAAAGGCCGAAGCGTCGCGTGAGGGCGGTCGTAACGAAGTCATCAAGATATGGTCGCGCCGCTCGACGATCCTGCCCCAGTTCGTGGGCTTGACGTTTGGCGTCTACAACGGTCGCAAGCATATTCCTGTCAACGTCAGCGAAGACATGATTGGTCAGAAGTTCGGTGAGTATTCGCCGACACGGACCTACACCGGTCATGCCGCCGACAAAAAAGCGAAGCGGAAGTAAGTCATGGGCAAGGAAAAGAACCCCCGCCGCGTGGCCGATAACGAAGCAATGGCAAAGCTGCGCATGCTCCGTACCAGCCCGCAGAAACTGAACCTTCTGGCACAGCTCATCCGTGGCAAGAAGGTGGACAAGGCTCTGAACGATCTGACGTTCTCGCAAAAGCGGATCGCCGAAGACGTGCGCAAGTGCCTGCAATCCGCCATCGCCAACGCCGAGAACAACCACAATCTCGACGTGGACGAGCTGATCGTGGCCGAAGCCTATGTCGGCAAGAACTTGGTCATGAAGCGCGGTCGCCCGCGTGCCCGTGGCCGGTTTGGCGCCCTGCGCAAGCCGTTCTCGGAAATCACGATCAAACTGCGCCAAGTTGAGGAGCAAGCCTGATGGGTAACAAAGTCAATCCGATCGGCATGCGCCTGCAGGTGAACCGCACCTGGGACAGCCGCTGGTACGCCGACACCAAGGACTACGGCAATCTTCTGCTCGAAGATCTGGCCATGCGCGAGTTCATCAAGAAGGACTGCAAGCAGGCTGGCGTCAGCCGCGTGATCATCGAGCGTCCGCACAAGAAGTGCCGCGTCACGGTTCACACAGCACGCCCCGGCGTCATCATCGGCAAGAAAGGCGCAGACATCGAAACCCTGCGCAAGAAGCTGGCGGCGATGACCGATAGCGAGCTGCACCTGAACATCGTCGAAGTGCGCAAGCCCGAATTGGACGCAGCACTGGTGAGTGAGAGCATCGCCCAGCAGCTGGAGCGCCGGGTCAGCTTCCGCCGTGCGATGAAGCGGGCCGTGCAGAACGCCATGCGTATGGGTGCCCTTGGTATCCGCGTGAACCTCGCCGGCCGCCTTGGCGGCGCCGAGATCGCCCGGACCGAATGGTATCGCGAGGGCCGCGTGCCCCTGCATACGCTGCGGGCCGATATCGATTACGCGCATGTCGAGGCCCTGACGGCCTACGGCATCATCGGGATCAAGACCTGGATCTTCAAAGGCGAGATCATGGATCACGACCCGTCCGCGCGTGACCGGAAGGCTCAGGAACTTCAGGACGGTCCGGCACCTCGCGGTGCTGGCGGTCGTCGCTAAGGGGGAATGACAGATGCTACAACCAAAACGCACTAAATTCCGCAAGCAGTTCAAGGGCCGCATCAAGGGCGAAGCCAAGGGCGGTTCTGACCTGAACTTTGGCTCGTTCGGCCTGAAGGCGACCCAGCCCGAGCGTGTGACAGCGCGTCAGATCGAGGCAGCCCGCCGCGCGATGACACGCCACATGAAGCGTCAGGGCCGTGTCTGGATCCGGATTTTCCCGGATGTGCCGGTCACGTCCAAGCCTACCGAAGTCCGTATGGGTAAAGGTAAAGGCTCGGTCGATTACTGGGCCGCACGGGTCAAGCCGGGCCGGATCATGTTCGAACTGGACGGCGTCAGCGAAGAAATCGCGGTCGAGGCTCTGCGCCTCGCGGCGATGAAGCTGCCGATCAAGACCCGCGTCGTTCAGCGCGAAGACTGGTAAGGTCGAAAGCGCTTAGCGCTTTCTGACCAGTGCGGTGTAGGGGATTGCATGACAATCCGCGGGCTGCACGCCGGTAGAGATTAAGAAAGCCCCCGCCGAGAAATCGGCGGGGGTTTCGTATTTTTTGGGCGTGAGGTGTATATAAAATTTGCGCAACCAACAACGGGATGATATTAGCGGAGCTACGGAGCTTTGGCACTTTTTCTCAAAAGGGAGGATTGTGTCTTGGAACTGTTTACCATCATCAGTGACGCTAAATTGAGCCTTTGGGGCGCTAGCGGTAGTGGGCTGGGTGCCATTCTGCTGGCGATAGTAGCTATAAGCATCGGGCGCAGTGGCTTGACGGGCAAGTTATTTGCTTGTGTGTCGATAATTGCGGAAAAGTTGCGATCTAAACATTGATTGAGTTTTTCTGCGGCACAGGTGAACTTCCTTTTTGAGCGGGATGATTGGAAAACGAGTTTTCCGGCCCGACCTAGATATGCTGAAGTGTAAGCACGTGATCACCTAACCACATTGGTTGCGATTGGCGCGTTATCTCATTGGAACTGCTGGCAGATGACGCGCCACGAAAGTTAACCCCAAGCGTAATTAAAACTCACGCTGATCCGATCATCCTCCGACATGTTCACCGGCACCTCATGGCGCAGCCACGACTCCCACAGCAGCACTTCGCCGACCTCGGGCTTCACATACGTGAACGTGCGCAGCTCATCGCGCGCGTCCTTCCTTCGGGGCGGGGCGGCCATCATCATCGGCAGGCGGGGGTCTTCGAATTTGATCGCGCTGGTGCCCTCGGGCATCGTCACATAGGTCGTGCCGGAAATCACCGAGTGGGGATGGATGTGTGAGGCGTGGGTGCCGCCTTCGGGCAGAATGTTGATCCACAGGCTGTCCAGCTTCAGCTTCTTTCCGCCGAGGTCGAACTCCAGATCTTCGGCGAAGCCGGCGACGTGCTTGTCCAATACCTTGACCAGATCGCGGAAGATCGGAAAGCGGTAGGGCAGGTCGTCCAGCGACGCGTAGGAGGTGTAGCCGGGATAATCGTTCTCCTCGCACCATTGCTGACCGGCCTCGTCGTCTTCGGCGATGGACCAGCAGGACGCCTCCAGTTCGGCGGAGTCGAGGGGTTTGCCCAGCTCGCGCAGCGCGGCGCGGTAGAGGCGGGTGACAAAGAGGGATGATATATGCGACATGGGCATCGTGATAGCGCAGCGGGCAGGGCGTGGCGAGACCCTTTTGCAGACAGGGGTTGCGCCGGGCGCGCCGCCCCTCTATACGCGCCAGATCACAAGGATCTCCACCGGAATCAGGGTGACGCATCGTGCGGCCCTCCAGTGATGTTGAAAGGAATAAGGCGATGGACGCCAAGGAACTTCGAGAGAAGACACCAGACCAGTTGCGCGAAGAGCTGGCAAATCTGAAAAAGGCGCAGTTCAACCTGCGTTTCCAGGCGGCCACCGGCCAGCTGGAGAATGCGTCGCAGATGCGCGTTGCACGTCGCAGTGCCGCCCGTGTGCTGACCATCCTGAACGAGAAAGCCGCAGCCGCGGCGGCAGAATAAGGAGCCTGCAAGATGCCCAAACGTATCCTCTCTGGCACCGTGACAAGCGACGCCAACGCCCAGACAATTTCCGTGTCGGTCGAGCGCCGCTTCAAGCACCCGGTTTTGCAAAAGACGATCCGGAAGTCCAAGAAATACCGCGCCCACGATGAGAACAACACGTTCAAGGTGGGTGACAAGGTGCGCATCATCGAATGCCCGCCGCGGTCCAAGACGAAACGCTGGGAGGTTCTGGAGGGCTGATCCCTCTGGCACCTGATTCAGCTTAATCGAAACCCCGGGGCAAGGGCCGCATCGCCCCCCGGTAGGTCGGGAGAAACCAAATGATCCAGATGCAGACAAACCTGGATGTTGCTGACAATAGCGGCGCGCGCCGTGTGCAGTGCATCAAGGTTCTGGGTGGTTCCAAGCGTAGATACGCATCCGTCGGCGACATCATTGTCGTCTCGGTCAAGGAAGCCATCCCGCGGGGCCGCGTTAAAAAGGGCGACGTCCGCAAGGCCGTCGTCGTGCGCACCGCCAAGGAAGTGCGCCGCGAAGATGGCACCGCCATCCGCTTTGACAGCAATGCAGCCGTCATCCTGAACAACGCAGGCGAGCCTGTCGGCACCCGTATTTTCGGGCCGGTCGTTCGCGAGCTGCGCGCCAAGAAGTTCATGAAAATCATCTCGCTCGCTCCGGAGGTGCTGTAACATGGCTGCCAAACTGAAGAAGGGCGACAAGGTCGTCGTCATCGCAGGCAAGGACAAGGGCAAGGAAGGCACGATTGCCTCCGTTGATCCCAAAGCCGGCAAGGCCGTTGTCGATGGCGCCAACATGGCCATCCGCCACACCCGCCAGAGCCAGACCGCACAGGGCGGCCGCCTGCCCAAGGCGATGCCCATTGACCTGAGCAACATCGCGCTGCTGGATGCCAACGGCAAACCGACCCGCGTCGGTTTCGACACCCGTGACGGCAAGAAGGTGCGCGTCGCAAAAACTACGGGGGACGTGATCGATGCTTGATACAGCAAACTACACCCCGCGCCTGCGCACGCAGTTCCGCGACGAGATCAAGGCCAAGCTGAAAGAAGAATTCGGCTATACCAACGACATGCAGATTCCGCGTCTGGACAAGATCGTCCTGAACATCGGCTGCGGTGCCGAGGCTGTTCGCGACAGCAAGAAGGC
This sequence comes from Roseovarius sp., assembly GCA_036568405.1. Lineage (GTDB taxonomy): Bacteria > Pseudomonadota > Alphaproteobacteria > Rhodobacterales > Rhodobacteraceae > Roseovarius. The sequence goes on from DATCSR010000019.1 coordinate 114,585, forward strand.
CAAATCGGCTCAGGACGACCTGAGCACGATTGCAGGCCAGCGTGCCGTCGTGACCAAGGCCAAGAACTCGATCGCCGGTTTCCGCGTTCGCGAAGACATGCCTCTTGGCGCCAAGGTCACGCTGCGGAACGCGCGCATGTACGACTTCCTCGACCGTCTGATCACGGTCGCGATGCCCCGTATCCGCGACTTCCGCGGTGTTTCGGGCAAATCCTTTGATGGGCGTGGCAACTATGCCTTCGGCATCAAGGAGCACATCATCTTCCCCGAGATCAACTTCGACAAGATCGACGAATCCTGGGGCATGGATGTCATCATCGCAACCACGGCGAAAACCGACGCTGAAGCCAAGGCGCTGTTGAAGCATTTCAACATGCCCTTCAACAGCTGAAGCAGCGGGAGAGAGAGTTATGGCTAAGAAAGCAATGATCGAGCGCGAGAAGAAGCGCCAGAAACTGGTCGACAAGTTCGCCGCCAAGCGTGCGGCGCTCAAGGAGATCATCAATGACCAGAGCAAGCCGATGGAAGAGCGTTTCCGCGCGACCCTGAAGCTGGCCGACCTGCCGCGCAACAGCAGTGCAACACGTCTGCACAACCGCTGCCAGCTGACAGGCCGTCCGCATGCGTATTACCGCAAGCTCAAAGTGTCGCGTATCGCGCTGCGGGAACTGGGCCAGGCTGGCCTGGCTCCGGGCCTCGTGAAATCCAGCTGGTAAGGGAGATTTAGAATGAATGATCCTATCGGCGATATGCTCACGCGGATCCGCAACGCTTCGATGCGCGGCAAATCCACGGTGATGACCCCCGCCTCCAAAATGCGCGAGCGTGTGCTCGGTGTTCTGGCGGACGAAGGGTATATTCGCGGCTTTGAAAACGCGACTGGCAAGGATGGCCACCCGGCCATCGAGATCAGCCTGAAATACTTCGATGGCGCCCCCGTCATTCGCGAAATGAAGCGGGTTTCCAAGCCCGGTCGTCGCGTCTATCTGGGCGTCAAGGACATCCCGTCGGTCCGTCAGGGCCTTGGTGTGTCGATTGTCTCCACCCCCAAGGGTGTGATGTCGGATGCAAGCGCACGCAGCCAGAATGTTGGCGGCGAAGTGCTCTGCACGATATTCTAAGGAGGGCTGTTTATGTCTCGTATCGGCAAACTGCCCATTCCCCTGCCTGATGGTGTCACCGCTACGCTCAGCGGCCAGACGCTTGAGGTCAAGGGACCGAAGGCAACGAAAAGCTTCACCGCGACCGATGATGTCACGATCACCATCAATGACAGTGACATCACGATCACGCCGCGTGGCAAGTCCAAGCGCGCGCGTCAGCAGTGGGGCATGACACGCAGTGTCGTGGCCAACGTCGTCCACGGCGCGCATGCGAACTTCAAGAAAGATCTTGAAATCCGCGGCGTCGGCTACCGGGCGCAGCTTCAGGGCAATACCCTGAAACTGAACCTGGGCTACAGCCATGACGTCGATTTTCAAATTCCGGAAGGTGTGACTGTTACCGTCCCCAAGGCCACCGAGATCACGGTCGAAGGTACGGACAAGCAGCTCGTCGGTCAGGTCGCGTCTGATATTCGCGACTGGCGTCGTCCCGAGCCCTACAAGGGCAAAGGCATTCGCTACAAAGACGAGTATATCTTCCAGAAAGAAGGCAAGAAGAAGTAAGGAACGGGTAGATGGCAAACAGCACGAGAAAACTGTTTCTGAAACGCCGCCTGCGCGTTCGGAACAAACTTCGCAAAGTGAACGCAGGGCGTATGCGCCTGAGCGTTCACCGCAGCAACAAGAATATCAGCGTTCAGCTGATCGACGATGTCAACGGCGTGACGCTGGCATCGGCCTCGACCTTGGAAAAGGATCTGGGCATGGTCAACAAATGCAACATCGAAGCGGCCACCAAAGTGGGCGCCACGATTGCAGAACGTGCCAAGAAGGCCGGTATCGAAGAAGCGTACTTCGACCGTGGCGGCTTCCTCTTTCATGGCAAGGTGAAGGCTCTGGCCGACGCCGCGCGTGAAGGCGGTCTGAAGATCTAAACTCAGCGCAGGCGGCCCCGGCGACCGGGCCGCCTCGATGATCCGGGGGCGCATCTGCCCACCTGGATTGATATTTCTGGCGCAAGCCGCGCCGCTTTGAGAAGGACGTGCCATATGGCAAGAGATGACAACCGTGGGGGCGGCCGTCGCGGCCGCGACGAGACCCCGGAATTCGCCGACCGTCTGGTCGCGATCAACCGCGTTTCCAAAACCGTCAAGGGCGGCAAGCGCTTCGGCTTTGCGGCGCTGGTCGTTGTTGGCGATCAGAAGGGCCGCGTCGGCTTTGGCAAAGGTAAGGCCAAGGAGGTCCCCGAGGCCATCCGCAAGGCGACCGAGGCTGCCAAGCGCGCCATGATCCGCGTGCCGCTGCGCGAGGGTCGCACGCTGCACCACGACATGGAAGGGCGCCATGGCGCCGGCAAGGTTATCATGCGCACTGCTCCGCAAGGTACCGGCATCATCGCCGGTGGTCCGATGCGCGCCGTGTTCGAAATGCTGGGCCTTCAGGACGTCGTTGCAAAATCGAACGGCAGCCAGAACCCCTACAACATGATCCGCGCCACAATGAACGGCCTGACCAAAGAGTCGAGCCCCCGCATGGTCGCGCAGCGCCGTGGCAAGAAGGTCGCGGACATCATGGCGACGACAGACGCACCCAAGATGAAGGGCGAACAAGCGCCCGTCGCGCAGGAGGGTTAAGACATGGCCAAGACTATCGTCATCAAGCAGGTGGGCAGCCCCATCCGCCGCCCCGCCGACCAGCGCGCAACGCTGATCGGCCTCGGCCTGAACAAGATGCACCGCGTGCGCGAGTTGGAGGACACGCCCAGTGTCCGCGGCATGATCAGAAAGATCTCGCACATGGTGGAGATCGTTGAAGAAAAGGGCTGAGATCTCTCAGTCTGAAAGTTGAGCGCCCCGGTCAGAAATGGCCGGGGCGTTTTGCGTCGAGGTTTCTTTGGTAGCTGCGTACGTAGTGGTCAATGTGATCGGCATACAATGCAAAAGTTTGTGGATTAAGGTAGACATTCAAGACGCGGAATGCGCTTTGTAGAGATGGCTGGTCAATGCCCTCAATAACTGATGGTGCCTCACCTCGTGCGAATGGAAACAACGTTCCAACTAAACAATAAAGATAGATCCAATGTGTGATGTGCCGGTAATTTTCACGCGAATTATTAGTGGATGCTAAGCCATACGTCGGCATAGATCTGGCGATTAACAACTGGTGCTCGCGCAGCACGGCGGCGAGATGAAGCCGAACGGCTTCATCCGTGCAGTTTTCTATGACGTCTCGGAATACCGCGACTGCTTCGCTGGATAAAAGCAACGGCATAGGATCAAAAGTGACATCAGGTTTGATTACTATCCCTGATGGAGAGATCACAAAATTCGCTCGCATGCCTTTTGCACAGATCTCAGAGAAGGTCGATAGAGCGTTTGGCATCATTGCTTTGGCAGAATCTAGTTTCCTTGCAAGTCCATCATCACGCATGGATTGCTGCTTTTCAATCGTAGCAAAAACACCAAGTAGCGCTAATCCAGCACCTGACAGTGAAAAAAAGGCACTAAGAAGGTAGACGTATAACTTCTTGAGTTCCTGAGAAACATCGTGATCCAGAAAGAATACGGCCAGCATTGCTACAGAAAAGCCGATGAGTATTCCGACCGCAGTGTTCTTCAGTAATTTGTCCATGCATCCACCGACAAGATTTATGCTATATTAGGTCTCACTCGATCCTAGTTTCTCGCCACTTGCAACACATCCGCGCACCGTCTATACGCCTGCTGTTGGCGTTCTGCGCCACGACTCGAAAACCCAATCAAGCCGCGTTCGGCCGCTCCCGTCGCTGGGGGTCGCATCCGGCATAAGGAGAAGCGACATGAAATTGCATGAACTGCGCGATAACGAAGGCGCAACCAAGCGCAAGAAGCGCGTTGGCCGTGGCCCCGGTTCGGGCATGGGCAAGACTGCCGGCCGTGGTATCAAGGGTCAGAAATCCCGTTCTGGCGTTGCGATCAAGGGTTTTGAAGGCGGTCAGATGCCGCTCTATCAGCGTCTGCCCAAGCGCGGCTTTAACAAGCCGAACCGCAAGGCATTCGCCGTGGTCAACTTGGGCCTGATCCAGAAATTCATCGACGCGGGCAGCCTGGACGTTGGCAGCGCCATCACTGAGGATGCGCTGATCGCATCCGGTCTGGTGCGCCGCAAGCTGGACGGCGTGCGCGTTCTGGCCAAGGGCGACGTAACGTCGAAGATCACGCTGGAAGTCACCGGCGCGTCCAAATCGGCGGTCGAAGCGGTCGAAAAAGCGGGCGGCTCGCTGACGCTGACCGGCGCCAAGGCGGGTGTTGCGGCTGAATAAGAGGTTGTAAGCGGCCCATGCGCCGCTTACATACTTTCCAGTTTTTCAAAACGACGCCGCCGGGCCGCTGGAAAACAGCTCTCGGCGGCGTTGGGTGATTCGCGAAAGAGGCCGAATGGTATCTGCAGCAGAACAAATGGCGGCCAACACCAGCTGGGCGGCGCTCGGCAAGGCCACCGACCTTCGCAAACGCATCGTGTTCACCCTCATGCTGCTGGTGGTCTACCGCCTCGGCACATGGATCCCGGTGCCGGGCATCGACGGCGCCGAGCTGCGGCAGTTCATGGCCGGGGCAGGCGCCAGCATCGGCGGCATGCTGTCGATGTTCACCGGCGGCGCGCTGGGGCGGATGGGTATCTTTGCCCTCGGAATCATGCCTTATATTTCGGCCTCGATCATCATTCAGCTGATGACGGCGATGGTTCCCGCGCTGGAGCAGCTGAAAAAAGAGGGCGAGTCAGGCCGCAAGAAGATCAACCAATATACCCGCTACGGCACGGTCCTGCTGGCCACGCTGCAATCCTACGGTCTGGCCGTCAGCCTTCAGTCTGGCGATCTGGTCACCGATCCGGGCCTTTTCTTCATCGTGTCATGCATGGTGACGTTGATCGGCGGCACCATGTTCCTGATGTGGCTGGGCGAGCAGATTACCGCGCGCGGCATCGGTAACGGCATTTCGCTGATCATCTTCGTCGGCATCATCGCCGAGGTTCCGGCGGCTCTGGCGCAGTTCTTTGCCTCTGGCCGGTCGGGCGCGATCAGTCCCGCCGTGATCATCGGCGTGATCGTGATGGTGGTCGTCGTGATCGCCTTTGTGGTGTTCATGGAGCGGTCGCTGCGCAAGGTGCATATCCAATATCCGCGCCGTCAGGTCGGGATGAAGGTCTATGACGGCGGCTCCTCGCACCTGCCGCTCAAGGTGAACCCGGCGGGCGTGATCCCGGCGATCTTCGCCTCGTCGCTGCTGTTGCTGCCGACGACGATCAGCACATTCTCGGGCGGGCAGGGCTCTGGTGCGATCATGTCGACGATCCTGGCCTATTTCGGCCCCGGCCAGCCGCTCTATCTGCTGTTCTTCGCCAGCATGGTCGTGTTTTTCACATATTTCTATACCTATAACGTCGCCTTCAAACCCGACGAAGTGGCGGATAACCTGAAGAACCAGAACGGCTTTGTCCCCGGCATCCGTCCGGGCAAGCGGACGGCAGAGTACCTAGAGTATGTGGTCAGCCGCGTCCTCGTGCTCGGCTCAGGTTATCTTGCACTCATTACGCTTCTCCCGGAAATTCTGCGCGCACAGTTCGCCATCCCCTTTTACTTTGGTGGCACATCGGTTCTTATCGTTGTGTCTGTTACGATGGACACGATCCAGCAGGTGCAAAGCCACCTTCTGGCACATCAATACGAAGGGCTGATTGAGAAATCGCAGCTGGGCGGCAAGGGCAAAAGGCGCGCACGCCGCAAAGGGACAGGACGGAAATAACTTCTCGGACAGCCGGACGCGGGCACTGGCACTCAGGCACCTCATCTGGTGGCCACCCGCGACATGATCCAGCTAAGCACCGGCGACATGCTGCGCGAGGCCTAAGCATCCGGCACCGAGATGGGCAAGAAGGTCGCCGATATCTTGGCTCGCGGGGAGCTGGTGACGGACGAGATCAATGAAGCCCTGGTCCGCCAACTGCATCGCTGCGAATTCATGGACGCGGCCGAAAATGTCGTCCTGATCGGTGGACCTGGCACGGGAAAAAGCCATATTGCGACTGGCCTTGGCATTCTGGCCATAGAGCATCACCGCAAAACGCGTGCGCTTCTTCTCGACCGTCGAACTGGTCAATGCGCTGGAACGGGAAAAGGCCCAAGGCAAGGCTGGAAAGATCGCTGAGGCGCTGGCCAAGACAGACCTCGTGATCTTGGGCGAGCCGGGATACCTGCCGTTCAGCACATCGGGCGGTGCCCTGTTGTTCAATCCTCTCAGCAAGCTAAACGAGCGCACCAGCGTGATCATCACCACCAACCTCAGCTTCAGCGAATGGGCAACGGTGTTCGGTGACGCCAAGATGACCACTGCCTTGTTCGACCGCCTGACTCATCGCTGCCACATTCTGGAGACCGGCAACGCCAGCTACCGCTTCAAGGCCAGCTCCGAGATAGCGAAAATGAAACGGAAGGAGACAACGGCATTGAGCACATCATGACGTAGAAAGCATAATAACTGGGCGGATTAAATGTCGGTGACAATACCGGGTCAGTTGTGAGTAACATTCAACAGCCAAGCAGTTCCTGCGCTTTCTGCGCCGTATTGACCGCGCTGTCCTCAAGCCGCGAGACGTGCATCTCGTGCTTGACAACTACACCACACATTAGACGCCCGAGGTAAAGGCTTGGCTGGAGACACACCCGCGCTTCAAGCTGCATTTCGCACCAACCAGCGCGCCATGGCTGAACCTTGTCGAACGCTTCTTTGCTGAGATCACGTCAAAGCGCATCCGGGGGGCAGTTATTCCAGCGTCGACGACCTAGAGACCGCCATCTACGACTACCTCTTGTAGCGCAACGCAAAGCCAAAAGCCTTCACATGGACCAAGACAGCCGATGATATCCTCGCTCGGAAGCGACGCGCGCTAAACAAGCTCTATGAAATCCGAGATTGCAGGTAGCAAGCGTCAGACTCAGAACACTAAAGCGTTTCGGGAAATACCTGAGGCAGGGATTTACCGAAACGCAGCGAAACGCTTTAACGTGCTATCCTGCCCCCTCCCGAAGCTATGGCCCCTCCTTCCCGGGGTCATCCTTGTCCGCATTCGGGTAACTTTGACGGCATCGATTTCCTCCGAATCACGGCGAAATTGATCAAGGTCAAAGACCAGTTGGCGCCGTTCCTACAGAATCTCGAAGAGCGATCCTGATCCGGGTGGACCAATGCGACGGTCTCGTGACCCGAGCTAGGGCATGCACTGGAACGTCATAGGAAAGAGAGCTTCAAATGTCGGAAAAAATGAAAGCCGCAATTTTCGTCGAACCGAACCGGATCGTGCTGGACGAGAAGCCGATCCCCGATGTTGGCCCGCTGGATGCACTGATCCGGATCACGACCACAACCATATGCGGGACCGATATTCATATCCTCAAAGGAGAATATCCGGTCGAGCGGCGATTGACGATTGGCCACGAACCGGTCGGTGTGATCGAGAAACTTGGCTCGGCCGTCCAAGGCTATCAGGAGGGCCAGCGCGTCATCGCGGGCGCAATCTGTCCCAGCGGGTATAGCAATGCGTCGCTCTGTGGCTGCCATTCCCAGGACGGGCCGGGAACAAAACACGGCTTCAAGCCGATGGGCGGCTGGCGCTTTGGCAACACAATAGACGGCGCTCAGGCCGAATATCTGCTGGTTCCCGACGCCATGGCGAACCTCGCCCCGATCCCCGACGGGTTGAGCGACGAGCAGGTGTTGATGTGTCCCGATATCATGTCCACTGGTTTCTCCGGCGCCGAAAGTGGCCATGTCAAGATCGGCGATACCGTCGTGATTTTCGCTCAGGGTCCCATCGGGCTGTGTGCGACGGCTGGCGCCCGCATGATGGGCGCCTCCAAGATCATTGCTGTCGAGGCCATTCCGGCACGTATGGACATTTCCCGCAAGTTGGGCGCCGATCATGTGATCGATTTCACCAAAACCAACCCTGTAGAGGAGATCATGCGCCTGACCGACGGGCGCGGCGCGGATGTCGCGATCGAGGCTCTGGGCACGCAGGCAACATTCGAGAGCGCCTTGCGGGTTCTCAGGCCGGGCGGCACGCTTTCTTCGCTGGGGGTCTATTCTGGCGATCTCACGATCCCGCTGGATGCGTTCACTGCCGGGTTGGGCGACTACAAGATAATCACCACGCTTTGCCCCGGTGGCAAGGAACGCATGCGTCGGCTGATGGACATGATTGCCAGCGGCAGGCTCGACACGCGGCCACTTGTCACTCACCGGTTCAAACTTGATCAGATTGAAGAGGCGTATGACCTTTTCGCGAACCAAAGAGACGGCGTGCTGAAAGTCGCAATTTCGGTCTAATTGTCCGATTCAAAACGGGGTGAACGAATTCATGGTCTTGCGAGATGTCTCGTCAACCGCCGGATGTGAGCGCTGAGGACCTATGCTTCGGCGCTTTCGATGGTTTGCTACCAATCCCTGGCCAATCGGTGGCAACGCCCGAGCCAAGCGAAGGTGCGTTCGACAACCCATCTTCGTGGGGTCACCCCGAAACCTTTGGCCGTGTCGGAGCGCTTCACGATCTGAATGACCCATCGCCCGGTCTGGGCCAGCGCCCCGCGCAATTTTGGCCCGGCATACCCACCGTCCGCGAACACATGTAGCAGTTCACTCCCACCTCGCCACGCCAAAACGCACGGGCGGCGATCCGTTGCGGCTGGCCTTCTGCTGGGCACACGGGCGGCGCAAACTGATCAAGGCCAAGCCCAAGAAGGGCTCTCCCATGGTGGACGAGGCGCTGCTGCACATCGCTGCCCTCTACAAGATCGAGGATGCGATCCGCGGCTCCGATCCCGATCATCGCCGGGCCACCCGCCAGAGCCTGTCCCGTCCTTTGGTAGATGCATTCTTCACCTTGCTGGCAGCTCAGGCGGCCCGTGTCTCACGCAAATCCGAACTTGGTGAGGCCATGGCCTATATGCTGCGCCGGGAAGGGGGTTTTCGGCTGTTCCTTGACGATGGCCGCGTCGACATCGATTCCAACCTGGTGGAGAGCGCCATCCGCAGCCCGGCAATGAATCGCCGCAACTCCTTGTTCGCTGGTCATGTTGAAAGCGGCCGATACTGTTGAAAAACTCCAGCGATGTTAGATCTGGTCGCAGAAAGCGAACAAGCTTTCTGCTATCACGCTCTTTTACCCCAGATATGGCCCCGTCTGACGATTCAGCAGGGCAGAATTCTCCTAAAGTGAGCTGCGAAGGTGCACGGTGAGTTTTTCACCAGTATCGGCCGTAAATGGGAGTGCTTCGCAAGCCTCATCGGCTCTTACAAAATGAATGGTGTCGAACCATATGCCTACATGAAGGATCTGTTCACGAAGCTGGCAAACGGTCATCGCGACAAGGACAACGATACGCTGATGCGATGGGCCTATGTCAGACAGGTTCCCCACACAGAATGAGCTCGTTGGGTAGTCCCTGACGAACTCCGGAATCCGACATGCCATGACGAAGCGTTCAGCCTGCAAGTCAAATATCAATGGCGCGGAACCGCCGCTTACGATAAGATGGCGAAAGCTGCAAAGAGGATTGAAGAAAGCAATTGTTTACTCTTGGAACGGAGACATCTCAATTCATTTAGAAAATGTCAGATTTTGGCCGGTTGCTTCTCTCCTTGCAGGTTCCTGATGTTGCTCAATGGCCCGGAGATAGTTAAAGAAGTGACGCCTTTGGAAACGCATGTCGTCGGCGGCAACGGCCATCAGAGTGACACTGAACGCGCCGTCGCCGTGACAGCCGCTACGCAAAAAGCATCGGGCACTCCCGGGCGCATTTGTTGCGCAGGATGATATAGATCAGGTGCAGCGTCCCCAGACCCGCCAGCAGACAGAAGAACGAGATATAGGCATAGCGCAGCAGTAGGATGTCGACGACCACGACGGCGATGATTGTGCCGCCGAAGAACCGCATGTGCAGATAGCGCGACATCAACGGCGGCGCGATGATCAGGGACAGATAGATCACATAGGTCATCCAGCGCGGCATCAGGTAGTCCAGCAGCATCGTTCCTTCATAGGCCAGCGAATCCTGATTGACGCTGACCTCGATCCAATCGGGATTGATCACATGTGGCACGTAAAGCAGCAGTCCGAACGCGATCCCTATCGCCGCGAATGTCAGGAACAGTTTCTTGCGCGGACTATCGGGCGGTTCCAGAACATAGACGGAAATGGGTATCCAGATTGGCCACATGAACCAAGTGAAAAAGATGAAACCCATCGCCCCCCAAAGTACGGTGAAAGGATCGCCTCCGTTGACGCCAACCCAGACGTTGCCTTCCATGAATTGTTGAAGACCTGCAAAGAGCGGCATCAGGGCGACGGGCAGATATCGCATGTTAATCTGTGTGGCTTTCCAAGTGGCGAATGCGCCGCCTCCGACAAGAAAGACGCTGGCGGCAAAGCTTACTTCTGCTGAGAGGCACATGCTTTGAATTATCCTTCAAACTGCGATCGTCACGGGCAGTTTAGCGCAGGTTGAGTTGCGTACCGGAATTACATCAGATCCTAAACGATCCAAGCGTAGCTTGGTATCCGGTCAAAATTGATCGAAACCTCGCCGAGCCCATCGATGTTATCGAGCGCCACGCGTGCGGCGTCTTCCTCGGCGTCCGATCCGACAAGGCCCCAGACATCCACGCGACCGCCCTCTACGACGACGTTGAGTTGCACAGGAGTAAGCCCCGGTACTTGCGCCAGTGCCGCCAGAACAATCTCGCGTTTTTCGCGGTCGCTGGTTGACGTTTTAAGAGTCACGATGGGCGCTGTCGCAAGCGCCTGCATCAGGTTGGCCCGACTGACGATGCCGACCATTCGGCCGTCTTCGACAACAGGAACGCGTTTGATCCGCTTTTCTTCGAGCAAACGCGCAATGTCTGCGACCGCCGTGTCGGGGGCTACGACTTTGATGTCTCGGGTCATGACATCCTTCGCGCGGCGACCACGCATCGCGATGAAGTCCGTCACCGTGTCGTTGGACCCCGAAAACAGTGAAAGCCACCACGACTTGTTGGTCTTTCCAGACCCTTCGACCCGGCGCATCAAATCGCCTTCGCTGACAAGCCCGATGATGGCTCCATCATTGTCCAGGATCGGCACTGCACTTATGTGATTTTTCATCATAAGTGCGGTCACTTCCTCCACTGTAGTATCAGCAGCGGCTGAAATTACATTTTTCGTCATGATGTCCTGAGCTTGCAATCTGGTCTCCTTATCTGCGGGATGTGCTCGGCAGGGTGTCGACAACATCCCGGGCGCCGTGGGCTCAGTCGTGGGCACCTTCCGCTTCGGTTTCGTGGTGCTCCATCATCTCTTTCACATCGTCCGGGATCTCGGCACCCGTGAACTGAGACTGTTCTTTCGGATCGTGGACGAACGCGATGATATGTGCCAGTTCCTGACCTGAAATCTGGATCACGTCGCCCAACTCTTCGCGCTGCAATGACACCATCGTTTCAGCACCGCGCCACATGTTGGCGGCAAAGTCGAAGGGGTTCATCGGCAGATCCATGTTTTCGGCGTCCAGCGACCGGGCATCCTGACCACCAATTCCGTTCACTGAATGGCAGACGACACATCCCTTCGAGGCGAACAGCTGCCGGCCTTTGGCGGCATCCATCTGCGGCATCATGAGCCCGGTGGCCATCATCGCGCCCGACATTTCCATTGAATGAGAGTCGGCCTCAGCCGAGGCGCCGATCAACATAAATGCTGTTGCCATAACTGCCACGCTAACGGTCGCCGCTCTATATCTAAGAATTCCCATCGTTTTTTCCTTTCGCTCTGAGGGGGTCTTTTTGTGCGTTTAGTTCTTTCCTGACACCGCCCTTTTCACCTGCCCGGGTTCCGTTCTAAAATTTGTGTGCCTGCGGCCTCGTTCATGATTTCGACCGAGTCCTGCAATCGCCCGATGCCCGCCAAACCACCCGCCGCGGCAAAAGCTGCCGCTGCCTCCAGTTTCGGGGCCATCGAACCCGCGGGCGCATCGAATTGCAGAGCGTCTTGCGGTGACAGCCATGATAGTTTTGTCGCCTTGTCCGATCCAAAATCGCGGTAGACGGCGTCAACATCGGTCAGCAACAATAGCACTTCCGCCCCCAATTCCTGCGCCAGAAGGGCGCTGGCGGCGTCCTTGTCGATGACCGCCTCGACGCCGGTCAGGCTGCCATCCTTGCCGCGCAGGACCGGGATGCCGCCACCGCCGGTGCAGATGATGATGACGTTCTGATCCAACAGCAGTTTCAAAACACGGATATCTGGGATTTCCATCGGCTTTGGCGAGGCGACGACGCGGCGCCATTTGTCGCCGTCCTGTGCAATGGTCCAGCCTGCGGCCTTGGCGCGCGCCTCGGCCTCTTCGCGCTCGTAAACCGGGCCGATATACTTGGTCGGGTTTTGAAACGCCGGGTCGCGCGCATCCACGATCACCTGCGTCAGCAAGGTGGCGACGGGCCGTGAATGGTCCAGCGCGTTCTCCAGCTCCTGCTCGATCATGTAGCCGATCATACCGCCGGTTTCGGCCCCCAGAACGTCCAGCGGATAGGCCTCATCGGGCTTGTAGGCCGCGCCTTGCAGCGCCAGCAGCCCGACCTGCGGGCCGTTGCCGTGGGTGATCACCAGATCATGGCCGGCGCGCACGATTTCGGCCAGCGACGTGGCGGCAATGCGCGCATTCGCGCGCTGGTTTGCCGCCGTCAAAGGCTGACCGCGTTCCAGCAGCGCATTGCCGCCAAGGGCTGCAACGACCAGCATATTCTAGCCCCCCAATGTGGCGACAAGGACCGCCTTGATCGTGTGCATCCGGTTTTCCGCCTGATCAAAGACGATAGAGGCCGGGCTTTCGAACACCTCCTCCGTGACTTCCATCGCATCAAGGCCGAACTGCTCCTTGATGTCCTTGCCGACATCGGTGTCGGTGTTGTGGAAGGCCGGCAGGCAATGCATGAATTTCGCGCGCGGATTGCCCGTCTTTGCCATGATTTCGGCATTGACCTGATAGGGTTTCAGCAGCTCGATCCGCTCGGCCCATTTGTCCTTGCTCTCGCCCATAGACACCCAGACGTCGGTATAGACGAAATCGACGCCGCGCACGGCCTCGTCCACACCTTCGGTGATCGTGATACGCGCGCCGGTGTCCGCCGCCACCAATCGCGCCTCGTCCTGAATCGACTGCTCGGGCCACAGCGATTTCGGCGCGCAGAGCCGCACATCCATGCCCATTTTGGCCCCGCCGATCAGCAGGCTGTCGCCCATGTTGTTGCCCGCGTCCCCCATGAAGCAGTACGCGACCTCGCGCAGCGGTTTTTCGCCGTGTTCCTGCATGGTCAGGAAATCGGCCAGGATCTGCGTCGGGTGAAATTCGTCCGTCAGCCCGTTATAGACCGGCACGCCGGACCATTCGGCCAGCTCCTCGACGATCTTTTGACCAAATCCGCGATATTCGATCGCATCATACACCCGGCCCAAAACGCGCGCGGTATCCTTGACCGTTTCCTTGCCGCCGATATGGGTGCCCGAGGGGCCAAGATATGTGACCGTCGCGCCCTGATCATGGGCTGCCACCTCAAAGCCTACGCGGGTGCGCGTGCTGTCTTTTTCAAAAATCAGTGCGATTTCCTTGCCTTTCAGCGTCTCGACCTCGGTGCCGGCGTATTTGGCAGACTTGAGATCTGCCGACAGCTTGAGCAAAAATGCAATCTCGGCAGGGGTAAAGTCGCGCAGGGTCAGGAAGCTGCGATTTTTCAGATTGAAAGCCATATCGTTAACTCCTTTTTAAACCGCATCGCGGATGGTCGGGCAGGACATGCAGCGGCTGCCGCCCCTGCCCCGGCCCAACTCGGCGCCCGGCATCTCGATCACTTCGATGCCTTCGGCGCGCAGGGCGGCGTTGGTGTCATCGTTGCGGTCGTAGCCCATCACCACACCGGGGCGCAGCGCCAGCACGTTATTGCCGTCGTTCCACTGCTCGCGCGATTGCTCGAACGGGTTATCGCCGCCGGTATCGACGACGTTCAGCTTCTTGAAGCCCATGACATCGGCCACAACGTCGAACATCGGGCGTTTGTCGTGCCGCATATCCAGCGGCTTGCCGCCCTCGCCGGGATGCAGGTCATAGCAGGTCATCTCATCGGCCACATCCTTGAAGCTGGTAACGACATCGCCGCCGCAAAAAGTGAACACCGTGTCCAGATGCATCGCCGCGCGCGATTTGGGCATCTGGCAGGCGACGACACGTTCCGCCCGGCCCTGGTCGAACAGCGCCTGCGCCAGAAGGCCCACGGCCTGCGGCGACGTCCGCTCACCCATGCCGACCAGAACGACGCCGTTGCCGACCGGCATCTGGTCGCCGCCTTCCAGCGTGGCAAGGCCGTAATCCTTCAGCGGATCGCCCCAGATCACCTCGACCTGGCCCTTGAATTTGGGGTGGTATTCATAGATCGCGGCAGTCAGCAGCGTTTCGGGGCGACGCGCCTGCCAATACATCGGGTTCAGCGTGACGCCGCCATAGATCCAGGCCGAATTGTCGCGGGTGAACAGGAAGTTGGGCAATGGCGGCAGGATGAAGCCGTGCTTGCCCAGATAGGCACCAAACATGCCGGTCGCCTCGAACGGCACATCGGCCACGGTCAGCCCGCCGATCAGCCATTTCGACAACTCCGCACCCGGCAGCTCGTCCATCCACTCGCGCAGCTCGCGGCGCATTCCAACGCCGACATGAATGGCGGCGATGCGGTGGTCCAGCACCCATTTGCGCGCCTCGGGGATCTCCATCGTCTCGGCCAGCAACGCGCCGGTTTCCAGCACCTCGACGCCCTCATCGGTCATCGCCTGCGCAAAGGCATCGTGATCCTTCTGGCCCTGCTTGACCCAGAACACATCGTCGAACAGCAGGTCTTCGCAATTATCCGGTGTCAGGCGGCGATGGGCCAGGCCGGGGCGGCAGATAATCACCTGCCGAAGTTTACCGGACTCAGAATGAACGCCGAGTTTATGATCAGTCATGGTATTTTCCTTGTCTCAGAGAATGGCGGCGATGCTGATCGCCACCGTAATCAGAATGATGAGCAGAACCAGCAGCGGCCAGATGAACACCAGCCAGCGGTCATAGGACACCCGGCCAATCGCCAGCCCGCCGATCACCACCGCAAAGGTCGGATTGATCAGGTTCACAAGGCCGTTGGCCGATTGATACGCGGTGACCACCAGATCGCGGCCCACATTGGCAAAATCGGCCAACGGCGCGAGGATGGGCATCGAGAGGACAGCGAGGCCTGATGAGGACGGCACGAGAAAACTCATCCCTGCCTCGATCCAGAACATCAGGTTGATGAAGGCCAACTCGCCCACGCCGGCCAATGTCTGCTCGGCGCTGTGCAGGATCGTGTCGGCGATCATGCCCTGCTCCATGATGACGACGATCCCGCGCGCCAGTCCAATGACCAGCGCCACGCCCAGAAGGTCACGCGCGCCGTCGACGAAACTGCCGGTCAGTTTCTTCTCGCCCATGCGGGCGATCACGCCGGTGACGATGGCGGCGCCAAGGAACAGCGCGCCCATGCGGGCCATCCACCAATCCTGACTGGCCACGCCCCAGATCATTACGGCAAACGTCGCCGCAAAGAGGATCAACACCAGTTTTTGGGTGCCGGACAGGACGTCATCCACCTGGCCCTCCTTGGCGTCCTGAAGGAACAGACGCTTGTGTGCCTCGGCCTGATGCGCCACGACCGAGCGGGAAGGATCGGCCTTGACCCGTGCGGCGTAGCGCATGACGAAGGCGGCGCAGATGGCAAGGCCCGCGACCAGAAGGATCAGCCGCAGCGCGATACCGTCGGTAAAGGGAATGCCTGCCGCATCGGACGCAATGACCGTTGCAAATGGGTTGATCGTCGATCCCAGAACGCCAATGCCGGCGCCAATCAGTATGACCGCGACACCTGTGACGGCGTCATAGCCTGCGGCGATCATTACGGGGATCAAAATGGCGTAAAACGCCAGCGTTTCCTCGGCCATGCCATAGGTCGTGCCGCCAAGCGCAAACAGCGTCATCAGGATCGGAATCATCCAGATCTCGCGACCTTTCATGCGGGTCATGGCTGCCCTGATGCCGGTATCAACGGCGCCGGTGGCGTTCACGACACCCAGAAAACCACCCAGAAACAGCACGAACAGCGCAACGTCGATCGCGTTGGCGGCATAGCTGTCGGGATCATAGAATCCGGCGATAGGCGCCAGCATCACATCGACAAAGCCCTGCGGGTTGCGCTCGACCAGCGCGTAACTGCCTGCAACGGCAACCTCGCGGTCCAAAGCGGCATCCATCACACGTTCATATTGGCCGGCGGGGATGATCCATGTCAGTGCAGCGATCAGGATGATCAACGCGAAGAGGATCGTGTAGGCGGTCGGAAAACGCGATTCGAGGATCTGATCATCATCGGGTGTTTTCTCCAGTTGTTTGTTCGGCACTTTTATCGCTCCCCTTTAGTTTGTTTGCTTTGAGGTCGGCCCCAAAGATGGAATGAACGCGGGGACATTTCGGGCGTAGGCATCAAATTGACCGCCGAATTGCGCCCGCGTCTCGCGCTCTTCTGCACGGGCCAGCCGCACGTACATCCAGATCAGCACCGGATACATCGCGAGCGTCAGCAGGGTCGGCCACTGAACAAGAAACCCTGTCAGCACCAGAACGAACCCCACATATTGCGGATGACGGACACGTGCGTAGGGCCCGGTCGTGGCCAGTGCTCCGCTTCGCTGCGCCTGATAAAGCACCCGCCACGCCGCCGAGATCATCCAGAACCCAAGCCCGATCAACACGAAGCTGAGCATGTGGAAGGGGCCGAAATGCGGATTGGCCTGCCAGCCAAACATCATTTCCGGCAGGTGCCCGGCATCATGGGAAAACCAATCGACCCCCGGGAAACGGGTCTGCAGCCAACCGGACAGCAGATAGATGGTTAACGGAAAACCATACATTTCCGAGAAAAGAGCAACGAGGAACGCGCTGAAAGCCCCGAAGCTGCGCCAGTCGCGCGCTGTCTGCGGCTTGAAGAAGCTAAATGCGAACATGATGAAGATCGCGGCATTGAGCAGTGCGAACAGCCACAAGCCATAGCCGGGAGTGTCGATCATGATTTGTCACCACCCCCGTGGCCGCCATGTCCGCCGTGCATGAACAGATGCATGACGACACAGCCGAGCAGAAGAAGCGCGAGAAAACCGTTACCGGCAAAGATGTGGATCCGGTGCTCGAACCCGAGCAGAATCGCGGCAATCGCAAGCGCGATAATGAGGCTGATCCCGAAACGCGACCGCCAGAAGGATTGCGCGGGTTTTGGGGGCCGGGTCGGCTCGATCTGGTGGGAGTCATCCGGGGTCATGTGCTGCTCGCTTTCTCTTTACGCTCAATTTCGCCATTTGCGTTTCCCCCGCTGCGATCAACGGCGGGGGCAGTAAGATCACTCGGGATCGTCTGGGCCAGCCGCGCCGGGTGTCTCGTCCAGGGATGAGAATATGTCGGGGTTTTCGTCGCCTTCGACGATGAGGTAACCGGCGAGACCGCGCTCGGCACGCGACAGCGCGTGATCGACGAGCACGAAACGCCCCGGCACCTCGCACTTGAACTCGACGATTCCCGAGCCTCCCGGAGGCACCACGATGGTCTGCACACTTTCGAGAGGCGGCGAAATCAGCGAGCCGTGCAAATAGGCTTTGTCGAATATCTCGCCGATTACTTGGAAGACGGAGGTATAGTTCGGACCGCCAACGCCAAAGTAAATGCGAACCGTCTCGCCCACTTTGGCCTGCAAGGGATAGTGATCTGTCAACGCTCCGACATGCCCGTTGAAGACGAGATATTCGGCACGTTCGTCAATCAGCTTGTCGTAGCTTTCAGTCAACACTCCGACGCTGCCAAATGGTTCTTCGGTATAGATTTCGCCCTGCATCACATAGAATTCGCGATCGACTGGGGTCAGCCCCTCTTCGGGTTCAACCAGGATGAGGCCGTACATCCCGTTGGCAATATGGAGCGCCACGGGAGCAACCGCGCAGTGATAGACGTAAAGGCCGGGGTTCAGCGCCTTGAACTTGAAGCTGTAGCTTTCTCCCGGGCCGGGCGCACCCAGAGACGCGCCGCCGCCAGGACCTGTCACAGCGTGGAAATCGACGTTGTGGGCGAACCAGCTGTCCTCGTTGTTCTTGAGGTAGACCTCGACGGTATCGCCCAGACGTACGCGCTGGAAGGGGCCGGGCACGGTGCCATTGAAAGTCCAGAACCGAAAACGGCTGTTGGTATCGAGATGGGCCTCGATTTCGATCGTCTCCAACTCGATCCGTACCGTGGCGGGTTCGGTCCGGGTGATCGGCGACGGTACGTTCGCGGGATTTTCGCTCACGTCGGCCATGCCGGGATGACTTGGGTTAGCGCTGTAGATCCGGTCGCCCAGACTCGCAGCGGGGCGCATACGGGATCCTGCACCCGACTGATTGCTCTGCGCAATGGTCGCCGATGCGCCGGCCATGCTTCCGAGTGTCACTCCAGCCGAACCGACAAGAAGGTTCCGGCGGCTCAGGCCTTGACCCCGCGCCTGTTGCGGGACCTCTTGTGCCTCGCTCTCAGGGGTGTTCGCGTCATGGATTTCGTGACCTGCCATTTGTTTGTCTCCTTTGCTTGCTTGGTTGCTTCCGTAAGAAACCCGATGATCGGATTTCCAAATTTGTTTCGGATCGACAACGCTGCATACTAATGCGGATACAAAGCCTCGCCGCGCCCGCTCGTTAGAACTTCAGCCGCCGCAGTCGGAGCGCGTTCAGCACGACCGACAGGGACGATGCGCTCATTGCGAAGGCGGCAAAGATTGGGCCGATCAGGATGCCGAGGAACGGGTAAAGCACACCTGCCGCAATCGGGACGCCCGCAGCGTTGTAGATCATCGCAAAGAAGAGGTTTTGACGGATGTTACGCATGGTCGCGTGGGACAGTTTCCGGGCCCGCACGATGCCATCGAGGTTACCCTTGACCAGTGTGAACCCGGCACTTTCGATCGCCACGTCGGCCCCGGTGCCCATGGCGATACCGACATCGGCCTGGGCAAGGGCAGGCGCGTCATTGACCCCGTCGCCAGCCATCGCGACCTTTTTACCCTCGGCCTGCAACTCCTTGATGATCCGGGCCTTGTCTTCGGGCAGTACGTCGGCGCGGATCTCGTCGATGCCCAGCCGGCTCGCGACGGCCTGCGCCGTGCGTTCGTTGTCGCCCGTCGCCATGATGATCCGGAAGCCCTGCTCATGCAGCGCCTTGAGCGCGGCCGGCGTGGTCTCCTTGACCGGATCGGCCACACTGACCAGCCCGGCAATGGCCCCGTCGAGCACGATGAACATCACCGTCTCGCCCTCGTCGCGCCGGGCGTTGGCGGTGTCGACCAGCGCGCCACTGTCCAGCCCCAGATCATGGATCAGGGCCGCGTTGCCGAGCGCGACGGACTTGCCGTCCACCCGACCCTTGACGCCCTTGCCGGTCACGGCCTCGAAATCTTCGGCTTTAGAAAATTTAATGCCACGTTCTTCGGCACCGCGCACGATGGCCTCGGCCAGCGGGTGTTCCGATCCCCGCTCCAGCGACGCAGCAAGGCGCAGCACCTCGGCCTCATCATGTCCTGCCTCCGGCAAAACCGCGACCAGTTTGGGTTTTCCTTCGGTCAGCGTGCCTGTCTTGTCCACGATCAGGATGTCGACCTTCTCGAACCGTTCCAGCGCCTCTGCGTTCTTGATCAGCACGCCCATCTGCGCGCCGCGGCCCGTGGCGGTCATGATCGACATCGGTGTAGCGAGGCCAAGTGCACAGGGACAGGCGATGATCAGCACGGCCACGGCGGAGACGAGGCCATAGGCCATCGCAGGATCCGGTCCCCAGATCGCCCAGGTAATGAACGACAGGATCGCGACGATGATGACGGCGGGCACGAACAGTCCCGCCACCTTGTCGGCGTATTTCTGGATGGGGGCGCGGCTGCGCTGCGCATTCGCGACCATCTGCACAATCTGGGACAGCATGGTGTCGGCGCCGATCCTTGTCGCCTCGATCACCAGACTACCGGTGCCGTTGATCGTCGCGCCCGTGACAGGCTCTCCTGCGACCTTTTCAACCGGCATGGGTTCGCCCGAAATCATCGATTCATCGACGGAGGAGCGACCTTCGACAACCACGCCATCCACCGGCACCTTGTCACCCGGGCGCACCCGCAGGTGATCGCCCAGCTGCACCTGGTCCAGCTCGATTTCTTCTTCGGTGCCGTCGGGCCGGACGACCAGTGCCGTCTTGGCGGCCATATCCAGCAGAGCGCGGATCGCCTTGCCGGTACCTTCGCGGGCGTGCAACTCCATCATCTGTCCCAGCAGGACCAGGACCACGATCACGGCGCCCGCTTCAAAATAGACGCCAACATTGCCGTTCTGGTCGCGGAAGCCTTCGGGGAATATCCCCGGTGCGATGACGGCCACGACGCTGAATATCCAAGCCGCGCCGACCCCCATCGAGATCAGACTGAACATGTTGAGATTCAACGTGCGGAACGAATTGTAGCCGCGGACGAAAAACGGCCATCCCGACCAGAGGATCACCGGCGTTGCAAGAACGAGTTCTGCCCAGAGTGAAGTGCGCTCCCCCAACAGTTCCATCAAATATGTGAATCCGACGAACGGACCCATCGCCAGAACCAGGAGCGGGACCGTCAGCACAGCACCGACCCAGAACCGCCGGGTAAAATCCACCAGTTCGAGATTCGGGCCGTCATCTTCCAGGCTCACCGTTTCCGGCTCCAGCCCCATGCCGCAGAGCGGACATGACCCCGGTCCGGGATGACGTACCTGCGGGTGCATCGGGCAGGTATAGACCGTCCCGTTGTAGCTGTCGGGCACGGTATCGTATTCGCCGTCCTTGACATTCACGCTTACGCCACCATGCGCGTCGGCGTGACCAGAATGGTCGTGATGCCCGTGCTCCGCAACTTCCCCTTCCGGTATCAGGTTCATGCCGCATTTTGGGCAGCGTCCTTCCTCAGTGCTGCGTATTTCGGGATGCATGGAGCAGGTGTAGACCGTTCCGGAATAGCCGTCCGGAACTGTATCAATGCTCTCCATGTCGTCCACCCTCTTGCCAAATTTACCCTTGGTTACGTTCATCTCGTGTCCTTTCCTGTCCTGCTCTCACCGCGGGTTTTCCGCGACGGGTTCGGACCTCAGTGAAACACCATGCCATTGACATGGAATCCGGCGTCGACATGTAAGACTTTGCCAGTGATTGCGGTTGTGTAGTCGCTGGCGAGCAAAAGCGCGGCGCGCCCGACCTCGTCAGTTGTAACGGTGCGGCGCAGCGGCGATTTCCGCTCGGTCTCGTCGATCAGCTCATCGAAATGCCGGATGCCCGAGGCGGCGCGGGTCTTCACCGCACCCACCGAAATTGCGTTGACGCGAATGCCTTTTGGCCCGAGCTCATGCGCCAGATAACGCACCGACGACTCGAGCGCAGCCTTGACCGGACCCATGAGACCGTAATGATCCACGACCCTTTCGGCCCCAAGAAAGCTGAGGGTCATCAGGCTACCGCCCTCTCCCATCAGCGGTTCGGCCAGTTTCGCCGTGCGGATGAAAGAATGGCAGGACACCTGCATCGATTGTGCGAACCCGTCGGCTGAACAGTCGATCAACCGACCGTGCAGATCTTCGGGTGGTGACCAGGCGATCGCATGCAGTACAAAGTCGAGACGCCCCCAGGCTTGGGTTATGGCGTTAAGGACTGCCTCCAGTTGACCGTCCCGTGCCACATCGCAGGGCAGCAGAATGGGGGCGTCGATCGCGGTAGCCAACGGCTCTACGAACGACCGGGCCTTGTCGTTGAGATAGGTCACCGCGAGGTCCGCGCCCGCCGCGTGGAAATTGCGCGCCGCCGCCCAGGCCTGGCTGTGCTCATTGGCGATGCCGATGACCAGCCCCTTCTTGCCGGTCATGTCGAGCAATCTGGCGGGGCTGACCGCAAGGGGAGAATCCTTCATTCTGCGGCCTCCCTGAAGGCGGCGGTCACGCTCAGGGGGCAACAGGACTGCTCTGCTTGCGGTGCAGCGGCGACGCTGTTCTCCTGCGGCTCTTGGCGCGCGTTGTCCGACCTGGCTTGATGGTGCATCAATGCCGCCACGGCGAGAGATGCCATCCGGGCGGAAGCAGGGTCAGAACGAGAGGTCAGCACGACGGGGGCCGACAGCCCGACAGCAACGCCGGCGGCAACTGCCCGCCCGAGATACTCCAGCGCCTTGGCAAGGATATTGCCCGAAACGAGATCAGGCACCAGAAGGATGTCGGCCTGGCCTGCGACATCTGACAGGATGCCCTTCTCCTTCGCTGCCAGCGCCGAAATTGCGTTGTCGAAGGCCAGCGGTCCGTCAACGTGCGCGCCGGTAATCTGACCGCGCCGCGCCATCAGCGTCAGGCAGGCCGCATCCAGCGTCGAGGCGATGCTGCTTGCGACCGTCTCGACCGCCGAAAGAACGGCGACGTTCGGCTCTGCACTTCCAAGGATGTGAAACAGATCGACGGCGTTCTGGCAGATCTCGGCCTTTGCAGTCAGGTCGGGAGCGATGTTGATCGCGGCATCGGTAATGCCAATCAGCCGGTCATGGCCGGGTACATCGACCAGAAAGACATGGCTGACCCGGCGACCGGGCAGACGCAGGCCACTGTCCTTGTCCAGCACCGCGCGCAGCAGCACATCGGTATGCAGGTTGCCCTTCATCAGGAAATCGGCCTCGCCACGGCGCACCATGGCCACGGCGCGGGCCGCGGCATCGGCATCGGACGTGGTCGGGATGATCCAAGCGGGATCGACGTCCCAGCCCAGATCGCGGCACAGGGCAAGGATCGCATCCGGTTCGCCCAGCAATCGTGGCTCGACAAGACCAAGTGTCACAGCATCGCGCAGGGTTTCGAGAACCACCGATTGTGCCGCATCGACCACAGCCACCCGAACCGGGGTCAGAGCGCAGGCTCTTTCGATCAGGTGTTGCAGCTTTTCAGAATTTGGGGACATGGTTCAGGCCTCCGTCTGTGCAGATTGCGGCGCCGGATGGACCGCAAGTTTCGCGGCCACATGGCAGGCGATCATCTTTTCTTCGTCAGTGGCGCGGGCCTCGACTGTCACTCCGGCACCCGGTTTTGAAATGACGCCGATCCCTGCCTGGTTGGCGCCACTGTCAAGGCAGACCCCGAGATATCCGAGTTCCGCACAAATCCGGCCGCGAACTCCGGCTGAATTTTCGCCGATGCCGCCGGTGAACACGACCCGGTCCAACCCGCCAAGCGCACCGGTCAGTCGCGCGAGATGCAGCCGAGCCTGATAGCAGAAGTAATCGACAGCCTCGGCGGCGGCTTTTTCACGGCTGTCGAGCAGATCCTGCATATCGCGGCTCAGACCCGAGATCCCCAAAAGTCCGCTTTGGTTGTAGAGCAGATCGGACATCTCGTCCGCCGTCATCCCCTCTTCGCGCATCAGATAGAGCAGGATGCCGGGATCAAGGTCGCCGCACCGCGTGCCCATCGGCAGGCCTGCGATAGTGGAAAATCCCATGCTGGTTTCGACGGGGTGGCCATTGCGGATCGCGGCCATCGACGCACCGTTGCCAAGATGCGCGATGATGATGCGTTCAGCACCGGTATTCACGCCATCCTTTTGCAACGTCTCCATGATGTATTCGTAGGAAAGCCCGTGAAAGCCGTAGCGCCGGACCCCGGATTCAGTGAGGGCGCGGGGCAGAGCCGTCATCCGCGCCATGCGGGGTATATCGTGGTGAAACGAGGTGTCAAAACAGGCCACCTGTAGCAGATCGGGCCGAGCCGCCAGCACCGCGTCGATCCCTGCCAGATTGGGTGGGATGTGCAGCGGCGCCAGCGACGTCAGGCGACGCAGTCGCTCCGTCAGCGCGGGTGTGACGCGTTTGGGGCAATCACATTCCGGCCCGCCATGAACAACGCGGTGGCCGACCGCAACCAGATCCAGCGATCCTGGAAGGCTTGCAATGGCTGTGAGCAACCGGGTGAGCGCTGCCTCATGACTGTCGAGCGAACCCGGTTCATCGACCACGACAGTTTTGCGCGCGTCGCTCAATCGGAAATGGGCATTTGGTGACCCGATCCGATCAATCGCCCCCGACCAGAGCCGTCTGGGGTTTCTGATTGCGGAAAACAGCGCGAACTTTAGCGAGGACGAACCCGCATTCAGTGTCAGGATGACCTGTTCAGACATTGGTGCCGTCCTTGGCCGATATAGCAGCCTCGGATTCAACGGCTTCAGCGCGTTTGGCGCAGCCCGGATGTGAGACGTGGCCTCGGTCTTTGTGCCCGTGGCGGAACAGATGCATCGCCACCATTGCACTACCGACAAGCAGGAGCACCCAATTTTCCAAAATCCATTGCATCTCTAGTGTCCCTTCCTGTCAGCTTGGCATGTGCGCGTTGTTTTCGCTGTCAGTCTCGTCATCGCCAGCGCCGAAGAGCGTCCTGAATGTGCGCTCAAAGCGGGCGTCGCGGGCAATGCGTGCCCGTTCGATGGCGTCACCGACCGCATCAATTGCGGCCCGCTCGCGCGCAAGCATGGGGTCGTTGCGCTCAAGGGGCTCACGGGTCTTGGAAATACTCTCCGCCGTCTGCCGCACGAGACGCATCCAGGGATTGAAGCGTTCCGAGAACATCAGGCGGCTGGTGCGCATCGGATGCATCGATTTCAGCATTTCTGCACTGGCCGGGGAGGTCATCAGCCGAACCCAAGGACTGACAAAGGCGGAATAGAACGCCTCGTTTTTCTCCGACAGGCGGGCGACCTTCTCGAAGGCCTCCGTCGGCACATCATGTCGCAGATCGGCGACGTCGCGCGGCTCGAACCGCACCTTGTAGTCCGGCGCGTGGCAATCGGGATCGCCCGAGGGATTGTCGATCTTCATCTCGTAAAGCCCGGGTTTCAGTTTGCCGATCCGCTCAAGGCTTTCAAGAATGGCCCGATGTTCGAGGCGCGCCACCGAGGCGGACACGAAAATCCCCAAGTGCCCTACATGGGCGTTGGTCATGTAGACGATCCTCTGTCCGGCAGACTTGAGATCGGCAGTGTCCTTGTAGACCGCAGGAATCCAGCCAAGCGCCTGCGCGGGCGGTGTGATGTTGTCACCGTAGGAGGCAAATACGATCATCGGATTCTTGATCTTGCGCAGGTCGGCGATGCAGTGATCGCCAATGTGCAACTCGCCGTTTTCAAGCAGGTTGCCGATGAATAAGTCCTGAGTGATTTCCAGGATCTCTTCGCGGCTGAGTGCGTAGAACCCGTTCCACCAGCGCTCGAAGTCGAGAAAGCGCTCGCGTTCGGTATCGATATTGGTCAGCAGGTTTGCGTATTTCTCCCAGATCGCCTTTTCCGGCTTGAGGCTCTCGAAATTCTGCGCAAGCCAGACGCCGTCGAAGCGGCCGTCGCCCAGATCGGCGATAAGATGAGCAAGCCATGATCCGCCCAGCAATCCGCCCGTCACCCGCATCGGGTTCACACCCTCCTCACCCGCCCAGTAGGACAGGGGCGAGCCGTTCAGCACCACCGGCCCCGCCAGACCTTCGCAATGCGCGGCCAGAATCGTAACAGCCCAACCGGCCTGGCAGTTGCCGTAAAGCACCGGTGCCGCGCCGTCGTGACGAGCCGAGACCTCCTCGACAAAGCGACGCAGGGCGAACAGAACATCGTCGAGCTTCTGGCCTGCGATGGGTTCGGGAAAGAAGATAACGAAATAGACTGGGTGCCCCTCGGCCATCGCCATCCCGACCTCGCTGTCGCGTTTGAACCCGCCGATGCCGGGACCATGGCCGGCGCGCGGATCGACAACAATCACCGGCGGCTTTGCCTCATCGACGCAATCGTCCCAGCAATTTCCATCAATTTCGGTGATCCGCAGCAGCGCGTAATTGGCAGGCTGATCGAACTGGCGCGCATCCAGCAGCGTCTCGTATTTGAAATCCAGCAGGGGCGGCATCCCCGCGCGGTCATGGGCGATCATGTTGTCGGCACGTTCACGCAGCGTGTCCATGAAAAGCACCGAGCGTTCCCACAGATCGCGGCCATAGGCGACGGGATCAGGTGACGCTTGATGATCCCCAGCGGATTTAGCTTCAGGATCCGTGTTTGCAGCTACTAATTTGTCGAACTTGGCTTGGGTGTTCATGCTTGTGTCCTCCGGGAAAAGAAGTTGAATGTCGGCACAAAGATCACGGCGATGTACCAGCCATAGGCAAAGCTCTCGGCCAGACCCAGAAGTGCGCTTGTCCAGCTGATCCAGGTTACGCCGGGCAGCAACGGCAACCACGCCTGGTACATTGTGGCCCCGGGAAACAGCAGTCCGAACACCACGCACAACGCAAAGTTCAGTGCCAGCAGGAGGCCAAGGGTCATGCCGACCGGATAGATGCGAATGGGATTTGGATTTGACAAATGAATCACTCCTTGAAACTTGACGTCGCGCAAGCGCGACCGGTTCCGTGTTTCCACGGGCTCAATATCAAGACGTTGTCAGAGGGAGATCATTACAGGCTCAGAAATCAAAACCTGTGAAAAAATCGGTGCCAACGCCGGATCGTCAAGCGATCGGCGGGCGAATGTCCAGTGCAACCATTTGGCTTCTGCCAAAAACCGGGTCCGGCATTGGGAGCCGGAAGCTCTTAATCAGGGGCTGTCTGGACCCAAGAGTATCGGCACTTATCATCTGCTGGTTGTGACAGAAAGATTGTGAAGGACAAGATGCATCATGTGACGATTCCACGGCAGCGTGATTGTCAGGACCCACATCCTGAGCATGCACGAGCAAATCGATGCCATTTCGATCGACATCAGCCGTCTGATGGACATCGGTGTGAACTATTCCAGCAATCAAAATAGCTGTCAGAAATGTTGCCATCAAAAAACGGAAATTCCGCACGATCTGCGTAAGCACAAAATGTCGATTGCTGTGGCCCATCCGCGCAACATAGCACGAAACGGGTCCAAATGATATTGACCTACGTCAAACTATTGCCATGTGCCCGGGCAGAAACGGCGAACACGCGGCGATTTCTGCCAGAAAACCGGCAGGCCTGACAATCAGGTGCCGCCACCTTGATGCCGTGACCTCTGCATTTCGGGGTCGCCCTGCCCAAACCACAGGACGGCAAGCCCGACAAAGGCCGGCAGGCTGGAGCCGACAAGTATCGCCAGACGCGCGCTGGCGGCCAGTGTCGGCGTATCAAACGCAAGAGCGGTGAAAGAGCCCATGGTAAACCCCACGCCAGCCAGAAGGCCGACATCATAGATATGTCGGAACCTGATGCCCGGTGGCAGCAAGCAGATGTTCAGTTTTACAGCGCACCAGGTCGCGCCAAGCACGCCGATCTGCTTGCCCAGAAACAGCCCGAAAAAGATCCCCATAGACACGCCGCTGGAAACATTGCGCAAGGTCTCGATCTCGATCGTGACGCCGGCGTTGAAAAAACCGAATAGGGGGACGATCAGGAGACTTGCCCAGGGATGCAGCATTCGGTGAGTTGTCAGCAGCGGTGAATTTCCGCGATAATCTTTGATCCCATTGGGGATGACGGCTGCGATCAGGACGCCTGCAAGGGCGGCCTCGATCCCTGCTTCGAATAGAGCCACCCAAAGCATCGCGCCCAGAACCGCCAACGCCAGCGGGTGAGCCTGACCAAGCCGGTTCAGGCCGATCATGACCCCGAACGTTACAAAGGCCAGGATCATTGGCAGGAATTGAATTTCCTCGCCGTAGAATACCGCGATGATCGCAACCGCCCCGAGGTCGTCAAAAATCGCCAAGGCCATCAGAAATATCTTGAGACCCACAGGGATGCGACGCCCCAACAGAGACAGGAGCGCGAGGGCCAGCGCAATATCGGTCGCCATCGGGATCGCCCAGCCGCGCAAGGCTTTAGCTCCCTTAGCGGCAAATTTGCAGCGACCAGCGCAAGCACAATGGCGCTGAGTATCAACACGCTGGAAATCCTGTCGAGGGTTAGGGACTCAACGGTCAATTTGGGTCCATTTCTTTCCGACCACGTCTCCAGTCAAGGCAGTTACGCCCCCAGCAGACCGCAACGCCGCAATAGAAGCAGTCCGTGAAGTCGGCCATGCCTGCGTGCATCTGTACCGTGTCAAAGATTTGCTTCCGCATTGGCAATTTAGTCGCGCGTCAGCGGGACTTCTGACATAGGCAAAGCGCAAGAAGAGGGTCTCAAGAGCACCACCATAACTGACATTCTGGAAAGGTGCGTGCTTGATGGCGCTATTCTTGGCAGCATTATAACAGAGACAGAAATCCACGCGAAAGCGCGCAAGACCCGTTAAGATCCACTGAGGGCCTCAGGCTCAGTACAGCGGGGATAGCCCTGAGGGTTTCATCGACGGCAAAACGATCACCGAAGCACCGTGAACAGACCGGTCGTACAGGTCAATCGCATCCTGGTTGAGCATCCGGATGCACCCCGAGGAGACGGCTTTCCCCAATTCCTGAGGCGCAGCATCGCCATGGATACGGTAGAGCGTATCGACGCCGTTCTGAAAGAGGTAAAGCGCCCTCGCCCCCAGCGGGTTGCCGGGCCCCGGATCCATACCTCCATTGGCCACAGAATAGGGCTCCAGTTTGGGTTGCCGCTCAATCATGCTGGCCGGCACTTTCCACCGGGGCCATTTACGGGTGAACTGTAGCCGCGCCGTGCCTTCCCAGGCAAAGCCCGCCGCTCCGACACCGACACCATACCGCGTTGCCTTTTCGCGGCTCTGGACGAAGTGAAGGATGGCCGCATCTGGGTCGACGACAATCGTACCGCGTGCATAGTTGGGCCATGGATTCACAACCTCCTGACGCCAATACTCGGGAGCCAAACTGCCCTCCGGAATGGCGGGAATCGGGTAGGGCTCGCCGGTGATCTCACCATAAAAGTCGGGAAGGGGCGGATATATCGGACTGACCGGTGCGGCAATCGCGCGCGGTACGGGACCTGCATTGGGGCGGGCGCAGGCGACAAGGCCTGTCATCGCGCCGAGAGCAACGAAGCTGCGTCGGGTGAACATAGGTAATTCCTTATTCCATGGATCGGGGTGGGGACGGCTATTCCGCCGAAAGTGGTGATTTCTGGCAAAGCTGCCAAGCCACATAGGCCCCTGGATATCTAGTCGGTGTTTGGGCAGCGTACGGCCACGCCTGAATGCTCCATCAGAGCGGCGATATCCAATCGACCGCTCCAAAATACATTGCGCCGTTCTCTGTTTCATCGACCCTGCCTTTTCTCATGCAGGAACCGCTGTTGGTCGATTTGAAAACCAGAGAAGAAGAACCCCCAATAGGATCATCGGCACCGAGAGTGTCTGGCCCATCGTCAGCCCCCAACTCCCGAACTGCAGCGCATGTCCAATGGGGTTCCCTTCGGTCACAAATTGCATGTCCGGCTGCCGGAAAAACTCGACAAAGGCTCTGGACAGGCCATAGCCCACCAAGAATGTCCCGGTAAGGGCACCGGGCCATTTCAGCCAGCCGCGCCGCCAGGCAAGGACAAGCAATACTGCGCCCAGAAAGAGGCCTTCCAGCAGCGCTTCGTAGAGTTGGGATGGGTGCCGCGCGCACAGTCCCTCGACACCCGGGCAGGCCTGCGCGGCCTCTCCCGGAAAAATAACGGCCCAGGGAACGTCAGTCGCGCGGCCCCAGAGTTCGTTGTTTGTGAAGTTGGCCAGCCGCCCGAGCAATAGCCCGGGCGGCGTCGCGATCGCCAGAAGGTCTGCAGTGCCGAGAAGCGGCGCACCTTGGCGGATAGAAAACACCAGACCGGCCACGGCCACACCGGTAAAGCCGCCGTGGAACGACATGCCGCCTTGCCAGACCATGAGAATCTCGAGCGGATTTTGCAGGTAGTATTGCGGTTGATAGAACAGGACGAATCCCAGGCGACCGCCGATAATCACACCGAGGATGATCCACGTGACTAGATCCCCGATCTGACTTGGGTTGAGCGGAGGCCCGGCTTTGGGCCAAAGCGCAGGAGTTTTGACGGCCCTCACGCAAATCTGCCAGCCAATGAGAATACCCGCGATATAGGCGAGGGCATACCAGCGCAGCGCGAAGTGAAACGTACCGATATCGATCGCGAAGAGTTCCGAGCCGATATCTGGGAAGGGAATGGCGGTGGGAAACATTGCTGGTCTTCCTAATCGTGGGAGTGAGATTCTGAATGGGGTTCGTCATTTGGGCGTTGGCGCAGAAACAGCCATTCAAACGCAAAGACAGCGGCCATCAGGCCAAGCGACACAAGCACGATAAGCGGGTCACTTTGCCATTTCAGTGCGCCAAAGACCGACAGCACCACGACATCCAGCGCGATCGCAGTGAGCATCACCCATCCGCTCGCCTTGATGTCCTGTTTCAGATGGCGGAACACACCCCAGTGGATGATGATGTCCATCACCAGATAGAAGAACGCGCCGAGCGACGCGATCCGGCTGAGATCGAAAAACACCGTCAAAAAGCTGGCGATCACCACGGTATAGATCAGCGTATGATCGCGGATCATCCCCGGCAGGCCGAAATGGCTGTGCGGGATCAGCTTCATGTCGGTCAGCATGGTCAACATGCGGGAAACGGCAAAGATGCTTGCGATCAGGCCCGATGAGGTGGCGACGATGGCCAGAAGGACAGTCAGATAGAAACCGGTCTGGCCGAGGGTCGGGCCTGCGGCTTCTGCCAGGGCATAATCCTTGGCGGCGATGATCTGCTCCAGTGTCAGACTGGACCCCACGGCAAATGCCACCAGCAGATAAACAATGACGCAAAGGCCGATGGATACGATGATCGCCCGTCCGACATTGCGATGCGGGTCGGTGACTTCGGCACCGCTGTTGGTGATCGTGGTGAACCCCTTGAACGCGAGGATCGACAGCGCCACGGACGCTATAAAGCCTGTGATTTGCGTCGTTTGTTGATCAGAAGCGGCTTCGAAAGAGATGCCACCCGCCCAAAGCGCCGCAGCTCCGAACAGCGCGATGCCGCCGACCTTGATGATGGCCATGACGATAGAGAACAGCCCGACGGATCGGTTGCCCGCTGCATTGATAAGGTAGGCAAAGACGATGAGGCCCACGCCGAGGGCTGGCACCAACCAGCCGGATTGGTCGAGGCCCAGACCGCGTAGGAGATACGTGGCAAAGGTTCGCGCAACGAGGCTTTCGTTGATCACCATCGACAGCGCCATAAGCAGCGCGGCCGCAGCTGCGATGGTTGTCGGACCATAGGCCTTTTGCAGGATCATCGCGATCCCACCGGCCGACGGATAGGCATTGGACATCTTGATGTAAGTGTAGGCGCTGAACGCGGTCACGATAGCGCCGACCACGAAAGACAGCGGAAAAAGCGGCCCGGCAAGCTGCGCGATCTGCCCTGTCAGCGCAAAGATACCGGCCCCGATCATCACGCCGGTGCCCATTGCGATTGCTCCGGATAATGTAATGCTGTTCGCCTTGTATTCTGAAGTCATTTGGCTTGCTCCTTCGCCGGATCGCGGTTGTTGTTCGTCGCCATCATGTGCCTCGCGTCTCGAACGGCCCGACACATGTCGCAAACCGGATTTCCGGAGGGAACCGCATGCGGCGGATGATCGCGCTGTTCAGTCACGATGTAGTCGCTTTCTGCGCCGGTCCCTTACCGCAACGATGACAAGAGGTGTCAGCGTCAGCGCGCCCAGTCCAATGGCGGCCCAGGCGGCGCGCCCCGGCTCTCCACTGACGGCTTCATTGCCGAAATGGGCCAGAACAAAACTTGCTGGAATGATTCCGGCGAGGGTCGCCACCGCAAAGCGCCAGAAGTGCAGACGACTGAGCCCGGCGGCGTAACTGACGATGTCGAAAGAGATGAACGGCATCAACCGGCTGGCGAAAACCGTGAAGGTCAGCGCATTCTGAGAGCCAAGCCAGCCTTTGTCCACCTTGTCGCCCAACCATCGGGTAAGCACGCCACGCCCCAGAAACCTCGCCAGGGAGAAGGCCGCCAAAGCGCCGAGTTCAGCACCGATGACGATATAGACGGTGCCAGCCGTATGGCCGTATGCAGCCCCGGCGGCCAGCGCAATCGGCGCACTTGGAATGGGCGACGCGACAATCGCGACGGTCATCAAGACAATGATGAGGATTGGCCCCCACCCGCCGACGGCGCTTACCCAGTGGGATATTCGCTCGCCATCAAGGCTTTCTATAAGGTCGGACAGCGGGCTGACAAACAGCGCCAGAGCAGCAAGGACAATGGCAGCTGCAAGGACCGCTTTTGCGGTTGTCCCGCTTAAAATGCCGCGCATTACTAAACACACCTCACGGAAGACAGCGAACGAAGAGAAATGCAGCGGCGAGCAGATCCAAAACGACGCAGAACGGAAATTACCGTTTCAGCATCGACGTGCCAGATGCCCTGCTCTTCGGCGGGGAGCCCAAGACGGCAAGAGCCGCAAATCCCAGCAGTTGAACAAGCGGATTCCGGGACAGCCCGGCAAGCGCCAAAGCCGATACAGGCACTATCGATCAATGCGAGCGTCAATACGGCAATCGCCACAGAGGCTTCTTCAGGCGCCAACAAGCGGACCGGAAAAATGGCTATGACCAGTCCCACGCCGACGAAACTGGCGCTAGCTTTCTGGGCGAGCGCGGGGATCTGACCTCCATCGACTGACATGCTGCGACGCCTCCCCATCCAGCCGGTTGCGTTCAAATCCGTCCAACCCTAATGATTCCGGTCGCTGGAAGGTCAAGGTATTGTCGGGAAATACTTCTGTCAGGCGGCGTCAACAGCCGCGCGCATCATGTCCCGCACCTCGCCCGCGACCTCGTGCAACTCCTCGTTGTCGATGGCCTGCATCGAGGCCACCGGATCGATTGCGCTGATCTCGGTGCCACCGTCCACTTCACGCAGGATGACGTTGCAGGGCAGCATCGCGCCCACCCGCGGCTCGATCCCGATGGCCTTGTGAGCCATTTTCGGGTTGCAGGCTCCAAGAATGCGATAGGGCTCCATATTGGCGTCGAGCTTCTTTTTCATCGTCGCCTTGACGTCGATCTCGGTCAGAATGCCGAAGCCCTTTTCTGCCAGCGCATCGCGGATGCGCAATTCGGCGTCGTCGATGGCGACGTCTTTCAGGATGCGGTCATAGGTATAGCTCATTTCGATCTCCTTTCGGTTACTGTGACAGGTAATTGACGAAGCTCAGGATTCCCGGCAGGACCAAAATGATGCCGAGCAGCATCCAAAAGCCGCCCATTGCGAAACCCATCATGTCGACCTCCAGTTCCGGTCAGCGAAGAGGTGGCGCCGGCCATCGGCCGACGCCGTAATCCTCAATTGTCGCCGGCGTCGTCAGCATCGTTCATGTCGGACCCCATACCCTGGCCCGCGCCGGGCTGACCCTGCATCTGCTCCATCATGCCCGAACGCATCTTCTGCATACGCTCCATTTTCTTGGCCGGTGCGGTCATTTCGTCGCTGGTGATGGCGCCGTCGCCGTCCGCGTCGAGATGCTGGAACTTGTCTACCATTTTCTCGCGGATCATCGCGCTGTGCAGCGCCTCGAACTCGGAAATCGACAATGTGCCGTCGCCGTCGCTGTCATACTCGGTCAGCTTGGCCTGCATCTGCTCGCGCATCTCCTCGGGCGTCACGTTGCCGTCGCCATCGGCATCGAGCATCTGCATCATGGCGCCGCCCATCATACCGGACCCCATATTGCCCATGCCGCCCATCTTGTTGCCGTGCATGCCGTGCATTTTCTGCATCATGCCCGACATATCGCCCATCATGCCGGAACCACCGCCCTGCATCATCATAGCGCCATCAGCGGGTTTTGCTTTGCCGCCGTGGCCGTGACCACTTTGAGCGTAGGCAGCACCGCCAAGTGCGGTTGCAGCAGCCATCGAGAGGGCAAGAATGAAACGTTGTGACATGGTAAACTCCTTTTCCGTTGTCATGACGCTAACCTAGGCATCTCAGACTTGGCCTGCACGGCTTCACGGTGAATTCTTTTGTAACGCATTGTAACGGTGGGCTGATCGTGCAGCTTTTTGCGTTACCAATCCCGTAGCGATCCCGAACCTCACTTCGCGCTGTCCTGAGAAGGCCGACATGCTGTTTTTCAAGGCCACAGACGTGTATGAAGCGGATGCCTTCTTGGCAAAAGGGTGGGTTGATCTGATGGTGGTTGGCACAGGTTAGGTCTCTCCGTCGGCCCGATACCATCACAAGTTTCTGAGTTGACCGTGGCGCATTTTATCGACACACGACCAGCATGGCATGGCTATATCGAAATTTCGATGTTCAAGCGGTTTTGAGACCGGCAGGTTTATTGCTGCTGACAATCATGCTGTTGCTCCAGGCGATACTTCCCGCTTCAGCATCCAATTCGCTGCAATGCCATACCCGCCATCAAGTCGAATCCCAACATGTCGACGACTGCACAATGCACGCGGCCCAGCCAGATGACTCGGCAGATGTCAGCTCTAAAGCCGAAGGTGAGGCCGGCAGCGCCATGCACTGCGGGCCGTCGATGTGCAGCGTTTATGTATCCTTTAATGCGTCGATGCCCGTTTCTGTGAGCACGCCGCTGGCTACAGATCGTTTGATCGAAGGCGGCGCGGTGCCTGCGTCCCTTTCGGGAACCACTCAAGACCGTCCTCCGCGCGACATCTGATCGATTGCCTGACGCGTGGTCGCATCCTGCGATCATGCGATGCTGATTGATTGGAAGCGGCACCTTTGCAGGAGCCGAAATTGAGGTACCCATGCGTGGACGATATTCGGCCCTGGCCGTTCTGGGGCTTGCTGCGGGCGCGGCAGGCGGGATTTATCTGGAAAGGGTTCATCTGAACCCGGCAGGCACGACCGACGCGGCCGGGCCGGACATTCTATATTGGGTCGCTCCGATGGATCCGAACTTCAGGCAACCTGGCCCCGGCAAGTCGCCCATGGGGATGGATCTGATTCCGGTCTACTCTGGGCAGGAAGAAGCGGGCGATCCCGCAGAAGTGACTTTGTCCGCTGGCGAGATCAATGCAATCGGCGTGCGCACGGCGATCGCCAAAACATCCGAGATTTCAAGGCGGATCGAGACGGTCGGCTTCGTCGGCTATGATGAACATTTGACGAGCCACGTTCACACCCGTGTCGAGGGCTGGATCGAGGCGCTCAACGTGCGGGCTGTTGGCGACCCCGTCGAGAAAGGCGATATCTTGTTCGAGATGTTCTCGCCCGTGATCGGATCGTCCAGCAGCGATCTGGTCCGCGCGATAGAGGCCGGTGACAAAAGGATCATCGATGCCGCGCGAAACGCCTTGCGCAGCCAGGGGATGTCGGATGAGCAGATCACCCGGATCGAGGCGAGCGGCACGTCTGTGCGCAATCTCGAAGTTCTGGCGCCACAGGACGGCGTCGTCATCTCGCTTGACGCGGCGGACGGGATGTTCCTGCAACCTGGAACCCGTGCCGTCTCGCTGACCGATCTCAGTGCCGTCTGGCTGATCGTTGACGTGTTCGAGCGGGACATCGCGCGGCTGACCGAAGACATGCGTGCCGTCGCCACGTTCGACCATCTGAGTGGCCGCACCTTCGAAGGTGAAATCGATTACGTCTACCCCGAGCTCGACTCCGAGACGCGCACTCTGCCCGTGCGTCTGCAGTTCAACAATTCCGAAGGGCTCTTGCGGCCCAACATGTTCGGCACTGTCAGCCTGATCCCGAACGAGACGCGCATGGCGCTGACAATCCCAACCGAAGCGATCATCCGCACCGGGTCCGCCGAACGCGTCATCCTGAAAACCGGCGAAGGTACGTACAAACCGCGCCTCGTCACGACGGGGCTGCGCGACGAATTCGGCGAAGGCGGACGTACCGAAGTGGTTCAGGGCCTCGCTCCGGGCGAAGAGGTCGTCGCGTCGGCGCAATTCCTGATCGACAGCGAAAGCGCGCTGAGCGCCGGATTGAAGCGCATGGCGCCAACGGACGACGCGCCTGCCGACGGGATGGGTGAGTTGATTGCATTGGATCAAGAGGCGCGGATCGCGACGATCCGGCACGGCGCGCTCGACGCGCTGGACTGGCCTGCGATGAGCTCGCGCTTTGCGGTGCGCGCGGATGTCGCGCTGGATGGTTTGCAGATCGGCCAGCACGTCGCCTTTCGCGCCGCGCGAGGCGCGGACGGGCTGCTGGGGCTCATTGCGCTGGGGAGCGATGATGGTGTTGCGGCAACAGGCAACGGGAGGGTTGTCGCGCTCACGGCTGATGGAAAACTGACGCTCGCCCATGATCCCATTCCAGAACTAGGCTGGCCTGCGATGCAGATGGACATGCCCGTCGCGGGGTTTGACCCTGCTTCGGTTCCGCTGGATGCGCCGGTCGAATTTGATCTGTCCAAGGGCCAGGGCGGCGTTTTCACGGTGGTGGCCGTTCGCGGCGAAGGCACGGACAGCGGCGATGACATGGCACATGACACGCCGATGACGGATTCTGCAGCCAAGGCCGCGCCGGACGCAGGCACGACACCGCCCATAACCGTACCCGGCACCATCGACGCCATCGATCCGGCCGCGCGAACGGCAACCATCACCCATGGCTCAATCACCGAAACCGGGATGCCCGGCATGACGATGGATTTCGCGATTGACCCTTCGGTAGATGCCTCGGCCCTGCCCGAGGGCCGCGAGGTCACCCTGAAGTTTCAGAAAAACCCCGATTTCTCGATGACCCTCGTCGGAATCGCGCAAGAGACGGAGGCCGTCCAGTGATCCGTGCCATAATCCGTGCGTCGATTGCCAACCGCGTCATCATCCTGGCGCTGGCGATCATGATGGGCGTCGTGGGCGTCTGGGCCATTCGAGAAACACCGGTGGATGCCATTCCCGATCTGTCGGACGTGCAGGTGATCGTGCGCACCCCCTATGCCGGTCAGGCGCCACAAGTCGTCGAAGATCAGATCACCTACCCGATTGCTACCGCCATGCTGGCCGTACCCGGCGCCAGCGCCGTGCGCGGCTTTTCGTTCTTTGGTGACAGCTATGTCTACGTGGTCTTCGAGGATGGCACCGATCTGTATTGGGCACGCACACGAGTGTTGGAATACCTCGGCCAGATCACGGCAAACTTGCCCGAAGGCGTGTCACCTCAGCTCGGGCCCGATGCGACTGGCGTGGGCTGGATCTATCAATATGCCCTCATCGACCGAACCGGCGGACATGATCTGTCCGAGTTGCGCACATTGCAGGACTGGTTCCTGAAATACGAATTGCAGACCGTCGATGGCGTGTCCGAGGTTGCCACCATCGGCGGTATGGTCAAGCAATATCAGGTCGTCGTCGACCCGAACAAGCTGCGCGCCTACGACGTGACGCTCGCACAGATCCGCAGCGCCATCGAGGACGCAAACCGCGAGACCGGCGGCAGCGTGATCGAGATGGGCGAGGCCGAGTACATGGTCCGCTCCACCGGCTACATCAACGAGTTGTCCGACCTTGCAAAGGCCCCGCTGATGGTGAACGCGCGCGGTGCGGCCGTCACATTGGGGGACGTGGCCCATATCCGCCTCGGTCCCGAGATGCGCCGCGGCGTGGGAGAATTCAATGGTGAGGGCGACGCGGTGGGCGGCGTCGTCATCCTGCGCTGGGGCGGCAACGCGCTGGCCACTATCAAGGCCGTCGAGGCGCGCATCGAAGAACTGCGCACCAGCCTGCCCGAGGGGGTCGAGATCGTCACCACCTATAACAGGGCGGGCGTGATCGAACGCGCCATCGACAACCTGCGCAAGAAGCTGACCGAGGAATTCATCGTCGTCATTCTGGTCTGCGCGGCGTTCCTTCTGCATATCCGCTCATCGCTGGTCATTCTGGTGTCGCTGCCACTGGGCATTTCCGCCGCCTTCATCGTCATGAAATTGCAGGGCGTAAATGCGAACATCATGTCTCTGGGCGGGATCGCCATCGCCATCGGCGCGATGGTGGATGCGGCCATCGTGATGATCGAGGCGATGCACCGAAGGCTGGAAAAGGAGAAACTGACCAACGAGAACCGATGGCGGATCGTCGGCGAATGCGCCTCCGAAGTAGGACCGGCGCTGTTCTACTCCCTCGCGATCATCACGGTCAGTTTCCTGCCTGTCTTCGTATTGGAAAGCCAGGAAGGACGGCTGTTCAAACCGCTGGCCTTCACCAAGACCTACGCGATGGCCGCGGCGGCGATCCTGTCCATCACGCTTGTGCCGGTACTGATGGGATATTTCGTGCGTGGGCACATCGTGCCGGAGCGAAAGAACCCGCTGAACCGGATCATCATCTGGATCTACCGCCCGTTTCTGGATGCTGCCGTCGCCTGGCCCTGGGCAACGACACTGCTGGCGGGTCTGGTGGTGGCGTCGATGTGGTGGCCCTTGCAGCGGATCGGAAGCGAGTTCATGCCCGAACTGAACGAAGGCGATTTTCTATACATGCCGACACTCTATCCGGGTATCTCCATCGGAAAGGCGCGTGAGGTTCTGCAGCAGACCGACCGGATGATCGCCACGATCCCCGAGGTTAAGACCGTTCACGGCAAGCTGGGCCGCGCGGACACCGCTACCGACCCCGCGCCCCTGACGATGATCGAAACGACGATTCAGCTGAAACCCGAGGCGGAGTGGCGCGAGGGCATGACCATGGAAGGAATTCGCAACAATCTGGACAAGGCCGTGCAGATTCCCGGCGTGACCAACGTCTGGATCCAGCCCATCAAGAACCGCATCGACATGCTGGCCACCGGCATCAAGACGCCGGTGGGTGTCAAGATATCCGGCGCCGATCTGCGCGTGATCGAAGAGATCGGGATCGAGGTGGAACGCACGGTCGCCAACGTGGAAGGTACCGCCTCGGCCTATGCAGAACGGCCGATCGGCGGACGTTTCATCGAGATCACGCCCGACCGCGATGCGGCCGCCCGCTATATGATGAGCGTGCGGGACATTCAGGACGTGGTTCAGACCGCCATCGGCGGGATGCAGGTTTCGGAATCCGTCGAGGGACTGGAGCGTTATCCGATCAATATGCGCTATCCGCAGGAATGGCGCGACAGTCCCGAAACCCTGCGCGATCTGCCCGTCGTCACACCCTCGGGAGCGCATATCCCGCTGGGGGCGTTGGCCGAGGTAAAGATCGTTGACGGTCCTGCCATGATCCGCTCCGAAAACGCGCGGCGCACCGGTTTCGTCTTTATCGATATCGCCGGGCGCGATCTGGGCGGATATGTGAAAGAGGCCCGCGCACTCGTGGCCGATCAGGTCACGCTGCCGCCGGGCTATTCGATCACCTGGTCAGGCCAGTACGAATATATCGAACGGATGCAGGAACGGCTGACGCTGGTTGCCCCCGCGACACTGCTGATCATAACCCTGATGCTGTTTCTGGCGTTCAACCGGATCATCGAAGTGGCTATCATCCTTGCGGCCCTGCCTGTGGCCCTAGCCGGGGGCGTGTGGTTTCTGTGGTATCTCAGCTTCGACATTTCCGTCGCCGTGCTGGTGGGTTTCATCGCGCTGGCGGGCGTGGCGGTCGAGACAGCCATCGTGATGCTGCTTTATCTCAACCTCGCCTGGGACAAGCGCAAGGAGCGGGCGATACTTGAATCGCGGCTGATGACCGCGACCGATGTCGAGGAGGTGGTGTTCGAAGGCGCGCTCTTGCGAGTGCGTCCCAAGATCATGACCGTCGCGACAATTTTCGCAGGCCTGATCCCGATCATGTACGGCACGGGGACCGGCTCGGAGATCATGCAGCGGATCGCCGCGCCAATGGTGGGCGGTATGGCAACCGCGACCTTGCTAACCCTGTTCGTGATCCCGTCAATCTTCGTGATCTGGAAACGGCTGGCCCTGAAACGGGTCAACCGTGAGTTGCAGCGCCCGGCCCCGACCGATGCAATTGCCACCCTAGCCGAATGACGCTTGGCCATAACTCCACTGAAAGGACTACCAATGAAAACCCTCTCACTTTCGATCCTCGCCCTTGTGTTGTCAGCGCCCCTGGCGATGGCGCAAACCAGCGACAGGACGGATCATTCCCAGATGCAGATGAGCGATACGCAAATGGAAGGCGCGGTGCATACCACCGCCACCCTGAATTCCATCGGCGACGGCACCGTCAATGTCAGCCATGATCCGATCCCCGAAATAGGCTGGCCCGCGATGACCATGGATTTTGCCCTCACTGCCGAGGCGCAGATGATGGGCGAGGTTTCGGTCGGAGACAAAGTCACTCTGATGCTGATCAAGGGCGAAGATGGCATGTATGCCATTGGCGCTATGGTGCCGGAGTAAAACCGCGTGCCGGTCTGGAACTGAGTGAGCGGGAGCAGCTGTGTTTCGCTGGCCTCGCCAGCTAAAACGCGTGCTGGACGTTCCTGAACGTGGTGGATCGGATTGACGATTAATCTGTCTGGCTCTGAAGCCCATATCTTGCAGATGTATTCGTAAGGCGTAAGGCGTAAGGCCGCCGAGGGTCTTGCGCCTGCGCGCGAAATTTTAGGCTGCCATGAAGTCGGTGAGATGCGTGCGGGTATTGCCAAGTTGTTTTCGGCTTAAGCAGCGGTTAGTTGATGGCGATGTAACTACCGACTTCAATGTCGCGCCTGAAGAGCTTTCGCTACCCTCGTGGGATCATTGCCTACTCGGCCTGAGTGTATCATCGCTTCGCCTTGAATACGGCGGATGTTGAGGATCTGCTGGCAGAGCGGGGTGTCATTGTCAGCCGCGAGGCCATCCGCCTGTGGGTCAATCGGTTTGGCGAACATTTCGCTCGATGCGTTCGCCGAGACCGTCCACGACCGAACGACAAGTGGCATTTGGACGAAGTCGGCATCACGATCCGCGGCAAGAAGCATTGGTTGTGGCGGGACATCGATGCAGACAATGATGTGTTGGATATCCTCGTACAAACTCGGTGAAACGCAAAGGCGGCAAAGCGGATCTTCCGGCGCTTGATCGACCAGTTTGGTAAGCTGAGGGTTGTCATTACCCACAAATTGCGCAGCTACATAAAGCCGGTCAGCGCGCTGGCATCGCAGGCTGACCATCGCGCGCACACAGGACTGAACAACGCAATCGAAGTCTCGCACAGACCGACCCGCAAAAGGGAGAAGGTGTTCGGCCGGTTCAAGTAACACCGGCAAGCCCAGAGATTTCTATCGGCGCATGACCAGATCAATCTCATCTTCCGTCCCCGCCGTTATCAACGCACTGCAATTTCTTATCGCCATTCTCGCAAAGATGCTTTCAGCCTGTGGGGCGACTACACCGCTGAAATGGCAGTTTGAGCGTGGTCGATAGCCATCTTGCGGTCGGCTGAAAACAACTTGGCAATACCCACTCAGTTGGTGCCGCAACCGCAGGCGCCCGACTTTGCAGCCGACGCTTGAACGGTTTCCTGAATTTCCGGTCCGACATCAGCATCGCGACCAGATCCCTCTCCACCGCAGCACCCTCCGGGCTTGGTGGGTTCGGCTGGGGATTGATCTGTACGAGTCTTCTTTTTTCCATTTAAGCCTCCTGTGCATTAAGGGGTCGTAATGTAGACGTCGGCCGGGGCGTTGCGTCACAGCGACAGAGCGGTTCACCTCGTGAAAGAAACGGGGCCGAAGCAGAAATCCGCGATGCCGTTTCAAGCCCCGTAGCCGTAGGCCCAGGATGACATGCGACCCAAATGCATGTCGATTTCGCGCACGCCGGACACGTTTTCGACTGCGACGCGCACGGCGTTTTCCTCGAACTTGCTGTCCACGACGCCCTAGACAGAAACGTGGCCATCCTCCACTGTGAAATTGACAAGGCTAACCGTGATATCGGGCACCTCTTTCAATGCGGTCTCGATGCGGGCGCGTAGGTCACGGTCGTCTTGGGAAGGCTCGGGCAACGCCCCGCCCGCGATCGCAGAGAGAGCGTGCAACAGGTTTGAGCGGCTTACGATACCCACGATTGCGCCAAGGCGCGTTACCGGAACCCGCTTGATCCGGTATTTTTTGAGCAGCCGTGCGATAGTTCCAACGAAGGTGTCCTCGTCGATGCGGATCACTCGCCTGTCATCATGTCCGAAACTTTGTGGCTGCGCACCTTCACAAAATCCTGTGCCGATTCCCCGGTGCCTTTGAACAGATCGAGGCACCAAGATCGGCGGGGGCCATTCTCGTCACGGATGCGCTGCATCAGATCGCCTTCGCTGATAAGTCCGGCAAGCTTTCCGTCGGCATCGGTGACCGGCAGCGCGCTGACATGATGCGCCAGCATAAGTTCGGTCGCCTCGGCAACCGTCGCGCTCTGCGGGACCGAGATGACCGTCGCGGTCATGAAGTCCTGTGCTTTCATGAAGTCCTCCTGACTCTTCCTGGGGTTCTGTGAAATTACTCAAGCGCCAATAGTCAGCATCAGATCGGTCCCAAGGCTATAGCGCGGAATATCAAGATTGCGCGGTGCAGGCCCTTTGCGGATGCGGCCGGACCGGTCGTAGTGGGATCCGTGGCACGGGCAGAACCAGCCTCCGAACTCTCCAACGCTGGCGCCATTCTGGCCGACCGGTACGCAACCCAGGTGAGTGCAGATCCCGATCACGATCAGCCACTCGCCGGCCTCATCTGCAGACCGGTTTACATCGAGCGCTGGCATATCCTGAGCGTTGTTGGGATTTTCATCCGTGTAATCAATCGGGTCGATAAGGTCATCAAGCGGCGTGGCGCGTGCCTTTGCGATCGTCTCGGGTGAGCGGCGCCAGATGAAGACCGGCTTACCGGCCCATTTGGCGGTGATTCGAGTGCCTACAGCCACCTCCGTCAGGTCGATGGAGATCGTCGACTGGCTGACCACATCGGCCGAGGGATTCATGGAATCGATCAGCGGCCAGATGCCAGCACCTGCCGCGACCGCTCCCGTGGTGGCGGCTGCATAATATAGGAAGTCGCGGCGTTCGGCTTTGCCGGTTTCTTCCGTTTTTTGCTCTGCGTCGGGCATCTTGCTCTCCATCATTTGTTCCCGGTCGGTTGTGGTGACACCATCCGTCACGTCACCGCCAGTCCCATAAAACAGCCCTGATCAATGACCTTCGTTCCGCACCTCTAAATCCCGGCTTCCTTTTTCCACAACAGAGCGCGGTATCTCGGCCGCTACGAGCAAAGCCACCAGTTCGACGGCCAGGTC
Source organism: Roseovarius sp. (assembly GCA_036568405.1). Lineage (GTDB taxonomy): Bacteria > Pseudomonadota > Alphaproteobacteria > Rhodobacterales > Rhodobacteraceae > Roseovarius. The sequence goes on from DATCSR010000019.1 coordinate 158,024, forward strand.
CCGGCGGAATCCGGCAAGAAGATAGACGCAGTCTTTTGGTCCCAGGCCCAAAACCTTTGCGGCCTCAGTCAGGCTCTGGCCTTGATCTTCGATCCGGCGAAACAGGTCGCGCGACAGTGGCGCATCGACGTGGCGCGGATGCGCCGCACACGCACAGCTCATCCGGTGAACGAGGCTGAACAATTCTGTAGCGGCCGCAAAGCGCTCTTGCGTTTCTGGATCCGACGTGGGCGCGTTTTTGCACATTGTCTCGATTTCTCCCTTTGGAGTACCCGAACACGGGCATCTTCATGGGAGTAGACGCTGCCTGGCGGCATCTGTTACAGGCAAAGAAATAGCCAACCTCAGGTGGGTGCTTCCTCCGGCGCGCAGTGCGTTTCGTTTTCCGGACTTTCGCACCCGACCGGCGGACAGTAGCAATCGTCCCAGCCTGTCTTGCAGCACTTGCCGCAATGGCCCGTCAGCGCATCACGTAGGCCGGCACGCGCACGATGCAGGCGTACTCCAAGCGCATTTCGGGTTAATCCCAAGTCGGCAGCAACCGTAGCGTGGCCTTCCTCGCCGAAGTCAATCCGCCGGATCAGGTCGGCATCGGCGTGGCGCAGCGCGGGTATCAGGCCGCTCAGACACAGGCAAAATTGCGCCATCTGCCCGGGCGCATCATCCGACCACTCCTCTGGTTCCCGGCCATAAGCCTCGCTCAGACGCCCGCGCCTTGCCAATTTGCGGAAGTGATCGTTCATCGTCGTTCGCAAGATCGCGTAAAGCCAGGCATCCATCCGCTCCACATCCCGCAACTGATCTTTGCGCGTCAGCACCCGAATGCAGAATTCTTGCAGGACATCCTCGGCATCGGCCCGGTTGCGCAGCCGCCGCACTAGAAAACCCAGAAAGGCCTGTCGCCCGTCCGATAGTGCTGTTTCGGCTGCGCTGTCGTTAACCTGCGTCTCGTTTTGCGGTTTTTCTGTCATGATCGACACATCCTTCCAAAGAAATGTATGGTCGCTTGTCAGGAAAACAATGTCGGACAGTCGTGCGCACGTTGGGTAGTGTACTATGATGTGGATAGGGTCCAAAGTGCCGAGTCCGGCAAGCAGTCAATAACATATGATATCGACAAAGCGTAGGGAGTGGGAGCCCGTGATTGCTATCGAAACGAGGATCAGGGCGATACGGTTCAGGTTCAGCCAAACAGCAAAGGCTCAAAGCGTCTACAGTATGCGCCGTAACAAAGACGCCATATGTGCGTCAATTCGTACGCGCCCCCTTTGAAATTTGGAATTTGCAAAATGCGACAAAACAACCCTGAGAGAATGAAAGGGTCCCATTACGGCCGGTCCCCTCTTGGTAACGCTCTTGCAGATAAAGACGTATGAGATTCCACTCACGCCCGAATCTGGGCCTCTTGGGCATCGGGGCGACAACATGACAGTCTTAAATGCGTTCAAAATTATCATTGTAATGCTGCTTTGGGCAGCATGCTACCCACTCTTAACGATCGGCATTGTCCTCGCACCACACCTGAGTTTTGCCACACTGCGCGCCGTTATCGCCGGTCTGGTTCTGGTCGGGGTGGCCTGTGCGCTACGCCGCCCGTTTCCTCGCGATGCCAGAGTTTGGATGACTTTGGCTGTCATGGGCCTCGGGGGGACCAGCCTCGGCTTTCTGGGCATGTTCCACGCGGCGGAATTCGTCTCGCCCGGGATCGCCACGGTCATTGCGAACACCCAGCCTCTGCTGGCGGCGGGACTGGGCGGTATCATATTGGGGGAACGTCTGAGTCGCCGGGGGAAGGTGGGGCTGTTCATCGGCTTTCTGGGGATTGTCGTCATCGCAGCCCCGCAGCTTTTTTCCAGCGGCGGGGACAATTACGCCATTGGCATCGCGTATATCGTTCTTGCGGCACTTGGTGTCACTGTCAGCAATGTGACGATCAAGAAGATCATTGGCCGGGTCGATCTGCTCATGGCAATGGGTTTGCAGTTTTTGATCGGGAGCATACCGCTGGCTCTCGCGGCGGGGATCATGGAGAACCCTGCGGCAATCCAGTGGTCGTTCACCTTCATCACGGTCTTGCTTACGCTCGCCCTGTTCGGCTCGGCACTGGTTTACATTCTTTGGATGTCGGTTCTAAGTGAAGTGCCGCTAAATCAGGCCAATGCGTTCAGTTTCCTTATTCCGGTCTTCGGCCTGACGATGGGAGTGTTGTTTTATGGCGAATCCCTGGGCCTGCTGAAACTCCTCGGAATTTTGCTGGCGATTATTGGCGTCGTTCTGGTGACCCGAAAAGGTGCCGCACCGGAGGCCAATGCGCCGACGCCACTCAGCATCGCACCGAATTGACGCATTTCATAGCGAAACCAGCATGGCTAGACGATTGCAAAGGAATCTCTTCTGAGATCTGACGCGCGGGTGGACTATTTCGAGGCTTGCCTGACGATGGGTACTTGGGTCGAGACGGTCTTTCTGGAATCCCTTTACCACATGAAAATCTTACTTTCCGGCTCCGATAATATACCTGATTTCCGAGCCGACAAAGCGTGTCATGACTCGTGGGAACAATTACATAGTGCTCTGGGCGGTATTCCAAGTAACTGATAAACGGAAGCAACGACAAACTTTTGCCCAACGGGTTGGTTCGTAAAGAATGTGTGGCTGTATTTGGGTCGACCATGACTAAACTCTTCTTTCAGAGGTGGCTCGGGAAAACTGAACATCCGGGATAAGTGGATTTTCCGCGCAACAGCAGCATGATGCTGCAAGCAAGGAGAGAACCATGACAAGACGACCACGCCGGAACCACAGCCCGGCATTCAAGGCGAAAGTGGCTGT